>JAETRQ010000004.1 GCA_021770095.1 Eubacteriaceae bacterium | reverse complement strand
ATTTTGAATGTAAAGGTCTTGGTTCCGCTGTAATTCCCTTTGAATGTTACTTTGATGGAATATGTACCGATTTCAACCCTTCCGCTGTCATAGGTCAGGGAATAATCTGTTCCTCTTACAAGTGCTTTCCCTTCACTGTCTTTCACTGTGATTGTCGGGGTTATCTGCTTGCCTGTATAATACCAATCATATCCGATTGTTGTTTTTTGGAGTGCTACTGTTGTGACCTGCGGAATATCACTGCCTTTACATATGAAATTTCCGCACGCTCTGCAATGTGTATCCCCTGTATAGCCAGCTGCTGCACAGGTTGAGGGAATAAAGTTCTTTGTATAAACCTCATCATGCTCACAAATACCATAAGCATATCTTGTAGCCGCTTTTAAACATTGGAGACTGTTTTCGTTTTCAATTACAATATGATTGATTTTGTTCAGTGTATCCCTATTATGTGTGCGACAAAACCGAACGAACTCTGTTATCCTGTTCTGCATGCAGAATGAAAGTCCTATATTTATATCATGCTCTGCAAGTTCAGTAATCTGTTCATCAGTAAAAAAATCACCGCCGTATTGTTGTTTAAAATATATATCTGTATTGATATAAAAATTTTTATTGCCTTCTTTATTGGTTTTATATACTTCTAAGTCATATGTTTCTGATGTCTGACAAAAAATATAAAGATTATATGGCTCACGTATGATTGCTTTTGTATGCTCTTCAGTTCCAAAAAAAACCTGTTCTTCTACTCCATATGCCTTGGCGGTATCTATATCATTTTGATTCAGATTGGCAAATATCTTTTTGCCGCTTTTTTTAATATATTGCAGCATTTCTTCATATGTCATCACATCAGGATAGTTTTCTTTTAACTGCTCATATGTATTCTGAGGCACATTATAAACAGTATTATTGTACCAACATACTCTTACACCATCCGAAGTTGTTTTCAAATCAAGGTCAAATCCGTTAAAAAACTCCAGACTATCCTGCATATTCTTATTTATATAATTATTTTGGCGCTGATAATCGGCATCAAAATTATGACACCATATTTCATAATCAAGATTTAGGTTTCGGTCATAGTCAATCATCCTGCTCCATTCATATAGATAATCGATTTCATTTTCATCCGTTATTGAATGTTTGTACATTTTAAAATCATTAAAAGGAATATCTCTCTTATCAAAAGGATTATTGTCAGAATACGAATTCGTTACCATGAATGTTATATATTGCATTTCATTTGTTATCGTTACAGTACGATTAACATTTTTCCATACCCAATTGCTTGATGAAACCTTGTTCCAACTACTATTAAGCATTACAGCCATATATAAAAAATCCGTACTCGGATGTGAATTTGTAAAAATCACAGTATCACCAACATCCAAACCCAAATCAGATAACGGCAGAACATAAGTGTCATAATTGCAGGCATTATGATTTGAAGCACTATTGTCACTACCGAATGCAGCTGTATAATTATATCCAAAATTGGAATTATACCCCATAACCGTCTGTGCTATCTGCGAAACAGAATAACTATTAAGTTTGCTGTTATCCGTTTGCACAGCTTTATTTTCATTTGCAATTGCTTGTAAATTAAAACTGAATATTATGCTCAAAATCAAACTAAAACTCAATAGAATTGAACACAATTTTTTCATAAAACCACGCTCCTTAAGATATATATTTAAATTTTAGCGAATTTCTCGCTAAAAGTCAATAGCGAAGATTTCGCTAACATATAATACCCATAGAGGTGTTATTATGTATAAAAGGATACGGAATCTCAGAGAAGATCATGATTTAAAGCAACGCCAATTGGCAGAAATCCTCAACTGTTCCCAAAGAATATACAGCAATTACGAACGCGGGGATGTTGACATCCCTACGGAAATATTAATCAAACTGGCGGATTACTACAATGTTTCAACAGACTATATTCTTGACAGAACAGATGAACCGAACTTCCATAAAACAGAAAAATGACCTGCTGATTTTTACTCAGCAGGTCTTGATTTTATTCACAAAAATTATTTTGCATCATCTGAATATTTGAGGATATAAATCAATTCTTCCTTTGCGGCGTTAACTCTGTGCCCTGCTATCAGCAGGGGTATAAAACTTAACAACAGAAATCCTGCACCAACAGCCAGCAATACACCGTAAAACTCGCCGTAAGTTATGCTCATAAGCGATAATGCACAAAACAGCAATGCAATAACAATCAGCATAATAAACATAATACCGAATTTTGCAGTACTGACAAAAACATTCACTTTTGTATGGAATGAATCTCCGCTGAAAGTAATTTTGTTCAGCAAAGAACTCCTGTAAAGTGCATCTGTCCCATTTGCATTAATCAATCTTGCACTATAAACTCCGTCATTACTTACAGAACCGGTAAATTTCTTTCTGCCATAATCGGAATTCATTATTACAGTACTCATTGAGTAACCGACCGTACTTATATCTTTAAAGTATTTTTCAAACAAGGTTTTTGTGTCATCAACACTTTTATTCGCTTCAATTGTATACTCAGAATTGAAAATCCCCATTTTTTCACCCTAATAAATAAAATTATTTTTTCAATGCTCTTTGGATTGCTTTTACAATTTCAACAATCGGGATAACACAGAATGCGAGTAAGAGTGAAATTGCATATTCTGTCAAACTGATATGCGCAAAATCAAATGCGTTTGCAAGGAACGGAACATAAATTACCGCAGTTGAAAGAACAAGACTCAATACCATTGCACCGACAAGATACCAGTTGATACTGCCCATCTTCACGATTGACTGACGGCGTGAACGCATATTGAATGAATGGAAAATTTCTGCCATTGAAAGTGTTAGGAATGCCATTGTCATACCGTTAATATGAATTTCATCTGCCGTACCGACTGCCAATTGAACACCAAGTTTGTTTGTACCGAAGAAATATGCAAGCAGTGTAAGAACCGTTACCATAAGTCCTTGATACACACAGTCAAATCCCATTCCGCCGGCAAAGATGCCTTCTTTTGAATCTCTTGGCTGACGCTTCATAATATCCCTTTCACCTTTTTCAATACCAAGAGCAAGTGCAGGGAAACAGTCTGTGATAAGGTTAATCCACAAAAGATGAACAGGTTCAAAAATTGTGAATCCTAAGAGCGTTGCAATGAAGATGGTTATAACTTCACTGAGATTTGAAGAAAGAAGGAACTGGATTGAATTTCTGATATTATCATAAATGCGTCTGCCCTCTTCAACAGCAGAAACGATGGTTGCAAAATTATCATCGGCAAGAACCATATCGGCAACATTTTTTGTTACGTCAGTACCGGTAATACCCATACCGACACCAATATCTGCATTCTTGATAGACGGAGCATCATTAACTCCATCACCTGTCATTGCAGTGATTTTGCCTTTTGCCTTCCATGTTTTTACAATTCTTACCTTATGTTCAGGCTGAACGCGGGCATAAACAGAATACTTTTCAATCTCTGTCATCAAATCATCATCACTGATATTATTCAGTTCAGAGCCTGTAATTGCCTGAGATGCATCATCAATAATTCCAAGTTCTTTGGCAATTGCAACGGCAGTGTCCTTATGGTCACCTGTAATCATAATCGGTCTTATGCCAGCCTCACGGCATTCCTTGATTGCGTCAAGAACTTCCGGTCTGACAGGGTCAATCATACCGGTAAGACCAATATAACACAAGTCTTTTTCAAGCGCATCTGCTTCTTCGCTTTCAGGCTTTTCTTTATAGATACGCATTGCACAGCAAAGAACACGCAGTGCCTTATCTGCCATTTCTTTATTTGCATTTATAATTTCCTGACGTTTTTCATCTGTCATCGGCAAAGATTTACCGTTTTCATAATAAGAAACGCATTTTGAAAGCACAACATCAGGTGCACCTTTTGTGTACTGAACATAACCATTCTCACTCTTATGAACAGTTGACATCATCTTTCGCATTGAATCAAACGGTGCTTCCATAACTCTCGGGAAAGATTGCTCAAGTTCATTCTTCGGCATTTCAAGTTTATTTGCATATGCAACAAGTGCGGCCTCGGTCGGTTCACCTTTGATTTCTCCATCAGACTGAAGCTGTGCATCACAGCAAAGAGCCATTGCTGATGCAAGGAGTTTTTCATCATCACCCTTGTATTCAACTACTGTCATCTTATTCTGAGTCAGAGTACCTGTTTTATCAGAACAGATTATCTGTGTACAGCCGAGTGTTTCAACCGCTGTCAATCGTCTGATAACCGCATTACGCTTACTCATTTTTGTTACACCGATTGAAAGTACAATTGTAACAACCGTTGCAAGTCCTTCAGGTATTGCGGCAACTGCGAGTGAAACAGCAACCATGAATGTGTCAAGAGTCGTATTGAATGTTACCGCCTCACCCTTAACAAGTGAACGGATAATATCAAATGCAAAAATAAATACGCATATGCCAAGAACGAGCATTGACAATATTTTTGATAACTGGTTAAGTTTAATCTGAAGCGGAGTTTCGCCATCTTCTGCCTGCTCAAGTGCATCGGCAATCTTGCCCATTTCGGTATCCATACCTGTTGCAACAACCACTGCTCTGCCGTGACCGTAAACAACATTGGAACCCATATAGCACATATTTTTTCTGTCGCCAAGCGGGACATCGTCACTGCCGAGCGGATCAACTTCTTCAGAAATTTTATTAACAGGTACGGATTCACCTGTAAGTGCTGCTTCTTCAATTTTCATTGATGCACTTGAAATAATGCGGCAGTCAGCAGGAACACTGTCCCCCGCTTCAAGAACAACAATATCACCTATTACAAGGTCTTCCGATTTAACATCAACAATCTTTCCGTCACGGATAACTTTTGATGTTGCCGCGGCAATCTCTTGAAGGGCTTCAATCGCTTTTTCTGCCTTGCTTTCCTGATAAACACCGAGGATTGCATTGATGAGTACAACAATCATAATAATTATAACATCGGCAAATCCTTCTCCCTCACCGCCAAAAACTGCGGTAATTGCTGAAATAATTGCAGCAATTATAAGGATAATAATCATTGGGTCTGCAAGTTGTTTCAAAAATCTGTGGATAAGTGATTCTTTTTTGCCTTCAGCAAGTTTGTTCTTACCGTTTTTTTCAAGCCTTGCGCTTGCTTCTGAAGCGGTAAGTCCATCTTCACCTGAAGACACTTCTGCCAAAACATCCTTGGCACTTCTTAAGTATTCTTTCATCAAAATACCCCTTTCAGAAATGATTAAAAATTCAGTTATAAAAAATAAAAACCCGTACATAGTATTTCACTATGTACGAGTCTCATTCTTTAAAACTAAACCAGCCTATCCGGCAAGTTGTTGATTTAGCTCACGCTATGTAAAATTGCGTGGAACTACTCCCCCGAACAATTGGCATTATACCATAATTTTCCGCAAAAGTCAACGATTAGACAATAGTCTATAAAACATTTTTTTGCTCCATTCCCAGTATCTCGTCGGCAGATACATGAAATACTTCACAAATTTTTTTAACAATTTCAGATGGAATATCCGCATAACCCAATTCATAATATGCATATCTTAAGCGCTCTATACCAATTGATTCCGCAAATTCTATCTGCGTCATCTTCTTCTCTTTTCTCAGTTCCTTCAAGCCCCTGTAATTTTCCATAATATTTTCCCCTCTTTAATTATCGCTAAACAAAAACCACGCATATATAGTATGACAAGTTGTCATAATTGTCAACAATAAATTATGACATAATGTCATTAGGTGATAAGTATGGGTAAAAATTTGAAAATGCTGCGGCAAAAAAGAAACCTGACACAAATTGCAATGCAAATGCATACCGGAATTGACCAGGCACTCATATCAAAATATGAAAAAGGAGAACGAATTCCACCGACTGAAACATTAATAATCCTTGCAGATTTTTTTGACACCAATATTGACTATTTACTTGACAGAACAGACAATCCGGATAAAATATAGCAAAACCATTTAAAATTAATACAATGATTAAGGCGGTAAGTTTTCACTCACCGCCTTAACCTTTTTATAGGGAACTCCCCCATAAACCGTTCGTTTATTAATGTTTAATATCCATTAAACTCTTGCCACCATCTCGCCATATTCTTCTTTGCTCTTTTTGATGAAATCTTCTACCTGCTTTGCAGACGGCATAGCATCTGAACAGGAGTGAGCAGAAATAAGAATTGACGCAGATGCAGATCCAAATTCAAGGCAGTCGATAATTTCTTTGCCCTGAAGTAATCTGTAAAGAAATGATGAACCATAACCATCTCCACCGCCAAAACCTTTGAGTTTAACTGCAGGGAACGGCTTGATTGAATAGAACTTGCCGTCATTCGTATACGCTGTTGAGCCTTCTTTACCATGCTTGATAACACAGATTGATGCGCCGAATGACTGCCAATATTTTGCTGACTCAGGGTCTGAATCCTTTTTGCCGACAATACCTTCGGTCAAATCGAACTCTTCTCTTGAGCCCATAATTATATCTGCATTCTGTGCAACAAGGCTGTAATAGACAGCAATTTCATCCTTTGAGGTCCATGTATATTCACGATAGTCAATGTCAAAAATAATTCTTACATTATTCTTTTTAGCAAGAATCATTGCTTTAAGACATGCTTCGCGTGAAGGTGATTTTGCAAGTGCAGTACCGCTGATGATAATTGCCTTTGCAGATGCGATATATTCTTCCTTAATATCCTCAGGAGCCATACAAAAATCTGCAACATTATCACGGTACATAAGAATGGATGATTTTTCTTTTGAAAGAATTTCAGTAAAAGTCAGACCAAGGCATTCACCATTCTTTGCCCTTGTAATTTGGCTTGTATCAATACCCTCTTTATTAAAATAATCAACAACAAAATCGCCGAACTGGTCATTGCTGACACAACCGCAAAAACCGACTTTGCATCCAAGACGAGCAAGACCAACTGCAATATTTGCAGGTGAACCGCCAACATATTTATTAAAATTGGATGACTCTGAAAGAGGCATATACATATCAGTAGGATTAAAATCAATTGCAATTCTTCCGATTGGAATGAAATCAATCGGCTTTGACATATCAAATTCAACGTAGTTCATATTATTACTTAGCCTTCCTAACCAAATTAACTAAAATATAATATTATAAATGAGGATACAACAAATTATGCTTTGTTATCTGTACCAAAAATCAGTATATGCTTTTTGGCATTTTGGTATGCACCCTCAACCTCAGCAGCCTGTAAATCATAATAGTTATTTATTTTTTTCACATTATAACACGTATGAACAGTATTTTCAACCATATCAAACGTTGCAGTTGCAATATTTATTTTTTTTATTCCCGTATGAGAACAACGCACAAAATCCTCAGGTGTAATTCCTGTTCCGCCGTGGAGAACAAGCGGTATATCCGTGCTTTTTTCAACCTGTTCAAGAATATCAAATCTGAGCTTCGGTGTACTTTTATAATTACCATGTGCATTGCCGATGGCAATTGCAAGTGCATCCACCTGTGTCTCACTCTCAAACCGTACCGCATCCTCAACCTTTGTACAGTTGATTGCAATATCTTCAGACCCATCTTCCGAACCGCCGACACATCCGATTTCAGCCTCAACACTCGCGTCATATTCTTTTGCGATTTGCATAATCTGTTTGGTCATAGCAATATTTTCATCAAGCGGAAGATGTGACCCGTCAAACATTACGGAAGTAAAACCAATATCGAGTGCCTGCGTGATTTTTTCAACCGTTTTGCCGTGGTCAAAATGGACAGCAACAGGGGTGTCTGCATTTTCTGCTGCAGCAACCATAAGCGGTCCGATGATTTCAAGCGGACTTTGCTTGAGCCTTACTTCGGCAATCTGGAGAATGACAGGTGCATTGAGTTCTTTTGCAGCCTTTAACACGCCAAGCACCATTTCCATATTCGCAACTGAAAATGAGCCGACTGCGTAGTTGCCATCCTGTGCATCCGCAAGCAAATCTCGCATATTAACTAACATAAAGCATTACCTTCTTTTTTGAAAAATACGAGTTGGCAGTAAGCCGAGTTCTGTCGTGGGCAATTATCTATCTCGACGCAGCATTGCTGCTGCGCTCCAGCCATCCGTCAAAGTTATGTGTCGAGCAAACAACCCTTTCGTCGATGTTGCAGCGGATAGGGTTTACATGGCAGAAGATGTCTCCACCCTCTCGGTGAGCTCTTACCTCGCCTTTCCACCCTTACCAACAAAAGTTGGCGGTATATTTCTGTTGCACTTTCCCTAAGGTCACCCTCGGCGGCCGTTAGCCGTTATCCTGCTCTGTGCTGCTCGGACTTTCCTCATACCATAATAATGATACGCAATTGCCAAGCCAACTCGCACAGGTCTATTTTATTCCAACAGCATAGCAAATGTCAACAATTTATTTACAAAATTGAGTTGAAAATAACATGATTATGTAGTAAGATTTTATTGATGGAGGTGGTAGAATGCCGCGTTTTGAAAACGAAGGCTTTAACCCTGCAAAAAGGAATAGGAACGAGCAGGCGGACAGGACTGTCCCTGCCGATGAAAACTACTATAATTATTCGCCGATTGATTTGAATTTCAATAACAAACAGCGTGATGATATTATAAGCGATAATCAAAAAAAATCAAATGGAATTAATCCATGTGATAACTTCAATATCCAAAATCCAAAGCAACCCGACCCGCCGCAAAGATTTGTGAGCGAGCGCGCACAGGATTATTATCAACAGCCGCAGCGGCAAAACAGAGATATGTATTTCGATACAGGCAACTCAGCACAGCGTGTTGATAAAAAACGGGACAAGCCAAAAAAACAAAAAAATAAAGATAATAAACATGGTAAAAAACCGCTTGGCAAACTACCCTTGCGCAAACGGATATTGCTGATTATTCTTGCATTAGTCATTGCCATAGTCGGCAGTGTTGCGGTGGTACTTGGCAGAATTAATTATAAAGAGCATAAAGAAAATGAGGCTCTGGCTCTTTCTTCATCCACACTTGAAAGCAGTGCTCTGGTCAAAAATATTCTTCTGCTGGGTGTTGATGCCCGTTCAGGTGAAAGCGGAGACGAAACAAGATCCGACACAATGATGCTTGTGTCACTTGATATGAAACATCATTCCATCAAGATGACTTCGTTTTTGCGTGACACTTGGGTATATGTCCCATCACTCGGATATGAACAAAGACTGAATGCAGCATGTTCTTCAGGCGGATACCAAGGTGTTGTTGATGCAATTGAATATAACTTTGGTATTGATATTGATGGATATGCAGTTGTTGACTTTGAGATGTTCAAAGTGCTGATTGACAGCCTTGGCGGTGTTGAAGTTGATGTAACTGAGGCCGAGGCAAATGAGGTTACAAATCATCCGTACAGATATGACCATGTTACGCTTGAGTCCGGCAAATATAAATTAACAGGCGAACAGGCTTTGGCTTATTGCAGAATCAGAAAGATTGATACAGACTTTGTCAGAACCCAGCGTCAGAGAACCGTTATGAGTGCTATCCTTGACGGTGCAAAACATTCAGGCCCGTTCAAATTATACCGCATGGCATTCAAGAGCGCCCCATATATTGAAACAGATTTGACAAAAGGACAACTCCTTCGCTTTGTTGCTGATGCAGGAATATGTATTACAGGTGATATGCATCAGCAGAAAGTCCCGTTTGAAGGAACATGGGAGTACGCAAATATTCAGGGAAATTCGGTTATCACCATTAACACAGAAAAGAATAAAGAAATGCTGATTGATTATATTTACAAGCAATCTTCCGATGAAATCAATGCACAGGAAAGTAGCAGTGATAACGGATAAATAGTTTCCAAACTCTAATATATAATAAAATAACACCACGGAATATCCGCGGTGTTATTTTTTAGTCTTTTCAAAACAAATCACTCTGTATAAAAGTAAAAGAAAAGAAGACGGCATTACTGCCGTCTTCCCTCTTTTTTTGCCGTAGACTTATAAATTAGTCTCTACCACCAGGAACCTGTTCAATACCGGATGTTGTTACAACATCAACTGTCTTGAACTCATCAACCTTTGATACCGGCTTGATGTATGTTTCTTTCATTAGTTTAGTCCTCCTATCCTAATTACTGTACATAATCTGCATAGTTGAATGGTTCAAATGTAGCATATTCTACCTGAGTATCACCATTAGCATCAACATAAGCAAGGAATGCTCTAACATTGATAACACCTGACTGAGCGCTATAACCATATGTCAAAGCAAACTGATCTGCTGTTGTTGCACAATACTTAACCTTAACGGTTGTTCCGTTAACATCCTTAAGTTCTGATGTTGCGGTTGCTTCTTTACCATAGATAAAGCCAGCATTTACAAATGTGCAATCGTCAGTCATTGTTCTTGTAGCAAGGAATGAAGCATCGATTGAGCCATCTGCTCTTACTACAGGAGCAACTGATACAGCTGTTACTGTTGGAACCTGAGCAACTTCTGTATCGAATACAGGTGTTACAGTGATATCTGAACCTACATAGAATGAGTAAGTATCACCATAAGCAACTGTTGCGTCGCCAACTTTCCATGCTGTTGCGCCTTCAGCAGATACTGTTACGAATGAATCGTAAGCAACATCTGTTGCTACTGTACCTTCAACTGCAGCACCGTTAACAGTGATCTGAACACCGTCAGCAGCTGTTACAGTGAATTTGTCATTTTCGTTCTTTTCATACTGAGCAACGATTGTTGCAGCAGATGTAAGAGCAGCAATTTCTTCAGCAGTCATTGACCAGCCTGTGAATGTGTAACCTGCGATTACAGGACCTTCAGGAATTACGATGTCAGCAGCAGATGAAACTTTCTGTGTGCTGATTACGTTCTTATACTGATCAGTGAATACTACTGTGAATTCGCCTGTTGAGAGTTCGAATACAGGAACATATGTTACTGCGTTGAGAGCCTTAACAGTCATTTCAGCATCTGTTGAAACTAACTTGCCGTTTGATTCCCAACCTACAAATGTAGCACCATCAACCGGTGTTGCTGTAAGAACAACATCACTGTTAGGAGCAACAATTGCTGTTGCGTCAGCAGTTGTTACGTTCTTATCTGCTACTGTTGCAGTACCGAGTTCAGCAGCCTTAACTGTGATAGCAATACCGCCTGTAAGTTTGTCAATTGTCTTTGAAACACGAGAAATTTCGTTCTGACATACTGCGCAGTAAGTTACTTCGTCGTATGAACCTTCTGTTTCATATGTTGGAGCAACTTCATTTTCTCTCTTAACTTCGCCAGGTGTATGATCGATCTTGTCAATCTTTTCACCCTGACCGCCAGGAATTACATTTCCGCAAGCAACACAGATTGTATCACCTGTGTAACCTTCTTCTGTACATGTAGGTGCTTTATCGTTAACAACTTTTGTTTCACCAACATGGTTAGTAGGATCTATTTCAGTTGTTACAGGAGTGCGAGAAATTTCTTCCTTACATCTTGTACAATAAACAACACTGTCATAAGAACCTGCTGTTGTGCATGTGCCAGGAACTACATTTTCCTGAACTGCCTCTGCAGGATCATGACCAAGTTTATCAATACCTGCTGTCTTAGTTTCGCCACAGTTTGAACATGTGTAAGTTCTTACACCATCTTCTGTACATGTAGCAGGTGTTGTAACCTTGCCTTCATCCCAAACGTGGTCACAAACGATAGGATCTGTTTCAACATCATATGAGTAACCGCATGTGCCACAAGTATATCTGTCAAGACCCTTGTTTGTATAATCAGGTTCTGTAATAGTATCTTTTGTGAATACGCAGTTTGCTTTTTCAACACTTTCAACTTCTGTATAATCAGTTGTTGCAGCGTCGAATGCAGGCCAAGCATATGTCTTGCGAGTATGCTGGCTTGGATCTGAATCAGCATCATGTGTCCATGCTGTTGCAGCTGTGTTAGCAGGAGCAGTTGGAATTTCACCTTCGTTAACGGTTACAGTTGTCTTAGTACCGTCAACTGTTGTGTAGTTGTAATTAACTGTTTTTGGTTCTTCTGTACCGCCTGAGTAGTTATCCCAAACGATTGCCGGCTTCGGATATGCATTACCATTTTTATCTGTACCATTATACAATGAGAATCTGTCTACATGGTCTGGGAAATATGCAGGCATATCTATATCAGTATCATATGGCTTTACAAATGTAGCATTAAGTTCTGAATCATCAATTGTTAATACTTTTGTAAGGTCACAGTCTTGCTGTACTTCGAAACAGAAAGTACCAAGGAGAATACCATAAGTACCAAATGTATCTGCGAAATCACGCATATAAACTGAAGCATTGTCTATATCAGCTGTACCTGCGTATGCTACGAATTTACCCTCAAGAGTATATGTTGTTGAGTCAATGAACTCAGGGAACTGAGTACCAACTAAGTTCTGAATACCATAAGTAAGAGCATTACTGTTGTTTACCTGCCAGTTAGAAGCAGCTCTGTAACCAGCTGGCTTAATATAATCAGTATCAAATGAACCCCTAATCTGAGCTGAGAATAAAGAGTCAACACCACCGAATTCGAATGTTACGGCAATACGCTGACCTGCTTTAAGTTCAGCAGGGTTAAGGATGAGACCTTCACCTTCAATTGTATCATAGGTACGACCCTGATAACCATACCATTTACGATACATATTTTGAACAGCGGTGAATTCACCCATTTTACTGTTACCAATGCTCTGAGTAATGATACCAAATGTTGGAGTATAGTTATCCATAAGCATTGGATCATCAGAGCTCTTTAACTTGATTAAATCACCATAATAATATTGATCGTCTGTATCTGGATTAGTGATTCCAAGTTCATTATAACCATCATAGTTATATTCCTGTACCTTTGCAAGTGCAGTGAACGGAAGAGAACAAACAATCATAAGAACTGTGAGAAGACAAGCTATAGCTCTTTTAAAAGTTTTCTTCACAAATTATTCCTCCTATAAAATTTTAAAAAACTATCTGATATCAAGCGGATCATATGATGCTTTTGAAGCCGCAAACATTACTACAATTCTGGCATCATCGCCTGAGACAGCGCCGTCTGCATTCAAATCACAATATTCATAACCTTCTCCACTTGCAGCGGAACCTAAAACAACAATTCGCTTATCGTCACCGGAAATAGAAGTATCCTTGTTAAAATCACAAGCAATCATAGGAATTACAGCAGCTGTAATATCATTATCAGCAACAGTTATTGTTATATTACGCTCAATAGCATAATCATATGAAACAGTTGCATAATATGTTCCCGGTACAAGCCCGGTTAAAGCGAATGTGTTAATTTTATTTTCAGCATCATCAACAGACATAACAGAAGTTGTGCTTGTAACAAAACTATCTTCTGTACGCTGTTCATCAGTATAGACATTTATTGTATAACTGCCATAAGCAGCCTTATTATTTGTATTACCAGATGGTGAAGTCATTACCACAATTGAACCGCTGACATCATGACCAAAATCCGGAGTTACGTCACAGTTCATTGGATACAAATTTCCGTTATAATCCGGATAGGCATCTGATTCCGGAGCATAGGCATCACTATACCCGTCGCCGTAATCTGCCTGAGCAAATGTATAATTCGGATTTGCAGAAACTGTAATATATTCTGCTGCGTCAACGTAATCTTTGACATCGGAATTGTTCGTAAAAGTCATCGGTACTGCAGCAATGACTACGTCATCGCCAAGCGCTGAACAATCATCATTTGTCGATACAAAACCAAAAACAATATTTCCGTCTGATAAAATACTGCCCATTGAATCAAATTCGCTGTTATCGTCAGAAATCAAATAAGATGGGGTTGAAGCAACCTCCACAACAGTTGAATCATAAGTTGCAGTAAATTGGAAAACGGAACCGTTTTTCATTCCTGAAAGATGAATTTTTACATCATATGTACCGTCAGAAAGTTTATTACCGTCAACGGCAATTCCATCCTGCTCATAGGTACAATAAACATACGGAGGAGTATCCGGACTTAATGTACCTGTCTCTGCAAAAACAGAAGCAGGAAGGATGATGAATAATAGCATCATTGCACAAAATACAATAAAGCCGAAAGCAATATTCATATTATGTTTTTTTATATTCGTTTTCATAATATTCACTCTCCCAAACAGATTCTTCTCCGTTTGATTTAAATATCATCTTTTGTTTTCGGGACTGCTGATGAAAATCAGCAGTCCCTATTTGGTTTACATAATTTTTTAGTTAAAATATCTAAAATTATTGATTAATTTCCAATTTCTACAGGTACCAAATCAATTCTACCTGCAGAACATGCTACTACGACACGAGCATCGTCACCTGAGATTGCACCATCAGCATTAAGGTCACAATATGGACTGCCACCATTTGCAGATGCAAGAGTTACAATTCTCTTATCGTCACCTGAAATTGAACCATCCTTGTTGAAGTCACAAGCAACCATAGGAATAACTGCACCTTCAATATTGCTTGAACCAACAGTAATGGTAATATCTTCTCTTACAAGAGCAAATTCATAAGAAACTTTTGCCTTATAAGTACCTTCAGGTAATGTAAGTTCGAATGTATTAGTAAGATTTTCAGCATCATATGTTGATGTGAATGTGTCAATAAGTGTTGTTCCGGTCTCATCATATACTTCAATTGTATAATCGCCGTAAGCAGCCTTGTTTGCTGTTGCACCTGAATAAGATGTTACAACAACAATGTCACCGCTGACAGTCTTACCGGCACTTGTGAAGATAGGAGTAATTGTTACATCGCCCTTAACTTCAAACTTATATGGGTTAGCAGTAACTACTCTGTCGCCAATCTGGAATCCGGCAAATTCATAGCCTGTGTCAGCAGTTGCTGATACTTCTACAGTTTCACCGAGATTTGCAGCAACAGGAGCAGTATAATCTGCACCATTAATCTGTACTGTACCACCAGGAACAGTTGCAACTGTAATAGTTGCTTCAGCAAACTCTTCAAGAGCGATTTCTGCTCTCTGGAGTCTTGAATCTGTGTTGTAACAATCTACAACTTCAGCATCATAATTTTCAACATCATCGATATTGAAGTAATCTCTTGCCTTGTACTTGTAGTCGCCATTACCAAGTTTAGCAAGGTTAACTGCGTCAGCAAGAGCTGCTACATATGCATCCCAAGATGCTTCTGTATAAACAGTATCATCTTCGTTAACGAGCTTGCCGTCTGCAGACCATACACCGAATGCCGGATCGCCAGCGCCTGCTGCCTTTTCAACAACAGCCTTTGTTGCGATTGTACCGTCTTCATTATAAGTTGCTGCAGTAGCAGTCATAGTATTATAAGCATTACCTGATGCATGCTTAATTTCTGCTTCAAGCTGATTACCGAGGTAACCACGTTCAACAGTCTTAGTTGTGTAGAACTTGAAGAGACGGATATATTCGTTAACCTGTGTTGATGAAAGAGTTGACTTAATTACCTGATTTGTAATTGTGTAGTCAGCATTATCAACATAATTATAATATTGGCTGAATGGAACATTAACTGTTCTTGTTTCAGGTTCAGTTACTGTATTACCCTCTGAATCCTTAACTATTTCACCATCTTCACCAATTACCGGCTTCTGATAAGTGTAAGTAAGAGTAATGGTGTAACCGCTTTCAGCAGTCTTAGCAAGTTTAACCATCTTATTGTAAGTTACAACGTCGAAGTTATTTTCTTCAAGGTCATGTCTTGCCTTAGAAACTTGTTCAAGAAGAGAATCAGCAATATCAGGCTTAAGATTTGAATTTACTAAGTATTCAGCATAACCGATACAAGCTTCAGCAAGTGAATAAAGACCACGTCTGTCAACCTGTGAGTCAGTCTGAACATATCTTGATTCTGACTTAGCATACTTAGCAACCCAATCAGGATCTGATTTGTTTGTCTCTGTTCCGTCAGCTTTGATATACTTGAATTCAATCTGAGCATAGAGCTTATCGCCGTTATTGTCGATAGCCTGAGTAGTTGAATCTTTATACCATGGGTTCGGGAATGTATCAACATCCCATTCCTTTTCATAAACAACATCGTTTACAAGGAAGTACTTACCAGCATCGTCACCTGTACCTGCTTCTACAGCCATACCCGCATTATCTTTACCGCCGGTAGCAGTTGTAAGAGGAGCATTAGAGTAGATAGGCATTGTACATTCAGCATCGAAGTAGTAAACACCTGTTTTTCCGGCATTGCTTGAAGAACCAATTGTTGCATTAGCCTTCAATGCCTCCGGCATGTTAAGTCTTGTTGCATTAGATGTTGTGAATGCCTGATGAGCCTGCTCACCAGTTTTGCTTGATGTATCCCATGCGGTGATAGTATTTGCTACCGGATCACCAAGAGTAAGTACTGTTTCAGGTGTAACTGCAGTACCCATATTTGTAAGAGCTCTCTTCAAATATGTCTGAGCTTCATCAAGAGTATTTGTGTTAATAAAGTCTTCTGCTTTATAGTTTGCAAGATATGCAACCATATCGTTATACTGGTTATTAACTGACTGAACTGAGCCGTTATTACCAATGAGAAGTTTGAACGGAACAAGTTCTGTGTTAGTCATATAATTACCGCTTGTTGAGTAGATGCACATATTAATGTCATATGAACCTGCATCAATATGAGTTGAACCATCGTACTGAAGAAGTGATGTATATGTTGTACCACTTACATTCAACTTGCCATCCATATTAATAACAATACCTGCAACAGGACCTCTGAGAGTCATTCTTGAAAGGATTGTTGCATAATCATTGCTGCCTGAACCGCTCTTCAAATAGATTGCATCATAGTTGCCATCAATATCCTTATGAGCAGCTGCAACGATACCTGCATTCTTGGCTTCTGCTAATGTATAAACAATATGTGTTCTCTGAACAACGTTAGCATTAGGATCTTTATCAACTTCAGCTTTAATCTTAGTACCAACTTCTTCCATGGTATAACCATTTCCGCTGTTAGTATCCCAAGATGAGCCGCCGTTTGTTGAGTAATCATAACGGTCAGTCTTAATAAGGTTACCGTCTTCATCACAAATAGCAATTGCGTTGTTCTGATTTACAGTAACTGTGCTGCCTGTATCAGCAACAACAGAACCGTTTTCATAACAATAGAAACCATCAAATGTCTTGCTTGAACCGCTTACAAATGCAACATTATAGTTATTGATTGCTGAAAGATTATCAGTTGTGAGAATCATGTTTGCAGGCATAAGGCCATAAACATCACCAGCAAATACGGTTGTAGCATTTACACCGGTAGAAGAAGCAGACAAGATACCATCAGATGTTGCTTTCTGAGGATATTCTTTGAACTGGTTGTTTGAATTATAAACAGATGCAGCCCATGCTTCAGCATTAGAAGCGAATCTGCTGCCTGTTGAAGACAAACCGCCCTGAATAACGTTTCCGTTTTTATCAACGATATCATAGTAGAAAGTAACATTCAATGTACCAGCACCTGAGAATTTGGTGCTAACTTTAATTTCTGCTGATTCGCCCGGCTTGATTGTCTTGTTAGTACTATTCCATACACTCTGTGAAATATTACCACGGATACCTTCACCTGTAACAGTAGGAATGTCTGTCATTTTTACATAATAACGACCCATTTGTTCAGGTGTATATGCGTTCATATCCTTACCTTCGATGTATGTTGTGTTAACACCGGTTGAATTGTTAGTAAGGCGAACATTCATTGTGTTTGCAGTTGCATCTGCACCTGTTGCAACAGCGCTGTCGAATGAAACAGTAGCCATTGACATTGAGTGTTCAGATACATTGTTGATTGCTTCAGGAATGAAGCTGTTAACAGCCTGAAGTGCGAAACAAATACCTCTCAAAACTGAGTCAGAATATGTCGTTGTTCCGTTTTTACCATAACCGGTAAATTCAACAAACTGGTCAATCATCTTCTGAAGGATACCAACATCTTTACCGCTTGTACCTGCAAGTGAACTGATTTTAACAACATCATCAAATGGATGTGATGAACTATTTGCAGGAACAATTGTTGCCCATTGCTGACCAGTGTAACGAGCACCGAAGAGACCGTTAATGAGATCTGCAAGGAGGTTATAAACTGTATTTATAACCGGAGTTGTCTGAATAGGTTCTGCACAAACAATTGTGAGAAGCTTAGACAAGAAGTTTGTCACACCGCCCTTACCGTTATGGAGAGAAGTGTTACCAATATCAAGGACACCCTTGATAATGTCATTCATAATAAGATCTTGTGAATCAGCCTTGCCATATCCCTTGCCTTGGAGTGTACCAACTACAGGGAGAAGTTTATTGATAGCAAGGTCAAGATTCTGCCAAAGTGTGTTATCTGTTGTGATGAGACTGTTACCATCTTTATCACAAAGACCAATAAGAGCACCCATACCCATTGCTCTTTCTGTTGAAGGTCTTGTCGTTGTAGTAAGATCATCAGCATAGTAACAAACTACAGAATTGAGAAGATCAAACAAATCAGCAGTTGCATCGTGATCCGGATTTTCTGCAATCCAGATTTCACCATTATGTGTAACCGGAACATATGCTTCAATTACATAAATCAGAGCGTCACGAGCCATTGGAATGATTGTGCCTTCAAGTGTAGCATTAATCTTACCGTCTACGATTGTAACAAGATCGCTGTAATCATTTGTAGGAATGCTGAATGAAAGGTTTTCTCTTAAGCAAAGATATGCGATTCCTTCTGCATCCTTACACATATCCCAATCACTTGGGTGAATAAGCTTTGAAAGTTTGCCTGAACCGCCAATCTGGATTTCACCAATACATGCAACAAGAAGCGGTACCATTGCAGTTTCAAGATTTGTTTCTGTAAGAGTTGTGCCTCCTGCTTTGTAGAAACCATTGAGGATATTCTGGTCTGTTGTATCTGCAACATACTGAATAACCTGAAGAGCATTTCCAACAAGAGTTGAAGCAATGCTGTCAATCTGAGTCTGACCGATAGTACCGGTATAGTTAACCTCAGTCAAAGTAGGTCTGTCAGTATCGCCGGGCTTATTAACATAGATATTGTCTCTGTCAACAAACAAATCATATACAGCAGCTACAAGGCAGTCATTGAATGCACCTGCAAGAGATGTATAGTTTGCTTTATAACCTTCAAAGAATGCATCAAGGTTTGGAGTACCTGTCTGTACAAAATAAAGGTTGATTGGACCGGTCTGCATGTTGAAACCATAGTCAGCAAGCGGGCTGTAACGAAGTTTGAGGAAGAGTCTTGTCGGATCAATATCTCTCCATGTGCCTTCACCGTCTGCTGTACGGTCAAATGTGTAATCATCTTTTACCCAGCTTAAGAATTCTTCAGCTGAACCGGCTTTATACTCTGCATATACTGCTTCTGCCCATCTGTTAATATTTGCTGATGAATACATTGCCGGAAGGTTATTTTGTTTCCAACCGCCTTCAATGTTATCCTTTGCCCAATAATAATATGCGTTATCAAAGTTTGTACCATGACCGAGATCATCATTGTCAAAGTTGCTGTTATTAACATGAATAAGTTTTACAGTATCTTTAAGAACAGTCTTCCATGCAAAATCAAGTGCCTGGAAACCAAAGCTGAACAAACTGTCGCTTGTCTTAAGTGAAACTGAATCATTGCCATATGCAAATAATAAGATGTTACCTTTATTTTCTTCTGAATATATAAGGTTTGAATCATAACCAAGATCAGCAGCAGCAGCAGCAAAATCTAAGTTTTTAGCTGCCATATTGGCTTCAATCTTCTCTCTTCTTGTTGCAGAACTTGTTCCATCAGGATATGTAACAAGCACATTAATCTTGCAAAGAAGTTCGCTTGTCATTTTTTCAAGAAGAACTTCGTCATATACAAAGTTGCTGTTATTGTTTCCTGAATACTTAGCAATTTCTTCGTCTGTGAACCAGCCGCTGTTGTTAAGAAGGAAGTGTTTTGCAACATTATATACTAAATCTTTTTGATAGTCTGCCGGTAAGCCAAGCATATCTCCAATAAGTTTATAGATATCAAGGTTAGCAATGTTGCCAACAGTACCAAGGTTGAACTCGCCTCTGAGCAAAGTACCGATACCGTCGTTAGCATAGTAGTCACCGCAGTTTTTCTGGAGAATACCAAGAACTGTTCTGATTATATCACATGAAGAAGTATTTTCTCTTGTGATATTGCCAACACCTAAGTGAAGATAACCTGCGTTACCAAGGAACGATTGGAATGATTTAAGTGTTGAATCCACACTGTTAAGTGTTTCAAAAAGTTCATTAACACTGTGGGTACGAACACTGATGTTTGCTTTGATAATACCGCCGATGTTAAGACCGATTGATCTTGATGCATAATCCCACCAATACATACCGCTTGATGGAAGGGAATTAGCCAACAATGAGTCAATCTGAGGACCAAACTTAGCGAGCATTGTGTCAGCATAATCAAGAAGTGCTGATGCAACTTGTTCATCAGTAAGAACTGCCCAGCCAAGTGAGTTGTATTCTACTGCATCGTCTGTATATGGAGTATGACTGTCAGCAGCAAATGCAGTCATTGCACCTGCGAAACCGGTCATTGCCATAACAACAGCAAGGAACAAAGCCAGCAACTTCTTAGAAAACTTTTTAGTTTTCGTTTTCATCGTCGTTTTTTACCTCCTGTATTTATAGTTTTTAATTTTGTAGTTCAGAATATTTTGGCACAAACTGATGTTTTCATTTCTCTGACCATCAGGCAATTCGACCTAGGAATGAATGGCTGTTCAGCCATACATCTGTATAAAAGGGCGCAAAATATTCTATAAACACAAGATGATTATCACATAAAATATCAAAAAAGTCAACACAAGAGTGCGATAAAGAACAAATTTGGCAAAATGTCCAAAAAAATTGATAAAATTTAAACAAACTGCATAATCTGTTAACATAAAATTTACAATTATTTTCCTGTTTGTTAATAATTTCTTTTGATTTTCAGTGATGTAAAGTGTATTTTCTTTACAATTTTCTTTCTGCTGTAAAGTGTTTTACAATTACAAAAAGTCATAGTTTTTCAGAAATTTTTAACCGCATTTCCACAACTTGAATGCAGACGAAAATTTTAACTTTTGAAAGAAATCTTAACAATTTGTTCAAAATTTCAAAAAAGGTGTTGACTTGTTCTGTATTATTTGGTATAAATAATTTGTATTTGTTTATGCGTGCGTGGATAACTGCACCCAAAAATAAGAAAAATGTGAACAAATTGTTAACATTTTCACGATTTTGGCTGTTTTACACCCTCGCAAAATCAAAAGCACAATTTCGTTAATCATATTGTAAAGGAGAGAGATTTATATGAAAACGAGCAAAAAATTACTCAGCCTGTTTTTGGCTGTAGTAATGGTTGTTACCACTTGCTCCGTTGGCTTCACTGCTTTTGCAAAAGACAACAAAAACAGCATATGGACAACCGACAATGTCAGTGCACAAGATGCATTTGACTCACTCAACGGCTTGGCAGACGAATATTTGCCGGGCGTACTCATGGGTATTGAAGCCGTAGCTAATTTAGTTTACGAACAATACGCAAAAGGTCAAGGTAGAGATCTTGCTGATCTGACCGATGACGAAAAAGAAACGATTAAGGCAAGTACAACACTTACCGATGTGCTTGGGGCTGTTCAGCCGCTGCTCATCAATTTGGTTGGAAGTACAGGTCAATCTGAATTCGTTTCTGCTCTTAACAATTCTTATGAGCCGAAAACATATTATTCAGATTCGAACTATAACTACCTTAATGACAGAGATGACGCAATGTCATACTACACACTCTACACTCTTTGCAAAACTTATGGAACCGGCGGAGACAAAGCCGACAGAGTCAGCAAAGAGACAAGTGAAGAACTTGCAAAATGGTTTGAAGAACTTAAACCTCTTGCAGATCTTTACAAAGAGTTGGATGAACAAAGGTCCGCAATAAGAGGCAAAATTATTGATGTTGCAAAGCAAATGTCTACATATGAGACAGCAACACTTTATGAATTGCAGAACTTTAACTTCAATATTCCTGAGGATGAAGCAAGTCTGTTTGAGACTTACTATCAGGAACAGGAACAAGCACTCAACGCATATGGCGTTAAAGTTGAAGTAAAAGACCTTGCGACTGTTCTTTATTACACCGAAGGTGCCGGCAAATTATACAAAGATGCTGCTGTTATGTATAACCTTGTTAAAGACGGCGGCGGAAAAGTAGTTTATAACGGTACATTAAGAGTTGACGGAATAAGTGTTAATTACAATATCAATGATGATATTACAATCGACAACTTTATTGATGTTCTGACTGCTCCGTTCCTTGCACAAAAAGGAATGACAATGGATGAATATGCAGCTTCAAAGAGTATGAATACTGCTGAGGCAGAATCTTATCTTCAGAGCCAGTTCATCAGATTGTATAACAACTATATTCTTCTCGGTAATGAAGGTGTTTCATCCCTTTCACCGTTCTATGCATACATGCTTAACGGTCTTGCTGCCAAATACGGCGATACCAGTGTTGATGACCTCAACAGTATGGTTGCAGCACAGATGCCTGAAGGCTGGGGAACAAAAGATTGTGTACTTACAGATACAGAACTTGCTCAACTTGGTTCTACATTGGTTCAAATAGGTAATGACACTTTAACAACATCTGATGTAGCAAAATTGTTCACAGAAGGCCAGTTAAGTTTTGATAATATGGAATGGGAACCAACTGATTATGCCCTTCCTGCTGCAATGTGGGGCAGCCCTGCAGTCAAAGAGTATATGGCTCTTTTGATGGGCACCCAGGAAAACTGGACTAACATCAAAGCACGTCAGGGTAATCTCGTTATTGCTTTTGCAGGTCAGACTGCATATGACAATGCATGGGATGGTCCTTGGACAGCAGACGAAGATGGTTATCTCATTTATGATGATCAGGTTGCTACTGTCGGTACTCCTAACGGACGCAATGCAGATGGTACAATCGACAAAACTTCGATAAACGGTTATTTTGCAGAAGCAGAAAACTATGCACGTACAAAGATTGTTGCTGAAATGTTCGATGCAACTTTAGGTCACGATATATATGCAATTGACACAGTAATTGATGTTGCTACAATCGCTAAGAACTGTATTGATAAGCAACTTGCAGAAGCAGGCGGCTCTCAGCAGGTAGCTCTCACTGATGAACAAAAAGCACAACTCAATGCATATTACGATTTCTCAGGTACTATCGGTACAGAAATTCTTAATGACCTTCTGTCATCAACCATTTCCGGCGTACTCAATATGGATATTCTCGGAAATTCAGTTTCTGATATTATTGCACTCTTTGCAACAACTCCAATCAACGTCAATGTTGCTCTTGAAGATATTTGGGCAAGACTGATGGAATCACCGGTTGCAACTATTATTGAAGTATTGCCGGTACTCGTTGTTCTCATTGATGAAGTTCTTGAGGGAATGGTACTGAACGGCGAAGGCGACCAGTACAACGGCTTCCTCTATGGTCTTTTATCAACAGGACTCCTTGCTCCATATACTTATGACAATGGTTCTTACGTTGGTATGACCCAACTCGGTTGGGATTTGAATAAAGTTCTTCCTGACGTACTTCACTGGTTACTTGAAGACAAGGATTATACTTATTCTTATTATGAAGCAAAAGAGAATGTAATTCTTAAAGACGGTGACGGAGTTGTTAACTTCTCTGCATCAAATGTTAATACTGCTGATTTTGACCATTATCTTGTAATGGATCAGAGCGGCAATGCAATCACAATGGCATCTGAGGATGAAGGCAACTACATCCTCACTTATATGGATAAACAATACACTGACACTGCTGAACTCAGCAAAGAATATCCTAACGCAGTATTCAATTGTTATTATTCATACAGCTCAGATATTCCGAAACTCACAGGTGTCTACCTTGTTGATACAGCACTTGCTTATGCAAAGATTTCAGATCTCAGCCAGACTGCTCTCGGTGATATCGGATGTGAAGCAATAACAGAGATTGCAACTCTTTTCTCAGTAGCAATTGATGAATTTGTTGCTACACCTGAACTCGTAGGCAATCCAAGATTTGCAAATGACGGAAATGTACTTAACAAAGGTCTCAATAATATCTTTGTAGCACTTCCTCAGTTATTTGACATCGTTGAAGATTTGGCTGCTGATAAATATGCAGTCAGCAAAGATGCATGGACTTATTGTTACGAAGGCAAAATTGTTGATGATAACGGTGCATTGAAAAATACTACACTTGAAAAATTCAAGTCTTACGCTGTAAGTGATGATAAAGACAGAAAGTATGATATATTTGATTGCTTTGCTCAAATCTTTATCGGTGACTGGCTCAATGCTATTGTAAGCATATTCAACAATGTTATTGCTACTGATAATACAATTTCCGATTCACTTCCAATCATCGGCGGTCTTCTTAACGCACTCGGTGGTTTAGGTGAACAGAGTATTATCACTGATGTTCTTAACGGTATATTCCAGATTGACCGTGCAAGTGACTACTCATTCACATTTGAAACACAGGCAAACGGATTCACCGGTTTATCAAAAGATAATGCATACTTCTTAATTGCTAATATCGACACTCTTGTTGAAGTAATTATGAACCTTGTTGAAAAATTCAACACCTCTGATGATAATCCATCAACCACTCCTGAAGTTTCAGACCAAACAGTTAATAAATACAGCAAACCAAAAACTGCTGCTAAAGCAAAGGCAGATTCTAATAAGTATTCAAACAGTGATTTAAGCAATGCAACAAGCCTGATTAATAATCTTGATAAAATGCTTTCTTCTCTCCTTTCAGACAGCACATTCAATGATTTCTCATTAGATCAGACGGATAACATCCTTGCAAGTATTGTTACCCTGTTAACAAACTATCTTGGTAACGACTTTGATGATGATGCTAAATCTATTGTAAGACTTATTAATTCTTATACCTATTACATTACAGGCAGCGAATCACATAAAGCTGACAAAAACCATAATGTTAACGATAAGAAAGTTTATACAAATGATTCATTAACAGGTCTCGTTGTTGAAACTTATCTCTTAATCGAAGACATTGCTGAAGGACTTCTTAAGAAGTTTGATGATAATAAGATTGCAGGCGGTCAGGCACAATATAACCTTCTTGTTGAAGCAATTGAAGGACTTATTTCACCTGATGCAATTGCAGTAAGACTTGACGGTTATGATAAAGTTCAGAATAAACTTGCTGATTATAACTGCTGGCATAACGCTGCAGCACAAACTTCAAGAGGCGATTACAAGATTAAACTTGATTGGGGTATCAAGGCCGGAGATAAAGAAGCATTCTATGATGCACTTTCATCTTCATTAAGACTTGTAACTTCAATCCTTGGTGTTCTTCTTATAGACACAGCTTGGTATGATACAGTAATTTCTCCTGTTCTCGGTGCAATCTGTGAACCAAACGGAATTAAACTTGAATCATACGCAGCCCTTAAGAAAGATAAAGAAGAAACAGGATACTATGATGCAACACTTCTTGCTATCCTTACTCCTGTATCAGAATTTATTAACACATTCCTTTCAAAACCTGCAACAACTTTAGTTAAAACACTTCAAGGTGTAGCAGGATTACTTGATGACTCTAAGTCACCAACAATAACAACTATAATCAAAAATGTATTTGTTCCAATTGCTGATGAAGTTGAAGGACTTGCAAGTATCTTTAACGTATCAAGTGATAAACTTCTTGCTACATCACCTTCACTTGCAACATTAATCAACGGATTCTCATCTGTTATTCTTGCTATTCCGAAGGGAATTTCACTCGGTGCAGTGAATAAGGATAAAGACGGTAATATTACACAAGACTTCCGTCTTCCACTTACAGGTAATAATATTATACCTATTATAAATACTTATCTCACTCCGCACAGAATTACACTTAAGCAGTTCAACTGGAATAAGTTCAGCACTGCTAAGACACCTGCAGCTGCTCTCGTTTATCTTCTTGATTATGCACTTGAGTCCATATTGGATCAAAGCACAGGTATAAGCAGAGCACTCAGCAAACTTATCGGTTCAGATATAGTTGATACTATTATCCAGGTACTTGTTGATAACAAAGTAACCTCAAAAGATATTCTTGCTCTTCTTGATAGAATTCTTGAAGCATCAGACAGTCCTACCCTTGCTTACTGGACATTCGTTCAGTACCTGCAGAATGCTGCTTACAACTTCACTTATCCTGCAGGAATCACTAAGGCAATGGCAGACGCAGCTGTGGGCGACCTTGATACATTGGTTGCTAACATCTTCCCGCTCCTCAATTCACTTGGTGTAAATGTAGGCGGTAATGACCTTCAGGCAGTTCTTAACGCAAACTTGTTCAAGAACGAAATGATTACAAAACTTGCAGTTGCTCTTTACAGTGCACTCGATAATATGGAAAACCAAACCATAAAAATGGTAATCAATGCTCTTGGTATTCCTACTTCAACAAAGGATGTTGCAAAACTCCTTACAGACAAGAGTTACGGTGCAACATATTCTTCCGCTGCTAAGACAATCAGTGCTCAGTCAAACTGGAAGAATGTTAAGAATGTTAACTGGGGCTTCAAAGACGGTTCAAGCAATGCTCAGCAAGGCTTTATAAACGCTCTTGTTGCTGTTCTTCGTCCTGTAATCAATGTACTTGAAGTATTCCTTAACGAAGGAACACTCCAGATTAACGACGCAGCATACGATATCATTTGTTCACTCAGTGTTCCAAGAACCGTAACAACAAGTGATCTCACAATTGGCTCAGAAAAATTCAAAGTTCGCATTGCTTATGCAATGGAAGACGGTGTATTTGCTCTCAGTCTGAGAGAAGATCCTACCAGCCACGGCAAATCAAGATCATCAACTCTCAAACTTGACTTCAAAGCACTTAAACAAACAAGCGACCTTAAAGTTGAAGGTGGAAATGGTTATAACAGTGCAATCATTCCTCTTCTTGAAGCATTACAGTGCGGTAATATCAAGACCTATGCTCAGTATCAGAAAGATGCTGCAAAGGCAAAGGATAACATCCTTCTTGATATTCTTAATCCAATCGTAGGTACATCAAGTAATTCACTTCTCAGCAAGTTAGTTGCTAATCCGTTCAGTGAACTTACAAAGTTAATTCCTAACATCGCAATGTACCTTGAAGCTGACGGACTTGTTCAGCTTGTTGCAAATCTTCTTTCTCCTGTAACAGATATTCTTGATATGACAGGTGAAAACGCATCTTATCTCTACGAAATAATCGCATTGATTGTTAATAATGTAACTGATGAGATTGAATTAAACGGTCCAATCCAAGATTTAATTATCCCACTTGTTAATGAAAAAGCTCTTGCTGCTAACGGCATTAATATCGTATTGCCAAACATTAACTGGGAAAAACTTATCGATCTCGGCACACCGACAACTTACACAAGTAAGGCAACAGGTGCAAACGGCAGATACTTAACAGGCAAGATGGTTGGCAATGTTGACCAGGGTAAAGTTCTTATCACTGTTCTCCGTTACATCGGTACAGTTCTTGTTGATAACGCATCAGCAATTAAGAATCTTATCTGTTCAATCGATGGCGTTAAGAAAAACGATCTTATCGTTTCAATCATCAAGAGTGTATTCAATACAATTGGTACCTCATCACCTGATGCAATTATCGCTGCTCTCTTCTATATCTTAGAATCAGAACCGACAAATGCATTCTGGGATTACACAAAATATAAGACAGGCGAGCACAACTTCACATATCCTGACAGCGTTGATACAGATTTCCTCAAGAATCTTCCTCCAATGCTTGACGGACTTATCGGCGGCTTGCTTGACCTTAACGGTTTAATCAATGACAACCTGTTCAAGGATGAACTTATCAGCAAACTTGCAACAGGCCTTTACGGTGCAATTGACGGCGTTAAGATAAATGATAATATGAACTTAACTGCTCTCCTTGCACAGACAGACATTGACTTCTCAACAAGCAATGTTGCAAAACTTCTTACAAATGAAAAGTACGGCAAGACTTATGCAGATGCAGCGTCAGTTATCGCTTCTGCAGGTTCTTGGAAGAATGTTAAGGTTGAATCACTCAAATGGGGTGTAACCGACAGAGACAGTTTCTTCCACGCACTCGTTGCTGTTCTTCGTCCAATCTACGGTGTACTTGATGTTCTTCTTAACGACGCAGACCTCGGTCTCTTCGACTTAGTAAGAATCCCTGGTTCAAACGGTTATACATCTTCAATCATTCCTCTCCTTGAGGCATTCAGTTGTTATAACGTTAAGACTCAGTATCAGTACAGACAGGATATTAACAAGGAGTATGACGCAATTCTCCTTGATATTATCAATCCTATCTGGGATAAGGTAGAAGACGTTCTCAACGCTCCTCTCCAGACTGTAACATCAATGATTCCAAACCTTGCATTGTTCATCGGCAACGACGGACTCTGCCAGATTATCGACAACTTGCTCACTCCTGTTTCTGCTCTTGCAGATGCACTCAGACCAATTGTTGATTTGAACTCATTGCTTACAACAGTTCTTTCATCCCTCAAAGTTGACCTGAACGGTCTCCTTGCTAAGGTTGGCGTAACAAACTTCTCACTTGATGTTTATGACCTTAACAAGACACTCAAGCCGCTTCTCAGCGGTGACGCAATCATCCCACTTCTTAACAATATACTTGGTATGATTGATATTAAGGGTACAAAACTTGGTATCAAACTCAATCCGGTTGATTGGTTACAGCTTGCAAGCCACGGTCAGACAATCGTTGCTGCTTCACAGGCTCCAACATTCGGTACAAGAATCTTTGTTGAAGGTGACTCATCTGAAACATTGATTGCAATCCTCAGATACTTAATTGTAACCGTTAATACAGGAGACAACTTTGATAACATCAGCTCACTTATCGGCGGCCTCTTAGGCGGTGCAAGTGACAACATTTCCAGCATGGTCAATGAAGTACTTGGCATGCTCGAAGGTGATACAGATGAAGTTATTGCTTCACTTGTAAATCTCCTTCAGTCCATTGCCGGATAATAAGGCTAAAAATTAAGAGAGTCCTTCGGGACTCTCTTTTTTTGCTTATATGAGAAAAAATATTTTTTCATTTATTATACAGTTGTACAAAAAATATCTTGTATTATCTGCTCAAATTTTATATAATAAATCTATATGTTATTTGGTGGTGATGTAATGCTTGGACAAAGCGTCAGAGCCAAGGTTGTTAAAACAATTGGCTATTGTGACGAAGCAGGATATATCTACCCATTGAATTTTGCTCAAATACATGGCACTTCAAATGAAGAATACGCATTTATTTTGGGGATAGATCATCCCGTCAGCAATTTCGATGGCAGGGTTATTGCTGTATTGGAACCGGAAGAGAAGAATAAAAATAAAATATGGATACTCGCTCCGAAGAGTACACGATATATCAATCTTGATATAATTAAAACGCTTAATATTGAAACCGATTATCCCGCATATAAATTAATATGCTTATATGAAACCAGCAGCGGTGCAATAATCTATCGAAAAATAAATGACAATATCAGATACCTGCTTATTAAAAACAAGCGTTCTGCCAACTGGGGATTCCCAAAAGGTCATCTTGAGATGGGTGAATCTGTCACCGATGCCGCAAAGCGCGAAGTCCTTGAAGAAACAGGACTGCATATAACAATACATAACGGATTTGAATGCGTATCTAAATATAAGATTAAGGATAAAATAGATAAAAAGGTATCTATATTTGTCGGCACAACTGAGGACACAACAACTGTTATTCAACAAGATGAGATTGAAGATTATATCTGGTTGCCGTTCTCAAGAGCAATTCGTCATCTTAAATTTGAAAATGATAAAACGATATTAAAAAAGGCTCACACATTTTTAATTCAAAACAAACTAATTCCATCCCGTAAGGAACTATTTGCAGAAGATTCAAAATAACTAAGGAGTTATCAGTATGCAGCAACTTTGTCAAACAATTCAGGAATTTTTAACCGCACACGGAATTCCGGACTGGCTTGTGGTATTCATTATATCGGTCTGCCCTGTTTTGGAATGCCGCCTCGGAATGTTTACCGCAATTGTTTTGCTGGATATGAATCCGTTTATCGGATTTCTTATCAGTTTCATCGGCAACATTTTTCCGATTCCGTTTATCCTTTTGTTAATCAATTGGATATTTGAAGTGTTCAAAAAAATTCCGGGACTCAAAAATATCGTATTTTGGCTTGAAGATAAAACCCTCAAAAAAAGAGATAAAATTGATAAATACGGAATTTGGGGGCTTTTATTATTTGTCGCAATCCCACTGCCCGGTACAGGCGGATGGACAGGAGCATTACTTGCATCCCTTCTCCATCTGGATAAGAAAAAAAGTTTCGGTGTAATCTGCATCGGTGTATTTATCGCAGGATTAATCATTACTGTTTTGAGCCTGTTAATAGGCAATGTTGTATTTGGATAATGGATAATGAATCAAAATTTTTAATTGATATTTGCAGTGCATATCTCAACGCAGCTCCCTTGTATGTACCTGAAAATATAGATTATAAAAAACTATATAATATAATAAAAAACCATAACCTGATTGGAATATGCCATTGTGCATTAAATCATGCTGAAAATAAAGAATTTATCCCTCCTGCATTTATGAATGCAGTGAAGGATAAATTTTTTGACCTTGTTTACATTTATGAGTGTCAGAGTAATGTGCTGAATGAAATTATCAGCATCTTCACTGAAAATGAAATAAGGCATATTTTATTCAAAGGCTCAGTTATAAGGGATATGTATCCTATACCCGAAAGCAGAGCAATGGGTGATATTGATATTCTTATTGATAAAAAGAATAGAAAAAAAGCAAGAGCTCTTTTGGAAAATGCGTCTTTCATCTGTACAGCTGACAACGGACCGGTTTTTGATTACAGAAAGAACAATGTACTCGTTGAAGTGCATACAAGAATCATCAGTGAATTCGGCGACCGTGCTTTTGATTCTCCTTTTGATAATGCTGAATTTGATAAATGCACAGGCAAACTTGAAAGTAACTACTGCCTTGCTTATATCATTGCTCATATTGCACATCATTTCAAATTTTACGGTGCAGGAATCAGACATATAATGGACCTTGCTGTCATCCAGAATGCATACGATATTGATTTGGATAAAGTCATTCATATCCTCAAAGAATATCACCTTGATACCTTTGCAAAAGTAATATTATCTGTTTGCAGCAAATGGTTCGGGACAGGAAAAAAATATGTTGATAACACACAAAAGACAGAGGATTATCTTTGTCTTTGCGGTGCATTCGGCAGCATGAATAAAAACAAAGGTGCAATTGTCACCAGAAAAGAAATGGAAAAAGGCCACACATCAACACTGGACGTTAAATTTCATTTGCTCTTCCCCTCTTATCAGCAAATGAAAAATATTCCATATATCAAATTTATTGACGGAAGGCCTTGGCTCACACCATACGCTTGGTGTTACAGATTTTTATATAACATAAAACACAAAAAAGACTTTATGAAAAATACAGTTTCTCAGATAGCAGATGACGAAACAAAATTACTTGCACGGCAGGAACTTGAATTTTTTGAGGAGATAGGATTAATATGATTACATTTTTAATTATTTTGCTGGCAATCATTCTTATTGCAGTTGTATTGTTTGTATCATGGTTTTTATCCATGAAAGCAAACGGCAAATGCCCGCTTTGTGCAATTAAAAAGTTAACGATTCCGCGCCGTATCACAATTGATACTTCTGATGCCAATGACTATGATAACGGCGTTGCCAAAACCCCGCCTATGGGCTGGTCAAGCTGGAATACTTTCAGAAATCATATTGATCAGGATTTGATTATGGAAACAGCAAATGCACTTGTTGACAGCGGACTTGCCGAAGCAGGATACCAGTATGTTAATCTTGATGACTGCTGGCAAAGTTCAATGCGTGACGAGGATGGAAAACTTCAGGGTGATTTGAAAACGTTCAGCAGAGGAATTCCTGCTCTTATTAAAGACATTAACGCTCTTGGTCTCAAAGTAGGTTTATATTCTTCAAACGGTTCTCTCACATGTGAAGATATGCCCGCATCACTCGGCAATGAAGTAATTGATGCAAAAACGATTGCATCATGGGGCTGTGAATTTTTCAAATATGATTTTTGCCATAATTCCGTAATCAGCGGCGACTGCCCTGCAATTGAAAAAATAGAACTCAATAATCTGAATGAAACACAATATAATTCAGAATTAACACTGAATCCTGAAGATGCAGTTCTTTCAGGCAGAGCAAAAATAATTAATTTGAAAGAACTCCCAAGCGGAAAGGCAATCGGCTATTTGAATCACGGAGCAGGTGCAGCTGAATTCACAGTTACCACTTTGCCTCACGGGAAATATGCACTCACAATTGTACATCAAAAAACATTCAGGAGGCGTGACAGTTATGCACAGGTCATTGTTAACGGCGTAATGCACGAAGTATTCTTCCCTCACGGAAAAGGCTTCAGCGATTCCGGAAGAACACAAATTGTTGTTGAGTTGAAAGACGGAGAAAACACTATTAAAATTTCTAACCCTGTTGTAACAGTTGCTGACTCTGAATACATTCAATACAGCCGAATGGGCAGAGCTTTGAAAAATGCATCCAAACAGTGGGCGCAATTCACACAGACAGAAGAAAAACCAATTGTTTATTCCATCTGTGAATGGGGCACGGGTATGCCTTGGATTTGGGGCAGAAAAGCAGGAAATATGTGGCGTACTACACACGATATTATGCCGATATGGACAAGTATTGTTGCGCTTTATAACTTTACTCTAAAACATTATCAGTCTGCCGGACCGGGCGCCTGGAATGATCCTGATATGCTTGAGGTCGGCAACGGCAAACTTACTGAAGATGAAAACAAGTCACACTTCTCTCTTTGGTGCATGCTTGCTGCACCGCTTATGCTCGGCAATGATATAAGAAAATTTGTTGACGGAAACAATAATCCTGTTGAAGGTAACGCTGCTCTCAAGATTGTGACGAATAAGCAGCTTATTGCAATTGATCAGGACCCACTCGGCAAGCCTGCAAAACTGATTAAAAAAGTTACAGGTGTTGATATTATCGCAAGACCGCTTCTTAACGGTGATGTTGCTGTCTGTTTGTTCAACAAATCATCATCAGCAAAAAATATACATCTGGATTTGCTTGACCTTGTAAATGATCAATATCTGCTTATGCGTAAAGCAAATGAATATGAACTCCATGAATTATGGAGTGACAAACGAACCACTGCAACTGCTATATCAACTTCGCTTGCAAAACACAGTGTTCAGGTATACAGAATCAAAACTTTATAATTATAAAAACCACGGAAGGAATTCTGTCCGTGGTTTTTTCTATTTGTTATAATCAAATAATTCGTTAGGCGTAATATCAAATATCTGGCAAAATGCATAAATTTCTATATCCGTAACAAAACGCTTACCGCATTCAATCCTTTGAATTGCGTTTTTATCAATATCAATACCAATCAATTGAAGTTTGTCAGCAAGTTGACGCTGACTCGTCTTGGGAACCATTGACATCCTTAAATTGGCAATCTTTTCACCACAAATATTATTCTTTCCTTCTTTTCCTTTGTTTTTAAACATAATTATAAAATCTCCTTGCAAGTGACATTTACTGCTTGTCAACAAGAATATCTTGTGTTATAATTAGTGCAAATATGACATTTACTGAATGTCAATTGACAAAAATGAACATTATTTAAAGAAAAAGTAAAGATATAGTAAAACCTATTGTAAATCAGTACATATTTTTATAAAATTATTTTCGTCAAATATGTATAGATTATTGACAAAAAAGTCTATATATGATAAATTTTATTTTGAACTGTTCTATATGTGATAGCACAGTAAATTTTTACAAAAAAGGAAATAAAAATGAAAAATATTCTGGAATATATTGAGCAAAGTGCAAAAAAATTTCCTGATAAAACAGCCTTTGTGGATGCTGACAATTCTATAACCTACAGTCAGTTACTGTCCACTGCACAGAGTATCGGCTCAGCATTATCCGTAATCGGTACAAAGAACAGACCGATTGCTGTTTATATGGACAAGAGTGTTAATACCCTGCCTTCCATATTCGGTGTAACATACAGCGGTAATTTTTATATTATTGTTGATGCTGAAATGCCTGTAGAAAGGATTAACAAAATTTTCAGCACACTGTCTCCCGTTGCTGTTCTTACCGATGAAAAGCATCTTGCCAACGCAAAGGAACTTGAGATTGACGGTAAAATCTTCCTTTTTGAAGATGCGGCTGAAACTCCTGTCAATAATGAGATACTTGAAAAAATACGTTCAAATCAAATTGATACAGACCCTTTGTATGCCCTATATACTTCCGGCTCAACCGGTATGCCTAAAGGTGCTGTATTGAGCCACAGAAATGTTATTGCATACACAGAATGGTTTGCAAATTGTTTTGATATTAATGAGAACACTGTGTTCGGCAATCAGACACCGTTTTACTTTTCCATGTCTGTATCAGATGTTTATTCAACAATAAAAAGCGGTGCAACACTTTGCATTATTCCAAAATCCTGTTTTTCATTCCCAATTAACCTTATCAAATTTATGAATGACAATAAGGTTAATACAATTTACTGGGTACCGTCGGCAATTTCTATTGTTGCTAATATGAAATTATTTAAATATGCAAAGCCGGAGTATCTTAAGAAAGTTCTTTTTGCCGGTGAAGTTATGCCGACAAAACAACTCAACTATTGGATTCATAATCTTGATGAAGATATTGTATACGCCAATCTTTACGGTCCGACAGAGACCACAGACATTTGTACATACTATGTGGTAGACAGACCGTTTGAAGATGGTGAACCGCTCCCTATCGGCCGCCACTGTGACAATTGTGACGTTATGATTGTTAATGATAAAAACGAACTCGCAGCCCCCGGTGAAGAAGGCGAGTTGTTTGTCCGCGGATCATTTGTAGCGTACGGATATTATAATAATGCAGAAAAAACAGAGAGTGCATTTGTTCAAAATCCGCTTCACAATTATTATCCTGAAATTGTTTACAAAACAGGCGATTTGGTTAAGGAAAACGAAAATGGTGAGATTATGTATATCACCCGCAAAGATTTCCAAATCAAGCGTATGGGATACAGAGTTGAACTGGGTGAAATTGAAGCAGCCGCAAGCGGTATTGAGAATATGGAAGAAGTTGTCTGTGTTTTTGACAAAGCCAAAGACCATATAATTCTTGTATATCAGGGCAAAAAACTGACCGATGTTGATATACTCAATCACCTCAAAGGCAAAATCCCTGCTTATATGAAACCGGACAGAATTGAAAAAATCAAATTAATGCCGCACAATCAGAATGGTAAAATTGACCGCAATCTGGTTAAGACAATGATGTGCGAATAATTATTAAATCAAAAGATATTTTAAGGAGAATAAAATAATGGACAGACTTATTGAAATTTTGGAAACTTTGAGACCTGATGTAACTTTCACTGCTGAAACAAAAATTGTTGAAGATAAGATTTTTGACAGCCTCGGAATGATTTCATTAGTCGCTGAACTTTCAGACGAATTTGACATTGAAATTTCACCAATGGACATTGTTCCTGAAAATTTTGCTACTGTTGAAACCATTTGGAATATGATTGAAGAACTTTCTGACGAGGACTAATTGATGACCTATACCTCCTTTGAATTTTTCATAATTTATTTTGGGGTAACATATCTTCTCTACAGCATTGTACCAAAAAAAGCAAAATGGTGTATTCTGCTGGCAGGTTCACTTGTTTTTTACTTTTTTGCCTCAGGCGGATATTTTGAGTTTGTTATCATCAGTGCGCTCATTGTATGGCTTGCCGGACTGATCATTGACAAACTGAACAATACTTTTAAAGAAAAGAAAAAGATTCTCCCAAAAGAAGAACGAAAAAAATTAAAAAATAAATATAAAAATTATAAATTAACAGTACTTGCCCTTGCAGTAATCAGCAATATCGGATTTATTTTAGTACTCAAATATGCCAATTTTTTCGGCAGTACAATAAATTCTATATTTAATACAGACATACCGGCTATGAAATTCATACAGCCCCTTGGTATATCGTTTTATACTTTACAGGCAATCAGTTATATCACTGATGTATACAGAGGCAGATACCCTGCTTGTAAAAACCCACTGAGGATAACACTGTATCTTTCATTTATGCTGACTATTGTTGAAGGTCCTATTGCAAGATATGACCAACTCGGCACCCAACTCAATGAAGGCAGAACATTTAACTTTAAAAATTTCAGCTATGGTGCACAGCTTGTTGTATGGGGTCTGTTCAAAAAAATTGTTATCGCAGACAGAGCTGCAGAACTTGTTAACAATGTTTTTGACGGCACACAGTTCCCGAGCGGTGTTGTTGTGCTGGCAGCAATATTGTTCTATACCCTGCAGCTTTACTGTGATTTCTCAGGTATCATGGATGTCATTAACGGTCTTGGTGAAATGATGGGTATTGAAATGCCTGCCAACTTTAACAGACCGTTCTTTGCAAAATCAATCAACGAATTCTGGCAGAGATGGCATATAACACTCGGCGGCTGGCTTAGAGATTATATATTCTACCCAATCTCTCTTTCAAAACCGTTTATGAAACTTACAAAATCCGCCAGAAAGAAATTCAATCCATATTACGCAAACCTTATCCCTACTGCCGTTGCGCTGTTCTTTGTATGGTTCACAAACGGCTGGTGGCATGGTGCTGCATGGAAATATATCGTATATGGTCTTTACTACTATGTACTGATGATGATAGGCTTATTTGCTGAACCGCTGAGTGCAAAAGTATGCAAAGCACTGCATATCAACAGAAAGGCAAAAGGGTTCCAACTTTTCCAGATGGTAAGGACTTTTGCAATTGTTAATATCGGTATGCTTATATTCAGAGCAACCAACCTTAAAACTGCGGCAGTTATGCTCAAGACTATTTTTGTTAATCCAAACTTCAAGTCGCTCACTGTCGGTGCCAAAAACGGACTCGGACTGGATTTAAAGGATTATGCAATCATACTTATCGGTACACTGCTGATATTCATTGTTGGTGTACTTCAGGAAAAGGGAATCAATATCAGAGAAAGAATATCAAAACTGCCTTTTGTTATAAAATTCGTTATTTATATGGTGGCAATATTCTCTGTAATTCTCCTTGGAGCATACGGCGAACATTACGGCGTGGTTGACTTACTATATGCTAATTTTTAGGTAATACTATGAGTGAAGAAAAGAAAATTAAAATAGACAAAAAAATACTTATCAGTGCAATCAAAGCAATTTCTTTTATTCTCGTTTTTGTTGTTTTGCTTGAGGTTTTGAGCCTTACCATATTTTCAAAATCCGCTGCAACAATGTACAAAAACAAACATAAAAATGCTTACAGTTATACGAACGAGATAAAAGATACAATTCAGATTATCGCACTCGGCAACAGTGATTTGTATTCTGCCGTTATTCCGGTTAAAATGTGGGATGAAAATGGTTATACAAGCACCATTATTGCTTCACCAAGACAAACGGTCATGGAATCCTATTCCCTGCTCAATGATGCGGTAAAAAATCAAAAACCTGATATCGTTCTGATTGAAACCGATATGCTCTATAACGGCGTTGATATTTCTCTTGATGATACAGATGAAGAAGAAACCAATCTTCGTGAACTGCCGATTATTCCATATCTCTCTAACGACCAGCTAACGGAAGATATAAAAAACCATTTCTCTATTTTTATGCTCCATGACAGATGGAAACAAATGGTGAGCAAAAAGGATAATTCAAAAGCCGACGATACAATATGCGAACACGGATATTTTTTCAGCAAAAAAATCCGCAAAACATATAAGAATAATTATATGGATGTCACACAAAAAGTTGAACAAATACCGGATGACAGCGTTTTTTATCTTGATAAAATCAAAAACTTATGTGACAGTATCGATGCAAAACTTTTGCTTGTTGAACTTCCGTCAATCGTATCATGGACTTATCCAAGGCATAATGCGGTTGTACAGTATGCGGAAGAAAACGGTATAAACTTCCTTGATTTTAACTTATTATACAAAGATATTAAACTTAACTTTAAGCGTGACTTCCGTGATAATGGCAATCATCTTAACTATTACGGTGCAAGAAAAGTAACAACATACCTCGGCAATTATATTAATGAGAATTATACTTTGACTGATAACCGTACGAATGAAGAATATGCTTATTGGTACGAATTCAAAGACAAGTTCATCGAAAAATACGGAATAAAAGTATTTTAATAAAAAGCCTGCCATTTTTGAGCAGGTACAATAACAAAGTTTTAACCCAAAGGACAATATTGTTCTTTGGGTTATTTTATGCTATTATTCTATTAACAGATAAATCAGGATTTGTGAGGAGTTGATAATATGCAAAATAATAATGAATTCTGGAAAGTATTAGATGAATTGGTAACCACTTCAGAAATTGTAATTGATAGACCGAAAGGAACTGCACATCCCAAATATCCGAATTTCATTTATAGAGTTGATTATGGGTATTTGAAAGATACCAAATCTATGGATGGTTCCGGAATAGATGTATGGGTTGGAAGCGGCGAAAAAAAGATTGATGCAATAATGTGTATTGTTGATTTGATGAAAAAAGATTCAGAAATCAAAATTTTAATCGGTTGTACAGAAGATGAAAAGCAAATTATATATCAAACGCATAATGAAACAGAATATATGAAAGGTATTTTAATCCGACGATAAATTCTTCCGCTTATTGAGCCAATTATAAATGCAATGCTATAACAAACAATGAATTTTGATATACCAAATTCATATAAAAACCACGAACAAAATGTTCGTGGTTTTTGTTATGATACCTCGGATTAACTGCAAGGTTTTTATAGCATCATTTAATATTTTAATTTAAGGACCAGTTTTAAAACATTTTTTGCCGTGCGTTCAAGTTCAGCACGGGTTATTCCGGTTGTATCCACTGCTTTTAAAAGTTTTTTGTCCGGTTTATAGGTGCCTGTTCTGCTCATCGCACCCGGCATAAGGACATCAACCTGTGCCCGAATTCTGTAAGCATTATTATCAGTTGCAGGAAATTCCGGACTTGCCGACTTCTGCATCCACCAGTCCGTCATAACATTACCTTTGTATTTCCACTCTTTACGCAAAACAGTAGTAACAAGATCATAATTGTAGTGGCTCCAAACACCATTAATTTTATTATAACTTGTCATTATATTAAGCGGACTGCTGTCTTTAACACAAATTTCAAACCCTTTAAGATAAATTTCCCTCAATGCTCTTTGTGACAAACGGGAGTCACATTTTGTTCTGCTGACTTCCTGATTATTGCAGGCAAAATGCTTTGGGCAGGCAGAAACACCTGCACTCTGAATACCATTGACAAATGCCGCCGCCATTTTTCCCGAAACCAGCGGGTCTTCAGAAAAATATTCAAAATTCCTTCCGCACAGGACATCCCTGTGTATATTCATACCCGGAGCAAGCAAAACATCCGTAGAGTGGTATCTCATTTCCTGTCCCATAACAGCTGCCAATTCATTTACCAAATCTGTATTCCATGTGCTTGCAAGAGCCGTGCCGCATGGAATAAGAGAGGTGTATTTTTTTATTCTTATTCCTGCAGGTCCGTCAGTCGTAATAATCGGTTTAATACCTTTGTCAATCAGATTTTTATTTGTTCCGCCGAATGCACCTGCATTACCTGTAACTCCATATTGACTGTCCATTTTGCCCTGACCATAAGCCAAAGTCTCTAACTCATCATTCGTGAGTGTTGAAATGAATGCATCCAATGTGATTTTACCATCAGCAACATTACTGAGATTGGCATTGCCTCCTTTATAGCCTATCGGTAAGGGGAGATTATTGATAATACGTTTCTTCAAATACGGAGTTGAAACTTCAACCAGCTCTTTAATCATTCCGTCGTCTGTTGACTTGATTCGTGAAAACGAATTCTTAACACCGCATACTTCATCAAGTGTCTGAATAACCGTAAAATCAAGTTTAGCCTTACCGCAGACAAGATCTGTTCTGACGCTGTTGCCTGCGTAAAAAACGTAATCACCCGACTCAAGGACATATGAAAATTTATTTTCTGTTACCCCGACATCATCAAAACTTGCAATATCATACAAAGAAAATGAGAAGTTCAGAATCTCTTCTTCATCGGGTGCAAGTGTTCCGGTTTTAGCAAAAGTAACAAGACTTTTTTCTGCCTTGCCGAGTTTGCCCTTTGGCGCATTTACATAAATCTGAACAACCTCTTTGCCGTCGCACTGACCAATATTTTTTACTTTTACAGATACATTGAATTTGTTATCAATCTGTGCAAATTCCAGCGGTTCGATTTCAAATTCAGTATAACTGAGACCGAACCCAAACGGATAAAGCACTTTATCAGGGCAAAAAGTCTCAAAATACCTGTAACCTACATAAATGTCTTCTTCATAATTATTAAATTTTTTTGAGCCAAAATTATCCGCACTCGGATAATCGGCATAATTTTGAGCAATGGTGTCCGTAAGTTTTCCGCTCGGGGTCACTGCACCGGTCAGGATATTTGCAAGCGCATTACCGCTTTCCATTCCGCACTGCCATGCATAAATGACCGAAGAAATTTTATCGCCGTATTTTTTTAGCCATGACATATCAATAATATTGCCGCAGTTCATGATTACTGCAACTTTGTCGAAATTTGCGGTAACCAGATTCAGCATATTGATTTCTTCATCTGTCAGGTAATAACTGCCTTTTTCAAGTTTATTCTCACGGTCCTCTCCTGCTGCTCTGCCGATAACGACCAAGGCAATATCGCTGTCTTTCCCCGCCTTGCTTACCAAAGCGCTGTCAACTGTCATTTCAGGATAATTCATAGGCCAATGACCCCAAAATCCGTGATTGACAGGGTTGTCTTTGCACCAATCATCATATATTTTTAACAAATCATTGTTGATATGTACATTTTTGTTTTTTAATCCTTCAATCAGATTGATACTGTATGGTGCATTCACGTCTCCTCCGCTGCCGTAGCCGACATAAAAGTAGTCTATTTGGCATCTGCCGAAGACGGATACAACCTGTTCTTTTTTCAATGGCAAAGTATTATTATCATTTTTCAGCAAAACAATGCTTTCTTCAGCCGATTTGAGTGCCACAGGCGGCATTGGCTCAAAAATAAATTTTTCTCCGTCAGCAGTATTTTCATCCTGCATAACTCCGCTGCCGGTAACTTTATCAATTACGTTTTGTACGAATGTTTCCATTTTCTGTTTTAATTTCATATCAATTCTCCTGTAATTCTATATTATCACCAATATCATTCAAATTCTTGATTATCGGGCGTTCCTCACCGGTTTGGTTCGGAGTATGAAAAGTCAGCAGCAGATTATCATTGCTTTTGAAAATCATGCCATGACCGCCATCATCTGTAATCAACAATGGCAAATGAACAAAAACACCGCCAATCTCACCATTATCCGAACGGGCAACACACTGGCAATACTGGTGATTAACAAATGTTGACCAAATCAGAAGCAAATGATTATCTTTTGTTCTGTACATAAACGGGCCATCGGTAATATAATGCTCACCGGCCGGCTTTTTATCTGCCCAATATGGTGACGAACCTGCAAATAATTCGACAGGTTCAGACACAGCATTTTTTAAATCTGCACTCAATTTTACATAACAAACTGTTCCGTCAATAATCTGGGTATGTTCGTGGCAAAAAACAAGATACGCATCTCCTTTTTTATCTGTATACAGAGTACCGTCAAGACATTCCCATTCATCAGGAGTAACCGCCCCGTCAGAATGTAATATAAATTCTCCGTCAGGGCTATCGGATTTAAGAATATAAACACCTCTCAGCCCGTTTTCTTTTGTAAAGGTAGCAAACATATAATAACTTCCGTTATATTTATGCACTTCAGGTGCCCAGTTCACTTCGCGGTTCAGTCCGTTTTCAGCGGAATTAAAACACTCCTTTGCCTCGCTCCACTCTTCCATATCGTCAGAAATGTAAACATCAAATCCTGCAACATTTTTGCCAAAATCTTTTGCTCTTGTACCATAGAGATAGTACTTGCTGTTATCATACAAAATAAAAGGATCACGGATATTAATATCACTTAGTTTCATATTTTACTCCTGAAATTTGTTTTTATAATCTTGTCTGCCAGTTCCTTTGTAGGAAAATCCGTATATATCATTCCGTAATATACATTATCACAAAGCGGATACTGCATAAATCTTGGATTAATATATTCGGCATTATTGTACGGCCCTTTTAAACCTCCCGCGGTTGAAAGATAATTAATGATATACTTTCCGCCAAATTCCGTACATGTATCCAAAAAGGGTTTAATGCACACATTCCATCGTGGCTCAGGTTTATATTTGTATCTGTCCTGAACAATAAATTGTGCTGCATCGTCGCCGCCTGTACTCAGCATCAACGGCTGCGGTATTGCCTGTGTCTGTTCTACCCAACGTGAAAAATCTATTCCTGTTCCAAGCGGATATTCTTTATCTTCATACTTTCTGCATCGGCGGATAAAAATGATTTTCCCTCTTACCTCTCCGAGTTTCGGTACACTTTCACCAAGATACCATTTGCCGGCATCAGGCTTGATGTATGTATTATACATTATATCAAAACATTCTTCCATATGTTTTGCACTGTCATTTTTGAACTGAAAAACAATTGTCTCACTTGGATTTTCTGCAAGAAATTTGTAACAATGTGCCAGGACATCCGCCATATCCATCTGTTTTTTGAACAGCCCCGGCTCACTGAATGCCTTGAAAATTGCATGGACCATACCCAGTCTGCGGTTCTTATTCATCTCAACTCTTATATCAAGTCCCCTGACACCAAGACAAAGCTGTTCAAAAATATTCCTGTTTTGACACCTGAAAAAATGGCCAAACCGAATATATTGTGTTACGCAGTCATGAGTCCCAATCATATTAAGACGGAATACATCCGCATTATCCTCAATGGATGCCATCCATTTTTTATTATCCATTATAATCACCATTCATAATATTATCAAAACAAATATATCATTTTTATTTCATAATATCAATTGCAATTATGAATAAACTATTTTATAATTTAAATATATCTCAATAAACTTGAATATATTATTTTGATTATTTTACACAGATTTAACACAAAGTATATTTTAACTTAATTTGCGCAAATTAATATGTATTTCGTAAAAATAAAATCAGGTAGGACTTTTTATGACAATATTTGATGTATTAACACTTATCGGCGGCCTTGCAATGTTCCTGTTCGGAATGAATGTTATGGGTGACAGCCTGAAAAAATTAAGCGGCGGTAAACTTGAAAGCATACTTGAGAAAATGACCAATAACCGTATCAAAGGTGTACTTCTCGGTCTTGTCGTAACCGCTATTATTCAATCTTCCGGTGCCGTCACTGTTATGGCTGTCGGATTTGTTAACAGCGGTATAATGGCATTAAAGCAGGTTATCGGTATTATTATGGGTGCACATATCGGTACAACCGTTACCGCATGGCTCTTGTCATTAACCGGAATTGAAGGTTCAAATATCTTTTTGCAGTTGCTGAAGCCTTCATCATTTGCTCCGGTTCTTGCTTTTATCGGCATAGTCCTGCTTATGTTCGCAAAAGGCGATAAAAAAAGAAGTGTTGCCAATATTCTTTTAGGATTTGCAATCCTTATGATTGGTATGAACACAATGAGTTCTTCAGTTGCAGGATTAAAAGATATTCCTGAATTTGCGAACCTGCTGCTCAAATTCTCCAATCCTGTACTGGGTCTTATCGCAGGGGCTTTGCTCACCGCAGTACTGCAGAGTTCTTCAGCATCCGTCGGTATCCTGCAGGCATTGGCGTCCACAGGTGCAGTATCCGTTTCGGTTGCGTTCCCGATTATTCTCGGTATGAATATCGGCGCATGTACACCTGTTTTGATTTCATCAATCGGTACAAATAAAAATGCAAAAAGAACAGCACTTGTTAATCTTATTTTGGCAGTAAGCGGTGTCACACTGGCTATGATTGTATTTTACGGTGCAAATGCTATATTCGGTCTTCCTTTCTTCAAAGAACAGGTTAACGCAACCAGCATTGCTATAATCCATTCCGTATTCAATATTTTTGCTACTATTGTTCTTTTCCCATTTGGCGGTGCATTTGAAAAACTGATGTACAAAATCATCAAAGATGACCCTAAAGAAGAACCAACCAATAACGAAACTTCTCTTGTTGAAGATTCTTTTCTTCTTACTCCGTCATATGCACTTGATAAAGTTAAAGAAAAATGCAATCAGATGGCGCTTCTTGCAAAAACAAATATTTCAATGAGCCTTGATTTTATAAAAATATACAGTCGAATCAAGGACGAAAAAATAAAAGAAAACGAAAAGAAACTTGATCAGTTTGAGGATGAACTTGAAACCTATCTTGTAAAAATCAGTTCGTTTGACCTGTCAATTGACGACTCCATGCGGCTCAGCAAATATTCCCATGCGATAGGTAACTTCGAGCGTATCGGCGACTATGGCGTCAATATTCTCAAAACAAAAAGAAAAATGCATAAAGAAAGAATACATTTCACTGACGATGCAAACAGAGAACTTGATATAATGGGAAAAGCGGTTAAAGAAATTATCGAGAATTCTACAAACGCATTTATTAATGATGACGAAGAAATGGCACGTTCAATTGAACCGCTTGAACAGGTTATTAACAATCTTAAGGCCGAACTCAGAGCACGTCATTCAAAAAGAATGGAAGAAGGCGAATGCTCAGTTGAAAACGGAATGCTCTTCTTTGATATTGTAAATTCTTTTGAGCGAATTGCCGACCACTGCTCAAACCTTGCAGTTTGTATCATTGAACTTTCACAGGGAAGTTATCAAACACACAGTTATCTCAAAGGAGTTAAAAATTCAAATAATAAAACATTTATGGAGAATTTTGAACATTATCTTTCAAAATACGCTCTCAGATAGGACATATTATGGCGGAAAAACAACTTGTATACATTGTGGAAGATGACACCTCAATAAGAGAACTTGAAATGTATGCCCTGAAAAATGCAAATTTTGAAGTTGAAGGGTTTGAAGACGGAACTGAATTTTCAAAAACCATCAAGACAAGAATACCTGACATTATCCTTCTTGACATTATGCTTCCTCAGGGTGACGGACTGCAGATACTTAATCAGATAAGGGACAATTCACAATACCGCAATATCCCTGTCATTATGGTAACTGCCAAAACAGGCGAAATTGATGCTGTAAAAGGTCTTGATATGGGTGCAGATGATTACATAACCAAACCGTTTGGTGTTATGGAACTTGTGTCAAGAGTAAAAGCGGTACTCCGACGCTGTGAAAAAACAGTAAAAACCCTTTTGGTATACAAAGAAATTGAACTTGATGAAAATAAGCATACGGTTATTGTGAATTCCAATGAAATTGAACTGACATATAAAGAATATGAGATTTTAAAACACCTTATCAGAAACAAAGGAATTGTACTCACTCGAGACAGATTAATGGAAATTGTGTGGGGATATGACTTTGAGCAGGGAAACAGAACGGTAGATGTTCATATCCAGTCGCTCAGAAAAAAACTCGGAACTGCCGGAGAACATATAAAAACCATAAGAAATGTCGGATACAAAATCGGTGATTAAATGATTAAAAAGACTTTAATTAAAATTCTCTCTTTCAGTATTACGCTCATATTGCTGACATGCATTTTGGTTATAGCGGTCCTGCCGTTAAAATTTGATATGCTGGACAAGGGCGAACTCATAGAAATTGCAATTGTTATCGGCAGCGTTATTCTGTTTGCCGTTATTCTTTCTGCTGTTATAAGTTTTGCAATCACAAAAAGTATTATCAAACCGATTGAGCAACTTGTCAAACAAATTGATAATATTGAAAATGCCAAAACCGAGCCTGAACTCAAACCTTTTGCCAATATACTGAAAGAACAAAAGGAAAAACAATTAATCCTTGATAAGCAAAAAAAGCAATTTACTGCTAATGTTTCCCATGAACTTAAAACTCCGCTGACTTCAATAGCAGGATATGCCGAACTTATTGAAACAGGCATTGCGAAAGAACCCGACATAAAACCTTTTGCCAGTATCATCCGAAAACAGGCATTAAGACTTGTTAACCTGAGTGAAGATATTATTCAACTATCACAGCTTGATGAAAACAGCGATGAAAATATCACCTTTTCATCAGTAAATCTATATGAAACCGCACAAAAATGTGTTGAAGCACTTTCAATTAATGCAACAGCAAAAGGTGTGCAGATTAACCTTGAGGGTGAAAATGTTTATATAAAAGCAAACCCTTCCCTGCTTGAAGAATTAGTTTATAACTTATGTGACAATGCAATCAGATATAATGTTGAGAACGGAACTGTCACAGTCAAAGTTGAGCCGCAGGAAAACGGAGCGATGCTCACAGTAAGCGACACGGGAATCGGCATTGAGGAAAAATATCACGAGCGGATATTTGAACGTTTCTTCCGTGTAGATAAAAGCAGAAGCAAGGCAACAGGCGGAACGGGACTGGGTCTTGCAATCGTGAAACACATTGCACAAATCCACGACGCAAAATTGGTTGTCAGCAGTATTTTGAATAAAGGAACCGACATTACTGTGCTCTTCCAAAAATAAATTCAAAAAATCTATTGAAAAATAAAGCGTTTTAGTATATTATAAGAAAGTAATATACTGTAAAAGGGGAATTTTTATGAAACAAAAGTCCAAACTCAGCACATTAAATACAGTTTTATCTGTAGTTCTTGTTATATGTCTGGTTGCAACTGTTTTGATGGTTGCGCTCAAGCCTGCCGCTACTGCTTTATCAGGTGAAGAAACACAAGAAGAAGTAGACGTAGCAGTAATTGATGAATTTACTGCAGGTACATACGGCGGAGTTGAATTCAAAAGCCAGGAAGATGTGCTTAACTATTATGCAGAAGCTTATAACAAAACAAAAGCACAGACACAGGAATATGTTCTTGACAGCGGTGAAACCGTAACTTGGTATTCAATGCTTGGTGAAGAAGATCTTCAGGTTAAAAACATTATGATTGAAGGCAAAGAGAATGCAACAATCAACAAACTTGTTCCCGGTATCGTCGGCGGTCTTTTCACTAAAGGTTCATGCGGTCTTTCACCTTCATCAAACCGCCAGCCACAGGATGACGTTGACGAAAACGGACAGAGCCTCACAACATGTTTGCTTACAGCAGATGACCTGGTAGCAGCAAATGTAACAGACAAGGGCGATGGTACAGTTGAACTTAAACTCCAGCCAAAAGACGTAAATATGTCTCACCGCGGTATGGACGCACAGGGTAAATTGTTCAACACACTCGGTGCTATTGATGCAACTGTTGATTCAATCACCGTTCTTTCATGGGCATCAGGCACAACTGCTGAAAACTGTCTTGTTAACTACAAGGGCGGTTATGCAACAGTCGTAATTGACACAGCAACAGGTCTTATCACAACTGCTGATTATCATATGGAAGCACACATTACTGTAAATCATGCTAACGTTACTGTTATTAAAGATAAATCTGCTAATGTTCTTGTAACATATGATGTTCATTATCCTGCATCAGCAGAATATCTCAAGGAAGCAGTTGCAGCAACAGCAAAATAAAATATGAACTAACTTTAAGGGACTGTCGGCAGACAGTCCTTTATTTTTATATTATTTATGATAGAAAAAAGATTTAACGAATTATACACACGCGCATTTGAAAAAAATTATAATACCTTTACTGAATTTCTTAATCTTGATGAGCAGAGCATACTGATGTCAACATCCCTGCCCTGTACAAGATTCGGCGGATATGATTGTGCAGAACGCATTATTGCCGGATTTGGTATGGATGTAAACACCGATGACTTTCCGATTTTATGTATCAAAATCAGGCCTATCAATCAAAAATTTGCCGACAGCCTTACACACAGAGATTACCTTGGCGCAATAATGAACTTGGGTATCAAGCGGGAAATGATTGGTGACATTATCGTGAATCATAATACGGCATATCTGTTCTGTCATTCTCAGATTGCCGATTATATTCTTGATAATCTGAACAAAATCCGCCATACAGTTGTTAAAACAGAACTTGCTGATACTGTATCTGATGATATTATTTCTCAGCCTGAACATTATGAGATGGTAGTATCATCCCTTCGGCTTGATGTAATCATCAGTGCTGTATATAAGTTATCAAGAAGCGAGACTTCACGGCTCTTCTCTAACAACAGGATATTTATAAACAGCAGACTGACTGAAAATACATCGTATACTGTCAAAGATAATGACATTATCTCCGTACGCGGATTCGGACGATTTATTTTTTCTGCTCAATTGCGAACTACGAAAAAAGAAAGAATTGTTATTGAAATATTGAAATACTGATATTTTATCCATCTTATGAAAAGGCTGCGTTATATGAAAAGAATATACAATAAACTTGTGAGAGATAATATACCTGATATTATCAGGAAAAATAATGAAACTCCTAATATAAAAATTTTGAGTCAGGACGAATATATTTTCTATCTGAAAAAGAAATTGCAGGAAGAAGTGGATGAATTCGTTGAAAGCGATGATATAACCGAACTTGCCGATATATTGGAAGTTGTTGATGCGTTGTCAAACGCATGCAATCATTCTCTGAATGACGTCATGCAAATAAAAGATAAAAAAGCAATCAGTAACGGGAAATTCAACAATAAAATACTGTTAATTGATGTAGTTGAGCATCAATAAAACTGTATTACAAAATAAAAAAGGGGATTTTGTTATGAAAACGGATTGGTATAAGGAACTTGTTGTTTATCAGATATGGCCAAGGTCTTTCTGTGACGGCAACGGAGATGGTATCGGTGATCTTGAAGGTGTGCTCAGCAAACTGGATTACCTTGCAGATTTGGGTATAAACTGTATTTGGTTTTCTCCGCTTTATCCGTCTCCTAATGCAGATTTCGGATACGATATTGCTGATTATAAAGATATTCACAAGGATTACGGTGACCTTGAACTCTTCAAAAAAGTACTTGATGAGGCACATAAACGCGGTATCAAAGTCATTATGGACCTTGTTGTTAACCATACATCCGATGAGCATCAATGGTTTATCAATTCCAAAGATAAAAACTCACCATATCACGATTACTATATATGGAGAAAAGGCAAGGGCAAACGCCCGCCTAACAACTGGCTTTCCTGCTTTGAGGGCGGTGCATGGGAATATAACAAAGATATTAACGAATATTATCTCCACGTCTTTGCAAAAAAGCAGCCTGACCTCAACCACGATAATCCAAAGGTAAGAGAAGAAGTTAAAGACATAATGAAATTCTGGCTGGATATGGGTGTTGACGGATTCCGTGAAGATGTTATCACATTTATATCCAAACGCAAAGGGCTCCCAAACGGATTTCCAATCCCTGCTGCCTGCGGAATTGAACATTATATGGATGGTCCGAATGTACATAAATATCTTCAGGAATACCGTGAAGTAACGGATAAATATGATTGTTTCACCGTTGGTGAGGCACCAATGATGACACCGAAAAATGCACTCAAATATATTGACGAAAGCCATAAGGAACTTGATTTGATGTTCCATTTTCAGCATATTGAGGCAGACTGCTTTATGGTTGATTATATCCAAACGAAATTTGATTTGAGAAAAATGAAACGTGCTTTCTCAAATTGGCAGTATAAAATCAACGGAAAAGCATGGAATACACTTTATATAGAAAATCACGACCACCCCAGAATTATATCCCGCTATGGCAGTGAAAATTTCCGTACCGAAAGCGGAAAAATGCTTGCAAATATGTATATGCTGCAGCAAGGAACACCATTTATTTATCAGGGTCAGGAAATCGGTATGCTCAACACCAAACTGGATTCACTTGATGACTATGTTGACTGTTTCGTAAAAAACAACTATGACGTCGCGAGGAATAAAGTACACCTCCGTGAAGAAAAATGCTGGGAATGGGCAGTAAAATCAACGCGTGATAATTCAAGAACACCTGTCCAGTGGGACAGCAGTAAAAACGCAGGATTTACAACAGGCACACCTTGGTTCCCTGTTAATGCAAATTATTCTGAAATCAATGCGCAAAAAGAAATGGAGGACCCGAATTCCATCCTCAACCACTACAAAAAACTCATCAAATTCAAAAAAGAGAACGAAGTTGCAATATATGGTGATTATAAAGAACACTATAAAAATTCATCGAAACTCTATGTTTATGAACGAAATTATAACGGAAAACGATTGCTGGTTATAAATTCATTCACAGAAGATAATGTTGCATTTGAAGCACCTGAGGGATTTGATTTGGCTAAAGGCAAAGCAATACTTTGCAACTATGAAAATCCTACCGTTCAGAACAACGGCTTCAAAACCCGCCCATATGAAACAAGAGTATACCTTTTTGAATAAAATAACAAAAAAACAGGATGTCCCAACATCCTGTTTTTATTTTGCTGTGATTTGCTTAACCATAAATTCTCTGCCGTTGATAATTTCATAATCTGTTTTATGGCAACGGGGGCATATACGGCTGTTTTTCTGCATTTCATATTCCTCACCGCATGTACATTTTGCCACAGCAGGAATAAACTCAAGATTAAGTTCGGTATTATCAAACACTCCGCCGATACGCGCCACATTCCAGCATTCTTTGAAATAATCGGGCAGGATGCCTGATAATTCACCAATCTCAATCGTAACTGATGAAACGGATTTTAAATCCTGTTCTGTCATAATTTCTTCAACCAGATTGAAGACTTCCAAAACCACACTAAGTTCATGCATTATTTATTCCACTCTGCTACTTCATTTCTGAGCCAATCGCACCAAGAGTCAATACCTTCACCTGTTTTGGCTGAAATAAAGAATACCTTTGCGTTCGGATTCAGTTTACGAATACGCTCTGTAACCGCATCATCATCAAAATCAAATACGCTCTTTGTATCAATTTTGTTAATAAGAACAACATCACTGACTGTGAACATTAAAGGATACTTCAGCGGTTTGTCATCACCTTCGGGGACAGACAAAATCATTGCATTTTTGCTTGCGCCTGTATCAAACTCGGCAGGGCAGACCAAATTGCCGACATTTTCAAGCACAACAAGATCAAGATCATCTGTACCGAATTCCGTTAATCCCTGTTCTGTCATTCCTGCATCAAGATGACACATACCGCCGGTATGGAGCTGAATTGACCTGACACCTGCATCTGCAATGGCTTTTGCATCAACATCACTGTCAATATCCGCTTCCATAACACCGATATTCATTTCATCCTTGAGGCGTGATATTGTAGCTTTGAGAGTCGTCGTCTTTCCGCTGCCCGGTGATGACATCAGATTGAGCAGAAAAGTCTTTTTCTGCTTCAATTCCTGACGTACTCTTTGTGCTTCTTTATCATTGTTATCAAACACACTTCTTTTTATTTCAATAACTTTAAATTCGTCCATTATGATCTCCTCAATAATAAGATTATCTTATTATAGTATGAGCATTATTATTTTACAAGCCCCTCAGGGGGATTAATCTTTCTCCACGGCAGCGATCAACACATCACGTGAAAGACCGCAGTTTCTTGCATTGTCATTGTTCGGAACTGCTCTGAGTACTTTACCGTTATAACGGGATACAAGGAGCTCACATTCCTTACCGTCGACATCTATTTTCTCTATTGAATAAGTCTCTTTAAGCGGAACTTGCTTATCAAGTGATGACTTTTCAGTCAAAGCACCTGTCGGACAAAGATTAACGCAAAGGCCGCAATTTGTACACTTGGTTTGATCAAGAGGAAGTGCAAATGCAGGAGAGACACTTGTTTTGAATCCTCTGCCGAGAAGTCCGATGGCACTGATATCCATAACCTCTTTACAAGAACGGACACAAAGACCGCAAAGAATACATTTTGCTGTATTTCTTTCAATAAATGCATTGTCATCACGTGTATATTTCTGCGGCATTTCACCTGCAAAACGCTCAGGGTTAATATCATATCTCTGTGCAACAGAAAGGAGTCTGCACTTAAAATATTCACGGCATCCGCATTCGAGACATCTTTGTGCCTCTTTCTTTGCCTCTTCAACTGCAAGTCCCATGGATACTTCGTCAAAATTATTCTTTCTGACCTGAGCATCAAGAACTTTGGCATTTATACGTGCTTCATGCGGTTTCGAAGAAAGATCAATTCTTTCATCATCACGTTTACTGATATATTTTGGTGTGAAATCAAGTGTTTTACCATTCAGGTATGCATCTACAACTTCTGCACACCTGTCTGCCTCACCAATTGCAGCAATTGCAATGGATGCACCCTTATTTGTAGCATCACCGATAGCAAATACGCCGTCAACATTTGTTGAGAAAGTATCTTCATCTGCAAGAATTGTACCTCGGTCTGTCAAATCAACAACACTGTCAAAATCATTGCTGTCCAGTTTCTGACCGATTGCCATAATAACACTGTCAAGCGGCAGATATTCGGTCTTGCCTTCAATCGCAACAGGTTTTCTTCTTCCTGACGCGTCAGGCTCGCCAAGTTCCATCAGTTGTAAAGTCATACCGCAGACTTTACCATCTTCACTGTGAATTTCAACAGGATTGGTAAGGAATTTGTATATAACACCTTCTTCTTCAGATTCCTTAATTTCAATCTCTTCAGCAGGCATTTCGTTCTTTGTTCGTCTGTAAATGACATAAACTTCTTTTGCACCAAGTCTGACCGCAGTACGGCAGGCATCCATAGCAGTATTACCGCCGCCGCAGACAGCAACTTTCTCGCCAATATCAACCGGATTGCCCTGAATAACGCTCCTCAGGAAATCTATGCCTCCGTATACGCCTTTTGTATCTTCGCCCTTAACTCTCATCGGACTGGATTTCCAAGCACCCGGTGCAAGAATAACGGCGTCATTAACTGACTTGAGCATATCAAGCGTTATATCTTTGCCGAATTTTACATTATTAACAAAGCGTACACCCGTCTTTTCAATAATAGCAATTTCGCTGTCAAGAATTTCTTTCGGCAAACGATATTGCGGAATACCATATCTGAGCATACCGCCCATTTTATCCATCATATCAAAAACAGTAACTTCATGTCCCATTGTTCTGAGATAAAGTGCTGCAGAGAGACCTGCCGGACCACCGCCGACAATGGCAACTTTTTTGCCTGTCGGTGCAGCACATTCAGGAAGATATGAATCACCCTTCAAATCAAGATCTGCCGCAAAGAATTTTAACTGTGCAATGTTAATCGGTTCTTCAACCTTACCGCGTCTGCAGGCGGTTTCACAAGGATGCGGACAAACTCTGCCGATTGATGCAGGGAGAGGGATTCTGTCCTTAATAAGTTTGAGTGCATCGTCAAACTGTCCGTTTGCAATAAGACCGACATATCCCTGACAATCTGTTCCGGCAGGGCACGCAAGCTGGCACGGTGCAACACAGTCACCATCGTGTGCAGACATCAGAAGTTCCATTGCAATTTTTCTTGATTTTACAACTCTTTCGCTCTCGGTGTCTATAACCATTCCTTCTGCAACTTTTGCGGAACAAGATCGGAGAAGTTTCGGCACACCCTGTGCCTCAACAACACAAACACCGCACGCACCATATATTTCTACTGCTTCATCATAGCAAAGGGTTGGAATATAAATTCCGTTTGCTCTTGCTGCCTCCAATATTGTACTATCGGCAGGAGCAGTAATTTCTTTTCCGTTAATTGTAAGTTTTACCATATCCATAACTACTCCTCACTATTTCTTAATCACTGCACCGAATTTGCAGGAATCCATGCATTTGCCACACTTGATACATTTATCAGCATCAATTTTATGTGGATTTTTCACTGTACCTTCAATTGCCCCGACAGGACAGTTCCTTGCACACAAAGTACATCCTCTGCACGCATCTTTATCAATTGAATATTCAACCAGATTTGAACATTCACCTGCAGGACAGGTTTTGTCCTTGATATGTGCAATATATTCATTCTTAAAATATTTGATAGTTGTGAGAACAGGATTAGGTGCTGTCTGACCAAGTCCGCACAATGCACCGTCCTTAATACCGTAACAAAGTTCTTCAAGCAATTCAACATCGCCGTCCTGACCTTTGCCGTCAGTAATACGGGTCAAAATCTCAAGCATCCTTGTTGTACCGATACGGCAGTGTACACATTTGCCGCAGCTCTCTTTGGCTGTGAAGTCAAGGAAGAATTTTGCCATACCCACCATGCAGGTGCTTTCATCCATAACAACCATTCCGCCTGAACCCATAATTGCACCCGTCGCACCAAGTGCTTTATAGTCAATAACAGTATCAATCAGCTCTGCAGGGATACATCCGCCTGACGGACCGCCCATCTGAACAGCCTTAAACGCTTTATCCCCTTTCATTCCGCCGCCGATGTCAAAAATAACATCACGCAGGGTTTTACCCATAGGAATTTCAACAAGACCGCTGCGTTTAACTTTACCTGTGACGGCAAATACTTTTGTACCCTTTGAGCCTTCTGTTCCCATTGCGGCAAAAGCCTCGCCGCCGTTATTAATAATCCATGAAACGTTTGCAAAAGTTTCAACATTGTTGATATTAGACGGTTTTCTCCAATAACCGCTCTGTGCAGGGAAAGGAGGTTTGAGCCTCGGCATACCTCTGTGACCTTCAAGAGATTCAATAAGCGCAGTCTCTTCACCGCAAACAAATGCACCGGCACCTGCTTTGATTGTCATTTTGCATGAAAAATCAGTGCCGAAAATATGCTCGCCAAGGTAACCTGCTTTCGTTGCCTGTTCAATTGCCATTTCAAGTCTTTTGATAGCAAGAGGATACTCTGCACGGACATAAACAACCGCATTTTTTGCACCGATAGCATATGCACCGATAAGCATACCTTCAATCAGATTATGCGGATCAGATTCAATAACGGCTCTGTCCATAAATGCACCGGGGTCACCCTCATCTGCATTACAGATTAAGTACTTTTCTTCTCCGTCGCTCTGTCTTGCGGCATTCCATTTGAACCAAGTCGGGAATCCGGCTCCGCCTCGGCCTGCAAGACCGGATGTTTTAATAACTTCAATAACATCTTCAGGTGTCATTGAAGTAATCACTTTTTTGAGTGCTGTATAACCGTCTGCATGAATAAAATCTTCAATTTCTTCAGGATTGATTATACCGCATCGTCTGAGCGCAATTCTTGTCTGCTTATCCAAAAACTCCTTATCTTCATCTGAAACAAGAAGAGGATCAATAACACTTTCATCCTTAGTCTGCGCATACTCTGCAATCTTTTTTGCATCACTTTCAGTAACACGGACAAGGCGCTTAACATCTTTTCCGTCTTCATAAATATCAACAACAGGCTCAAGATAACACATACCAATACAACCTGCAATGGTCAACTGTGCACCGTTAAGATTTTCTTTCAGCAATGCCTGTCTTACTTTTTCTGCACCTGCTGCAATTCCGCAGGAACCTTCACCAACAACAATTTTCATATTACTCGTCACCTCTTAACTCTTTCAAAATTTTCTTTGTTTTTTCCGGAGTAAGGGAACCGTATGTATTTTCATTAATCATCATAACCGGTGACAATGAACAACATCCCAGACACGCCACACATTTCAGTGTGAACAATCCGTCATCCGTAGTCTCCCCGTCATCAATACCAAGTTCATCTTTGATTGTCTGCAAAATCAATTCACTCGAATTCACATGGCAGGCCGTACCCTGACAAAGCATAATAAGATATTTGCCTACCGGTGTAAGACGGAACTGCGTATAAAATGTTGCAACGCCCATAATTTCACTCTCGGCAATATTGGTTCGTTTACTTATATATTCAATTGCTTCCCGCGGGAGAAAGCCGTAAATATCCTGTGTTTTTTGTAAAATTGTAATCAAGGACCCTTTAACTTCTGCCAATTTATCAAGAACCGGCTCAATAAGTTTTAAATTAATTTTATCCATATATCTCTCCCCTGAATAAATAGTCTTATTAAATAATACTAAATATTATAATTTCTTTCAATAGTATATTAAAGGAAAATTAAAAATTATATGCCAAGTGCATATTTTTCAACTGCAACTGCAAGTCCGTCCTGAGCATTTGACAGAGTAACAAACTTTGCCGCCGCTTTACATTCATCCGTTGCATTTCCCATTGCAAAAGAATATTTTGCAAATCTTAACATATCACAATCATTGCCTGCATCACCAAAGGTCATTGTGTCATCAGCAGTAATACCCAGACTTTTACATATTCCGTTTATTGCCTCGCCTTTATTAGCTGTGGAGGAGGTTGTTTCAATATTATCCGTAAAACTTGATGCAACTGATAAATTATGACGGCAGAGCATTTGTGTGAATTTTTCTGCTAATTCGCTCTTAACAGAATAGAGCGTTACTTTTTCAACATCACTGCTGCCGACAGCATCAAGAATATTATCATGACCTATCATTGAACTGATAATGCTGTCAAGAAATTCCTGCGGCATATCCTGTGCAACAAAATAATCTTCTGTTCCGAACTGATAATGCGATTTGCCATTGATATATACTTCAAAAAATACAGGATATTGTACAAAGTATTCTATTATATCCCTCGCTGTGGAATTATCAATCAGATTTTCATACGTATTACAGTTCAGATTCCTGTCAAACACACATGCACCGTTAGAATAAATAATGTAATCAACAAACGGTATCTGCTTCACTACATCATCTATAATCGCCATTGGCCTGCCCGTTGCTATTGCAATTTTTATTCCTTTATTATGCGCCTGCTGCAAAGCATCAATCGTTCTCTGCGATATTGTAAGATGATCCGGTGACATTAATGTTCCGTCAAGATCTGTTGCAATTAATTTTATCATTTTAATTAACATCTCCTGTTCTTATGAACAATTTTATCATATATAATTAAATTAATCCATATACATTATTTACATTTTATCGCTATATTTTTTTTGAAAATGTGGTAAAATATTTCAAGGTGAAGTTATGAAGAAAATTACAAAAATATTTTTTTGCATTATGATAATTGCAGGTGGATTATATTTCGTTAATACTTATTATGACAATGTAATCACGCAGCAGATTGAAGGCTTATTTACTCCGCCTGTCGAAACGACAGTAAAAATCCATTCTGCACAGACTGACAAAGCGCCAACAATTGCTCAGCAAGTATATAACCAACTGACAGACGATGAAAAAAAGGCATTTGATAACATCTACGACGCACTGTCAAAGTGCCAACAAAGTACGGTTATATATTCGAATATTGAAACCGAGCGGATTTTTGATATTGTTGAACTGGTTGCTGCTCAGCATCCCGAAATTTTTTGGTGGAACGGCAACTGTTCCGTTTCTGCAGGTTCCATTCTCAGATTCGATTACACATATTCCCGCGAAGAAGTAGATAAAATTAACAATGAAATCACAGAAAAAGCGAAAGAAATTCTTGAACAAATTGACCCTCAGGGTGATGATTTTGAAAAGTCTCTTGCCATTTTTGATTACATTATCCTCAGCACGTCCTATAACAATGATGCAATTGGTCACATAGAAAAATATCCGCAGTCATCAACTATTGAAGGTGTATTTCTGCATAACAGTGCCATATGCTCCGGATATGCAAAGGCATACCAATATCTTCTCAATATGGCAGGAGTCGACTGTATTTATGTTTCAGGAACAGCACAAACACCAAACGGTACAGACGGGCATGCATGGATACTTCAGGAGGTCGGCGGATTTTATTATTATACTGACCCGACCTGGGGCGATTCCTATGAGGCATCAGGCAATAATGATTTTATAAGCCACACATATTTCTGCACCACCAGTGATGAAATCAATAAAACACATACGTGTGATGAGGAATGTTACAAAACCTTTGTCACAGCAAATGACTGCAATTCCTATTTTAAAAGAAAAAATCTGCAGTTTGAACAATATGATTTTAACAATATAAAATCAGTGGTTAAAAATGAATTCAAAGACAACCATATTGGTATTGAAATAAAATTTGAAACACAAGAGGAATATAATACCGCTATCAAAGAATTATTTGTAAATGAAGATATTTATTATATCCTGCTGAGCACGGATTTGCTCTCCAAAAATATTGATACAGCCACCTTATCATACAACAATGATGATACGCACAATGTTATTGCCATTGTTTATTCAAAAAAGACTTGACAAAATAGTTAGTTTATGCTAACCTAAATATGGTTATTCAAGACTAACCGCATTTACTCCTTAATCAGACAATATGTCTGCAATAGATTCCGGGTATCTCACAACCACCTACATCAAACTATTTATCACACTCGGAATTTATCCAAACAAAAACCCTTGACTTGTGCATCGCACACAAGCCAAGGGTTTTATTTTAATCATTTATTCATATGATTCCATTTTCTTTCAACTGCATTGCTTATTAATGTTCCGACAGGTAATGAAACAATCAGCACCCCAATCATAACCAATATCACTTTACCAAGATAATAATCAAGCTGCACAATAAAAATATCTGCAACAGACAAAACAAAAAAGGAAGGGGCAACCGATATACAGGCATAGTACAAAAAATAAAATACTTTTGTTATGCCCGGTTTAGGAGAAACACTGACAAGCCAATCAATTTCTGCACTGCGTGGTATTTCTTTTCTCCTGATTTTATCTTTGCGTATCTCAGCATCTATCAAAGTCTTGCCTGAGACCGTATAACTGATGTCCCTCAGCCACCTGAAAGCCGCTCGGCTCAGAACTGACAAAATTGCATATCCAAACATATATCCAAATGCCATATCATTCATCATTCAACATCCTCAGTCAGCCGAACCTGCCTATTCGTAAAAACATTCGATTGTCTTCAAAATGGATTTGAGCCATTGTGTATTATATGAATCACAGTTGGCATAAATAATCTTATCCTTGCTGCGTACGGCTACAGCATAAGCCTTATCCGTCTCAATACTGTAAAAATCAAAATCAGCATTACTGTTTTGCTTTTCAGCACTGTCGCCTATATTATATATCACATCAATATCAGCCATCAGTTGCTGATAGAGCAACTTGGCATCATCTTCTGACTGCATGGTATAAAAATTAAAATTCAGCCCGTCTTCACCGGAAGTGATGCATCCGCCGTCGATAAAATTATAACCCGGACAGCGATTAACAACATCATTATACGAAGAATAGATTTTCAATCCCTCATCCTGAAAAACAGTATCCATCCGATAACCGTTAACCACACACATTTCAAAATTCCGGATTTCCTCTTGCGTCTGTATTTCAGTCTGTGAATCGTTATGGTTCACAGCAGGATGATACGTCTTTGAAATCAAAACGATAACCAAAACAATTACTGCAAATACAATCACAGGTATAATTCGAAGAACAGGCACAAGGGATTTTGTATTCCCGCCTGAATCTTCAGGGATAGAATAAAGTTCATTTGAGTCATCCACTTCATACGGAGAAATTTCTTCTTCATATTCATACGGAATATATTCTGCACCTGAAAAATAGTCTTCAAACTGCAGTGCCGCTTTTCTGCCGTAAGTAAAACCTGCAATGGTTATAATAAGACTTATCACTGTCAACAGAGCAGGAACAAGAATAATCCTGTCAGCAAAAATATTTTTTAAAAAAAGAATTGTAATCACAAGCGGAACCGACACAAAAGAAAGAAATACAACGGCATTGCACAAGGAATACATAGCTTTGAATTCCTTTGGATGCTTTGCATTTTGTTTCAGCCACTTGGTAAGTCTGTCCTGCGATGTTATGCGGTAACCGCGGAAAGAATACGATGTGTTATTATGCCTGCCGATATATCTTTGGGCATCTTCTTTTGTAACGCCTGCACATATCAGCATATAGTTAAAAAATTTGGAATAAACAATGGAATTATAGATTGCCAAAGCGAAGAGCCATAGGATGATAAATATATTGCTTTTGTCCATAATAACGCTCCGTTAAACCTGTTTGCTCAGTAGTCGAATATATTATATATGCAAAATTGCAGTTGCAAATCCAAAATAAACAAGAAGTGACAATGCATCCATAACCGTTGTTATAATCGGAGAGGAAATAACAGCAGGGTCTAATTTTAATTTTTTTGCCAAAATCGGGAATATGCAGCCAACCATCTTTGCAAATATAATTTCAATAACAAGCGTCAGACTGATAACAAGATCAACGCCAACCGTTATCCCTTCCATACCCAGCAGCCACCTGTCAAGAACCCATACTTTTACAAAATTAACCGCCGCAAGAGTAAGTCCGCAGAGTACACCCACGCGAAATTCTTTCCATATAACTTTAAAAATATCTTTAAACCCAATTTCTCCGAGCGAAAGTGCACGGATAATAACCGCACTTGCCTGACCGCCTGAATTACCGCTTGTACCTGTCAGCATAGGGATAAATGATGTCAGAATAATCAGAGCAGACAGTTTAGCCTCAAAAGCATTGAGAATAATGCTGGTAAAAGTTGCACTCACCATAAGTATGAGCAGCCATAAAATTCTCGACTTCCATATCTCACCGACACTCATTTTGAGATATGGTTTTTCATTATGCAAAATTGCGTTCATCTTATGGATGTCTTCCGTGTTCTCTTCCTGCAAAACATCCAACGCGTCATCGACTGTAATAATACCCACAAGCCTTTGTTCCATGTCAACAACAGGCAATGCCAGAAAATCGTATTTATCAAACAACTGAACGGCTGTTTCCTTATCATCATGCGTATAAATATAGATTATATTGGTCTCCATCAAATCTTCAATCTTATCATCATACTCATGGAGGAGAAGGTCTTTAACCGTGATTACACCAATCAAATGCCTTGATTCATCCGTTACGTAACAGGTATAAATGGTCTCTTTGTCGGGTCCTGTACGTCTGATTCGCTTAAAGGCATCTTCAACCGTATTATTCTTTTTTAAGTCGACAAATTCAGGCGTCATAATTGAGCCTGCACTGTCTTCAGGATATTTCAGCAAAGTATTTATTGATGCTCTTGTTTGTGAGTCGGTATTTTTCAAAATCCTTTTTACAATAGTAGCCGGCATTTCTTCAATAATATCAACCGTATCATCAAGATAAAGTTCATCAAGCACTTCACGCAATTCCGTATCTGAAAAACCATGAATCAGTGTCTCTTGGGTATCATAATCCAGTTCAACAAACACTTCAGCAGCTTCTTCTTTAGGTAAAAGCCTGAACAGAAGTATCTGCCTTTCATAACTGACTTCTTCAAAAATAATAGCACCGTCAGCAGGATTAATCTCTGCAAGAATACTTTTGATGTCTGAATACTTTTTATTATCAAAAAGAGAGTTGATTTGCTCTGCGATTTCTTCTATTGTCATTTCTTCAATATTCATAACATACTCTCCTTTCTTTGTAACAGATAAACTTTAATCAACAGGGGTATAAAACGGCTTTTCATCCTTATCATAAGGATTTACTGCCACACGTCTGGTTATTGCAAATAAAGCCCAAACTACTGCTGCTCCCCCTGCAACAGCACAGACGGTAATAATAAATTCAGGTCTTTGATAAAGCCGTGTTCCTTCAACAAAAGATGTAAAATCAGGACGTTCCATCTCTGCCTTAACCTGAGATGTGGTCTTGGCAACGCGTTTAATATTAAGAGAATATTCTCTTTTACTGCCATTTGCCGCAGTTGAATAGAGCGTGATTTTCGGTGTTTGATTATCATCCAGAATCAATTCAACAGGCGGACAATACGCATTAACATCTCTGGTCACGGGAGTGATTGTAAGATGTGTCAAGTCTGACGGTATATACAGTTTATATGATGTATCTTCATTATTAAGCTGAGGTGATATTTCGCCATAAGTACAGAAAATAGATGACAGAATATTGTCACTGTTATCACTATTTACAGCAGGATTGGAATATATAAAATTATAAATCATACTTCCCTTGTCATATTGCAGGGTTGCAGTGATTCCGGTCTGGTGATTTGCATCATTGTAAGTATAATTGACAAAAATATCCGCTGTACCATTAATTTTGTAACTCTCAAGAGTCGGTGACTCCTGATTATCATCAAGTGTAATCGTATACTCCTGCACATCGGGTGTGAACTTTTCATTGATAACGGCATTTTTGAAACTGATTGATGCAAGTGATGGGGAAGTTTCTGAAGCCATACATTGAAATGGTGCAGCAAATATACAGCAATATACCGCACACATTAGAACTACGCTGATTTTTCTCCTCATAAAATCATCCTATTCTATAATTATATAATTTATATTCTCCCTGCTGTTCAGCAAGGTTTTGACCGCTTCTTTGTTTTTGGTATTGATATAATAAACCGCATTATCATTATCTGTATTCTGCGTTTTTTCAGTCCATTCCTGTTCAATCTCTTTTTCGTCTGTGCCTGTTAACGTTATGGAGACACCCTGCATAAATTTAACTTCACCGTTGAAATCCGCACTGAGTTTTTCACTCAATGCATCAAAGCCGTCATTATAGCCTTCACTGATTTCACTTGGCAAATCACAATTATCAAGGACAAATACAGTCACGCCCATTAACTTTACTTCTTCAACAAGCCCTTTTATATAATCATAAACCGTTTCACTGTCCGGATTAAGATAGGCATTACCGTCAGAGTCCTGATATAATTCTCCGTCAACCAAAATTCCTGCTGACAAATCGGAATTGGCAAAAACAGTATCCTTATAACAGGAAATTCGGCCGATTGGCAAAATATCATTCTGGATAAGATTATTTACCGACCCTGCTGCATCACTTGCCGGAGATGACTGGGCACCATACATATCAACCGTTGCAAGCGCACTTGAATAACCGATTGTGCCGTCATCGCGCTTAATATCAAAACAAGCACCTGTGTACCCGTTGTTCTGCACATTATCAATAACTGCACTGAGCAAAACCCCGTTATCCATCGTCAAAGACTCGATTGTACAGCCTTTGATTCTTAAAGATACATTGCTGATACCGTTATCTGCATCAATTTCGTTTTCTGTTATCGGCATTGCATTTCTGTCAATATAAATATCCATTAAGGTATAGCCGATACTTATGATAACAAAGCAGCCCGCAACAGCAACAAGCCATTTTGCAAAGCCTAACATCCTGTCTCTGGTGAATACAGGCTTTTTTTCCTTTGGGCGCCTATTGTCAAATTTATCTGAACCATTGTCGGATTCAATATATTTATCGGCAAAATAAATTTTTCTGCCTCGCTCAGGCTCCGTCCACTTGGTATTTCGCTTTTTGTCATTATAAAAGCGTTTCTTTTTCATCTTGCATTTTCCTTTAACATTTGGATTGTTTGTGCCGGATTGTCACTTTTGAACACAGCTGACCCTGCAACAAACACATTTGCACCTGCACGCCCTGCAATCTTAACCGTATCGGTGTTGATTCCGCCGTCAACCTGTATATCCAGATTCGGGCATTTTTCCCTCAGCAATTTGATTTTAGGCATTGTACTTTCCATAAAACTCTGACCGCCGAATCCCGGTTCAACAGTCATAACAAGCACCATTGATAGTTTATCGAGATAAGGAAATACATCTTCAATCGGTGTATTCGGCTTTACAGCAAGTGCCGCTTTACATCCAAGAGATATGATTTTATCAATAGTCGCATTTATATCTGAGTCACACTCTGTATGAAACGTAATTATATCTGCCCCTGCTTTTACAAAATCTTCAATATAAAACAACGGGTCTGAAATCATCAAATGAACATCAAACGGCACCTTACACACCTTTTTCATTGCTGCAATAACAGGTGCTCCTATTGAAATGTTCGGAACAAAATGCCCGTCCATAACATCAAGGTGGATTAAATCTGCTCCGCCTTTTTCACATTTTTCAAGTTCTGTTTGCAAATTTGCATAATCACTTGCAAGCATTGATGGTGAAATTTTAATATCCATAATCGTTATATCCCCGCACTTCTCCATAATAACTTTATTATTATAATATATTTTAAAAAGAAAATCAACTTTGACTTGTTTTTAATTCTTTTATGTAGTATCATATATCCAGATTTTATTAAGAAGGAGCAAAAGTATGATTCAAGCAAACAATATAACTGTCCAGTTTGGCGGAAGAACTTTATTTGAACGTGTTAATGTTACTTTTTCTTCAGGCAACTGCTATGGTATTATCGGTGCAAACGGTGCCGGCAAATCCACTTTTTTAAAAGTCCTTTCAGGTGAACTCGATGCACAAAAGGGCGAAGTATTCATTACTCCGGGTGAACGTCTCTCTGTATTAAAGCAGGACCACTTTGCATTTGATGAGTATGAAGTTATCCGCACCGTGCTGATGGGTAACCCAAGACTCATTGAAGTTATGGAAGAAAAAGATGCTCTTTATATGAAAGAAGATTTCAGCGAAGAAGATGGAATCAAAGCAGGCGAACTTGAGGCCGAATTTGCGGATATGGACGGCTGGAATGCAGAATCCGATGCAGCATTTATGCTTAACAAATTAGGTGTATCCGATGAATATCACTATATGCAGATGGCACAGCTTCCGTCTGATATGAAAGTTAAAGTACTTCTGGCACAGGCTCTTTTCGGCAATCCTGATATTCTTCTTCTTGACGAGCCTACAAACCACCTTGACCTTTCTGCAATACGCTGGCTTGAAAACTTCCTTTTGGATTTTGAAAACACGGTTATTGTGGTTTCCCATGACCGTCATTTCCTCAACAAAGTATGCACACATATATGTGATGTTGACTTTGGTAAAATCCAGCTTTACACAGGTAACTATGACTTCTGGTATGAATACACCCAAATGCGTCAAAGACAGGCAAGAGACCAGAACAAAAAGAATGAACAGAAAATCAAGGAACTTCAGGAATTCATCCAGCGTTTCTCTGCTAATGCAGCAAAGTCAAAACAGGCAACCAGCCGTAAAAAGCAGCTTGATGCCCTTGAGATGATTGAAATGCCTGTATCAAGCAGACGCTTTCCATATGTTGACTTTAAGCCTGACAGAGAATGCGGTAACGATTTGCTCAGAGTTGACCACCTTTCAAAAACAATCGGCGACAAAAAGGTTCTTGATGATATTTCTTTCGTTATTCATCCGAGAGAAAAGGTTGCCTTTGTCGGTTCTGACGTTGTTGCAAAAACCACATTATTCAAAATCATTATGGGCGAAATGGAGCCTGATGAGGGCTCATACAAATGGGGTGTTACAACCTCACAGAGCTATTTCCCAAGTGACAACAGCGAATATTTTGATGATGTTGAGCTTTCACTGGTTGACTGGCTGAGACAGTACACAACATACACGCTTGAGGCAGATATCCGTGGTTGGCTCGGAAGAATGCTGTTCTCAGGTGAAGAAGCACTGAAAATGGCAAACGTTCTTTCAGGTGGAGAGAGAGTAAGATGTATGCTCTGCAAGATGATGCTTTCAGGTGCAAATGTTCTTATTCTTGATGAGCCTACCAACCACCTTGACCTTGAGTCAATCACAGCACTCAACAACGGACTTATCCGATATCCTGAAACAATCCTGTTCACCTCTCACGACCATCAGTTTATTCAGACAATTGCTGACAGAGTTATTGAAATTTCGGGTAATACTATACTTGACAGAAAAGGAACCTATGACGAATTCCTTGAAGATTTCAATGAGGAACAGTTGAAAAAGTATTAATATTAAAGCCTTGCAATGTGTGATTGCAAGGCTTTATCTTTTATCTGTTATGTATAAAATGACCAGTATTTAAGTCACTCCTTATATTTTTAGTTGATTATCATGTTAATTTTCAGTATCATTCTGATTTTTTTCGTCTTTTTCAAGTTTCTCTTTTATCTCGTCAAATTCTTTTGAGATTTTGTGGTAATAATACGGAATCGAAACAGCTATTGAGATAAGCAAACTAAAAACGAATACCATCTCAAATTCAATTTCATAGAACAATCCGTAAATCCACAACGCAATAGTGCTTATCACAAAAGTAATTACAGTAATCATTATTATCACCCTTATAAAAATTCGTGCTCAATTTCCCTAAACTAACAATACCACAAATGTTATTATTTATCAACAATGTATTTGGTGGAAAAGTATTTACACGAAAAATATGTATTAGGTGTTCCGATAAAAACAATAAACCGAACACTGACTATTACCTGTAGCAACACAGGAGTATGCTCATAAAATAACAATCTGTTGATGACCCACAAACAAAAATGTTCGTGGGTTTTGTTTATTTATATGGAAATTATTTATAATACTAATATGCAATCACATTGACATTTCTATTTTTTATTGTTATACTTAAAAATGTAAATTTATGTCGACAATTATGTAAAGGTGTATAAATTATGAATAAAAACAGAGTTCAGGTTAAAATCGGCGGTGCAACCTACACAATCGTTACCGAAGATGACAGTCAGTATGTTGAAGATTTGGCAGATTTTCTCAACGATGAGATACGTTCAATCTGCAATTCAAATCCGTCACTTTCGATGACACAGGCTGCCGTTCTCGTGGCACTTGACCAGCTTGACGCCTGCAGAAAGGCTTCTGCATCGGCTGATAATCTGAGAGTTCAGATTAAGGATTATCTTGAAGAAAGTGCAAGAGCAAAAATGGAGGTTGAGGTTGCCAGACGTGAAGTTGAAAGACTCAACCGTGAAATTGCTGATTTAAGAAACAGAGTTAACAGATAAGGACAAAATATGAATTTTGAAATTTTGGCTCCTGCAGGAAGTATGGAGTCTTTAATTGCCGGTGTACGCAGTGGCGCAAATGCGGTTTATCTTGGCGGTAAATCGTTCAACGCCCGTCGTAATGCCGGCAATTTTGATAATAAAGAATTATACGAGGCGGTAAAATACTGCCATTCACACGGCGCAAAAATTTATCTGACACTCAATATCGTTATGAGTGATGATGAATTTGAGCAGATGTACAACGAAGTGAAATACGCTTTGTCAATCGGTGTTGATGCATTTATCATTCAGGACATTGGTGTGGCAAAATTTATAAAAGAGCATTTCCCACAGGCAAGACTGCATGGTTCAACACAGATGAGCATAATGACTGTCAGCGGTGTTAAATATGCTGAAGAAATGGGATTTTCACGTGTTGTACTTGCCAGAGAAATGACTGCCGAGGAAATCCGTGAAATAAGAGAAAATACGGATATTGAACTTGAAATGTTCGTCCACGGTGCATTGTGCATGTGTGTATCCGGACAGTGTTATCTGTCATCCATGATTGGCTCGAGGAGCGGAAACCGCGGACTTTGTGCACAACCATGCCGTTTGCCGTTCACTGCAAAAGGTAATAAAAGTGAAACCGCATTATCGCTGAAAGATCTCAGCCTGATTGAAGATTTGGAATTGCTGGACGGTATCAATTCTTTAAAAATTGAGGGAAGAATGAAACGCCCTGAATATGTCAGCGCCGTAGTAACTGCAATGAAAAATGCAATTGACGGCAAATACAGTGCTGCTGACAAATTCACGCTTCGCAGTATATTCTCTCGCAGTGGTTTTACTGACGGATATTTGAAAAATAAACTTGGCAATAATATGTTCGGCAGCAGACAAAAGGAAGATGTACTTTCTGCCAAAAATGTTCTTAAAGACATAAGTCATAACTATGACAATGAAAATCCGCTTATCAGAATGGATATGTCATTTGTATGCAAAACCGGTGAAAAATGCAGCCTTACCGTAAATGCACTTGGCAGAGAAATAACAGTCGAAGGTGAAACTCCGCAAAAAGCAATTAACAAACCAATGACAGCGGAAAGTCTGACACAAAGACTTTCCAAACTCGGCGGAACACAATTTTTTGCAGGTCAGATTGATATTGTCCTTGATGACGGTCTGATTCTTCCTGCATCAAAGATTAACGAACTTCGCCGAACCGCAGTTGAAAAAATCACACAGGAACCTGAACACGAGGTGGTGTGCGAGCCTTTTGACAGGATAAATCCTATACTAAAAAACAGCACACCGTATCTTACCGCATCATTCAAAAGTGCAAAACAAATACCTGACAAACATCCGTTCAAACATGTATTTATTCCGCTCAATTCAACGATTGAAGACTTTATTGACAACAGAGCAGGAGCCGTGCTCCCACGAGGCATGTTCGGTATTGAAAAAGAAATTGAAACCAAACTTACTAAATTGAAAAAAGCCGGCGTACGCAAAGTTTTATGCCCCAACATCGGCGGATACCGACTCGCAAAGGATATGGGATTTGAAGTTTTCGGTGATTTCGGTCTGAATATATTCAACAGCGAAAGTGCCAATCTGATAGATAATCCCATTCTTTCATTTGAATTAATGCTTGAACAGGCAAATAAAATCAATGCAAAAAACACAGGCATTATCGTTTACGGCAAAGTACCGCTGATGCTAACAAGAAACTGCCCGATAAAAACAAGCATAGGTTGTTATGAATGTAATAAAAAAGGAAAACTGACTGACAGAAAAGGCTATGAATTCCCTGTTATATGTTCGGATTATCCTTGTGTTGAAATGCTCAACTGCGTACCAATCTATATGCTTGACAGAATGGATGAGGTTAAAACGGATTTTGCACATTTCTATTTTTCCACAGAAAGTGTTGAAGAAGTTGAAAACATAATCTTATTAAATGAAAAGAAGGCAAAACCACCATTTAAATATACAAGAGGTTTATACCAAAGGGGGGCAATCTGATGATAATACTTGCGTCAAAATCACCAAGAAGAAAAGAACTTTTATCATTCATAACAACTGATTTTGTTATTAAAACCGCAGACGTTGATGAAACTTTGGAAGAAGGGATTTCACCAAAAGAGGCAGTAGAATACCTATCAAGAATAAAGGCAGAGCCTTTTGCCGATAATGTCAACACGATTATTGGTGCTGACACCGTTGTGGCAATTGGTAATAGAATTTTGGGCAAACCTATGAACAGAGAAGATGCCTTTCATATGCTGCGTCTGCTCAGCGGCAATACGCACAGTGTTTTTACCGGTGTAACTGTTATAAGTCCTGACAGAACCGAAACTTTCTCTGTTGAAACAAAAGTAAAATTTTTCACCTTAAGTGACGATGAAATCAATGCCTATCTTGATACTGACGAACCATATGACAAAGCAGGAGCATATGGTATTCAGGGAAAAGGCGCACTGCTTGTTGAGTCAATTGAGGGCGATTATTTCAATGTTGTCGGCTTACCTGTCAGCACATTAAATAAATTTCTGAAATAAAAAATATATAGACTTTAACACAATAAATTGTTGAATTTTGTTGAAATTTTAACTTGAAAAAAGTATTTTTAAATGCTATTATATATACAGGGTAGTTTTATCTACACATTGTGAGCAGTTGCTCACAATTTTTTAATTCATAAATATTCACAAAATTTAGCACATTTCCACTGATTTTGAAAGGAGAAAGTTATGGCAGCAGATTTACATTGTCATACTAAATTAAGCGACGGTTCAGTCGGTATTGAAGATTTGATTGTTATTGCTCAAAAAAGCGGAATTGATACTATTGCCATAACTGACCATGACTGTCTTGCAGGAACAGTAAGAGGACAGGTTATCGGCAAAAGATACGGCGTCACTGTTATTCCGGGCGTTGAACTTTCCGCATTTGACAAAGAAGTAGGTAAAAAGGTACATATCCTTTGCTATCTTGCAGAAAAACCGGACAGACTTGAGGGCCTTTGCAAACGCACTTCAGTCGCAAGAAAACGTGCAGGACAAATTATGATGCTCAAAGTTGCATCGCGTTTTCCTGTATCAAATGATTTTATCATCAACCACGCTTCGGGTTCAACCAATTTGTTCAAGCAGCATATTATGCATGCTTTGATGGATGCAGGATATACAAACGAAATTTTCGGTGAACTTTACACTGCCCTCTTTTCAAGAGAGAGTGCAACAAATCTGCTGGCACCTGTTAATTATCCGGAAGTTAAAGATGTTATCGAAGAAATTCATAATGCAGGCGGTATTGCTGTTCTGGCACATCCAACTCTTTATGATAATTTTGATGAAATTGACAAATATATTGAAATGGGACTTGACGGTATAGAAATTTGGACTCCATACGCAACAGATGAGCAGATTGAGCAACTTTCCGCTATCTGTAAAAAGAACAAAATTCTTATGACCGGCGGTTCGGATTTCCATGGTATTTACGGTAATAAAACCGTTACACTCGGCACTTGTACAACTCCTGATGAGCATGTTGACAAACTTCTTGGATACAAAGCAAAAAAGAAGAGAGCACAAAAGCGGGCAGAAAAAGAAGCTTTAAAAAATCAAGAGCAACAATAAATTACATTCACACCTGATTTCATTCAAAATCAGGTGTTTTTTATTGACTTACTCTATGCTGTATGATATAAAAAATTTGAGAGTATCCATTTTAATTAAAAGAGGTCTTTTTATGTCAGTAAACATAACAATAAAACAAACAGGTCTGTTCAAAAAAACACTTCATCCGGAAACCGTAATCAAAAACTGCGGTCTTTCTTACGGAATCAATGACGGAAACTTCAGGCTGTGTGAAAATGAAATTGGTGAATATACCCTTTTATTCAACAGAGAAAACGGACTTGCACGCGGTATTGAATTTTCACTTGATAATAATGAAATCAATTTGCGTTTGAGTCTGCCTACAGGAGAAAAAGAAATCAGCCTTTTTTATGAACTGACAAAGAAACTGTGCCGAATGCTGAAAACAAAAAAATTCTGCCGTGAGGGCGAAACTGTCGGATTCGACAGCATTGAACAATTCATACAGGACGACATAAAAGGCAGTGAATGCGGACTTGAAATGATAAAAAATGACTTGAACAATAACAAATATAAATATATGCAAATATTCGGACTGATAAATCCCATCTCATTGGGCGTTAACGAAATGCAAAAAATCGGCAATGATGTAAGCCGATTTGAAAAATATCTTGATGAATTACAGTCACGGGATGTTTACTATGCTGCACCAAAAGTATACAATACGGACGGGAAACTGATAGGTCTGTATGCTGTTATGCCCGACAATCCAACCGTACTGCCTGACAAACCTTATATAGTCCTGAATCAGATTGAAGGCATTGAGGAATGGTACATTTTCTTTGGAGAAGGAAAAATTATAAAGTACGAGGATTTAATCAACAACATTGACAAAAGTAATTATTACGATGCAAACCATTTTGTTGCACAAGTGAGCAATGATGAAATCAACACACTGGTATCACAATACGGCACAGAAATATAAACAGAAACAGAATAAGAGTTGAGGAACATTTATGCATAAAAAACTTGCAAAAACACCGCCTATGGGCTGGAACAGCTGGGACTGTTTCGGTGCAGGCGTTACGGAAAAAGAATTGATTGAAAATGCCGATTATATGGCAAAACATTTAAAAAAATACGGCTGGGAATATATTGTATGTGATATACAATGGTATGAACCAACGGCAAAAAATAATGATTATTTCAACTTTGCACCGCTTAATATGGACGAATACGGCAGACTTCTGCCTGCCGAAAATCGTTTTCCCAGTGCAAAGGGAAATAAAGGCTTTAAGCCGGTTGCGGACTATTGTCATAAGTTAGGTCTCAAATTCGGAATCCACATTATGCGCGGAATACCGCGTCAGGCAGTTCATACAAACACACCGATTAAGGGCAGTAATGTTTCTGCAAAAGAAGTTGCCCATCATTTTTCCGTATGCTCCTGGAACACGGATATGTATGGTATGAAAAATTGTCAGGGTGCTCAGGATTATTACAACTCCATATTTGAACTTTATGCCGAATGGGGTGTTGATTTTATTAAATGCGATGACATTTGCATTACTGAGTTCAGAAAATGGGACAATCCATATTCTGCTTATTATGAAATTGAAATGATAAGAAAAGCAATTGATCATTGTTCAAGAGATATGGTATTATCACTTTCTCCGGGGCCTGCACAGATTGAAAATGCCCGGCATCTTGCAAAACATGCAAATATGTGGCGTATGACAGGTGATTTTTGGGACAGATGGGATAAACTCCATGATATGTTCGATAAATGTCTCCTCTGGCAGAATGAGGTCCGCACAGGCAATTATCCCGACTGTGATATGCTTCCTCTCGGCATTCTGTCAAAGAACGGAACCTGCCACGGTCCGCAGAACAGAATGACACAATTCACAAAAGATGAACAAATCACAATGATGACGCTTTGGGGTATATTCAAGAGTCCGCTTTTTATGGGCGGCAATATGCCTGAAAATGACGAGTGGACATATTCCCTTTTAACCAATGAAGCATATCTGAAAATGCACAGTACATGCAAAAACGCACATCAGCACCTGCGTAAAGAAAAAAACGGCAAAGGTGATATTATCTGGATTGCTGACGGTAACAGATGTAAATATATTGCTCTGTTCAATACCCGTGACACAGAGCATCGTATTACCATCAATCTTTCAGAAATACTTATGCCTGATGAAAAATATAATATTTACGACATTTGGGGAAAAGAAAACCTTGGTAAATTCAAAAATAAGTTCACCCATACAATTGCTTCACATGGTGCCGGACTTTATAAAATAACATTATAGGAGAACAAACAGTATGAAAATCAAACCTTTCAGCATATACAGTCACGGAAACACGCTAAGAGGTATTATCCTTTATTCCGACAAAACAATTAAACCCGGTAAAACAATGATTGTCAGCCACGGTTTTGCAAGCAATATGGCAATCACTTTCAACTACGCAAAAACATTTGTGCAGGCGGGATATATCACCTTCCTGTATGACTTTTGTATGTCAGGCAGCGGAATAAGCAGCGGAAAAAGTACAGGTATGAGCGTAATAACGGAAAAAGAAAATTTGATTGATGTGATAGATTACGCGAAACATCTTGAATTCGTTGACCAAAATCATATTTCTCTTGCAGGATGCAGTCAAGGCGGTCTTGTGTCAGCTCTTGCGGCGGCAGAACGCAAGGATGAAATTGAACGTCTTTTTTTGTACTACCCCGCATTATGTATCCCGGACGATGCACGAAGAGGACATATGATTACGGCAAAATTCAATCCCAATAAAATCCCTGATACATTCAGAGCAATAACAATAAAATTAAGCAAAAAATATGCCAATGATGCCAACCTGCTTGATCCTTACAATGAAATCTGTGAATATAAAAATCCTGTTCTTATCATTCACGGAATTGAAGATAGCCTTGTAAGTATTGATTATTCAAGAAAAGCAGAAAAGAAATATAAAAATTGCAGATTGATTGAGGTACATGGCGACCACGGTTTTATATTAAAAGGCTTTAATGCTGCAAAACAGGCAACTCTTCAATACATTGCGGAAAATAATTTATAAATCATAATAAAAAACGCTGTCTCGTAACGAGACAGCGTTTTTGTTTCTTATTTATTGCGATAAAAGTTTTTCTTTCTTTTTAATATCTTTATTAATAAACAGATACATAATAATACTCATCACAACACAAACAATATCCGCCGTAGCCTGCACCCATATGATACCGTTGAGCCCTATCAGTGCGTTCATAATAAACAACAGCGGAACAAAAACAAGACCCTGCCTGCCGATGGACAAAATCATCGTCTGCCAGCCTTTGCCCATTCCCTGAAATGCAAAATTGAACACAAACATAATTCCGATTACAGGACCCACACTCATCAGTGCCGACAGCATCTGCACGCCCAAATCTATGACTTCATCATTATTGATGAACATACTGATAACATTTTTTCTAAACAGCAGATAAAACAGCATCATCACCGTGCCGATAACCACATTGCAGGCAATACTGAAACGCATACATTTTTTCATTCTCGTATAATTTTTGGCACCGTAGCAATATCCAATCAGTGGCTGCACGCCCTGTGCAAGACCGATTTGCAGCATAACAACCAACATGTTTGCTTTCATGGCAACACCCATTGCCGCAACTGCATTATCACCGTAATCCACCAGAACAATATTAACAATAATATTGCTGATACTCATCAGGATATTGTTGATACACGCAGGAAATCCAACTGATATAACACCTTTTGCCACACCGTCCTTAACAGTATATCGTTTCGGTGTGATGCTCAGTATACTTTTCCCTCTGAGGAAATAGATTAAGAAAAATACAACGGAACAAACATTGCCGATAACCGTTGCAATCGCTGCACCTGCTACACCGAGATTAAATCCAAATGGCAAAGAGATACCGAAAAGTTTATCTCCGCTGCCGAGTATGAATATAGGATCAAGAACCACATTGATTAACTGACCGAACACCATACCGAACATAGACGTTTTTGCAGCACCCTCGCCGCGAATTAAATTACACACCGTAATGGATAAAACCGAAAACGGGGCGCCGAGCGCCACCCATTTCAGATAATCCTTTGCAAAATCTATGGTATTATCACTCGCACCAACCAAATATAACAATGGTGAATTAAAAACAAAATAGATTACTCCGATTATTACACCTGCAATAATGGATGTGTAAATACAAAACGAACTGATTTTTTTAACTCTGTCTGTTCGTCCTTCACCAAGCGAACGGCTGACAAATGCACATCCGCCTACACCGAAAAGATTGCCCAATCCGATAAAAATCATAAACAACGGCATGGAAACAGAAACCGCCGCAACCTGGTTACTGTCTCCAGTCTGCCCAACAAAAAAAGTATCTGCCAGATTGTATATTACATTAATAAGCATACCAAGCATACTCGGCAGTGCCATGGTTGCAACTGCTTTGGGAACAGAATAATCTTCAAAAACTCTTGTATTGTCCTTCATAATTCTCCTTCCTAAATCAGTTCAGAGATTTTTATAAAATCCTCCATCTTCAACTTTTCAGCACGAATATTGGTATCTAATCCAAGGGTATCAAATGCAGTTGATACCTTATCTTTTGAAACACCCATCGTGTTGGAAATACTGTTGAGTGCAGTTTTTCTCCTTTGAGAAAATGCACATTTAACAGTAGTGAAAAATCTTTTTTCATCTCTGACTTCAAATTTTCTTTCTTTATGCAGGGTCAGTTTTATAACCACACTGTCAACCTTTGGACTTGGCATAAAACTATCCTTGCCGACTTCAAAGAGAATTTCACTGTCAGCATAATAATTAACGGTAACCGTGACTGCACCCGCAAGTCTTGTTCCCACTTCGGCACAAAGGCGTTCTCCGGCTTCCTTCTGCACCATAACAACAATTTCATCAATTGCGAGATTGCTTTCCAGCAGAGTCATAATAACCGGTGATGTTATATAATAAGGAAGATTTGCACATACTTTTATTGAATTAAAACCTGCAAACTTCTCATCAATCAAAGATTTCAGGTCAACTTTCATAACATCCGCATTGACAACTTCAAGATTATCAAATCCGGCTAATGTTTCATCCAAAATCGGAAACAATCTTTTATCAAGTTCAAGTGCCACAACTTTGCCCGCGGTTTTACACAACTCTTTTGTTAACACACCTATACCCGGACCAACTTCAATAACACCTGTTTTGTCATCCGCGTTCAGGCTTTGTGCCATTTGCGGACAAACATCAGGGTCAATCAAAAAGTTTTGCCCCAAAGCTTTGGAAAAAGTAAAACCATGATGTGACAGAATTCTTTTTACAGTATTATAATCATATAAATTCATAATCACTGCTCCTTTGAATTTAACTATTCTAACACATTCACAAATAGTTTACAACTAAAATCTTGACAATTTTTAATCTTGTGATAAAATAATCGTTAGTCGACTAAATGAATATTGTGAGGACAAATAATGGGCTTTAGAAAACACAATAATCCACCACCAAAAAATATGATAGGACCAAGAATCATGTGCCTGTCAAAATTAATACGCCAAATATCCAACGATGCATGGTCCAAACAAGGTCTGTTCTCAGGCCAGCAGGACTTAATTTTCATATTGCTTAAAGATGAAGGAATAACGCTCAATCAGCTCGCAGACAAACTTGAGGTATCAACCGCAACGGCAAGTGTATCTGTAAAAAGAATGGAAAAATCAGGTTTTATAATAAAAAAGACTGACAAATCAGATGCACGCATTGTACGTCTTTATCCCACAGAAAAAGCAAAAGCATCGTCTGAAGAAGTAAGAAGACATATGGATTCTATGGAAGAAATACTGCATAAAAATTTAACCGAAGAGCAGGTTTTGAACTTAACAGACACACTTGATACTGCAATCGGCAATTTATTTGAAAGGAGTGAAAAGAAGTGTTAAAAAAATTATCCAAATATATGAAAGGTCTGTGGGGGCTTGCATTAATCAGTGCATCTGGTATGATAATCGAAGCAATCTGCGAACTTGCACTTCCATCCTTTGCTAACTCCATTTATGAGATGGTAAGCACTTCAACTTCCCCGACAGATACCAGAAATGAAGTATTAAAATACGGTCTGCTTATGCTGAGCATGGCTGCCGTCGGTCTTTGCGGCGGACTCGCAACAATGAAGTCTTCTGCAGTTGTCAGTCAGCGTTTTGCATTCAGACTGAGAAATGATGTATATAAAAAAATAAGCAAATTCTCATTTAAAAATATTGATGAATTTTCAACGGCATCTTTGACCACAAGAATGACAAATGACATAACCATGCTGCAAATGGTTGTTATGATGAGTCTGAGAATTCTGGTAAGAGGCCCTGCACTTCTTATTGTTGCAGCAATCTTTGCTTTCAGAATTAATGCCCAATTATCAATGATACTTATTTTCTGTCTGCCTGTTATCATAATTATTGTTGCATTGGTGTTGAAATTCGGTTTTCCGATGTTCCAGAAAATGCAGAAAAAAGTCGACAATGTGAACAGAGTTGTACAGGAAAATCTGATAGGCATACGAGTTGTAAAAGCATTTGTACGTGAAAACCACGAGAAAGAAAAATTCCATAAATCATCAGACGAACTTGCTCATCAAGGTGCTAAGGCGTCGGGTCTTATCGTAACGTTAATGCCGATTATGATGCTTTTATTCAATGTAGTCGTAGTTTATGTTTACTACAAAGGCGGTATGGCAGCATATGCAGGAGAAATTCAAGTCGGTCAGATTTCCGTTATCGCATCATACATCACACAGGTACTTATGAATCTGATGATGATTTCAATGATGCTGCTGATGGTTGCAAGAGGCAAAGCCTGCGGTGACCGTGTCGTTGAAGTACTTGATACTGAAATTGACATAACAAACCCTGAAAATCCGTTTATCCCTGAAAAAGAGAATATTAAAGGTGATATTGAATTTAAAAATGTATCTTTTAAATATTCAAGCGACGGGTCCGGCGACAACATACTTGATAATATAAATTTCACGGCAAAATCGGGTGAGATTATCGGTATAGTCGGTGGTACAGGCTGCGGTAAATCCAGCCTTGTCAATCTTATTCCGCGTTTGTATGATGTTACAGACGGTCAGGTTCTGATTGACGGAGTAGATGTAAGAAAGTATGATTTGACTGCACTTCGCGACATGATTGGTGTTGTTCTGCAGAAAAATGTTTTGTTCAGCGGAACAATTAAAGATAATATTAAATGGGGCAAACAGGATGCAACAGATGAAGAAATCATTGCCGCATGCAAATCTGCACAGGCAGATGAATTCATTATGGCTCAGCCGGATGGATATGACACCAGTCTTTCACAAGGCGGTCTGAACCTGTCAGGCGGACAGAAACAGCGCCTTTGCATTGCACGTGCAATGATAAAAAAGCCCAAAATATTAATATTAGACGACTCAACAAGTGCAGTTGACACTGCTACCGAAGCAAAAATCAGAGAAAGTTTTTATAACGAACTATCAGACACAACCGTAATTATTATTGCGCAGCGTATTTCATCTGTAAAAGATGCAGATAAAATATTGGTTGTCGATGACGGAGAAATCAAAGGAATCGGCACACACAACGAACTGCTTGAGAACAATGATGTATATCAGGAAATTTATAAAACGCAGCAAAAGGGGGTACTTGAATAATGCCGCCAATGAAACAAACAGATTTTAAAAAACCAAAAAATGCAAAACAGACTTTTGGCCGAATACTCAAATATATGGGAAAGAACAAAGTATTTTTACTTATTGTTTTTGTAACACTTGTATTGAGTACAGTTTGTTCAATAGGTGCCTCTTACTGCCTGAAACCTATCCTCAATGGTATTGCAGATTCTATAAAAGCAGGCACTTTTATGGACGAAGGCGTAAAGAATCTCATTAAAAATCTCGGACTTCTTTCCTTACTTTATATCGGGGCTGCTGCATTCAGTTTTATCCAAAGCAGAATTATGGTTAAAATTGCATACAAAACAACAAATATTATCAGAAAAGACTTGTTCAACCATATGCAGACTTTGCCGTTAAGATATTTTGATTCTAAAACACACGGCGAAATTATGAGCCGTTTTACCAATGATGTTGACAATATCCAAACCATGCTTGAGCAGTCAATGGTACAATTGGTTTCATCCGTATTTACTTTTGTCGGTATTGTGGCAACCATGATTACTTTAAGCCCGATACTGTTCGCCATTGCATTCGTCTTTTTGGTAATTATGATTATAACCGTTACCAAAATCGGAAAACAGTCAAGAAAACATTTCCGTGAACAGCAAAAAAACCTTGGTATTATGAACGGTAATATTGAGGAATCCATTGAAGGTCTTAAAGTTATAAAAGTATTTAATTATGAAGAGACTGCAAATCGGGAATTTCAGACAACAAATGAAACATTCAGAAAATCCGCAACAAGTGCAAATTTCTTTGCAGGTATTATGGGACCTTGTTCAACAGGAATCAACAATGCAAGTTACGCTTCTGTTGCCCTTGTCGGCGGTATACTTGCATTAACGGGAACACTTGATATAGGCACATTCTTCACATTCCTCAGTTATTCAAAACAGTTTACCCAGCCTATTAATCAGATCGCTAACCAAATGAACACCGTTTTCTCTGCTCTTGCCGGTGCTGAAAGAGTTTTTGAGATTATGGATATGGACAGTGAAGTTGATGAAGGATGCGTTACACTCAGTGAAGAACACACACCGCAGGGTAAAAAATGGTTCTGGATTGACGGAGATAAAAAAATTCCTGTAGAAGGCAATGTGATTTTCAGCAATGTTGATTTCAGTTATGTACCTGAAAAACAAGTGTTAAAAGACATCAATCTTTACGCAAATCCGGGGCAAAAAATTGCCTTTGTCGGCTCAACAGGTGCCGGCAAAACAACAATTACAAATCTTATCAACAGGTTCTATGACATCCAGGACGGTACAATAACATACGATGGAATAGACATCAAACGTATTAAGAAAGACGATTTGAGAAAAAGCCTTGCAATCGTATTGCAGGACACCCATATGTTCACCGGAACAATTATGGATAACATTCGATACGGCAGACTTGATGCAACAGATGAGGAATGTATTGAAGCGGCAAAACTTGCATCTGCCCATTCATTCATCAGACGGCTGCCTAACGGTTACAATACAGAAATTACAGGTGACGGCGGTAATCTTTCACAAGGACAGCGTCAGCTCCTTGCAATTGCAAGAGCAGCAGTTGCCGATCCGCCTGTTATGATTCTTGACGAAGCAACATCATCAATTGACACCCGTACCGAACTTCATATTGAACACGGTATGGACCGACTTATGATTGGAAGAACCGTATTTGTTATTGCTCACAGATTATCAACCGTAAGAAATTCAGACGCAATCATGGTTCTTGAAAACGGAGAAATAATCGAACGCGGAAATCATGACGATTTAATCGCTCAAAAGGGCAGATATTATGAACTTTGCACAGGCAAAGCAAAATTAAGTTAAAAATATATTGTGGCTTTATTAAAGCTGATTGTACTGCTGCCACTATAAATTGTGGTGGCAGTATTTTCCCATTCTCTATTATAAAAATATTTTATAAAAAGTCTTTACAATTTATAATTTTGGTGTTATAATTTACTCAAATTATTGTACAAATGTTATTTTATAAAAATGCATAGAGGTGTTAATTATGAAAAAATTATTATCAGTTATTCTTGCTGCTGTTATGACAATTTCTGTTTTTGCTCTTTCTGTTATGCCGACAATGGCTGCAGATGTTCAGAGCCCAACAGCTTCAACTGCTGTTAACAAAGGACCAATCACACAGGTTAACGGTGTTAACAACTTCAAAGATGTTGTTTTTTCTAAAGACAGCAATAAAACCGGTGCAGTAACATTCACTTATACAGGTGAAGGCACACTCAAAGGCTGGGAAGAAAATATGACTGCTTTAGGTTTCACTAAAGGTGAAGATTACACAGCAGTTCAGAATAAAGACGGTTCATTCACAATTACTTTCCTCAACGAAGATGCAATCGCAGCATTTGAAAACGGAGATCTCATTGTAAACGCAATCGTTGATATGGGTAACGGTACAACATCAGTAACTGCTTCTACAAAGAAGAATGATTCTTCAAAATCACCTGCAACAGGTATCTCAACAGCAGCAATCGCTGGCAGTGTTGCAATCATGGGTGCAGGCATCGCAGTTCTTTCAGCAACAAAAAAGAGAGACGCTGAATAATTTTAATAATTAAAACAAAGAGCCTGTTTGCCATTTGGTAAACAGGTCTTTTTAATCTCAGGACACATTTTACAGGTGATAAATTTGGACAATAAACAACTTGAACCTAATAATAACAATGAAAAAGAAAACGATAATAAGAAAAAGATAAAACTCTTTCTTATTTTTATAATTGTTTTTGTGATTGTTTTTTGCGGCGTGTATTTTGCTATACAATTATATAACAACCATATCACCGCTCCACCCAAAACAACAACTGCACCGACCACGCAGATCACCCCGTCAGAAAATCCGGTTGACAACCCTATCGATTTCAAATCCCTTCAGGAAAAGAATGATGAAATATATGCATGGATAAAAGTGGATGATACCAATGTTGACCACCCTATTGTTCAAAGTGCAACGGATGACGAGTTTTATCTGAAGCATAAAGCAGAAGACAAAAGCTGGTCAGCAAGCGGTGCCGTTTATACTGAACTCGCAAACAGCAAAAATTTCAAAGATCCTGTTACGGTAATTTACGGTCATAACGGTTATGGGGACACAATGTTCACCACCCTTCACAGATTCGAGGATGAAGACTTTTTTAATAATCACCCGTATTTTACGATATATACAACAAACAGGAAATTAACTTATCAAATTGTTTCTGCATTCAAATATGATGACAGGCATATACTGAATTCCTTCAGATTTTCAGACATATCTGTTTTAGAAGACTTTCAGAAAATGATACAAAATCCTGACTCAGTATCAAAGAATATAAGAACGCAATTGGATACCGAGATTACCAAAGACAGTAAAATAGTAATACTATCAACCTGTATAACAAATCAAAAAAGCAACAGATTATTAATATGCGGAGTATTGACAAAAGATGAAAAAACCAATTGATCCTAATTTAGATAATTTTGATGATGAAAGTTTGCAATTCGCTCTTAATAGTGATGGTCGGGAGATTACACCAAACGAGCCCCTGCAAAAGGTTGAAGATGTTGAAATTCAGAAAATAACACCGCACTTCAATATTGAAGAAACCGAGAAATCACAGCATCACCACCATCACCATCATCATCACAGCAGTAGTCATAGTCACAGCAGCAGTTCAAAAAAGAAGAAAAGTAAGAAGCGTAAAAAGAAAATTACAACTGCAGGTAAGATTGCAATTGCAATACTGATTATCCTTTTACTGCTTATATTTGCTGTAGTCGGTACATTCCTTTTCCTTGAATTCAAAGGAAAATCGAGTATGACTGCTCCAACTGTAACAACACAGGAAAATTACGAAGAAAAAATCTCATACAACGGTCACGAATATATATATAACGATGATGTTGTTGCCATTGCATTTCTTGGTGTAGACAAGCGTGATTTGGGTCTTGATAACGGCGTTGTCGGCACAGCAGGTCAATCTGACACAAATATCGTTCTCACTGTTGATACAAAAACAGGCAGAGCCAAAGCAATTGCTGTTCCGCGTGACACAATGGTTGAAGTTGACCTTTATTCCGAAAACAACATCTTCCTCAGAAATGAGGAGATGCAGTTGTGCCTGAGTTATGCTTACGGTAACGGCACGGATACTTCTGCAACAAATGTTACCACTTCTATCAGCCGTATTCTGATGAATGTTCCAATCAACAAATATTTTGCACTCGACCTCAATGGTATTGCACCGATAAACGATACCATCGGCGGTGTAACCGTAACATCAATTTACGACTTCCAGAATGTTAATATAAAAAAAGGTGATGAAGTTCATCTTATCGGTGATTTGGCAGAAACATATGTAAGAACAAGAAATCTTGACAATATCAATGCATCACTCAACAGAACAGAAAGACAGGTGCAGTACATCAAAGCATTTGCAGCACAGCTTGTTCCGTCTGTTATGAATGACTTCAGCATTGTTAACAAACTGTATTCAACAGCAAGCGAATACAGTGCAACAAACCTTACAGTATCTGACGCAACTTATCTTGCTTCACTCCTTATTTCAAAGGGAATTACGGATTTTGAAACCGAAACACTGCAGGGTGAGATGAAACCAAGCACAAGAATTGATTATGCTGATGTGGTTTATGCAGAATTTTATCCTGACGAAGATAAGTTAATGGAAACCGTTCTGGATACTTTCTATACTCAAATTGACTAATATTATAGTGTAAAAACACAAGGAGAATACTATGGAAAATCAAACTAAAAAAATGCTTTCATCCTATGCGGCAAAAATAAGAATGGGAATTATTGAAAGCACATATGGTGCAAAAGCGGGCCATCCGGGCGGAAGTCTTTCTTCTGCAGATTTGTTTGCGTATCTTTATTTTAAAGAAATGAATGTGGATGCAAAAAATCCTAAGGATGAGAACCGTGACAGATTTGTTCTTTCAAAAGGTCACTGTGCACCCGGTCTTTACAGTGCTTTGGCATACAAAGGTTTCTTCCCTGTTGAAGACTTACCGACTTTGCGTCACATTGATTCTTATCTGCAGGGCCATCCGAATATGAACACTGTACCCGGAATTGATATGTCCACGGGTTCGCTCGGTCAGGGTATCAGCACGGCTGTCGGTATGGCAAAAGGTGCCAAATACATCGAAAATGACAAAATAAATGTATACACTCTGCTCGGTGACGGTGAAATTGAAGAAGGACAGGTTTGGGAAGCATTGATGTTTGCATCTCAGTATAATCTTAACAATCTTTGTGTAATTATTGACTGCAACGGACTCCAGATTGACGGTACATGCGAAGAAGTAATGAGTGCAGAACCAATTGATGAAAAACTCAAGGCATTCGGCTTTGACGTTGATATTATTAACGGAAATGATTTTGATGAACTCGAGAGTGCCTTTGAACATTTCCACAAAGCAGACAAACCATTCGCAATTATTATGAAAACCATTAAGGGCAAGGGTGTTTCATTCATGGAAAACCAAGTCGGCTGGCATGGTAAAGCACCAAATGAAGAAGAATATAATATTGCAATGGCTGAACTTAAAGCACAGCTTGCAGAAATAGAGGAGGCATAATTATGGCAGAGATTAAGAAAATTGCCACTCGTGACAGTTACGGTAACGCATTAAAAGAATTGGCTATGGAAGGTGCAGACAAATTGGTCGTACTCGATGCAGACCTTTCAGCTGCAACAAAAACAGGCATATTCAAAAAAGAATATCCTGACCGCCATATCAACTGTGGTATTGCAGAAGCAAATATGATTTGCGTTGCTGCGGGTATGAGTACAATGGGACTTGTCCCCTTTGCATCCAGTTTTGCAATGTTTGCTGCCGGCAGAGCATTTGAACAGGTAAGAAATACAATCGGTTATCCGTACCTCAATGTTAAAATCGGTGCAACACATGCAGGCATCTCTGTTGGTGAAGACGGTGCCAGCCATCAGTGCTGTGAGGACTTTGCACTTATGCGAGCAATTCCGGGTATGGTTGTCATCTGCCCTGCTGATGATGTTGAGGCAAGACAGGCAGTTAAAGCAGCATACAATTATGAAGGACCTGTTTATCTCAGATTCGGCAGACTTGCAGTTCCTGTTTTCCATAATGATGATTATAAATTTGAAATCGGAAAAGGTGAAGTTATCACCGAAGGTAATGACGTAACCATCATTGCCAACGGACTTATGGTAGCAGAAGCAATTGAAGCAGGTAAAATGCTCAAAGAAAAAGGTATCAGTGCAGAAGTCATCAACATTGCCACAATCAAACCGCTTGATGAAGAACTTGTTATCAAATCGGCAAAGAAAACAGGCAGAGTTATCACAGTTGAGGAACACAATATCATCGGCGGTCTTGGTGAAGCCGTATGTTCCTGCCTGAGTGAAAAATGCCCGACCCCTGTAAAAAGAATCGGTGTTAACGATGAATTCGGTCACAGCGGTCCTGCACTTGACCTGCTCAAGCAATTCGGCCTCAGCGCAGAAAACATCACAAAAGTTGCAGAAGAATTTGTAAAATAAAAGAAAAGCCACGAGTATAAAATTAAATTTTATACTCGTGTTATTTTTAATGGGGTATTTGTATGAAAAAGACAGCAGCAATATGCTTAGGTTTCGTATTCATCCTGCTCTCTTTCTGTGGATGCAAAAGCAGTTCAGATGAGAATACATCTGTGCCGCCTGTAAATCAAATAAAAAGCAGTTTGGAATACTACAACCAAAAAGCACTTGATAACATTAATTCGTTAATCGGTACACCAACTGATAATGTTGAAGAATGGATTTACGAAACATATTCTGCAGATGAAATTATCAAAGCGGATTACAACAATAATTCCGCCCCTGCTTATCTTAGCAAAGACGAAACAATTAAAATATTTTTTGTATTTGATAATGAAGAGACTAACTTTTTTATTGAACCTAATACCGACAAATATGATTTAGCAAATTCAAAAATTCCTTTTGTGGATTCAGAATACAATAAAACCACATGGGATTATTGTTTTGACAACAACGCAAATTATAAAGATGCTCCTTTGATTTGTGAACTATCACTATATAACTTCGATAAGGCAGATGCATCAACAACTTTAACCTATCATTATAATTTTAACGAAGATGGAATATGGGGTGCTGAAGGTCTTTTCAACACGGCTATATTTTCTTATAAAGACAAAACATTCATCCTAAAAACAAATGAAGATTAACAATAACATCACCTGACAAATTCACTATTTGAATACTGCTGTTTTGCAGATTTGATTTTTATGCATTACCTATTGAACACAGGATATGGATTAATATATTATTGAAAATGGAAAGGTAGTATAAATGACTAAGAAAAAGAAAATTTTTATATCAATAATATCATTGTTTCTTGTTGCCATTCTGGCAATATGTATCATATTCAAAACCGATAACCATTTATATTATTATTTTTATACTGCACCAAGGGTAATCATAAATCTGCATATTAACATTGACGGTGAGGACGTAATTGCATCTCCGGACGAAACAGCAAACAAAAATATAGATTATGAAGAAGATATAGATATTATATCTGACATCAAATTTGAAACAAAAGCAAATTACTCTGTATTGTCACTGAAAAATGTTACATACGGACCATTTTCAGTTCCCCTTACGATTAATGATATTGATATAATACTTCAAGGGTATTTATTTAACAGTTGGGATGTGCAGCATATCAATCTGTATATTGAAATAGATACGGAAAATCAGACCGTATCTCACTCGGAGATGTACACTTTTATTTCCGAAGAAGATGGTTATACGGAAAAAAGTGTAACTAAACCAACAGAAAAGTCCATTTACACCGACAATATAAAAATCCCGATTGGCACATTGGAAACTATAATGTAAAACAAAACCACCAGTAGACTGGTGGTTTTTATCTTTTATTATATTATGATTCTTTCTCGCTCTTTTTCTTTTTAAATATAACAAATTTACTGAAAAAGTAGTTCAGAATCACAACCACAACAGAGAGGAATATTTTTGAATAAATTCCGTTGGTAAATAAAATGTCCATTGTGATATTCATCTTTTCAAGGATATTATAAAAAATATTATCAAATCCTGTTTTTGCAAGGAGCGGAACGACAACAATTTCAATCACACCGGTTACTGCTCTTGAGGCAACAAAAGTGACAATCTCTTTGCCGATTACATTCGGTTTCCAGCTCTTTGAATCAAACACCCAAAGTTTATTTGTCACATAAGCAAACGCAACTGCACATATCCAACTCAACAGATTGGCAACAAAGATTGATGTTGATTCCTTTTCAATATGTCCTGCAAACAGATTTACAAATATTGTATATGAACCCCAACTCACAAGAGTTGTAAGCACACCGAAAATTACATATGTGATTATTTCTTTATATTTATTCCAAAGGTTTTTCATCTGATTATCCTCTATTTTAATTTATTATACATTTCAAAAATATCATCCTCGCCCAATGCAATTGGATTGCGTGTCATCAGCATGGACATACTTTTTTGTGTAAGTTCCTTAATCTGTTCATCAGTGGTACAGCCGATTTCTGCCAAAGTGGTTCTCATCCCCATACGCTTTTTCATTGCAGCAATTTCATCCGCCATTGCATACGGACTGTCAAATCCGCAGTCTTTTGCGAGTGCCGTAATACGTCCGTCATCATCCGCATGGTCTGCATTGAATCTGATAAAATAGTCAAGTGTGAATGCACAAGCCTCACCGTGCGGAACACCATAAATATTTGTAAGCGGAAAAGAACACGCATGTGAACCTGTTGTACGCGGATGACTGAACGCAACACCGGCAACGATGGACGCCTCCGCCATTTTTTCTCTCGCAAGTAAATCATCCGGATGATTATACGCTTTTTCAATCCATTCAAAAACAAGCCTTGCACTGTGAATGGAACAGGCGGAGCAAACAGGCTGATGAATCGTTGCCCAATAACTCTCAACCGCATGCGCCAGAACGTCAAGACCTGTGGAGGCCGTAATCTGCGGCGGAACTGTAAGCGTAAGTTCAGGGTCAACAACTGCAATCTTCGGATACATTGCAGGATCATTCATCGGATTTTTCAAATTAAGATTAAGATCTGTAAGAACAGAAATATTTGTTACCTCTGACGCAGTACCAGAAGTGGTAGTAACCGCAATCATCGGAATAGCCTCATCTTTGTTGATTGCCTTACCGCCTGAATGATAGGACGCAATCACATCATCACCTTTTGCAATTGCACAGGCAGCCTTGCAGCAATCCATCGGCGAACCTCCGCCGAGTGCCACGGCAAAATCAGCACCGATTTCACGCATAATTTTAACGCAGTCATCCACATTATCTGTGGTCGGATTCGGTCTTACATCACTGAACACGGCTTTTATCAAACCGCCGCTCAATTCAATAAATTCATCGCTCAGCCCATTTTTTGCAAAACTGCGGGAACAGACAAGCACGCCGCTTGTCCCACCGATTTCTTCTATATATTCTTTTATCTTCTTTCTCTTGCCATTGCCAAAACATATTTTGACCGGCAGCATAAATTCCCATTCCATTTTATCACCACAGATATATTAACATTTTTCATAATGATTATCAATACAATATCAAAAAACACCCGAAATGCCCGAAAAACCGTTATGCAACCAATGGTTGACAGGCAATGTAAAGCACAGTTTATGGAAATAAATCTGCAAATCGGATAGAATTCTCGGTGTCAGGAGATGACAATGACAAACGAAATTCAATCTGATAGGAGATTTATTGATATGAAAAATGAAAAGAAAATTATTAAAAACGAGCATTTCGGAATCGCAAGAAAAATTGTTTCAAATATGACATCTGAAAGCTGGGAAACTATCCCGCACGCTGTTGTGTCTTACGAACCTGAAGTAACTGAACTGTTAAAGGTTATGAAAGAAATAAACAAAGATGCAACCCCTGAAACAAAAATCACACTGAATACAATCATGCTACGAATCCTCGTTGAAGGAATAAAAGCATGCCCTGTTATCAATTCACACATAAATTTCAACAGAAAGTTAGTTCGCGGTGAAGTAAAGACTTTTGAAGAGATTGACATATCCATGCCTATGATTTTGAAAACAGGTGAAATGATGACAATCAATATGCACAATATGCACAATAAAACAATGAGCGAAATGCGTGATGCAATTGCTGACAGTGCAAAAAGAGCAAACAACTCTGATATGAACGAAGTTATGTTTGAGGTGTCAATGGACAATACAATACAGGGACTGAAAAAAGGAAAAATCGCACAGACCGTCTGCCGATTGATTGGGTCAAAAACAGGAAAACATAAAGTTAAAACATTGGGCGGTCAGGCAAAAAAAGATTACTATTCCATTCCGGAAAAAGAGAGACTGACAAAACACGATATTGAACAAGGCACAATAACCATATCCAACCTTGGTTCTGTTTGCAGAAACTGGAACGGAATATGCACAATCCTTGAGATTATTCCGCCGCAGGTTTGCGCAATCGCAATCGGTGCAACACAACTCGTGCCGATTGCAGAAACTGACGGAACTGTCAGAACAGGTTATAAACTTCCGCTGACAATTGCCTTTGACCACAGAGCACTCGATATGGGTGACCTCACTCCATTCATCAACAAACTGAATGAAATTTTTGCAAATCCTGAAATAATAAAAGAATGGGTGTAATAAGTAAAAAAGAGGACTGATTGATTTCTCTATCAGTCCTCTTTCACTTTATATTTTATTGAAAAAATGATACCAGTCCAACACCAAGTCCGCTGACTGCCATAAGTGCGGCTAAAATGATGGCTGTTATTTTAACCCATTTCCTGTTCATTATATCTCCTTACCTCATTAAAGCATCCGCATCTGCCATAAGTTTATCGGCAATAGACTGTGCAGATTCTTTATCTTTTCCGATTGCGGTTATATATGCTTTTATTTTTGGCTCTGTTCCTGACGGGCGAACAATAATTTTGTTTCCGTCGGTCAATGTATATGCAAGGACATTTGATTTCGGAAGTTCAATAACAGAAGTTGTACCATCCGCAATATTCAATGAAACAGAGGTTTTATAATCATCAACAACTGTAATCGGCATATCTGCAAATGACTTTGGAGGATTTGAACGAAGACCGTCCATAATACCGGCCATTTTTTCCATACCTGACGCACCTTCAAAAGTGTAACTTGAAACAATATTCAGATAATAACCGAACTCGTCATAAAGACTATCCATTACCTGTGCAAGGCTCTTGCCCTTTGATTTATAAAAAGCAGCCATTTCACAAATCAGCATTGACGCAACAACTGCATCTTTATCCCTTGCATGCGTTCCTGCAAGGTAACCATATGATTCTTCAAATCCCATAACAAAGTCGTCTGCTCTGCCCTGTGATTCAAGTTCGGTAATAAGTTCGCCGATATATTTGAATCCTGTCAAAAGATTTTTGAATGTGCAATTATACTTTTTCGCAATAACCTCTGCAAGGTCGGTTGAAACAAAGGACTTAACTGCAATGCTGTTTGATGACAATGTTCCCTTTTCCTTTTTTTGCGAAAGGAGATAATTGAGCATCATTGCACCGACTTCGTTACCGCTCATAAGTTTATATCCGCCGTTGCCGTCTTTAACTGCAATACCTACACGGTCACAGTCAGGGTCTGTTGCGAGGAGTAAATCAGGCTTAACTTCCTCTGCCATTTTCAATGCACACTCAAATGCCTGTTTGATTTCAGGGTTCGGGAACGGACAAGTCGGGAAGTTGCCGTCAGGATTTTCCTGCTCAGGAACAATATAAACATCCTTAACGCCGATTCGGTCAAGTATCTTCCTTACAGGTTTATTGCCTGTTCCGTTAAGCGGCGTGTAGATTACTTTCAGTCCTGCATTTTTAATTATATCAGGATTAACGCACTGTTTAACAACTTCATCAAGAAAAGCATCAATAACATCATCACCCATATATTCAATCAAGCCTTTATCAAGTGCTTCATCAAAATCCATTGTTTTTATATCGGTGAAGTAATCAATCTTCTGAATAAAATCATATGTTTCTGCCGCTTCTTCATCCGTCATCTGATAGCCGTTCTGATTATAGCATTTGTAACCATTATACTTTGCAGGGTTATGCGACGCAGTAAGAATGATACCGCTTGAAGTTTTAAAATGCCTTATCGCAAACGAAATACATGGTGTCGGCTGAAGTTCTTTATAAAGATAAACTTTAATATGATTTGCAGCCAATACCTTCGCCGCTTCAATTGAGAAATAATCAGACTTGATACGGGAATCATAGCCGATTGCAACCGAAGGGCTTTCAAAATGCTTATTAAGGAAATCCGCAAGTCCCTGTGTTGCCTGACAAACAGTGTAATAATTCATTCTGTTTGTTCCTGCACCGATGACACCGCGCAGTCCTGCTGTACCAAATTCAAGACAGCGGTAAAATCTGTCCAAAATTTCTTCTTCATTTCCATTTATTGATTCAAGTTCTGTTTTTAGGTCAGGATCTGCCACTGCCTTTTTCAGCCACTCATTATAAAGCGTATTTATATCCATAAAAACACATCCTTAATTTCTTTATACTATTTTAATCTTATTAAAGTCTATTGTCAATAATGACATTTACTGATATAATTAAAATATAATGAATTTTTGTCGGTGATTTTATGTATGCAAAAGTTAACAGTCTCGGTCTGTTTGGTCTTGATGCGTTTCCCGTCACTGTTGAATGTGACATCAGTCAGGGGCTGCCGCGGTTTGATTTAGTCGGTTTGCCCGATGCAGTCGTTAAGGAAAGCAGGGAGCGAGTAAGAGCGTCAATCAAGAATTGTCATCTCAATTTTCCTGTATCAAGAATAACAATTAACATTGCCCCTGCTGACATAAAAAAAGAAGGTTCACTGTACGATTTACCTGTTTTTATTTCCATCCTCAAAGCAAGCGGTCAATTAAACGGAGATGTCAGCGATTATGCTTTTATCGGCGAACTGTCGCTTGACGGTGAAATCCGAAAAGTCAATGGTGTTCTGCCAATGCTCATTCAGGCAAAGGAAAACAGAATGAAATCTGTTTTTATTCCGTATGACAATATGCTTGAAGGCAGTATACTTGACGGCATTGAAGTCCTGCCTGCAAAAAATATTTTTGAAGTAATGAAACATATTTCAGGAACAGAAAAAATTGAACCCTGCTATAATATTGAACTGACAGAAAATAAAATCACGTATGATGTGGACTTCTCTGATGTTAAAGGACAATTTGAAGCAAAGCGAGCCCTTGAAATTGCTGCAGCAGGCGGTCATAACTGTATTATGATAGGTCCGCCGGGAGCAGGAAAATCCATGCTTGCCAAAAGACTGCCGACAATCCTGCCGGATATGACATTTGAAGAAAAGCTTGAAAGCACAAAAATATACTCCATTGCAGGATTAATACCACCGCAGCAAGCCTTGATAAATGAGAGACCGTTTCGTTCACCGCACCATACAATATCTGCTCAGGCACTTGCAGGCGGAGGTGCTGCGGTAAGACCGGGAGAAATCAGCCTTGCCCACAACGGTGTTATCTTTATGGACGAGTTCCCCGAATTTGACAGACGAACAAAAGAAACACTGCGCCAGCCGCTTGAAGACGGAGTAGTCAATATTTCAAGAACAGCCGGCACAATTACATACCCGTCAAACCTGATGCTGATTGCAGCAATGAATCCATGCCCATGCGGTTTTTACGGTCATCCGACCAAAGAATGCAAATGCTCAGCCGCTGCAAAGAAAAGATATATGGATAAAATATCCGGTCCGATACTTGACAGAATAGATATTCACATTGAGGTATCACCTGTTGAATACGAACAACTGTCCTGCAACAGCAATGCAGAAAGCAGTGCAGATATAAAAAAAAGAGTGAATCGGGCAAGACAGATACAGCGTGAAAGATTCAAAGGAACAGATGTCAAATGCAATGCGAAAATGACACCAAGAATGACAAAAGAATATTGTGTACTCGGTAATGAGGCAAATGAACTTTTAAAACTGAGTTTTGAGAAACTCGGTCTGTCAGCCAGAGCGTATGACAAAATACTGAGAATTGCCAGAACAATTGCTGATTTGGAAGAAAGCAAAGAAATTGCAGCACATCATATTGCAGAAGCACTTCAATACCGCTCACTGGACAGAAAATACTGGAATAACGGAGAATAACTATGGATATTGAAAAAACAATAAAAAATCTTGAAAAAAATAATTTCAAACCATATTTTGTTGAAACAAAAGAAGAAGTTATACCGCTGATTAAAACACTTGTCAATAAAGGCGAAAGTGTATCAAACGGCGGATCAGAGACACTAAAACAAATCGGACTTTTTGATTTGATAACAAACGGTGACTATAACTTTATTGACCGCACAGGTCTTGAAGGTGAGGAACTGCGTCAATCTTATATTGCCGCATTTGGATGTGACACATATTTTTGCTCATCAAACGCAGTTACGGAAAACGGTGAACTCTATAACGTTGACGGAAATTCAAACCGAGTTGCATGCATTGTTTACGGACCGAAACAGGTTATAATGGTGGTCGGTATAAATAAAATTGTCAAGGATATTAACGAAGCCATCGTCCGAGTAAAAAAAACTGCCGCACCGCCAAACACAAAAAGGCTCAGCTGCAAAACACCCTGTGCTTATACAGGTGAATGTATAAGCCTGAGCAAAGAAGCTCCTTTGGTTTGTGACGGATGTGAAAGTGAGCAAAGAATTTGCTGCAACTATGTTATATCGGCAAAACAAAGACACAAGAACCGAATAAAAGTAATCATTGTTAATGAAGCATTGGGATATTAAATTCCTGTAACAACACATTAATTGTTAATGGAAAGAAAAAGAGGAAAATATGAACAAAGATATTGAAAAAATTCTTGTTACGGAACAAGAACTGAACATAATCGCAAAAAAACTTGCAAAACAGATTACAGAAGATTATGCAGGAAAAAAGTTACTCATTGTGGGTGTACTGAAAGGTTCAATTTACTTTTTTACCGACCTTTCAAGATACATTGAACTGCCGTGCAATATTGACTTCATTCAGGCATCAAGTTATGGTGCAGGCACAACAACAAGCGGAACAATCAAAATAATAAAAGACATAAGCGATGATCTGAGCGGTTTTGATGTTCTGTTGGTTGAAGATATTCTTGACACAGGCAGAACACTCAAACATATAAAAGATATGATCGCCAAGCGTAATCCGAATTCAATAGCAGTGGTTACACTTTTGGATAAGCCTGCCAGAAGAGAAGTTGATATTTACGCGGATTATATCGGTGTTGATGTACCGAATGCATTTGTTGTCGGCTACGGACTCGACTATAACCAGTATTACAGAAATCTGCCTTATATCGGAATTCTTAAAGAAGAAGTTTATAAAAACAATTGACAGATTGAATATATTAATGTATTCTTATATTATTAAATTTAATAAAGTTAACGGTTTTAAACAATGTTTAAATTAAAAGGGAATTAGGTTAGAATCCTAAGCAACCGCCATTACCGTATCTGATGAAATAAATACAACAGCCATTGGGAAACTGAGAAGGCGTATTTATATGGAATTATCCTATATCACAAGTCGGGAGACCTGCCGTGCCAAATTCATCTTTCGGGCAAAGGGAAAGAAGTGGATTTACAAAGTCCTTATATCCCCCTGCCTTTTTATAGTCAGGGGGTTTTATTATTGAAAAAAATCAGTAAAATTTTATTCTGTTTATTCTTATGTTTTTGCCTGTTCGGGTGCGGTTCAGATGAAACATCAAAAAGTCAGAGTGAAACAGTCACTTCCGCAGTTCATACAATCATTGCTGAAAATGATAACGATGCATCTGTCGCTGACAAAACATCAAAAGTTTCATCAACTTCTTCGACTGTAACCACAACAAACAAAACAGACAACAGTAACAACAAAAATAAAAACTCCGATACCAACAAAAACACAACTGCCGAAAAAACTAATAAAAACACAAACAACACAACAAAAAGCACAACGAAAGCGGCAACAAAAAAACAAACAACCACCACATCATCAACCGTTAACTGCACAGTAACTGTTGAATGCAAAAAAATCCTCAGTAATATGGACAATCTCAAGGCAGGTCACGAAGATTTTGTTCCGCAAAACGGTGTATTCTTCAGCAATTGTTCAGTCCGTGTACAAAACGGTTCTTCTGCATACGATGCAGTCAAACTTGCATGCAGCAACAACGGAGTCAGTGTTAATGCGACCAGTAGTTCTTACGGTATTTATATTGCAGGTTTCAACAATATTGACGAAAAAGACTGCGGCAACCAGAGCGGATGGACATATACCGTCAACGGAAAATATATATCAAAAAGCTGTGGAAAATATATCGTATCAAACGGCGACAGCATAGTGTTCAGTTACACTTGTTAGCATAAAGCATTATATAGGAGGAAAAATATGAAAAAATTATTATCCGTTTTACTTGCATTGTGTGTAATTCTTTCAACAAGTCTTACTGCATTTGCAGCAAACAAACCAAGTTCAGAAAAGGTATGGCAGCAGGTTGAAGGCGCAACTGCTTATCTTACCGAAGGAGTTGAAACATACGGCGTTGACTCCGCAATCACATTTGCACCTCTGGCCTTCAGCGGCAGTGATGTTGAAAAATACAGTGACGCTTTCATTGCAGATGTCAAAGCCAACCTCGAACGCAACAACGGCAAAATCGTTTCTGCCTATGGCGAAAGCCTTGCAACCTATGGTGCAGTTATCGCAGCACTTGTCGGCCTTGGAGAAGACCCTGCCGACTTTTACGGATTTAATATTGAAAAAGCATTTTTAGCACTTGACCCAACCGAACCTTGTGCAATACCGAGTTACTATCGTTACATAACGCTCGGCGTACTGTTATGTGAAGATGAAACAACAGCAGCAACGTTTATGGAAAAAGTTTGCGATACTTACATCAGCAATTACTATACAATGGGCAAAGGTGCAAATTATTACGGATACTCTTGCGATAATACCGCAAATTTTGTTGAAGCAATTGCATTTGCATCTTACTACACAGACAAGTATACAGACGTACTTAATGATGCTGTTAAAGTAATTAACACAACATACAAAGTTGAGGGCGGATATTGTTACAGCCCTGAATACGGCACTGAGCCAAATGCAAATTCAACAGCACTTGCACTTTCCGCAAACATTTCATGGCCCGGAGAAGATATTGCCGATATAGATACATATTATGATTTCTTAAACGGTATCTATGCTGACCTTTGCACATTTGAAGGTTCATCAGCAGGTATCTTCACATATGACGGTGAAGACAACAAACTTGCTACACAGGATGCACTCCCTGCTCTTTCGGATTTCTACATCATTGCAATAGCACAGGAAGATGGTTCTGATCCCGACCCTGATGATTCTGAGGAACCCACTGTTCCCGCTGCCAAACCAACAGTAACTGACAAAAAAGACACAACAAAATCATCAACTGCTACAAAAACCAACACATCTAAGAAATCACCTGCCACAGGTGCTTCAGCAGGCGTGATTGCTCTTTCTGCAGCAATTGCATGTGCCGGATTTACAGTAGTATGTGCAAAGAAAAAGGAACAGTAAATTTGATTATAAATAAAAACTGAAACCTTATATCAAAAACGACCATACGGATTGTATGGTCGTTTTATTATTTCTTTTTAATATTGTTTTTACTGCTATGCAATGATATAATTTTATAAAAAGAGTATCGGGGTAAAACTATGATTTTTGACAATGTTAATTTTGGAAATATAAAATTAAAAAACAGAATTATCCGTTCTGCCACACATGATGGACTGGCAGATTCAAACGGAGCACCAACAGAAAAATTAATACGCAAATATGAATATCTTGCCAAAAATGAAGTCGGATGCATAATCACAGGATACGCAGGCGTAAGTGAAAACGGAATGTCTCCATATCCCGCTATGCTCAAAATTCATAATGATCAGAATCTTGATGAATATAAAAAATTAGTTTCTGCCGTGCATAAATATAATACTCCGATTATTTTACAAATCGCACATTGCGGCAGACAAACATCTTCAAAAGTTATCGGCTGTCAAAAAGTTGCTCCTACTGCAAAAAGACACTTATTCTATCCCGATAAAGCAAAAGAACTTACAAAAAATGATATAGAACAGATAATTGAAGATTTTATTACTGCATCTGTCCGTGCAGAAAAATGCGGATTTGATGCTGTTCAGCTCCACGGCGGTCACGGATATTTACTGCACGATTTTCTTTCTCCATACGGTAATAACAGAAAAGACATTTGGGGTGGCTCAACAGAAAACAGATGCCGAATAGTGATTGAAATTATCAAAGGAATAAAATCAAAAACCACTCTCCCTGTCTGGATAAAATTAAGTGCCGAAGACGGAAGAAAAGGCGGTATGAATATCGAAGAATCCATCAAAATATGCAAAATACTTGAGAATGCAGGTTTGGATGCTGTTGAAATCTCATGCGGTACCGTTGAGGACGGAATGCGCACAATGCGAAGCAAAATTATGCCGATGGAAGCCGTTTTTGAATACAGAGAACCTTGTGCATCGTTCCCAAAACACTTCAAAAAATTCGCACTGGGTTGTGCCACGGCGATTAATCCGTTGATAAAGCAGCCTGCCCCGCTTGAAAATTTCAATGTCAGCAATGCAGAAAAAATTAAAAAAGAGTTATCCATCCCCGTCATAGTTGTCGGCGGTATCCATAAACTTGATGATATGGAAAGCATTGTATCCACAGGTAAGGCTGATGCTATATCCATGTGCAGACCCTTTATTTGTGAACCAAATCTTGTACACAAACTGAAAACAGGAAAACAGACAGCTGCAAAATGCATTATGTGCAATTTTTGCGGTCTTGTGATTGAAAAAGGGGAAACAAAATGCCTTTACGGTAAAATCAAATAACTTATATAATAATAAAACACTGCATTAGTAAAAACTTTTGCAGTGTTTTTATTATTTATTTTTTTGCAAATTTTTCTATCTTTTTATCATCAATCATATTTGCAAGCCCTTCCCATGTAAGCTGACGGCGTTCAAACCACAACGCCTCAAGTGCGCCTTTGATTTTATTTGGATTTGCTGTACCGATTTTTGAATACTTAATATTATTTTTGTCAAGATAAGAATAGTAAAAGTCTAAATTTGCATCTATAAATTTCCATGAACAATCGCCATACCATCCCGTCTGACTGATACAGGCTGTTCTCGGGAAAGACATTAAATCTGCCTTTTTCATATCAGGAACATATTCGGTCCAAAGTGTACCCTCTACACCCAAGCAATTGCCGCTGAAAACTTTGTGATCTGCACTGTCTTTTAAACGGATATAACCATAAGGCAGGTCAATATAATATGCTTTTGTTGAGGTATCAATGAATGGTCTGTCACCTGTTTCCATCTCGCCGCATTTTGTGAAGCCCAAATCTGTATCAAGATATGCTGCATCTTTTAAATCCCAGCTCCACATAAACACTTGTTTACCATTAGTTTTGCAATAATCTTTAATCAGATTCATAAACCAGCACTGCAAATGCTCACTGTCTTTGAGTCCGAGTTCTTTTATCCGTTTTTGACAGTTCGGACATAAATCCCATCTGTGTTTTGGCACTTCATCCCCACCGATATGGATATATTCATCAGGGAAAAGTTCAAAAAATTCATCAAGAACATCTTTAACAAACTGTATTGTTTTGTCTTTACCGACACAGAGCACATCATGCTTAACACCCCAATGGTCTGCAACAGGCAGTTCTCTGGGGAAACAGGCAAGGTCATTATAACACGCAATTGCCGCACGGCAGTGACCGGGAATATCAAATTCCGGCATTACTTTAATACAAAAAGAATGGGCATAATCGACAATCTCTTTTATTTCATCCTGTGTATAAAAACCACTGTGCGGTTTGTTATTAAAATTCGTTTTCTTTCTGATTGAACCATATTGAGTAAGACGCGGATATTTCTTTATCTCAATCCGCCAACCCTGATCTTCAGTTAAATGAAAATGAAGAACATTGAGTTTATGAATCACCATTCTGTTGATAATCTTTTTAACATCATCAACGGAGAAAAAATATCTGCCGACATCAAGCATAAATCCTCTGAATTTATATTTAGGCTTGTCTTTAATCAAAACAAACGGAATATCACCATCTGACTGAAAAATCATTTGCTTTAATGTCTGCAACGCATAAAGTTGTCCTGCCTGTGATGATGCATGAATATGAATCCCATTTTCATTGACAGATAAAATATACTCTTCCTCATCAAGCGTATCATCCATTGCAAAAAAGACATTTTTCTCTTTCTGCGGCAAAGATAAAAAGGATAAAAAATCATTAACTGCATTCCTGCTCAATAAATTATCACCAAGTGAAATTGAGGTGATTTTCAACGTATTGTTCCCTATAAATTCAACACTTTGGGGTTGTGGTATAAATTTCATAAAATCGCCTTTTCCATCAAATATATTACATCGGTTTTTCTAAAATTACCTTATCACATAACGTCTTTGATTTCAACAACAAAGTATTGAAGTCAATAATACAATATGATATAATCAAGATACAAGATTTAACTTTGGGGAGGTAATTATGAAAAAGTTAAAAAGCCTTGGCATTATTGCACTTTGCATTTGCCTTATCGCCGGCGTATTTGCAGGCTGTACAAAAAAGATTTCACTTGAAGGTACATGGAAAACCACCATTGACCTTACCGACTTCGTAAAGGAACTTGATTTATCAGGTGAAGAAGAGGGCGAATATTACGGGACATTCAATGAAAGTCTTTCAGTTGATTTGTTATATACATTTGACAGTGAAAATGCATTTACAGTCTCTATTGATGAAGAAAAATTCAAAACAGACTATGATGCTCTTTGTGAAAAATACTATGATTATGCTTTGGAAGGCACCTATAAATATGGTGAAGCCAACGGCTTGACAAGAGCGCAAATGGATGAGTTCTATCAGGAAGATTATGGTATGTCCATCAGAGAAAGCCTCGTTGACGAACTTGCTATGGAAGAAGCTTATACCGAATTTGTTAATGAAGTACAAACAACCGAAAAACAAGCCACACTTATTGAAGATGACAGAGCATACGAAACAGATGAACAGGGAAACAAAACAGGTTATGAAACTTTTGTCCTTGAAGGCGATACTCTGACAATCACAGGCAGTTTTGACATGGAAGACAAACCGGTTAAGGATAACGAAAACTTCGTATATCCAATGATTTTCACAAAACAGGCTGCACAGGCCGCTGCATAAAACAAAAAAGGCTTTGGGTACTCTCTCAAAGCCTTTTAAAATATAGGGGAAGATTATATGAAATTCAGGTTTGATTTTGAATACAAAACAGGAAAAACCATCAAAAAAACAACTGCACTTGAAAATGAAGATTTTTCCGCACAATTGAAAACAACGGATAACAAAACAGAATTCATTATTCATCCGAAAACGGAGATTGAATTCACAAAATTCAGGATTATCTGTGACCATAATTTCAAAATGAATGACCGTATCTTTACAAACGGATACCAGAGTTGGACCGTCAGCAAAGAATATAACCCTGATGATAAGATGGATGAGTTTAACCCGAAATTCCTCGGTATTGAAAAAAAGAACTTCAACCCGCTTGGTATCTGGGGCGCAGGTGATTTGACATTTCACAAATATCCGCGAAAACGCGGCATATTTTACGGCTACTCATATGGATATATAAGAAATAATAATGAACTTTTGCTTATCGGTTCATTATCAGAAAAATCGGGCTACACCATAATTACCTTTAATACCAATGACGACACTATAATAATTGAAAAAGATTTTGACGATGTCACTTTTAACAATGTATTCACAGCACTGTCACTTGCCGTTATCAAAGATGAATATGACTGTGCATTCGATAAATACTTTGAGATGATGCATATCCAACCACCGAAAGTTGACAGACAATGCGGATATACCACATGGTACAATTACTATACCGGTGTTACGGAAGAAATCGTGAATCGCGATTTGAATTCCATTCTGAATCTGGATACAAAAATTGATATATTTCAGATTGATGACGGATACGAACGTACAGTCGGTGACTGGCTGATTCCTGATAAAAAGAAATTCCCGAACGGAATGAAAGTCATTGCCGATAAAATCCACAATAACAATATGCTTGCAGGGTTATGGCTTGCTCCTTTTGCTGTTACACCAAAATCCTACATTTATAAAAAGCATAAGGATTGGCTCGTCAGGGATAAAAATGGCAAAATTAAATTCGCATCTCATAACTGGGGCGGTTTTTACGCTCTTGATATTTATAATGAAGAAGTAAGAGATTATATCCGAAATGTGTTTAACACCGTACTCAACGACTGGGGTTATGATATGGTTAAACTTGATTTTCTCTATGCCTGCTGCATTGTGCCTATTCACAATAAGAGCCGTGGTGAAATCATGTGTGAAGCAGTTGATTTTCTGAGAGAATGCTGCGGTGATAAAATCATACTCGGCTGCGGCGTTCCGCTTGCTCCTGCATTCGGTAAATTTGAATTTTGCCGTATTGGTGCTGATGTGGGTCTTAATTGGGAAAACAAAGCATTTTCAAGAGAAGATGTTTCAACCCAGCATACACTGACAAACACAATCTACCGCCGTCATCTTGACGGAAGAGCATGGCTCAATGACCCTGATGTTTTCCTGCTGCGTGACAACAATATAAAAATGTCTCTCTCCCAAAGGGAAATTATTGCAAAAGTTAACAGCCTGTGCGGCAATCTTTTATTCGTCAGTGATGATGTTTCATTGTATAATGAAAAGCAAAAAACAATTTTTAATGAAACAGTTACTGCCAAAAAGCAAAAAATAACATCTGCACAAATTGACAATACTATTGCTGAAATAAAAACAGATAAAGAATCTTTCAGATTTAATATTTCAAACGGAAAAGTATTATAAAGATTAAGTTATTGAAAGCAACGAATACCTATGATATAATAGGTATTAGGAAGTGACAAATATGATTTCTACAAAGGGCAGATATGCACTGAGGCTTATGCTCGATTTAGCATTGCACAAAAGCGACGGTTATATTGCACTTAAAGATATTGCACAGCGTCAAGGCGTTTCCAAAAAATATCTTGAGCAAATTGTTCCGCTGCTCAATAAAGCAGGTGTTGTTAAAACAACACGAGGATACCAGGGCGGATATATGATTGCTGACAATCCTGATAAATATACAGTCGGCACAATACTGCGCATTACGGAAGGCAGTCTTGCTCCCGTATCCTGCCTTGATGAAAATCCAAACACCTGTGAAAGAGCCGAAACCTGTATGACACTTGGTGTTTGGAAAGGTTTGAATGATGTTATAACCGAATATGTTGACTCCATAACATTACAGGATATTATTGACAATAACCGAGAAAGAGAAATTAACGAATACTATATCTAATATGGAAAATCAATTTTCAAGAACCGAATTATTAATCGGCAAAGATGCAGTCGAAAAACTGAAACAAAGCCGTGTTGCCGTTTTCGGTATCGGCGGTGTGGGCGGATATACTGTTGAAGCACTTGCAAGAAGCGGTATAGGTGAACTTGATTTGATTGATAACGACTGTGTATCCTTATCAAATATCAACAGACAGATTATCGCTACGCACAGCACAATCGGCAAACTCAAGATTGAGGCTGCACGTGAAAGAGCGCTTGATATTAATCCGGATATAAAAATAAATATATTCAATACATTTTATAACAGTGATACAGCAGATACTTTTGATTTTTCAAAATACGATTATATTGTTGATGCGATTGACACTGTAAGTGCCAAACTTGAACTGATAGAACGCTCAAAAAAATCCGGCACACCTGTAATCAGTTCAATGGGTGCAGGGAATAAGCTGGATGCAACCGCCTTTGAAGTTGCTGATATAAGCAAGACCTCTGTTTGTCCTCTGGCAAAAGTAATGCGGCGGGAACTGAAGAAACGCGGTATAACAAAAGTTAAAGTAGTATATTCAAAAGAAGAACCACGAAAAATTGAATTAAAAAACGAGCAACTTCCTGACGGAAAACGGCAAATACCTGCAAGTATTGCATTCGTCCCTTCAACTGTGGGATTGATAATTGCAGGAGAAGTAATCAAAGATTTAATCAAATAATCTTAATAACAAGGAGAATAGTTATGAAACGAATTTTAACATACGGCACATTTGATTTGCTCCACTACGGTCATATCCGCCTGCTCCAAAGAGCAAAGGCTATGGGTGACTATCTTGTTGTTGCATTGTCAACCGATGAGTTCAATGCAGGCAAGGGAAAAAAAGCATATCACACATATGAAACAAGGAAAAAAATGCTTGAGGCAATCCGCTATGTTGACCTTGTTATACCTGAAGAATCATGGGAACAAAAAATTGATGATGTAAAAGAATATCATATTGACACTGTTGTTATGGGCGGTGACTGGGCAGGCAGTGATAAATTTGATTACCTCAAAGATTACTGCGAACTTGTTTTCCTTGACCGCACGCCCGGTGTTTCAACCACAATGATAAAAAAGGATTTGGGGCTTAAAGAAGCAACCAATGGTATAGACCAGTTGCCTGAGGAAGAAAAATAAGACTGACAAGAGAAAAGACCGTTGCCGTATCTCTGCTAATCGGCAAAGGTCTTTCTTTTTGTCTTTTATTTTTTGTAACCTTTTGCAATTTGTATAAACAGGAAATACAAACAGTTTTCTTAGTGTTTTAGAATTTCTATATATACATATTTTTGTGGAATATAAAAATAAAAAATACAATATCTTGTGTTTTTTTGTATTTTTGCTATTGACATAGCAAACAATATTTGGTATGATTAATCCAGTCGAGTTACTAAGGTGTAACTTTTTTGTAACAAATTTAAGGGGAATTTTTATGAAAATCATTAAGCGTAACGGCTCTGAAGCAGATTTTGATTTAGACAAAATCATAGTTGCCGTATCAAAAGCAAATGCAGCCTGTAAAAAAGAAGAATTATCAGCAAGCCAGATTACTGAAATTGCTGAATACGTTGAATTTAAAATTTCAAAAGCAAACCGTGCATTGTCTGTTGAAGAAATTCAGGATATTGTTGAAAATCAGATTATGGCACAAGGTGCATTTGAAGTTGCAAGACTTTATGTAAAATACCGTTACAACCGCTCACTTATCAGAAAAGCAAATACAACGGATAACCAAATTCTTTCTCTTATTGAATGCAATAATGAAGAAGTTAAACAGGAAAATTCAAATAAAAACCCAACTGTCAATTCTGTCCAGCGTGACTATATGGCAGGTGAAGTATCAAAAGATATAACAAAAAGAATTCTTTTGCCGCAAGATATTGTTGATGCGCACGAAAATGGATTAATCCATTTTCACGATGCAGACTATTTTGCACAGCATATGCACAACTGTGACCTTGTTAACCTTGAGGATATGCTCCAGAACGGCACCGTTATCAGTGAAACTATGATTGAAAAACCACATTCATTCTCAACAGCCTGCAATATTGCAACACAGATTATTGCACAAGTTGCATCAAGCCAGTATGGAGGACAGTCAATATCCCTTTCACATCTTGCTCCTTTTGTTCAGATAAGCAGAGAAAAAATCCGCAGGGAAGTTGCAGCCGAAGCAAGCGAATTCAATGTTGAAATGACAGAAGAACAGCTCACAAATATTACAGAAAAAAGAGTACGTGAAGAAGTTGCAAGAGGTGTACAAACAATCCAGTATCAGGTTGTTACACTGCTCACGACAAACGGACAGGCTCCGTTCGTTACAGTATTTATGTATCTCAATGAAGCAAAGAATGAACAGGAAAAGAAAGACCTTGCTCTGATTATTGAAGAAACACTTACACAAAGAATTAAAGGTGTAAAAAATGAAAGCGGCGTTTGGATTACACCGGCTTTCCCAAAACTCATTTATGTTCTTGAAGAAGATAATATTCACGATGATTCACCTTATTATTATCTTACAGAAATTGCAGCAAAATGTACTGCAAAAAGAATGGTTCCTGACTATATAAGCGAAAAAGTTATGCTTGAACTCAAGGGTGACGTTTATACCTGTATGGGCTGCCGTTCCTTCCTCACTCCTGACAGATTCACCGAAAACGGTGTGGGCAATATTGCAAATGCCAAAAATTATGAAGAAGGCAAACACAAATATTACGGACGTTTCAATCAAGGTGTTGTAACCCTCAATCTTGTTGATATTGCTTGTTCTTCAGGCGGAGATATGACAAAGTTCTGGAAAATATTTGATGAACGTCTTGAATTATGTTATCGTGCATTGATGTGCCGCCATAACAGACTGCTCGGCACATTCTCGGATGCTGCTCCAATCCTTTGGCAGCACGGTGCACTTGCAAGACTCAAGAAAGGTGAAACGATTGATAAACTTTTATTCAATGGCTATTCCACAATTTCTCTTGGCTATGCAGGTCTTTATGAATGTACAAAATATATGACCGGAAAATCACACACTGACGAGGAAGGCAAACCGTTTGCGATCGAAGTAATGCAGCATATGAATGATGCATGTGCAAAGTGGAAGGCACAGGAAAATATTGACTTTTCTATTTACGGTACTCCTCTTGAGTCTACTACATATAAATTCTCAAAATGCCTCCAGAAGAGATTTGGTATAATTCCGGGTGTAACAGATAAGAATTATATCACCAACTCTTACCACGTTCATGTAACGGAAGAAATTGATGCATTCACAAAACTCAAGTTTGAATCTGAATTTCAGGCTCTTTCACCGGGCGGTGCAATTTCTTATGTTGAAGTTCCGAATATGCAGAATAATATTCCTGCTGTTATTCAGGTAATGCGATTCATCTATGACAATATTATGTATGCCGAACTTAACACAAAGAGCGACTATTGCCAGTGCTGCGGATTTGACGGAGAAATCCAGATTGTTGAAAATGAAGACGGAAAATTAATCTGGAGATGTCCTAATTGCGGCAACGAAGATCAGGATACAATGAATGTTGCAAGAAGAACTTGCGGCTATATCGGTACACAATTCTGGAATCAAGGCAGAACACAGGAAATTAAGGAAAGAGTTTTACACTTATAATAACAAAAAGGCTGATATTCTGAACAAGGACATCAGCCTTTTTATATAGAAAAGAATTTGAATATATACGCAAAAATCTTAATAGTCAAATTATTCTATTTATCCAAAAAATATACAGTAATGAGGGTGTTACTATGATTGATGTTGATACTTTATTAGCAATTAACAAATCACAAAATGAGTGTGAAGATATAGGTGAACTTGAAATGACTTTCCAAAGTGATTGTGATAAAACAATGGAAGCATTAGGCAATGATGAAACTGAAATAATAAATTTTATTAAAACAGCAGATAATGAATTACTGTTGTTGCTTTCACAGGTTCTTGAAGAAATCAGTAGCAAATTCCCAAGTGATGAAATGGATAAAGCATTAGATATAATTGTTAATGTGATGTAATAACAACTTAATAATGTTAATTGAAGCTAATGTATATGATACAAATATTGCAGAATTATACACCGAACAAAACATACTGAATTGATTCGGCAGCAACAAAATAAACAGAGGTGATTATATGAATTACGGAGAAATCAAAAAATGTGACATTGCAAACGGCGAAGGGGTGAGAACATCTCTTTTTGTATCCGGATGCAGGCATCATTGCAAAAACTGTTTTAACGAAGCAACTTGGGACTTCGGGTTCGGCAAGCCATTTACGGAAGAAACCATGACTGAAATATTAGATTCCTGCAAAGATGAATGGATTAACGGACTTTCTATTCTCGGCGGTGAACCGTTTGAACCTGAAAATCAGAAAGTTCTGCTGCCGTTTCTGATTATGTTTAAAGAAAAATATCCTGATAAAAACATATGGTGTTACACCGGATTTTTGTATGAAGAAATCATCGGCAAAATAGATTCACGTGCGAACACAGCATACAGCAGTGAACTGTTATCGCTGATAGATATTTTGGTGGACGGCAGATTTGTTGAAGAAAAAAAGGATATAACTCTTAAATTCCGCGGCTCATCAAACCAAAGAGTAATTGATGTAAAAAAGACAATTGAAAGCGGAAATATAACGATATATTTGGATTGATAGAACATTATAAAAAAGAGCGTAACTAAGTTTTTAGTTACGCTCTTTTTTGCTTTTATCTTTTGTTTCTGCTTCTTACAATATTTTCTTTCACCAGTCCTGCAACTTCTCTGAGCAGAAAAGTCGGAAGTAATATTTTCATTGTTTTTGAACTCCGGGCAGATGCGGTTAATCCATATCTTTCACAAATCAACTTTGCCCGTTTCTGATGATATTCGGAAGTAGCAACTGCAATATTTTTGCTCAGTCCCATTTCTTCAATACATTTCAGCGAGAAACGAATATTCTCGTCTGTTGAAGTGGATTTATCTTCCATAATCAAACGATCACTGTTTATACCGCGTTCGGTAAGCAATCTGCGCATACATTCAGCCTCGCTGATTGATTCATCCTTACCCTGTCCGCCACTCAATATCGCAATCGAATGTGGATTAAGCATAAGAAATCTGAATGCAGTATCTACTCTTTTTTCAAGTGAAAGACTTGGTTTTTCGCCTTTAACACGGCAGCCGAGAATAATAATAACATCCTCATTTGTCGCAGTTGTTTTCCCGCCGTTATAAACAATATCCATACCAACTGCCATTACGGCAATGATTAAAAATATAATCACCTGAACATTATTTTCCATATCATATGGTATTTTGTTCCACAATAAACCGACACAAAAAATGCCTGCTCCTATTGCCATACCTGTAATATTGCCGAAATTGATTACATGGTGAAACAGCGGAAGAAAATAGATAATAAATATCAATAATCCCAGAATGATAAAAAATATTTTAAAGACCATTACTTTGTCGGCACAATCTTGTCTTTACCGCCCATATACATCTGAAGTGCTTTTGGAATAAGCACACTGCCGTCTGCCTGAAGATTATTTTCAAGAAATGCAATCAACATTCTCGGCGGTGCAACTACTGTATTATTGAGCGTATGTGCAAGATAATTGCCGTTTTCACCCTTTACTCTGATTTTAAGTCTTCTTGCCTGTGCATCAGTAAGGTTTGAACATGAACCAACCTCAAAATATTTTTTCTGTCTTGGTGACCATGCTTCAACATCAACTGACTTAACTTTCAAATCTGCCAAATCGCCTGAACAGCATTCAAGTGTTCTTACCGGAATATCAAGGGAACGGAACAGGTCAACCGTATTCTGCCATAATTTATCAAACCACATTTTTGATTCTTCAGGTTTGCAGACAACAACCATTTCCTGCTTTTCAAACTGATGAATACGGTAAACGCCGCGTTCTTCAATACCGTGGGCACCCTTTTCTTTTCTGAAACACGGAGAATAGGATGTCAGTGTTTTTGGTAATTCGCTCTCAGGGGTAATGGTGTCAATAAACTTACCAATCATAGAATGTTCTGATGTACCGATAAGGTAAAGATCCTCGCCTTCAATTTTATACATCATTGCATCCATTTCTTCAAAACTCATAACACCTGTTACAACATTTGACCTGATCATAAACGGGGGAACAACATAAGTAAAACCTCTGTCAATCATAAAATCTCTTGCATAACTGATGACTGCACTGTGAAGTCTTGCAATATCTCCCATAAGATAATAGAAACCGTTACCTGCAACTCGGCCTGCAGCCTCGAGGTCAATACCGTCAAAAGTCTCCATAATATCTGTATGATACGGAATTTCATAATCAGGAACAATCGGTTCACCGTACTTCTGGACTTCAACATTTTCGCTGTCATCTTTACCAATCGGAACAGAATCCTCAATGATATTCGGAATCGACATCATGATTGAAGTAACTTTATCATTCAGTTCTTTTTCTTTAGCGGCTAATTCCTCAAGTTCCTTTGCCTGTGCATTAACCTGTTCACGGATTGCCATGCCTTCTTCCTTTTTGCCCTGTGACATAAGCATACCGATTTCTTTTGAAAGTTTATTTCTGTTCGCACGCAGTTCATCTGCTCTTGACATAACAGCCCTGCGTTCTTCGTCAAGTTCAATCACTTCATCAACCAAAGGAAGTTTCTTGTCCTGAAACTTCTTTTTAATATTTTCTTTTACAATCTCAGGGTTCTCCCTAACAAATTTAATATCAAGCATTTTTACTCTCCTAACTTATTCGCTATTTCTTTTAAATCTTCAGCAGAATAGAATTCAATTTCAAGTGTACCCTTGCCTCTGCCGTTATAAACTTTTACTTTTCTGCCAAGCACCTCGGTGAGTGATAATTCCACTTCATCATAGAAAGAATCTCTTCGTTTTGAAACATTTCTGCTCTTTACCGACTTTTCACTCATTTTAGCGAGGTGTTCAACATCTCTGACTGTTAAATTGTTTCTGATTATATTATCAGCCATTTCATAAATCATTGCATCACCGTCAAAAGCAAGCAATGCCCTTGCATGACCGGCAGAGATTTTACCTTCCCGTGTCATATCGCGTACTTCCTGCGGCAGTTTAAGCAGTCGAAGTGAATTCGCAATTGCAGGACGTGATTTGCCAACAGAAGTTGCAACATCTTCCTGTGTAAAACCACATCGGTCAATCAGTGCCTGAAGTCCTTCTGCCTCTTCAATCGGGTTAAGGTCTTCTCTCTGTAAGTTCTCAATAATTGCAATTTCCATTGTCTCAACATCGGACAATTCTTTAATTACAACAGGAACTTCTTTTAATCCTGCAATTCTGGACGCACGCCATCTGCGTTCACCTGCAACAAGTTGATACCCGCCTGTCGGCATTGGTCTGACCAGTAACGGCTGCAACACACCGTGCTGAACAATACTATCGGCCAACTCCTGCAAAGCACCATCATCAAAGGTTTTTCGCGGTTGGTCTTTATTCGGTATAATTTCGTTGATAGACAGGGTATGTGTTGATACCATATCGTCAACGGAATTTTCAAGCATAAGAGCACCAAGCCCTCTGCCCAAACCTGACTGTTTTTTTGCCATCTTCTTTCCCCTTATTCTATTGTTTTTTCAAAAATTCATCTGTAAACTTTTTATATGCAAAACTTGGCTTTGAATATTTTTCATAATATATTACAGGTGCACCAAAACTTGGCGCTTCAGCAAGTTTTACACTTCTCGGAATTACAGTTCTGTAACTCTTGTTAGGGAAAAACTTGTCAACTTCTTCCATAACCTGCTGGTTCAGTTTCAGTCTGCTGTCATACATAGTAAAAATGATTCCCTCAAGTTCAAGATGCTCATTATAATTCTGTTTTACTGTTCTTACTGTTCCAACCAATTGGCTGAGTCCTTCAAGTGCATAATATTCGCATTGGAGCGGTACAATCAGCGTATCAGAGGCTGTAAGTGCATTCAAACTCAACAGACCTAAACTCGGCGGACAGTCAATGATGATATAATCATATTCCATTACTACCGATGCCAATGCTTTTTTCAGAACCTTAAATCTGTTTTCATTCTCAGCGAGTTCAAGTTCAGCACCTGCTAAATTTATATTTGCAGGCAAAACATCAAGATTTTTAAACTCTGTGTTGATTATTACGTCTTTTGCGGGCGTTTCATTGATAAGTAAATCATATGAAGATGCACTTATATCGCTTTTATCAACACCAACTCCGCTGGTTGAATTGCCTTGAGGGTCAACATCCACAAGCAAAGTCTTTTTTCCTTTTCTTCCAAGAGCCGCAGCAAAATTAATGCAAGTTGTGGTTTTTCCCACACCGCCTTTTTGGTTAAAAATTGATATGGTTTTACCCATAGTTTAACACCCCTTTTGCTATATTATACACGATATATTAATGCTGTACAAGAGTTTCACGTGAAACATTATGAATTATTTTTCTGAAATTGTATTGACAACGATAGGGTATACAACATATAGATGTTTCACGTGAAACACAAGAGTAAACTTCCTTAAAAGCAGAAAAAACGAGCAGTAGCTCGTTTTTTCCACGTGATGAAAAGAGGAGAATATGTTAAAACGGTTTCCCGTTTTAAGCGGAGTTAGCGGACTTCTGTGCGTCCTTAGGTATTCTTACCCTGAATTCAATGTATTCATCTGTCTCTGTTTTATCTGATGTAGCGTCAATCCCTGCTTCCTGCATTGTCTTGATTGCTTTGTTAACAGTATTAACAAAAATACGTACATCCTTAAATACTTTTATTACATTATGCCGTGCTTTCGGCTGCTTGTTTGTTATCTGGTCAATATAAGCTTCAGTCTGCTCAACATTAAGGTGCTTTTCTTTAACTACTTTTAAGCATGTCCACATCTGCTTTTCATTTTCAAGTCTGAGTAATGCTCTTGCGTGACGTTCTGTCAAACCTTCTCTTTCTATAAAATACCTTACATCGACAGGAAGTTTGAGCAATCTGAGTTTATTTGACAGGGAAGACTGACTTTTTCCGAGTTTTTTTCCTATCTGCTCTTGTGTCATACCAAAATGATTGACCAGCTGACTGATTGCCTGAGCCTCTTCAAAAAAATCCAAGTCACTTCTTTGTATATTTTCAAGTATGGAGTAGATTGCACTGACCTCATACTCACAATCAACAATTACGCAAGGAACAGTCTGCAAATTAGCGAGAATGGACGCCCTTAATCTGCGTTCACCTGCTATTACTTCAAAATAATCACTGTTATTAATACGACGGCAGAGCAATGGCTGAATAACACCATTCTCTTTTATAGAATCTGCAAGTGAGAGCATTTCTGTACTTTTAAACTGTTTTCTCGGTTGATAAGGGTTAGGCAATAGTTTTTCAGTTGGAATTTGAATAACTTGTTCTATTTTCCTCATCTCCTTGCTTATACTATACCATATTGTTTGAATGAAATAAAGGATTTCTCATCGTGAGAAATCCTTTTACTTCGACAAATATTAACTTTATTATAAGGGCTTAGTATCAATTTTCTTTGATTTTCTGGGATATTTTGTCGGTGTTTGCGAAATCTTTTTTATAATTACAATACTTCTTTTTTCACCATTATCAAGTGTGTATTCATCAAACAAAGACAATTCTCCGCCAAGAGTGGAAATTGCTTTTCTTGCTCGCTCCAATTCTTCTTTACCACTTGAACCTTTCAGTGAAACAAAGTATCCTCCGACTCTTACAAACGGCATACAGTATTCACAAAGAACATTAAGCGGGGCAACTGCTCTTGCAGTCGCAAAGTCAAACTTCTCTCTGTAATCCGCATCCTTGGACAATTCTTCTGCTCGTTCATGCGTAACATTTGCACATAAGCCACTGTTCCTCAATACATCTTTGATAAATCCAAGCTTCTTTTTTACACTGTCCAAAAAGGTGATGTCCAGCTGAGGATTGGCAATAAGCAGAGGAAGACCGGGGAATCCTGCCCCTGTACCAACATCAATCAATCTATATTCACCTGAAAGATTCATATATTTCATTATGTACAAACTATCCACAAAATGCTTTAACACAATTTCATCAGGCTGTGTTATTGCTGTTAAGTTAACATGTTCGTTCCATCTGATTAATCTTTCTGCATATGAATCAAATCTGTCAAGAGCATAAGAGTCAAATTCAATACCAATTTTTCCTGCCTGTTCTTTTAAATAATCATAACTTATCATAATGTCTCCAAAATAATATTAAGTGCCGCAATATCAGCCGGATTTACACCGCTGATTCTGCCGGCCTGCCCCAAGTTCTCCGGTCTGATTTTTGACAATTTCTCAACTGCTTCTAAACGGAGACCTTTCAGTGAGTTATAATCTATATCATCCGGAATTTTTTTACATTCTATTCGGCGCATCTCTTTAATCTGTTGTTCCTGCCTTGCAATATATCCTTCATACTTAACTGCAATCTCAACCTGCTCAAATACTTCTTTAGGCAAATCAGGTCTGTCATCATCAACAGGAGTAAGCACCTTGTATGTTAACTGCGGTCGTTTAATAAGATCAATCATTTTGCAACCACGGTCAAGCGGAGTTGTTTCACATTCAATAAGAATTTGCTGCAATTGCTCGGTTAAAGGAATAGATTTTTTCTTTATTCGCTCTAACTCTTGCTCGACTAACTTCTCCTTATATAAAAGTTTATCATATCTTTGCTGAGAAATCAATCCGATTTTGTAACCGATTGGTGTTAATCTTATATCAGCATTGTCCTGACGCAGAACAAGTCTGTATTCACTTCGGCTTGTCATCATACGATAAGGGTCTGTACAGCCCTTTGTTACGAGGTCATCAATCAAAGTTCCGATATATGATCCTCCGCGATCAAGAATCAAAGGTTCCTCGCCCTTAATTTTAAGTGCAGCATTTATTCCTGCAACAAGTCCTTGTGCCGCTGCTTCTTCATATCCGCTTGAACCATTGAATTGTCCTGCACCGTAAAGTCCCTCAATATCGTTGAACTCCAGCGTTGCCTTCAATGCAGTCGGATCAACACAATCATATTCAATTGCATATGCAGTCCTCATTACCTGAACTTTTTCAAGCCCCGGTATGGTTCGCATGAATTCCAGCTGAACATCCTCAGGCAGGGAAGACGATAAACCCTGAAGATACATTTCCTCAGTATTCAGTCCGCATGGCTCAATGAATAACTGATGACGCTTTTTATCTGCAAATCTGACAATCTTATCTTCAAATGACGGGCAATATCTTGGTCCTTTTCCTTCAATCTTACCTGAATACATCGGACTTCTGTGAAGATTATCAAGTATAACCTGCTTTGTATCATCATTTGTATATGTAATATGACAGCATACTTTGTTTTCCGGCGGATTTTTTGAATCAAAACTGAATGCAACAGTTTCCTCATCACCATCCTGCTGTTCAAGATTGGAAAAATCAATGCTCTGTCTGTTCACTCTTGCAGGTGTACCTGTCTTAAATCTGCGGAGCGGAATATCAAGTTTCTTCAAGGCTTGTGCCAATTCAATTGCAGGGAACATTCCGTCCGGTCCGCTCTCATATGAAATATCACCGATATATACTCGTCCGCCCAAAAAAGTACCCGTTGCAATAATAACTGCTTTGGCTGTAAATAATGCCTCAAGCCGTGTTTTAACTTGCCATAATCCGTTTTCAAGTTTGATAATATCAACAATCTCACCCTGACGGATGTCAAGATTGTCCTGTAACTCAAGTGTATGTTTCATTCCTGCGGAATATTCACGCCTATCAATCTGCGCTCTTAAAGAATGGACTGCCGGACCCTTGCCAAGATTAAGCATACGTGACTGAATTGAATATTTATCTGCCGCTTTACCCATTTCACCGCCAAGTGCATCAATTTCGCGCACAAGGTGACCTTTTGATGTTCCTCCGATTGAAGGATTGCACGGCATATTACCAACCCAGTCAAGATTAATAGTAAACACAGCCGTTCTGCACCCAAGACGTGCACTGGCAAGGCATGCTTCAATCCCGGCATGTCCCGCACCAATTACTATTACATCATATTCCTGAGCAAAATATTCCATAATTTCTCCTTATTTCCCAACACAAAATCTGCTGAAAATATTATTAACAACTTCTTCGGTTGCTTTTTTGCCTGTAAGCATTAACAATTCATCAACTGCACTGTCAATCATAACATTGATTGCATCATATGTAATGCCGATATTGGCACCGTCAATTGCCTGATTAATATGTTGAAGTGCATTTGAGACACACAATTTCTGCCTCTTATTTGCAAGTATTGGCTGTGATGAATCAAAAGTCCCGACGCCTAAAATCTGCTTTACCGATTCTTCAAGCTGATCTGCTCCATCGTTATTCTTGGCAGATATGTATACGATTTGTTCAAAATTATTTTTTAAAACATCAATCTCAACAGCAGTTTCCAAATCTGTTTTATTAACAACTGCAACACAAGGTTTACCTTTGCAGGTGTCAATCAGCATTCTGTCATCATCATTAAGTGCTGCAGAATTATCAAACACTGCCAAAATCAATGCCGCTGAATTGATTTTATCAATTGCCTTTTTTATACCGATTGACTCAACAACATCATTACTTTCACGTATTCCTGCTGTATCGGAAAGATGAAGCACAATATTTCCCAACCGAACAGAATTTTCTACTATATCACGCGTTGTACCTTCAATATGCGTAACGATACTCTTTTCCTGACCTGACAGCATATTCATCAGCGTCGATTTACCGGCATTCGGTCTGCCGACAATTGCAGTGTCAACACCTTGTGTCATAACTGTTCCGTTTTCATAATTTTCAATTAACTGTTCAAGCGATTTTTTTGCATTTTCAAGAATCTGTTTCAAATTATCTTCTTCAAGTTCGGGAATATCCTCATCCGGATAATCAACCCATGCCGCCATGGATGCACTGCAGTCAATAAGACTTTCCAGTACATCTGATATTTTATTGCTCAAAGAACCCTGAAGCAAATTGAACGATGCCTTTGCGGCAAACTGCCCCTGTGCAGAAATGAGTGATGCCACACTCTCTGCCTGCGCCAAGTCCATTTTTCCATTCAAAAATGCCCGTTTTGTAAATTCACCCGCTTGTGCAGGTTTTGCTCCGGCAGCAAATACTGCTTCCAAGGTTTTTTCAACAATAAAAATTCCGCCGTGAACAGATAATTCAACAACATCCTCGCCTGTATAACTTTTCGGACTTCTGAAAACCAGTGCAACTGCATTATCAAAACTTTCACCGTCACTGTATACATTACCGAATTTTGCAGAATATCCTTTTAAATCAGAAAGAGGTGTCCCATCAGCAGATTTAAAAACTTTTTGCGCAACAGTTATTGCATCATCGCCGCTGATACGAATAACACCAATACCTGATACACTGTTGCCGGTTGCAACTGCTGCAATTGTTTTTGACAAAATCATACACTTCCTTCATAGGCAAAATGGTGGACGCAATGTCCACCATTTGTTGCTTTCATTAATCTTTGTTGACTTCAATTTTCCCGAATTTAGGAATATCTGCTCTGTCAACTCTCTTTTCACGGTTAGGGTCTGCCTGAACAGGTGATGAAGAACGGCGGTTATTGCGGTTTCCGCCTCTTCTGTTGTTATTATTGTATCTTACTCCGCCTTCAGGCTCGATAAGAACTTTTCTGTCCATACCGCTGCCTACTGAACGGGACACAGCACCTTCAACTTCCTGAACTGCCGTATGAATAATCTTTCTTTCATATGGGTTCATTGGTTCAAAACTGTATCTTCTGCCTGATCTGACAACATAGTTTGCGTTTTTAACTGCAAGTGCCTTGAGTGTTTCTTCTCTCTTTGCGCGGTAATCACCGACATTGATTTTAACTCTGACATACTTGTCAGTTGATTTCTTTACAGCCAGACTTGTAAGATACTGAATTGAATCAAGTGTTTCACCGCGGCGGCCGATTATGATACCGTAATCGTCGCATTCAACATTAACTTCAACAGTACCGTCAACAAGGTTTGCTGTAATTTTTGCATCCTCAACTTTAAAACTATCAATAATTGTTTTAACAAAAGAGCATACGTAGTTTAAATCGATATCACTATCATTAATCTGCTCGTGAGCAGTTTCTTTTTTTACCTGAGGAGCTTTCTTTTCTGTCTCCGGTTTTGCAGGAACATGGTTCTTTTCCTGAACAGGTTTTTTCTTTGACTTCGGTTTTGTTTTCTTTTCTTTTCTGCCGTCGTCATAACTTGCTTTAACCTTTGCATCACAGCCGCCGAATAATCCAAGAATTTTCTTCTTTGGCATTTCAACAATTTCAATCTTAACATCAGCAGTAAGCGGTGCATTAAGACCTGTTTTTGCTGCAAGGGTTGCCTCTTCGATAGTTTTACCGGTGCCGATAAATTCCTTTATCATATAATCCTCCGATAATTATTTAATTTTCTTAATATTTTCCTCACGAGAACGGCGTTCAATAGTGTTTTCAACCATAAGTTTTGCCTGTGATTTTCGTGGCGGATATTGCTTTGCAATAAATATCTGCTGCAAAATTGCAACCAGATTTGATATTATCCAATAAAAACCTACTGCGGCAGGAACTTTAAATGAAATGTAGAAAGAGAAGAATGGCATCATGAGCATCATCATAACCATTGATCCCATCTGCTGTGCGGCTGCAGGATTATTTTTCTTTTGGATAAATGTTGATATTAAACTTGAACCAAGTGATGTTACAAGACAAAGAATAGGAATAATCATGATTACACCGTCTTTCCAATGCGGGAAAGCGGTCATATCAAGACCAAACAGATTCATACCTTCACGGTATGTTTCAATTGCAGAACAATTCTCCGCTGTGAAAATATCGGGGAATCCTGCCACAAGTGCTTCTTTATAAGAATCAAAATGACTCAGCATTTCAAGCTGGAAATAGGTCATGCTTGCTTTCGCATCACCCACAAGATTTTGATAAATCGGCAGCATTATATCATGAATTGCCTGTGAATTATCGCTGAATCCTGAAATTCCCATTACATAAGAAAGCGGATAATAAATAATTCCGATAATACCCATAAGGAAAATCATCTGAAACGCCATCGGTCCGCAACCCATCTGCATAGGATTGTGTCCTTCTCTTGCATAAAGATCCTGCATTTCCTGATTTAATTTGTTCCTGTCTTTAGGGTCAGGATATTTGTTCTGAATTTTTTTGATTTTGGGCTGAAGTCTTGTTGTCTTCGCCATGGTTTTTTGTTGTTTAATATTAAGCGGTAAAAGCAAAAGACGTGTCACGATAGTAAATATTACTAATGCAACGAAGTACTGATTGCCCAGTAACTCCATAAGAAGTCTCATGCATTGTCCGAAAAGCCAATATAAAGGCTTAAAAAATTCAATACCGTTTGATACGGCACGTGAACCGGAACTTAAAGAAAGTAAAATACTATTCATTAGTCATCCTCTTTATTTTTTTGGGGGGACAGGGTCCCAGCCACCTTTACAAAAAGGGTTACACCTTAAAATACGCCATACGGCAAGCAATGTTCCTTTGCATATTCCGTGGATTTCAATTGCTTCAATGGCATATTGCGAACAAGTGGGCGTATAACGGCAACTGCCGTGTGAAAATCTCGGACTGATAGTCAGTTGGTAGGTTCTGATTAAAAATATCATCGCCTTTTTAATTATCTGCTTCAATTCAATACTCCCAGTTCTTTGAAATGCTTTCCCATTTCCTGACTGACTTTCTGCATCTTAACAAAAGGTGTCTTGCTCCTTGCAACAAATACAATATCATAATTTTTATCAAGCCTGTCCTCATATTCACTAAAGGCCGCTCTTATAACACGTCTTGCACGGTTGCGTTTAACTGCATTGCCGATTTTTTTGCCGCTCGTGATACCGACTCTTGTGTCGCCGAGCCTGTTTGGCATAATATAAGTGACAAGGCAGGGGGTAGCATAACTTTTTCCTCTGTAATACAGTCTGCGAAAATTTTTATTTTCTTTTAAGGTTTTGCTTTTCACCTAATCGCTCCCAATCGGAATTAGTAAGAAAGCTGTTTTCTGCCCTTTGCACGACGGCGAGCAAGTACCTTTCTTCCGTTTCTTGTTGACATTCTCTTTCTGAAGCCATGTACCTTCTGTGCATGTCTCTTCTTAGGCTGGAAAGTTCTCTTCATTCTTTTTTCACTCCATTCCAAAGACTAAACTTGTCTTAATCTTTTATATTCTCTGCACGGGTATAGTGCAGGCATTGGTTATTGATAGGAATACAAATCCACAATATCGGTTGTTATTATATATTATAATATCAAGCCTTGTCAACAAAAATTTTATTATTCTTGTATTTATTCTTATAATATATTATAATTACACTATATGTTGGGTAATACATATTTGCCCACAACAAGGAATTTTTGGAGTTGTTGCATAATGTTAGGAATTATCGGCGCAATGGATGTTGAAGTCAATGCGATTAAGCAGAAACTCACACACAAAACAGAAACGAAAATAGCAGGAACAAATTTCGTCTGCGGATTTATTGAGGATGTTATGCTTTGTGTTGCTCAGTGTTCTCCCGGCAAGGTCAATTCAGCACTCTGTACCCAAGCAATGATTGATAATTTTGATATTGACAAGATTATCAACGTTGGTGTTGGCTGTTCATTGTCAGAAGATGTTGTTATCAAAAATGTTGTTATCGCAACAGATGTCTGTCAATATGATATTGATATAACCGCACTCGGCGAACCGCTTGGATTTATTAACGGGCTCAATACAATAAAAGTTAAAACGGATAAAGAATTATCCGACAAACTTGCGCGTACTGCAATTAATTGCGGTGAAAAAATACACCGCGGTACAATCGCCAGCGGTGATACTTTTATTGCAGATGATAATTTGAAAATAAAAATTGCCTCACACTTCGGCGCAATCTGCGGTGAAATGGAGGGCGGTGCAATCGGTCATACCTGTGCTGCAAATCATATTCCTTTTGCAGTTCTGCGTTCCATCAGTGACGGCGGCAATGAGCAAGCACAGCTCGACTATCCGACTTTCAAAAAAATTGCCGCAGAAATTTCTACGGCAATCCTTATCGAATTTATAAAATCTGAAAAACAGCAGTTCGCCTTATTCTAAAATAAATTTGTTCAGGATAAGTTCTTCTGCCATTGTTATGATTTTATGAAGAGCAGTTCTCTCGTTGAGGTCTGTCCCTGTTCTTGACTTATCCTCAATAAACACAAATTTTGCATCTTCAACTGTAATGGCTGCATTCGCAAGATCTCTGCCGACATTAAGATTAATTTTGAACATCTCTTTCGGCAATATTCCTGCTTTTGCCATATTCAGTGCACCGCGGTAAACACAGAGAATATAATAATCATAAATGTAATTAACGGTATTGGTATCATTCAATGACTTTATCATATTCATAAGAATAATAGATGCCTGTATCAATGTCTGTGCCGATGTGTTCTCAAACTCATCAAAATCAGGCATAAAAGAAACATCAATACCATTTCTGTTTTCACTTACACCCAAAAGATAATCTGTTGTTACGCCATAATACTCGCTGCACTTTACTACAAAATCAAGTCCGCATTCTCTTATCCCTTTTTCATAATGGCTCAGGAGTGCCTGACTGATACCCAAATCATTTGCAGCATTTTTCTGGCTGATGCCTCTCTCTTTACGTAAACGAGATAATATCGTTGCAAATCTGGTTACTTTTTCTGTTTTATCTTTCTTGGCAAGTGCCTTATCTTCTGCTTCAATTTTCATTTAATTATCCTCCGCAATTACAAATAGTATTATAATCAAAATATTACTATTTGTAAAGTGCGAATTTTATATTGTTATTTTCTTGTAATATTTGGCTTAAAAAAGGAGTTTTCCAATGAAAACATATACAATTTATCTTTTCCGTCACGGATTAACCAAAGGAAATCTAAACGCACAGTATATTGGGCATACGGATTTGCCGCTTACTACAAATAGTATAAATGAACTCAGAAATATAAAAGCAACTGAGCACTATCCTGAAGTCGATGCTGTCTTTTCTTCACCGCTTAAGCGATGCAAAGATTCGGCCGCAATAATGTTTCCAAAAAGTAATATTTTAGAAATTGAAGACTTTATTGAATATAATTTTGGTGAATTTGAAGGATTGACTGCAGAAGATTTGAAAGATAATGAAGATTTCAAAAACTGGCTGCATGGTGATATATATTCTTCCACACCTTTTGGCGAAAGCAATGCGCAGTTTGCACAGCGTGTGTGTGCAGCATTTGAAAAAGTTGTCGACGGCTGTGTAAAAACAGGAACGAATAACATTGCAATTGTGGGACACGCAGGTGTGCTTATGACAATCCTTTCCTGCTACGGGTTGCCTGAAGCACCTATGGCGCATTGGCAAATGGATGCGGGTTACGGTTTCAAACTCAGACTGACACCGAGTCTCTGGATGCAGGCAAGAAAAATTGAAGTTGTTGATACCAGTCCTACAAGTATCCAAAGCGAAACTGAAAATGACGAAAAATAATAACCAGCTAAAAACACCATAAGGCTGACGCCTTATGGTGTTTTTTAACGCAATTATAGCTGAAAAGATAATGATTTTAAGCAACACATTGTTACCGAACCTCAGCTTTATCTTCCGAGTGCTATATAATCTGCACGATTCTCATTTAATTTTATGTTCGACTTGCCGTATATTCTTGTCTGCAGTTCGTATGCATCTTTTGGAATATCAGCAATCCAAATCCAGTTATTAGGACTTGCAGAGAAATACTCACCGCCTGCACAATTTTCTTCCAACGGTACATTCGCAGTCTGCATCTCATAATTCAGCCAACCATCTCTCAATGCTGTATTTCCGATTGCGATTATCTGTTTTTTGTTATAACTTGTTTTAACAAACTGGGAAAGTTGGTTAACCACTTTAACCGTATCCAGGGTTCCGGCACTTCTTGTTTTGTTGAGAAGTTCCGTGAGTACTGCTTTCTGTCTGTCCGCTCTGGCATTATCCGAGTCAATCTTTCTGATTCTGCAATAAGCAAGCGCCTGCAGACCATCAAGTTTCATAACCCCTTCATTGCCTTCAAATGTTTTTGTAATGCTTACCGGACCTGCATCACCATAACGATACGGATTATTATTGATTTCATTTATCTCTGCATTTGTGATATTTATCTCAACACCGCCGAGTGCATCAATAATTTTCGGGAAACTTGCAAAGTTAACTATCGCATAACCGTCAATTGCAACTTTATATACTCTCTGCAATGTTTCAATATACGTTTTTATTCCGCCTTCTCCTGCAGATTCATTGATTTTACCATATCTGCCTTCTCCGTTTATTTCATAATAAACATATAAGTCACGCAGAATGGATGTGAGATGAATTGTTCCTGTATCAATATTAATGCTTGCAATAATGGCAGAATCTGCTCGTGATGCATCTGAAATATTTTCTTCCCTTGTATCCTGACCGATTAAAAGCACATTCAGTACATGTGACGATCTGACAGGATCACCGTTTTTATACCAGTCTTTCAGATATTGTCTGTATGAATAAACTTCATATGCCGATTGCTCTTCAATCAAAGGGAAATCTTCCTGCAAAAAGTCCATTCCGTCATAATAAGTAACTGCCTCATATGGCTCTTCCTGTGTATCATCATCGACGACTTTATTGAGCATATTGTTGATATATATTGCTGCAAACACACCTGCTGCAACAATCAGCAGAACAAGAACAATAATTACAACCTTAACTATTTTACCTTTTTTTGTTTTGAAAAACTTAACTTTTTCTTCTTCAGGCTCTGTCTGAATATCTTCCGCTGTAAAGTTAAGAATATTAATCATCCCCGATTCATCATTGTGATTAATTTCTTTATCCTTCAGTTCAATATCCGATTCTTTATCGTCAATCTCTTTGCTTTTATTTTCTTTTGACTTTTCCTGAATTTTAAGAGAGTCCTTTGGCTTCTCCTTTTCTACAGCCGTATCTTTTACCTTTTCGGCTTTTTTTGCCGGTGTTTTTTCGGTATCTTCTCTGATTTCGGGCTGTTTGGTTTCCTGTTTTTCTGTTACATTTTTTACAGGTTGTGCTGCTTTCTGCTGCTTTTCGTCTGTATTTTTATTTTCCTCACGCAAAGATCTTTCCTGCTCTTCGCGTCGCTTCTTTACTTCTGAAAGAATATCATCAATATTATATGACTCTCTCTCCACTCACATCACTCCTTTGGACTGCCGGAAATATAATAAACAAATACTGTGAATAACCTATGAATAAACCACAAACATTTTTAATATATAACTCTATGCTTGTCTATTATTCTTCGCCTTTTTCTTCATTATTATCATTTTCGGCTTCTTCATCATTCTCAAGTCTGTCAACAACAGAAATTGTTGCAACCTTTTCTCCGTCATTTACTTTCATAACTTTTACGCCCTTTGAAGGTCGCTGGAAAGTTGAAATTTGGTCAACCGGAGTACGAATAATAATTCCGTCAGATGAAATCATAACTACATCCTGATCTTCTCTTACAGGAGCAATCATTGAAACTTTGCCGTACTGCGCAGTACGATAATTGATAAGACCTTTGCCTGCTCTTGACTGAATACGATAATCGGAAAATGCACTCTTTCTTCCATATCCTGTTTCAGATACAGTGAGGAGTGAATATCCCTCAACACTTACAGCAAAACCGACAACATAGTCATTTTCTGCAAGTTGTATTGCTTTAACGCCTCTTGCCGTTCTGCCGATAAGTCTTGCATCTTCTTCTTTAAAACAGATACTCATACCATCATGTGTTGCAACGATAAGGTCTCTCTTACCATCCGTAATCTCTACCCATGAAAGCTCATCACCATCATCAAGGTTGATAGCAATGATACCTGTTTTTCTGATATGATCATATTGGTCAAGTGCAGTCCTTTTGATAATACCGTTACGTGTCATCATACAGAGATATGTTCTGTCTTCTTCCTTCGGCACTCTGACCATTGCACTGATTTGCTCTCCGTTTTCAAGAGGAAGAATATTAACAACATTCATTCCCTTGCTAGTTCTTGATGCCTCAGGAACTTCGTACCCTTTCATCTTGAACACTTTGCCCTTGTTGGTAAAAATAAGTATAAAATCATGTGTTGAACATGCAAACATTGTTTTTGCCACATCTTCTTCACGTCTGGTCATTCCCATGATACCTCTGCCGCCGCGGTTCTGGGCTTTATAAGTATCAACTGTCTGACGTTTCATATATCCTTTTTCAGTCAAAGTAAGAATACATTCTTCAACCGGAATAAGATCTTCATCATCAACATCACCGCTGTATGCAGAGATTTCGGTTCTTCTTTCATCGCCGTATTTGTCTGCAATAGCACGTGATTCAGCCTTGATAATATCGCAGATTCTCTGCTCACTTTCTAAAATATCAAGGAAATCTTTTATCTTTTCATGCAGTTCTTCCAGTTCATTTAAAATCTTTTCAATCTCAAGACCTGCCAACTGACCAAGTCTGTATGCAACAATTGCATTTGCCTGCGGCTCATCAAAACCAAACTTTTCCATAATAGCCTGTTTTGCCTCTGCCTGTCCGCCTTTACATGCACGGATTGTTGCGATAACATCATCAACAATATCTATTGCTTTTGCAAGTCCTTCAAGTATATGCGCTCTTTCCTGCGCTTTTTTCAAATCAAAAGCAGTTCTTCTTTTGATAATATCTTTTTGAAAATCAATATATTTTTCAAGTATTTCTTTAAGAGTAAGTATCTTCGGCACACCGTCATCGAGTGCAAGCATAATTGTACCGAATGTTACCTGCATATCCGTCATCTTGTAAAGATTATTGAGAACAACCTGTGCATTGGCATCTCTCTTAACTGTAACTTCAATATGCATACCGCGGCGGTCGGAATAATCCTGAACATCCGCAACACCTTCAAGTCTCTTTTCCTTAACAAGGTCTGCAATTCTTGTTATAAGCCTTGCCTTATTTACTCCGTAAGGAATCTCGCTTACAACAATTTTGAATCTGTCGCCTCTTGTTTCAACAATTTCTGCCTTGGCACGGACATAGATTTTTCCTCTGCCTGTTGCATATGCTTCGCGTATACCTCTCGTACCCATAATGATACCGCTTGTAGGGAAGTCAGGTCCTTTGATATGTTCCATCAAATCCTCAAGCTGTGCATCAGGATTATCAATCAGGCAGCACATACCCTCAACTACTTCGCGCATATTGTGCGGAGGAATATTTGTTGCCATACCAACGGCAATACCTGATGAACCGTTGACAAGCAAATTAGGAAAACGTGCAGGAAGAACTTCCGGCTCAGTTGTTGTATCATCAAAGTTCGGTGCAAAATTAACTGTATTTTTCTTGATGTCCTCAAGCATTTTCATTGATATTTTGCTCATTCTGCTCTCTGTATAACGATAAGCAGCAGGCGGGTCACCGTCTATTGAACCAAAGTTACCGTGTCCGTCAACAAGCGTGTGTCTCATTGAAAATGGCTGTGCAAGTCTTACCATTGCATCATAAACAGATGCATCACCGTGCGGATGATAATGACCAAGCACTTCACCGACAGTAGTGGCACACTTACGGTAAGGATTTGTAGGATAAAGATTGTTGTCATACATTGCATAGAGTATTCTTCTGTGAACGGGTTTAAGTCCGTCACGGACATCCGGCAATGCACGGGATACAATAACGCTCATTGAATAATCAAGGAACGCCTTTCTTATCTCTGTACTGATTTCTACATCAACAATCTTTTGATTGTCATAACGAATTTCATTGTTATCCATTGCTTTTCTTCCTCCGATTTCTCAAAGAGAAATTTAAGATTACTTCATATATGTGTAATTTCCGTTCTTTTTTATAAGTTCAAAAACGGTTTCTTTAAATTCTTGCGGGATTGCCCTCTTCGGCAAGACCTTCACTTCATTGCTGATATAAAAGAAAATATAATCTTCATTTTCAATAATCATTCTCATAATGGAATATGGATATATTCCGATTATCCCTGCCTCATTTTCTTCAGGAATATTTTTGCTTTCAATTTTTTTATCATCAATGGTTATTTCCGTCGGCAAAAGGTAACTTCTGTCTCCATTAAGATATGTTTTTACCCTCTTTTTTGCCGAATAAGGCAGCAAAACAAAATAACTTAACACCAATAATAAAACCATTGTGACTATAAAAATGATAAATATATAATCTCTTTCTTTTGCATACAAAAAAACACTGAAAAATATAAAAAACATCATTGGGAATAAAAGTGCTTTGAATTGTCTGCTTGTGTTCAATTTTTCAAAATTGATATAATCGTCTTCTGTTAAAGAGTACCTGAAAGTCATTCTCATCACTTGCCCTCCTCAACAGTTGTTTTTGTCTGAAGCAGTTTTATCAGTGCATCCAGTTCTTCCCCTGCATATTGTTCTTTGTTAATAACAAAAACACCTTTTCGGTATGTCGGCAGAACAATCAGATATTTTGCAGTATTTTTTACTGCAAAAATACTTTGCCATGGGGCAAACATTTTCTCATAACTGTTGATTACTTCAATTCCCTCATCATATGTTTGGATTGTATGTGTATCATGCAGTATTACAGATGTATTAAATTGATTTTTCACCGTCTTTTTTCTTGAAATTAATGCACCTGCAAGCATAACGATAACAAAAATATCAACCAACAATAAAGTATACATCGGCAATTTTAATATAATGTAACACACGTTCATTATTATTAATAATAATATTATAGAAATAACAGAAGGCTTTATCTTCACCATATTATTTTTATTCAATTTATAATTAAGACCGACATAGTAATCATCGGCATTCATATTAAAAGATAATTTCATATTTACACATCAAGATTCTGAACAAATTTTGCATTTTTTTCAATAAATTCTCTTCTTGGTTCAACATTGTCGCCCATAAGAATAGAGAAGTTCTCACTTGCTCTTTGTGCGTCATCAATTGTTACACGCAGCATCGTTCTGAATTCAGGGTCCATTGTAGTTTCCCAGAGCTGTGCAGGGTCCATTTCACCAAGACCTTTATATCGCTGAATGTCACAATCTCCGCCAAGTTCTTCAATTTTTGCATCGCGCTCCTCATCAGAGAAACAGTATGCACTCTTCTTTCCTTTGCTTACTTTGAAAAGAGGCGGCTGTGCAAGATATACATATCCGTCCTCAATAATCTGCGGCATATAGCGGAAAAAGAAAGTGAGCAAAAGTGTTCTGATATGCGCACCGTCAACATCGGCATCCGCCATAATAATAATTTTGTGATAACGTAATTTTGTAATATCAAAATCATCACCGATACCTGTTCCGAGTGCCATAACAACCGGAACAAGTTTTTCATTGGTAATAACCTTATCAACTCTTGCTTTTTCAACATTCAGCATTTTACCCCAAAGCGGGAGTATTGCCATATGTTCTCTGTCTCTGCCTTCTTTTGCAGAACCGCCCGCAGAATCTCCCTCGACGATATAGATTTCGCATTTCGTCGGGTCTTTGCTTGTACAATCTGCAAGTTTTCCGGGAAGACTGTTTGATTCAAGCGGTGATTTGCGCCTTGCATTTTCTCTCGCTTTTCTTGCAGCTTCTCTTGCTCTTGAGGCATCAAGGGATTTGTTGATAAGTGTTTTTGCAACAGACGGATTTTCTTCAAAATAGGTCATCAGTTTTTCATAAAGCATGGATGACACTAATCCGGTAATATCTGTGTTACCGAGTTTTCCTTTTGTCTGTCCTTCAAACTGTGCTTCTGTTAATTTAACAGATATAACTGCGGTAATACCTTCTCTTACATCCTCACCTGAGAATTTTTTGTCACTGTCTTTGAGTATACCGAACTTTTTGCCGTAGTCATTGAATACTCTTGTAAGAGCGGTTTTAAATCCTGTCTCATGTGTACCGCCGTCAATTGTATTAATATTATTTGCGAAAGATAAAAGGGTTTCATTATATGAGTCTGTATAACAAAGTGCTACTTCTGCACTTCTGTCACCTTTTGTTGTTGAAAGGTGAATAACTTCTTCCTGAATCGGATTGAGTCCTCTGCTGGTATTTATATATTCAACAAAGGAACGGATTCCGCCTTCATAACAGAATTCCTCACTTATCTGTTCTTCAGCATCATCATTTCTTCTGTCACTGAGAGTGATTGAAAGCCCTGCATTGAGGAATGCCTGTTCTCTTAATCTTCTTTCAAGAATTTCGTAGTCATATGTTGTTGTTTCCTGAAAAATATCTGCATCTGCTTTGAATCTGATTAATGTTCCGTGACCTTCAGCATCACCGATGATATGAAGATCATTTACAGGAATACCTCTTTCAAATTTCTGACTGTAAATATGTCCGTTTTGTGTTACTTCAACCTCAAGCCATTCTGAAAGGGCATTAACAACCGAAGAACCTACACCATGGAGACCGCCTGATACTTTATATCCCGATCCGCCGAATTTTCCCCCTGCATGTAAAACAGTAAGAACAACGGTAACTGCGGGCAATCCTGTTTTTTCATTAATACCGACAGGTATACCTCGTCCGTTATCGCGAACCTGAATAATATCACCCGGCAAAATATCACATTCAATATGTGTACAGACACCTGCAAGTGCTTCGTCAATAGAGTTGTCCACAATTTCATAAACAAGATGATGAAGTCCTCTCGGTCCTGTTGAGCCGATGTACATACCGGGACGTTTTCTTACTGCCTCAAGTCCTTCAAGCACCTGAATATCTTTTGCTGAATATTCTTCAGTTACAACAGTATCAATATCTTCTTCTTCTAAATTTGTTTTCATTTCTTCACTCATATGATAATCTCCTTATTTACACCTTTTAGCCAATGTACTTGTGTTAAAAGGGCAAACATAAATTTTATCCTTACAAACAATAAAACTTTTTGGCAGTTCAAAGTTTGCATAAATTACTCTTTTTTCTTTTTCTGCTTTTGACAGATAATCACGTGTTGCTTTGTTAACCGTTGATGTATCCATATCAAAAATGCCTATAATTTCTTTTGTATTTATTACTGTCTCTCCGCCAAGGTACAAATACATCAGACCAAACCTCCGTTTTTCATATGAAAGGTTTTTCCTTTTTTTAATCTTAAAACCGTATTTGCATCACAACAGGTTATAAATACCTGCCAGTCTTTTATATGATTCAAAATATAATCCTGTCTGGATATATCAAGTTCACTCATAACATCATCAAGCAGCGCAAGAGGTTCGTCTTCAGTCATTTCTTTAAGTAAGCTTGCTTCCGCAAGTTTCAGTGCCAGTACACAGGAACGCTGCTGTCCCTGTGAGCCAAAAGCCCTTGCACTTTTACCATTAATAAGAATTTCCATATCATCTCTGTGCGGACCAATGGTGGTAATTTTGTTATAAATATCCGTCGCTCTGTTTTTTTCAAGAGCAATAATCAGACTTCTTTCAATTTCTTCAGGCGTCAGATTTTCATAGTCAAATGACCCCTTTAAAATCAAATCAATCTCTTCTTTTCCGCTTGACAAACCGTCAAATATTTCTTTTGCATACGGCAAAAGCGTATCAATATATTTTTTTCTCTGATAAATAATTTTTGCACCGCATTTTGCCAGATTTTTATCCCAAATATAAAGTAAGTCTGTAAGCGAACTGTTTTTTGAAATATCTTTTAATAACATATTTCTCTGACTGAGACAATGATTATATTCTTTCAAAACATTTTTATAATTGAATTTGATTTGAAAAAGTGCAGTATCAATAAATTTTCTTCTCTCAAGCGGACCGTCTTTTACCATTGATAAATGAACCGGTGAAAATATAACTGCTTTTAATTCTTCACTTAATTGTGATGCAGATTTTTTATTTACTCCGTTAAGAGAAACATTTCTTTTATTTTTAATATCAATCTGGGCAAACTGATTTCTGTTTTTATTTTCAAACTGAATTTTTAACTTTGAAAATTCCTGTCCAAATTTAATTAAATCTTTATCCTTCATTCCTCTGAAACTTTTACTTCCAGTAAAGAGATAGATTGCTTCAATTAAATTGGTTTTGCCCTGTGCATTTTCACCATAAATAATATTGATATTATCAAATTCTAATTTTAAATTTTCAATATTTCTGAAATTTTCTATTTCAATCGAATTAATCTTCATTTTTTATATGATAATCAGTACTGAAAATGGATACAACATCATTCATTCTTATTTTTTTACCTCTTGACTGGCAGATTTCCCCGTTAACTTTTACAATTCCATCTTGTATAAAAGCCTTTGCCTGTCCGCCTGTTTCGGCAATTCCTTTGAATTTTAAGAATGAATCCAGTCTAATAAATTCCGTTTTTATGATTACTGTTTCTTCTTTATGTGGTGTCGGTTTAACTTTAATTTTCATTTTTCAACCTCATCGGAAGAACTAAGAATAAGAAACTGTCATCATTAATTGGCATAATTTTTGCAGGACTTACTGCACTGTTCAGTTCAATTCTTACCTGATCTGTATCTGCAGCATTGAGTGCATCCAATAAAAATTTTGAATTAAATCCGATTTCTACTCTGTCACCGCTGCAGTTTGCATGTGTATAATCCACAACTCTGCCGAGCGTTGATACGGTTGATACTCTCATCTCATCATTATCAAATAAACATCTGATCGGATTTTTCTTATCATTTTCAATCACAGGCAATGTTCTTTCAATACAATTTACTGCATCTTCTGTATTTATTAATACTGTTGTTGATGCCGTTTTCGGTATTGCCGCGTTGTAATCTAAGAAATCACCATCAAGCAGACGGCTGATAATACTGTAATTTTCTATATCAAAAACAATATGTCTCTTTCCGACACTGATAGAAACATCAACTTCACTGTCAGGAGATATTAATTTGATAAGTTCTCTTATTGTTTTTTTAGGAACAATAAAGCTGATGTCTTCTCCATCATATTTTACTGTTTCTGTCCTTACAGCAAGTCTGTATCCATCAACACCTATTAATCTTAATTGATTAAGAGTGAGTTCAAATTTAAGACCTGTATGTACGGGTTTTGATGATTCATTATCTGCAACAGCAAATAATGTCTGACTAACCATTCCCTGCAGCATTTTTTGATTTAAAAACAAAGGGTATCCGCCTGATACTGAAGGAAGTTCGGGATAATCATCTGCATCAATGCCAATGATATTGTATTGTGCAGCACCGCTGATTATTGAGACAGAGGTACCGCTTATATCAAATGTAACATTACCGTCAGGAAGTTTTCTGATAATATCACTGATTACTTTTGCATTAATTACAATTGCACCCGGTTCAACAACATTTGCCTCAATTACAGTATTGATACCGAATTCAAAATCATAACCTGTGAGACTGAGTGTATCAGAACCGCATTCAATAAGAATACCTTCAATAGTAGGTATTGTAACTTTTGTGCTGACTGCTCTCATTACATTTGAGCATGCTTCACTTAATGCTTTTGTATTACAGGTAAATTTCATTTTTATCTCCTTCAATCATAGAATATTGACTTTTAGTAGTATTATTATATACGGTGGAAAATGTGGATAACTGATTTTTTTGTTTATACAAGCCAATTTTTGACAAAAAGTTTTTATTTTTACTTTGTTGAAAAAATGTTAGCATTGTGTAAAAATATTTTTTTACACATCCGATGTGTAAAATTTTGTATTAAAAACGAATAAATTGTGTAAAATTTATCTGTCTGTTTTTACATTGTTTATAATGTCATTGACCTGTCGTGCAAGTTTTGAATCAGTCTGGAGTTGTTTTTCAAGGGCATCACGGTTATACATAATTGTCGTATGGTCTTTGTTGAATTCTTTTCCAATATCTTCAAGACTCATATCTGTAACTTTAATGATTACGTAGATAACAATTTTTCTTGCCTTTGATATAGATGATTTTCTGCTGTTGCTGTAAATGTCTTCAACAGAAATACCTGTTGTTCTGCTTACTTCTTCAACGATTCGCTGAATTGTAACAGGAAGCGGCTGTGTATCCTCCATAACAACTTTTATTACACTTTGTGCAAGTGCAATTGTTGGTTCATGGTCATTAATATCACAAAGAGCGTAGAGTTTTTTTGTTACCCCTTCAAGTTGTCTTATATTTGTTTTGATTTTTTCAGCAATATGGCTGACAACAGGTTCAGGTATTTCAAAATTAAGCAATTTTGCTTTTCTTTTTATAATTTCACATCGTGTTTCAAATTCAGGCGGCTGAATGTCAGCAAGAAGTCCATCTTCAAATCTGGATTTGAGTCTGTCTGTAAGTGACTGAATATCTCTCGGCGGACGGTCTGATGTAAGAACAACCTGTTTTCCGCCATATACCAAAGTATCAAATGTATGGAAAAATTCTTCCTCTGTCTGTGTTTTGCCTGAAATAAATTGAATATCATCAATAAGAAGAACATCAATATTTGTTCTGTATTTGTTATGAAATTCATCAACTGTTTTGTTTTGTAAAGCCTGATAGAATTCATTTGCAAATTGTTCTGCGCGAACATACATAATATTCATATCAGGGAAGTTCTTTTCAACCTCATGGCATATTGCATTAAGCATATGTGTTTTTCCCAATCCGGAATTACCGTAAATAAACAAAGGATTATAATTGCTGAAACTTGAACCCTTTGAACGGATAGATCCGGGATCGGACGCAACTGCTTTTGCTGCTGCATAAACAAATCTGTTGCTCGGACCGACGATAAAGTTTTCAAAAGTGAATTGTTCGTTTCTGTAATCTTCCAGATGTTTGTCCTGATAAGATGTTCTGTTATCTTCTTTCATATTACCATCAAAAACATTGTCGCAAATATAGGATATATTTATTTTAAAACCAAGCACATTTTCAAATGCTTCTTCAAAAAGTTCACCATATTGTGATGTAACAATATTCTGATGCATAGGTTTAGGAAATTTAAGAGTGACAGTTGAATTCTCAAAAGAATCAAATTCAACTGTTTTTATCCAAAGATTGAATGCAGTTTCACTGACACGTGATTTAAAATAATCCAATACAGCATTCCATATATCATTATAAGAATCCATAGAGTAAATTTAAACCTCCCTTAATTTTATTTATCTTAATTACAAAATTGTAGAAATATCCATAATAAAAACATTATATCAGTTTTTATATATTAAATCAATATATATGTTAAAATAAATTAATTAAATATATTATAATAATTAAAAACAATATATCTGTTTTTTATAGTTTAATAAACATTAATATATTGGTAGCATATATATGCTTGTAAATTAATACATCTTATTGTATAATATCAATTCAAGGTAGGTGCAGAAAGAAAGATGAGAATTTTTAAAAATCGCGGAGATATTTATAAAATGATTTCAGTGTTAAAAAGTTTTTTGAACCTGAGGACTTAAAACCTGTTCAGACTGATGCGTATGAGGATGAAGAACCATTGCCTCAGATAAGCGGAAAAACAAATTATATTATCATCATCAGTAAAAATGATACACTTCTTTTTACTGAACTTGTTCAGGTCGATTTTGATAATACTGCATACAAAGTCGGCACGCTGAAAGCAGATACGGTGATTGACGGTGTTCCGCTTTCAAAAACATTTAAAAATTCAGGTACTGAGAATGTAAAAAATGCAGTTGAAACATATCTTGGTCTTACTTTTGATTACTATATTCAAATGGAAAATGATGCGTTTTCTGAATTATTTGATGCGATGGGTGATTTTTCTTATCCGATTGCATCGGAAATTAAGTATAAAGAAAATGAAAGTGATATTTCTTATTCATTAAAAGTAAAAGCAGGCGAACAGAATATTAAGGGTATGCAGCTTGTTAATATGGTCAGATATTATCTTGATCATGAAAATAATACTTCTGCTGCCAATGATTTGCTGCTTAACAGTCTTATAAGACAGATGAATCAGACTAATTTACAAAAGAGTGAGAAACTTTTCAGTCAGTTTGCAACAAATGCACAGTCAAATATTTCAGTAAGAGAATTTTCAATCTCAGGCGATAAATTTTCACTTCTTTGTGATGAACGTACTGCCGCAAATGCATACAGTGCAATTGTCCGGTATGACGAAAATAATACAATTGAAAAAGACAGTTTACAGAAATTCAAAGGATACTTTGTTAAGTAAAAGGTGAAATATGGATAAAGAAAAAATTATGAATGCAGTCAGAGAGATTTTGATTGCAGTCGGTGAAGACCCTGACAGATCAGGTCTTGTTGAAACACCAAAAAGAGTAGCAAATATGTATGAAGAAATTTTTGCAGGTCTTACAGAAGACCCAAAACAGCATTTAAAATTCTTCAGTGAAAAATCAAATGATGAAATGGTTATTGTCAGGGATATTCCTTTTGCCTCAATGTGTGAGCATCACTTGCTTCCGTTCGTAGGTAAGGCTCATATTGCTTATATTCCGAGTGATAATAAGATTATCGGCCTTTCAAAACTTGCAAGAATTGTTGATAATTTTGCAAAAAAACCGCAGGTACAGGAAAGATTGACGCATGATATTGCAGATTTTTTGAATGAAAATATGAAACCGAAAGGTGTTGCCGTTATTATTGAAGCAGAACATATGTGTATGAGTATCCGCGGTGCAAAAGCATCAGGCTCACAGACACAGACTTCTGCACTCAGAGGATGTATGAGAAGTGATGCAAAAACCAGAGCAGAAGTCCTGTCACTTCTTAATAAATAACAGTAAGGAAAGTATAAATTGATTTGGAAATGTAAAGATAAAAAAATTGAATACGGCAAAAAAATATTGATTATGGGGATTGTGAATGTAACACCTGATTCTTTTTCAGACGGCGGTGATTATTTTTCTGTTGAAGATGCAGTGAATTGTGCAGTTCAGCTGGAAAAAGACGGTGCTGATATAATTGATATTGGTGCACAGTCAACAAGACCGAATCATATCCCTGTGGGTCAGGAGGAAGAATGGTCACGCCTTGAAGGTGTATTGGCAGCACTGCAGGGAAAAATTACTGTTCCCGTATCAGTAGATACATACTATCCTTTTGTGGCTGAAAAATCCCTTGAAATGGGTGCAGACATCATTAATGATGTCAGTGGCATAGTTTCACCTGAAATGGCGGAAATTGTCAAAAAAACACATTGTGGCTGGGTAATAATGCATAATGGACCTGCCGCACCGCAGAATGTGAAAGATTTTTTTGAAAAATCAATTGCCGAATGTAAAAATTTTGGTATTGAGAAAGAACAAATCTGTCTGGATATGGGTATCGGTTTCGGTAAAGATTATGATGAGAATATGACCCTGCTCAGTAATGTATGTGCGTACAAAATTGATGGTTATCCGCTTTTGCTCGGTACTTCAAGAAAAAGAGTTATCGGACAGGGCAGTAATCAGGAAAATCCGAAAGAAAGAACCTACGGCAATATTGCAGCGGATACAGCGGCTGTATTCGGCGGAGTTGATATTATTCGCCTGCATGATGTAAAAAATGAAAAACAGGGTATCCTGATGGCAGAGAATTTAAAAAAATATGTTAAACTTTAAATTACAGACAGAGAGAACAGATTTATGGATAAGATTTTAATCAGAGATTTAAAAATATTTGCTTATCACGGTGTTAATCCTGAAGAAAAGCGTGACGGTCAGCATTTTGTTTTTGATATTGATTTGAGTGTGAATATTACGAAAGCTTGCCACAGCGATGACGTTAATGATACAGTAAGTTATGCAAAGGTTATTAAAACAGTCACCCGTGTTGTAACAGAGCAGAAATATGATTTGCTTGAAAGAGTTGCACAGGTAACTGCTGATGCAATTTTTGAAGAATATCCTGAGGTTTTCAGTATTGATATAACACTGAAAAAGCCTGAAGCACCGATGAAGGCAGATTTCAATTGGGTCGGCGTTCAGATATACAGAGAAAGGTAAATCGTTGTTTATATGGAATATATTATCAGTGTCGGCACCAATATCGGCGACAGAAAAGAAAATATTGAAAAGTGTATTGATGCGATTAATCTTCTGCCGTATACAGATGTCATTGCACAGTCATCTATTTATGAGACCGAACCTGTCGGCTATGCAAGGCAGGATAATTTTTATAATATAATTCTCAAAGTGGAGTCTGTGTTTGAGCCGAATGAGATGCTCGGTATCTGCCTTGGTATTGAGGCGGGATTCGGCAGGATACGAACAATCCGCAACGGTCCGCGTATTCTTGATGTGGATATCATTTTTGCAGAAAATATGAAGATTGAAAGCAAAAATCTGATTATTCCGCATCCCCGTTATTCCGAAAGACGATTTGTTCTTGAACCTTTGCTCGAACTTTTCCCCGACGGAATGGTTTACGGCAATTCTATTTTACCAATGATTGAAAAAATTGACGGTCAGGAGATAAAAAAGTTATCAATATAAATTCAAAAGCAGGGATGAACGTACTGTTTTTACAGTTTTGTTCTATCCCTGCTTTTCTTTGTCTTTATTCAGCGGAATTTCTTTCCTTGTATAACCTAACAGATAATCTGCCGAAACATTATAAAATTCACACAATGTTTGTAGATGTCTTAATGGTAATTCATTTTCTCCCAATTCATATTTGCTGTAATATTGCTGAGAAATACCCAATACTTTTGAAACATCTTTTTGCAGCAAATCTCTGTCTTCCCTGATATTTTTCAGCGCATTTTTGTACCTCATTAAATCACCGGTTACATTATGCCATACACAATAATTTATGTATTATCTTACATAAATTTTTATGTGTGGCATAATAAGGAAGAACGGACAGGGAGATTGCGATAACATCATAAAACATCAGGTTTGAAATGTGCATTACAATCTCTTTGAGGGGCTGATGGAAGCGGACAAATAGGGATTAGGCAAGTTGGGTTATAATCAGCAAATTTGTTTTGATTAGGGCAATTGCTTATAGGTTATTCGTCGTTTCCTGAAAAAAGTTTTTGTCCTTTTTCAAAAAAAGAGCAGGGATTGCCCCTGCTCTTTTTGTTTTACATAAATGATGCAACTGTATCAACAAAGTTTACAACTTTATCGGTTGCTTTTTTGATTGTTTTTTGTGCGGATTTATTATTTGTTTTTGTTGCACCCATCATTGCAGCAGCAGAGCAGACAGCAAGTGTTGCGCCCACTGCAAGCATTGTGTTTGTAGTTTTCTTTTTCATAACAGTCTCCTTTAAATTTTTACCCATCGTGCAATACTATTATCTGCTCTTGCGTAAATAATAAAACAAAGAAAATCTGTTAATAAAAAATATTATTTCCAAATTTAATAAAATTATGTTAATTTTTTATTTGTCCCTCATAGATTTCATAAACTTCGTCACAAAGAATATCAAGGTCTTCTTTGTTATGGCTTGCAATAATTATCAATGCGCCCTCATTTTTTAATGTAAGAAGCAAGGCTCTTATATTATTAACCGTTTCTTCATCAAGCGCATTTGTGGGTTCGTCAAGCAGATATAACTGCGGTTTTTCCATAATTGCCTGTGCGAGATTGAGCTTTTGTTTCATACCGAGGGAAAAGGCTTTGACTTTTTTCTTGTCGTCAGGGTCAAGTCCAACGGTTTCAAGCGCATTTCGAATATCATCCTGTGTAGCAATTTTTTTAATTTTTGCAAGCATATTGAGATTGTCATATGCACTAAAATCAGGCAGCATAGTCATATTTTCAATAATCAGTCCGACACTGTCCGGAAATTCAATATCTTTGCCGACTGTTTTGCCGTCAATTAAAACTCTGCCCTCAGTCGGCAAAATAAGACCGCAGATTGCACGTAAAAGCATTGTCTTTCCGCTTCCGTTCCTGCCGTGGAGTCCATATATTTTGCCGCTTTCAAATTCTGCATTTACATTTGAAAGGACCGTTTTTTTCCTGATTTCTTTTGTATAATTTTCAATTTTTATATTCATATCTTTGCTACTCCTTTGGAATAAGATTGAGTTTTTTTATTTTTATAAACAGGACAGTAATTGATATAATGTTTAATCCGATTACAGTGCTTAAGGGATATAATATATTGTCTGTCAGATAATTTGTTCTTGATATGCTTATGTAATTTATCAGATTTAATTTATTCAGAATCAATAGTTTGGAGGTCAGTTCGGTATCTTGGGCATTTTCGCAGAAATAATAGATGCCCGAACCTGCAAGCAGTAAGGTTAAAAATAAAAGGCATATTATCATAAACCCAATATTATGCGTGAAAATTCTGTCCATTATAAATTGAATGATAATTAAAAACAGTTTAATCAGATACCCCAGAATGAACATCATTGCTATATCTCCTGCACGCAAATTTTCTTTCAGCAGCACAGCGAATATGCACACAGAGATGGTACCGATACATTCATATATAAAAACATAAAAAATTGTTTTTAACAGTTCAAAAACAAGTGCTTTTCTTCTTGAACCGATTCGCGACAGTCTTATAAGATTGTTATCTATAAATAAGCAGTCACTTCTGTTCTGCATAATAACAGACAGGCAAATGAAGGAAAGTGTCGTAAAAATCAAATGACCGGTATTATAATCAAATTCAATTCCCTTATATCCCTCAAAACTGAAATAGATAAGGAAAAAGGAGCAAATGATATTGATTATCATTGCAATAAAAGTGCTTATTTTTGTGTTAAGATTCAGTCTTTTCATCAATTATAATATCCCTTTTCAAAAATGTAATTCTGCTCAGTATGGCAAGAATAAAAAATACAATCACGGTTTCAACCGTATTTACTGCATAAGAATACCAGTCAAATATTCCCGACTCGACAAAATCGCTGATAAAATCAGAAAAATATACGGGTGCAATATTAACACCGAGTGTATTCTGCCCGATTGTAAGCGCACAGAACAAAATAATCGGCACAACCATATATGCGTTTTTAAATTTAAAAAGATATTGCAAAAACTGCATACTCATCCCGACGATAATAAAATATTCGAACAGACTGATATAAAATAACAGCATACATAAAAAGAATCTGACTTCAGTCAATACACTGAATTTGCAGAAAATGATACAAAAAAAGATGTGTACGACTATGTATTCCAACACAAATAATACTGTGTTCACTGCCATTCTTTTTATTTTGTGCTTTACAAATCCGTCCCGGTTATATTTTATCAGCATATATGGATTGTCCATATCGAGCACCCGTGCTGAAGATAAAACAAACAGCACAGTAAAGGTAACGCCGACGATCTGATAAAGATTGTTGTAACCCAACGAGGAACTCACAATATGCATTTTGAAAAAATCTTCAACATTTTCAACTCTGCCTGCCACGAACAGACCGCTGTTGATAAACAGCCATGTCAGCACAAAAAAGGTAATGTTGATGATATGTGCAAATAAATCTTTTTTTCTAAATTTCATCTTTTTTCTTCACCACGCAGTAATATGCAATTGCCATAGAGATAAACGCCGCCGGCAGAAATGCAAGGAAAGCATAAATAATGTAAGGGAAATCAAAACATACAAATGGTTGAAGTATATAACCAATAGCAAAATCTCTGCTTGAGAAATAGATACCAACCCATATTGTCAGGCTCAGCAGATATACGATTCTGTTATCTTTGAAAATAAAGCAAAGGTTCTGGCACATCACACTCAGCAAACCGTAAACAATTAAGTTCATCAGCAGGAAGATGAAATATGTGGTGTACGGATGATTAATGCTGAAAAACATTACTTCACCCATATCCTCTCTTGGCCAGGTTTGCATACCTGCAAAATTTGTTCCGCCATGTAAAAATATGGTGTTGATGAATATATTTATCAGATTCGGAATGCCGACAAGAATGAAAGGGAATAGAAAAGCAACTGCTGTTTTGTTTAAAAAGTATTTTCTCCTTCCCTGTTTTGTGCATTGCATCAGGGTAACACCGCATTTCCTTTCTTTTACATATGTATCACAGTATGCAAGCATAAGGAAAATCGGCATCAGGTAATGAAAAATTTGTATCAATGTATATGTATGGCTGCCGCTTATCAAAGACATATATGCCGGATTATTTATTCCGACATATTCATTGTAGTTTTTCGGATTACTTTCAACATAAATAGCAAAAAAAGAATCGGCAACAGCAATAATTATGAGTATAACAAAAACAATCCATGCTTTTTTAGATTTAAAAATTTTTAAAAATTCTGATTTTATCATAATTTCTCCAATAATAAATATAAAATTATATAGATAAGTTATAGATACTCTTATCTATATGACTATAATTGGCTTATTTCATATTTTCAGCTCCAGGTGGTTGTCCTGTTTCTTCATCCCAATGACCGGATACACTGTAAGAAAAAGAGTTTGTATCTAAATTATCACGACCATAGAGATAGACATCTGCTTTTGAGGCGTTTGAATAAGCAGCATGATAATAGAAATCGCTTCCTAATCTGGCAGCATAAGTTCCGGAACCTTTTGGATTATATCCATTAGGATTATATACCCCCAAATGGAAACTGGTTGCAGTTCGTGTTCCTTTGCTTGATTCGTTTGAATTTACTAATTCCACTTTCCATGCATTGTTAACATCGGTTGTTGAGCGATAACGTGATACAGGATATTTACTCACTTTTCCATAAGGCACAATTTCAAATGAATAGCCTATTGTGTCATTATCAATTGATGCGATTGATGACACTGCTGAAGTTGATACCATAAATACAGTAAATACAACGATTAATACAGATAATCTTTTAATTAAATTTTTTCGCTTAACATTCATAAATTTTCCTCCTAATTATAAATGTTTTCCGCGTACTTATGCGGGATACCTATTTTGTCATATAAAACAAGAGTGTCTAACAGATTAGTATCGGAGTTTTTCATACTTTCGTATGTTGCTGTGAAGTATCTGAACTCCACTTCGCCCTCCGGTGTGTTAATCCGTCCGTTATTTGTTTCAAAGCGTTCTCCATTAATTTCCGCATATTCGCAGTCAAGCGGTACAAAAATTGCTGTGTAACTAATTCCATCAGTCATATATAAATCATAGATGTAGTCAATATCTTTATAACCAATATTTTTTAAATCTTTTATAAATATATTCATACCATTTGCATATTCCTGACTACCGTCAGCACTGCGCAGATATGATGTAACAAAATAATCATCGCCTAATTTTTCGGTACTGCTTTGTAGATACCACACGGCATCTATTTCGCCGAATGGTTCGCTCTGCCAGTAGTAATCTGCATTTGTTACTTTGTTTACTTCTTCTTTGAAGTCAACTATGCCGAATCTGTTCAGCAGAATTACGCCTAAAACGATTGCAAGTATTACTGTGAATACAGTATATGCTATTTTTTTACCTTTGCTTTTTTCCATAATGGTATCACCTTAATGTATTATTTTATTGGTAAATTATCCCAAAACTACTATACCATAGAATGAATGAAAAAGAAAAGGTTTTTACAAAACAGACCAAAAAAATGACAAAAAAGGTATCCCGAGGGATACCTTTTCGTAATTAATATATACAGTAATCAGTCGTTTGCGTGGCCGGCTGCACCAAATACAACATCAACCTTGTGCGCAACAACTTCTTCAATAAGTTCTCTTGCCGGGGTGAGATATTGTCTTGGGTCAAAATGAGTTGGGTTTTCAGCAAAATGCTTTCTTACAGCAGCAGTCATTGCAATACGGATGTCTGAGTCAACATTGATTTTGCAGACAGCCATAGATGCTGCTTTTCTGAGCATATCTTCAGGAATACCGATTGCATCAGGCATTTCTCCGCCGAATTCGTTAATCATTTTGATATGATCCTGATTAACAGATGATGCACCGTGAAGAACGATTGGGAAACCGGGGAGTTTCTTGCCGACTTCTTCAAGAATGTCAAATCTGAGCTGTGGGTTCTGACCGGGTTTGAACTTGTATGCACCGTGGCTTGTGCCGATAGCAATAGCAAGTGAATCAACACCTGTTCTTGTAACGAAGTCGTATACTTCTTCAGGTTTTGTGTATGAAGCATCGTCAGCATCAACCTGAACATCATCTTCAACACCTGCAAGAGTACCGAGTTCACCCTCAACAACAACACCGTGAGCGTGTGCATATTCAACAACTTTTTTTGTAAGAGCAACGTTTTCTTCATAAGGAAGTGAAGAACCGTCAATCATAACAGAAGTAAATCCGCCGTCAATACAAGATTTACAAGTTTCAAAATCAGGACCGTGGTCAAGGTGAAGTGCGATTGGAAGACCTGTTTCCTCAGCAGCAGCTTTTACCATAGCAACAAGATAGTCGTGTGAAGCATATTTTCTTGCACCTGCAGAACACTGAAGGATAACAGGCGCATTGAGTTTTTTACATGCTCTTGTGATACCCTGAACAATTTCCATATTGTTAACATTAAAAGCACCGATAGCGTAACCGCCTTCATATGCCTTTTTGAACATTTCTGTTGTAGTAACTAATGGCATAATAAAATCTCCTATACGAATAAAAATTTAGTGTTTTAAATTTCACCGATAGTATTATACTACATTCAAAATTAAATATCAACACCATATTAATAGTTTTGATTTTGCCGGATGAATAAAAAACCGAGGCACAAAAGTGCCTCGGTCCGGGTAACGTCTTTTAAGATGTTGCCCAAGAGAGAATTTTATTGTTTTGTATCTGTTTCTTTTTCTTCGTAACTGATAATATCTTTTGCAATGTATATCGGTCTCTTTTTTGTTTCTATATAATTCCTTGCAAGATATTCGCCGATAATACCGATTGTGAATAATTGTATACCGCCAAGGAATGTAATAATGATAACAAGCTGGGTGAAACCGTCAACATTAATGTTGCTGACAAGTTTTCTTATAATCGTTACGATTGCATAAATGATACTGAATATTGTTGCACAACTGCCAAGCACCGATGCGAATTTCAGCGGAGCGGTTGAAAAAGCAATTATACCCTCAAATGCATATTTGAGAAGTTTAATGAAATTAAAACTGCTTTTGCCTGCCTGACGTTCTTTTGCCGTATATGGAATATATACAGTATTGAATCCAACCCAACTGAAAAGTCCTTTTGAAAATCTGTGAAATTCACCCATTGAAAGGAGTGCGTCACGTACACCTTTCCTGAACGTTCTGAAGTCCGATGCACCGCTCTGAAAAGAGATTTCAGTAAACTTATCTGCGAGTTTGTAAAAAGCATTTTTGCACATTGCAGTAAATTTGCCTTCATGTCTGTCCTCCTGACAGGCGCATACACAGTCAACATCAGGATTGGCATCAAGCATATCTACCATTTTCTTTACAATTGCAGGATCTTGCTGAAGGTCAGCATCAATGATGGATACCATATCACCGCAGGCGTTCTGCAATCCGGCATACATAGCGGACTCTTTGCCGAAATTTCTTGAAAAATTAATTATTTTTATATTGCAAGGACTCGTTGTTTTGAGTTCTTTTAAATTTTCGAATGTATTGTCGGCACTTCCGTCATTTACAAAGACAACTTCATAATCCTCTGTGATTGGAAAATTGTCATATACACTTTGTAAAAAAGGCTTAACATTATCCCCTTCGTTATAGCAGGGAACAACAAAAGATAATTTCATTATTACACTTCCTAAAAATAATTTATTTTATTTTAAACTATAATTTGAGAAGTGTCAACTGTTGCTGATTTTAAATAATTTCATTCATTGAAAGGATAACCAGAACACAAGTTAAAATAATAACTGCAGAAATGATTATCATAGGAATATTGGCTTTTGTTTTTTCTTTGCTGCTCTCGGGAATAAGATGTGTTTTCCGCAGCGCACCGACAACAGGTTTGTATAAAAGAAAAGTAAATGCTGCATTCAGACCGCTTTTCAGCAGATTGAACGGTAAAAATGCAGGCAGGAGCAGTTCTGCCACCGCTTCTCTCGGATACCCCATATAAAGCGGTGTTATACAATAATTCCATACCAGCATTACGCCTGTCATTACAATGCATCCTGCCAGCAGACCGATTGCTGCACCGGAAAGTGTTTTTTTCTTCTTATAAATAAGGGAAGCAGTGAATGCAAATGAGCAGCTTGAGATTATGTTCATAATACATCCGATAGGACCTGTGTCACTGATTGTGAACATTTCAATTACCGAAGTGATAACGCTGACGATTATCGAAACCAACGGACCAAGAATAAATCCGCTCAGTGTGATAATGATGTCCTTGGGATCATATTTCAGAAATAGAACCACAGGTACCCTGATGACAGCTGTCATGGCAAAAGCGATTGCACAGAACATGGCGGTTAGGGTGATTGTTTTTGTTTTGCTTTTCATTTTTTCTCCTTTTTTGGGCAAAAAGAGAAGCCCTAACGAAAACCGTTAGGGCGTAAATGCTTTGACCAAAGGCAGGATATAACGAATACGAAAACAAAATCATATCCATATCCTGGACCTAAACATTTTCTCTCATCCGGACTTTAACCGTCGGTTGCGGAATTTCACCGCATCAGCCGCCTAAGCGGGTCGCAGACTTTACTGCCGGTGGGGAATTACACCCCGCCCTGAAAATATTTTTATTTAGGCTATTGCCTATATGACTATTATATTCTGTAAAATTATTTTGTCAAGAAAAATTTATTCTTCTGTGTAATAATCATCCATCACAACACTCTCTTTTTTCTGCAAAGGTGAATATTTATCCTGATAATAATTTTCGTGCTGAACATCAAAAGTGCTGTCAGGAGATGTGGTTATTATTGTACATCCGCGCTGCAGACCGTATTTCATAATACCAAAATATGCAAGGTAGTCAACAGAATATCCGTAAGTCAGTTTTACACCTTTGTAATCAAGTGAAAAATTGTTCAGGTGATCATGCCCGCAAAAAATTCCTTTTGTTGAGCCGAGTTCAAGCACAGTGTCAAAGAACCCATAGTTGTATTCACTGCTGAATATTACCGCGTCAACTTCGCCTGCTTTACCGTCAATATATTTTACATTTTCTGTATCTTTATATCCATTGTCAACATATTCAAACCATGCAGTTTTGTATTCCTCAAGCGGAATATGGAAGAACGCTAGGGATTTTGGCATAATGCCGTTATTTTCATCTTTTAAATTTTCAAGTTCCTGTTTGTACCATTCAATCTGGTCTTTATGTATACAGTCGTAATTCCATAAGGTGTTGAAAACATTTTTTTCGTCTTTTGTATATGAGTTTGAGTCAATTAAAAACAGGCTCTGTGTAATATCACCGTCGGAGTTCCTTACATTAACAACATAGTTGCCGTAACCGTAAATATCTTCAGGTCCGCTCTGGAACAAACAGTGCGGGTATTTTTCGCTCTCATAAAGTTCGGAGATATATTCACGAGAATAGAATGAGTAAATCTCTGTATCATGATTGCCGAAAACAGGACACCAGTATACGCCCAATTGCTCCATAAGCTGTGCAAAAAGTTCTGCTGAGTGTTTGTTGTTAAAAGTTCCTGCCTGAAACGGAACGGGATATGCAATATCACCGGTAACAATAACAAGGTCCGGTTTTTCTGCACTTATCATTGCGGCAACCGAATTGAGTGCCATTGTATCTTTTTTGATACATAAAAATCCTGCACCGATATGTACATCCGTCAGCTGCATAATTTTGAAATCTCTGTCTGTGGTAAAAGAATAATATCCGTCATCATCCATTTCCGGAACAAGTTGGTTTTCATATTCAACTGCTGCATTTGTTTTTATAAAATTGCTGTTTGATTTTATTCCTACAACAGAAACACAAACAAGACTGCACAGAATAACTGCAATCACGATTAAAACGATTAATAAAATTTTAAAAAACATATTTATCCTTTGCTTTTTGGTCTTTTTATTTTTTGTTTTTATTTCCATTCTGTTCACCTTTATCCGTTAATCAATGTTTTTGCCTGCGCGATAATTTCTTTTGCTGCACTGATTGCAACGATTGTACCTATAACAATTGCCATAATTCCGTCAACTGCAAAATTAATTTTTATCGTCAATGTAAATCCAATCAGTGTTATTGCGGTTACTGCACAGTCGAGAAAACTGTCAAGAATCAATGTCCGGAAAATCGGTGAAGAATTCTTCTGATTCACTTTAAAATATATGATTCCCATAATGAATTTCACAGCAATTGTTACAGCAAGGAGCAAAGCGTATATTTTTAAATAAGATATTTTTACGGGATAAAAACATCGTTCAAGTCCATTATATGCAAAATAAAATCCTGTGACAGTCAGAATCAAACCGATAACAAATCCTGCCAATGCCTGCATGCGGTTGCTTCTTGTTTCATCAAGTTTGAGAATGAATACAGAACCGACAAGAACAATGATGCATGATAAAGTATCACCAAGGTTATTGACTGCGTCGCAATAAATTGACAAAGAATTTGAACTGATACCAATATAAAGTTTTAATAAAAACAAAATAAAATTTGTTATGAATCCAAATAATGCAGTTTTTATTCCAACTTTTCCCACAATAAACGCCCCTTAATTAATATTATATAAAAATTTTAATAAATGTGCAAGAATTGATAAAAATATAACAGGTGATTTTATGGAGTTTTTATATATTATTATACTTTCGTTAGTGTCCATTACAGTGTTGTTTATTATCACAAAATTGATGGGATACAGACAGATAAGTGAAATGAGCTTTTTCGATTATGTTGTAGGTATTTCCATCGGTTCAATCGCTGCTGAAATGGCAACCAATATTGATATTGAATGGTGGAAAGGCGTAACGGCAATGATTATTTACGGTGTTATCGGAATTTTACTTTCGGTAATTACGCAAAAGAGTATCAAAGCAAGAAGATTCATTTCCGGAACGCCGATTATCCTAATCGAAAAAGGAAAAATTAATAAAGAAAGCCTAAAAAAAGCAAGAATTGAAATTGATGATTTGCTCACAAGTGCAAGGGGTAACGGATATTTTAATATAGGGGATATTGATTATGCAATTATGGAGACAACGGGCAAAATCAGTTTCCTTCCGGTTGCACTGAAACGTCAGCTCACTCCGCAGGATTTTAATTTTGCGCCCGAGCGGGAAGGTCTTTATGTTAATGTAATTATTGACGGTAAAATTATGGATGAAGATTTGAAATATGCCAAAATGACAATGCCGCAGTTAGAAGCTGAATTAAAAAAACAGAACAAAAAGGCAGAGGATGTTCTTCTTGCAACAGTGGATATAAAAAAACAGTTGACAATTTATCCAAAGTAGAATATAATGCTCATATGAACAAACATTCATATGAGGTACATATTATGAAGATTGACTTTATTGATGATGAAATTTTATATGATTTAGCGGATTTGTTCAAAGTTTTTTCAGATTCAACAAGGATACGTATTCTTGTTTCCTTGTTTGATGGCGAACTCTGTGTCGGTGATATTGCAGACAGGCTTGAAATGAGCCAGACTGCCATATCACACCAACTCAGGATACTTAAACAAAACCATTTAATCAAATACCGGCGAGACGGCAAGAGTGTGATTTACTCAATTGCCGATGATCACGTTAAAACAATAATAAACTGTGCAACAGAACATGTGGAGGAATAAGAATGGCACACGAACACAATCATAACGAAACCTGCTCTTGCGAGCATTGTCACAATCATAATGAACACGAACATAATCATGGCGACAGCTGTGGCTGCGGTCATGACCATGCACATGAAGAACTTAACAAAAAAGATTTTGCATTTAAAGTAACAACCGGCGGAATATTGCTCGTTGTCGGTTACATACTAAGTGAACTTACTGAAAAAGGAATAATCAGTATTCCGGATTTTATACCGTTAATCTGTTTCGGTATTTCATATTTGATTGTCGGTTTTTCAATTATAAAAGAAGCAGTTGAAGGAATTATCCACGGCGATGTATTCAATGAAAATGTTCTTATGGCAATCGCCTCACTCGGTGCATTTGCAGTAGGTGAATACACAGAGGGCTGTGCCGTAATGTTTCTTTTTACTATCGGCGAATTTCTGCAAAGTCTTGCCGTACAGCGCAGCAGAAAATCTATCAGAGATATGCTTGAACTCAAGCCTGAAGAAGTAACTGTTATCCGTGATTCTGCCGAAGTTGTTATAAAACCCGAAGAAGTAAAAATCGGCGATATTATGTTGATTAAACCCGGCGAAAAACTTGATGTTGACGGCGAAATTATTGAAGGCTGTGCAGAAGTTGATATGAAAGCACTTACAGGTGAATCCATTCCTGTATCCAAATCAGTGGGCGATGAGATACTTGCAGGTTCGGTTGATATTGACGGTGCATTGAAAGTTAAGGCAACCAAGGAATATAAAGATTCAACAGTTGCAAAAATTCTGGATATGCTTGAAGATTCAGAGGAAAAGAAGAGCAATGCCGAGCAGTTTATCACAAGATTTGCAAGGATATATACACCGATTGTGTGTCTTGTTGCATTGCTTATCATTCTCATTCCGCCGCTCTTTTTGGGAGCTGAGTGGAAAGAGTGGATTTACAGAGGTCTTTCCGTACTTGTTGTTTCCTGCCCGTGTGCAATCGTAATTTCAATCCCGTTGAGTTTCTTTGGCGGAATTGGTGCAAGTGCCAAAAACGGTATACTTGTAAAAGGCGGAAACTATCTTGAACTGCTTGCAAAAGCAGACACAGGTGTGTTTGACAAAACGGGTACAATCACAAGCGGTAAATTTGAATATGTAAATTGTGAATGTTATCATTGCCATTGCAGTGATAATCATCACCGTGAGTTGTTAAAAATTATTGCAGCGTGTGAGAGTTATTCAACCCATCCGCTTGCAAAGTCAATCAGTCTTGCGTTTGGTCATTATGCCGACGGCTGTGTAGTCACAGATACAAAGAATTATTCCGGCAAAGGTGTATCGGCAGTTGTTGACGGTGTAAGATATTATGTCGGCAATGATAAGTTAATGAAGGAAGTCGGTGTGGACTTTGTTGAAACAAAGAGTATCGGTACAGTCGTGTATTGCTGTACGGATACAGAATTCAAAGGTGATATTGTTTTTGCCGATATTATTAAGCAGGACAGCAAGGATGCACTTGAACAGCTGCACAAACTGGGAATTACGCAAACAGTTATGCTGACAGGTGATAAGGAAGAGATTGCAAAGGATATTGCTGCCAAAGCAGGTGTTGATATTGTTTATTCAAAACTGATGCCTGATGAAAAGGTTAAAAAGGTAAAAGAACTTCAGAACAGCGGAAAATGTGTGCTTTATACAGGTGACGGGATTAATGATGCACCTGTACTTGCACAGGCTGATATTGGAATTGCAATGGGTGCTGCCGGAAGTGATATTGCCATTGAGGCATCGGATATGGTGATTATGGGTGACTCCCTTTCAAAAATTCCAATCGGCAGACGTATTGCTAAAAAGACAATCCGTATTGTAAAAGAAAATATTATCTTCTCTTTGGCTGTAAAAATTCTTATTATTATCGGATGTGCAATCGGCATTTTTGATGAAAATGCAATGTGGCTTGCCGTGTTCGGCGATGTCGGAGTATGTCTGATTGCGATTGCAAATTCAATGCGTTCATTAATTGTCAGAAAAAGTAAATAATTTTGGTTATTAAAAACAGATAAACTTTGTATTTATATTATTGACGGAATGATATGACGGCTGTATAATGGCATTGAGGTGAGAATTATGGCTCTCAGTGTTATGTTAATACTGGAAATAGTGATTGTGTTTTCTTTTGTTATAACAAGTTTGTTTATGTTTATACCAAAGAAAAATGAAACCGTTCATAAAATATTTTTTGCCCTTGCAATCATGCTTGGTGTTCTTGTAACCGTTATTGATGCGACAGCATTGCCCTCAAATCTGGTTAATCATATTATTATTGCATGGCTTGGCTTGGTTCCGTCTGCACTTGCTGTTATTATTACTATGGCAAAGGGCAAACCAAATGTTTTCGCAAAACTTCTTGTTATGCTCACAACAATTTTAGGAGCAATCGGCTATTTCCTTTTATAATGGAATATTATAAAAAGCACCTGCAATTAGCGGGTGCTTTTTTATCGGATATTTATACTTATTTACAAAATCTATGGTCACCGATTACTCTGACAACCGGACGTGAATGCATAAATGCATTGGTGGTTTTTTTTGCATTATAATAATAGATTGCTCCTCCTGACGGATCCCAGCCGTTGATTGCATCAATTGCTGCGCGTTTTGCAGAGTCAGCAACTTCTGCGTACCAGTTTGAATCGTTCACACAGGAAAATGCACCGTTTTGATAAATAACACCGCTCAATGAGTCGGGAAAAGACGGATGTTTGACTCGGTTGAGAATTACTGCACCGACAGCAACCTGTCCTTCATACGATTCGCCTCTTGCCTCTGCGCTGATTACTTTTGCAAGCAGTTCAACATCTGAGTTGGAATAGGACGTGTTGTTTGATGAAGTACCTCCGCTTAAACCGAGATATAAGAGCGTTTGCCGGCCGCATATACCGTCAGCAGTTATACCGCAGTTACGCTGGAATGAAGTTACCGCGCTTTTGGTCTGCTGGCCGTATATTCCGTCAACAGAACCTTTATAATATCCGAGTGATGATAGTTTTCTTTGAATGGATTTTACTTCATCCCCGCTTGAACCGAGTTTTGATACGGCATATGAACTTTCATTTTCCTTGGTGAAAAGATAATATCCTGCACCGCCGAGTATTGTTCCGCTGAGCAGAATAGAGAAGGCAATCACGATTGCCGTAAAATTTTTCATTGCTTTATATACTGTCATTTTGGTTCCCCCTAAACAATTAAGTTAATCAGATAAGATAGTGCAAAACCTGCTAGAGTAAACAATGCACAATATCCCGTTGTTGCAAGAACCTTTTTTTTGCTGATTTTTGTTCTTGGCGGTTTCTGGGTGATTGTTGCCAAAGATTCTGCTTCCTTTTGTAGTTTTTTCCTATCTTCGTTCTTATATTCAGGTTTTACGAAAAAAATTATTTTTTCAAAATATGGGTTTTCGGTATTTGTTACTTCCAAAATTTGTTTGTTAACACCTTTAATCATTTTAAAGCAGAGTCCTTTCAAATTTTATACAATTAGTGTAGGAAATTTTGGGGCGAAATATACCAATGTTTTTTTGTCGAATTTTGTGTACTTTTATACAAAAAAATAACTTGACAAGAAATATATATAACAAAATGTATATTCAACTTATTGTGGAAAAGTCTGTGGAAAATGTTAAAAACTATGCATAATTTCCCTTTATTTAGTGGTTTTTCTATGTTGAAAACTCTGTTTGGTTTTAATTTTTTTTAGTTTTTAAAAGTTTACACATAGTTTTTAACATTTTTAAAAGTTACAATTTGATATATTTTTTTGTGTAAATTGCCTTTTTTACTTTTCCTCTTGACAAAAAAATGTTATACTCTCAGTAGGCAATAAATAGAAATCCGAACACGGTTTAAGCTATGCGGTTTGATTGCCTCTGTCTGTGATGAATGGAGAAATTTTTTATGAAAGTTAGTTATGTCGGCAACGATATTGTTCTTGACGATGTAAAATGTCTTGATTTGGATCTCACTCTTGACTGCGGTCAGGCTTTCAGATGGGAAAAACAAGCAGACTCCAGTTGGAGCGGTGTGGTTAAAGGTGTGTTCCTCAATATATCAAAAATGGGGGATACAATTATTCTTAAAAACACATCAAAAGATGATTTTGAAAATATCTGGATTGACTATTTTGATTTTAATAAAGATTATGTTGAAATCTGTGATACGCTTAAACAGGATACGCTTTTAGCACCGACGGTTGATGCTTATTACGGAATAAGAATTCTCAATCAGGACAGTTGGGAAGCCTTATGCTCTTTTGTTATCAGTCAGCAGAATAATATTAAAAGGATAAAAGGTATTATCAGCAGGCTTTGCCGGATATATGGCGAAGAGGTTAGGAGCGGATTTTATTCATTCCCCTCTGCCAAAAGGCTGAGTAATCTGACTGTTGAAGATTTTGAAAACCTTGGTACAGGATACAGAGCCAAATATCTTGAAAGACTTGCAAAGGATGTTGCAAGCGGTGTCATTGATTTGGAAAAAATAAAAACGCTGTCACTCGATGATGCAAGGAAGGAATTGCTCAATATCTACGGCGTAGGTATTAAGGTGGCAAACTGTGCACTTCTTTTCGGTTTCGGATTTTATGATGCGTTTCCTGTGGATGTTTGGATGAAGCGTGTTATGGAATATTATCCCGACGGCTTGCCGCAGTGCTTTGACGGTATCGGCGGTATTGCGCAGCAGTATTTATTCCACTGGGCAAGGAATCATTTGTAATTGTATATTTATTTTATATTAAGGATGTTTTTATGCAAAAGTTGTTTGTTGATTTTATACCGCAGGATACGGTCATTTTGGATAGTGAGCAGTCGCGTCATATTGCAAAATCCCTTCGTATGAAAGTCGGTGATATGCTCACCCTTTCCTGCGGAGATGGGAATGATTACGGATGTATGATTGATAATATTGCAAATAATGAAGTTGTTTTGTCCGTATGCTACAAACAGGTGAATAACAGTGAGCCGACAGTAAAAGTTCATCTTTATCAAGGTGTGCCGAAAGGTGATAAACTTGAGGATATTGTGCAGAAGTGTACAGAACTCGGTATCACTTCAATTACGCCTGTTCTGACTGACAGAAGTGTCAGCAGACCTGATGATAAGGCTGCCAAAAAGAAGCAGGCAAGGTATCAGAAAATCGCACTTGAGTCTGCCCAGCAGAGCGGCAGGGGGATAATTCCTGAGATTCGCCCAATGCAGAAGTTGAAGGATGCTGTCACCAAGGATGACAGTCAGGTGAAAATTCTTTTTTATGAAGGCGGCGGACTTAGGCTTAAAGATATTATAAAAAATGATGTTGATGCGATTTCTGTTTATATCGGTCCTGAGGGTGGATTTGCAAAAGAGGAAGTGGAACTGATAAAATCAAACGGCGGCATCGTTGCAACGCTTGGTAAAAGGATTCTCCGAACGCAAACCGCTCCCGTTGCCGCACTGACATCCATCATGCTTTTGACAGACAATCTGGAATAAATAATAAAACCACGGAAATTTCCGTGGTTTTATTATTTGAGAATTGTTAGTGACAAAGAGCGGACATTCATATTCGCGATACAGGGTTTTACTACTGCTTGATTAAGTTTATTATTTTTAATAGATGTTCTAACGAATCGGCGTCCAAACTTTTTAATTCCGATATGATTTTGTTTGTATTTTTCGGATTGACATTTTCAGTGTTAAAAAATTCCTGTTCACTGATTTCCAGATATTCACATATGCGGAAAAACATTTTTACTGACGGCAGACAGGTTCCGTTTTCAATACTTTTGATATAACTTGTACTCTGCCCGATTGATAAACTCATTTTTCGTGCAGATACGCCTTTGCTCTTTCTTAAAACGGACAGTCTTAATGAGAATTCCTGTTTGTTCATAAAATCACCTTCTGAACAGCATTATACTCAATTATTGAGTAATTGTCAATACTCAATAACTGAGTATGCTAAAATGTTTGAGAGGTGATACAATGGACTATGTTGAAAGAATAATATCATTAAGAGAAGATAAAGATAAAAAACAAAGTGATTTAGCAAAAGTTTTAAATAAATCACAACAGGGGTATGCTCATTTAGAAAACAGAAGAGCAAGATTTTCTGTTGATGATATTATAGCATTATGCAAATATTACAATGTATCTGCTGACTATTTATTGGGATTAACAGATAATTATAAAAGTTTACCAAAGAAATAAATATAGGTGTCTGGTTATTATCAATATTTGTTTGCACCGAGGATGTGTATTCCCTGTGCAAAAGCATAATGATATGTGTTAATACGGCGCATATAAGAATCGCCTGTATGTGCGGATACGAGTGCAATGCCGTTATCAAAGCCCGTAACAACAGTAGAGTGATAGAATTCTGTATTATTATTCAGGCAGATAAAATCACCGAGTTCCAAATGCTCAATAGGTATCGCAACAGCAAAAGGACCTTCACTCTTATTACCCAGCAAAAATCGGACAAAATGCTTGGCACTGCTCCATGCAGCGGCTCTGTCAGTGGGTGAATTATAGTACCAGCCAATATCTTTTTGATAGTTCATAACACCGATTCCTGCATACAGACATTGTGATGCAAAGTTGGTACAGTCACCGCCGATGCTGTCAAAGTTTAAGTAGTTATTATTCCTTGCCATTGCCCATTCTTTTGCATAGGCAAGTGCATTGTTCCTGTTATAATTTACAAAATGCATAGCAGAACTCCTTTATTATATTATAATAATTAATACATATTTATATATACAAAAAGAACCCGCAAAGGTAAAATCCTTTGCGGGTTTGCTGATTTATGCTTATTTTTATCTGAACATCTTTTCAAGTTCGGCAAAATCTTTTGCATTTATATATCCGTCATGAACAACATCAATGTATTCGCAATAATTGCTATCACCCGTTTGTGCGTTGATACAATCTTTGAATACAACCGTGTATTGATCTTTGCAGTTTTCACAGGATATTGTTGCAATGCCGTCTGCAAAGTTTATAAGTTTATATGCATGGGCATCTTTCAGTATCGGATATACATTCATATCTGCGGTCACATTGCTGACATCTTCGCTCCATCTGTCAAGTGTTTTGCATGTTGGGAGGTCCGGTATAGCAGGTGGTGTGGCACTTCCATTAGAATTTACAAATTGCGTGTCAATCAGATTTGTCATATTACTGTCTGTGTAATATTTAACCTGATAGAAGTTTCTTGTTACATCCACCTGTACTTCCATATCCTCAACCTCAGGATTACTTACAGAATAACAGTATGTTATTCCGTCTGCAATACTGTCTAAGTCAGGCGGATAGAAGTATTTTGTGCTGTAAGCAAGATTGCCGTTCCTGTCAAGAGAAGTTGAAGTAACATTTGACGGGAAGTCAATATCAAATTCAACTAAAATTGCATTGTTGTTCAAAGTCGCCTCTGCGGACACGGTCTGGTTACTGATATTTGCGGATGAAATTTCAACCAGTGCAGTGTTTCTGCTCAAATCCAGTGAACGCAGATGATTATTTGTGCAGTTGAAATCTGCAAGCAGAGTGTTGTAAGACACATCAAGTCTTATAAGTTCATTCTGTGCACATTTGAAATCAGCAAGTGCAGTGAGTTTGGATACGTCAATCGTTGTCAGTTTATTGACTGAACAATAGAGTTCATAAAGCTTTGTGTTATTGCCGAACGTCAATGATTCAAGCTTATTGGATGTACAGTCGAGCTGCAAAAGATTGACATTGTTTGAAACATCAAGAGCAGTGAGGTCGTTACTCATACAGGAAAGTGCTGTCAGATTTGTAAGAGCGGAAACATCAAGACTTTCAAGTCCGAGGTTTGAGCATCTCAGTGTTTTGAGTGATGATGCGAAAAATTCAATACCTTTCAGATTCTTCATCTTTACGTTGCCATTCAGGATTGAATAACCGGTGATGGACATAAAACTGAGATTTCTTTCCTGTGCACTCAGAGAACCACTGGCATCTTTGTCAAGTGTTCTGACATATTTTTCAAATTCTTCATCAGGGAAGTTGATTGAATTAATTACAATTTCATCCTCACCGTATACGCTGATTCCTGCTGCCAATGATGTTGACAGCAAGACCAGAGCGAGTAAGAGGGATAATATCTTTTTTAAATTTTTGCTCATATTTATCCCTCCTTATGATTTTGTGATGGTTACTTCTGCTGAAGCTGTTGCAGTTGATCCGTCCTCATTCTTTACAGTACATTTTACTGTGAACTTGAAGGAAGCCTTAATACAGATTTTACCTTGAGATGTAAGTGTGATTTCACCTGTTTTGCTGTTGATTTCAGCATATTTTTCAAGCGCTGCTGACGGAGTCAGTGTATAAGTAACATCTGTTACCGCATTTGCATTTGCAGGTGTTGTTATATATCCCACAGTTGCACCCGGGAAGGAACTGTATTTGCCGCCGCTTGATAAAGTTACGGCTGAATTTTCAACTGCATTGCCGTTAACAGTCAGTGCAATTGAGGTTGCAGGAATAAGTTTGTCAATAACCTTAATGTTAACTGATTTAACTTCTTCTCTGTCCCAATCATCAATTGTAATAACTTTGACTGTGAGTGTGGCTGTGTCTTCCGTTGTTTTTGTAATAACGAGTGATTCACCATTCTGGGTTACTTCAGCACCGTTTTCATTTTCTGTTGACCATGCAGCACTCTTATACATTGCATTTTCATTCATAACATAATCAAGAATTACCTGATTATTTTCATCAACAAAGAGCATTGCGCCGTCTGTAACAGCTGTATCACCTTGTTTGATTGCAGGTGACGGTTTAACAAAGAGATGATCCTGAAGTACAGACATACTCTCTACAAGAGCAGTGCAGGCATTGTCAATCTCCTGCTGTGAAGAATAAGGATTGTCGTATACTTCAACAGCCTTGTCATATGCATTTTTGTATGCCATACCGTATGCATATTCATAAGCGGTGTAATCGGCAGATTTGTTAAGTGCATTTGCTTCTTCAATAGCACTCTTGAGTGCACTTGTATCCCAAGTTGTGAATGCCTGAATGGTTGCTGAATATCCGCCGTCGATTGTTGTTGCAATAATGGTTGCTTCACCCTGTGAGATGAAGGTAACAACACCATTTTCATCAACAGTTGCAATTTCAGGATTGCTTGATGTATATGCACAGTCCTTAACTCCGGCAGAGTTCGGAGTAACAACAGGAGTAAGGGTAACTGTATTGGAAGGTGCACCCATTACTTTTTCATCTGCAAAACTGATTCCTGTTACACCTGTTCTTGTGAAGGTTACATATACACTTGCAGAATAGGAATCACCAAGTGCGTTTGTAAGTGTGCAGGTAATCTTTGCTGCGTTGTTGAGTGTTTGAATATTGGTTGAGTTCTGAACAAGTCCGTTTTCATCAACAGTAATATTCTCATTTGATGATTTCCATTCGCAGGATGTATATACGGACTGAAGAGGTTCTTCAACTGCTTTGAGCTGGATTGTTTTACCGTTAAGGCCAACAGCAGAGTAGCGGATGAAACCTTCGTTAACTTCGGTTACATTTGTTTGTTCATCAAATGTAATGTGCACACCCTTTGTTGCAACATATTCAACAAGTGAATTGCGTGCATTGTCAAGTCTTTCAATCATAGCATTGACTTCTGCCTGTGTTGCACGGTCCTCATCAATCATTACTTTTGCTTCGCTTGCAACTTCTGCGAGAACGTTAAGTGATTGTTCTGTATAAGTGTAAGAATCTCTTACGTCGTCAATGAGTTTGGTATAAGTTGCCTGTTTTTCAGCAAGAACGCTGAAGTCAGTCAGAACTGTGTATGTGATACTGTCTGAATATCCGCCGTCAAGGGTTTTACCTGTGATGGTTGCAGTTCCTTTTTCAACAGGAGTAATTACACCGTTTTCATCAACAGTAACCGCAGCTTCATTGGATGATGTCCATTTGATGTTTGTAAATTCAGGACTGCCGTTGATTGTGTAGTTAATCTGTGACGGTTTGTCGGTTGCATAAATGTTTGCTGATGAATCCGTAATGTCAAATCCTGTGCATACATTGTCTGACATTGTTACCGTGATTGTTCTTACTGTTGTTCTGTCATAATGATCAGTGAGAGTTACTGTAAGAACTGCCCAAGCACCTTCTTTTTGTTTTGAAGGTGTCAACTTGATTTGGTTGCCTGTTACCTTTGAGTCAACATCCATATGGCTTGAACTGTCAACATGCCATACAATGGATTTGTACATTGCATCTGCGGGGGCAGGTGTTGCAGTAAGTGTGATGTCGTTATAATTATTGTAATTTGAATAATCGTTTGAAAGATTTATTGAAACCGCATCATTGTCTGAAACTGTTCCGCTTTCTCTGTCTGTACTGGTAATAACTCTTTTAACCGTATTCCATGCAACGGTTAATGATTCCGTCTTGATATATGGATGAGCAGCAAGAGCATTATGAGTGGTTTCAAGATATACAGTTGCTTCATCAATACGCTGTTGTGAGCAGGTATCGTCTGTTAAAATTTTCAATGCCTCATCAAGTGCATCTTTGAAAGCAATACCATAATCATATTCATAATCGGTATAATCTGTATCTTTATATTTGTCGATTGCTAATTTCAGTTTGTTTCTGTCGCCGCCGGATGAAACCATACATTCACCGGTGACACCGCCGTCGTAAGAAACAGCCTTAATTTTTGTTGAACCTGCACTTACGAATGTTACAAGTCCTGTTTCGTCAACAGTTGCAACGCTTTCATCCTCTGACATCCAGAAGAACTCTTTGATACTCGGGTTGAGAACGCCTGAAGATTTTACTGTTGCTGTGAGCTGATGCGTGTTGCCTATAACACCCGAGATGTTTGTTTCGGAAATTCTGACTTCAGCAACAGGAGTGAAAGCAAAGGATACCCATACATTATCTGAGAATGCATTGCCAAAGTGGTCTGTTACTGTACATGTAATTTGTCCGTAACAAGGATTGTTTGATGTTGGTGAACATTTACCGTCATTCGTAACGGCAATATCAGGAGTCGACGATGTCCATTCTACACTTTTATAAGATGCGTTGTTCGGATAAAGTCTTACATTCAAATCAAGCACAGCATCTTTATAACGTATACCGTCTTTGAAAATGCTGACATCAAACTGATAGAATTCAGCGGTCTGCTCTCCGTCAAGGTAAAGTTCAACTTTTTGTATGTAATCATATTTTCTGAGGTTCTTGTATGCGTTTTCAAGGTCGTCTCTCATCTGATTAACTTCTTTTTGCGAGTATCCGCCTTGTGCAACCATATCCTTGGCAGTATTCATTGTTTTCTGATATACTTCCCAACTGTCAGGATAATAGTTGATTTCGCTCAGACCGAGGTCTGTGTATTGCTGGATAAGGAGTTGTAATCCGGTATAGTTTGTTACAACGTTTACTTTGCATTCTGCTTTGTGTCCGCCGTCATTTGTGATACAGGTGATTACACAGTCGCCGCCGTCATTGAAAGTTATGAGACCGTTTTCATCAACTGTTGCGATGGATTCATCACTTGATTCCCAATGGACGTCTTTACAGCTTGCAGCAAATGCGACTGTGCCTGTTGGCTGAACAGTTGCAGTGAGTTGATATGTTTCACCGATTTTACCGCTCTTATCTCCGGTTAGTTCTGTTTCATTAAGAGTAACACCTGTTGCGGCTTTCCATGCAAATGCAACATAAGCACTGTCTGATACCTCGTTGCCCATAAAGTCTTTGACTGTACATGTAATCAATGCTGAACATGGGTCGTTTGATGTCGGACGGCAAACACCGTTTCTATCGACTTCAATACTGTCGTTTGATGATGTCCAGATCACTCGGCTGTACATTGCTGTTTTAGGGAGTATCTCGTAATCAAAGTCATAACTGCATTTGTCATATCGTTCTGTGAGACCGACCGGTACGGTTACATAATCGGATTCAAGCTGTGTTTTGCCGGTGCCGAGAATATTAATATCTGCCAGGCCGACAAATCCGCCTACTCTGTAGAATGCATACAAAAGGTCATCTGCATATGTATCACAGGTTGACTGTGATGTCATTGTATCATCGTAAAGAACATAGTAAGCAAGGTCAAGTGCCTGCATATATTCCTGGTAAAGGTCGTTGTTTTCTTTTGTCTTTTTAACAACGGTTTTGTTACAAAGTTTAACGATACTCTGTAAGTACTCTTTGTCAGGGTAAACAGTTACTTCGCATGAATCCACAATACCGCCGTCAGCAGATACGCAGTAGAGGGTTGCAGTGCCTACATCCACACCGGTCAGGACTGCATCACTGTTTGCATTTCCTTTGTTTTTAACAGTGAATACGGATTCGTCGCTTGAGTACCAGTTACACTTGTAACATGCATATCCTTCACCGGTCCAGCTGCCGTCAAATTTCATTGTGTGGGTTGCATCGGCAGTCTTACCGTTGGTAACATCAACGGAATCTTCATTGATTACGTTGCTGTTTGCAAAGTTACGGGTAAGACAGATTGTGATTACATTTGATCTTACTTTTCCGTCTTCCGATTCGGCATAAACATTGAAAGTATCTGCTTTGGTACGGGCAGTTGCCTGTGTTATGTTTGCAGTGTGTGTATTATCCTGCGGATCTGCTTTGTAATTGTCGTTATCAATTACCCATCTGAGGTTTTTGTTTGATGCAGTTTCAGGATAAACTTCTGCCTTAACTACGGCACCGCTGTTCTGATACATGGATGCAATGTTTTTTGATACTGTGTAATATTGGTAAGTGTTATCACCGATTACAACAGGTTCAGCAGTAAGGAGTTTTGAACCGTAAGTATCTGATTTAATGACATCCGTTGCTTTGATTTCAATATTTTCAATAGGAATTCCGTTTGTTACTTCAAGTGTTTTGATACAGGATGAAATTTCGTAGAAATTATCATCAAGTATCGGATAGCCGGTTTTTGCATGCAATGCAATTGTGCAAATACCGCCGGTTACGGTTTCATAATGACCCTTTGAGTCAATCTGACCGATTCCGTCGTTAGCAGGTGTTTCATCTGTTGCCCAGATATATGTTGGATTTCCTTCTTCATCCTCGCCTGTTTGGATACCCCATTCCATGTAGAGGTTCTTTGATTCAGCAACTCTGTTTGGATAAAGAGAGAAAGAATAGTCTGCCTGTGCAGGAGCCTCAAGGGTATCCGGACCGATGATTTCTGCGTCGGAGATATATTGCCCCGTTTTACCTGTAACCGTAATCGTTACGGTTCGCGATACATTGTTTGCGGCCGACGTGGCTGTAATTTCACACGTATTTTTGGAAAACTGACCGAGTGAGCCGCCTGCATCTCTGCCCGTAACCGTACCTGTAATCGGGTCTACACTTGCAACGGACGGGTCTGATGAGGTCCATGTAATGTCACTTGTATCAGCCGTTTCGGGTTTTATATCCGTAATTTTAAGCTGAATTTGAGAACCTTCCTGTACAGAACGGATGGATTTTTCTGTTTCCTCCGGATTGTCCGGGTTAACCCCTTCAATTCGGAAGTCTGTTAATGGGGACGAATCAACAACATTGAACGTGATTGTATCGTTATATGCAAATTTCATAATTATGTTGCTGAGTATTTGTACCGCGGTTGCAGTAAGCTGAACCGGGTCAGCCGCATCACCGGCAATGTCTTTGATTGCAATGCAGGCATCTATAAGTCCGGCAAGTACGGTTCTGTCAATATCAATACCGATATATTTTATCAGAATATCTGCAATCTTTTTACTGTCGATTGTTCCGGTATTCTCAAGTTTATAGAAGTAGTTGATGAATTCAAGAATTCCCTGAATTACCTGTTCCGTGTCAGGTGAAACAATAATGGTAACAGTACCTTTATTTTTGAATGTTACAAGTCCGCTGTCATCTACTGTTGCAACAGCTTTTCCGGTTTGGAAGATGGAGGAACTCTTAACAGAATATACAACACCGTATTTGAGTCTGACCGGAGTGGTTATAGCGTAAAGTTGTACTTTGGAGCCGACTGCAACGGTTGTGTTGATTTGTGATTTGTTGGTGATATGTGTTCCGTTCGGGAGGAATTTTGCATACCACTCTTCGTTTCTGTTTACACAAATTCTGACGTAGTCATCTGCAAGTTTGGTTCCGTCAGCAGAATATAACGTAACGTGAATATTTGAATTTATGTTGTCAAGATAGTAACGAAGTGAATCAATCAGTTCACCTTTGTACGAATCAATCCACTTTGCAAGAATAGACTCAGAACCGAAAGCCCCTTCAACAACGTTGATAATGGCTTCCGTATCCATTGTATCGACATTGACTTTGTCATTGAACAATGCTTTTTCAAGAACAGTTGCCATAATGGAGCCGACAAGAGGTATGGTCTTGACCTCGTTATCAATCCATGTGTGGATTACTGCACCTTTTGATGAGTCGAAGGCCTTGACTACACCATCCTGTGTAACATCAACAAGTGTCGGCGTTTCGCTGTACCACTTTACGTAGCCGTTATCAGGCATAACAGTACCCTCAATCAGTTTGTAGGTGAGTTTGAGTTCTTCACCTTCAACCATATATTGGATAAACTCTTGCTTTTCCGCAGCAGTTTCATCTATCCAATTGGGTACGGCGGTGTCTGTGTCCTTATAGAACAACTGGATTTTATCTCTGTTTTCAATACCGCTGTCGTTGTCGGCAAAAGCATTGAAAGCAGGAACCAATCCGGTAACCGCCATAAGTACAGCAAGGAATATACTGACTATGCGTTTCCCAAGTTTCACTTTTTTCATAACAAACTCCTTCTCTTTATTATTATTTTTAATTATTATATTAAAAATAGTTATATATGTAAATTATAACCCTTTTACAGTTTTCTTGCAATCGAATTTCCGTTGTGATTTTAACTAAAATTTTTAATACCCGTTTGTGCATTAGTCACAATCCGACAAAAAACAACAAAACCGAAAAGACGGTTATCGGTGTTTTCCATCTTTTCGGTTTGATTTTATTTTATAAATTTATCTATTGCGTTGTTGAGTTCGCTGAGCATTTCTTCGTCGCCCTCTTCAACTGCGTGGACAATACAATGCTCCAAATGATCTTTCAAAATCAATTTGCCTGTATTGTTCAGTGCCGATTTAACTGCTGCAAGCTGAATCAGAACATCAGAGCAATCCTCACCTGTATCAACCATATCTTTTACTTTCTGCAGATGGCCGATTGCTCTTGCAAGGCGGTTTGAAACGTCTTTTGTGTGTTTATGGGAGTGGCTGTGATTATGCCTGTGTTCGCTCATATTTTTTCAAGAGCCTGCTGAATATCTTCAATAATATCATCAACGTCTTCAATTCCGACGCTGAAGCGTACAAGATCAGGACTTACGCCGCATTCCTCCAACTGTTCGTCAGTAAGCTGACGATGTGTTGTTGATGCAGGGTGAAGGCAGCAGGTACGTGCGTCTGCAACGTGGGTAACGATTGCAGCGAGTTTGAGTGAGTCCATAAACACGGTAGCGGCTTTTCTTCCGCCTTTTATACCGAATGAAACAACTCCGCAGGTGCCGTTCGGCATATATTTTTGTGCGAGTGAATATTGTTCATCAGTCGGGAGCATAGCACATTTGACCCAATTGATTTTATCGTTATTGCTAAGATACTCAGCAACTTTTTTTGCATTTTCGCAGTGTCTTTCTACTCTGAGGTGCAAAGTCTCAAGACCGACATTGAGCAAAAATGCATTTTGCGGTGCAGGGATTGATCCAAGGTCACGCATTAACTGCACGGTTGCCTTGGTAATATATGCTCCTTCGCCGAATGTTTCGGTATATGTTATGCCGTGATAACTGTCATCAGGAGTTGTAAGACCCGGGAATTTGTCGTTTTGTGTCCAGTCAAATTTACCGCTGTCAACAATTGCACCGCCGATGGTTGATGCGTGGCCTTCCATATACTTTGTTGTTGAATGTGTAACAATATCGCAGCCAAACTCAAACGGACGGCAGTTGATAGGTGTTGCAAATGTGTTGTCAATAATGAGCGGAACGCCGTTGCGGTGTGCAACTTTTGCAAATTTTTCAATATCCAGCACATCAAGGCTTGGGTTGGATATGGTTTCGCCGAAAACAGCCTTTGTATTCGGTTTGAATGCTGCCTGGATTTCTTCTTCACTTGCATGAGGACTCACGAACGTGAAATCAATTCCGAGTTTCCGCATTGTGACGTTGAAAAGATTGAATGTTCCGCCGTAAATTGCTGAGGATGAAACGATATGGTCACCTGCCTGCGCAATGTTGAAAACAGCATAAAAGTTTGCTGCCTGACCTGATGAGGTGAGCATTCCTGCAACACCGCCCTCAAGCATAGCAATCTTTTTTGCGGCATAATCGCAAGTCGGATTTTGTAAGCGTGAATAGAAATAGCCTGATGCTTTAAGGTCAAAAAGATCGCCCATTTCTTCACTTGAATCGTATTTGTATGTTGTGCTCTGTACAATCGGGATAACTCTTGGCTCGCCGTTTTTCGGCTCATATCCACCCTGTACACAGATTGAATTAATGTTCATTGGTTTATCCTCCTTAAATTTTAATCACCCATATATCCTGAAAATAATAAATCTCCGGTTCTTAAATCAACACAAAAATATGCAAAGCCTGCTACTTCTGAATTGTCAGTATAGCGGACTGCATAATATGGATGACCGCTTGTATTGTATGAGCTGTTATCATAGCCTGTATTGAATGCACAGTATCTTTCTCTTATATCACAGCGCTGTATATCAGCAAAGGTAAAGTTGTTAATATCATCGGCGAAAGTTTTATTTCTGCACTCCTCTTCAAGAGCTTTGTATGCAACCTTTTTTGCATCTTCTTCCGATATAACGGGATCTCCGTTTTCCAGCACTGTTGAAAATTCAGTTACCTTATCGCTGGTTTGTTCCTCATTTGTTGTGTTATTATCTGAATCGGTTACGGATTCATTACCGGACACAATAATATTTGTTTTTTTATCAGCCCCACCGATAATTTCGCTGTCATCTGCATTTTTGCTGCAACCGAAAAGGGAGCATATCATTGCAATGGATAAAATGAAAGCAACTGCTTTACATGCCTTTTTCATAATTAGTCCTCAAGAAAGTGTTTCATAACACTCGGGCCATGTTCAATAAAGTTTCCTGTTGTTTTTGCAGTTTCTTCATTGATTGTATCAACACCGTCAATTTCTTTGTTCTTATGATAGATAAGGTAAGGAACAGGGTCACTTGCATGTGTGCGGGTGACGATAGGTGTTGGATGATCAGGGAGTATCATAATCTTGTAATCATCAAATTTTTCAAGTCCTTTAAAAAGTATCGGTAATACTCTTTCATCAATCATTTCAATTGCTCTGACCTTATTTTCAGGTTCTGCCCTGTGTCCGCATTCGTCAGGTGCTTCAAAATGAATATATACCAAATCATTTCTGTCAAGCAGTTCAACGCCTGCCTCTGCCTTGCCTTCAAAATTTGTGTCAATATATCCTGTTGCACCTTCTACTTCGGCAACCTCCATTTTTGCACATCCGCCGATGCCTTTGATGAGGTCAACAGCAGATACAACGGCACCTTTGATACCATAAATATCTTCAAATGCTGAGAGTGCGGGTCTTTTGCCTTCACCCCAGAGCCAGATAGAGTTAGCAGGTCTTTTGCCTGCTTTTTTTCTTGCGATATTAACAGGATGGTCTTTAAGCAAATCATATGATTTTTTCATCATATCAATAAGCGGCTTTGCATTTTCCGAATCAGAAAGATATTCGGTTATAACTTTGCCTGTAATATCATGCGGAGGGGTCATCTTTCCGAGTTCTGTTGTGCCGTTGTCCCAAATAAGGCAGTGACGGTACGATACACCCGGATAAAATCTGAATTCATCCGTTCCGAGTTTTTCATCAATATATTTTATAAGAATTTCTGCCTCTTCCGATGAAATATCGTCTGCACAATAATCTTCAATCGTTTTTTCTTCATAAGGCAAATCGTCTTCTGACAGGGTTACAAGATTTGTTCTGAGTGAAACATCGGTAGGTTTCATATCAATACCGATTGATGCTGCCTCAAGCGGGCTTCTGCCGGTATAATATTTCATGGGGTCAAATCCCATAACGCTCATATTAGCGACGTCACTTCCGGGTTTTAATCCATCGGCGACTGTTTTAATCAGACCGACTTCACCTTTGCTTGCAAGCATATCCATATTTGGCTTGTTTGCACACATCATCGGTGTCTTTCCGTCAAGTTCCGGTACGGGATAATCTGCCATACCGTCGTATAAAACAATTACATATTTCATTAAAATACGCTCCTAAGTATCAATATTATTTGAAATAGTTAACTCCGCTTTCAAATATTTTCATATCTTTTTCAAACGGAACATTCGCATAGAGGTCTTCACCTTTTCGTTCACAGTGACCCATTTTGCCAAGAATTCGTCCGTCAGGTGATGTAATACCTTCAACTGCACAAACAGAACCGTTAGGATTGAACGGCATATCGCTGACAGGCACACCGTCAAGGTTAACATATTGCGTTGCAATCTGACCGTTTTCGATAAGTTTTTTCATAACATCATCGTTTGCTACAAATCTGCCTTCACCGTGGCTGATTGGTACTGCAAACATATCGCCTGCATTCACACTGCTAAACCAAGGGGATTTAACGCTTGATACTCTTGTGTATGCCATTGAAGATATATGTCTGCCGATTGTGTTAAATGTCAATGTCGGGTCATCTTCTTTGATTTCTCTGATTTCACCATAAGGAACAAGACCGAGTTTGATGAGTGCCTGGAAACCGTTGCATATACCAAGCATAAGTCCGTCACGGCAGTTGAGGAGTTTGGTTACTGCTTCCTTAACTTTCGGATTTCTGAATGTTGTTGCAATGAATTTGCCTGAGCCTTCAGGTTCGTCACCGCCGCTGAATCCGCCGGGAAGCATAATAATCTGAGATGTTTCAATTTCTTTCACCATCTTATCAATGGTTTCATTGATTGCTGATGAAGAAAGGTTGTTAACCACAAGGATTGATGTTTCTGCTCCTGCTTTTTCAAACGCTCTTGCTGTGTCAATTTCACAGTTAGTACCCGGGAAAGCAGGGATAAATACTTTTGGTTTTGCCACTTTGTTCTTTGCAACAAATATGGAACGCTCACTGTAAAGCGGAACATCATAAGGCATATTTGCTGTTTTGCCTGAGTCTGTTGCAAATACTTTTTCGAGTTTGCCTGTCCATGCGCTGATGAGTTCATCAACAGTCTGTACTTCACCGTCAATGATGAATATTCCGTTTTCGTTTGTTGTACCAAGGGTGATTCCTTCAATGTCACAGTCATCTGCAATTTCAACAACAAAAGATGCTTCTTTTGCTGCGAACAAAGTTTCTTTATCCAGTCCCTGTGCAAAGGTAAATCCATACTTGTTGCCGAATGCCATTTTGCATACGCATGCAGCAGCACCGCCTTCTTTTACTACCGATGCAGCAAGGATTTCTCCGCTTCTGATTTTTTCATAAACTTTAACCATAAGGTCCATTGCTTTTTCAAAATCAGGGAGACCTGTGCTTTCATCAACAGGAAGCGGAAGGAGTTTTACCGTTGAGCCGATTCTCTTGAACTGGGATGAGACGGTTTTTGACGCTTCACTCATACCTACTGCAAAAGAAACGAGGGTAGGAGGAACATCAAGTTCGTTGAATGAACCGCTCATGGAATCTTTACCGCCGATTGACGGACATTTGTATCCAACCTGAGCCATAAGTGCACCAAGGAGTGCAGCAGTAGGTTTGCCCCAGCGGCTTGGTACATCGTTGAGTCTTTCAAAATATTCCTGGAATGTGAGTCTTGCTTTTGCCGGGTTACAGCCGACGGCAGCAAGTTTTGCAAGTGATTCCGAAACTGCAAATGCAGCAGAATGGAACGGAGACCAGCGCGAAAGTTTTGGAATGAAACCATATGCCATAACGGTTGCAGTGTCTGTTTCGCCCTCAAGGAGAGGAATTTTTGCAACCATTGCCTCTTCAGGAGTCAGCTGATATTTACCTGCGTATGGCATAAGAACAGTTGCAGCACCGATTGATGCGTCGAATCTTTCAACAAGTCCTTTTTGTGAACATACTTCAAGGCGGGCAAGGTTTGCTTTGAGTGCCTCGGCATTGTTAAGATTTTTGAGACAGTCAGGAATTTGTTTTGTGTAATTAAGGTTGTCATCAACCGCATCAATTTCAACATTTGCATGCTGTGTAACGCCGTTTGTATTGAGGAAATCACGGCTGAGGCTGACAATCTTATCACCGCGCCATGTCATTTCAAGTCTGTTTTCTGCTGTAACAACCGCAACAGGGGTTGCCTCAAGATTTTCTTCGTTTGAAAGTTTGATGAATTTATCGACATCAGCCTTGTCAAGAACAACTGCCATTCTTTCCTGTGATTCGGATATAGCAAGTTCAGTTCCGTCAAGACCGTCATATTTTTTAGGAACCTTGTCAAGGTCAATTTTGAGTCCGTCTGCAAGTTCACCGATAGCAACGGATACACCGCCTGCACCGAAGTCGTTGCAGCGTTTAATCATTTTTGCTACTTCTGCTTTTCTGAACAAACGCTGAATTTTACGCTCGGTAGGAGGATTGCCCTTTTGTACTTCAGCACCGCAGGTTTCAATAGATGATGAATCGTGAGCTTTTGATGAACCTGTTGCACCGCCGCAGCCGTCACGTCCTGTTCGTCCGCCGAGGAGTACGATAATATCCCCGTCTTCAGGGCATTCTCTCTTAACATTGTCCTTTGGTGATGCGCCGATAACTGCACCGATTTCCATTCTTTTGGCAACATATCCGTCGTCATAAAGTTCGGTTACCTGTCCTGTGGCAAGACCAATCTGATTGCCGTAACTTGAATAACCTGCTGCAGCACCTGTTGTGATTTTGCTCTGCGGGAGTTTTGCATCAAGTGTTTCTTCAAACGGAGTTGTCGGGTCACCTGAACCTGTAACACGCATTGCCTGATAAACATATGCTCTGCCTGACAATGGGTCACGTATTGCACCGCCAAGGCAGGTTGCAGCACCGCCGAACGGCTCAATTTCTGTTGGGTGGTTGTGTGTTTCGTTCTTGAACTGAACAAGCCACTGTTCTTCTTTTCCGTCAATAATAACAGGAACCTGAATGGAACAAGCGTTGATTTCATCGCTTTCATCAAGGTCGTTTACATATCCGCGTTTTTTGAGTACCTTTGTACCGATACATGCCATATCCATAAGGCAGACAATCTTATCTCTGTCGCCGTATACTTCTTTTCTGATGTCAAAATATTTTTCAAGTGCATCATTTATTGCATCATTATATTTGCTCTCATTAATCTTGATGTTATCAAGCTGTGTTGCAAAAGTAGTGTGGCGGCAGTGATCTGACCAATAAGTGTCAATAACTTTCAGTTCGGTCAGACTTGGGTCGCGTTTTTCATCTTTCTTAAAATAATCCCTTACCCAGCATAAATCCGCAACACTCATTGCAAATCCCATTGATGCATGGTATTCTGCTATTTCGTCATCACTTTTTTCAATAAATCCGTTGATACGCACAATATCCGCAGGCATGTCTGCTTTGATGTCAAGAGATTCAGGCATTTCATTTGATGCCTCGCGTGATTCAACAGGGTTGATAATGTATGATTTTATTTTTTCAAATTCTGCGTCTGTAATATTACCTTTTACGGCAATTACTTTTGCAGACAGAATTTCAGGTCTTTCACCTGCTGTCAATAACTGGATACACTGTGCAGCAGAGTCTGCTCTCTGGTCATACTGACCGGGAAGATATTCTGTTACAAAAAATTTCCAGTCACTCGGAATGGTCAGTTCATATGTAACATTGTCAAGGTTTGGTTCGGATAAGATTGTTCTTACCGCCACATCAAACTCTTCACTGCTGACACCCTGAGCATCATATCGGTTTATGATTCTCAAATCTTCAAGTGAAGTGATGCCGACATTTTCTTTAAGGTCGGCAAGAGTTTGTCCTGCTTCAATGTCATTTCCTTTTTTCTTTTCAACAAATACACGGTAAACTTTTGACATAAATTTTCTCCTTTATATCTTAAGATATAATTTTACTTTTATATATTATCATAAAACATTGCAAATTCATATACCTAAATTGCAATTTTTTTAAAAATTAAAATTAATTTTTTGTTCACACAAACTATTCAATATCTTCATCTTTTGTGTTATAATTATTCGATAGAATGGTATATTGTATTGGGTGGTTATCATATGATTTTCAAGAAAGAGGTGGCAAGGTGACAGATTTGATTGAAGAAGATTTTTATGAAGTTGAATTTATGAATCTTATTGTTGACAAAGCAGATAATTTGAAAGTAATCGATTCTGATTCTCATTTTTCCGACTTCAGCGGTGTTCACCCGTCAAAGATAAAGCAGGGCAAACTTCTTTTGCTTGATATTATAAAACCTGTTTACAGAGAAGAAATTATGAAAGCACTCTGCAAAAAGAATTCTCCGTATGTTTATTTTGATGCAGAATTTGTTAATAAAGAGGATGAAAGTGTATTTGTTCACTGCACAGGTCAGAATTTTGAAGGTTCGACTATGTGCCGCCTGACGATTGCCGATGTGTCAAAATCAAGGCAAAAGCGTGAGGCTCTGCAAAAACAGGCGAAAGAGATGAATTATCTTATTGACCTCGTTACCGGCGGTGTGTGTCTGTTCAAAGTTACGGATGATATGCATATTGAAGTTAAATATCTTAATGAGGGCGGATGCAGACTTTTCGGCACAACAAAAAGCAGATTTCTTAATCAGGAATACCGTCTTGATGATTTGATTCATCCGGATGATAAAAGTACGGTTTTTCAGGCAATCGGCAGGAGTATGGCGACTGATGAACCGATGGATTTGGAATTCCGTACCATCGTGCATAAGGATGAATACAGATGGTGCAAGGTCAATGCGGCTATTCAGAGTTATGATAATAACGATAATCCGATTTTCCACGCCATGCTGACAGATGTTACAAAAGTTAAACAGGCTGAAGCAAAAGCAGATAAAATGTACGATGATTTGGTTGAGGTATTCAAAAATATTCCTCACTCTATTTTTTCGACGGATATTGACAATTCTTTAACAATCCAGTTGGCAAGTGAGGACTTTATTAAGTTCTTGGGTTATTCAAGGAAAACTCTTTTTGATGAGCACGGCGGCAGATTGTCTGATTTTATGTCACAGCATGAGGCAGAACGTGTTCTTGATGAAATTGCTGACCAGATTGATAACGGACAGCAGATTAAAGTCCGCTATTCCATCAAAAACGGCAAAGGCAAAACATATGTTGTTGAGGATAAACGCAAGGTTATTAATCAGGATGATGGCACAAAAACCATGCTCTGCTCATGGAAAAATGTTACAAATAAATACTGTGAAAATGCTTAAAATATAATTAAAAAACAGAGTGTATTGTATGGTTGGATGTAATCCTTATTGTTAAAATAATCCTAAAAAAGGACAGAAAATATTACATAAAAGCCCGAGGATAGTTGAATCCTCGGGCTGTAATTATTTATTTAATTCTTTTATCAGTTCATCTGTATCGGAAAGATTAATTCGTTTGGAACAAATGTAAGTTCGGTAATCTGTTCCCAAATTGATTTTTTCATCCGGACTGAATTTTCCGTAACCGGAGGTAACAATGATTCCGTCGTCCAGTACAACATTTCCGCAATATCCCGTGTCACTTCCTGCATAATATTCAGGTGTTTTTTGATCTTTGGTATATATGTGGGCAAGTTTGATTCTGTATTGTCCTTGTGTACCGTTTTTTAAATCGTCATATGTACCTACCCATGCAACCCAGCCTTCACTGATAAAACCGCCGGTGGTGTCCGTGCGTGCGTTTTGCTCTGCTTTGGCACCTCTTTCAATTGAACGGAAGGTGATGAAAAGCCTGCCGTCCTTTGTCCATTCTGCTTTGTGTCTCTCACCATTAAGGGCGGCAGGCAATTCAACAGGTTCACTCCATGTTTCACCTTCATCCTTTGAGAATGAAACGAGTGAATTGACTTTTTTAGAATTGCTTCTTGAAATCAGACAAAGTTCGTCACCTTCGCCTTGTTCAGAGCGGATACATTCAACCTCACACATATTTGAGGTTTCTTCAATATCACGGTATTGTGAAAAATATTTTTCAGGTACACTCCACTGCGGATTGCCTTGTTCATCAAAAGTCAGAATGGTTTTATAGTTATAAAAATCACTGTCATGGAAAAATCCCATCCATTTGTCAACAAATACACCGTTTTCTTTGAGCTGCGTAAGGCTTGCCATTGCCACAATCGGAATAACAGGATTGTCGCTGTTAATGTCATAAAATGTTTCAAATTCTGTCCATGTCTGTCCTTCGTCAGTTGAAACAGAGCAGTTGAATCCGCCGTCCGTCGGGTCATTTTTCCATTTCGGGTTAGCAGAAATCATAATTAGTTTATCATCTGTTTTTCCATCCGTGAACTTGAGACGGTAAATGGTAGGGGTTTCCCTTGAATCTTCCCAACTTTCTGGTGTATTTTCAACTGCCTCAGACCATGTTACGCCGCCGTCAGTGCTGATTTTGTTAAGAACTGCACCCTTACCGTGACCGGCAGGATATACTGTTAAAATATTACCGTTTTTCAAAAGTACGGAATCCGGATGTGCCATATATTTTTTTGAAGAGTCGACAGTTGTAAGTTCATACAGATAATCGTATTTGCTGTCAATATTATCGGGTTTAACACTCAAATCAAGTTCCGGAATCGTATAGTCCGAACCTGTGAAAGCAAGCGGTTCGGTTTTGTTTTTCTGACAACCGGCAAAGAGTGCAAAAATAATAACTGCCGAGATTAGAATACAAAGTATTTTTTTCATAATATATCTCCGTTTACAGATATAACTGTTTGATATTTTGCTCAAATTTATTAATGATGAATATATTTGTTATAAAAAATCCCGAAGGATGTAGTATTTTAATTCTGCCTTCGGGATAATGATTTTATGTAGTTATTTGAATAGGCAATGAATAGAAATCCGAATCTGCCCAAAGCACCGTATTAAAGCGAATTTGTGAAGTTTTCTCTGTTGCCTTGCGTCAGTAAGGCTTCCATCTCAAAAATCAAAATTTATCTCTAATCCAATTGCTTTGGGTCTGCGAGTTTAAATTGTGCTGATTTGTTCTTAATCAAGGCACAAAAACGCAGGAATACTTTCGTATTCCGAGTATTTTTAACATAGAGTAAGGGCGAATCAGCCAATTTAAACCACGGTTTGGATTGCTACTCTTTGCCTACTGTGCCGATTGTGTTTGGTGCCATGCCTGCTGCGTTTGCTTCGTCTGTATCAATATGCATTGCAAGTGCATAGGAATCACTTACTCTGACAACAACATCACCGAAAGTGAGGTTTCTGCCGTTTGATGTCGGGATTTCTACTGAAACGATTTCGCCGTTTTCAAGTCCCATTTTTTCTGCGTCAGCAGTTGTTGCATGGATATGTCTTTTTGCTGCAATAACACCTTTTTCAATTTCAACTTCACCGGCAGGACCAACGAGTTTGCAGCCGCCTGAACCTTCAAGGTCACCGCTTTCTCTTACAGGGGCAGTAACGCCGATTGAACGTGCGTCTGTGAGTGAGAGTTCAACCTGTGTTTCTTTTCTGCATGGACCAAGGATGGATACAGCAGGAAATTCACCCTTTGTGCCGATAACTTTTACTCTCTCATTGCAGGCAAACTGACCCGGCTGTGAGAGCTCTTTTTTTACTGTGAGTTCATATCCCTTTCCGAAGAGAGTCTCCAAATCTTCCTGTGACACGTGAACGTGTCTTGCTGAAATTTCAACCAAAACCTGATTTTCCATATTTATCTCCTTATAAATAAATTTTTATCCGTCAATATTTTATACCTATTTACATTGTTTTTCAATACAAATTTTGATATAATATTCTGGGTGATGAAAATGACATTGGATGAACTTGAAATAAAATGTAAGAATTGTACCGAATGTGAACTGTGTCAGGGCAGGACAAACCTTGTTTTCGGTATGGGTAAAAAAGATGCGGATATTATGCTTATCGGCGAAGGTCCTGGAGAAAATGAGGACCTGCAGGGCAAACCGTTTGTCGGCAGGTCAGGTCAGCTGCTTGATAAATTCCTTGCAAGCGTTGATCTTTCACGCGATAAGAATGTTTATATTGCCAATATGGTTAAGTGCCGTCCGCCTAAGAACCGTGACCCTAAGCCTGAGGAACAGGAGCAGTGCATTAACTGGCTGCGTGAACAGTTCAGGATAATCAGACCGAAGATTGTTATCTGCGTTGGCAGAATTGCGGCGCAAAGGCTGATTGATAAAGATTTTAAAGTAACGAAACAGCACGGTGAATTTATTGATAAGAACGGTACGCTGTTTATGGGTACATATCATCCCGCTGCAATTTTAAGAAATCCGAATAACAAAGAAGCCGCTTTCGGAGACTGGCTCAAAGTCAGGGATAAGATTGAAGAACTCGGGATAGAAATATAATAAGTTATTGTTCAGCGTGTAGAATATTCGGCAGATTTCTATGCGCTGTGTTTATGTGTTTTGATATATTGAGAGAAATCAACCATTCTTTACCACATCTTAACTTTTTCTTTAGTCCGTTTTGGAATTAAAGTGTTTTAATGGTATCACGGATAAAGTATTGATAGGATTGATTTTCAGGGAGATGAGAAAATGAAAACTGTTTTGGTCTGTGATGACGACATAGCTATTCTGGAGTCGTTGAGAATTTACCTTGACAATGAGGGATACAATGTCCTTACGGCAAGCAATGGTATGGAAGCACTTGAGCAGGTATATAAAAATGAAATTCACTGCCTTGTGCTTGATATTATGATGCCGCAGCTCGACGGATTAAAAACCACACTCAAAATCAGAGAGAAATATAATTTTCCCATTATTCTTCTTTCTGCCAAGAGTGAGGATACCGATAAAATTACGGGCCTCGGTTTTGGCGCGGATGACTACGTTACAAAGCCGTTTAATCCGCTTGAACTGGTTGCAAGGGTGAAGTCACAAATCAGGCGCTATGTTACGCTCGGCAGTCTTGAAATTAAGGCAAGCCAGTTTGTAACAGGCGGAATTGTGTTGGATACAGATACAAAACAGGTTACGGTTGACGGTGATGAAGTAAGACTGACACCGATTGAATTCAAGATACTTGAATATCTGATGCGCAATATGGGCAAAGTCCTTTCTTCATCACAGATATATGAGGCAGTATGGAACGAACCCTCCTATACAAGTGAAAAAACAGTAACCGTTCATATCCGCAATCTCCGTGAAAAAATCGAAATCAATCCTAAAGATCCGAAATACTTGAAGGTGGTGTATGGTCTTGGATACAAATGTGAAAAAGTATAAATACTCGGTCTGGACAAAAATAATCTGCATTCTTCTTTCGTTCATAACGTTTGTTGCAGCATCGGGGCTGACGGTGACCGCAATTTTTACCGGTGCATATGTTGCAAGAAGCAGCGATGCAAAGGAATGGACACAAACTTATTATTTTGAAAATATGTTTTTCAATGATGTTAATGAAATTGTCAGAATTTCGTCTGAAGGTCAGATAAATGAAGATGTCAGATCATTACTCGAGTCAAGAAAAGAGAGTGCGGTTGAAGAAGCGTATACGCAATATCTTGAGCAAAAAGAACTTATCATCAAAGAGGAGATAGGTGCTTATTATTCAGGATATGATGAATCGACAACCATGCTGGACACAGATAAGGACATAAGCATTGATGTGTTAAGTGATGCTGAAAAAAACAATAAGGAATATCCATTTGTAGATTCAGGAAAATTTACAATTCTTCCGCGCGATATTTATTATAACGCCGGAAGTGATGATGAGAGAGCGAAAGGAATTATTGCCGAAGAATATGATATGTATGTTAATAATTCTATGGCTACTACCCGATATCTTGATCCGGATTCTTTTGCAGACTCTATGTGCTATTATGTTGAATATGCCGATAATGTCAGCAGTAATGCAGAATTTGATGTGAATGATGTTTATAACAAAAATGTTTATTTCGTTTTTGAAGATGGTGAGATAAAGTACGGCGGTATTCCTGAAGAACTTGCAAACCGCATTTATGACTCTGTGTTCGATAACGATTATGCAAAAGAGGTTAATCTCTATCTTTATCTCAGCGATTATCCCGGCAGACACAATATGATTTCTGATATGCATTATTGGAATGATAAATATTTTGCACTGCAGGATTTCTCATTGTTCGCATTATCGTTCAAAGATAAATTGGCATCAGTGATTGTTGCGGATGTGATTATGGCGATTATTTCGTTCGTCACAGCATTTTACTATTTCTTTATCACAGGTAAAAAGAAGGAAGATGACGACGCAAAACTTTATTTTATAGATAAAGTGCCGTATATCATCCACCTTGGATTATGGGCAGGAATCGCTGTCGGTGCTTATGTTCTCGGTTTCAATCTCTTGTATGATGTGATTTCCGAATACTCGGTTATAACTATGATAGCGATGATTCTCTTTGCAGCAGGCTGCTGGGTATTTGCTTTTGAATTTTGTGCATCTGTTGCACGTTACTGCAGGAGCGGCAGGAAGTTTTATAACAACTTCATTCTCTATCATATCGGCAAACTGGGTGTCAAAGGTGTAAAAGCAACTGCAAAAGTCCTCAGTTATAAGCCGGAGAAGTTTAAGAAAAATGTTATCATAATTTCATTGCTGTTGGCTTTGGGAAATCTGGCTGCACTGGCTTTGATTGTTTTGTTCTTATGTATAAATAATGTATTCTGTTTTGTGATAGCGATACTGTTATCGCTTGCCCTTATCGGTGCGGATATTTACTTGTTTATAAATATATTGAAATATATTAAAAATCTGGATAGAATCATCTGTTGTGCAAGCAGGCGTGAAGATGTTGCTGTTAATCTTGATATGGAAAAACTTCCGCAGTCGCTCAGAACACTTGCCGAGAGTATGAAATATACAAATGAAGAACTTACCGCGGCCGTTTCAAAGGCTGTCAGGGACGAAAGACTCAAGACGGAACTTATCACAAATGTTTCTCATGATTTGAAAACGCCGCTCACTTCAATCATCACATATGTAGACCTGCTTTCAAAATGTGATATTGAGGATGAAAAAGCGAAAGAATATATTGCAGTCCTTGATGAAAAGGGCGGTAAGTTAAAACGCCTGATTGAAGATTTGATTGAAGCCTCAAAAGTCACAACAGGCAATGTTAAGGTGAATGCCACATCCATTAATTTGTATGAACTTTGCCTGCAGGCAGTCGGCGAAAGCCAGCAGGAATTTGAAAAAGTAAATCTGGACCTGCTTGTTAAAGAAAATGAGGATGCACCGATTGTTTTTGCTGACGGTGCCAAAGCGTTCAGAATTATGGAAAATCTGCTTGCAAATGCACGAAAGTACAGTGCTGCGCATACTCGTGTTTATGTCAGTGTGTATAAGGAGCAAGGTATGGGCGTGTTTGAAATTAAGAATATTTCCGCACAGGCACTTGATATTTCACCTGATGAACTTACGCAGCGATTTGTACGCGGAGACAAGTCAAGAACGCAGGATGGCAACGGACTCGGTCTTTCCATTGCAAAAGAACTCTGTAAAATACAGAACGGCAGACTGGAACTTTCAATTGACGGTGATTTGTTCAAAGCGAAAGTGTATCTCCCGTTATCATCAAATTAGTTCTGAAATAATGCATAAAACAACACCCATAGGGCAATTGCCTTATGGGTGTTTTGCTGTAATCTAATATTTGGTTTGAAATTTGGTTCTTAATCAGGTGAATAGTTCCTGTTGAGTGACTGGATTGTCTTTACTGTATCGTTAACAACTCCGTCAAATCCGCCGCCCTTGTCACCTGACAGATATGTGATTGAATATGTTGAACTGTCAACATCGGCATCATCGTTCATGAACATCGGAACTCTGTATCCTTCATTGTCAAATTTTGACTGATAGGTGTATTCGTTATCAAGATAATATTGTTTCCAGCCGTATTCATTGATGATTTTTGCATTGTATATGGAATCAAATTCGCCGTCTTTCAGTTCATATATTCTTGATGTTGCAGTATAATTGTTTGTGCTCTGGAATGAATATATGTTGGTGCAGATGTTTGTTTTGCTGTCTGCTTTTTGTGTCATGATATAATTCCTGTCTTTGTTGCTCAGGCAGTTTGACACGGAATCTTTGCTGAAAATTTTGTTTGCTACCGAGCCGTTCCAGCCGTAAACTTCCATACAATATGTCGGTTCTTCAATGGTTATGAATTCACCTGTGTATGCGTTGGTTGCGCTCTTCCTGAGCTGCTTTCTGTAAACGATAAACAGTTCTTCGTTTTCGTCACCGTCAAAGTCAATCAATTTTACCATCGCAACCCCGTCAATGTATGATTTTCCGGCGTTTGTAACTACTTTTGCCTGGCCGTATTTTTCATTTCTTTTCCTTACAATTTCAAAATACGCATCCGCCTTGATTTGCTCAGGTGTTTTCTGATTTTCAATATTTGCTACTGATACATTTGAGAAAGTTTCAAGATTGCTTATAACCACTTCTGAAATGGCCTCTGCTTTTGCAGTTTTGATGACAGAAAGTTTGATTGTTTCAAAATCCTGTGCGTTGATTTTTCCTTTTATGGAATATATATTGTCTTTGTAATCATATTCACATTCGGAAGACTTGCTGAATGTATCGCCCTTGAGTGCATATAGTTCTACTTTTTCAGGATTTTCAGGTGTTGACTGACAGATGTAATATTTGTTGTTTTTATGGAACAATGCAAACCAGCTTCCGTCAAGTTCATCCTGTGTGCTGCTTGCCGGCTGTGAATAAACTTTGGAGAATTCTTTGCCGATGTAACTCCATACTTCCAATGTGTAAACATTTTTATCATTGTAACACACAAGCAATTCGTCTTTTCCGTCGTTATCAAAGTCCATTTGCCGTGCGTAGCAAAGACCTGTCATTCTCGCCATATCCTTGCCGTATGTGTCACTGTCCAGTGTTTCCCATTTTATTGAACCGTATTCGGTTATATAATCAACACACACCTTGCCGGCGTCGTTGTAGTATTTTTCATTCTTTTTGTTTTGAGAATGGATGGTATGGCTGAAGGTTATTATTATGATGATTATGAAAATGATGAACAAGACAAATGCCATAAGTTTCATCAATCGTATTTGAAGATTAGGCAGTTCACGAAGTTCTTTAATATCATTTATTTTTTCATTTACAGTGTCACCATGGACAATATTGTCAAAAGAAGATTTGGTCTTATAAAAAAGTTTACTGAAATCAATTTTCGGCAATTTACTTGATTTTTCCTCACCAGGTTTCGGCGGATCGTCAAAGTAGTTATATTTTCTCACGGCTTCACCTCTTTTTTCCATAATATCACATATTATATTTTATCATAAACAAAAATTTATATCAACAGTTTACTTAATAATATGTACACAAAATATAAATAATACTTCAATACTTCAGATTAATATACTATATATGGTATGAGAACAAAATAAAAACACTATGGAAATAAAAAAGACTGTATTTGATTCCTCAAATACAGTCTGTATGGAGCGGATGACGAGGCTCGAACTCGCTACCTCAACCTTGGCAAGGTTGCGCTCTACCGGGTGAGCTACATCCGCAAATGCAAGGATAATTATACATATATGTTTCTTGTTTGTCAAGCCCTTTTATTAAATTTAATAAAATAATAAATATTGTTTACATTATAAAAATAATTTGATAAAATAGTCTCAAGTATGTGGAAGGAGAGTGTGTATGGATTACCGTGTTGCGCCTTTTGGTGATATTTGGTCAAACGGGATTTTCAATGTTCCTGTGGCTTTGACAGATAAGTATTTGAAAATGGCAAGCGAATATCAGCTGAAAGCCATTCTTTATATTTTGCGAAACGGCGGTCAATCAGACTCTTCTTCAATAGCAAAAGCACTTGGACAAACTGTCGGTGATATTGACGATTTGCTGGAATTCTGGGTTGAAGAAGGTGTTGTTTCAACAAATGCGTCTTCCGTAAAAACGGATGTCGTTCAGGCACAGCAGCAGGTTGAACCTGCAAAGCCTGTTCGTGAAATATTATCTCCGCCGACTCTTACGCCCAAAGATATTGTTGCCTTTTCACGCGAAGATGAAAATATTGCGTTTTTGCTTGGAGATGCACAGCGTGTTCTTGGCAGGACAATCAGTCATGCAGAACAGGAAATGCTGGTTAATATGGTGCATTACTACGGTCTTAAGGTTGAAGTCGTGCTGATGATTCTTGAATTCTACCGCAGTGAAAAGGAAAAGGGCAAGTCAATCGGTATATCCTATGTTAACACAATGGCAAAAAATTGGGCAGAAGAAGGCATTGATTCCATTGCATCTGCCGAGATGAAATTGGAGGATATTAAACGCAGTGACAGAGTATGGAACGAAATTCTGGCTATCACAGGAATTCGCCATAAGCGCCCTACTGCAAAACAGAGAGAGATGATTGACCGCTGGTTTAATGATTTTGATATTACTATGATTACTCTGGCGGCAGATATAATGAAAGAAAATATACCTGAACCCAAACTTGCTTATATGAACACAATCCTCAATAAGTGGAAGAAGAAAGGTATTTCTTCTCCTGTTCAGGTAAAAGCAGAGCAAGAAGAATTTTCAAAACAGAAACAGAGTAAATCTGATGATAAAATTAAATCAAAACCAACATATGACCTTGAAAAAATAAAAGCAGATGCAATGAATAATACAGATTTTTAAAAGGGGGTGCAATATGTCATATTCACAGGAAGTTTACCGCAAAGCAGCACAAATTCTTGAGCGGCGGCTTGAAAAAGCAAATATGCAGGCACAGAATAAATTTGATGAAATTACTGAAAAATTGCCTGAGCTTGAAACAATCAGGCAGCGGCTTGCACAGATAGGTCTGAATATTTCAAAAGTATTTTTGTACAGTGAAGATAAGCAGGCGGATATTGATAAATTGATGCAGGAAAGCCTGGAACTTCAGGAGCAGAAAAAGAAAATTCTGGCGGATAACGGTTATAGCGAAGATGCTTTGTCCGTACAATATACATGCCCTGTGTGTAAAGATACGGGATTTGTAAAAAATCGTATGTGCAAATGTCATATTGAACTGCTTAAAGATATTGAACGTTCAAATCTTTCAAAAATTGCGCCTGTTGAAGATTGTACTTTTGATACTTTTGATGTCAATTATTATCCCGATGAAACTATGGATAACGGCATCTCACCCAGAAACAAGGCAGAAAAGATAAAAAACAGCTGCCGCAAATATGCTGTAAATTTTACAACTTCATCACCTAACATAATGTTTATGGGCGGAACAGGACTCGGCAAAACACACTTGTCACTTGCCATTGCTAATGTGGTTATTAACCGTGGTTACAGTGTGGTTTATGGTACAACGCAAAATATACTCGGCGATTTGCAGAACGAAAATTTCGGCAGAGATGAAAATATCAGGTATAATGAACGTGCAGTGCTTAACTGCGATTTGCTGATACTGGATGATTTGGGAACAGAGTTCAAAAGTTCATATACAGTTGCCTGTCTTTATAATATAATTAATTCACGTATATCATCAAAACTCCCGACAATAATATCAACAAATATCGGTTTTGACGAACTTGAAGAAAAATATGACCAGCGTATCGTTTCACGTGTTGCCGGTGAATATACCAAGTTTATGCTGGTTGGTAATGATATAAGATATATTAAGTAGGTAGTTTTATGAATAAGTTTTTAGTAAAGATAAAAAATCTTTCATTGATTACAATTGTGGCTTCGGTTATAATTGGTTTGGTATTGCTGATAAAACCGGATGAGGCATTGCAGTTCGTCAGTCTTATCTGTGGTGTGACAATACTTATACTTGGTATAGGCTGCTGGGTTACGTATTTTGCAAAGAATAATTCTGTTTTTATGGCAGTTGTCGGGACACTGTCGTTAATTGTTGGAATTTTTGTTTGTGTAAAATATAAAGCGATTATTTCATTTATGCTTTTTATTTTCGGTATTTTCCTCATTATCAGCGGAATTATTGATTTGCTTTCCGCTGTTGATGCAAAACGTAATGATATGAAAAGTTGGATAATATCGCTGATAATGTCACTTGCAATCATTGTTATGGGAATAATTGTTACTGTTGATCCGTTCAGCAGTATGGTTTTGGTGACAAGGCTTTTAGGTGCGGCACTGATGGCATATGCAGTTTTGGATTTGATTGCATTGCTGCAGGTTAAAAAGATTGCCACGCTGGAAACGGTCAATGACCCTGATGTTGACGAGGTCAATATTTCAGGTGATGATATTGAAACAAAATAAATTATAAAAGAGGGAAAGAGAAGGAATTATGTTCATTTTATTCGGAAGTGTTGCAGTGTTGATCGTAACACTGATTCAGTTTTTTGTTTTTGTTGACAAAAAGTCATTCGGTACTTTTATCGACAGGTTCCTTAAAAATGAATTCACCGTAAATCTTGTTACACTTGCTATATTTAAATACGTGATTCAGTATGCACATTTTTTGGTTACGGATTCTTATGGTATGGATTCATTTTTAAAGTATTTTGCAGCGTCTTTTGTTATAGGTATCGCATTCATTCTTCTTTGTGCGGTTCTTGATAACAAACTTGCTTTTGAAAGAGTTCAGCCAAAAAAGAGCCACGGTGCAAGATTTGTTAAAGTTTTATCTGCGGTTCTTGTTTTCCTCGGCAGTGTATGCTTTTTCGGAACAATATGGGGCAAAGGTGCGTTTGGTGATGTTACGGCGGATCAGCTTTTAGTTAACCTTACTTCTCCGACAGAAGGCAATGATCCGGCAGTTGTTATTGATGCACTTGAAGGTCCTGTTTTCCAGATTATGCTTGTGACAACAATATTCTGTATTTTTGCTTTTTCAAAATTCAATATTGTATTTAAGCATAGAAATAAAGTTAAAACCGTTTTTAATGATTTTTGGAAACGTATAGTCAGTCTTGTTCTTGCTATCGCTTATCTTGCAGGCGGTATTGCTTACGGATGGGAAGAATTCCAATTGAAAGCACTTTATTATGCATATGTAGTAAAATCCGATTTGATTGACAGCAATTATGCAGACCCGAGAGAAGTTGAACTGAAATTCCCTGAAAAGAAGAGAAACCTTATCCATATCTATCTCGAGTCGGTAGAAAACTCATATCTTTCAACGGATTTGGGCGGTCATTGTGATACGAATCTTATGCCCGAACTCACAGATCTTTCTTATGAGGGTATGATTTTTTCAAATAATGATACAAAGTTCGGCGGTCCGCTTCAGGCAACAGGTACACAGTGGTCAGTTGCATCAATGGTTAATCAGACAACCGGTCTGCCGATGAAAGTGCCGGATAAACAAAACAGATACGGTTCTGAAGACGGATTCCTTCCGGGTGCATATTCACTTGGTGATGTGCTTAAAGATGAGGGATATGAGCAGACTGTTATGTTTGGTGCAAATGCAGACTTCGGCGGATTGACATATTACTATAAATTACATGGTGATATAAAAATATTTGACTGGAAATATGCAAAAGAGAACGGATATATTCCTGAGGATTACCACGTATGGTGGGGATATGAAGACGATAAGCTGTATGAATTTGCCAAGGAAGAAATCACAAGAATGTATGAAACCGGCAAGCCGTTCAACTTTGCAATGGAAACAGCAGATACACACAGACCGCACGGTTATCTGAGCAAGAATGCACCAACTCCTTATGATGATCATTATGCAAATGCAATTGCATACAGCACAAGTGAGACGGTTAAGTTTGTTCGTTGGATTCAGGAGCAGCCATTCTATGAAAACACGACGATTGTTCTTATCGGTGACCATTTGAGTATGGATACAGATTTCTTTGAGGATTTTGAGGATGATTATCTTCGTACGCAGTATAATCTTATTCTCAACCCTGCACCGAATGTCGCTGATACGGATGCATCACGTTTTGTCAACAGACAGTATGCAAACTTTGATATGTTCCCTACAATTATGGCAAGTATGGGTGTTGAGATTGAAGGCGATATGCTTGGCATAGGAACAAACCTTTTCTCAGATAAAGATACTTTGATTGAACAATATGGTCTTGAAGAAGTGAATGACGAACTCAATAAGAAGAGTGTACTTTATAACGAAAAAATCCTTGGCGGTCAGTATTTGCCGTCAGCTAAGGCAATGAAACTTCAAACCACAACACAGTCAGAAGCAAAAAAAATTCCGGAAACAACACAACCAACAACAAAAAAATGATGATTTGTTTGGGTAATGCTTATGGATAATATACAGCAGGCAATCAAAACGATTGTTGAAAACCGGATGCATACAAAAGTAAACGAAGTTGCTGCCGCCGGCAAAGGTGCCAGCGGCAGCGTTTACTGTGTTCGCATCCAAAATGAGCCTTATGTAATTGCAGTTAAAACGAGTGAATATTATGATACGATGTGCAGAGAAAAAGCAATGCTTGACTATCTCTTTGAACGAGTGTCATATAAAGTTCCGCAGACCTATTTCATTTGTCAAAAAGATGATGTTACGTTCCTTGGTATGGAATTCATCAATGGTGTCAGCGGTAAAAATGAATTCAAACTGAATTTTATTCGCAATAAAAAGCATTTGGCAGACAGTATTGTGGATGCTTTTTTGGATACCAAGAGTGTTCAGAGCGATAAGTTCGGCGTGTTTGACAATCCTGTTTATGATACTTGGAAAGCATATTACAGAGATTTTTTTAACGATATATATTCTTTTGCGAAAGAGAAGTTTGCAACCAAAGAAATTTCTCAAACCATAATGAATGCTGTTCAATGGATTGAAGATAATTTTGATTTGATTTTTGACTCTGTACAGGGTCCTGCATGCCTGAGTCACGGTGATTTTTGGATGCCGAATATGATTATCGATTTTAAGAAATCCGAACTTGCAGGCGTTCTTGACCCGTTCAATATGATTTATGCTGAACCTGAATATGAACTTTTTGCATTTACGCTCGGCTTCGGCAAACGATTGAGATTATATGATGTTTATAAAAAACGAGTTAAGGCATCTGCGTTTTGCGATTTGAAAGTGGAACTGTATGCACTTTGTAATGAACTTCATTGGTGCATGCTGTTAGGCATGGTTAATAAAAGTTATATTGAATTCCGTTCAAAAAAATTGATGGAACAGGCGAGAAAATTAAATATCGCATAACAAAATCCCCGTAGAAATTTCTACGGGGATTAATAATATTATTTTATTCGTTTGCTTCGGTTGAAAGAAGAATACGGTCATTGTTAAGTTCTGAACCTGATGTAACCTTGAACTTATCCAGCAAATCTGCTGTTGTAAGTGATTTCTTTTCTTCTCCGGAAACATCATAAATAATTTTTCCGTCATTCATCATAATCAGTCTGTTGCCGATTGCGATAGCGTCTTTCATGTTATGAGTAATCATAATAGTTGTAAGATTATCTCTTTCAACAATCTTTTCTGTCAAATCAAGTACCTTTTTTGCAGTCTTAGGGTCAAGTGCTGCTGTGTGTTCGTCAAGCAGCAGGAGCTTTGGCTTTTTGAGAGTTGCCATAAGCAATGTAACAGCCTGTCTCTGTCCGCCTGATAAAAGACCTACTTTTGATGTAAGACGGCTTTCAAGACCTAAATCAAGGTCTTCAAGTGTTTTGATATATTCTTGTTTTTCTTTATGTGTTACACCGTTTTTCAGTGTTCTTCTCTTGCCTCGTCTTGCTGCGAGAGCAAGATTTTCATCAATCTGCATATCGGCTGCGGTTCCGTTCATAGGGTCCTGAAATACACGGCCGATATACTTTGCACGTTTGTGCTCAGGTAATTTTGTAACATCTGTTCCATCAATAACAATTGAACCGCAGTCAACGGGATAAACACCTGCAATCATATTGAGCATGGTTGATTTGCCTGCACCATTACCGCCGATAACGGTAACAAAATCACCTTCGTTTAAAACCAGGTCAACACCCTTGAGTGCTTTTTTCTCATTTATTGTTCCGGGATTGAAGGTCTTGTGAACATTCTTAATTTCAAGCATTATTCCTTAACCTCCTTAACTTTTATATGTTTGCTTTGTACCTTTGATTTCCAGTATGGAACACCGAGGAACAATGCAACAACCAGTGCTGTGAACAATTTGAGGTCATTTGCATTAAGGCCGAGTCTGAGTACAAATGTGATTACAATATAATAGATGACACCGCCGCAAACTGCCGCAAATAATTTGAGTGCAAAATTCTTGAATGTTTTGCCGAAAATTACTTCACCGATGATAACGGCTGCAAGTCCGATAACGATTGCACCTCTTCCCATATTGATGTCGGCAAATCCCTGATACTGAGAAAGAAGTGCGCCTGAAAGTGCAACAATACCATTTGAAAGCACAAGTCCAAGCACTTTGCAAACATTAATATTAATACCGTTTGCCCTTGCCATATTTTGGTTTGAACCTGTTGCACGCAGTGAGTGACCGATTTCTGTTCCGAAGAACCAATAAAGAAGAACAATGATAATAACGGTTATAATAAGACCTACAATAATTGATTTCGGTATATATCTCAGAGAAAGCATAAGATCATATTTGTCTACGCTTAAAGTCTGATTTGCCTTACCGCCCAAAATACGCAGGTTTACGGAATACAAAGCAAGTTGTGTAAGTATTCCCGATAAAATTGCCGGTATGCCGAAAACAGTGTGAAAAATACCTGTAACAAGACCTGCAATACATCCTGCCAAAAAGGCGATAAGAAGTGATAAGTAAATATTCATTCCGCTGACAGTGCAAATAACAAGAACTGCACCGCCTGTACCGAACGAGCCGTCAACAGTAAGATCGGCAACATCAAGTATGCGGTATGTAAGATATACGCCCATTGCCATAATTCCCCAAATAATACCTTGGGCAATTGCACCGGGCATTGATGCGAAAAAAGCAGCCATAATATCTTTTAATCCTCCATAGTTTATAAAAAGAACGGCAAGGCAACAGCCTTGCCGCTATGATTTAATAATTATCCCTCTGTGATTGCTTCGTAATCAGCAGGAACGACAACGCTGAGTTTTTCTGCTCGGCTTGGAATATACTTTTTGGTAAGTTCTTTTGCATACTGGATTTCCATATCAGCAGGGTTTGCACCTTCTGTAAGAATCTGTGCAGCCATCTTACCTGCTTCATAGCCGATGCTGTAATAACTGATTGAAAGTGTTGCAATACCGCAGCCTTTGCAAAGACCCTCTTCACCGGTGATGATTGCTTTGCCGGCAGGTTCAGCAATATTGTTGACCACTTCTGTGTTTGAAGCCATTGTGTTGTCTGTCGGGATATAAAGTGCATCACATTCGTCACAAGCAGTTTTTGTTACTGCAGCAATGTCGTTTGAATCTGCTGCTGAATATTCTTTGTAAGCAATGCCAAGTGTATCAAGTGTCTTTTCGATTGTTTTAATCTGATAAACTGAGTTTGCTTCTGCTGAGCAGTAAAGAAGACCGATTGTTTTTGCATCAGGACAAAGTTCCTGAATCATCTTTGCCTGTTCCTCAAGCGGAGCGAGGTCGGCAGTGCCTGTTACGTTTGTACCTGTTTTGCCTGTCCAATCGTCAATTGAAAGTGCAGTTGCAAAGTCGGTAACTGATGTTGCTACAATTGGAATATCTGCTGTTGATGCAGTTGCAGCCTGAAGTGCCGGTGTTGCGTTTGCCATAATAAGGTCAACACCGTTTGCAACAAACTGGTTTGTGATTGTTGCACATGTAGCAGAATCGCCTGATGCATTTTGTTCATCAAATTCAACTTTGTCCCCAAGCTGTTCTTTCAAAGCAGCCTTGAAACCTTCTGTAGCAGCATCAAGTGCATCGTGCTGTACGAGCTGGCAGATACCTACTTTGTAAGTTTTGTCAGAATTGTTTGAATCGCCTGAACATCCTGCAAATGCAGTTGCCATAAGTACACCCGAAAGAGCAACGGCTGTTACTTTTTTGATTATTTTGTTCATATAAATTACTCCTTAATTCAAAAAATTGATTATTATATCAATTTGATTTTAACACATAAAAGTGCTAAAGTCAATAGAGCGATTTTATTTATTTGTATGTTTTATACAAATTTTAAGCGTTTAATGTTTTATAATTGTTCTGCTATGGTAAAAATCATATCTTTTGTCTTTTCCCATCCAAGACAAGGGTCGGTAATTGATTTTCCGTATACGCCGTCTTCAACTTTCTGACAGCCGTCTTCAATGTAAGATTCAACCATAAATCCTTTTATCATCTTTTTAACATCATTGCTGTGGCGCATGGAATGAAGCACTTCATTCGCAATTCTTACTTGTTCAAGATATTGTTTGCCCGAATTTGAATGGTTTGTATCAACAATAACAGCAGGATTTTTGAATCCGCCATTGCAATATATGTTATGAAGTTCATTCAAATCTTCATAATGATAGTTTGCATGATTGTTTCCGTGTTTGCTGACACTTCCCCGCAGTATTGCATGTGCAAGCGGATTTCCTTTTGATTCAACTTCCCATCCTCTGTAAAGGAAAGTGTGACCGCTTTGTGCAGCTTTGATTGCATTGAGCATTATGGAAAGGTCGCCGCTGGTGGGATTTTTCATACCGATGGGAATATCAATACCGGAGGATATGAGTCGGTGTTCCTGATTTTCAACAGAGCGTGCTCCGACAGCGATATATGAAAGCAAGTCAGACAGGTATCTGTAATTCTGTGGATAAAGCATTTCATCAGCACAGGTGAGTCCTGTCTGCTCAATTGCATCTTTGTGCAGTGAACGGATTGCCTTTATGCCTTCCAGCATATCGGGCTTTTTGTCAGGATCGGGCTGATGGAGCATTCCTTTATATCCTGAACCTGTGGTTCTCGGTTTACCTGTATAAATTCTCGGGATGATGATGATTTTATCTTCAACTTCTTTTTGTACATCAGCAAGACGGTGAATGTAATCAAGAACAGAATCAGGGCGGTCTGCTGAGCACGGTCCGATGATGAGCAGGAATTTATTGCTTTCGCCTGTAAAGACTTTAGCGATTTGCGCATCTCTTTGTGTTTTGATTTCTTCTGCCTTTTTTGACAGCGGCATTTCTTTTTTTATTTCCTGCGGAACAGGTAATTTTCTTTTGAACTCAATATTTGTCATATTATCCATGATTTTATCACCTATATAATTATTTTATTTTTATTATAATAGACTTATTTTTTATGTCAAGGTTTTGTTTTTGATGATAAGTAATAATTTGCCGATTTTGTAAACTTTCTTTTATCAATCGCATAAAATGTAGATTTTGCTTTTTAGATGTGGTAATATTGTTTCGGTTGAAAAAGGAGTATTTGTTATATGGCTGTTAAAAACAATAATAAGAATAATAAAAAAGTGAATATTCTGATTTGTTCAATAGCAGTTGTATTGATTGTTTCGGTTATTATTTCTGTTGTTTCCATTTCAAACAGCAGGAAGTTACCGCCGCAGCTATATAATTTTGATAAGGATATTGCAGTCGGTATTGATGTTTCTGAGCATAATAAGGAAATTGATTGGGATAAATTGAAATCTCAGATTGATTTTGTATTTATCCGTGTTGGTTATCGCGGTTATGGTAATGGAAAAATTGCCGAGGATAAAAATGCTAAAGAGAATATGAAAAATGCAAAAAAAGCAGGTGTTCCTTTCGGTGTTTATTTTTATTCACAGGCGGTATCCGTTAAAGAGGCAAAAGAAGAAGCAGAATTTACAATTGATATGATTAAAAAATTTGATGTATCCCTGCCTGTTATTATTGATTTTGAATATGCAGTTGATGGTGACGGTCATCATACAGGCCGGTTGGCAGAAGCCAATCTGACTGCAGAACAGAACACGGATATTATCAATTCTTTTTGTGAAAAGGCAGCGGATAAGGGCTATACCGCAGGTGTATATGCATCATCAAGTGTCCTTTACAGAGAGATTGATACAGATGATTTGGATGATAATACAGTCATATGGGCCGCAGATTATAATGATAAAGTTACTTTTGATGTGGAGTACTCAATCTGGCAATATTCACGAACCGGCACACTTGACGGAATCGGCAGTAAGTATGTTGATTTGAATTATTGGTATAAAAAGTGAACAGCAAATATAAATTAAAATCTCGGAGAACGCTTGTGCATCTCCGAGATTTGTTTATATGCTTAGGCAATGGGCAAGTTCAGAATTCTATTCATTGCCTATGTACTGAAAAAGTGTCGGGTATCTTCTATGATAAATGGAGTGAGTTGACCACCTGACGTTTGTAATTCAGGAATTCATCACACAGGTTGAAATGATTATCACGCGGTTTCGGCGTATCAATAACAATCTCATCCGTAACGGTGCCCGGTTTGCCAGACAAAATATATATTCTGTCTGAAAGCAGTATGGCCTCATCAATGTCGTGTGTGATGAATACGGTTGACAAATCAATTTGATTCATAACATCAAGATACCATTTGTGAATAATGCCCTTTGTGATGGTGTCAAGTGCACTGAACGGTTCGTCAAGCAGTGCCACACCATCGGATGACAGATAGGTCCTCAGCAGTGCTGCACGCTGACGCATACCGCCTGAAAGTTGTGACGGATACAGCATCTGTGTTCCGTCTATACCGAAAGTTTCAAAATGCGGCTGTGCCTTTTGGCGTGCCTCTTTTTTGTGCATGCCTTTCAGTATCAGCGGCAGGCAGACGTTGTCAATAACCCTGCGGTAGGGGAAGAGCAAATCTTTTTGCAGCATATAACTGATTTTGCCGGGGCACGCAGTTATGTTTTCACCGCGCAGCAAAACTGTGCCGCTGTCAGGTGTGTATAGGCCGGACAAAACATTGAACAGTGTAGTTTTACCGCAGCCGCTTACGCCGAGCAGACTCACGATTTCGCCTTTATTCAGGGTAATGGATACATCTTTTAAAACGGCATTGTCACCAAAACTTTTGCAGATATTTGTTGCTTTTAATATTTCCATAATTTATTCCAGATAATCGTTTGAAAATCCTGTGTCCGAAGGCAGTTGCTTTTCAACAAGTTGTTTTTCATTGAGCCATTCATAAAAAGCGTTCCATCTTGCAGGGTCAATATATCCCCACTGCGGCGCATCGGCAATATATTGGTCTGCAATCCACTTCTGACTTTCGGCAACCAGTGTTTCTGAGCCTGCAAGTGAATTGGTATCATCACTTTCAATCAGTATCTGTGCTGCTTCCTCCGGGTTTTCAACAGCAAATTCATATCCCTGTCTTGTTGCTTTGAGGAATGCCTTTGCCGCATCGGGGTTTGTGTTAAGAAAATCGTTGTTCGCAATAAGTACGGGGGTGTAAAAATCAAAGTTTTCATTAATATCTTTAAAGAAGAAGAAATCCGTATCAATGTGATTTACCTTTGCATTGATACCGCCCCATGCGTACATAACCCAGATTGCATGGTCGGGATTTTGCTTAACATCCTGTGCCTCATCCGTTACCGTGTTCGGAATGATGTTTACTTTGCTCCAGTCTCCGCCGTCTGCGTTAACAACCGATTCAAGGGTTGCAAGTTCAACGGGTGAATCCCATGTGAGATATGTTTTTCCTGTCATACCTGATGGTCTGTCCATTCCCTGACCCTTGCTTGACAAAATACCCGATGTATTGTGCTGGACCAATGCGGCAACAGCGGTTACATCCATCGGTGTTTCAGATGTGAATGCCGGTGCGAGTGTGTCCTGGGCACTGACGGCAAATTGCACCTGACCTGATGCACAAACCTCGGCAGCACCGTTTTCGGGCGGCTGAACAATTGTTACGTTAAGACCGGCGTCTTTGTAATATCCGTTTTTGAGTGCAACATAAAGTCCTGTGTGGTTTGTGTTCGGCGTCCAGTCAAGGCAGACCGTAATGTCTGTCAATTCGGATGTTGTGTTATCTGTTTTGTTTTCACTGTTGTTTTTTGTGCATGCAGCAAAACTGAATATGAGTACAGCAGCAAGAACAACAGAAATCAGTTTTTTATACTTCATTTTCATTTCTCCTGTTATTTTTGTTCTCCCATGGCATGGATACCTTTTCAAGCAGGCTCACCAGTGCCATAAGACAAAGACTTATTATTGAGATAAATACAATAACGGCAAACATTTTGTCAAATGCATATGCCTTTTTTACTCTTGTCATATATACGCCTAATCCTTCAAATCCTCCCAGCCACTCGCTGATAACGGCACCAACGACTGCGTAGGAAGCAGAAATTCTCAGTCCTGAGAAGAATGCACCTGTTGCATTCGGCAGTTTAACATAGCGAAAAATTTGAAATCTGTTTGCGCCCATTGCCCGCATAAGGTTAACGGCATCTTCGTCAACCGAGCGATACCCGTTAAGCAGTCCGATTGAGATGGGGAAAAAGGTTGTCAGCACAACCAGCGTAATTTTCGGTGCCATACCAAAGCCCATCCAAAGCACGAGCAAGGGGGCGATGGCAATTGTCGGTATGGTTTGTGTTATAACAAGGATGGGATAAAGTGCCTTGTATAAAAATGAGAATCTGTCCATCAGCGTCGCAATAATAAACGCAAGTGCTATTCCGATGAGCAGTCCGTAGCACGCTTCCTGCAGAGTGACTGCTGCCTGCTGCATCATAACCGTAAAATTGTCAGCAAACGCCATAAACACATCCGTCGGTGACGGCAGCATATATGCAGGCACAACCTCATTGTCGCAACAAACATACCAAATCAGCAATATGATGCCGACGGCAATAATCGGTGCGGTTTTATTGGTGATGCTTTGTAACTTTTTTGTCAATGGTGAGTACCTCGCCTTCAGGATTATAAACAACTTTGATGTATGCACTCACGCTTGGGCATCCGGCTTTGATTGCAACTTTCTGGCAATTTGCAATAATTTCCATAAGTTGGTCGTAGCTTTCACCCTCAATCGTTGTTTCAAACGGACCTACATAGCAGTTGAGACCTGTGCTTTTGATATAAGCAATAACCTCGTCTACAATGCGGATGAGTTCGTCCTCGTCTTTAACGTCAGGCAAAACCTGAATTGCAACACTTGCTTTCATAATCATTTCTCCTTTTCTGCGGTTAACCGCAATGTGTATTTGCTCAACAAGCCAAAAGAAAAGCCCCATTCAAACAAAAGTCAGAATGGGGCACAATTATACATATTGCCTTAGTCTTTACCGTCCATATTAATGCTCGGTTCGAAGGGTATAATCTCAGCTTTTTACAGCACCCCTGACTTATTAAGTTATGAATATTATATTACAGCGATTAATCGTTGTCAAGTAATCCTTTGTAAAATTCACAGTAGTCCTGACGTTTGTCAGCAGTGAATGACATAGCCTCTCTTGGATGACGGTTAAGTTGACCTGTCAGCATATACTGAACATCATAACCCCAAACCACACCGCTTTCTTTGAGCGGAAGAATATACTTCTCAAGGAATGTCAAAAGGCTGTAGAGATTGTACTTTGGATTTTTAAGGAAGCCTAACAGAAGTTCCATTGCACAGTTGCCTGCACCTCTGCCCATACCTGACGCAGTTGCATCAAGATAAGATACACCATAAGATAATGTCTCAATTGTATTGGCAAAAGCAAGATTCTGGTTGTTGTGTGCATGGAATCCGATTGCTTTGCCGTATTTTTCACCTGCTTCAAGATATGTTTTTGCAAGTTTGCCTGCATTTTCGGGATAAAGTGAACCATATGAGTCAACAAGATAGATTACGTCAACACTGCTTTGACCCAGCATCTCAAGAGCTTCACTGATTTGGTCTGAACTTGACTGGCTGATTGCCATAATATTACAGGTGGTTTCATATCCGAGTTCGTGGAAATATTCAATCATCTCAATTGCAGCAGGAATCTGGTGAATGTAGCATGCAACGCGTACCATATCAATAACGGATTCTGATTTCGGAACAAAATCTTCTTTAAAATCACATCTGCCGACATCTGCCATAACTGCGATTTTCATATCGCTGATATTATCACCGACAATAGAGCGAATATCTGCTTCGTCACAGAATTTCCACTTGCCGAAGTCTTTAGGGTCAAACAGATTTTTTGATGCACGATACCCGAATTCCATATAATCCACACCGGATTTAATATTTGATTTATAAAGTTCTGTAACAAATTCATCTGTGAATTCAAAATTATTGCAAAGTCCGCCGTCACGTATAGTTGCGTCAAGCACTTTAACGTCTGAACGAACGGTCATTAAATTACCTTTTCTTGCGGTCATAATAATCCTCCTAATCTGCTTTAACGCTTTAAAGTCCCATTACTTTAAAGCGGATTAGTGCATATTATAACACCGAAAAATCATATTGTCAAGCAATTATTGATTATTATTATCAGCATCAGGCAGATAGTATGAGGTTTTATAGTATTTGATTTTGAGTTATACTCCTCTTTTGCAAATTTTATTATGTATAAAAGTGCAATCGGTAATGTCTATAGTAAAGATCTTACACCTGAGGAAGAACGTATTTTAAATATATATTCACGAATACCGCCTGACAAAAAGGAATTGTATATTGAAATCGGAAAACTGATGAAATAAAATAAAAATCCCCAACAATTATGTTGGGGATTTTTTATATCTGAGTGAATATTATTTGATTACTCGTACTTTGATTACGCCGCTGATTGCGGTGATGTCATCAATAACGGTTTGTGCCGGTTCGCTGTCCACATCAATAATTGAGTAAGCAAATTCGCCGCGGTTTTTATCTTCAAACGCAGCAATGTTCACGCCATCCTGACTGATTGTATTTGTGATTGTTGCAATCATATTCGGTTGGTTTTTGTGAATAACAGTGATTCTTGCAACGCCTGATTTCGGAACAGAAACAGCAGGGAAATTCACTGAATTCTTGATATTTCCGTTTTCAAGAAAATCAATAAGTTCAAGTGCACCCATTGAAGCACAGTTCTCTTCACTTTCAGGTGTTGAGGCACCAAGGTGCGGAATTGCAATCACACCATCAATACCGATTAAATCTGCTGAAGGGAAGTCGGTTACATAAGCAGCCATCTTTCCGTCTTCAAGAGCAGCAACGATGTCTCCCGACACAGCGAGGTCACCGCGTGCAAAGTTCATAATTCTTACAGTATCTTTCATTGTTGCAATTGTGTCTGCACAGATAAGTCCTTTTGTTTCCGGTGTGAGCGGAACATGGAGTGTAAGATAATCTGCAACAGGGAAAATTTCTTCAAGATTATTGTTGAGTGTGATTCCTGCTTTGAGCTGAACATGTTCCGGAAGGAACGGGTCATAGCCGATTACGTTCATACCAAGGTCAACTGCTGCCTCGGCAACAAGTCTGCCGATTGCACCCAAACCGATAACGCCAAGGGTTTTTCCTTTGATTTCAGGGCCGGCAAAAGCACTTTTTCCTTTTTCAACAACTTTGCCGACATTGTCGCCTTCATCCTTGATTGTCTTGCACCATTCAATAGCCTTTGTTATCTTTCTGCTTGAAAGAAGAAGACCGCAGATAACGAGTTCTTTAACGGCATTTGCATTTGCACCCGGTGTGTTGAAAACAACAATACCTTTTTCAGCACAGTCAGCAACAGGAATATTGTTAACGCCTGCGCCTGCTCTTGCGATTGCAAGGAGTGATTCGGGCATTTCCATATCATGCATAGATGCACTTCTTACCATAATTGCATCAGGATTCTCGATTTCGTTCGCATATGTGTATTTGCTTGTATCAAATTTTGACAAACCCACATCGCTGATTTTGTTAAGTGTTTTTATATTAAACATAACAATTTCTCCTAAATGTTTGAATTTTATCTTTTATGAATTTGCTTTTTCAAATTCAGCCATGAATTCAACGAGCTTTTCAACACCTTCAATCGGCATTGCATTATAGATTGATGCTCTCATGCCGCCAACAGATCTGTGGCCTTTAAGATTAACAAATCCGGCCTCAGTTGCTTCGGCAATGAACTTCTTTTCAAGTTCATCATCACCAATGATGAACGGAACATTCATAAGTGAACGGTCCTCAGGAACAACAGTACCTTTGAACATCTTTGAATTGTCAAGGAAGTTATAAAGAACAGCGGCTTTCTTTTCATTTCTTTCTTTCATCTTTTCAAGTCCGCCGATGTCATTCTTAATCCAGTCAAGCACAAGCTTACAGATATAAATGGTCCAGCAAGGCGGGGTGTTGTAAAGGGAATCAGCATCTGCCTGAACCTGATAGTTCATCATAACAGGTGTGATGTCTCTTGCTTTGCCGAGCAAATCTTCACGGATAATTGCCACAACAAGACCTGCCGGAGCAACGTTCTTTTGTGCACCGAAGTAAACTACGCCGAATTTGCTGATGTCAAGCGGTTCTGAAAGTGCACATGATGATACGTCTGCAATAAGAACTTTGTCACCAACCGGTGGGAGTTCTTTGTATACTGTACCGTAAATTGTGTTGTTCATACAGATATAAACATAGTCTGCATCTTCTCTGAAATCTTCAGCCTTTGTTTTTGGGATATAACTGAATGTTTTGTCTGCAGATGAAGCAGCAGCAACAACGTCACCGTATTTTTGTGCTTCCTGGAATGCTTTTTTTGCCCACTGACCGGTGATGATATAGTCTGCCTTACCGCTGCCGTTCATGAAATTGAGCGGAATTGCAGAGAATTGTGCTGACGCACCACCCTGTAAAAAGAGTACCTTATAGTTGTCAGGAATATTATAAAGTTCTCTCATAAGTGCTTCTGCATCTTTAATGATTTTGTCAAATACTTTTGAGCGGTGGCTCATTTCCATTACGGATTGACCGCTGCCCTGATAATCCATCATTTCCGCAGCAGCTTGTTCCAAAACTTTTTCAGGTAAGGTTGAAGGACCTGCACTGAAGTTATAAACTCTTGCCATAATTCATTCTCCTATTAATATAAAAATTTGTATTATATAACAATTGCGTATACTATATTATATTGATGTTTAACATTTTGTCAATATCAATATGCAAACTTTGTTGAATTTAACTATAGATTGATAAAAAAATCACAAATCAGCATAATTTTTATAACACTTTTCATTAAATTTGTTGTAACACACAGGCGGAATTTTTATACTTAGATTATGACGCGTCAAGGAGGTGGCGGAATGAAGGAGAAAGAAATTGTAAAAAAAGCAATAGACGGGAATGTGGATGCTTTTTGCTTTTTATATGGAAAGTATAAAAGTAAACTTTATTCCTATGCTTATTATAAACTCGGTAATCGTTCAGATGCAGAGGATGCAGTGTCGGATTGTGTTCTGTCTGCATTTGAGCAGATAAACAAATTAAAAAATCCGGAGGCCTTTTCATCATGGATTTTCAGGATACTTTATTGTTCCTGTACTTCTGCTGTAAAAGAGCAGATTAATCAGAGAAATACAGATGACATAGAAAATTATTTCAATATATCTTCAGATAAAGATATGTTTGTTGAGCGTGAAGAACTCAAACAGGCTTTAAGTCTTTTGGGAGAGGAAGAGAGAAATATAGTTCTTTTAACTGTTATCGCAGGATTCAACAGCAAAGAGATAGCAAAGATAACAGGTTTAAGTGCTGTAAATGTCCGCCAAAAACGCAGCAGAAGCCTTGCCAAGATGAGAAAAGAATTGGAATGAAAGGAGTATTCAATATGAGAAAAAAAGATTTAGATAATCTGAATGTAATCAAAACAAAGTTTGATAATAACATACCGGATATTCCGCCATCACTTGCAGAAAATCGTATCAAATATAAAATTCTGCTCAATACCCAACACAGGACAATTCCGTTTAAGCCTGTGCTAAACTACAAACCAATTATCAGTGCTGCGGCGTGTTTTGTGCTGATTCTGTGTGCCGTTTTTGCAGTAAACTGGTATTCTCTTAATGCAGATAAAGTCACAACTTTCGGCAGTTATGATGAACTGAATTCGAGAATTACTGCACTTGATAAATGTCCCCCCGGTGAATACGGTGGACACGGCGGCCCTGCGAAAACAGTACACCAAAAACGTGATGCCAATGTGGAATTTCCGGCTGCAATCAAAACAGACGGTGAATATATCTATTTTGCCGATTATGATACAGAAACGAATATAAACAGAAATAAAATTTATATCTGTAAACTTGAGAACGGCAGCAATGGTTTTGTTGCGCTGATTGATCATCTTGCACCTGATATGGTTGATGAGTATGATGACAGTTATGAGATAAGAGATTTGTTTGTATATAATAACCGCCTTGCAATTATTATGAATAAGTATAATCCGATGTCAGCTGATAAATATAAGAGAGACTTTAATGCTGCTGTAATAAAGATTTATGACATTACAGATAAATCAAATCCATTTTTGATTACGGAATACGAGCAGAGCGGAGAATATTTTGAATCACGAATGATTGAGAATACCTTGTTTGTTTCAACCAACTATGAAGTTGCAACCGATGATACGGAATATACTGTGCCGAGGATTTATCAGGATGGTGAAAGTTTAATTTTGTCATTAAAGGATATTGCTTGTTTTGACAATGTTAAAGCGTCTCAGTATGCAGTGCTTACCTCAATTGATGTTGAGTCCGGCAATCAGGCGGAGAATACAAAGGCATTTTTAGGCGGTTCTCCAAAAATCTATTGCACCAAGGATTATATTTATATCAATGAATATGTTGAAGGCGAGCGCTTCGGCGACCCTGAACATGATGTTGCTTCAGCGATGAAAATCAATCTTCAAAATAATAAAATAAGTTTTGCTTCAGCAGAAGAAATTGATGCGTACGCGAATGTTAAAATTGAACTCGGCAAGGGTACTTCCTATGCATATGATATTTATCCGATTGGTGAAAATTATTTGTGCATTGGGGATGATTTGAATACCTTTCAAAACGAAATTATACTTTATGATAAAGCCCTGAATGTGCTCGACTCATTCAATTTTGAAGATATGTCGATTATGTCAAATCTCGGTGATTTTGCTTTTGATGCGCAACGAGGTGTTTGTGCTTTTGCAGTTTATAAACCGGATGAAATAAAGCGTAATTACGGTATAATTACTGTCGCGATAAATGATAATAAAATTACTGTCACAAATGAATTTATGTATGATGGTTACAATCCTGTCGGCTGTCTGATTACAAGTGACAGTGTGATTGAGGTTTTTGTTGATTATACGAAACCGGATGATGACAGGATTGAATTTAAGATCAATAAATATTAAAAAACAAAGCACCGCTGATTCAGCCGAACCTGCGGTGCTTTTATGGTGAAGACGAGTGGACTTGAACCACCGACCCCTTGCATGTCAAGCAAGTACTCTAACCAACTGAGCTACGCCTTCAAATAGATTGAAACTATATTTTTTGTTGATTTATTAAATAAGTATTTAGTATTTATAAAACATATAAAATGATTGTGTATGGATTAAAAGACCAAGTTATTCAACTTGGCCTTTTGGCGCGCTTGAGGGGATTCGAACCTCCGACCTACCGCTTAGGAGGCGGTCGCTCTATCCTACTGAGCTACAAGCGCAGATTTTGCCCAAAATTAATTAGAAAAAAAGGCACCTAAAAGGTGCCGTTTTGGTGACCCGGACGGGAATTGAACCCGTGTTACCGCCGTGAAAGGGCGGTGTCTTAACCTCTTGACCACCGGGCCATAGTGGTGGCTTTAACTGGATTCGAACCAGTGACACCGCGGGTATGAACCGCGTGCTCTAGCCAACTGAGCTATAAAGCCATACCAGTTTTGTGCAAGCAAGATTATATCGTATTACCAATCATTTGTCAACACTTTTTTTTGTAAGAATTTAAAATATTTTTAAATTGTACAAATGTTTGCCGTTTAATTGACATGTTTAAAATATAATGTTATTATGTTTTATAATATATAGGAACAATAATTTTATGCAGAAGGGTTTTCAGTGATGGGGAAATTAACGCAAAAACAAAATGAAATTTTAAAGTATATCAGGGAAATAATATCAGAGAGAGGAGTTACTCCGTCAGTGCGTGAGATTGGCGAGGCGGTCGGACTTCGTTCAACATCCTCTGTACAGTATAACCTGAATGCTCTTGAAAATGCAGGATATATTAAAAGAGACCCTAATTTGAAACGTACTATCCGCCTGTGCGGCAGTTCAGAGAATGTGAATTTAGTTCCCCTTATCGGTACTGTAACCGCCGGTATGCCGATTCTTGCAACACAGCAGATTGAGGATTATATTGCACTCTCCTGTGTGAGCGGCAATAATTTGTTTGCACTCCATGTTAAAGGTGATTCAATGGTTGATGCCGGTATCTATGACGGTGATATTGTTGTTGTTGAACAAACGCCTGTTGCGGATAACGGTGACATTGTTGTTGCCCTTATTGATGATGAGGCAACCGTCAAACGGTTTTATAAGGAAGACGGTCATTTCAGACTTCAGCCTGAAAATGATAAATATGCTCCTATTATTGTTGATAGTTGCGCTGTTCTCGGTAAAGTAAGAACGCTTATACGTTCCTATTGATATTTTTAATTTATTATGATAAAATCTGTTTTTAAATAAAACGAATCGTTTTTGGAAGGTGAAGTTATGAGCGAATGTACACACGATTGTTCAAGCTGCCAATCATCTGATTGCAGTTCCAGGAAATCATCACCGCAGGATTTCCTCAAACCAATGAATAAGTATTCAAAAATAAAAAAGGTTATCGGTGTTGTCAGCGGTAAAGGCGGTGTCGGCAAAAGTCTGGTTGCCTGTATGCTTGCATCAAAATGTGCTCAGGCAGGACTGAAAGTCGGCGTGCTTGATGCAGATGTTACAGGTCCATCCGTGCCGAAATCTTTTGGTGTAACAGAACGTGCAATGCAGGACGGCGAATGTCTGCTTCCGAGTGTGGCAGAAAACGGCGTTAAGATAATGAGTATTAATCTTCTGCTTGAAGATGTGAACTCTCCTGTTGTATGGCGCGGTCCTGTAATCAGCGGTGTTATTGAACAGTTCTGGACGGATGTCCGCTGGGGCGAACTGGATTATCTGTTTGTTGATATGCCTCCCGGAACCGGTGATGTAGCACTGACCGTTTTCCAGAGTTTGCCTGTTGACGGAATTATTATTGTTTCCACTCCGCAGGATTTGGTTAAAATGATTGTTAATAAGGCATACAATATGGCAGATATGATGCATGTGCCGGTGCTTGGCCTTGTTGAAAATATGAGTTACTATATTTGCCCGCATTGTGATGAAAAAATCAGTATCTTCGGCGAATCACAGATAGATGAAACGGCAAAAGAATTAGGTCTGCCGGTTATAGCTAAGCTTCCGATCAATCCGCAGATTAATCAGCTTGTTGACAAAGGCAGGATTTTTGATGTCGAGTGCGATGAATTTGATGAATTCATATCTGCATTGAAAGGTGAATAAATCATTTATCTTGGTTAAAACCAACTGAGAAAGGTTGTTAAATTATGGCGAAAAGAGAAGGATATATCAATTGGGACGAATATTTTATGGGTGTGGCAATCCTTGCTTCGCAAAGAAGTAAGGATCCAAGCACGCAGGTAGGTGCCTGTATTGTTAATGATGATAACAAAATAATGTCTGTCGGTTACAATGGTTTTCCCCGCGGATGCAGTGATGATGAATTCCCGTGGGACAGAGAAGGCGATAAAGACAGCAGCACAAAATATCCGTATGTTTGCCATGCAGAACTCAATGCAATTCTGAATGCGGGCGGGAATAATCTCAAGGATTGCAGGATATATGTTGCACTTTTCCCTTGTAATGAATGTGCAAAGGCTATTATCCAGAGCGGAATAAAAGAAGTTATTTACATAAGTGATAAGTATAAAGACACCGATTTGGTACAGGCAAGCAAAAGAATGCTCAACTGTGCAGGAATAAAACTTACTCAGTTTGAATCTGAAAAGTCAATTACAATTCATTTTAACAGCGAAGGTATATAGTGCATTTTCCTATTTCAAAAAATAATTGTCGTGCTCATATAATTATTTTTCAATTACGTACGGCGGAAAGAATGTGGGAGTAAAAATGCAGATAGATATATACGATTTTGATAAAACAATTGTGCCGTTTGACAGTGGTTCTCTTTTTTGCTTATACTGTATTTTACATTATCCGTACTTAATTTTACTGCTGCCGATTGCGGTTCCTGTATTGTTAACAGCATTGGTTCTTATGCTGTGTCATATTATCAGTTTTACAGGGTTTAAAAAAATATGTTTTTTGTTTGTGCCGTTCATTCCGCTTGAAAAAGCGGTTAAAGGTTTTTGGGATAAGTATGATAATCGGGTTCATAAATGGTTTTATGACAGAGAACGATATTCGGTCGTCATCAGTGCCTCACCGGATTTTCTGCTAGAAGAGATACAAAAGCGTCTGGGTTTTGAGACTTTGATTTGTACCCGCCACAGCAGAAAAACAGGAATGATAATCGGTGAAAATTGCCGCGATGAGGAAAAAGTAAAAAGGCTTTATAAAGAATTTCCAAAAGAAGAGATTGAAGTTATCAATGTTTATTCTGATTCTTTAACGCATGACAAGCCGATTTTCTCATTGGCAACGCAGTGTTATCATATTGTGAATAGTGAAAAAGTTCCGTTTAATTTTAATGATGTATATAACAAATGATATTTTGGAAGGAGCAATATGAAAAAATCTATTCCGATAATTGCAGTTTTACTGATTGTAATTGTAGTTTTTGTTGTATCAATGCAATATAAAAAAAATAAAGTGAATAATGATATTTCTGTTGTTCCGAACGAAGTTGTTACGCAGGCAACAAATCAGGAGACAACAACAGAGAAACCAAGGGAAAATGTTCTGCTTGTTGAAACGGATGATAAAGAATATCAGGTTTATTTTGATGGGAAAATATTGACCTTTATACATGGTGAGCATAAGTTTGAACTTGAGAATTTTGATTGGTATGTTGGGGTTGAAGAACCGACCGTGTGCAGTGTGGATATTGACGGCGACGGACAGAAAGAACTTCTTTTCAGAATGATTTACACTGCTGTTGAAACATATAACAATAATTGGGAATATGTTTATACCGTTATGATGTTCAAACCTGTTACAAGATCAGACGGTAAAAAGGAATTTGATGTTAAAATTGCAAATAATGATACATGGAGAACCGTATTTGAACAGTCCATTAACTGTGAGATGACACAGTTGAAAAACTGCAAAAAAATTCTTCAGTTTGCAATGGATGATGTTGATAAGAAAATTGCATATGATGAAAAAACAGGTATTTCCCTCGGCAAGCATGTTGGTTATGCCAAAGCGCTTACAAATTCAAATAATGAATATTATACTTTAGATCGCTGGAAACGCGGTGCCGGTATTTATAAGATGGATAAAGACGGCAATATTACGCTTGATATTCAGGTTCTTATCTCTTATGAAGGAACAGGCGCAACACAGTATATCGGTGATATTCATTGTGATATAGACCTGATTGACGGCAAATTTTCTGTTGTGCCGAAAACGATTTTATTCAAACCATCTGAATATTACAAAGTCAATGACCCAAGAGATACTGCAAAAAACAAGTGGTCCTGTGTGATTAACAACTCCAGTTCCCAGTCAGGCTTTAAAGAAACGGATATTGACTGGATTGAAAATGAATTTTCCCTGACCGATATTAATGGTACGGTGAATCGTCAGTTTGGCGATATGCCAAGTAAAATCAAATGCGTTGACAGCATACGGTTTACACAGAATGGTATTACAATAACGGCTAAACCGGATTATAATTTTTCTCCGCATATGGTTGAAAGCGGTAAATTTTCTGTTATTCAGAATGTTGGTAAAAATAATGAAGTTGATATTGCATATACCGCTGTTATTAAGGAAATTGACGGCAGAAGTACTTTGGTTATTGTGTTTGACCGGACATATGACAAGGATGAACTCAGTAATATAAAAATCAATTTTGGTGTTTAATTACGTATTCGTTTTAAAATGGAGCGTATTACGGCATACTATAGTAGATTTATAAACGGAGGCAAGAAAATGAAGAATGTTGTGATAACAGCAGATTCAACCTGTGATTTGCCACAATATCTTATAGAGAAAAATAATATTATTATTACACCGTTATCCATTCTTTTGGGTGAATCTTCCTTTCAGGATGGAGTGGACGTATTCCCAAATGATATTTATGACTATGTTGCAAAAACAGGTGTACTGCCGAAAACAGCAGCTGTTCCTCCATCGCAGTATCATGACCTTTTTGAAAGACTGACAAACGAAGGTTGTTCTGTTGTTCACATCGGACTGTCATCTGCTATATCGTCCACTTATCAAAACGCCTGCATTGCAGCGGCAGATTTTGATAATGTATATTGTGTGGATTCAAAAAGTCTTTGTATGGCAATGGGACTTTTGGTTTTAAAAGCCTGTGATTTCAGGCAAAAGGGATTTGATGCAAAAAGAATTGCGAACAGAGTCAATTCTCTTGTTCCAAAAGTCAGCACTACTTTTGTTCTTGATAATCTTGAATATCTTCACAAAGGCGGCAGATGTTCAGGAATTGTAAAGTTCAGTGCAAATGTTCTTGGTATAAAGCCGAGCATAGCGGTGGACAACAAAGAAGGAACTCTTGATGTTGCCAAAAAATACCGCGGAAAAATGGATATTGTTTATAAGCAATATATCAATGACTGCCTGCGTGATGTTAATAAAATTGACCCGTCAAGAATTGTTATTGCAAACAGCGGCGGTGTCAGTCCGGAAATAATCAGTTTTGCAAAAGGTGTAATTGAAGGTAAAAATAAATTTGACCAAGTCATTACTGCTGATGCCGGATGTACGATTTCATCACACTGCGGACCAAAGACTTTGGCTATATTTTATATAAGAAAATGATAAAAGCACCATTATGGTGCTTTTTGATTGACCGGATTGTAAACCTGTTTGAACAAAGGAGTTAACAATGTCACTGAAAAAAGATATTCTCTATTCTCTGTTAAGAAGCAATGATTACATAAGCGGTGAACAGTTGGCAAAGAAATTTGGTAAAAGCCGTGCCGCCGTGTGGAAAGCCGTAAAATCTTTAATTCATGACGGATATGATATTGATGCCGTCACAAATAAAGGATATAAATTGACTGACAATAATGATGTTGTGTCTGCACAGAGTATTAAATCCTATTTGAAAAATGATATTGATGTTATATGCCTGGATTGTGTGGATTCAACCAATAATGAGTGCAAGCGTATGCTTGCCGACGGACAATATGGTGTGTTCCTTGTGACTGCAGATGAACAGACAGCAGGCAGAGGCAGACAGGGGAAAACCTTTTATTCTCCGATTGCAACCGGTGTTTATTTCAGTCTGGTGATAAGACCTCATGCTGCACTGAAAAATGCTGTAACTGCAACAACGGCTGCATCTGTTGCAGTGTGTAAGGCGATTGAGCAGCTTACCGATAAACAGCCCAAAATAAAATGGGTTAACGATGTTTATGTGGATAATAAAAAAATATGCGGTATTCTGACCGAAGCAATCACAAATTTTGAGGAAGGAATTGTTGACAGCGTTATCATCGGTATAGGTATTAATATAAGTACACATTCTTTTCCTGACGGGGTGGATAATGCAGGTTGTCTCAATGCTGATGTTGACCGCAACAGATTGATTGCAAAAACGGTGGATGAACTGCTCCATATTGCCGGCGGGGATTATAAAAGTTTTATTGACTATTATCGCAGCCATTCTCTTGTTATTGGGGAAAGAATAAAGTTTATACAGAATTCAAAGGTGACCCCTGCCACTGCAATTGAGATTGATGAAACAGGCGGACTTGTTGTCAAACTTGATGACGGTACAGTTACTACGCTCAGAAGCGGTGAAATAAGTATAAGAAAAATGGAATATTAATTAAAAACGACGGTTGACAATATATAATCATAAAAAACCATCTGTGAAAAATTCGCTGTTGTACCTCAGCCGATTTACAGATGGTTTTGTCCTTTATATAGTATCAATTTTTATTACTGTCAGAATATGATTTTCAACCCTGAAATGAACATCAAAGTTCATATATTTAACACCGTATATTCTGTCAGGGTCATTCTGGTATGCAGGACGTGGGTCCTGTTTTAATATTCCGATTATTCCTGCTTGCTTTTCACTCGGGATAATATCCAGCAGATGTTCAGGGAAAACGACCTCAATTTCATAATCTTTATAATTTTCTGCAAATCCCTGTATTGCTTCAGGATGACTGTCCGTGTATGTGATATACGGCTTAATGTCATAAATCGGAGTTTCATTTTTCATATCAATTCCGCTGACATAAAGTATGGTTCCCTTGTCTTTTGTATATTCAATTTTCTCAAGTTTAACACAGGATAAACCGATTGGATTTGCTCTGAATGGTGAACGTGTGGCAAAAACGCCTTTGCGTTTGTTTCCATTCAGTTTCGGCGGACGAACAGTAGGCGAGAATTTTTCGCGGACATTTTCGCTGAACTCCCACAATATCCATAAATGTGAGAATTCTTCAATTCCCTCAAATGCCTCTTTAACACTGTATTCAGGCTCAAAAACAATTTTCCCTGTCAAATCTTTTACCAGTCCGCTCTGTCTCGGTACACCGAATTTGTCAGGCAAATCCGTATAAATTTTTCCGATAGGCTTCATTACCAAGTTCCTTTGCATATTATTCTTTCTGTTGCTGCAACAAGAATAGTAGTTGCAACATTGCTGCTTAATATGGATAAAATTAAGTGCTTTTGATTATCGCTGCTTTTTTGTAGGGAAAAATAAACAAAAGGCATTTCAATTATTAAGGTCATTAATAAAAATACAGCTGTGACAGTATAAGATGGTGTGTTGTTTATCATTTGTTCAAAATCGTATAATTCATTAAAGCATCTTAGTATATACGGCATAGCAAATGAAAGCAGGTTGGCAATTATTACGGCAAAAGCAGTTTTGTATAATTTATTTACTTTACCGAATTTATTAATTATGAATACTTCAATTATTATTGTTGCAACTGCAACAATCGGCAGAATATCCCAAGGTCTGCTGTTGCTTATCCAATACCATGATGAATTTGCGTAGACCGTAATCGGTAAAGCAGAAATAGCCAAAAATGTTGTTAATGTTAAGAAAAGTTTTTTGTTCATTTGACAAGTACCTCCTTAACAACACCCATCACTTCTCTCAGATAAAAAGTCGGTTTGTCGTTATATGTTGAGGGGGCACTGATTCGGTGCGGATTTTTAAGTCCGTTTTTTTCACAAATCATTGTTGCACGCTTAAGGTGATAGTCTGATGATACAACTGCCACGTCTTTATCAAGATTATTTTCCTCAATTATTTTTATAGAGTTTTTGATGTTTGTATCTGTATTAACACTGGTATCTTCAAGATATAATCTTTCAGGCTCAATTCCCTTTTCGGTCAGCATATTGAACATTGCCTGCGCCTCTGAAATCGGCTCATTGCTGCCTTGTCCGCCTGAAAGGACCGCGACGCTGTCCGGATTTTTTTCAAGATATTCATATGCTGCATTTACTCTGCATTTCAGTGTGTAACTGTAAACAGCACAGCCGAGTACGATGATTGTATCCTGCTCATCTGCGTTGGTATTCGCACTGGTGATAACACTGCCGAGTGCAAGGCTGAAGCAAAGTATTCCTATAGCAAAAACAGTAAAAAAGGAGTTTAAGAGGATTTTACCCTTTTTGCTTTTGTAATGTTTTTTGCAGAATTTGATGATTTTCTTCATATATATGCCAATCAGAATTGCCGCCAAAGACATTATGACACCAAGGATATTTGCAATATTTATAATTCTTATGAATGCTAAGGCTGCAAATCTGTAAAAATAATATGCACCGCCGCCAATTAATAGTATTTGGATTATGATACGGATTACTGTGGGTATCTTTTTCTTCATCAAATCAACTCCTTGTTTAATTTTATCATATAAAGCGGCAATATTTTTAAACTAAGTGTAAACAAGTTTTTGACAAAATATAACAATTTTTATAAAAATAAAACACTGTGTCACCGATTTGGTTCACAGTGTTTTTGTTTTATTCAGTTCAAAGGTGAGTTTTCTTTCTCCTGCGGTGCATTATTTACTTTAACAGTATCTTTATTGAGTTTCATAATCGGTATCATTAATCCGGGCATACCTGTGAATGCGGTAACCGTGTGAACAATTTGTCTTACGAATGGGAACAATTGATCAAATGATGTTGTATGAATATCCGCTTTTTCATCGTTATCGCCATATGCAAATTCAGCCACCATCTCAATTTTGACTTCAAACGGATTAAGGTCTGCATCAATAATTCTCAGTTCCATTGCACCAATGCAGGTTTTGTTATCGTCCATATAATTTACATTATATTTCAACTGGTTCTGCAGTTTGAGATTTGTGCCGAGTTTAACTTTGTTTTCAATTTCGAGTTTGTTTACTTTATATCCCTTGAGTTCAACCATTATTCTACCTCCGAATATTTGACATTGCTGAATTTGTACTTGTCTGTCATCAAGTCTGCTGCTTCGCCGCTGAATCTTATCAGGCTGAGGTTTTCAACATTTTCTGCATCAATTGCATGTTTATAATTGTCACAGATGTTTCCCCATCCTGTTCCGGTCTTTTCGATAGTAATATTTTTGGCATACCGGATGAAGAAAGCAGAGTTGTTATATTTTTCAACGCCCCAGTCAAGACATGGTCTCAGGTCATAGAGTCCGCAGGGCCATTTGCTCGTTTTGGTGAGTTCAATACGGCAGTTTTCAAACGAGATGTCTTCAATTATATTGTCTGCATTGCCATGGATGAGAACACCGTTCTCGCCCTTAGTTGTGATGTTGAAAAATCGGATGTTTTTGATTGTTCCGCTTTGTGTGTTTTCATCACGGTTAAAGGTGGTAATAACAATCGGTTCTGCCGTTCCCCACCAGTCAGGACAAAATCTCCGTGTTTCAATTATAATGTTTTGGTATGTGACGTTTTCAACACATCCGCCGTCACGGATTTGGATGGAAATACCACGGTTTGATTTGCTGATTATACAGTTGGAAACAATAACATTTCTGAAATTTCCGACACCTTCTGTTCCGATTTTAATGGCGGCAGAAGTTGATATAAGTGTGCAGTTATCAATAATAATATTTTCACAATCACCATATTCCATATTGCCGTTTGATGCTTTAAGACAGATACAGTCATCTGCACATGTAATGTGACAGCCTGTAATTCTGACATTTGAACAATGATCAGGGTCAATTCCGTCACTGTTGGCAACATCAAGGTCATTGAGAATTCTGATTTTGTCAATCAGCACATCATCGCATCCTGCAGGATGCAGAGTCCAGAACGGAGCATCAATAACCGTGAAGTTTTTGAATGTGATGTGATTGCTTTTTTCAATATAAATTACAGTCGGTCTGGGATAAAAATCACCTGTAACGTAATATTGGTCTTTTCGTGCCACAAAAGCGTGCCCGTTAGCGTCAATTGTACCCTCGCCGCTTATGGTGCAGTTATCTGCCTCGTATCCGTATATAAAAACAAAACTCGGTTTGCCTGTGACAGGATTGCCGATCAGTGCTGTTTTTGGATCATTAATCAGTTTGTTTGGTCTGATATATCCGTCAATATTGCCGGTTGCTTTTATTGACGCACCTTTCTGAATATGAAAATCAACGTTTTTTCTTAGTCTGATTGATTCTGAATAAAATATACGTCCGCTCGGAAGAACGACACGTCCTCCGCCGTTTTTTGAGCAGTCGTCGATTGCGTGCTGTATTGCAAATGCGTCATTGGTAACACCATCACCCTTGGCACCATATTGCATAACATTGTAAATTTTCATTCCCGTTGTCCTCTGTTTTTGTTTTATTATTTCTATAATATCATAATTTTTTTACCTTTACAACTGCCATAATAACTAAAAATTATCAGACACACAGCGGCAAAATCCACCAATAATTGCATTGACAATAATAGTGCTATATAATATAATTAATGAGTAACAGCGGATTCATACAGTTTGTTTTCGCAGTTCTATTTTTTTGTTTAGGAGAATTAGTAATGGTAAGAGCAATTGTTGGCGCAAACTGGGGCGATGAAGGCAAGGGCAAAATCACCGATATGTTTGCAGGTCAGAGTGACATTGTTATTCGTTTTCAGGGCGGCGCAAACGCAGGGCATACTATTATCAATGAGCATGGCAGATTTGCATTTCACTTAATGCCGTCAGGCGTGTGCTATGACCACACAACCTGTATTATCGGCAATGGTGTTGCACTTGACATCAATAAGTTTTTAACAGAACTTGAGGATGTAAAAAAGGCAGGGCTTAATCCAAAGCTTCTTGTCAGTGAAAGAGCACAGATCCTTATGCCGTATCATATTCTTCAGGATGTTTATGAAGAAGAAAGACTTGGTAAAAATGCTTTTGGTTCAACAAAATCAGGTATTGCACCTTTCTTCAGTGACAAGTATGCCAAAATCGGTATTCAGGTTAATGAACTTTTTGATGATGAAACTTTAAAGGCAAAGATTAGTAATATCTGTACGCTTAAAAACCTTACTTTTAAATATGTATATAATAAACCGCTTCTGGATGAAGAGGAACTTTATAATACCTGTGTTGAATATAGGGAAAAGATTGCGCCTTATGTTTGTGATACACATACTTATCTTATGAATGCACTCAAAGAAGGGAAAAATATTCTTCTTGAAGGACAGCTCGGAACACTTAAAGACCCTGATTTCGGTATTTATCCGATGGTTACTTCATCATCCACTTTGGCAGGATACGGTGCGGTGGGCGCAGGACTTCCGCCTCATTCCATTGAGGATATTGTTGTTGTAACAAAGGCATATTCTTCAGCAGTAGGTGCAGGCGAATTTGTTTCGGAAATTCTTGATGAAGAGGAAGCACAGGAACTTCGTATTCACGGCGGTGACAAAGGTGAATTCGGTGCAACAACAGGCAGACCGAGAAGAGTCGGCTGGTTCGACTGTGTTGCAACCCGTTACGGTGTAGCATGTCAGGGTGCAACTCAAGTGGTTATGACCGCACTTGACTGTCTCTCTTATCTTGAAGAAATCAAGATTTGTACAGGTTATGAAGTTGACGGAGAAATAACAAAAGATTTCCCGACAACACCTACTCTCAAGAAATGTAAGCCTGTTCTTAAAACTATGAAGGGCTGGCACTGTGACATCCGCGGTATCAGGAATTATGATGATCTTCCGCAGGAAACAAAGGATTATGTTGAGTTTATTGAAAGTGAACTCGGTTATCCAATCACGATGGTATCAAACGGTCCGGAGCGAGAAGCAATCATTTACAGAAATAAATAATATTCGTATATCCGTATATAAGTTATGTAAAAACGTCATAAGGCATTATGCTTTATGACGTTTTTTATTTTTCTTAATTTTTACATTTTAGGATTATATAATATCAATCTTTAATTGCATTATGGTTTTATATGTGTTAAACTAAAAATATAAAATATATAATGTAGGAGAAGTTTTTTATGGAAGTTGTTGCACAAAGAGTGTTTGAGCCTTTTTATATGTGGCTTGACATTGCGTTCCTTGTTCTTTTTATAGGATTATTACTCTATAAAAAGAAGTACACAACCGTTATCGTCGGTGTGCTGGCGGGTATTCTTTATCAGATTGTTGATTTCGGAATATTCCATCTTGCAACCGGATCCCGTCATTTGCTTATGAATGGTGTTGAAGGCACTGAGAGTCAATTGTTCTGGGTGCTTATGTGGATGTCGATGAGTTACGGATTTACAAACTTTGCATGGATATGGCTTTGGATTTCAAGAGATAAAAATCTTTTTGAATGGACGACGCTTATTCTTGGTTGGTGGATATGCTGTCCGCTGTTGACAAAAACCTTCGGTCCGCATAATTACACCATCACAATCTGGCGTGAAACAGGTGCATATCATGGATGGATGGCATTGATATTGTTTGTTGGATATGTATTGCTGTTCGTTTGGAATATGTCACGCAAAAAGAAAGATGAACGGGTTAATATACCATGGCTGCTGATAATCGGTATTCTTGTGCAGGCCGGTTGGGAAATAGGCTTGTATCTTGGCGGTATTCGTTCGGCTAATCTTGGAGTTACCGGTATGGATGTAAGCGCAATTTCGCCTATGATTATTAATTCTCTGCTTGAGACAAATCTTGGTATGCCATATATCTTTATTATATTTATTGCTGTATCAAGAAGATTTACCGAATCTCTCAAAAAGAGGAAAAATAAACTTTCATTTACGGAAAGAATTATCGAAAATAACCATGAAAAAGTTAAAGATTATGAAAATGTTTCCGAATATTTAGCATAAATAAATTTGCTCCTCTGTAATTCATTGCAGAGGAGTTTATTCTTTCTGATTGTATATTGACGTCAAAATTAAGTTTATGTTATACTGAAAATACAGAATTAATTTATTTTTATCCGGAGGAATTTAAAATGGATAATAACAAGAGACCCGAATCAATGGTACGTATAAGCACAAAAGAACTTGCAGATGCATTTATTGCTGAGCAGGTTGCTGAAATTCAAAAACAGGTAGGAGACAAAAAGGTTCTCCTTGCACTTTCAGGCGGCGTGGATTCCTCTGTTGTCGCAGCCTTGCTGATTAAAGCAATCGGCAAGCAACTTGTATGTGTGCATGTTAATCACGGATTGCTCCGTAAAGGTGAGCCTGAACAGGTTGTTGAGGTTTTCCGTAATCAGATGGAAGCAAATCTTGTTTATGTTGATGCTGTTGACCGCTTTTTGGACAAACTTGCAGGCGTTGCAGAACCTGAGCAAAAGCGTAAGATTATTGGTGCTGAATTTATTCGTGTTTTTGAAGAGGAAGCAAGAAAACAGGAAGGCATCGAGTTCCTTGCACAAGGTACAATTTATCCTGATATTATTGAAAGTGACGGTGTAAAGGCACACCACAATGTTGGCGGACTGCCTGAAGATTTGCAGTTTGAACTTGTTGAGCCGCTCAAGTTCCTATTTAAAGATGAAGTCCGCATTGTCGGCAATGCGCTCGGTCTTCCTGATGGTATGGTATACCGTCAGCCGTTCCCCGGTCCGGGACTCGGTGTTCGTTGTCTTGGTGCAATCACACGTGATCGCCTTGAATGTGTTCGTGAATCCGATGCAATTCTCCGTGAAGAATTTGCAAAGAATGGTCTTGAAGGCAAAGTATGGCAGTATTTCACCGCTGTTCCTGAATTCAAATCAGTCGGTGTAAAGGACGGTAAACGAACCTATGCTTATCCTGTTATTCTCCGTGCGGTAAATACAGTTGATGCAATGACTGCAACGGTTGAAAATGTTCCGTTCGAACTCCTTCAACACATTACAGACCGCATTACAAATGAAGTTGAAGGCGTTAACAGAGTTCTCTTTGACCTCACACCAAAGCCCTGCGGCACAATTGAGTGGGAGTAATTAACAGAAGTCTTAAAAGTGGCTTTAACACAGGGTTTTGAGTGTTTGCTGACTTTAAATGATACTGTTTTGATACTGTTTCACTAATTTAATACAAAGGGAAAACCCCTAATGTATGACTCAATTCATACTGAACCGCCCCATATTGTGCAGACAGTACAAAAAACCCCTGTAAGGTAGAATAGTAGAATATAAGAAATTCAAGCAATATACTGACATCTTTTTTCAAGAGGTGTCAGTTTTGTTTTTGTTTGAATTCTGTAGTTATTGTAAAAATTGATGTATTCAGCTATGAGGAGGGTAACCTCACTTAAGGAAGTAAGGTTACCCTCCGACTACTTTAATCACTTTTTGCACAGCATAGTTTTTGGCTATGCTGTTTTTTGTTTTTGACTGTTGTTCAAAATATGTTCTTGGAAGTATTCTTCCATCTGTTCAGGTGTTGGCTCTTTTATTATGCCGACACCATTGTAATATATGTCCAAATCCTGATGACGCTTGCCGTCTATCTTGTATGGCTTTGATACAACAATCTTTTCAATGAATTCGTGCAGTATTTCAGGTGTTAATTCTGTTAAATGAGTTAATCTCTTTGCCTTATCAATGAAATGCTGTAGACCTTCGCTTTTATCCTTTTCAGAATTGAACTGTTTTTCCATTTCAGGAATATTTGCTTTGAGTTGCTTTTGTTCATTTTCAAAAGCAGCTGTCATTGTTGCAAATCTTTCATCAGTTATCTTACCAAGCATATTGTCCTCATATAGCCTTTGAATAATTGTATCTATCTCATTTATTCTGTTCTTGGCTTTTATGAGGTCTTTTTCTTTCTTGATAAGCTCTTTTCTTTGCTCAATGCCATACTGCTCAATCTGAAGCCTTGTAAACTCTTTATCGTATGCCTGAACATACCATAATACCCTTTGCATATTTTCAAGAACAATATCATATACAACCTTTTCTCTGATGTAATGTGCAGAGCAGTTGACTGTATCTTTTCTGTATGCAGAACAAGAAAAATATGCTTGATTTCTTTTGTAGTTGTTTACAGTATTGTAATTAAGCTTTGCACCACAGTCTGCACAATACATTAATCCTGAAAACATACTTTTTATTCCTGTTCGTGTTTTCCTTATTCTGTGCTCTCTAATATTCTGAACAATAGCAAAGGTTTCTCTGTCAATAATAGCAGGATGTGTATTTTCAAATATCAGCCAATCTTCCTTTGGATGATATATCCTTGTTTTGCTTTTGAAAGATTTAGTTGTACATCTGAAATTCACTGTATCACCGACATATTCCTGTCTTGCTAATATATCGGATACAGTTCTTGCTGCCCAACTGTACGGATTTTCTGCTTTGGTTATAGCTCTGCTTGTTCTTTTCTCCCAATAACAAAATGGTGTTATTATCTTTTCAGCTTTTAACTGATTAGCAATCTGTGCAGGTCCATTACCTTTAATACACAAATCAAATATTTTTCTCACAACAGATGCTGCATACTCATCTACCAGCCATTTATTTTTATCATCAGGATCTTTGAGATAACCATACGGCACTTTACAGGTAGTAGGTAAGCCTGCCATACCTTTATTTCTAAAAACATTGCGTACTTTCTGACTTGTATTCTTTGCATGCCATTCATTGAATAAATCCTGCATAGGGACTAAGTCACTTATCCCGTTTGCAGTATCAATATTATCCATAATGGCAATATACCGAACACCAAGCCTGTCAAAGTCTTCTTCCAAAAGCTGACCAACAACTAATCTGTTTCTTCCTAATCTTGAGTGGTCTTTGACTATCAAAGTGCGAACTTTGCCTTGCTCTGCAAGTTCCATAATTTCAGTAAATGCAGGACGATTAAAGGTAACACCTGAATAACCATCATCAAAGAAAAACTTTGGGTTATCAAAGCCATTATCCTTTGCATATTTTTCAAGAATTGCTTTTTGATTTTCAATACTACCTGATACGCCTTCTTTTTCATCCTCTTGGGATAATCTTGCATACAGGGCATCAATTTGTTCTTCTGACTGTTTTCTTTTCAAATTTAACTCCTTTCCACAGCCGAAGTGATTGAATTGTAAGTTGATATTAGTATATCACAATTCGCATATCACTTCAACACTTTAAATCGTAATTTCAGCTGTTATTTTTTCAAAATTATTCTCTCTGCTTTTTCAATGATTGTTTCATTGGCACAATCATTAAAATGAGTATTTACTGTATATACAGTTCCATTGATTTCTTTTTTTAAATTAAGTGGGTATGGATAATGTGCAAACCATTCTAATCTTTCCTCGCTGGTCATTGCACTTAGCTTTGCATAAGTTTCTGTTCGGATTTTGTTTAACAGGTCATATTCAGATTTAGTTAACTCAATATTATTAATCATTTTTCAACCTCCTTCTACCGAGTGAAATGATTTCATCGTTCTTATCAGGTGCGAGATATTTTTTCTGAATTTCATCAAGCAGATTTTCGTGCTGACTTTTGATTTTTTTCAGCATAGGTACATCAATAAAATTAAGAGTATGTGCTTTAGCAGTCAGCTGATTCATATCATTGCAAACTGCATAGATTTTACGAAGTAAAACATAAAACTCTTTATCAGGTTTTGGTTTAGGAATATATCCTTTAATCAACACTCTGATAAAGGATGATTTTGTTAAGCCTGTTAGTTTGACTTTCTTGTTCAAATCATCTGCATCTTCCTGTGTCATTCGAAGTCTTATTACCACATCTTTGTTCATTAATTTCATCCTTTCTTTTTTTGTTATTTTGTGCTTTTTAAAAGTGCGGGTTTTAGGGAGTCCCTAACGAGTACCGTTTTAGCCCTTGTGGCTACAAAGGGTCTGCTGGCTAAGGCGACGCAATCATTTTCTGATTGCTGCCTTATTACATTTTATTTGTTAAAACACCTCCTCAATATACGGACATTTCAATGCCTAAATCTATTGCTTTTTTCTGAAAATTCATAAATTATTTACATAATTCAAGCAAAGAAAAAGCCGTTTACACAAGTGAGCAACACAAACAAGCAGAGCCTTTCCGCTTTGCCTGTATAGCGTGTTTACTCACTATGTAAACGACTTAATTTAAGTCTATATTAATTAAATTCAACTACTTTTTCAATGCAGTTGATTATGTATTAGTGCTATTTGCACCTTCTAAAAAACATAAACACATATTTAATTTTATATCCAAATATTAGCAGATACTTTTGACGATGTCAATCAAATTCAGTGTATTATTTTTCATTTAACTTTTTATATACACAAAAACAATACATTACTTATTATATATACTCATAACATCATCTAAAGCACTTAAATGCTTATCAAAACTTAACACAGGCTTAACATATATCTGCTTTCACAATTAACATGCAAGGAATTATACTCTAAGTGTACTGAGGTACAGAAAAATTTGGAGGATAATATTATGAAAAAAACAATTATCGCAGTAATCGGAGTATTGGCAAGTGTTTGCTTAATCATCGGAATTTTTGCAGGCTGTAAGGGTGCAGTTTCAAAGCCACAGAACAGTAAGCAGACAGTATCAACCGACGGTTCAACATCAATGGAAAAGGTAATGGGTTATCTCAGCGAGTCATATATGTCAGACAATGAGAATGTAACAGTAACATACAATCCGACAGGCTCGGGAGCAGGTATTCAGGCTGTTGCCGAAGGCAGATGTGATATCGGTCTTGCGAGCCGTAACCTGAAGGATGAAGAGAAAGCAAATCTCAATGAAACTGTTGTTGCGATTGACGGCATTGCAGTGATTGTAAACAATGAAAACCCCGTTTCGGATTTAACGATTGAGCAGATAGCAGGTATCTACAAGGGCGAAATCACAAACTGGAAAGAGCTTGGCGGAGCAGATGCACCGATTGTTTTAATCGGCAGAGAGGCAGCATCAGGTACAAGAGACGGCTTTGAATCCATAACAGGCACAGAGGATTTGTGTAAATATTCTCAGGAATTAACATCAACAGGTGATGTTGTGCAGACAGTTTCATCAAACCCGAATGCTATCGGCTATGCTTCACTTGCATCGGTCGGAGATACAGTAAAAGCTGTTAAAGTTGAGGGTATAACACCAACAACCGATACCATTCAGAACGGAGAATACAAAATTCAGCGCAATTTTGTTTTTGTTACAAGAGCAAATGAAGAATTAAGCGAATCCGCACAGGCTTTCTTTGACTTTGCAGTTAACGGTCAGGCTGACGAGTTGATTGTTAAGGCAGGAGCAGTTCCTGTAAAAAGATAAGGTATTGCAATGAAAAACATTAAAAACACAGTAAATGCAATTGAAAAAACAGTTAAGTGTGTATTCACTGTATGCGGTTTTCTTGTAATCGGTTTTGTGCTGTTGATTACAGTATTCTTGATTATTAACGGTATGCCTGCAATCAAAGAAATAGGCTTTGCGGATTTCTTTTTCAACACGAAATGGGCATCAACTGCAAAGCCTGCATCATACGGAATACTGCCGTTTATAATGACCTCTGTTTACGGAACATTAGGTGCGGTTGTTATCGGTGTTCCGATAGGCATAATGTGTGCAGTATTCATTGCAAAAACTGCGCCGCCGAAAGTCGCAAAGACAGTCAGCAGTGCAGTGGATTTACTGTCAGGCATACCATCTGTTGTTTACGGTCTTTTAGGTATGATTATTATTGTTCCTCTGGTCAGAGAAATGTTTAATCTGCCCGACGGCGCAAACTTGTTTTCGGCAATTCTTGTGCTGGCTGTTATGATTCTGCCGTCTGTTATTTCCGTATCGGTAACAGCAATCCGTGCCGTGCCGAAGGAATATGAAGAGGCATCACTTGCGCTTGGCGCAACTAAGACAGAAACAGTTTTCAAGGTTACGCTTCCTGCGGCTAAAAGCGGAATTGTTACAGCCATTGTTCTCGGAATCGGAAGAGCAATCGGTGAGGCTATGGCAGTTATGATGGTGGCAGGAAATGTGGCAAATATGCCAAGCCTGTTCAAAAGCGTACGCTTTCTTACAACGGCAGTGGCAAGCGAAATGTCTTATTCATCAGGCTTGCAAAGGCAGGCACTGTTTTCAATCGCACTGGTCTTGTTTATCTTCATAATGGCAATAAACATTATTCTGAATGTAACCGTAAAAAGGAATAAGGAGTAAGCAGAATGAACGATAAAATATCTAAAAAAAGAAAAGTTAAGATTACTCTGCTGAATGCCCTTGTTTATCTTTCTGCAGGTATCATTATATTGATGCTGATTGGTATAATCGTATATGTTTTTTACAGAGGCCTGCCGAATCTTTCCTTTGACTTTTTAACATCAACACCAAGCCTTATTGAGGATACAGTCGGCATTTTACCGAATATTTTAAACACGGTTTATATCATTCTGATGACGCTTGTTATCGTTCTTCCGCTTGGTGTAGGTGCTGCAATTTATCTGAATGAATATGCAAAGAATAAAAGGTTTGTCAGAGTCATAGAACTTGCAACGGAAACCCTGTCAGGCATACCGTCAATTATTTATGGTTTAGTTGGTATGCTGATATTTGTTCAGTTTTGTTCGCTTGGAACAAGCCTTATTGCAGGTGCATTAACCCTTGTTATTATGACGTTGCCTACCATTATCAGAACAACGCAGGAAAGTCTGAAAACAATTCCGAATAGCTATCGTGAAGGCTCTCTTGCTCTCGGTGCAGGAAAATGGCATATGATACGCACAGTTGTTTTACCAAGTGCGGTTGACGGAATTGTAACAGGATGTATTTTATCTGTCGGCAGAATTATCGGCGAAAGTGCCGCATTATTGTTCACAGCAGGAATGGCGAACAATTTGTTTTACATATTTGAAAGCTTTCTGCCTGAAAAAGCAGGCTCAACACTGACTGTAGCACTTTATGTTTATGCTAAAGAACGAGGTGAATTTGATATCGCATTTGCAATAGCGGTAATCCTTATGGTGCTTACCTTTATTATCAATTTATCAGCAAAACTTGCAGGAAAAGTACTCAGAAAGCGAAAGGAAAAGTAATGGCAAATATGATAAAAACAGAAAATCTAAATCTGTGGTACGGCGAAAATCAGGCTTTGAAAAATATAAATATCGAAATTCCCGAAAAGCAGATTACTGCACTTATAGGACCGTCAGGCTGCGGAAAATCAACCTTTTTAAAAACACTGAATCGTATGAATGATTTGGTAGACGGATGCAGAATTGACGGAAAAATATGGATTAATAATCTGGATATTTATAATAATACTGATGTGAATATGCTCAGAAAAAATGTAGGTATGGTGTTTCAAAAGCCGAATCCGTTTCCTATGAGCATTTATGATAATATTGCTTATGGTCCGAGAATACACGGAATCAAGTCCAAATTCAAGCTTGACGAAATTGTTGAGCGTTCATTAAAGCAGGCTGCAATATGGGATGAATGTAAGGACCGCTTAAAAAAGAGTGCGCTGAGTATGAGCGGCGGTCAGCAGCAAAGGCTCTGTATTGCAAGAGCACTTGCAGTTGAGCCGAAAATACTCCTTATGGATGAGCCGACTTCAGCACTTGACCCTATCTCTACATCAAAAATTGAGGATTTGGCACTCAAACTGAAAAAAAATTATACAATCATTATCGTTACACACAATATGCAGCAGGCAATGAGAATTGCCGATAAAACAGCATTCTTCCTACTCGGTGAAATGGTTGAGTATAATAATACCGATATTATTTTTAATAATCCGCACAGTGAAAAAACAAAGGATTATATTAACGGAAGATTTGGTTGATTTTCTATTGCTTAACAACGGTTATCGTTTTATAATGAAAACAGAACAGAAACAGAGGTGATTTGTATGATATTTATTCTTGAAGATGATGATAATATCCGCAAGTTGGTTTGCTATGCTTTAAGCAAAGAGGGATATGGTGCTGAGGGCTTTGATAAGCCGTCATTGTTCTGGAAAAGAATGAATGATGAAACACCTCAGCTGATACTTCTTGATATTATGCTGCCTGAAGAAGACGGACTTTCTGTTTTAAAGAAATTGCAAAGCAGTAAAAAATACGAGGACATTCCTGTTATTATGATAACGGCAAAAAACAGCGAGTTTGATAAGGCAACAGGTCTCGATCTCGGTGCGGATGATTATATTGCAAAGCCCTTTGGTATGGTTGAGTTTGTATCAAGAGTTCGTGCAGTTCTGCGCCGTTATGAGAAAACAAGAAATAAAAATAATGTATATGAAATAGGTAAATTATATGTTGATTCCGAAAAGCATATTATTAAGGTTTCAGGAGAAGCGATAGAGCTTTCCTATAAGGAATACAAGCTTCTGTCTGTATTATTGGAAGCAAACGGCAAGGTTGTAACAAGGGATGAGCTGCTGCAAAGGGTGTGGGGTGAGTTTTATGAAGAGTCACGCACGCTTGATGTTCATATCCGAAAACTCAGAGTAAAACTAAAGGCAGCAGGGAATTATATAAAAACAGTTAAAAATATCGGTTATCAGTTTATGGGAGATACGAATGAATAAAAAAATATTCCGATCAAGTGTAGCGGTTGCATTGGCTGTGTTGCTGTCAAGCATTGTGCTGATTATGGGAATCCTTTTTCAGTATTTTGAAAATCAACTGCAAAGCGAGCTTGAAAGCGAGGCTAATTATATTGCTTACGCTGTTGAAAATCAAGGACTTGATTATATTGAAAATTTTACTGACAGTGACAAGCGTATAACACTTATTTCACCTGATGGTGATGTTATTGCAGACACCTCTGCCGATGAATCAAAACTTGATGATCATTCAGGAAGGCAAGAGGTTGCGGATGCTATGAAAAACGGACAAGGTACAAGCATCCGTTATTCCGGCACACTTGCAGAAAAAACAGTATATTATGCAATGAAAATGAATGACGGCAATATCCTGCGTGTTTCAACAACACAGTACACGGTTGTAACAATCTTAATAAGCCTGCTTCAGCCGATACTGATTGTTTTTGTTGTTGCAATCGCAGTGTCCTTTGCATTGGCGCAAAAAGTTTCAAAGTCAATCATTAAGCCTATCAATGAGCTTGATTTGGAAAATCCGTCAAACAATGAGCCGTATGATGAGCTTGCTCCGCTGCTCAGAAAAATCTCAAAGCAAAAGCAAACGATTGAAAAGCAGATAAAAGAGGCTGAATACAGGCAGGAAGAATTTCGCCTGATTACTGAAAATATGAAGGAAGGCTTTATTGTTGTTGATAAGCAAATGAACCTTTTGACCTATAATCGTTCTGCCTTAAAGCTTCTCGGTATTGAAAAATCACAGCCTGAAAAAATGCTGACGGATTGTGATGACAATTTGTTTTTTGCCATAGAAAAGGCTTTGACAGGAGAGCGTGAAAAAGGCGATTTAACATTTAATAATAACCATTATCGGCTAATTGCAAATCCTGTTTTGGAAGAAAATACCGTTATCGGTGCAGTTATTATCATTATTGATGTAACCGAAAGTGTTCAGCGTGAACAGTTAAGACAAGAGTTTACCTCAAATGTTTCGCACGAATTGAAAACACCGCTCACATCCATATCAGGTTTTGCTGAAATGATGAAAAGCGGTGATACGCCTGTATCTATTGTAAAGGATTTTTCATCATCAATCTATGACGAAGCGCAAAGACTTATCATGCTGGTTAATGATATTATCAAAATATCAGAGCTTGATGAAAAAAAGGATAAGGCGGATTTGGAAGAGGTTGATTTGTTTGAGCTGTCATCCGATATCATCAACAGATTAGAGCCTGTTGCAGACAAACGAAATATCTGTCTTAATCTGATTGGTGAATGTACTGTTCTTTTGGGCAATGAAAAAATACTTGATGAAATGATCTATAATCTCTGCGATAATGCAATCAAATATAATGTTGACAGCGGAACGGTTGATATTATACTCAGTGAAAGCAATCATCATATAAAATTAACCGTAAGAGATACGGGCATCGGCATACCTCAATCAGAGCAGGAACGCATATTTGAACGCTTTTATCGTGTTGATAAAAGTCATTCAAAAGCCATCGGCGGAACAGGCTTGGGACTTTCAATCGTCAAGCACGCAGCAATTTATCATAATGCCGAAATCAAAGTAAAAAGCGAACTCAATAAAGGCACATCAATAACGGTAATGTTTGATAAATAGAACAAAAGGCACTTGGAAATTAATCAAGTGCCGTTACCTTTAAATGGTATATATCATTTCATTATATACAATTTTTCTTGCCTGATTTGTAATATTGTTCATTTTCTGCACCCATAACATTTGACTATCTGCTTTGAGTTGCTCTGTAATGCGTTGACTTTCAGCGAGTTGCTTAATCAGCAAACCATATTGTTCTTTTGCTCTGATATCCATATCGTGCAGATATGAATTAAGTTTTCCCTGTGTTAGCAAATTATAATATATCACTCTATGATTTTCTTTCAAATATTCCTTATGCCTTTGTCCCCAAAAGCCTATTTCATAATTTGTATCAGCTGATACAAATGCAGGTATTTTAATATCTCCAACCTCAACATAACTTCCGTTTAATTCTTCATATAATGATTTCATTGTAAACCCTCCGATTGATTTAATTATTTTACTTACAATTCAATCATTTCAGACTGTTTACAATAAAACTTCCTTAAGTGAGTTCGTGCGAGGCTAGCCTCCTCATAGCTGGCGAGTTTTACTCTGTGGATACACTCTGTCTTGAGAATAGAAAAGAAATTTTCTGCTAAAGCATTGTCATAAGGATTTCCTCGTCTTGACATTGAGGGTGTAATACCGTATGATTGTGTTAGATTAAAGTATGCTTGGGATGTGTACTGAAATCCTTGATCACTGTGGAGTTGCAGCTCTGCAGTGATTTTTTCTTTTCTCTTTGCTTCTTTAATGGTATCTAATACAAGCTTTATGGATTGTTCTTTATCTGTTTTGTATGCAACAATACTGTTGTCATACAAATCTCTGATAATTGATAAGTATAGAAATCCTTGTCCTGTTTTGATGTATGATATATCCGTTACCCATTTTTGATTTGGTTTATCAGCAGAGAAATCACGATTAAGTGAATTTGGATATCTATGCAGATACTGACTGCAATAGTGATATTTCTTACGTCTGACTACCGATAACAGATTGTACTTTTGCATTACACGAAGCACTGTTTTAGGATTACGATATATTCCTTGCCTTTCAAGCCATATATGTACTCTGCGATAACCATATGTTTTATGATTACTTTCCTGACATTCTCTTATCTTATCAGCCAGTGGCAAATCTCGGTCAGGTACATCCTTTCGTTTCAAATATGCATAATATCCGCTTCTTGATACTTCAAATATCTTGCACATTTTACTAATACTGTATTTATCCTTGTGCTTGTAGATTACTTGATACTTTATTGATGGCTTCACTTCCTTTCTGTGTGCGAGAGAAAATCCCTCAGTAATTCGTTCTTCATTTCTAATCTCTTGATATATCTATCCTTGCTTGCCATTACATATCGCATTTGAGCAAGCTTATCTTGTTTCAATATTGATGGTGGCAATTCGTGTTTTTTGCTTGTTTGTCCTTTCGTATGTAGTGCCTTCGCTGCTTCTATTTTTCTTTGCTTTCGATTATATCTTTTAAAAAAGTCGTGTGTTTGATCTCGTGTTAAACCAAACCTGTTTCCGATTTCCCTTATACTCAATCCTTTCTCTTTTAGTTTTAGCATTTCTGTTTCATATTGTTTTATATGTCTGTAATTTCTTGGCATAAATTTACCCCCCTAATATGATAGCTGTTTTATTCTACCATATTAGAGGGGCTTTTTTCTTTGTCCATTTTTTACGGACTTGTTCATACATTAGGGGTTATTTTTATTCGCCGTTTTTCTTTTTGTCCCATAATTCCATAAGTTTTTTATGGTTTTCTCTTGCGGCACTCATAGGGTAATTATAACGCCACTCATCATATTCCTCTTGCGTTATTTCTCCGTTTTTGAGCTGCTCATGTTTTTTGCTCCATTCCATAAACCCGTCGGATTCGTGAGATGTCGGGTCTTTCGGCATTAAATAAGGCAAACCTATTTCATCGGTGCAAATATGTAAATCGTACTCATCTTCAAGTGCGAAAAGAAGCTGAAATAACGCTTCGTAATTATTTATATCGGGAACTTCTAAAGCTGACGGCTGTACACCGACAATAGCGGCTAACCGTTCAACATATTTACCCTTTGGTCGTCTTGTTCCGCTTTCATATTGAGCAATGCGAACATCTGCTCCGAGTTTGTCAAAGCCTGCGGCTAAGCCTAATTGTTTTTGCGTGAGATTTTTTCTTTTTCTAAACCTCTTTAATCTATCGCCAACTGTCATATCTTACTCCTAAACATTTTTGTATAATTTGATTATAACCGATAAATTTAGAATTTGCAATATCTTAAACAAAAAAGTTTAATGAAATTGTGTCATAAGTATTGACATAAACAAAAATGTTTAGTATTATACAAATGAACACTAAACAATATTGTTTAGTAATCGAAGGGAGGTGAAATAATGAACAAACTTTTTATGAAAGCCGAGGAAATTCAAGAAGAATTAGGAATTTCAAAAACATATGCTTATAAAATTATAAAAGAATTGAACGAAGAACTTGAAAAAATGGGTTATAAAACTCTTGCAGGACGTGTCAGCCGTAAATTCTTTAATGAAAAGTTTTATGGCATAAATGAAAATACAGAAGAGAAAGGAGCGTAATTTATGCCTGTTTACAAAAATCAAGATAATGGCACGTGGTATGTTTCTGTTTACTATAAAGATTGGGAAAACAATCAATCTCGTAAGGTTAAGCGTGGATTTAAAACTAAGCGTGATGCACAAGAATGGGAAAGAGAATTTCTCTCAAAGCAAGCAGGCGACCTTAGTATGAATTTTGAAACCTTTGTTGGCATATACAAGGCAGATATGAAGGATAGAATTAAGGAGCATACCTGGATAGGAAAGAATGCTATTATTGACAAAAAGATTTTACCTTATTTTAAGAATAAGAAGATTAACGAAATAAAACCGTCCGACATACGAGCGTGGCAAAATGAAATGATGGCTTATCGTTCTCCGAGTGACAAAGCCTATTCACCGACTTATCTTAAATCAATTCATAATCAACTCAGTGCAATTTTTAATCATGCAGTAAGATATTATGATTTAAGAAACAATCCGGCGGCAAAGGCAGGAAATATAGGCAAAAAAGAAAGTGACAAAGAAATGCTCTTTTGGACAAAAGAAGAATATCTTAAATTTGCAGATGTGATGATGGATAAACCTGTGTCGTTTTATGCATTTGAAATGCTGTATTGGTGTGGCTTACGCCTCGGCGAGATGCTTGCATTAACTCCTGCTGATTTTGACTTTCAAAAGGAAACCGTACGCATAAATAAATCTTATCAAAGATTTGATTGTAGGGATGTTATTACAGACCCAAAGACACCGAAAAGTAAGCGAACAGTAAAAATGCCCACATTTCTTGCCGAAGAAATGCAGGACTATATTCATAGTATTTATGGTATTGAAGACGACGACAGAATATTTCAAATTACAAAAAGCTATATGCATCATGAAATGGAAAGAGGGTGTAAATTAGCAAATGTAAAAAGAATTCGTATCCACGATTTAAGGCATTCTCACGTTTCGCTTTTGATTGATATGGGCTTTAGTGCAGTCGATATTGCAAATCGTGTAGGTCACGAAAGTATAGATATTACTTTTAGATATGCCCATATGTTTCCTAACAAGCAAAGCGAAATTGCAAATAAACTGAATATTGAAAGGGGTGTTGATAATGTCGGCGAAAAATCTTGACTCAAAAGGCAGATTGCGAAACAAAATCGTATCGTTTCGTATGTCGCCCCAAGAGGCAAAGCTTCTTGACGATTATGTTTCTGTTTCGGGACTTAATAAGCAAGATTATATTATCGGCAGGGTGCTGAGAACGGAAATAACAGTTAATCCCGGTCCGAGAGTTTATAAAAGTTTGAGGGACAAGTTAAATAATGTTTACAGCGAACTTTGCAGAATAGAAAAAGACTCCGAAATTAGCGAAGAAACACTTTGTCTTATTTGTTATATGTCTGCCATTTTAAGAGAAATGGGAGGGTAATTATAATGAACGAGAAAATAAAAAAGACTGCTTTTGAAACATCTGCCGGTACAGATGAAAAGCAGTCACTAATAAATAGCAACAATATTATAACCGATGAAGATGATTTTTGCAATAGTGATGATTTGTTTGCAGAATTCAGAGAGGAAAGTAACCCTAATTTTATAAGAACTTTTACTTTAGGTGAGCTTTTTGATAAATCAGATGATATTAAGCAGCCGATAATTAAAGATTTGCTTTATCCGGGAATGTACTTATTTGTCGGTGCACCTAAAATCGGTAAATCGTTTGCAATGTTGCAAATAGCACATCATGTCAGCAACGGTTTGGATTTGTGGGATAAAAAGGTCAATCAGGGCAAGGTAGTTTATCTTGCTCTTGAAGACAGAGAGCCTCGAATAGTATCTCGTTATTATAATATGTTTGGTGTTCCCCCAAATCCGGATAATATAATAATTTCAACATTCTCAAACAAGGCGGGTCACGGTCTTGAAGGTCAACTTGAATATATTTTGGCAAGAAATCAAGGCGTATCTTTAATTATAATTGACACTTTACAGATGATTAGGGAAAGCTCAAACGACAAAATGAATTATTCAAGTGATTATGGAATTATTGAAATTCTTAAAAGATTTGCCGATAGATTCAAGGTGTGTTTGCTTGTTGTTCATCACACAAGAAAGCAAGATTCCGATGATGTGTTTGACACAATTTCAGGTACAAACGGATTGCTTGGTGCCGCTGACGGAGCATTTGTTATGCAAAAGGAAAAACGAGGCAAGAACAAAGCTACTATTTCCGTTACCGGCAGGGATTTGCCCGAACAATGTATTCAAATTGAACGCTCGGCAAATTGCACTTGGGGTTTTGTAAAATCCGATGTTGATTTATTCGATAAGCCGAAAGATAAAATACTCGATAAAATTGTGCCTTTTGTTTCTGCCTGTAAGGTTTGGCAAGGTACGGCAACTCAATTGATAGAAGAAACAAAATTGGATATTACTCCAAATGTATTGAGCCGTAGTTTAAATGCACTTCATTCTGTGTTATTAAACGATTATAACATTGAATATAAGTTTGAGCGAAAGCATTCAGGTAAAATAATATCATTGTCGATAATAGAATAGGTGCGTCGATGTGTCGATATTTTAACCGCTGTGTAATTATCGACGCAATCGACACGCTTTTCTCAAAACACCGTAGGTCGCAAGGGCACTTATGATGCGTAAGTGTCAAAAGTGCTTTTGCGTTACTCTTGGCAAGAGTAACAGAAAAATAAGGTTTGTAAATTATAAGAAAGGGCGTGACGATTATATATTTAGCAAGCATAAGTATTGAACTTGGTAAAGGTGCGCTAAAGCATAACAGTAGGATATTTAATACCCCGAATACAAATCCCGAAAGGTCGCACCTGAACAAAGAGTATATAAATGACGATATAAAAAATGTTTATCATGAATTGTTTGACGAAGCTGTTGAGCGTTATAACTCCAAACAAACTCGCAATGACAGAAAAGTAAAAAACTATTATGAAAAAATTTGCAACGGTAAACAGGAAAAACCATTTCATGAAATAGTAGTTCAAATCGGCAATAAAAACGATTTTGGAATCGATAAGCAAACAGCCGAACTTGCAGAAAAAGCACTTGATGATTATGTTAGCACTTTTCAAAAACGCAATCCGTATTTGCGTGTGTTCTCCGCCCATATGCACTTGGACGAGGCAACACCGCATTTGCATATTGATTTTGTTCCATTTACAACCGGAAGCAAGCGTGGACTTGATACAAGAGTGTCGTTAAAACAGGCTCTTGCAAATCAAGGCTTTGTCGGCAACGGCAGAGAAGAAACAGAATGGGCATTATGGGTGAATTCCGAAAAAGAATCATTGGCTAAATCTATGCTTAAATTTAATATTGAATGGGAAAATCAGCATACAAGCAGAGAGCATTTATCGGTTCTCGATTATAAAAAGAAAGAACGGCAAAAAGAAGTTATACAGCTTGAAGAAAAGGTTGATATGCTAAAAAATGAAATTGAATGTTATCAAAATTGCAATAATGAATTGCAGGAAATTGATGAAAGTGGTTTTGATGACAAATTCGTTTTACCCGAACCTAAGCCGTTTATGTCGGCAAATGCATATAAGAAATTGATTGAACCGATGTTCAATAAGCTAAAGCAAATGGTAAAACAATTGATTGTAAGATGCTTTAAAGAAGAGGCACGAGCTTTTAATGCAAACAGAATTGTCGGGAGGCTTCAAAATGATGTCGAAAATTATAAAAAAGATGCAAAATCATTCAGCAAGATGGCTCACAGAGCAGATAAAAAGCTTGCTCAATATAGCAAACTTCGCAAAATAATCGGACCGAAAAATGTTGATGAAATTCTAAAACAGTCTCAACCGAGAAATAAAGAAAGGTATAGGTGATTTTATGAAAAAATATATAACAGACAAAATTACAGGCATTAGCTATACACTTGTAGGTGATGTGTATATTCCAAATCTTGTATCAACCGATACAAATTATGAAATAGGCTATTGGGGCAGAAAACATAAGGAGTATATTAAACAATATAAACCGGCGTTTTATACAACCCTGCTTACTCAATGTAAACTAAATTCATACTTGCATGATGTTGATGTCAGAGCAGCAGAAATGTACGATACACTAATTAAGCAATTAGCAAAACAAGAAGGTGTTACAGAAAAACTCAAAGCAACCGATATGATGTTGTGGGTACAGAAAATGAATAATATTCGTAATCGTGCAATGGAAATTGTAAATGCAGAACTGATTTACACGGTATAAACACAACGACGGCAGGGAGCAATCCCTGCCGCTGTTATTCGTTTCTGAAAATTTACATCTACCTTAAAATATGATATTGCTATTATTCGAGATTTAGAATATAATATAGTAAATGACACACAGTACAGGAATAGGAGCTTGTTATGGAATTTATGTCTGCAAGAGAAGCCGCTGATAAATGGGGCATTTCCCAAAGAAGAGTGGCAGTTTTGTGCTCTGAACAAAGAATTAAAGAAGCAACTATGGTCGGTAATATGTGGATTATTCCTTCTTCCGCAGAAAAGCCTACAGATGCAAGGAGTACACGATATAATCGAACCGAAGAAAAAGCAGTTAAACCCTTTTTGAAATGGGCAGGCGGTAAGGGCCAGCTTATTAAAGAAATTGAGTGCTACTACCCTTTTGAAAACGGCAAAATAACCAAATATGCTGAGCCGTTTGTTGGTGGCGGGGCTGTTTTGTTTGATATACTTAGTAAATATGATTTAGATGAAGTTTATATCAGTGACATTAACGCTGAACTTATCAATACTTATCGTGTTATCAGAGATAATATTGATGATTTAATTGAAATACTTTCTGCAATACAGAAAGATTTTATACCGCTTGATACAGAACATAGAAAAGGATACTATCTTAATAAACGTAGCAGATTTAATGAACTAAAAGTCAACGGTGATAAAAATATAAATCTTGAAAAAGCGGCATTGATGATTTTTTTGAACAAAACCTGTTTTAACGGATTATACCGTGTGAACAAAAAAGGTTTATTCAATGTTCCTATGGGAGCATACAAAAATCCGATGATTTGTGATGAAAAAAATCTCAGAGCAGTATCGGAAAAATTGCATAGAGTTACCATCGTATGCGGAGATTACAGAGAGTCAGCTAACTTTATTGATGAAAATACCTTTGTTTATTTTGATCCGCCATACAGACCTATTACAGATACGGCAAGCTTTACGGCATATACCGAGAATTTGTTCAACGATGAGGAACAGATTGAACTTGCACGATTTGTTGATGATATGGACAAAAAAGGAGCTAAAATTGTAATTAGTAATTCCGATCCGAAGAACTCAAATACAGACGATGATTTCTTTGATAACATTTATTCAGCACATAGAATTAAGCGAGTTGAAGCAACTCGAATGATTAACTGCAATAGTGAAGCAAGAGGAAAAATTAAAGAATTGCTTATTAGTAATTTCTAAGATAAAGGAGGAAAAAATTTATGATTTGCAAAAAAGACCATCGTTATTTAAATGAATATAATTCACTTCCTGAGGCACAAGATAATCAGCACGGTGATCGCCATATTTGTGCCGGCTGTGCGTATGAGGAAGGATTACGAGATGGTATGGCTGGAAATGCTAGAAAAACAGATCTTTCGCATTTACCGTATAGTCAGGCGGGGACTGTACGCCATAAGGATGCCAAAGGTGCATACGACGAAGGATATGACGAAGGCAGAAAAAGAAGTTTATAATTTTTAATTACATTGGAGTGTGTAAAATGCGAGATTTTAGCGAATGGTTATTAGGATTCCGTGACAGTATCGCAGACTATGGTTATTACATAGATTTTGATAAAGTTCACAGAAATGTCGATAATATCAAAGTTGAACTTAACATATTAAATTCGCTTATCGGCTCTAAAAATATTGAGCAGGATTTTGAAAATTTAGTTAATAAATATCCGGAAACTTTGAAATGCATACCTTTGCTTTTGGCGGTTAGGTCAAATGAAATATATGCGATTGATGGTGATGGAGACTATACATATAACTTTAAAAAGCCTAATCTTTCGGTCGAGCAATATGAGGTATTTATGCGTAAAACCGGACTATATGATTTAATAGAAAATCATATAGTCAACAATTTGGTGGATTATGCAACAGGTGTTGAAACAGGTCTTGACTCCAACGGTCGTAAAAATCGTGGCGGTCATTTAATGGAAAACTTAGTTGAAAGTTTTATTCAAAAAGCAGGTTTTGTCAAAGATGAGTCATATTTCAAAGAAATGTATATTCATCAGATTACCGATAAATGGGGCATTGACCTTTCAGCCATATCTAATCAAGGAAAAACAGAAAAGCGTTTTGATTATGTTGTTAAAACACCGAATATGATTTACGGTATCGAAACGAATTTTTACGGCAGTGGCGGAAGTAAATTAAACGAAACAGCACGCAGCTACAAAACTCTCGCTCTCGAAACCGACACAATAGACGGTTTTACTTTTGTTTGGTTTACCGACGGAAAAGGTTGGACAAGTGCTCGCCATAATCTTGAAGAAACCTTTGATGTTATGGAACACATTTACAATATCAACGATATGGAAAATGGCATAATTACAGAGGTTTTTAAATAATGGCAAAGAAAATTACAAAATGGGAACCTGATGATTTTGAGTTGGAAATGACAACACATTGGTCTTTCCCAAAGCGTGGCGATTGGGCAACTCACGATGCAAAATGGCGTGGAAATTGGTCTCCGTATATTCCTCGAAATATTATATTAAGATATTCAAAAGAGGGCGATGTCGTTCTTGACCAATTTGCAGGTGGTGGAACAACTCTCGTTGAAGCAAAGCTTTTGAACCGTGATATTATCGGTGTTGATGTCAATGATGTTGCACTTGATAGGTGCAAAGAAAAAATAGATTTTGAGCATGAAGGCGCAAACGGAAAAGTTTATATCCGTAAGGGCGATGCAAGAAATTTAGATTTTCTTTCGGATGAAAGTATTGACCTGATTTGCACACATCCGCCCTATGCTGACATCATTAAATATAGCGAAGATATTGAAGAAGATTTATCGCATCTTAAAGTAAAATGTTTTCTTGAAGAAATGAAAAAGGTAGCTGCAGAGAGCTACCGTGTTTTGAAAAAAGATAAATTTTGTGCTGTACTTATGGGTGATACAAGACAAAAGGGTTGTATGATACCAATGTCTTTTGATGTTATGAAAATTTTCCAAGATACCGGATTTACTCTTAAAGAATTGATTATCAAAGAGCAACACAATTGCAAAGCAACGGGATATTGGAAAACAAATAGCGTGAAATATAATTTTTTGCTGATTGCACACGAGTATTTGTTTGTGTTTAGAAAATAAGGAGGTAAGTTGATTAATGATAGAACATTTTGTTTCTTCAAATATTAAATATTCATGTGAAAATGAAAATTTTTTTGAAAATGATATTAAATTATTAAATGAAAATGGTGAGGATATAGATTTTACATTATTTAAAAGTTATATTCAAAAGGAAACGTCAAATTTTATTCATCAAAGTTACAGCAACATAATTATTTTGGTTGGTGCAGGTGCTTCTGTTGTGTGTGCAAACAATGAAATAGATTCTCGTTATGGAAAGACTGTTGCAATGTTAGCAGAATCGATAAATAATTCGCTCAAAGAAGAATCTGAATGTTTTTCTCTTCAGGAATTGGCTGACTTATGTAAATATTCCGTTGCAGTTGAAATAGAAGAAAATAAATTAAATCCATTATTTAATTTAGAAGATTTTTTATCCTATTTAATTTCGTTTGAAAAGTATGTGTCGAATGAAATTTATGATAAATATGTCAAATCAAAAAATAAGATTTTCGAATTGATTGTATTTAACACAAATTATGAATATGATAATACCTGTATGAAGCATTCCGCTTTTATTAATACAATATCTCATATTGTTAGAGCGCCGAGTAAATTAACTTTAGTAACGACCAACTATGATACATTAATTGAAGATGCAGCGGATAGTATAGAATATACAGTAATGGATGGTTTTACATTTACACATAGACCTCATTTTGATAGTGATATGTACGAATGGAATCTTGTAAAAGATATTGAAAATGTAAAAACTAGAGAAATGGAATATAAGAAAAATATAATTAATTTACTTAAATTACATGGTTCTTTAACTTGGGAACGTAATGGTAAAAAAATATATAGAAAGGAAAAATGTGATGTTAGCACTCCTATTATGATTTTTCCAAGTTCAGATAAATATATGCAGAGTTATCAAGAACCATATTTTGAGTTATTTACAAAATTTCAAGAATTATTGAAAAGACCAAATACATTATTAATTACTGCTGGATTTAGTTTTGCTGATAATCATATCTCACAAATGATTGTACAAGCAATATTACACAATAAAAGTTTGGCAACATTAATTACAGATTTTAGCATTAATCAGGATAATGATAATTGGAAAAAACTTGAAGAATTGATGCAACATAATTACAAAGTTGCTTTTTTAAAAGCAACAATGAATACTGATTTAATGGATTATTTAGGAGAATATTATGACGATTGATTCTTTTTATGATAAAATGGATAAAAATAATTATTATTTAGGAAGGATTTCGCAAGTATATAGAGATAATAGTATTGCTCAAGTAGAAAATTTATCATTGTTATCATATAGAAAAATTAATAACGATTCATTGATTCCAAATACTATTAATTATTTAGTGGTTGTTGATTCTGTTCGTGGGATTTTTCTTGGAGAAGTATTTCAAACAAAAGTTTTATCTTCTGATAAATTGCACGATTCTATAAATTATAGTAAAGTAGAAACAGTAAATCCAGAAATAAATATAGATATTATTGGTGTTATGACACATCACGATAGGAAATTTAAATTGCCCGAATTTATGACGGTTGGTGTTTCTGAAAAGGTTTATCTAGCTAATAAGATGGTTCTTCAAAAGTATTTAGAATCAATTGAAGTAACGAATTCACAAGAGTCTAAACTTCAACCGTTTGCGATATATCTTGATATGTGTGAGGAAGAGGTATCATTAAAACCAAGCACATTATTTGATCATCATTTATTTGTAGTTGGTGCAACCAATAGTGGAAAGTCAACATCAGCGTTATCAATATTAGATAAAGCTATTATTGCCAACAAAAAAACCTTGATTATTGATCCAACAGGTGAATATAATGATTCATTTTCTGAACAAAATGTAATAAAGTTGAACTTAGGGATAGATACAACTATTTCACCTGGAAAGCTTACAATGCAGCAATGGTCTATGCTTTTTGAAACAAATAGTAATACTCAAAGTGCAGTCCTTGCAGAAGCAATTCGTTCTCTTCGTTACCAACATAAAGAAGGTCAAAATTCTTGCTTAGTGAAATCAGGACAGGAAATTGCACAATTGCAACAGAAATTGGCTACAGTAAGTAATAGAGATACGGATTTTGATATATCGCTGTTATCGGAGCAAATCGCTCAAGAATCTGTATCAGAATCTAGAAAAGGAGATACTTATGAGCATGATTCATTCAGAGCAAATTCAAATAGTTATCTTATTCAAAAAGTAACATATCAAATGAGTAATACAAGTTTATTTGATTTTTTTAATAATTCTCACAATTATAACCTTTTAGATAAAATAGACTCATTTATACATACACCTAATACCAGTTTGTATATAAACACATCATCACTAGGAATATCGGAAGGAATTGGTGGAATGATTATTGACCTTATATGTAATTATGTTATTTCAAAAAAAGATATTATTCCATTTATTTTCTTTATAGATGAAGTGCATAGATATACTAAATCTCAATATTCTGAAGAAGAGTTTCATAAAGGGTTAACACTTGTAGCTAGAGAAGGCAGAAAAAAAGGCATTTTTTTGTTTTTGACATCACAAACCCCAAAAGATGTGTCTCCAGTTTTATTGGGACAAGTTGGAACTATGTTAATACATCGATTAACACATAATGATGAAATTATAGCAATTAAAAATTACTTAGATGAATATTCGTTTAAGCAAGTGAAAAATTTAAATCAAGGAGAGGCTATTTTAACAAGCATTAATCTTATGCGAAATGTTTTTCTACGTGTAATAAAATGTAATCGTAAGCAAGATAATGATACGCCACTTCTATAATTTAAATGAGTGAACTTTTTAATAAGCATAATAATTGTTTGCCAAATTTACAAAGTATAAAGGAGTTATATATTAAACAATACTTTTATAATGTTAATCATTTTATCGTCCAAAACATATGCATTAAGTGCTTTATAAAATGTTTTACTATCAAGCTTTGTACGATATTTGAAGTAGTCACAAATAGTCCTTTCGTAGTCGTAAACAAGAAGTGTTATGCCTTTAAAATCACCTATTGCTTTTCCGAGTTTAATTATATTATTTTGAACATAATACGTTTTAATAGGTATTTCTTGGATATTTGAAACTTGGTTTCTGTAAGTTCGAGGAACTGCTATCGCCTATTCTCTTGGAGCAAAGTCACTGTATCCATAATGAAACAAAGCCGATTCGTCGCAAACTGTTCCATAAGGTAACAAATTTGATATTAGCTGTTCTTCACTTATATTGTAATTATTAGGAAGTTGGTAAAAGCCATTTTGTATTCTCTCGATAACATCATCTTTGCACAATTTTGCAATGTCATAATTTGTAAGTCCCACATTTTTAAAATCAGAAGTTTTTGCAATTTTTTCTTTAGACAACGGCTTACCAACTTTCTGCGTACAGTCATCAAAATTTGTACGCAATATTATACCAATGTTTTTTAAAAAATAGCCATGCAATTATAGAAATAGCAATTAAACAGATATAAAAGATAACATTATCACTTTAAAGTGTTGATTTCGATATACACATATGATACAATACAAACGATATGGCAGATGGTGATACTGTTTTGATACTGTAAACTTTGAGTTACAAAAACTCAGTAAAAACGGTTAGATTATCTGTATAAAAACAAAATATTTACTAAACAAAAAAGTTTAGTAAATAACTGAATTGAGCGAGTGGGAATAAGAATCTAATTGCGAACCCTCTTGTATTTCAAAAGGGTTCGCCTTATTTTTATTATAAAAAGGAAAAGTAATACCAAAAGATGCAAGAATAAGCCACATAGGCAGTATGACAATTGGTTCGATTTGGGCAAAACCGATTATTGATATTCTTGTGGAAGTCCCCAAGAAATCTGATTTGTTAAATTATAAGGCTTTCGTTTTAAGCAATGGCTATATTTGTATGGCTCAAGATGAAAATAGTATTTCAGTGTGAATATTTTCCTGCTTTAATATATTTTTTATCTTAACAAGAAAAATTTTATTAAGATAATTGACTTTAGTCAAAGTGTGTGACATAATATTAAAATAATTTTATTAGCCACTAATTTTAGGAGGGACAAAATGGAAAAAATTCTTGTACTTGATTTTGGCGGTCAGTATAATCAGCTCATTGCCCGACGTGTGCGTGACCATAGAGTGTATGCTGAAATTCTGCCTTATACTACTCCGATAGAAACCATTAAGGCAAATAAATATAAAGGTATTATTTTTACAGGCGGTCCTAATTCCGTTTATGATATGACTTCTCCGCATTATACAAAAGATATTTTGAATTTAGGAATCCCTGTGTTAGGTATCTGTTATGGCTGTCAGCTGATTGCATGGATGGGTGAGGGAGAAGTAAAGACTGCACCTGTCAGTGAATATGGCAAAATTGAATTCACAGCAGATAAATCACCTCTTTTCATTAATGTACCTCAAAAATCAATTGTATGGATGAGCCATACTGATTATATTTCAAAAGTACCTTCAGGCTTTGATGTTATCGGTACAACAGCGGATTGCCCTTGTGCTGCAATGGGGAATGAAGATAAAAAGATTTATGCTGTTCAGTTCCATCCTGAGGTGACCCACAGTGAGTATGGTAATCATATTCTGTATAATTTCCTTTATGAAATTTGCGGATGCAAAGGCGACTGGGTAATGGATCATTTTATTGAAGATACAGTTGCATCTCTCAAAGAACAAATCGGAGATAAGAAAGTTATCCTCGGTCTTTCAGGCGGTGTTGATTCTTCTGTTGCAGCGGGTTTGCTTTCACGGGCTGTCGGCAAACAGTTAACTTGTGTTTTTGTTGACCAAGGTCTTATGCGCAAGGATGAAGGCGATTTTGTTGAACAAACATTTACATCTCTTTTTGATATGAATTTTGTCCGTGTAAACTGCAGTGATTTGTTCCTTGAAAAGTTAAAAGGTGTTACAGATCCTGAGCAAAAACGTAAGATTATCGGTACGGAATTTTTCAATGTATTTTGGAATGAGATAAGAAAACAGGATGAACTCGGTTATTTTGCACAGGGTACGATTTATCCTGACTGTATAGAATCAGGCAAAGGAGATGCCGATGTTATCAAAACACATCACAATCGCGTTAATACGCCGGATGATGTGGAGTTCCTTGGTATTATTGAACCGCTTTGTGATTTATTTAAAGACGAAGTCAGAAGAGTCGGAGAAAAACTCGGTATTCCTAAAGAACTTGTTTGGCGTCAGCCGTTTCCGGGTCCCGGTCTCGGTGTAAGAATTATCGGTGAAATTACAGCAGATAAAATTAAAATCCTGCAGGAAGCCGATTGGGTTCTCCGTGATGAGATGGCTAAGAACGGATATGAAAAGAATTTGGCACAGTTCTTCTGTGTTCTCCCCGGTGTTAATACAGTTGGTGTTATGGGTGACCACAGAACATATGATAACCTTGTGGCAATCAGAGCTGTAACTACGGATGATTTTATGACTGCCGATTGGGCAAAGATACCTTATGATATTCTTGCAAAAGTATCAAACCGAATTACAAACGAGGTTGCCCACGTAAACAGAGTCGTCTATGACATCACTTCAAAGCCGCCCGGTACGGTCGAATGGGAGTGACGACGCAAGCTCAAAAAACACCCTATTTACAAGGACTTCAAGAGTTTTGCAATCCTAAATGGTAACATTTTGGCAACAATATATAACAAAAGCTGATTGACGATTTGTCAATCAGCTTTTTTCTTTACTCGTATTTATACTCATAATATAAATTTGGCAAGGGTTGTCTTTATCCCATAAATTTTCTATACACTCTAATTCTTTGAACCCTATTTTTTTATAAAATGAGTTTGTTATATCATAGGAAGCATATTCACCGTTTCTAACTGTTTTGACCTGAATAAATTCATAGTTGTTATTTTTAGCAAAATCATAGAAACTTTTGAATAATTCGGCACCGATACCTTTTCGCTGGTATTTCTTTAACACACCCATTACGCTAATTTCAACAGCGAAAGGGCTGGTTTCTTTCATCATGATAAAACCGATAGGCTTATTGTTTTCAATATATGCCCATAGATGAGACGCTTTACTTTCCTTGATATATTGAGTTATCCCTTCTTTTTTGCCAAACCATTCTGGTAATTGGTTTAATATATTTCTACAGATTTTTTCCTTATCCTTTTCGTTTTCAATATAACTAATCATCTCATAATTCCTTTACTATTTCTACAACCTCAATATCACCGTCAACAAGCATTTCTACAATTGAAGTTTCATCACAATCTTTATTCTCCCAATACTTTTCTGCAAGGATAAGATTTTCTTTTTTACTTAATTTTCCGTCAAAGCATTTTTCGGCATCACCGTAGAACATATTGCCGTTCACTTTTAATTTTACAATCTGAAATGTCGGTCTTCCTAAAATAACAAAATAATCAAACCATTTTTCAGCCTCTTCCAATGTTTTAGATACGTACAAACAAGCCATTCTTGAAGGATAATTTGGATATTTTTCAACTCTTACTTTCTCCAACGCAAGTTCTCTCAAAGCTACTGAGGTGTGGTGTTCAAGTTCAATATCCTTGTATTTTTCCGGATTATTATAAATATCGCAGACAATATCAAATTTTTCATCCACTCTTTTCCAAACACCATTATGATGATTTTCGTCAAAAACTATGTGCTGACCTATGCACATTGGTTTTTCGGTTACCACATGATAAACAAACAAATCTTTCATACTATACCTCTAATCCATACAACTTGTAGGGATTGTTTTTTTTATTTCAATATTCACTGCATATCATTTTATAATTCCATTCCATAATAATCAACATCAATAACTGTTCCGTCAGGATAAAATTCCTGTGCTGATTTTATCAATTCGTTAAAACCCAAATGTTTATATATTTTTAAATTCTCTGTTTCAGCAGGCTCAACACCTAAAGTAACTTTTTCATAACCTTTGTTCTTCAAATCGTTAATCATAAATCTGAAAAGTTTTGAAAAATAGCCTTTTCTTTGATATTTTTCGATTGTTCTGAAAGCACAGAGGTAAGCGGTTTTTTCATCAACCAAACTGTCGCAATTCTGAACGATGCTTTTATCAAGCAAAGCAGTAGTCTCACATATAATTATATCATTCAATATGCCGGAATAAGTGATACTTTGTCCGTTTATGATATGTTCTATTGATTCAGTTTTCCAGACTTTCCAATTCGGACTTTTATTCTTCTTTATGTCATAATTCCACTTGGTTTCCATTTCATCAATGGTTGCAATTTTACATATGTATTTTTTCATTCTATCACCATACCAATTTAATGATAACATAGGGATTATAAAAAGTCCAATAAATAAGAAAATCAAAAATACCCCCGAGCATTGCTTTTGCGATGTTCGGGGGTTGTGCTATGAAAAGTATTTTTTTAGGCAGGATATTAATTTATTTTTGATTTTGTCATAATAAATAATATGCTCCATTGTCTCTTTTACTTGGTTTATGCCAAGCTTTCTTTCCTGACGATTTTCACATTCTATCATTAATGCACGTTTGATGTTATATTCAAGCCATTCCAGTCTGCCTGTGTTACTGTAATAAAGTGCTTCACAATCCATTTGAATTTTTCCGTATCTGTTCAGATAAGATTTTAAAAAGGACTCAAATCGTGAAAAGTCAATTTTACATTCTTCATATCCGGACCAGCATAAAGCAAGTTGGAACATTTCCACAAACGGATTGCCGTAATTTAAACATTCTAAATCAATGATTTGGGGTTTATGGTTCACCCACAAAATGTTTTTACTGTCCATATCACCGTTAGAAATACAGGTGATATTCGGCAGTTTGTTAAGGGCAAGATTGCCTTCTTGCTGGCTTTTATAGAGCAGATTTTTGTTTTCGGATAAAATCTGCGTGATTTTCGGGCATTTTGTTTTTGATTGTTCAATATAAAAGTCCCAGTCAATGTCAAGTTCCTGTTTTGCTGCATTTTGCACTTCACAGTGTATAGTATGTATTTTTGCAAGCAAGTCGGCAATGATGATACAATGCTCAGGTTTTATATCTTCAGGTTTGAGTGATTTACCGTTTACCCAGTTGAAAATATAATAATAACGGTTGTGGATGCACTGCATTTTTCTGCCGTTGTATTCTAATGCTGCAACGATTGGCAGGTCGTTATCTTCAAGACATTGCTCCAGATTTTCAGCGACTTTATAATTTTCAAATACATCAGGGCATTTCATAATCTCAGGATTAAGCAGTTTTAATGCATAATCACCGCTTTGTGTATGCAGGCGATACATTTTGTGCATGAATCCGCCGGCGACTCTTTTTGGCTTTCTGTTTAATTTACCGAGATTCAGTTGCTGACATATTTCTTTTATTAACTTATTATTCCAGTTCATATTTATAATTTAATTTTAAAGTTTGGCTCTCCGAGAAGAAGGACTCCGGGAGCGACGTATTTGATTAATAATTTTTCAATCTTTTCAGGCAAAGGAATACCTGAAAAATCCATATAGTGTGCTGCAAGTTCCGGCAAGTCGGGGAAAGAATTGTTTTTGACGACAATATGCTTTTCATCTGAAAAATCAAAATCAAGTTTTCTGACATGGCATGTTTCTGCAATACGGATAAGAACGGTCAGTACTTTCTCCTCTGTCCATGCCGCTTTTGCAAAAGCCGTGAACTTCATATTGTTAATTTCAATTTTTGTACTCTCGTATATATTTTTCATACCGAGTTTGATTTTGTTGACACATGTATTTTCTTTCCATAGCAGGAATAAATCATTATTATAATCAAGACTTAATGAAAATCTGTCGGTAGAGCCGCTTTTTTCATTGTGCATTGTTGAGATTGTGGCATTGAGCATAGATGCAAAACGGCTTGATTTTGTTTTTAATGTTTTTTTGTCATATTTATTTTCAAGAATAGAATTGCGGGGTGCCACAGGAAGATTATCCTTATCCCCGAAAGAGGAGAGTAATCCGCTCAGTTTTTCTTCATACTCTGTCTGCGGTTCATCCCATAATGTTTTGTACAAATCAATAATGGCAGATGATAATTTTTCATCTTTTGAAATACCGCTGTTGATAACAAGTACGGTGTCCTTGTCTTCAAAAACATATCCCATCTGTCCGTGCAGTCCATAAGCTCTGTATGTATTTGGCAATGATGTTCTCCAAAATCCGAAACCATAACCTTTTGTAACATCAATATGACCTTTTTTTACAGTATCAACCTGATAAGCGGTTGCAGATTTTATCCAGCTTGGCGGAATAACCTGTTCCCCATTATATTTACCATTCTGACAATAGCAAACCATGATTTTGGCGAGATCTTCTATACACATATAAAGACCCCATCCGCCTGCAGCATATCCGAATTTGTCTGTTTCCCAAAGTGGTTTTTCAATGCCCAGCGGTTTGAATAATCTTGGATAAAGAAAATCTACAAGTGTTTCTTTGTACACTTTGCTGATTATGGCTGACAGAAGATAAAAATTATCATTCGTATATAAAAATTTACTGCCGGGTTTAAATACAAACGGTGCATCAAAAAAGATTTTTATCCAGTCTTTTTGGTGTCTGTTTTTTGCCATACCAATCATTTTGCCGGCTGTCATTGTGACAAGGTGTCGGATTGTGATGGATTTATTCATTCCGTGTCTGTCATATTCACCAAAAAATTTACAGATAGAATCATCAAGGGATATTTTTCCTTCATCGACCGCAAAACCCAGAGCGGTCGCGGTTATTGATTTCGACAGAGAGTACAAAACATGTATATCCTCATTGGTATAAGGGGAATGATAACCTTCACTGACAACAGTGCTGCCTTTAATAAGCATAAAACTGTTTATACCAAGGTTGTTTTTTTCACAATGTTTGATAAAGTCATAAACAGCTTTGGGATTAATTGCATTTTCAGAGCATGTACCTCTGTTCATTTTCGTATTATTCATAATATTCCCCTCGTTAATAATTATACTGAAACCAATAGCCTATAATTATACTATAGCATAGGGGGATATAAAAGGCAATGAAATAAAGGGACCAAAGCATTATACTACACTTTGGTCCCTTTTTGTCGTATTAAGTCGTATTAAATTAATAATTTGTTGGCTGAATCTGGAAATATGACTGAGGGTGAGCACAAACAGGGCATACTTCAGGTGCAGTTAAACCTTTGTGGATATGTCCGCAGTTTGCACACTGCCAATAGATTTCACCGTCACGCTCAAATACACGGCCGTTTTCAATATTTTCAATAAGAGTCTTATAGCGTTCTTCATGCTCTTTTTCAATTTTGCCGACTTCTTCAAACAAATATGCAATATCGTCAAATCCCTCTTCACGGGCATCTTTAGCAAAAGATGCGTACATATCTGTCCATTCGTAATTTTCACCGGCAGCCGCATCTTTAAGATTGTCAACTGTATCTCCGATTCCGTCGTTGAGCAGTTTAAACCAGATTTTTGCATGCTCTTTTTCATTATTTGCTGTTTCGGTAAAAATAGCAGCTATCTGCTGATAGCCATCTTTTTTTGCTTTTGAAGCATAATATGTGTATTTATTGCGTGCCTGAGATTCTCCTGCAAAAGCAGCCATCAAATTTGCTTCGGTTTTTGTTCCTTTGAGTTTGCTCATAGTAAACGTACTCCTTTATATTTTTTATGTTATTTTTATTTTATATCACAATTGTTTTTTCGTCAATATAAAATAAAGTAAAAATGCGAACTTGTCTATGCGGTGATTTGTTCAGTCTGAGAATGTTTAGCAATATCTTTTCTGAAAAAGAATTTGAACATTGTTCTTACGAGCGGCTGAATGAAGAATAATTGTGAGAAGAATGCGAACGGGAAGTTGAAACATACTAATTTTATCCAATTTGCCAGCAGTGTCCAGATATTAAAGTCATTGTAGTATGGATAATAAAACCATGCTGCAAGGAAACTCATTGCAGGACACATTAATCCTACCGTGGCACAGATGATTGCACTCTCGAAAATCATAGGATGATTTTTTGCAGGGTCAAAAATTTTGCTTGCCAGTTTGAATGAACACGGACTGCCCATAATACATTCTAAAGTATAGGCACAGCAAAATTCAATAAGGATTACTGCCCATATGGGGAGCATTTTTCCAAACATATAGACACCGCCCTGTGCGTTGATTGCATGGAGTACGGAATTTTCACCTGTTATATTCATCAGGGTTTCTCCGTTCACTACATATAAACTGTAAAAAACATAAGCGTGTACCGTTATAATTACGGTAAGGAAGGCAAACACCATCCTTTGGAATTGATTTCTCGGCATAATTTTTCCTCCTTGTTTGCAGGCATAAAAAAACAAGCAATGATGGCATCCGTATACAGTGTGTCACATTACCGTAATCAGATTTACATGCCAAGCATTACTTGTGTCGTTTATGCGTATTTATTTAATTGCCGATGATAATTTAACATAATTTATTATAAAAATCAAGTTGGAATTAAAAACTTAATCCTTTCGACACAATGTAACATTATAGGAAAAATGTGTGTGCTAATATACGTAATATATTAAAAAATCAGGAGGATTATCATGAAAGGTATTGATATAATCATCGAACAATTTGCACAGAAAACAGGGGATTTTATCAGTACCGATATAATCAAACAATGTGCGGTTTTGATTGAACAGATTGATAAAATGATAAACGGAGAACCGATTGTTGAGACGCTTTATGCACTTCCTGCCTCACATAACGGAGTAATCGACTGTGTGCTGTATACAGAAAAAAGCAGATGTATCCTTGGCAGTGATGGGGATATTGAAGAATTTGTTGTTACAGAGTACGAATTGTTCAGACAATAAAAAATACCTGATATATCTTCTTTGGATATATCAGGTATTTTTAATTTAATATCTGTTTTATATAGTCACAATACATTTTGATTATGTCAATATCCGTTTTTGAATAAACCATTCTTGCGCCGACAGTGTCTTCAATTTCGTTAAATACGAATTCTCCGTTATTAAAAATAAAATCTATTCCTATATAATCGCTTTTAATAAGGCTTATTATCCTTTTGATAAGAATTGTTTCTTTTTCATTCAGATTATATAGTTCAGCATTCCCGCCCAGGCAGAAATTTGAGCGGAAATCGGCATCATTTGTTCTTAAAATGGATGCAATAATCTTGTTGCCGATTACCCATACTCTGAGGTCTTTTCCCAAAGTGTCACAGGGTTTTTGATACACATATCCGTTTTCAAATGTTTCTTTTTTTTGCAGCATAAAAACTTCTGTGCCGCCGTGACCGTTAATTTTCTTTTTTATTACAGGTATTCCTTCATAGTTAATCGGCATTATCGGTATGCCGTTTTTCTGCATAAATTCATAGCATTTTTGTTTGTCATTTGCGAGCTGTGACAAACTTGAGGGATTGAAAACTCTGATGCCTTTCTCTTCAAAATATTTTCCTGTTTTAAAGTCATTGGTTCGGTTAATGACAAAATCTGCATTTCCTTTGTAATCTTCATGAACAAGTTTGACATTAAGGTATTCTTTGAATTTATCAATTGTAAACTGATTGCGTTTTGCTTCTTCTTTTGTATATATCAGGATACCGCTCATTTTATTTTCTCCGTAATGGTTTTGAAAATCAGCGGAGCAATATCTGTGCCTGTTGCGTTCATAATGTTGATGATATGTGCATTTGAATTCACCTCACATATCATTCCATTATCCAGAATATCAACACCGCCGAAAGTAAGACCGAGTTTTTCACAGGCGATTGATGCATTGTTAATATCTTTATCGTTTGCAGTACATACAGTCATTGTACCTCCGTTTGTAACATTGGAACGGAAGTCATTGCCGTTAAATCTTTTTACCGCACAAACACATTTTCCGTCGACAATTTCTATTCGTGTATCCGACCCTTTGCTCTGTTCAATAAATTCCTGAAGTATAAATGGTTTGGCAGAGATGTGTGATAATATATCTTTTTTACTTTTACACAGGTATACCTGTTCACCGAATGAGCCGAAACACTCTTTGAACACCAACGGCAGTCCGAGTATATCAACTGCATTGTCAACAAATTTGCTCATATCTGCTTCAAAATAACATTTTGGAGCAATCAGGGTTTTTGGCTGGGGAACAATTCCGTCAAGTTCAATATAAGTTCTTGCTTTATCGTCACACAGTTCAATTGAATTTGCACTGTTAAAGACGGGAACTCCCATTTTTTCAATTCTGCGTGCAAGATGGATGTCTTTATCCCAAAACAGCACAAAATCAGTTTGAATATTCTCGGTTGCCAGTTCAAGGTTCGTATTTACTTTTAATTCAATATCCATTTTTTTTGCAGCAGTTTGCAAATGATTGTGCAGTTCATTATACTTGCTGCCTGTAAGAAAATGATTAACTACTAATATTCCATTCATAAATATATTGTATCATTGCGACTTGCTTTTTTCAATGCAATAGTATAAAATAACTATATTAATACTGAAAGGAAAGAGAATATGACTGAATATAAACTTAAATATGGCTGTAATCCAAATCAGAATCCTGCAAAAATTCATATGGACGGCAAAGAACTCCCGTTTGAGATTTTAAACGGAGCAGCAGGATATATCAATTTGTTAGATGCGTTTAACTCATGGCAGTTGGTTAAGGAACTGAAAGAAGCAACAGGTCTTCCGAGTGCTGCATCTTTCAAGCATGTTTCACCTGCCGGTGCAGCAGTTGCTCAGCCGCTCAGAGATATTGACAGAAAAGTATGTATGGTTCCTGAAGATTTGGAATTATCTCCGATTGCACAGGCATATGTTCGTGCAAGAAGTTGTGACAGACAATCATCTTTCGGTGATTTTGCAGCATTGTCTGATACTTGTGATGCTTCTGTTGCAACATTCCTTCAAAAAGAAGTGTCTGACGGAATTATTGCTCCTGATTATACAGATGAGGCACTTGAAATTCTTAAGTCAAAAAGAAGAGGCAATTTCCTTATCATAAAAATGGATGCAGATTATATTCCTGAAGAGATGGAGACAAAGCAGGTTTTCGGTATCAAATTTGAACAAAAGCGTAATAATGCAAAAATTACTATGGATTTGTTTGATGATATGCCCACAAAAGTTAAAGAAATCCCTGAAATTGCAAAAATTGATTTGCTCATTTCAATGATTACATTAAAATATACACAGTCCAATTCTGTTGTTTATGCACAGGGCGGACAAACACTCGGTGTAGGTGCGGGTCAGCAGAGTCGTATTCTTTGTACACGTATGGCAGGCAATAAAGCGGATATGCTTTGGCTGAGAAGAAATGAAAAGGTGCTTAACCTTCCGTTTATCGACGGTATCCGCAAGTGTGATGCTGATAATGCAATTGACCTTTATATCAGCGATGAATATGAAGATTTGCTCAAAGACGGTGTATGGCAAAGATATTTTACAGAATGTCCGGCTCCGTTTACGAAAGAGGAAAAAGAAGATTGGCACAAGCAGATGACGGATGTTGCTCTTGGCTCAGATGCATTCTTCCCGTTTGAAGATAATATTGAAAGAGCAGTTCGCTCGGGTGTAAAATATATTGCACAGCCGGGTGGCTCAGTAAGAGATCAGGCTGTTATCGACTGTTGTGATCATTATGGTATTGCAATGGCAATGACCGGTATCAGACTTTTCCATCATTAATTTGATAATTGCAGATGAAAGAATAATCTATATGATTATTCTTTCATTTTATAGTAAAGGTATTTGGTGATAATATGAAAATGATTTCATGGAATGTTAATGGTCTTCGTGCTTGTATGAACAAGAATTTTGAAGCGTTCTTCAATGAAATTGATGCAGATATATTCTGTTTGCAGGAAACAAAACTTCAGGAGGGTCAAATTGATTTTTCACCTGACGGATATAATTGTTATTGGAATTATGCACAGAAAAAAGGATATTCCGGAACAGCCATATTTACAAAGCAAAAGCCTTTGAGCGTGTGTTACGGGATGGGAATAGATGAACATGATCAGGAGGGAAGGCTCATTACTCTCGAATTTGACGATTTTTATTTCGCAACTGTCTATGTTCCTAATTCTCAGAGAGAACTGAAACGTCTTGATTATCGCATGAAGTGGGAGGATGACTTTAAAAATTATATTCTGTCACTTGAAGAGAAAAAGCCGGTAATATATTGCGGTGATTTGAATGTTGCTCATCAGGAAATAGACTTAAAAAATCCTAAAACCAATCATAAAAACGCAGGATTTACTGATGAAGAAAGAGAAAAACTTTCTGTTTTGCTTGACAGCGGGTATACGGATACTTTCAGATATTTTTATCCGGATAAAGAAAATATTTACAGTTGGTGGTCCTATATGTTTAAAGCAAGAGAAAAGAATGCAGGATGGAGAATTGATTATTTCATTGCTTCAAAATCACTTGACAGCAGATTGATTGATGCAAAAATCCATACTGATATTCAGGGGTCGGACCATTGCCCGATTGAACTTGATATTTGTATATAAAGAGGTAGGATATGTCCGTTCTTATTTGTCCTGTATGTAAAGAAAAACTGAACACAGCCGGTCATTCACTGAGATGCTGCAATAATCATTCTTTTGATATTTCAAAAGAGGGATATGTCAATCTGCTTTTAGGCTCAAAAAGCGGCGATAAAACAGGTGACAGTAAAGAGTCCGCACGTTCCAGACACACTTTTCTTGAAAAAGGATATTATTCCTGCCTTAAGAAGTATATTGCTTCTAAGATGAGCGGCACGGTGCTGGATATTTGCTGCGGTGAGGGATATTATGATGATTATGAAGGTACTCTTTATGGCTTTGATATAAGCAAAGAAATGGTGCGTCTTGCATCAAAACGCAACGGCAGTCATACTTATTTTGTCGCTAATCTTTCTTCAATACCTGTTGAAAATGAGTGTATTGATACAGCGGTTCATCTTTTTGCGCCTTTTAATGAAAAAGAATTTTCACGTGTGCTCAAAAATGGCGGAAGCCTTTATTGTGTGGTCGGCGGAGAAAATCATTTGTGGGAAATGAAGCAGATTGTTTATAACACTCCATACAAAAATGATGAGCAGCCTCCTGTTACAAAAAAACTGAAACTGGTTTCAAAAACCAAAGTAACAGATAAAGTTTGTATCAATGGTGAGGATTTAAAAACGCTGTTTTCAATGACTCCTTATTATTACAGAACTTCAAAAGAAGATAAAGAAAAACTTGATTCCGTCAATACGCTCGATTTGACAGTGGATTTTACTGTTTTTGAATTTTTAAAGGAAGAATAAATATGGATTCTCTTTGTGAAAAATGCTGGTATAACGAATATGATGATGAGACGGACGAATATTTTTGTTCCCTTGTTCTTGATGAGGATGAATATGTCCGTCTGATAAGCGAACAGAATAGGACCTGCCGTTATTTTCGGCCTGACGGCAGTGAATATGATATTGTGCGCAAACAGAATTAATTTTAATGGATAAAGGTTATTATTTTTATATAACCTTTATTTTTTATTCTTATTTTGTTGATTTTTGTCACCAGGTGTGATAAAATTTATACACGGGATTTACTCATCGATTATTACATAATGAGGTATTTATGAAAATTGCCATATGTGATAACGAACGGAATTTTATTGAAAATATTGCAAACTACATTGAGGATTATTCAAAATATGCATTGATAAGTCTGCAGGTTGATGTATTCACTTCGTCTCAGGAACTGCTTTTGTGTAATGATAAATTTGATATTGTTATACTTGAAGCAGAACTGGATGGTATTGACGGTATAAAACTCGGCAAATTGCTGAAATATAAAAATCCGCATATCATATTGATGTATATTACAGAAAATCTAAGTTATCTTGATGATGCTTTGGAACTGAATGCGTTGAGATTTTTTAAAAAACCTATTAATCCTGAGCGGTTTTACAAAGGTCTTGAATCTGCAATAAAGAGTGTGGACAATTCAAATATTAATTTTTTTCTGAAAAAAGACAATGACGATAATATCAGAATGAGAGTTAATATTTGTGATATTGTTTTTGTTGAAATAGCCAACAGAAAATCTAAAATTGTTACGAAAACAGACGTCTATTATTCTTTGGATAATATAGACTATTGGAGAAATCATTTGGCAGGGCGCTGCTTTGTTTCACCGCATAAGAGTTTTGTAATTAATATGAATTATATTACTGCATATACTCGTGATTTTGTTATTCTTGAAGAAGACTATATTGTTCCTATTTCGAGAAATAATAAAACAAAATTCAAAAATATTTTTAAGAATTATTTTAAAAATATATCTTAAATATTGTAGAATCCTATAAAAATAACCTCAGCTAAACTGAGGTTATTTTTATTTCTATGAACTTAATGCCTGCATACATAAATAAAAGGGATAGCATTACGCTATCCCTAATTTATTTATGAGTTGAGTATTATTTGCTTGCTTTGATTGCAGCCTGTGTTGCATTGCTTCTAACAATGATTTTTTATCTATAAAATAAACAACATCTAATTCATCGTTTAAATTATCATTATGTACGGGGAGTTCATCCCCCAATTTATCTATTGAAACAACAGCTTTATTCTTTCTGCCATTTACATTGACATCAATAGGTATTTCATTATTATTATCCAAATTCATATACCAACGAAAATGAGTATTCCCATTAGGAACTATTTTAGATACGAATTTGTCTAATACATCGCGGTCTGCTTTTGGTTTTGACAAATCAATAATTTCATTTAAAGAATTTAATATTTTGTCATAATCAATGATAAATTTATTATAATCATTAGATGTATTCTCATTAAGTTCTTTTTCAAGTTCGGCAATCTTATTATTAAGCATATTTTTTTGCTCAATATATTCATCTTTAGTTAATTCTCCATCAGTTCTCATTTCTAACAGTATAGCTTTTTTTCTTTTTAGTTTTTCAATTTGTGATATTATGGATGCTTTAGGTTTACTTTCATCAACCATTGATTTTTTATAGAATTTTTTAATGAGTTCAATAGTTTCTCTGATACAATCTTTTCTGTTTTTCCATATTTCTTCAAGAATCATTTTACCCATTAATTCTAATTTCCAATCTACAATCATTTTTTGGTCGCAATAGCCTGTATCATCTTCGCCTGCATCTCGTCTTTTTTTAGCAGTACCATTATTTAACTGATTATAGCATTGATAGCCATATGACCAATCACAATTTTTATTTTTATGCCATCTGTTTTTTCTGAATGAAGCACCGCAGGAACAACGCAATTTTTTTGCCCACAAATCAGTTGTTTCAAGCTTTCCGTGTTTTTGATGAGGCGATGAAGTTGATATTCTGCGCTTTTTTATTTCCTGACATTTATACCAAACCTCTTCAGAAATAATAGGTTCAAAATCTGCTTTTACACACATATAGGTCGAATTATCATAATTATTTACTCTTCTTTGTTCCAAATAATTATTATTATAGGATTTTCCATATGCCATATATCCGATATATGTTTGATTACTAAGTATTCTTGTTATAGTTGCTGGACTCCATTTAACAATGCCTGAAGCATTTAATCTGTGCATTTGAGTAAGTCGGTTAGCAATTTTTGTGCAGCCGATGTTTTCGTTTATATACATATTATATATAAGGCGAACAGTTTCAGCTTGCTCTTCATTTATTACATAAGTACCATTACATCTGTCATATCCAAGAACATTTCCTGAGCCGTAAATTGTACCGTTTTCCCTGCTAATCTGTTGACCTGCTTTAACTCTTTCAGACACCTTTCGGCTTTCCTCCTGTGCCAAAGTTGCCATAAGGGACAATCTTAATTCACCATCACCATCCATAGTCCATATATTATCTTCAACAAAATATACTTCAATGCCAATATTTTTCAGTTCTCGTGTTGTTACCAAAGTATCAACCGTATTTCTTGCAAATCGGCAAACCTCTCTTGTAACGATTAAATCAAACTTTTTTAATTTAGCATCTTCAATCATTCTCAAAAAAGACGGTCGCTTTTTTGCCTGAGTTCCCGTAATTCCCTCATCAATATATCTGTCAATTACATTCCAATTAGCGTGCATTTTTGCTTGTTCTCCATACCATTGCATTTGATTTTCCAAAGCAGATATTTGGGCTTCATGTTCCGTAGAAACTCTACCGTAAAAAACGACTGTTCTGTCCCTATTGCGATCTAAAAAATCATAGGGATTAAATGATTTAACGGAATTGTTTTTATTTGTCATAATAATACCTCCATTCATTTGAGCATATTATAATAGGTATATATAAATTTGTTAATTATGCGATTTTTCATAATTGATATGTGACTTAATATTGATAAATGTATCTTCATTTATAAGATTTCGCTCAAATAAAATTTCTATTAAAATCATTACTGCATACGAATTACTAATTTGTTCCATTTATACGCTCCATAGTTAAGAATTTCTATTTAATCCGACACTTATGGCAAGTGCCTTATCTATACCGTCAATATGCATATCGCTCAAATGACCGATATACGAATCCAATCGTTTTTTATCAATCGTTCGTATCTGCTCAAGCAAAATGATTGATGGTGCTTCCAATCCGCCTTCGGTATTTACAAAGTAATGTGTAGGTAGTTTAGCTTTTACACCTACCCTGCTTGTAATAGCGGCAATAATTACTGTAGGGCTGTGTTTATTACCTACATTGTTTTGAATAATAAGTACAGGTCTGTATCCCTTTTGTTCCGAACCTATGCCTCTGCCTAAATCTGCATAGTACATATCTCCCCTTAAATAATCTTTCATAATTAAACCTCCTTTATAGGCATTTGCCTATGTAAGAAGCCAATCGGTAAAACTTTCTTTGTTTGAGTTCCTATTTAGAAGAAAATAAATTTTGTCTTACCGATCGACTAAATATATGAAAGCAATTTAATTTGTCCTCAACACCCCAAATTGCAAATAAGGGAATCATCAAACGGCTGATTGCAAGTCAGCTCCACAGGAATCTCACCTCTCCGATTTCATCCGAGCTGCCCCCATTGCCTGCGACGGTTTTATCACGCTCGGACTGTGGTTGGGCAGGAGTATCATTGTCCCTATTGCCTGTCATCGCCGTATCAGCAGCAAACTGATACTCATAATAATCATTTCTCGCTCGGCAACATGCGTCTTGGCGTGATTATTAAAGTGGCTTATGCACCCGCACAACAATAGGAATGTATTTGATGAATGACTTATTCAGTTGTACGAAAGGAAGTCCTTTCATAAACTTCAACTTGTTGGGGGTATTTTGTTGGGGTATTATTCAAAATTTTTCAAAAACTTTTTTCTTGCTGCCTGAACAGATTCATAAATGGTCTTAACATTTCTCCCTTCTTTTTCAGCTATTTCTCTGTATGTATAATGTTCCGAATAGTGCATTAGAAATCTTTTTTTCGGCAATGGGGATAGTGTTGATAATGCCATTTTAATTTTTGTTTTCAGTTCGGAATTATTTAGAATTTTGCTAACTGTATCAGTTTCATATTTCGTCAAAGAATCTGTTTCTAATCTCTTGGATTGCCTGATTTCTCGCATATGATGTTTAGATTCATTTCGGTTATATACCTTGTTGATTTCTAAGAACTGCTGCCATTCATCAGAATTAAAAGATGTATTAAATTTCATTTTCAGTTCAGGCAGTATAGAAAAGAGCTTGTCCTGTTCTAAACTACTGACACAAACTAATATTGAATTTTCTTTCATTTGATATTCCTGAGATACATCATATATCTCGCAAATCTTTTTCATATTTAAACCTCCGAATTTTGAATTTCTTAATTTTCAAAATTCAGAGATTATGGATATTCAGCTATATATTCCTGCCAGAGTTCTATCATTCTTGCCCTTTCAACACTTTTCGCAGGACAACAAAAAAGAGCCTGACGAAAAAATCGTCAGGCTCCTATCTTTAATGATGAAATCTGTACATATAATCTAATCTATATTATGTAAACATTTATCTAACTGAAATGTTTATCTTATTTCCACATTTATAACATTTAATAATTATTCCGTTTTTACTTTTCTTTTCCTTGTCCAAACATATTCTCTCATCCTCTTTTACATCACATAACCTTCCTCCACAAATCGGACAATGCACCTTTTTGACATTATTCGGAGGAGATTTTGATAATGCAACCATCTAATATATTTCCTCTTTGTTATTCATCTTAATTTAGTAACCCTTTGGGGTACAGTGTTTTCAAAAAATATATCCCTAAGGGGACATATTTTTCACTTTTCAAGTTGTTTCAATAATTCATTCCAAAACTCATTTGAATTGCCGAGTTTGCTTGCTTTTCGGATCAGTCTTTTGGCATTATCTTCATTGCTTAAATATTTTGAAATATCAGCAGGAAGATAAAAATTTTTATCATCATTTATTCTTTTGCACTTAGCTGCTAAGTCAAAAAATATTTCAGAAGTTTCATCATCAAGATTTAATCCCTTTGCAAGGCGCATCATCACATCATCACTTGGCGGTGGTTTGCTGCCGTTTTCTATTTTCGCAATATATGTATGTGCTATGTCTGCTCTGTAGGATAATTCTCTTAAGGACATATTTTTCTCTTGTCGTTTTTCTTTCAGAAAGACACCAAATAGATTATGTTTTAACATTCTTCTTTTGTGATACCCTCTTAATTTTTCCTGCGGCAAGCAATATACTTTCGAGAATCAAACTCATACAACAAGGCACAGTAACCATTTGAAATTTGAAAACATATGAAACGATGACAGCTACAACTATCACAAACAATATGATCCAAGAAACTTTGCGAAAATATTTGAATTCTTTATCAGACAACGGCTTTTCAGGTGTATCAAGCGGACAAAAAACAAATATGCAAACTGTTGAAAATGTGGTTATTATTAAAAGTGCAGTTTGGAAATCATAAATTTTTGACAACTTAATTACAACAATGCAAGCCAATATGGACATAGTAGATAATATTTCACATCTTGTTTCGGTTGATGCGTGATAGCCTCCGGCATATCTTCTGATAAGCATAAATGCTATGTAGAAGATGATACTTTCAAGCAGACACTTTAATGCCAAGCCAAATATACAGGTAATGATAAAAAACATTAGGTGTGAAATCAGCATAAACAAGCCGTAAATATACAGCTCTTTATCCTCATCATTAATTGTACCGTTTGAAAGCAATTTGTCAGTAAGGTAACTTGATAATTTACTTATCATTATCTACCTTGCTGAATTTCTTCAAAGCAGCTGGTGCTTTGGGCTGGTAAAGAGCAACACATGTTGTGCTGTTTGCAGAAAGATTAGCCTGTTTTTCGACTATGTTTTTCATAAACTTTTTAGCACTTTTGTTTATATTAATCATTAAGTTATCCTCCTTCAACATTATTTGGATTTATTCTGACGCAAACAACTATACCATATTTTCTTTATATTTTATAGTTACTTTTCGTATCTATTAAAAAAATAGGTATATCTGTTAAAATGTTTTCTTTTAGATAAAAAATCAGTTTTTAGGCTAAAAATTCCGCTTATTAGCAAATTTAATTTCTAATAGGCTGTTCGTTTAATTAAATCGCTATGTTAAAATATTCAAGAGGCGATATTATGGACATAAATTACCGCTTAATAGGTTCGAGAATATGTCAGAGAAGAAAAGAATTACATTTAACTCAAAAGAAATTAGAGGATAGAATGCACATAACTAGTTCTCATATTTCTGCTATTGAAACAGGTTCTAAACCACCAAGTTTAGAAACCTTATTAGAGTTTTGCAAAGTTCTTAATATCAATATTGATTATCTGTTAAATGGCACCATTCATAATGAATTCGATGACCAGCTTATTGAAAAAATAAAACTATGTTCTTTAGAAAATCAAAAAAGAATATCTAAAATAGTAGATGTGTTTCTTGAAGAAGAAAAACTTGAAAAATAATAACAGGCATTGTATAATCACATTAATTTGGATTGTGCAATGCCTTTTTATTTAGGAGGTGCTTTATGAAAATAGCGATATGTGATGATGAAAAGGAATACAGACATCTTATCTTACAGCATATAAAGTTCTATTTTAATGAACACTTAATAGATTTAGAAGCCTTTGAATATGAAAACGGAGAGGCTCTGCTGTTATCAAATGAAATTTTTGATATGGTTTTTCTTGATATTGAAATGAACGAACTTAACGGTATTCAAACAGCAAAAGAACTGAATAAAAGAAATAAAAATACTGTTATATTTATTGTTACGGCTTATCAAAAATATCTTGATGATGCAATGGATTTGAATGTTTTTAGATATATTGATAAACCTATTCAATCCAAGCGTTTATATAATGGCTTAGACAAAGCAATAGATTTAATTAACAATAATGAAATTGCATTTAAAACAAGAGATGACGGTATAGTAACTCTGCATAAAAATGATATTGTGTTTGTTGAGGTAAAAAGAAAAACGGTTTATGTCACAACTCTTGAAAAACAGTATATCGCAAGAGAAAAAATGACTTTCTTTAAGGAAAGATTATCAGCAACATACTTTGCAATACCGCATGTCAGTTATGTTATTAATTTTAATTTTGTAAAAAAATTTCAAAGAAATCAAGTTTTTATGAAAACAGGTCATACAATTTCAATAGCACCAAAAAAGCAGATTGAAATAAAAAAGAAATTTATGCAGTTTATGGGAGAAGGCTATGGCGGTTTATCAGATAATCTTTAACATTATTTTATATTTTTCAGAAGGATTAATAATTTTTTATTATGCCAATTCTTTTTTTCAGCACAAATATAATACGAAAATAACCATTATCGGTATAACGATTTCGCATATTTTACTTTTTGGCATATATTATGCAAATAATACAATATTGAATTTTGTTGCGTTATTTGTCATATATTGCTTAATATTTTCACTGCTATATGAGTGTCGTTTTTTTACAGCACTATTTAATACAATCCTTCTTTTAGCTGTTATGGTAGCTTGTGAATGGTGCGTTATATTTGTAACATCAAGCCTATTGAATAAAGATTTTTATGCATATCAGGAATCTATTCCGCTTCAAATGTTTGATATAACATTGAGTAAGTTAGCATATTACTTTATCTGTTTAATTTTAATTCGTATTTTTTCAAAAAAGAAAGTTAATACACAAAATAAAACAGGCTTTTGGGAACTTATGATTATGCCGGTAGCGTCGGTATTTGCCCTATTTGTTTTTCGGTATATTTCTTTGGAAACCTTGCTTTCAAATACTGCAAATATTCTTTGCTCTGTTGCTTCATTATTCCTGCTGATTTCAAATATAGTTGTGTTTTTTATTTACGAACATTCAATAAATAATGCTTCTGAACTATATGAATTAAAAGCGGTTAAACAAAAGCAAGAAATAGAAAAGCAGTATTTGGATATATTAGAGCAAAACAACAAAGATTTAAAAGTATTCACTCACGATATTAAGAATCATTTGGAACAAATAAGTAATTTAACGAACAATACAGAGATAAAAGAATATATTTCCAAATTATACGGAACAGTGAATCAATATAGTAATATTGCAATCAGCGGTAATAAAACATTGGATGTTATCATAAGTAAATATAATACGCTTTGTGCAAACAAAAGCATTTCTATTTCTATTAATGTAAAAACTGCTAATCTTACAGATATTGATGATACTGATTTATCTGCAATACTGAACAATGCCCTTGATAATGCCGTAGAAGCAGCACAGCAAAGCAAGAATAAAATAATTTCAGTTGATATATATACAAAAGAATTATTTGAAATAATCAAAATTCAAAACAGCTGTGATTTTGTACCAATATCGGAAAACAGAAAATTACTCACAAGTAAAAAAGACAAGTATTTGCATGGTTTCGGCATAGAAAGCATAACACGAACAATAAAAAAATATGACGGAATGTTAGATTGGTCATATGATGAAAAAAGTAAAATATTTGAACTCACAATAGCAATTCCTAAAAGTGAATAAATTAACTACACCGATTGCAAATTTGCAGTCGGTTTTTTGTTGCTTTCAAAAAGTTTATATAATTAGGGCGATTTTTTCGACAGTTAGGCAATATGTATTTATAAATTGAAATTTTTATTGTAACTTATTGTTGGATTTATTTTGAATTATAAAACAAAGGAGAATGTAAATGAACAAGATTTTTAAAAGGTTTATTTCTGTTTTTCTTTCAGTAGTAATGGCGATAACAGTTATACCCGCTACCACCTATGCTATGGAAGAATTTGAGAATGATTATGAATTTTCGCCTAACGAAGTTTCAATTGAATATGAGATTGAAAGCAAACGTACAGAAAATTCAAAGACCTATATGACAGACGATGGTGGATATTATCAGGTATCTGCTGCTGTTCCTATTCACAAGGAAGTAAATGATGAATGGGAAGAAATATCTGAAATTGACAATAATATTGAAACAATTGCAGATGCAGAAAATGCTGTCAGTGAAATTGCTGCATATTCAGTATCTAATCCTAACGAAACAGGATTCTACGACAGCGAAACTTTAACTATGTACACTAATGGTGTAAATAAGGAAAAAATGGAGATTGCCGGCTTTAATAAAACAGTAAACGGAATTGACAGTTGTATATATGTCAAACCAAGTATTATTACTGATAAGCAAGTATTCATTAACAACGCTACATTAAACATTTCAACTGGGACCGTTCAAACAAATGGTAATGAGGATACCTCAAATACAATAAATGTGTATAGATTGAAAAATAAACTTAATCAGGTTCAAAATGTGCCGCTATCAACTGTTGATAATGTAATCATTGACAGACAAATGGCTACATCAGATACTATTGATGAATGTAAAATAGATATAACATCATATGCACATTACAGTTCTTTAGGTTTATATGAAAATACAGGATTAGCCCTTGAACCGTTATCAGAAAACACCTACATTGAAATCAAGTCAATAGTTTTGGGTATATATTATCGTGAAATTGGAGATGTTGATAAAACAATTGAATCTGAAACTGTAGATTTGGACAGAGCTGGTACATTGTATGTTAATGATTATACTTGTTCTCCGCTAATTGTCAGAAATGATTTAAGTGTATATGATGAACTTGCACAAGTAAACATTCAGACTATAATCAATCCTTCCGCTATAGATAACAACAATTCTGACGGCATCAATGCACGCACAAATTATTACAGTATTCTTCAATATGAAAACGGAGAATATTTTTGGAAAAATTGTGAAGGTGAATATATATTTTTTATAAATAATGGTAATAGTAATAATTTTGTTGGTTCAAATAGTTCAGGAGACAAATACATTTTAACTTCTGTTAATGACAGGACTGATTATGACAGAATCGAAATAAAAAGTGAAAAAGATAATACAACATATTATTTTTCAAAAATCGGTTCTAATGGTTATGTTACAAAGATTGAATATATATTCATTGATAAAGATAATAACAATAAACAATATGTAAATACCGTCGAGATAAAATATGATGGAGAAAATATTTCATATATCACTGATGGTTCAAACAGAAAATACAGATTCAATTATGATAATGATATGCTGACTTCAATCAGCGTTCATTACAATGTTAATGGCACAGAACAGCCTGCAAAAACTAATGGTAAAGATATTGCCGTTCAGTATTTTTATGATGAAAATAACAGATTACAAAAAGTCACTTATCCTGATGGATATTACATATCATATTTCTATGATGAAAACGGCAGAATTAGTAATGTCACTGCATATGAAAGCGATAATTCAGATAATGCAGCAACCGAACTGACATTAAACTATCAAAACGGCACAGATAAAGTAAATGTTCTTTCTAAATATACTTTAAAAACTAATGGCATTGTTTCTAACGAAGTAGAAATTAATTCTCCTATAGACAATATATATAATCGTGTTTTTTCAGATGTGCTGAATAAATCAGAAAAAATAATGCACTATGATCAGGATTCAAACCTTATTCATTACAAAAACTATGATGGTCAAGATTATTATTTAAATTATACTAACAAAGAATTGCAACACTTGATATATGAAGATTCGTCTTCCACAAATATAATCTCAAATGGTGATTTTGAAAACAATAGTGATTGGACTTTGACTGAGGGTGCATCGCTTACAAATGATGCACCAATAAAAGAAAACGGCAGTTCTAATAATGGAGCTCTCTCATTTATAGCTAATAACAAAATTGGTACTGCAACACAAACAGTAAATGTAACTCCAAAGGAATCGTATGTTCTCGCTTGTTCTGCTTATTGTAAACAATCTCTTCCTTTCAAAAATAATGGAAATAACAGCGATAAAAAGAAAAACAGATATTATTCTGTAAGAGTTTATGGGGCAGCAAGTGGTACACTTGTAGGTGAAACATATTTTGATTATAACATTGTTAATGCTTGGCAGACATCAAAATGTGTCATTACTATCCCATCAACCATTTCTAAAGTAAGAGTTGAAATTAATAGTTTGAATATGCCCGGAGAATGCTACTTTGACGATTTAAAAATGTATGTAGCAACTATAGATAATGCTCCACCTATTGATCCTGAGCCGGGTCTTCCCAAATATGATATTGTCAGAAATGAATACGGACAAATCACAGATATCATAAAAATACAGACCGGAGATAAAACACTCGGTAAACACTATGAATATGACAGTAATACGCATTATAAATCACAGGTTGAGGAAGCAGGCAAAGTAACATATTACAATTATGATTGCAACAGTGGTTTGCTTACATCAAAAGGTAAAAATACCGATGCTTCAAAAAATACACAGTATGCTTATAGTGGTATAGGCGCATTAACTTCTGTTCAGCAAGCAATTACTACTGCCGAAGGCGATACAATAAATCAGACTGTTGAATATTCATATGATAATAATGACAGAATCTCTTCAATTTATCATAATGGTTGTCTTTATGAATTAACATATAACAAAAATGGTAAAATTGAAAATGTAATTGTTAAGGAATCTGCAGAAGAAAATGCGAATATTGATTACTCTATGTCATATGAATACAATCTTGACAATGTAGGAAAAGTAATCTTCGGCAATGGCTCAAGTATTGTTTATGAATATGATGGCAGCAACATTACCAAAACAGTTTATGACAACGGTAAATCAGGTGACGAAAAAGAAACTTATGTATATTCCTATAAATATAATGACGACGGTTCTGTAGCAGAAATGAAAGATGAAGTTTCAAATACAGTTACTACTTATACAAACAGAGGATGTACTGTTAAGAAGAATGGAACAACGGTTTATTCAAATACAGGAAGCAGAATAAATCTTTTCGGCACATCATTTTCTTATTCACAATCATCAAATGAATCAAAAGATAAGACAACAACTACCGTAAAAGATTCATATACCGTATCGCTTACAAAGGGACCTATTGTAAAAGCAGAAACAGTTTTAGATACTTTTGAGCGAACAATGAGCACATCTGTAGAAAACAAAGGTAATACCGACAAGAATACACATTACAAACTGACCTCCAGCACAGAATATATTAATGGTAATAACAACAGACAAACAAATTTAGTTTCTCATTACGAAACTAAGGTTGCAAAAAGGTCTAATAAAATTTTGCCTGAAAAATATGAGAATACTCGTATATCAGCAGAATGGAGCTATAAATATGATAATGTCGGCAGAGTAACATCTGTATTTAAGAAATCAACAAATAATATTGCTCTTGCTCCGGCAAACAAGACTTCTTATGCATATAACGAAGGAGATTTAGTTCGTTATTATCAATATGACGAAGGTGGTCAGATTTCATTAGAAGTCAACCCCGAAACTCATACTGCAATAAGATATTATTTCAATGAAGGCGGAAATATTTCTAAAAAAGTCACTTATGAAAATTTAACCAGTGATGACTATTCATATAATTATAGTTCTGATACATTAACATTTACGCCAACGAAAAATGGTACAATAACGCCTTTTGAATACAAGTCAAACGGAATGACTGACTATCTTACAAGTTATAATAGACACCGCATAACTTATGATGAAGCAGGAAATCCCTTAGAATATTCGGGAAGCGGTATGGGATACTCAAGTATTACCGGTTATATGACCTGGAATGGAGATCTTTTAACAGCATTCTGCGATGGAAATAGCATTTATAAATATACATATGACGGTGACGGAAAACGCACTTCTAAAACTTATTATGAAAACAAGCGTGATACTGTCCCAACATCAAGTATAGAATACATTTGGGACGGCGATATTATTACCGGTTACAGAGCAAAGTTTTATGGTAATCCTCCTGAAGGCTCATCAAGTAATGATAAAGTTCTTTATTATGATAAGACCGTAAAGATTATCTATAACAATAATGATATAGTTGGTGTTTGCGTTGTTGCAAATGAAGGTAATCTAAAAAACAATCCCATTTACGCATCCATTAATGATGTTGTAAAAGCTATGGATTGGGATCAGTCTGCAAATTACACTTTCGTTAAAGATGGTCAAGGCAATATAACTGAAATATATGATCCGAGTGAAAAAGTAATTATATCTATGTCATATGATGCTTATGGAAATATGACACCAACCTATATGGGTACATTTGTTAAGGAAATGTATGATGAATTTGAATCTACAGGTGTATGGTGGCAGGATATACTTCAGGCGTTCGGAATTGCATTGGTAATATCAATGTATTTAAGTGGAATATTCATCAGCGTAGAACAAGGTTTCAAGGGATATATATATGATGTCGAAACTGGCTTATATTATGGTCAGAAGAGATATTATTCACCAGCTTGGGGAAGATTTATTAATGCAAGTGAACCTACGACACTTACAGAAGATATGAGCAGCGTATATAACTCAAATCTTTTCAATTATTGCGGTAACGATCCTGTTAATAATATTACAAAAACGGGTTTCAATGCACCTGATCAGATAATAAGTGATGCTTTCGTTCCTCAATTGGTAAACAGCACAAATAACCTGATTAAAGAAAACCGATCAACTGCAAAATATTTTGGAGAAATATCAACAGGTTTGGATACGCTCAGTCTTGGATTAAGAACAACATTAGATGCTGATGCAAAGTCCTATTGGGATGAAACTCTTAACAAACAGAAAGATGTTGTCGGAAGCGGATACGGATTGAACTATATCGAATCTGCAATTAACAAAGATACATCTTCTGTTACAAAGTATTCAGTGAATGAAGAAAACACCCCATATAAAGTTTCAACATCAATTGAATAAAATTTAATAATACAGATATGCCTTCGGGCATATCTGTATCAATTAGAAAGTGGTTATGATATTATGAAAAAATTTATTAGTATAATACTTACATTAACAATGTTTACGGCAGTGATTTATCCTTGTCAAAGTGTAATCGCACAGGAAGTTGAGTTAAACAATACACTTTCTGTGGGGCAAGATATAGCAGAAATGTGTGCTGAATATGACGATTATAGTGATTCGGATAGTACTGATGATAAAGTTATTAATACAAGGTTAATCTTAAAAGCTGATGACTCTATTGATGAATACGGAGCTGTTGACAGTGTATATGGCTTTGGTTACGCTTTTTTGCAGTATGCCGATAAAGAATCAACTGAAAAAGCCAAAACACAGTACGAAGATTTAGGCTATACTGCCGATTATGATTCTGTTATTAGCGTATGCTCCGACATCAGCACTTACAGTAATTGGAGTGACGAATGGGCTTATGAGGAAACTGATGCAGTTTCTGCGCTTGATTACTACAAATTAAAGGTTAAACCAAATATAAACATAGCTGTAGTGGACAGCGGTATAAATTATAACCACGAATTATTTAAAAACAGAGTTGTCCGTACAAATGTCGATTTCAGTACCGAAAACACCGGTGATGAAATGGACACATACGGTCACGGCACATCTGTTACAGGCACTATTGCAAAAAGTACACCAAGCAATGTTAAACTATACTCTTACAAAACATTTGACAAAAATGGAAATAGTACATCATCTGAAGCTTTAAGTGCTTTAGAATATATTAAACGATTAAACAATAAGCCTGATATAATAAATTGTTCGTTTTCCACAGGAAGTCTTGGAACCGTGATAGATGAACTTGTTGATATGGGCGTAACAGTTGTGGCGGCTGCCGGTAACGATGGCAAAGAAGTCTATAACCAGCCTGCAATATTTGACAGTGTCATAACTGTTGCGGCAATAAATCCATACGGAAAGGCATGGTCTTCTTCAAATTACGGCAGTTGTGTTGATATTTCTGCTCCGGGAGTGAATGTATACACTGCTGACTTTCCCGGAAATAATATTTATTCTGTCAAAGCTGGAACATCTCTTGCAGCACCACTTGTATCAGCAGCCGCAGCATATGTTCTTATGGAGCATAAAAACTATACACCTGAGCAGGTTAAGCAGGAGATTGTATCAACTGCAACACCATTTAAGAAAAGTTATTGTTATTATGACCGTTACGGTGCAGGAATTGTTAATTTTTCTAATATCATAGACGGCACAAGATGCAAGGATGTTACTGCTAATTATGTCAGCGGCGCATACCGTGACAATATAAGCGTTGAACTGAAATGTGCTAACACTCTTGTAGATATTTATTACACAACAGACGGCACTCTGCCGACAAAAACAAACGGCACAAAATATGATGCTCCTTTTGATGTCAGTGAATCAACAAGAATCATTGCCGCCGCTTATGCAAAAGCAGGCTCTCCTTTCCACAGCAAATTCACCTATCTTGATTATTACATATTAAAAGACGGTGAAAGCGAATACGTAATTGAAAAAAGCGGTTCTTCAGGAATCATTAAAGCATATCTCGGCAATGAAACAAATCTTGTTGTTCCCGACGTAGTAAACGGAATTGTACCGACAGAACTTGGCGGAAACACGTTTAATAACAGTAATATTGAAAGCATTGTTCTGCCTGATACGGTTACAACAATCGGTGACAATGCATTTTATAACACAAATCTGAAATCAATAACTGCAAATGGTATCTGCAACTTAAATGAACGCTGTTTTTACGGCTGTGAACAACTTGCTGAAATCAATTTCCCTGATTTAAGATATATAGGCACAGAAGCCTTGTTCGGCTGCAAGTTACTTACACAGGATTTAGACTTGCCGTTAGTTAATTGGGTTGCCGATAAAGGACTTGCAGGAACATATTTCAAAACAATAAATCTGCCCGAATGTACAAATGTCGGTGCATCTGCCTTTGAAGGCTGCACAGCACTGGAAATTGTGCTGAAAAAAGCATCATCTTTAGGTGCGAATGCATTTACTAACTGCTCAAATCTTGAAACGATCTATATTCCCCAGGCAACAAACTTCGGCGGCTGTTCAGGATGTATAAATCTAAAAACAGTCTTTGCACCGACAGCAAAAAGTATTACTACAGATATACCAAACAATACGACTATATATTGTACCAACAAACTGACAGGAATAACTTTCCCTCAAGAATATATTGATTACAAATGCACCATTGTAAGTCCTGAATATACAGCTGGGCTTGCTGTTGCCAATAATGACGGAGAACGTGACCGATATATTCATATAAACAGTGATGACATTGCCAAAAACAATGGCGGACAAATACGAACAAGAGATAACGGATTACGCTTTAGATTTACATTAGACGAAAACAGCATTGGATTTGATTTTACAAAATATGCCGATACGGTTGAATATGGTTTTGTTTACACTTACACATCTCTTGAGAATCAAAATGATTATCAGATTAATCAACAAGTAAGAGTAAATAACAGAACAGATAATCATATCAAAAAAGCGGACAAAAGAAATGTTGACGGTACGGTTTCAACATATAATGCAGTATTTACGGGTATACCGAAAGACCATTTAGGTGATAAAATTTCTGCAAGGGCTTATGTAAATATTGACGGTATGTATTTTTACTCCCCTGTTGCGACAAGAAGTTTTCGTGATATTGCAACACAAATTATTGCAGACGATGAAATTGACCAAAACACAAAAGATGAAGTAAAAAATTTACTTAATAGGGAGGTATAATCCGATGAAAGAATTTTACACAAAACCACAGGCTGAGATTGAAGAATTCAAAACAGTTGATGTACTTACAACAAGCGACAACGAACCTGATACAGACATACCATGGGGTTCATAATGAAAAAGCAATTACTTATTATTTCAATCATAGTTGTTATAGTCGGTATATTTGTTTCCTGTTCTGTAAACAGCAGTGGTGATACCGTTTCAACTACTGCTGTTACAGACAGCAATGGTACTACTCATTATTATCAGCCTGTTACTGATGATAATAGCAATGTATCAACAACAGCAAAAAATCAAGGTGTCTATGCTGAAATTGAGACGAAGTCAGACGGCAAAGCAGTAACAGAAAAAAACGGTAAATATGTTACTAACGAGCATACAACCATTCTACCGCTTGAAAATACAACTGACAATTCAAGCAGTACGATTAAGCCTGCAACAGAAAAATCATCAGGCACAACAAATAACAATGCGGACAATAACATTGATTTTAAGCCTGACAAACCTACAGAGGAAACAAAATCAACTACTACTGAAAAACCGACAACAACCACTACACAAAAAGAAACCCAGCTTGCAACAGATAAAGACGGCTGGATAAATAAATGGTATTAAATAATATATTAGAAAAGAGAAGAACTTTGAAAAAAATATGTATATTAATAATGTGTATTGTTATTTCAATTGTTTTTGCCTCTTGCAGTAATAATACACTGTCTGAAAATAAAATATCATCACAAAATGACAATCAAATGGTATCAGAACAAGAAACATCAACAAAACAAGATAAAAACGCCGATAAAAAAATTGAAAAGTTTTATATAAATTACGGTGGATTTAAAATGAATGTAGATTTTGACGAAAATGATATAACTGAAATACTGAAAGCAAAAGATAGTGCAACTGTACCAGATGTTAAGATGAAAATGTCTTTAGCTGAACTTGTTTCTGTATATGATGATGGCAGTGAAGATGTTTTTGGAACACTTTATATTGGTGAAGATGACTGTGGCTATCTTCAATTTGCCAACAGTGAAGTTGAAGGTGCTGCCTTTAAAATGCCTGATTCATCTTTTATCAATGATTTATTTTAATGATTTTTAATAGAGGAGACTTAAATGGAAGATTTTTACGAAATGAACGCTGTAAAACACAAAACTTGGAAAAAGGCATTATGTGTGCTTTTGTCAGTCATAATTGCCTTTGGCACATTTGTTGCATTAACGGTCGGCTCAAGCAGATTACAGGACTGGCTTGGTATTCAGTCAATGCTTTCAGCTTATGCATCTGAAATTGTTGATACAAAAGGTGCAATAGCAGTCGACGAACAATCAATGTTTGAGGATAGCAATATTATTGAATTAGAAAATAAAGATGGTCAAATACTGTATATATGTTCTCTGAACCGATTTCATATACAGATGAAAACGGTAATTTGAAAACTAAGGATATATCCGTTGAAAAACAATCTGACAAAGAACTGAAAGCAAACGGATATGAATATACAAACGGTCAGAATGATTACCGCATTAATTTTTCAAAAGATTCAAACAAAGGCTTATACATAGAATTCGGCGAAAGCAGTTATTCTATTATCCCACAGAGTGACAAAAAGGCTGAAGGAACCGAAAGCACATCTGAAATACTGAATGAGCAATTTGAAGATTTTGAATATCCGAATATTTACGGTGAAGGAACAAATCTTAAATTTTATCCTCAGCTTAACGGTGTAAAAGACGAGATTGTTCTTAATTCCAATATCGGTCAGAATGTGTTTTCATTCAAACTTACAACAAGCAACTGTACTGCTGTTCTGAACGATGACGGAACAGTTTCGCTTATCAGCAATGATAATAAAGAGTCTGTACAAACCTTTGCAGCTCCATTTGCATTTGACAGTGAATATGTTGAGGGTGACAGAAATGAGCATTATATAGATTGTTCATATACCCTTGATGAAATGGATGAGAATACATACATTATGTCCGTGAATGTGGACAAGTCATGGCTTGAAAGTGAAAGCACAGTTTATCCTGTTACTATTGATCCGACAACAGGAAACCTTTCATATTCAGAAGATGCAGGTGTCTACTCTGCAAAATCATCTAACAATTATGGTTCTGAACAAACCTGCTGCTTCGGCAGAGCCTCCGAATATGGATATGGCAGAGTCTTAAATTATTTTAAGATGCCTACAGCTATCAAAAAAGGTGCTGCAATTAACAGTGCATATTCATGGCAGCGTGAAACAACGGGCAGAACAACAACCACAAAAGTTACACCATATGTTATTATCGGCGGTTGGACGGAAGGCTCGGTTACGTATTCCAATAAACCGAATTTTACTAAAGCCGTATCAATGGCAAGTAAAACAATCAACGCCAAATCAACAGATAATTCAAGCAATTCAAATTGGTATAAGTTCAATATTGCTCCTGCAATCAAGGCATGGGCAGACGGAACTCAACATAATTACGGTCTGATGTTTATCAGTTCGGAAGAGGCAGATAAGAATTATAACTGGAGAGCGTTTGCATCACGTTCTTATTCAACATCTTCTATGCGCCCATATTATGTAATTAACTATACAAACGATGCCACAGCACCGACAGTAGCAAGCGTAACAGGAAATGCAACATCTTGGACTAAGAATAATGTAACACTTACAGTTAACGGAGCTAAGGATAACAGCGGCGGTTCAGGATTACACGCAACACCATATTCTTTCTCAACAACAAAAGGCAACTACAGCTGGCAGGCAAGTAAAACAAAGACGTTTACTTCAAACTGTACAGTTTATGTTTATGTTCGTGATGCACTTGGTAATATTCGACTTGTTTCAACACAGACAATCAATAAAATAGACAAAACTGCTCCTACAGCACCAAAAGTTACCGGAGCACCTACTGCTTGGACTAATCAGAGTTATACATTAACCGCCTCCACGACAGAAAGCGGTTCAGGCATTGCCGGATATAGTTTTTCTACACAATCAGGTACATATTCATGGCAGACAGGAAATACAAAGCAATATCCCGGAAATGGAACAGTTTATGTTTATGCTAAAGACAATGCCGGTAATATTTCAGCAGTAACAACTGTTAAAATTGATAAAGTAGATAAAGCTAAGCCTGTTATTTCAGATGTTTCTGTTGTAAAAGATACAGAAACAAAGAAAACAACTGTAACCATCACAGCAACAGATGCATTGTCAGGCATTTCCGGCTACAGTTTTGATGGCGGAAAAACTTATCAGACCTCCAACAGCAAAACATTAGACAGTGTTCCAAATTCCATTTCCATTGCAGTAAAGGACAACGCAGGAAATATCGCAACACAGGTTACCGAAGCTATTCTTCCTGAATTTTATGAGGATGGCAATTTAGTAGGTATTCTTAATCCGAATACAGACAGTACAGAAAAATTGCAGTATAAAATCGGTGAAGACGGCGAGTGGACAGAATATACCGTTCCGTTTGCAGTGCCGCTTAATCAGGAATCAACTATTTATGCAAAAGTCGGTGAAAGTGAGTCTGTAATCAGTAAGACGGTTACACCTGATACTTCATCAATCGGCACATATACCGAATCAAATACAGATTTTTCTCTTGCATATAAAAATGTATCTTTTGATTTTACAAGGTCTTATGACAGTGCTGATAAAAAGTGGTTCTTTGCAACAGACAGCAAAGTAACAGTTGTAAACGATTATGTTATTTCTGCTGTTCTTCCTGACAGCACAGAGCTAACATTTATCAAAACTGCTGACAATACTTATACGAATGAAATCAATGGCTATACATTAACTAAATCTGAAAATGGTTATATTCTTCAGATTGACGATGTAAATTACACTTACGGCACTGACGGTAAATTAGTATCTATAAGCAATAAGTATGATGACACAATCACGATTGCAAGAACAGCATCATCAATCACAATCACAGATGGTGCAAGCAGAGCATATACTCTTGCTCTTGACACTAACGGCAATATCATTTCTGCAACCGATCCTGCAAATAATGTTATCACCTACACTTATGATAGCAATACTTTGACTAAAGTTGTAGATCAAGCAGGCGTTACACTCGGTCAGTATTCATACACCAACGGTGTTCTCACCAAGAGTATGGATAAAACAATCAAATACGGTACTGACGGCAGAGTAACATCTTATGAATATGACAGCGGTGCTTATCTCAATTATACCTATGATGATGAGAACAAAACAATTTCAACAGAAAGTTCAGTTGAAACTACTACATCACAGACATATAATGATGCGCTTATGATTGTTTCATCAACGGATGAAGAAGGTAAAACTACCGAATATACCTACGATGAGTATTACCGTACATTAACAGAAACAAAAGACGGTACGACAGTAACTTATACTTACGATGCAAAAGGCAATGTTTTATCAGAAGTGTCTGATGACGAAGATGCTGAAAACACATATTACAAATATGATAATAACGGCAATGTAATCCGTCAGCAGACAGGCAAGAATTACACCTATTCAGTGTATAACGAGAATAACGAGCTCGTTATTTCTGCTGCACTGAAAGAAAACTACACAGGCACAATTCCTGAACAGTACAATGCAGATTTGGATTGCTTTGATACAGTAACCTACACTTATGAAAATGGTATACTTGTTAAATCTGTTGACAGCAAAACCAAAGAAACCGTAACAAATACTTATGATGCGTACGGCAACAGTGTTAAGGTATCAACAGTTACCGAAAAAGACGGCAATTCAACAGTCGGCGTTGTTGACAACACATATGATATTATGGGCAATCTCCTGACTTCTGTCAGCGGTGAGGAAACCTCGTCCTATATCTATGACAAGGCAGGCAGAACATTACTTGCTAATGAAAAGGGTGATTGTACCCGTACTATCTACGATTCTCTCGGCAGAACAATACAGGAAATCAGCCCTGAGGATTATGACAGCACTAAAGACGGCTTGCCTGCCGAAAACACCTATACAGATGCAAGTGCAGGACAGACATATAAGTATGCTGCCAATGGTACTCTCACAAGCGAAACCAACCGTCTTGGCAAAACAACAAAGTATTTTTACAATGACATCGGCTCAAAAATAAGAGAAGAATTTGATATTTACAAGTTCTACTATCTCAACCATGGTGAGTTGTATCAGGTTAAGGTTGCCAACACAACTACGGTTTCATATTCTTACTCTACAGACGGCAAGCATTTATTGCTTTCTGAAACCTATGCCAATGATGAAGTGATTCGTTATACCTATAACGATAACGGAGATGTTACTGCACAGTATCATAACAGCAATGCAAAACCTTATGTCACCTATACATACAATGCCGATAATGAATTGGCTGAAAAGGTTAATACAGATACAGGCTTGAAGTATGTTTATGGCGAGAATAATAACGTATCTGTTTACAAGACTTCCGACAACACTCTTGTTCAGTCATATTCCCAAGAAGAATTCAAGGATGAAAATGCTAATTCTAAGAATACAATTATACGAATAAATTTAAACCTGACGGAAGTACGGAAGACAGGATTTATACTGACAGTGTTAGTTACAATAATGCTGTTGCAATCTCTGCTAAATATACTTATGATGATAAAGATAATAACACTATCAAAAAGTATTCATATAAAGAAAGCAGAACAGAAAACACTGTTGATTTTATGAATCAATATGATGACAAGGGCAAGGTTACAGCACTTGGTTATAATGGTTTATCACAGTTCTATATTTATGACAATAACGATCAGCTTGTCCGTGTAAACAGTGAATTAGATCAATCGTATACCTCAACTTATACTTACGATGCTCGCGGCAATATTACATCCAAGAATGTTTATGACCATACAACAGATGAAAATATAACCGCATCACCAAAAGAAACAACAACATTCACTTATGCAAACTTTGGTTGGAAGGATTTGCTTGTTGCAGTAAATGATGTTGAACTTACTTATGATGAAATTGGTAATATTTTATCCTATGGTGATAAAGAATTCACTTGGAACAGTGGCAGAAATCTTGAAAGTATAGTTGACGGAAATAACAATTACAGTTATACTTATGATGAGAACGGTATCAGAACATCAAAGACTGTAAATGGTGTTACTACATACTATAATACAAGAAATGGCGTCATTATATCTCAATCAGACGGCACAAACACAATGTATTTCCAGTATGATATGAATGGTACACCTATTGGATTTATTTATAACGGCACTCAGTATTTCTATATGACTAATCAGATGGGTGATATTATTGCTATCACTGAGTCTAATGGAAATATTATTGCTCAGTATGTTTATGATGAATGGGGCAAACTGTTAAATGTTTATACTGTAAATGAGGACAATGCAGAACAATTTGAGGTCGCAAACGCTAACCCCCTGCGTTACAGAGGTTACTATTACGACAGCGAAACAGGCTATTATTATCTCCAGTCCCGTTACTACGATGCATCTATTTACAGATTTATTAATGCAGATATTCCTGAAATTGCACAATTATCTAAAGGAATTCCTGCGGGCACAAATCTTTATACATATTGCAATAATAATCCCATAAACAATGTAGATAACAACGGTAAAGTTATAGCAACTGTAGTTATTAAAGCGTTAGCAAAAATGCTTTTAGGTATTTTAGCTCAATATGTTAGTGATATTATATATAATATTTGTGCTGGTAGAACTGGTAAATCTGCATTTAGACCTTCATCATCGTGGGGTTCGTATGTTTCAGCAGCTTTAACTGCATTAGTACCTGGTAATAAATTGACGAGTTTAATAGCCAGAGCTACAATATCTACAGCAATAGACACTTTTGAAAATACGATTAAAAATAATAAAAGATATTCATTAAAAACAATTATCCGTAAACTATTTCAAAATTTTGCTTTAGAAATGTGTTGTTCTGTAATTTCAAGTGCTTTTGCTAATAAATTAAATTCTTTAAAACCCAAAAACTATTCTCAATTCGCACATTCACAGTATTTAAAAAATGCTAAAATGACGCCTAAACAGATTAAAAATAACATGAAACGACTATCAAAACAAATTATGATTTCTATTGGAGTATTTGATTTCTTTATAAGCACCACTTCTGCTGCGGTATCAAGAAAGTTTTAAGGAGAATAATAGTAATGTATTTTAATGGAATTTGGATAAAAGCAATTGCATTATTAGCGATGTCCATAATTGTACTTGGCTGTGGCATTTATGCTTTAAAGAAAATGAATTGGAAAACCTATGAATTTATAGTTGTAATAGCAGTTTGTGTTTTTTTATTGGTTTTAGGTTGTAAAAATATCAATTATGCTATTAATCCAGAAATTGAAACAATCAGTGTGAACTACAATTATCAGAATAGCAATGGTGTTATATTTGGGCGAGAATATTTTTTCTTGGATGAAAAAGGAGAAAGTTATTGTTTAACTATGGATCCTATTACCACAAGAAAAATTTTCCCAAACAAAGAATTCAATAAAAAAACAACCTATATTATTAAATATGAAAAAAAATCAAATGCTATAGTATATATTGATGAAGTTACTAATACAAAAAATAATCAAATTTCATAATAACAAGTAGGGCTGAGTTACCTCAGCCCTATTATTTTTATACTGCAATTTTCAATTAAAGCATTACTTCATATCGTAATTTCAATTCTCAATCATTCCAGCGGTTAAGATATGTCCAAAGATAATTAATGTCAAATTTAAGAAATTCTGCGACTTTAAAACATCCATATTTATATGATTTCCAACACTTACTCAACATCTAAATTTAAAGCAACTGCTATTTTTCTGCCATTTGCGTTTTAAATTTAGAATTTTTGTATTCTTTCCCATTCTGAATTTTTGAAAATTCGCCATAGGTATCTGCTTTTATATTACCTATACGATTCTATTTCGTTTAGACTAATACTTTTCCATTCTCCCAACCCCAAGCAAAACCTTTGAAATCCTTTACCCAACTTTTAAGGGATTGGATTTTAACTGTGCCGGATAGATTGTGTATCACTTGACCGTTGCCGATGTAGATGCCTACATGACCAAATTGACTGCTTGAGTATCCGTAAACTGTTGCACCGACTTGAATTTTACTAAAGTCCTGTGATACTGCCCACATATCAGCAGCACATAAAGCACAATGAGCTGAACCTCGTGAGCCTGTTACAGCTTGATAAACATCAGCTACCCACGCTTGACAATAACCTGAGCCTGCAGAAATACCGTAACTCTCTGAATTAGTGGCTACGGCAACAATTTTCTTCTGCGTATCGTTTACAGTTTCATTGCCGAAATCTATTGAGCCTATATCAATATCATTTGTATTGCCTGTGCTGAATATTATCGACGCCCATAATTTATTGTTGCTATCGTTCATAAGTTCTGCAAGATATTCCTTTTGCTTGTCATTGAAAGAATATGCACTTGCCATTTCATCAGCATTTTTGCTGCTGATTGTGATAATAAGCACTTTAACAGTAACATCTTCTGTTGTAATCACCTCATTGCCGTTTTCATCGGTTGAGGTGGTTTCTTTTGTTTCTGTCCTTGTTTCTGCTTTAGAATCAATACTGTTCATATCCCAAAAGATATTTGACAGTATTGATTTTTTGTTTTCATCAACGGTTGCAATCTCCATAGGATTGTCGGAATCAGTTGTAGTTTTAACTGCATAGATAGATAAAACATCTTTCCAATTCGCTTTACTGCCGTTAATCTCTATCCTGTCATAATCATCAGATTTCAGTTCATCAATTCTGTTATCATAATCAGCGTTGATGTCCTGAATAACACTTGAAATGTTCATACCTGTTTCAGAGGTTTCCGTTGAGAAAAATATTCCATAAAAAGAGCCTGCCAAAGCACCCACAAGGCACAATATGATAATAACAATAGCGGAAACCCAACCACCTGCAATAATGGCATTGACTACTGCTTTTGCACCCTCAATAATACCTTTAACAATTTTCTTGGTGTGCTTTGCCGCTTCTTTCATTGTTTTTGCAGATTTCTCAAAACCTCTCTTAGCAGCTTCGGCACTTTTCTTTGTTGTCTTTGCAGTCTGCTTTGAGGATATATAGGATTTTCGTGCTGTATCAGATGATAACTTAACTGTTTGATTAACAGAATGATTTACTGTTTTAATAGTCTTATCAGCACCCTTAATATCCTTGCAGACAGGCTTTGTGTTTGCCTTTTTAATGCTCTCTCTTGTCTTGATGTCATACTTGCTGCCTTTATCGGAAAAGTTCAAATCAGGACTTGCAGAAGGCTTATTGTCAGTCCTTTGACGGCGAATTGATTTAACAGCTTGTTCCGATCTGAAATACTGAATATTGCGTTTGGTTTCAGCAACACTTTGTTTGCCTTTTTCATTGAATTTTTCGGCAGCTCTGTGTGCCGCAATTTTTGATTTATCAGAAACAAGATTTACGGCATATTCTTCGGGTGATGTTTCATCAGTTGTCTGTGTATGTTCGGCTGTTTCCTTTGATTTTACTGTAGTATTTCTGAATTTATCTGCTACAATGGCAGTACGGTCAAGCGTTTTGACAGTCTGATTAACCTTATCTCTTGTTTTAATATCTCTCATTTTTCACCTGCTAACTTGCCAATTTTTCTCTTAGGGTATTGTAGAATTTCTTTGTGTTCAGTTTTTTACCTTGAGTCTGCCATTGCTCCTCTAAATCAAAACGAACATTCAAGTCCTGCACCGAATAACCGGGCTTAAATGTCCGCCAAGTATTCCTGTCCCATAATTCAAGCTGTTTCCATAAATCAGGAAAATGCTTGCGAAGTTTTCGCAGTTCATCAAGACTCTGCAAAGGACAACACCAACAGGAAACACGATGAAATATGTTATATAAACCGCCCCAATCAAAACCTCGCTCATAGCAATATTCAAGACAGTCACGCTCTGTCATATTCCATTCAACTAAAGGATAACAAGCGTTCTTTATTCGTTGTGGCTCATCAGCAGCTATGCCGATATATTCAACAATCTTATAATCCTTCTTTAAGTCTTTGAAATAAGCATCTAATACTCTCTTTTTAAGCATAGCAGTACACCAACGGTTTCTCGGACCGCCCCAACTCATACCGTCATACTTTTCAAGTTCGGGATTTTTGCGTTTAGGGTGATAAACGAAAAAGTAGTATTCAAAATCGTGTTTCGCCTTGAGTCTGATAATAGGTCTGCCTATATACTTTTCAAGTTTATCAATATGCTCATACATCTGAGGAAATTCCAAGCCTGTGTCGCAAAAAATGATATAGTCAATCGGTCTTTTTTCTGCAATCAGTCTTAACAGCATAGCCGTAGAATCTTTACCGCCTGACAGAGATACAACATACTTTTTAGGCTTCATAATTGCTCACCTCAGTCTGCTTTGCAACTACAACAAGTCTGCCATCTTTTTGTGAATATTCACAGGTTGATAAAGTAATAAGCCTGTCACCGTATGCTGAATTTGTTTCAGTATCATAAAGGGACAGGCTCTTGCATTTATCCATAAAGATATTGAATTGTTCTTCATTAGTAAAATCCGTATAGTTCTGATAATCAAAATCATTAGGTGTTGTTTTGAATACAGAAATGATTTCATAAGTTACTTTGTTGTTCAGTGTATCAAACTGAATATATCTATGGCTGTTGTAAAAGTCTTTTGACTTGTACTTTTCCAAATCACCGAACATCTTATGATTTTTCATATTGTGAGCATAGATAATTAAATTATCAGACTTATCAGTATTGCACAATTCACTGATATATGGCGTGCCGTAATATGAATACTCTTTATTAAAATTCTTTCGTAGATAAAAATTCGGTGTACTGCTCTGCATAACAGGATAATTGATATTGGTATCATTAATTTTAATCCAGCCGATAAAATCAGCGTTCTGTGATTTCAGTTCCATATACCCGTTCAACGCTTTATCACCGTTATTGCTTTCTGTTTCAACTACAGAAACAATGTCATTGAATACACCTTCCTGTTTTTTGTTTTCTATTTTATTTGATACAATAAAATAGGTGCTGACTGCAAGAATAACAATCAGCACCATAAGTGTTATAAAATATAATATTTTTTTCATATCTATCCTTTCTGAAAACAGGAATGGCTATGCAGCCATTCCCTCATCTTCGCCCGGTTTCGTTGACATCAGTTTGTACAATTTCGTATTCTTCGGAAAATCGTTTTCAAACGGAACAAGAGAACTGCCGATTTTGATAAGTCCGTGACCTGCTTCTGCATTGGTAATATAATCAAGCTCTGCATCGGAAATGTTAAGCAGTCTTGCAAGTTCTTCTCTGTCGGTTGCCGCCTGATTGAGCATTACAACAAATTCAGAATTTGATAGCATTGTTCTTGCCGTATGGCTTTGCAGAATATCTTCAACATTCTGTGTAATACCTGTTACACATGCACCGTACTTTCTTGCTCTTTTCCAAAGTTTGTAAAGAAATTCAGCACTGTATTCATGTGCAAACATCAGATAGATTTCGTCAATGAAAATATATGTCCTTCTGCCTTTTTCTCTGTTTGCAGTTATTCGGTTGAGAATACTGTCAAGAATAACAAGCATACCGATAGGCATTAACTGTTTGCCAAGTTCAAAAATATCATAGCAGATAAATCTGTTGTTCGGGTCAATGTTTGTCTGTTTAGAAAAAGTATTCAGAGAACCTTTTGCAAAAAGCTCAAGAGCAAGTGCAAGCTGATTCGCTTCCTGTTCAGGCTGTTTCAAAAGTTCCTCGTATAAGTCAACAAGGGTAGGCGGTTCACCCTCATAGTTACCTCTGATATATTCACGGTAAACATTGTAGGTGCATCTGTCTACAATAGACTTGTGCTGCGGTGTAATCGCATTGCTTCCCATAATCTGCTCACACAAGGACATAATGAACTGTGTTTTGTCAACCAAAGGATCTGCACCCTCGCCGTAGTATCTGTTCAAATCCATAGCATTAATGTGATTTTGTGAGTTTGCCGAGATTACAATATGCTGACCGTTTAATACTTTTGTGATGTTTTTGTCCTCACGCTCAGGGTCAATTACGATTATATCTGCATTTGTATCGGACAATGCTCTGCATATGATTTCCATTTTTGCAGTGAAGGACTTACCGCCGCCTGATACGCCGAGAATAAAGGAATTTCCGTTAAGCAGTAAAAATCTGTCTGCAATAATGAGATTTCTGTTTCTTGGATTTACACCATAGTAAATGCCCTTCTTGTGATAAATATTCTGAACATTGAAAGGTATAAATACTGCAAGTGATTCAGTGGTAAGTGTACGCATTGTATCAATTTTTCGTACACCATAGGGCAGAACGGTTTTAAGTGCATCATACATCTGCTCACGGAGCTTGAATACAGTCATTTTGCACATAGAAGAATTTGCAATGTTGCAGATTTCTTCGGTATCCTCATCAAGCTGTTTCTTGCTGTCTGCCATATGAACAATGGTAATAACACCGAACATCATTCTCTGGTCACGGGTAGTAATATCATCAAGGAATTCTTTCATTTCCTTTTTCTGCTGTTCCATATCATACGGAATTGTTGCAGAGAAATTGTTGTTTGCGTTCTGTTTTCTCTGCCAGTTTGTGATATTTGTTTCAACGCCGAGCAGTCTTGTTTCCGCTTCCTTTACGGCTTCATTTGTCGGAACAGGGATCACATCAATGGATACCATAAGATTTTTATTCAGTGCTGTTAAGTTCGCAAGAAAATCATCCTTGATATATGATGCATAATCACGGAGGAATAATACCCTTGCATACTTATCACCGATACGGAAATATCCCTTTTCGCATTCCATAGAATCAGGGCAGATTGTGTCCTTAAAATTGTGACCTTTCTGCATTGCTTCCTTTAAATCAAATCTGAATGGCAATTCATCATCAGGCATATAGAAATCGTGAATGATTTTCAGTCTTTCATCAAGTTCAACAGGGGCAAATACACTGCCGAGCCTTGCAAATCTTGATGAAAGCTCCGAGTCTACTCTGTTGAAATATGTTCTTGCATCATCAACACTCTTTTTGTTAATAGATACTGTAATATATTTTTCCTGAATAAGAGCATTTGATGCCGTTACCTTTGTTCTTAACATCTCGTTATATTCTTTACGAAGATAGTCAAGTCCGTCATCCTGATTTTCCAAAAGGATTTCCTTTTCAAATTCTTCTTTATTCAGTTTACGGTTGTTGACAGTAATTTTCGTAGTGGCAGCACTGTCAAAGCTGTTGAGCAGTTCCTCATAAGCAAGAAAGATTGTCTTTTTATCCTCATCGCTTGAAACGGAATAGTTAATATCCGCAAACTTGAATGTCTTTGAGAATTTGTTACTGCCGACTTTAAATATTCCGTCTGCATAAACAGTCTGAACGGGGATTGTATCCTGCACAGACTTAGGAATTACAAATTTTTCTTTATCTCTCTGAAAAACAGTTTTCAGTGTTTTAATCAATATTCTTCATTTCCTCCTTAATTCTTTTGTCAATATCTGATTTTACTGCTTCATAATATGTGTTTTTTGATTTGTATTTCAGTTTTATGGGAATGAGGAATTCACTCCTGAACCAACACACAAGCAGTTTTTCTGCTGTCATGCCGTTATAAGTTACAAAGCCTAAAGCGGCAAAAGGAACTGCACCCAAGATACAAAGCCAAGATAAAGTTTCAAGACTTAAATACGGCTTTAATAAAAAGTACAATCCCACTGCAACAATACAGGCAAGTGCAGAAAAAATGAGCTGTCGCAAACTCAGCCCAAAATATACGGATTCGGTGTATTCACGAATCTCTTTATTGATTTTTACTTCCAAGAATTAAACCTCCATTTTCAAATAAAAAAGCATCAATCATTTCTGATTGATGCCATCTAATATTTTAATACTTGATATTAGTCAAACTCGTACATACCCTTGCTAAAGCACATCCAATCCAAATCAGCAAAAGTGTTAACCACTTTATTATTTTTCTGCTGTTTTTCATTAGTCGTTCTGGACTTGTACGCTTTGTTGTTAGGATTATTCTGATTCGCATAATCATCTAACTGTTTTGCGGTATGTGTCTTGCTTGACACACCTTTTCTTTTAGCCATGACTTCCTCCTTTCTCCGCAGTTTGTAACTTATTTTCTATTGTTTGCATTAAAATAATCGGTTACCGAGAACCCTTTTTAAATCTCTCTTACTGATGACAAGCAACTTAATATCAGAAAGAATTTTATGCAATACAATTACTCTGCGGCAGGAGCAATTTATTTTCGATATATGCTTGTATAATCTAAATAAATTAACCATAATTACTATACATTAAAATTATATAAAAGTCAATTATAGTCCCATCATTTCTCTTATAATACGGTCTGACATCTTTACTGCGCCTACAAGTACAAGCATATTAAACACAAGTTCGCCGATATATTTCCATACCATAGTTACTGCCGATGCGTCTGTATCCACAACAGGCGGTGAGCCTGCAAACAGTGAAAATATGATACAAGCAAGCACAATGACTGCACCCTCAAGCAGCACAGCACAATAGCTTTTAATAAATGACCTTCCGACATTCTGTGTCGGCTCTCCTGCAAAGGTTGATAATGGTATCGGTGCAAGAGCAGAATACATATACAGTTTGAAAAATCTGCCATAGACTGTCATAATTAAAATAAAGGACTGTACGGTTATAAATAAACTGCCTATGAGTGTTACCGCCCACAGCGGTATACTTTCAAAAAATCCGCAATTATCAATAGCCGTTATCATTTCAGGCGGCAGAGCTGCTGTTCCTGCTGATGCAAAACCTGCCGAAGTCATAATGTTTGAAATAATACCTTGTATAATTTCAAGCAAAGCAAGCATAAGTTCCATACCATAAGTTACCATTCCTTTTGCAATAGCAAAGCGGACAAACAGTTTCAATGCGTGTTCAGGCTTCTTAACATCTGTGTATGATGAACAGGTCTTAACCATACCAACAACAAAAAACAGCACAAGCAATGCCAATCCGATTGCCTGTACTGCACCGTTAATATCAACGATTATTTCCCATATACCGCCGCCTTTAAACTCCTGTGGTGTTGTAGTTAATAAAGACCATATTTCCGTTAATTTCTCGTTCCAAGTTGACAGGGCATTTTCAAGATTTTGAATTACCCAGTTATCTGACAAAACTTTCACCTCCGTATTTCATTAAATCAATATCACACTCAACCTCATTGCCCCAAGTATCCCAACCGTCTTTTTTCTGACGGGCAAACAATTCAATGCGTGGTAAATCACCCACAAGCTCAACAATGCGACTTCTCGTTTCGTCAGGCTTTTTGCTGTGTTCTTCAATTCGTGACAAAATAACCTGATGCACACTTGCGGATTGCCGTTTGGGGCGTCCTTTTGTGGCAAGAATACACAATTCAGCATTAGCTCTTGTCCAATGTCCCATACCCCAAAAAAGTGTATCTGATTTTTTGTTCAGTTTAATCCAGACAAATGCAACTGTCTTATATTCAAATCCCCACGATTTTATAACAGAAAAGCAGTCTTTCAAAAGCGGTATGGTAGTCCACATAAACAAAGCACAATCATTATCTGCCAGATTTCCGACAGGCAATGACTGTATATCTTCAAGGCTCATAGTTGAATAGTAACTTTCTGCCGACCTGCCTGAACCTTTCTTTGAATATACCTTGTATTGCCATGGGGGATCGCAAAGAATTATGTTGTATTTTTTATTTTCTGAAATATTATCAGCTCCCTTCAAAATTAAATCACTATATATGAAAAGTCCTGAATGGTGTCGACTCGTCATTCAGGACTTATGTAATTACAATATTCAGTTTTATTACATGATTTGTATTGACTTATTAGGAAAAATCTGTCAAAGTATTAATATATAGAAAATTTCATTATATCTTTAATGATGCTAATTTGGGAGCTTTTTCATGATTGTAATTATTAAAAATTGTTTTGGTGTTTTTATTATTCTACTAATTGTTTTATTAATTTTAACTTTACTTTGTGAAGGAATATTTACTTTTTCAATATCGACATATTCAAAAATACAAAAATTTTTAATTAAACATTCAAACCATAAAAATCAAATAGTTATTGGCAAACTGCTTATTCTAAATTATCGCATTTATAAAAACTTTATGATTTTTATTTTAACTATAAAACCATTTAGAATAAAGCAAGATGATTTCAATAATTCCTATTTTGATACAAAAATTTTTTCTGAAAAAACAAAAAGAAATTTATTTGTAGTTTTTTTATGTTTGATAAGTGCTATTATTATATCATTTAGTATAAATAATTTTTCTACTATAAAGGCAATATTTGAAAAATATATTAACTTTGAGAGCTTAAAAAGAATAATGTTTCTATTAAACGAAAATAAGTGGTTTGTTTTGTCAATATGTAGCTTGTTTTTACTATTATATGGATTTTTAAAAGATAAATTTATCAATAAAATAATTACAGAAATTCATGATGAAGAATTAAAAGAAATTATTAATACTCATAAAAAGTTATGTATAGTATTCAATAAATTATACAAGTGTCTTTGTGAGAACATAGAGATTATATTAGGTACATCAAAATATAACGGAAAAGTATATGCATTAGCTTCTATGATATCGGATAAATTCGGTGAATATGAATATAATACAGATAAAGATTCTTTTGAAAAAGTTAGCAAAACTACAGAGCTCCCATGCAGATTACACGATTGTAAAGGAATATCAGAATATATAAATCAAATTGAAAACATAATGAAAAATTTCAAAAATTCGGAATCATTTTATACCACTTCTGCTCTTAATAAATATATTCATGGATTAAAAGGATTTGATATTTCATATTTGCTTATAATTAACGATAAAAACAATTTAATTTGTAAAGAATTTGTCGAGAGTGAACTTAATAATATAAACTTCGATAACCGTAGAATAATAAGTGATGATGATAAAATTAATGTAATGAATGAGCATTATAACATATCCAATACTATTTTGTGTGAAACGCTTATTGACACAATCGAATATGCCGTTGATATTAATAATTACATAAAAGGATTCAAAAAAAGTTTTTCTTTAAAAGCAAAACGAAAAAAATTATCATATGATGAAATTATCAAGTTTAAATAAATATGTAAAAACCAGAGAAACCTCTGGTTTTTATTTTATCAACCTATAATCAAATCAAGGATTTCTTTTGCAAAGGTAACAACAATACCGCCTGCAAGGGTAAGGAAACCGTTTGAACGCTGTGAGGGATCGTGGGACTGAAAAGATAATCCGACCTGCACAACACCCCAACCAAGAATGATAATGCCGATTGCACGGATAAGTCCGAAGATAAAGGTTGAAAGATTGTTTACAACAGTCAGGGGATCACCTGCAGCGTAAGCAGTAATGCCAAAACAAAAGCAGAATACGATTGCCGAACAAACAGCAAGTATTCTGCTTAATTTTTTATCCCTTTTTTTAAGAATGGGATTTTTCTTGTTAAGTTTTTTCATAGATTAAGAATAATACCTCCGTTAAATGTTAAATTCTTTCTGTAATTCTTCTTCCGATAAAAGCTCATAGTTATCGGAATCAGGTGTTTCAATTTCTGCAATATCCTCAATAGGAATATTGAGAAATGAAATAGATGCAATGTTTTTGTTGACCTCATTGTGCAAATAAGGTTTTGCTCCGCCATCTTCTGTAAGATGAAATTTAGGATGCTTGAAAATGTCATACTTGAAATCAAGTATAGGTCTTTCACCACGAATGAAAAGGATGGCATACTTGTTGTCAAGCATTCTCACTTCATCAGGTGTCATAAGCTCTCTGCCACTGTTTTGGTAGTTTGTTGAATAACTGCCGTTTCGACCTCTGCTTTTGCCGTAAGTGTTTGTGTCGATTGTTTCCTTGCCGAGTAGTTCCGATACATATTTGTGCGTGCTTTGTTCGTTACCGCCAAGATAGAGAAATTCATCACAGTTACCGACAATAGATTCCCATTGCTTTTCAAATAATGCTTTAAGCTGTGCTAAGTTCTGTATGATGATAGATACTGATACACCCCTTGAACGCATAACAGACAATATCTTGTCAAAATCATCAGGCAGAGAGATATTTGCAAATTCATCCATACAGAAATGCACAGGCATAGGGAGTGCGCCTTTGTGTATGATGTCGGCTGAATAGAATAACTGCTGAAAAAGCTGCGTGTATAGAATAGAAATGAGAAAATTAAAACTTGTATCATTGTCGGGTAATACAGCAAATAAGGCAACTTTCTGTTCACCTAAAGAGCCTAAGTCAAGCTCATCACAGGCAGTCAATGCCGATAAACTTTCAAGGTTGAATTTTTCAAGCCTTGCAACAAGTGTAATTTGAATGGATTTCAGTGTCTTGGCTGCACCTGAATGATAGGAATGATAATACTTGAGTGCAATATGGTCAGGTTTTCTCATTTCCAAATCATAGAAAAGTCTGTCAAGCGGACTGAATGGGTCTTCTTCATCTTCAATCTCGGCAGCTCGTAGCATTTCCATTACCATTGCAAAATTCTGTTCTTCTTCGGGTGCTTCATAGTGCAGGTAAAATATCAGTGCAAGCAAAAGTATCTGTGCAGCCGTGTCCCAAAAAGGATCATTGCTCTGTGCGTTTTTAGGGGTAGTTGCTTTAAAAAGGTTTGTTACAAGCCTTTGAATGTCATTGTCATTTTTCAGATATACAAAAGGATTGTAGCAGTTGCTTTGTTCCATATTGATTAAATCAAGTGCAAGGACTTTATACCCCTCCGCCTTGAGCATTGCACCGCAATCTCGCAGTATATCTCCTTTTGGATCAGTAATGACATACGAACAGTTACACTGCATAATGTTCGGTTTTGCATAGAAAAAGGTTTTACCTGCACCGGAGCCTCCGCACACAATTGTATTTAGGTTTCGTCGGTGCTTTTTTGCATTCAGACCGATACTCACTTCTTGAGTCATAATCTTGTTATTGTTGTCAGGCTTTTGGTGATATTTCTTGTTCACCTTGAACTTGTTGCCCCACTTGGCTGAGCCGTGTTCTTCACCCCTTCGTGTGTTTCGTATACTTGATATAAAGGCACATACGGCTACGGCATACAACAAAAGCAAAACGAGGACAGTTTTTACACTGTCCTCACAAACTGAGATATGAAACGGATGATTTGATATTTCTGCCATTGTTGATAATATTTCAGGTAGACCGCCGTGAACTGACGGGGCAATCAGCAAACCAAACCATATAACAGGAATAATACCTAAAACAGACAGAATAGTAAAAGCCTGTTTGTTATTCCTATCTTGCATAGGCACTTGACCTTTCAACCACTTTGAATTTCTTTGTCGGAGCAGTTCCGACCTTTACAATGAGTTCATCAACTGCATCGGTTGATTTTCCGTTTCGTATAAGGTCGGTTTTCTTGTCATTGAGAGTTCGGAGCAATATGCCTTGTTCGCAGCTATCAAATGAAAAATAATATCTTTCTTCTTTCATTGAGGCACCTCGTCAGCGTGACTGTTCCTGCTGTTTCGGCTCTTTCTCACGGTTAAGCTCGTTATACATTCTTGAGCCGATGGTGTTGAGGGAATCTCTTGCCATTGTAAGATTTAAGCGGACATCCTTTTGCTCTTTATTTGCCCATTCATCAGGAACAGAATGGATATTAAGTCCCTGCGTATCAATGCCATATTTTCTGCAAAGCATATATACCGAACACTCGGCAGGAAATTCACACTCACTGCGGTTGTACTCATCACTGTTGTAGGCAATCTCGGAGAGAGATAATTCTCTTGCAATATCCTGAAAGAGTTTCGCACCGCTGCCGCCTTTTTCTTTGAGTACAAGCGTATTGTTTTCACAGTCGAAAAATGCACAGGTATCAGGAATCGGCAGCTCTTTTGCAACAACCTTTTCAATCTTTGCCGTTGCAAGCAGGGCAGATACAAGTGCTCTTTCATCATATCTTTTCGCCTTTTCAGGATCGGGCAGGGCATTGGTCTGTGAAATGTCATATACATACTTCACATTGGTGCTTGTCTGTGCCTTGCCGTTCTTAAAATACTTTTCAGGTTTAAGCACATGAATTTCATTAGCACCTTTTTTCAATGAAATATTCAGCTTTTTCCATTCTTCCTTTTCCTTAAGCTGTGAAGCCTGCGGACATCTTGACATAATGAGCATTGCATTTGCAACCGTGTAGCGATCCATTCTCGACTGAAATTCAAGATATTCAATCAGTTTTTCGGGACTTGATACAATTTCATCTGTCCTTTTGTCGATAAGTTTGTAATCGTAATCTTTTTCATCGGCTTTGAATTTTGCATATTTTGGACCGGACATCACATAATTTCTTCTTTTCGGATTATATACCATAATTGTTATTTCTCCTTTTGAATTGTAGATTTTTTAATGTTAATTTTCGGATGCTGATGCTCTGTTACCACAGACTTTAACTCTGCCTTTGGTCTTTCATCCGCTTCTTTAGAAATGCTTACTGCTTCTTTCTGCTTTTTCATCTGAACTTTGTAGCCTTCTAACTTTTCATGAACGGACTCTCTGTCGGATTTTTTTGCAGTACCCTTATCAGTAGACATTCCTTCTTTGCCTGAGTAAAGCTCTGACGGAGGGCTTTTTTCCGTTTTCGCTGAAGAGGGGTTTACATAATCAGTTTCTTTCTGCACAGGCTCCTGCCTGATTGCATCAAAAAGAAAATCAGCGTCTGTTCTTTCCTGCTCAGGAACACTCTGTATTGATGTTCTCTCAGTCGATACCTCTGTGTTGTCTGCAAATATTGCATCAAGAATTTCATCGGTATTTTCATTTGGTGCAGTCGGCTCATTTTCATCAGACCTTCGTTTTTCAATATTCTTTTCTGCCTGAGTAACGATTTCAGCCTTATCAACCGTACCGAGTTCAAAGCGTTCAACAATTCTTTGAATTTTTGACGCATCTTCTGCACGGGCAATAATATCGACTTCTGCATTTTTATCCTTGTTAGACTTGTCGCGCAGAACTGTATAAAGTACACCGTACTTTTTCGCTTCCTGTGTAAACTTTTTCAAGTCCTTTTGTTCAACAGAAAATACTTTCAGTTCCTTGCCGGACTTAATCATATTTGTAAGCCTTGCCTTGCCCTTTGTTTTTTGTTCCTGTTTCAGAACAGAAATTAAAAGGAGTGCAATATCTTTGACGGCTTCGCCTGTGATTTTTGCGGCAACTTCAAATCCCTCAAGTGACAGCCTTACTATCTGTTCGGCTGCATCACCGCCATTGTTCATAATTTCTCACTTCCTTATCTTTGGATTTTTCTTCGTCTCGCTCTATCTGTTCAATATTCTTTTCCATAACTTTTGACCTTACTGCAATATCATCACATAGAGCAATTTCCCTGCGCAAAGTTTTTAATCTTCTGCTTATTTCCGAAATCTCATCTTTGGCTTTGGACAGTGTAACATCATCAATATTCTTTCTTCGTATTTTATTTCGCAAATGTGTTCTGTCTGCCGTAAGACTTCTGATTTCATTTTCAAGTGAATCCTTAAAAGAAAAAAGCTGCTTGTCTGTATCAATCTGATACTTGGCAAGCAGCCTTGTTTCTTCCGTTATTTTATCAAGCTTCATTAAATCTTCACGCAAAAGGTAATGGAGCTTTGCATTGTTGTATTTCGGTTTTTCTTTTTTTGGCAGGTAGCCGAGCTTGTAGCAATAATACAAGTATCGGTTATACAGACTGCCTTTTTTACAACGCAAATCAATTTCTTTCGGTACGGAATAGGATATATTTTTCTGAAAAGGTTTTAATCGGATATATAAACCGTTTTCTGCAATTCGTTCCTGTATTCTGATATTGGTATAATTATCACCCAAGCGGTAAAGTCTTACAGACTGTTTATATCCCTTTGGAATTACTGTCCAATATTTCAAATTAGGACTGATTTTATAACTGTATCCCATTTTAGAAAGATTGTGTTTAAACTCTGCCATTGAGCCACTGTTTGCAATAGCTTCATCAATAGCATTACGAATGAGATTATACCTTGTCGGCTGACTGTCATTATTTCTATCCTGCATAACAATAAAATTCGGCGGTCTGTTCCTGTCAGGATTATCAATGACAGACAGGTTATATTCTCTGCAAACCTCATCCGCAATGTGACGGAAATAAAACCAAGCCTTTTCTTTTCCGTGCATCATCTTTCCGTCAGAAAATGAAACTGAGTTGATAACAAAATGACAGTGCAGACATTTTGTATTCAAATGAGTAGTCACTACAATCTGAAATCTGTCACCCCATACCCGTCTCGCAAATTCCATTCCGATTTGGTGGGCAAGTTCAGGTGTAACATTGTCCGTATCCTTAAAACTTATATATCCGTGATATGCCTGTATTCCGCCAGTCTTTCCGTATTGTGTTTTGACATCAACAAACTGTTCACACGCTTTGGCTGAATTACAATTTATTCCTGACACATAAAATTCCTGTTCCGTCTTTTCTTCATCCTTTGCATAAGCAAGAACATTTTTCAAAGACTGAATATCTTTCAGTGAGTATTTTAACTTGCGTGTTTTATCAGGATTTTTAGTGTAATCAAGAACTTTTTTCAGATTGCTTTCAACTTTCCAAAGTTTTGTTACTGCCATAGGTGCGTATCTCGTTCAGGCTTGATAAAATACTCGTGCAAATCATCCTGCATTTTTTCAATATTTCCGATTGCTTTCATAAGCAGAGGAGCATCAACAAAATCAAGTGAGTTTGCTTTGGCAGCAACCTGATTTAAACTGTTGGTCATTGACGAGAGGTTTCTCATTACATCATAGAACGCTTTATCGGGTTTTTCTTTCGGAACAATACCCATAATAACCAATCGCAAAAAAGCAGCTTCGGTAATTCCGCATCTGCTCGCTTTATCTTTCAGTGTATTATCTTCTTTTTCATTGCACCAAAATTGCTTTTTAATTTTCCGTTTCACTTCCAACCTCCGAAAGAGAGTGTTCTGCTTTTCTCAATTCATTTTCAGTTTGTCTGTTAATTTGAACAAGGCAGAGAGTTGTCATTCCGAATAAACCGCCAACAATAACACCTACAGTAAAAATCAAAAATTCCAAATCAATCATCTCCTTTTTTGATATAAAAAAGCACCTGTCATTTTTATAACAAGTGCTTATACCATCATTATTCATTTTTGTTTGAAATATCTTCAATAGCCTTTACAACAACTTCATTCAGTTCTGCTGCATTTTGTGATGTTATTACAGGCTTGCCTGTTTGCGTTTCAATAGATTTTCGTGCGTCACCTGCAACCTTTCCTCCTCTGTTTGCAACCGCTCTGTTTTCTTCGAAAGTCTGTGGGTTTTCAGATTCGGAAATTTCTTTTGTTGATGCTTCTGCAAGCATAGTCAAAACAAGTTCAAGATTACTCATATTATCTCTAAGGTTTTCCTTTTTCAAACCTTTAAGATTTTTATATTGTCTTGTATTCATTCCTGACCAAGCCTTTGTAATCTCATCGGTAAGAATTGCATATTCTCTGCCTTTTTCAACACCACGCTTTTGCCATTCATCTGTCAGTTCGTTTCTGATACGAATTGCTAAAAGTCTTTGATGAATCCAATCATTAGGATAACCTTTCTTCTGATAAGTTTCTACTGCTCTGTCAATGGCAAGTTCAGGATCAATCGTTTCTTCAATTCTTTCTCTGCCGACCTGTGCAAGCCACATCTTAAACGGCTCTGCTTTTTTTGACGGAACAGATTGAATGATTCTCAAAAGTTGTTCTGTATCAGCGACATCGGTAAATCTTTTTTTGCCATCTCTTGCGGTCATTTTCAACTGGTGACAATTTGTCACCGTTTGATTTCCTTCTTCCGCAAGACGCTGCTTTAATTTATTCCAATATTTTCTTGATTTTTGAAAATCAGGCTGATCGGTTAAAACCGCTATTACATCAACAATGGAAAAATACCATTCTTCCTTATCATTGTCCCAAGCAGTTCGTATTTCCTTATCTTCAAATAATTCAATATTATCAGGCATATTTTTACCTCCGATATTTCATCACAAAATAATTTTATCACAAAAATAATGAATACTCAACATATTTTGTTCAAGGGGTTTTAGGGACATCTCCCTAACAAGCATTGTTTTTTGACGATAGGAGTAAAAACGGTCTGCTTGCTAAGGTGATGCAACACCTTACGGGTTGCCCATATATCCCTCTTGTTATGCTGCTTTCTGCGTGAGCATAAGCTCCTTTTCTATTGCTGTAATTCGGCTGCCTACGGCATAGACAACAGGGATTGTCACACCGTTTCCTGCCTGCTTATATAACTGACTGTCCGAATTTACAGCGGCGGCTTTGTCAAACATCTCATCAGAAAATCCCTGCAATCTGAAACATTCTCTCGGTGTAAGTTTTCGTATTCTGCCGCATCCTGCAATATCAACAGTTTTATCGCAAATGTGGCTATCTGCATAACTCTTACCTGTCGCATCTTTTATCGGCATAGCGTGTTCACAATCACTGCAGGAGCAGAGATATACGCCGTGTTTATCCTGTGCAGTAAGGCAAAATGACGGCTCACCGCACTCTTTAAATCGTCTGCCGTTTTGCCGTTTTTTCTCTCTGTCTGGAGTTAAAACAGCACGGCAGCCATAGAACACTCCTGTGGCTTCACCTCTGTTATTCACACCGCTTTTGTTATATCCTGCCGATATACAATTACTAATTCCTTTATCATTAATCTTCGGATTGCCTCTCTGAAATTTGATTGGCAAAATCTCATTTGTCCTTTCAGAACAATCAGCGGATAAGCACAATACACCTGACTTATCCGCTGATAGGTTTGATATTCCGTTGTCATATCTCGCCTTAATACATCGAGCATTTTCCGTCAATGTCGGCTTGCCTTTGCACAGGTCAATAAAGTACATTCCTGTTCTTCCTCCAAAGCCACCGCCTGTTGCGGTAAGGGTACAACTTATACCTTTTGAGTCATATACTCTGTCACCTTGTCTGCCGCCGATTAACTGTATAAGAGCCTTCGCGTCTGATGCTCGGACAGGAAATACTTTTCGTCTACTGTCGGCTCTAAAATGTCGATAAGCGACAATATACACTCGTTCTCTGTTTTGCGGTACGCAGTGGAATTTTGAATTAAGCAGTCCGTATTCGATATTATAGCCGACTTCGGCCAGTGAATTGAGAACGGTCGCAAAGTCCCATCCTTTATTAACTGAGAACAAATTTTTAACATTTTCAAAGATAAGCCATTCGGGTCTATCTTCGGCATTTTTGCTTTTGAGCAGTCTAATAATTTCAAAAAAGAGAGAGCTTCTTTCTCCTGCAAGCCCTCTCTGTTTACCGCTGACAGAAATGTCCTGACACGGAAATCCGGCTGTCCATATGTTAACTCTTGGGAGTTCTTCTCCCTTAACTTTTGTGATGTCCTCTGCATACCATTCATCCTCCTTAATATCGAATATTGCACGGTAACTTTTATCTGCATACTTGTCAATTTCACAATGTCCTTTACAGGTCATTCCGCAAAGTTCCAAGCCTTTGCGAAAACCTCCGATACCGCTGAAAAAATCAATAAAGGTTAAGTTTTCGATAACAATTCCTCCTCGTTTTACACATAAAATTATCCTCTTTCCATATCAATATCTGTTCGTGATTTCATATGATTTATCGCTTTTTCAATCGCAAGATTATTGCTGTCACGCAGCATATCAAGGGGCGAATCATCATAATCTATCCATTCCTGATAGAGATAGTCAAGAGGATATTTCATAGCAAGCAAAGCCTTTGCCTGTGGGGTAGGAACAGGCGTTCTGCCTTCCCAATCAAAGTTAAAGCTGTTCAGTATTTCTTCCTTATATGTCAGCTCATAGGCTAATTCAACCGTATCCGCTGACGGTTTTGATTTCCAATCAGCAATAAAACTGTCAAGTTCTGCCTGCATTTTCTTATACAACTTATCGTTGTAATATTCTGTTTTATCTATATTCATCACCTCCCTTCAAAACAGAAAAAGCCGACTGATTTACACAAACCAATCGGCTTATGTAAAAATAAAATAATTTTAAGAATTTATGTTACTTTTTCTGATTTTACACACTTATATATTAGAAGGTAATTTTTTGCAATTGATATACATTTTTGCAGAAAAAATGTGCAATTTTGCAAATTGTATTGACTAAAATAAGAAATTATGATAGTAGGAAGTCAAAATAAATTTAAACAATATAGTACAAAGGAGTATTTATTATGAACGAATTTTTAACCAAAACTTATTCTGAAATTAATGACAATATTAAATTTTCAGAAGCCAAAAATGCCGCGTTAGTAACACTTAATAGTGCATTGATTAGTGCTTGCTCAAGCAAAGTATTTGATGCAAATATTGCTTTTTTATGGAGAGTTTTAATCGCATTAGTAACTTTATCATTAATAATACCATTGTCATTATCTATTTCTTCATTTATAGCAGCCACAGGTTCTGATAAAGGGATAACAAATAAGATAGTTAATTATTATAAAAGCAAACATATAATTGAAAAAAAACAAAATAAATATATGTTTTATTCATATATAAGTACAAACTATTCAGATCCACGTGAATATTTAAAAGATATTTATACTAATGTGTTCAACAATAATAGTAATGCAGATAAAAAATCAGTAGACTATCAACTGTCAAGTCAAATTATTGATTTATCAAACGTAGCATACAGAAAATTTGCTTTGTTTAATATTGCAGTATTAATAGAGTGTGCAATCTTTTCTATCGGCGGAATAAGTGCGTTATGTCTTGTTATATGGAGAATTTTTGTGCATTAACTATAATTAACAAAAATAGTAGTGAGTCTATACCCACTACTATTTTTTATTATCGCACAGCAACTTGTTCTCTTGATTTCTGCGGTGTATCTATTTCATCAGGCTCGGCATCAAATACTTCCATACTCTTATCATTGAGATTAAGTTCAATATTAATCTCATTCAGTCTGTTCTGCATACTCTGCAATTCTTCCTCCTGTTCAAAGGGTTTGGCAGCATTATTCTTTGCAGTTTCAAGCTGCTTTTCTGTTTCGGCAAGGGCATTTTCACAAGCTGTTTTGCGTTTTTCTATTCCTTCAATAGCATTGTCAAGCCTTGTAATGTTGCCTATGGCATCTATACCGACTGTGCCTGAATGACTGATTTCTCCCTTTAAATAAAACTCAAATCTATGTTTGAATTTTTCATAGGTTATATATAGCTCAAATCCTCTGTACTCACCAATATGATGCAGTTCATTGCTGTTCTCAATAGCTTTGCACTGATTAATAATTGCATTGCCTGCCTGTTCCTTTTCAGAGAAAAATTCATCACCGATTTTAATTCCGGCGAACTTATCACCCATAGTTTTCGGATGCTCTTTTGCGGTTTGCATATCCTTTTCAAGGCCTGATATTTCTTCTTTGTATTTAGCAATCTCATTGGGGAATTTCTTGTTGATTTTATCTTCCAAACTGTATTTTTCAGATAAATAACTTGTCTTGAGCATTGTGAGTAACTGCAACTGAATTTCCAAGTCCATTTTTTCCTTGAACATCGGATTGCCTGTTGCGAGCATCTTAACTTCGGCATAGGAAAGAGCTGAATCATCAGCATCCTCCATTGAACGAACAGGGGATTTACCTGTCATAATCTGACTTATAAATTTTTGCTTTGTTTCAACAAGCTGATAGAGATATGCGTCAAAAGTACCCTCTGTAACATAGCGGTAAATCTCAACCTCTTTGTTTTCATTTCCTCGCCTTACAATTCTTCCTGCACGCTGTTCCAAATCACTTGGCCGCCACGGACAGTCAAGATTGTGTATTGCAATTAACTTGTCCTGCACATTAGTTCCTGCACCCATTTTCTGCGTTGAGCCAAGCAGTACACGAACATCTCCGCTTCTTACCTTTGCAAATAAATCAGCTTTCTTTTTGTCTGTATCTGCATCGTGTATAAAAGCAATTTCTTCAGGCGGAATGCCTTTTGCAATCAGCTTATCGTAGATGTCATTATAAACAGAAAAAGTGCCGTCTTTTTTCGGTGTAGACAGGTCGCAGAATAATAGCTGTGTTGATTTTTTATCAGCAGTTTTTTCCCATATTTCAAATACATTATTCGTGCAGATATTAACTTTACTGTCCTCAAAATCAGGCAGCATAGGATTGATAAGTCTTTGGTCAAGTGCTAACTTTCTGCCGTCATTTGTTACCTTGAGCATGTTGTCAACATTGGCATCAACAGCTCCGGATCTGATTGTTTCTGCTCTGTCTGCAAGGTTCTCAACCATTTCCGTCTGAATCTCTGACGGCTTTACGGAAATGTTATGATAGTTTGCTTTCGGAACAGGAAGTTTGAGCATATCGGCGGTTTGTATATCTGCACATTCCTTGAACATTGCCATAAGTTCAGGCAGATTATTAAACTTTGCAAATCGTGTCTTAGCCCTGTAGCCTGTGCCTTCGGGTTTAAGTTCAATAGAGTTTACCGTTTCACCGTAATTTGCTGCCCACGCATCAAAAAACAACAGGTTTTGCTTTCGCAATAATTCATATTGCAGATAACGCTGAACCGTAAAGAGTTCAACCATAGAATTACTGATCGGCGTTCCTGTGGCAAAGATAACACCCTTACTTCCCGTAAGCTCATCAAGATATTGGCACTTCATAAAAAGGTCACTTGATTTCTGTGCATCAACCTGTGAAATGCCGCCTACATTCCGCATTTTAGAGTATGTGAAAAGGTTTTTGTAATAATGACTTTCGTCAACAAACAGTCTGTCAACACCGAGTTCTTCAAAGGTTACAACATCATCTTTTCGGCTTTGGTCATTCAGCCTTTTCAGTTTTTCCTCAAGTTTTTTTCTTGTTGCAACAAGCTGTTTAACAGTGAAATTTTCGCCCTTATCCGCTTTTAATACTGCAATTCCTGTCGTGATTTCTTTAATCTGATTTTCAAGACAGGCAATCTGTCTTTGAATACTGACAGGTATTTTTTCAAACTGAGAATGACCGATGATAACCGCATCATAATCACCTGTAGCAATCTTTGCACAGAACTTTTTTCTGTTTCTTTTCTCAAAATCCTTTTTCGTGGCAACGAGTATATTTGCCGTAGGATAAAGCGTAAGATATTCGCTTGCCCATTGAGATATGAGGTGATTCGGCACAACAAAAAGCGACTTGTTGCATAATCCAAGCCGCTTTGATTCCTGTGCTATTGCAGTCATTTCAAAGGTTTTTCCTGCACCTACGCAGTGAGCAAGAAGAGTGTTACCGCCGTATATTGCCCTTGCTGCCGCATTTCGCTGATGTGTGGTAAGCGTTATTTCGGGATTCATTCCGCCGAAAACAATATGCTTTCCGTCGTATTCTCTCGGTCTGATTGAATTAAACTTTTCATTATACAATTTGCAGAGTTCATCTCTGCGTTCGGGATCAGACCATATCCATTCTTTGAACTTCTGTTTAATGATTTTTTGTTTTTGCTGTGCAGCTGCTGTTTCTCGCTGATTGAGAACTGCTTTTCGCTTACCCTCAACATCTTCAACATAATCAAACACACGAACATCACGCATATTGAGTGTAGTTTCAATGATTCGGTAGGCGTTCATTCTGTCTGTTCCGTAGGTGCTTGTGGCATTCAGATTTCCTCTGTCACTTGATTTACCCTCAACATTCCATTCGCCTGTGTATTCCAAATAGTTTACTTTAATATTCCACTGACTTCTGACAGGTGTTTCAAGCAGTTCAAACATAAACTGTTCAATATACTTAATCGGTATCCAGTTTGCGCCAAGCTGTACGCCGATTTCGGCAGCCGTTAAGTCAACGGGCTGTACCTTTTCAAGAGCTTCCACATTGACGGTATAATCGTCAGGATAGAGTTTTGCAGAACGCTTTGCAAAATCAAGTTTTTCACGGACATTGCCTGATAAATATTCATCGGCAGTGAGATACTTATCCTTGTTTCCGCTGCCGTATTTATACATCGGATTGAGAAAAATTACACCCTTTAAATCTTCATATATCTGCTCTTCGGTTCTGCCTGTGAGCTGACACATAAAGTCCATATCAACCTTTGCTTTTTCACCGATACAAATACCGAGAGCTTCGGTTGAAGTATCAGCATGCGTTTTGGCAATATGCGGCTGAATTGTTCTTTTTGTAAATATATCCGCTTTGCGTTCAAGTTTACCTTCCTTGATGATTTCAAGGGAACATAACAGATAATACGAACTGTCATCGCAAAATACCGATGTGTTACCTCTGCTGTTTATCAGACCGTATTTCTTAGTGAAATTATCATAAAGAGAATTGAGTTTTTCCTGTTCTTTCTGTATTTCAAAATCCGAAAAATCTTTCGTCTGCATTTCAATCAGATTACGCAGACAATCACGGATTGCGACCATACCTTTAATTCGGTTTTCGGCAGTCATATTCGTGTTGACTGCTCTCATCAGTGAATTTTCACGGTAATATACTTTATCGTCAACCACTGTAAAGGAAAAGTTGCGCACATCAGGATCGGCAGGGATATATTCTTCTTCCTCCTCACCGATTGCATCATCAATATAGTAATCGGTGATTTCGCCTTTGATATTTGATACTGCCTTATCAAGCAGAGTTTCAAGACTTTCCGTTTCACTTGCTTTACAGGTACTATCTTCACCGAATCTGCCAGACTCCATAACCATTTCACCGAGCACCATATCAGGATGTGTGGCAAAATATTTGTTCATTCTGATACCGTTCTCATCAGTATCAAGCTGTACCCAATCAGGCTCAATGTCAACCATTCTGTCACGCTTTTGCAGTATCAGAATATCGGATGTTACCTCTGTGCCTGCATTGCCTTTAAAGGTGTTATCGGGCAGTCTGACAGCACCGAGCAAGTCGGCTCTTTGAGCAATATATTTTCTGACTGCGGCGTTTTCCTTATCCATTGTACCCTTGCTTGTTACAAGGCACATAATTCCGCCCGGTCTTAACTTATCAAGTGATTTCGCAAAGAAGTAATCGTGTATAAGGAATTTGTTTTTATCATACCTTTTGTCTGTTATCCTTAAATCTCCAAAAGGCACATTGCCGACTACTGCATCAAAAAAGCTGTCGGGCATTTCTGCATTTTCAAAAGGTGATGTCATAATGGATGAAGTCTGATAAAGCTGCTGTGCAATGCCTGCCGATATGCTGTCAATCTCAACACCGTACATTTTACTGTCTTTCATACTGTCAGGCAGCATACCGATAAAGTTACCGATAGCACAGGAAGGCTCAAGGATGTTGCCTTGTTTAAAGCCGAGATTATCAAGCACTTTGTATATTGCAGAAATAACGGACTGAGGTGTATAAAAGGCAGTCAATACACTGTCCATTGCTGTCTTGTATTCATCAGGACTTAATGTTTCATAAAGTTCAATAAATTCATCTGCCCACGCTTCATTGTTTTCATCAAAGGCTTCGGGTATACCGCCCCAACCAACATATCCCGATAGGATTTCCTGTTCTTCAGGAGTGGCAAAGCGGTTTTCAAATTCACAATCTTTCAGCACCTTGATAGCTGCCATATTCCTGCGGAAACGCTCTTTTTTGCCGACAGTTTCAATTTCCTTATCACGAAAGTTATAATTGTGTCTTTCGGACAGCGGAATTTCAGGGTGCAAATCAAAGGTCTGCACCCTTGCTTTAGGCTGTGTCTGAGGTGCAGTTAAAGGTTTATCCTTATCCTCTGATTGTTCAGGCTCTGTGGTTTCGGTTTCATCTTTCGCAGGCTGCTCATATTCAGCAATTTCAAAATGATTCATCGGCGGATCGAGGTCATTCAAAAATGATGTTGAAATGTGTTCATCCGTATCAGGATTGTTATATACTTTTACCGAAGTCGGAACACCTGAATAACTGTTATCGTTAATCTCTTCAACAAATTCTTTTTCATCATAGAACTCTCTGCTGTATCCGATTGTTCCGTCATTGGCAAGATAATCAATAACACCGACAGGCATTTTGTCTGTCGGTTTCTTATCAGGCAAATAGGAATCTTCTCGCCTTACACCATTATCAAGTGAAGATACCACAACAGCGTATCCGAGTTCATTAAGCCCTTTGATATATTTTTCTTTGCTTCTGACAGGGAAACCGCACATTGCAATTCTGTCGGAATATCCGACATCTCTGCCTGTCAATACAAGGTCAAATTTATCTGCAACGGTCTTTGCATCATCACCCATTACTTCAAAGAAATCACCGACCTGATACAGAATAATATCGTCTTTATATATCCGTTTAATATCTCTGTATTCATCCCAAATAGGTGAGGTGGAAGGCTTCTCAATATTTTCATTTGAATGAACTGTATCGTGCCTTATTCCGTTTTCTTCGTCTGATATTGCAACGGAAAAGCCGTTATCAACAAGTCTGTCAATATATACTTTAGACTGTGTTTTCGGAATACTGTAAATCGGTATTGTTTCTCCATTATCCATAGTGACATCAGTCATTATGAATGTAACAATATCGTGTGTTTTCGTTGCATCGTCACCATAAACATTATAGAAATCTCCGTGTTGATAGAGCAGAATATCATCGGGATATTCTGCTTTCTTTTTCAGATATTCTCTGTATAAATCACTTCTGATTTCAAGCGGTGTTTTTTCATCAACTTTGATTTCTGCAATTTCCTGCTGTGGTAAGCTGTCACTGAAATCAAAAATACTAAACTGTAAAGGCTCATTATTTTTCTTATCTTCGGTTACATATTCACCGCTGTCAATAAGCTGTTCAGTGATTTCAGAAACAATATTCCAAGTAAAGAAGGACTCCTCTGTTCTTGAAAGGTATGCACCTTTCCACAAGAGGAGTCCGTCTTTTTCAGGCTTATATCCGACACGGATATTGTCAACATCAAATTCCCTATATTCATCAGGGTAAGCCTGCATTATGAAATTTGTTCTGTCATTTACATCAGAATGATATTTGAAATATTCTAAAATATCCGATTTTGATACAGTTAAGTCATCATCTGTATTCTTGATAATACCAAGAACAAGGTTATCATCAGTCAGCGGCGGTATTTCATCTGTTACAGACTGTAAATCACTTCTGTCATCACGATTTCCTGTACTCGGTTTTTCAGATTGTTCATTGCCTGTACCCAAGCTATCTGATTGTCGGCTTTCATCTGTTCCGTCAGACCTTCCTGCTCGGACATCTGTATCATCAACTTTTCTTCCATTGCTTTCGCTCTCCGGTCGATTTCCGACAGATGACTGTTCAGTTTGCCTGATGTCATCAGGCTGTAGTACATCACTCTGTGATTTTCCTTGAGGAATTTCCTCCTCGTCTGCCCATATAAGCTCAAGGTCAAATTTTTCTGACTTAGCATAACGATATTGGGTATCTGATAGCCGTTTTCCGTTCTGTAAGTGAGTTCTGTCATAATCTGCACTCCTTTCAATATTTTTATTTACGGCTTTAGTATAATCAGAGTGGGCGTTTTCTGCAATTATGCGATTTTCCTTTTCAAGAGCTTTTATTGTTTTTGAAATCTCATAAAGCACGGTTTCCGATATATCACTTGTGGCATAGCCGATTGAATTAAGCGTATCAGGTGTATTGAAATTCACAATATCTTTGAAATCTTCTCTGCTGAAATATTCATCTGTATCAATACCAAGTCTTGAAAGCAGCATAAATGCAACACTGTTTTTAACAGTATTCTTATACAGTGATGAAACAATATCGTTATCAAGTTCTTCAAGAAAACTGTCTTTTGTGAGCATTAACAAATCAGACTGATAATCCGATATATTATCTTCAACAACATTATCGGCAGCAGACATAACGGCATTGTATAGAGTATCTTTATTTTCAAGCTCACCAAAGGAATTTTCAAGTGTTTCAATTACTTCAGATTCGTATTCTTCATTATACTGCCACACAGGAACCGGCTTTGCTCTTTTTGTTTCGTGCGTATCGGAAATATCAAAATAATATTTCAGATTACGGCTTTCGGAAAATACGGCAATGCCTTTTGCTCCACGATTTACCCATCTGTAAAATTTATTATTCCATTTTACAGTTTCCAAAACAGCGGTTGCATCAGGTCTTTGTGCATATACAAGCAACTGTTCATCAAAACGCAGGCGGTAATTATGACATACGGATGATAAAAAGTTCTGCCAGTTATATGGCGAACGAACAACCTCATTACTGATTTGCTTATATATATCGGTAATTAATTCAAATTTTGATGGCATTTATTTTACCTTTCATAATCCATATTTTTGATTGATTTATCTATACACTTTGCAGATATTATTTTATGTGAATCAGGAACAATAAAAAAATCACTGCTGTTATCATAACCACAAAAATTAGTTGTCAGTTCAAATCCGTCTATTTCATCACTGTTTCTGATGATAAGTCCACTGATTAATTCCTGTTTGCTCATCTTTGTTTCAGGCTCATCAGAAACAGAATGATTCATCTCAAATTCTATTGTCATTCTTACTTTCATACAATCTTACCTTTCTGCAATTGCGTTAATTCTTTGTCTCGGAATAGTGATGTTATATACCTTTGCAATATCATCACCAAGTCTTTTCGTTACTCGTGTAATATCTGCCCTTGTTGCTTTTCCGTAGTATAGTTTTGATTTCAAGTTTTCTATCTGTTCTTCCGTTACATTATCTTTGAATACACGATAAAGATAATAATTATTGCCGTCATGATGTGCTGCTTCACATCTCAAATCACCGAGTTTATCAACATACCATTCTGCATAATCACATTCGGTATAAAAACAATCTTTCAGATTACCTGAATGAATTATTTTATATCCGCTTACTCTGCCGTTCCATCTGCCTATATCACCGATAATAATAATTGGCTGTGAAAGCTGCATATTCAGATTATCCCGTAAATCATTAAGATAATCTGAATTGGTATCATACATCAAATCAATCAATTCATTCTCGCTGTAATTTGGATATTCAGATTGTAAATCATCTTTCCAATCGTCAAAATCAATGTGCAAATCACTCCAAAGAATTTGTCTTTTTTCATTCATCTTGAGTCACCGAGTTCTCTGATTTTAGATTTAAGGGGTATTCCTTTATCATCATAATTTTTAGGATCAGCGGCAGGAACTGCCCAGCCGAACATTGAGCCTGCTTTCATGGCTTCATACTGAGCAGGTGTGATTTTCCTTGATTTATTCAGAAGAATAACATTATTCTTATTTTCATCTGCATCTGCTACGGCATAATCGGTTTGAAAATATCCCAGAGCACCTTTTTGGATTAACGCAATTTCATTCGTGCTTTCAAGATACACAAAACAGTCATCGGGAAGTGATGAGCGAAGGGGAACAACAGTGTTTCCGTTTTTCTCCATAAGCTCGGCAAATTGGCAGATATGAAACAGATTGACATACTTTTCTTCAAAACCGTTTATAGTCTGAAAATGATAATCATCAACATATCTGCAAATTCGGGTATATTGTTCACCGTTATCAAGTGTAATCTGAATTGTATCTCCGTCAGGAATTGTGAATAGTGTCTTGTAATTACTGTTGATAAATCTGATGCCTTTTTCTGCATTTTTAATATGACTGTCAAATGTTTCTCTCAAATATGCAGTAATTGAAAAGCTGTAATGTTCAGGATTTACATTACAGCATAAAAGAAAAGCATAATTATCTGTATCAACTCTGAAACCGTAACTATTGCTATGCAGATTTACTGGTAATCTGCTGTTCGGTCTTGTTGAACATAAGAGTTTCATATCTTCTGCATTTCTGATTACTCCTCTATACTGAGGATCATTCTGCAAAACATCAATCACGCTGTTTAATGTTTCCTGAAATTTAAATGAATTACGGCTTTCAACTTCATCAAACCAAGTTGAATTTAAACTCTCGCCGTCACTGTTGAAATCGCTGTGCATATATCCTATGCGCCCGGTAATCATATTTATCTGCTGATTCTGAATCAAACAGTAACGCATTTCATTTTCTTTCATTACGCGCATTGTAATGGTATCAGTTTGCTGTATTATCTATATCACCTCCCAGATAAGAAAAGAGTTTGCCTGCCTTTGCATATTTCTGTAACTCCATAATTACAGTAAGTTCGGGAATGGTAATTGAATTAATTGCAAGTGCATTTTCAAGTGTTAAGGACTGTAAATCTTTTTCAGTGGTGTAGCCGTTTTCAAACAGTTTGTTAAGAACTCTTGATTTGGTCTGAAATGTTGCTTTGTTTCCCATTTTTCGCTTTAGCCTCCTTCATTTCGTCAAGTAATCGTTTCGTACAAAATCCGCAGAAATTGATTGTTCTGTCACGGTAATTACACTTTGAGCAATCATATTTCTTTTTCTTCATTCCTTGCGTTTTCTTCCTCCTCACTTTTTAACATAATTTCGTTTCCATACTCAGTAAACGCATACCAATTTGTATGATCAAACTTTGATTTTGAAAGTTTCTTTTTCTTTAATACACCGCATTTCACGAGATAATTGAAAGAACGCTGTATCTGGTCTTTTGAATAAAAAGGCAGTATGCTTGATGTTATAACGGCTGAACTGCGATACCATATATCACCATTCATTTCCATTACATCTTCCTCATTGTTCAAAATGTTTTCCCATACATACTGCATTATTACAGCACTTCTGACACCGTATCTGACTGCGATGTTTTTATCAAAATAAAGCATAGATTTCTCCTTTGGATAAAATAAAAGGGCAGTTAAATACTGCCCATGATGTTTTGAGTTTTAATTGTCTTTCTTGCGATTTTTAATCTGCAGGAAAACAAAGCAGCCTACAATAAATGCAACCAAGCAGATTGCAATAATCGTTTTTGCTGTCATAAATCAGTCCTCCTTGTTATTCTTTCTTTTGCGAATAAGTGATGCGGTTAATGCAATAATACCAAGTGCCGAAAAGCCTGCAAGTGAAGTCCATAAAGCAATATTGCTGTCATCACCGGTTTTAGGAATTATTGGATTTTTCGGAACAGGCACATTAATTTTTACTGTCTGACCATCATCTTTCAAATCTGCGTGTACTGCAATTTCTACATTATCTCTGTAAAGCGTTTCAAAGACAACAAGCGCCGTATCTTCTTTGATTACACTTGAATCAAAGGTAAATGAAACATTAACCTTGTCGCTTGATTTTTCGGGCGTAAAGGTTATCTCGCTTGTAACAGGTTTTCCGTCAACCTCAAACGGCTTGCCTGTTGCTTTATCCATAAGCGTGCCGACAATCTTGTATTCCTTACCGGGAACAAGATGCTTGTATTCGACAACATCTTCAATGGTGATTTCACATTTTGCCGTTACTTCCTTTTCGCCATTGATTGTTGCAGTAGTTTTCAGTTCAGGGATACGGTCATTAACTGCCTTGATTTCAATAATCTGTTCGTTATCCGTTACAGTTATATGATGAATATCATCTGTCGGCAGATAATTTTCAGCAGGCTGTAATTCTTTAACTACCCAATTACCAAACGGAATATTCTCAAAAACAAAAATGCCGTTCTCGTCTGTTTCACAAGTGAGAATGGCATTGTCCTTTGTATATTCAGTTTCATTCGAATTGAATAATCCGAATAATGCACCTTTGATTGCTTTTTCGGTTTCACGGTCAATCTTCAAGCCTTTGATTGTGCCGTAAATCAATTCATTGGTAATAGACTTGCCGTCGTTTAAGTCAATATTGATGGTTTCAATATCCTGTCCCTGATATTCTGTATCAAAGGCATAATGGGCGTTTGAGAGGATATAATGCTCATCGGTTGCCATTTCTTTTGCGTAGAACTTATATCCGATTGGTAAATCACAGTTAAATGTGAGTTTGCCGTTCTCGTCACAGTTACCATAAGTGATTAACGCATCTTTCGGAATTATCGAGCCGTCAGCAGCAGTAATATCCTCATCGGCAAAAATACCAAACTGAACGGATAAGATTTCATCGTTGTTGCCGAGCTTGAATGTTTCGTTTTCTTCCAAAATCTTAGCAAGTGAAACAGATACTTTCTGCCTTTCGTTATATACCGAAAGAGCTGTTGATGTTACAGATACATTCTGTCCTGCGTAGGTTAATTCCACATCGTACTGTTCATTCGCATTAACAAATGTGTCGGGTGCAATCTTTTCAATCACAGTATATTTTCCGAGATAGAGTTCTTTTGATTTTGCACCATTTTCTGTTGTTGTAATCTCGTCTACTAACTCGTCCTTAACTGCTCTTACTGTTCCGTCAAGTGTGATTATATCTTCGGCTGCATAAATCTGAAATACTGCATTGGCAAGATTTCTTGTTTCATAGATTGGTGAATAAGTGATTGGGAATGTTACCTCATTGCCGTTTTCATCAATATATCCGCCGCCGAGCATACCAACCGATGAAAATATGTCACCCTCTTTGGATATTTCAATCACACCTTTTTGTGCAATATTAGGTCTTTCTACCTTAACAATAGTCAGTGCATTTTCTTTTGTACTGTGTTCCTGTGTTATATCAAATTCAATAGGTGTTGAATCAAGAACATATCCATACGGAGCCTGTACCTCAACCAGCTTATAACCCTCGCCGTAGATTAATTTTTCAGGGGTTACAAGATAACCTTCACTGTTTGTATAGAATGTGTCAATCGTAGTAGGAGTTGGATAGATGTAGGTCATTTCAACCTTTTCACCGTTTGGTGCATAAAGTTCAAAGCCTGCCCCTGTATACGCAATCTGCTTTCCTGTTTCGGTATCAGTTTTAACTACCTTGAGAAATGAATAGAAATACGGGTCATTGATAAGATACTTATATTCCTTTTCCTCACTGTCAATAAAGACATCAAAATCTGCAATAAACTCTGTGCCTTCCGTTCCTTTTATCTGATGCACAGTATATGTGCCGTAAGGGAGCAACTTGGTAAAACCAAAACCGTATTTGTCCGTTATAATAACATCTCTCTCATCTTCATCAGCATTATTATAACCGCCCGATGATTTGAGAAAGACCTCAAACTCTGCGTCTTTTTCAGGCGTTTCAATCTTGGAACTGCCGTCATCTGAATGTTTAATAAGTGAAATACGGTTTTTAATCGGCATTTCAACTACATCAAGATTAATATTATTAAGTTCAACGGTATAAAGTTTCGGGTCTGCACCGACCTTGTAAATTTCATCATTAACAAGGTATCCCTCACTTGATGCAATTTCTCTGATTGTCCAATCATTACCGCAAACATAATACTTTGTGGTAAAAGATGCGTTATCGTCTGTGGTGTAGGTGTCAATTAACTGTTCGCCCTTAAAAATGCCGTACTTTGCACCGCTGAGTTTTGCATCACCCTGTGCGTGTCCTTTTTCAATATCTGATTTAACAACGGTAACTCTGAATTTCTTTAATACATTGCTGAAATTAACTGTTGAAGTCTGACCATTGCTAATTGTTACTGTCTGCGATTTAGGAGCAACATATTTATCAATCGGATATTCGGTTACTGTATATACACCTACGGGAATATTTCCAATAAATATTCTGCCCTTGCTGTCAGTCACAACATCTTTGTCAATGCCATTACCATTAAAGTTGAATTTGATATTATCGACTTTGCCATCTTCACTTGTTTTCAGAATTTCACAATTTCCAAATTCAACATTTATGTTAATGCTGAACGAATGGGGATCAACATATTTTGAAAACATAAGATTTTGAACACTTCCGCTCTCAAAATCAAAATATACATAATTCATTGTGCTATCATCATACTGCTGACCTGTCGGCAGTCCCTGAAAAATATCATAAGATGATGATTTGAATTTAACCGAATGTGTTGTGCAGTTATCAGCAACAGAAATACTCAATTTGTTTTCTCCCTTTGTATGAGAGAAAGTTACCTTATCAACCGTTTTACTGAATGATGGATAGTATTTCAAAACACCGTTTGAATCTGTAAGGGCAGCAGAGCCTCCGAGATTGATTTTCTTTGTATCTCCGTTAAAAGAAATCTGTTTGTTGTAGTACAAATCAATTAAATCTTCGGTGTCATCTTTCCACTTTTTATACAAACTGTCAGACATATATGTGCTGTTCCAAGATGAACGAGTGGGATTTACACCAAGCGTTTCCCATACAAACTGTTGCGTACAGCAAGCGTCTATCCATTCCTGCTTAGTGTTCGGCAATCCGTCACCGTGCTGTAATGTGTAGCCGAATGCGATATAGTCAGCAATTTTTTCGTAGGTATCACCCTCACGGTTTACATATTTTTTAAAATCTTTACCATATTCGTAGGTACTTCCATCGGGTGATGTTTTTCCATACTGAACGCAAAAAACAATATATGTTTTACCGTCATAGGTAGAATAGTGCATTTCGTGTCCGTATTTATCAAGCGAGCCGCTGATAACACCAAACTTTGCGTTGCTGTTTATATCGGTAATATAATCGGCAGCAAATACTGTTGCCGGAAATGCTGATAAAATAATCAGCAGCGTTAAGAGCATTGAAACTGCTCTTTTAGATAACTTTTTAATTTTATTTTTCAAAGTAATCTTCCTTTCGTTTTGAATTTTGGGTACAAAAAAAGAGCCGAATATTTTTCGACTCTTTAATGTACTATATTATTTTTTTAATCTAAAGTGATTGCAGCAGTATATTTACCACACCAATAACAATGTTCAATTCGGTATCCTCCTGAATCGGCATTTTGGTCGATGTAATTCTTTGCTTTATTTACTGCTTCATCATAGCTGTTGCACCAACCTATCGGACCTTCTTTGCAGGAATGACCGTCTACATTGCAATCCCATTCTTCTTCGGTTGTAGTAACCTTTTTAGTGGTTGTAGGTTTTTGAGTGGTGGTTACTTTTTTGGTAGTTGTCTGCTTTTCGGTAGTGGCTTTTTTTTGCGTTGTAGTTACTTTTTTAGGTGTGGTCTGACCTGCTGATTTTTGCTCAGTGGGTCTTACGGTTGTATCTGAATCATCACTTTTCTTTGTGGTGGTTTCGGATTTTGTTGTTTTTTCTTCTGATATGGTTGTGCTTTCTGATACTGTTGTATTTTCTGCTACGGGTAATGTTGAACTTACATCTTTTGCTTGTTCAGTTCTTCCGCAACCGGCAAACAGTAAAAGCAAAATTAATGCAATAGATATAACTGATTTTTTCATACATATCTCTCCTTTGCCTACATTATATATCATAATATATTTATTGCAAAAATGCGATTGTTTTTTATCTGCTTTCTTTTGCATTAATTCTTTGCCTTTGCAGAAACTTACCATAATACTGCAAAGCCCTACGGATATATTCGAGCCTTTTATTTTCCGATACACCATTCGGAATAAGATCTTTCAATGTGTCTGCTTTCAGAATAATTCTGTCTTTCTGATTCGGTTTTTCTTCCTGCATAACAATAAATATTGCATCTCTTGTCAATGCGTTTTCATTGAAAGCCTTTCGCAGCCTTATAGCCTGAGCGTGAGTAGGGGTACAATCTTCTTCATCTATTGCATCTACCAAATCACGCTGACAATCTTCATCAAGATATGAAAGTTCAACAGCAGGGCGCATTTTCATTCTTCCCTCATCAACAAGTTCAAGCAGCTCGGGAACAAGAAATGTCAATCGAATATACCTTTGTATTTGTGTTTGGCTTTCTCCTGTTTGTTCAGAAAGAATTTGTCTTGATAACTTCTGTCCCAGTGGGACAGAAGTTAAATCAGTCCGCTTTCCCTGCATATTCATTGCATCCAATTTCATTTTATACGCAAAGGCTTTTTCACTCGGCGGAATATGTGACCTTTGGATATTGCTGTCTACCATAATGATAACAGCTTCTGCATCATCCAAATCCTTAACAAAGCACTGTAATGTGTCTTTACCCACACATTCGCTTGCCCTTTTTCTTCGGTGCCCTGATATGAGTTCATATCTTCCATTAGCTTTGGGTCTTACCATTGCAGGAACAAGCACACCACGCTCTGTTACACTCTCAATAAGTTCAAGCATATCTTCATCATCTCTGACTTTGAACGGATGATTTGGGAAATCGTCAAGCAGTTCCAACGGAATACTTTTTAACTCTGATGTTTTCTTTTGTTTGCTTTCACTATCTATTACCTCCTTTTCTATTTTCATCTTTTAACCTCCTTGTTCAGATTTAGCCGTTATTGGTAACGGCTGTGTAAAAAAATGCCACTCATTCTAAAATAGAATAAGTGGCTATGTATAAAAGTCTTATATATTAAATTGTATAAAATATCACCCTAAACAGTACCCCTAAAATCTACCCCTTAACTTTAATTTTGTGCGAGGTTTGTATTAGTCTGTATCAGTTAAAGCGCTTGCCAAAAGTACCGATTTTCCTTGTATTTAAGCCATTTTGGGCATAAAATAAGACCTTAGAAAGTTATAAGACTGTCTAAGGTCGAATGGTTAGGATGAAAATACTTTGTGAAGAACTAAAGAAAAATTTAAAAATGTAGCCTATCATTTAAAAATAGTTTTATGTACCATCATATAAATTATATGCTTTCAAAGCCTTTATGACAGAATCTTTAAAATACATAATGCACCTATTTTCACCTAAATTATGATTAGCAAGTTCATCATTCCTAGAATCTAGTCGTATTTCCTCCATTTTCAAAGGAACAAAAAGAGATTCTATTTCTTCGGGTTTCACAAATTTAACTGTTTCATAATCATCAGCTAAATTATTGTTTATTCTCTCAAGTAGTTGTTCTTCTGTTAATTCGTCTGTACCATTTATTTTAGCAACCAAAAGTAAACTTATATGAGGTAAACAATTTCTATAAATAGTACAATATCCTTGAATTACAGGATTATACTCTCGATCTTTATCTTGTAAAATATCAATATCAATATTAAATATATTTTTATATTCTTGCTTTAATGTTGCTACCATATTCACACTTTGATGTTTGGCATTTCCAAAATCCCATACACCTTTTAAATGTTGTCGAGACTGACTTCGTTTTGCTATTAAAACTTTTCCCGACTTTTCGTGAACACAAGCAACCATATAATACAAATTAGCTCTCGTTTCAGAGGAACTCGGAACTGGTGCACTCATTCTAATCAAATCGGTTATTTGTTCAACTTGAGGAATAATTCCGACTACTTTAAAAACTTCGTATAACTTATTAACGAATGTGTCATCTATAGATTTGAATTTTTTCATTTCATCCCACAAATGAAATCCATTAAAGAACTGATTATATTCAGTTCTATGATTGCTTTTTTTAGTTTCATAGTACCAAAAAATAGGATATGGCATATTATCCCAAATACCTTTACACTTAGTACTACCAATGAAATGTATTCTGTCCCTTATACTTTCTAATTTGTCTTGAACTTCTTTTTTTCTTTCTGATTCTTTAACTTCGTTTACACTGTTAAAAAAATCAACATTAGTATCAAAGGTTCTATCACTGAAGATACGCTCAGCTTCTAATATTAAATAAACAATTTTTGGATCAATGGCAACTTTTTGTGCTGAAGATTCTTTTGTTAAGCGAAAACCTTCATCTATATTTTTACCAATATATTCACTATATCCATTAACTGAAAATTTGATATTATAAGTATCAGGCTTTATAATCTCATTTGTTCTAGCTATCCAAATTGTTGATGTCACATAAACATTGTTGTATATACTATTAAATTCTTCGTTTAGCTCATCTAAATGTTTATAAGCTTCTTTAATTACATCGCAAATATGCTCAAGACTTCTAACATCACGCCTATATATAACTTCATCGCCATTAAATTTCCAAAAATCGCTACAATCAAAAGGTTTATTTAATAATTTATTTATTATTTCAAACCAATTTTCACTTTTGGACTTTAATTGCGTTGAATTGCAAATGTCAAAAGAAACAAATAAATAAAGATTAACTTTTTTGTCTAAATCCGAACTTTGCTCACTATTATCGTTTGCATTTCTGTCATTATTGCCATCAATATCTTTTTTATCATCTTTAGAATCAAAAAATTTTTTATAATTCGATGATGATAACAATTCATTGATTTTTTGGAAAGAATTTTTATCAATATTTTCTGACATTTTTAGTTTTTATCTCCAAAAATTTTTAACTCTTTGCCACGAGTCATTATAGTAAAATAATTTGTATTATAGTCTTTTGCTATATCAAGAACATTAAACTTTCCTTTTCTTGAATGTCTTATAACTACAGTTTCAAATATATCTCTAGGCATAGAAAAGCCTCTTGCAAATAATGAAGCACGTTCATGAATTTCTCCAATACCATCACATTCTAATTTTTCTCCAACAGCTTTTTCCTGAATATCAAAAAAGGCGTGACCCAACTCATGTAAAATATCTAAATAAGTTGATTGTTGGGAATAATAAATTGTAAATGAATTTCTATTTCTTATGATATAAGTTGAATCTTGACTATTATCCTCTAATAGAGAACCATTGAAAAATTTGACTATTTCTTTTAGCTTATCTATTGATAAATCTAATTGTTCCGAAGATATAATACCTTCTTTCTCAACTGCTTTTCTTGCATCACTAGCAAGATCTTCTATGCATACTCTTTCTGAAAATGTCATAAATCCTCCACGAATTACGGTAACACAAAGTGTTTTAAGACCTCATTCAGTGTACTCAAATACTAAACACTTTGCACTGTTTTATTTCTATTAATAATACATTAATAATATGAGTATTAGTCAAAAACATTAACTTCATACATTGTCATATTATGTAAACAGTGCTTTTTTGTTAGCAATTTCAAGATATAACGAAATAGGCATACATAAAAATGTATACCTATTCCGTTTTTATTCATATAATCACTTCTATATTCAAATCGCTCCACTGGGAAGGACGAACATATTGACCTGACATAATCCTAAATTCTTTTGCAGATGCAAAAGAAATCTTGAAACTGAAGTACAACTTAGTCCTCCCTGGATTTAATAGCAGCCTGTGCAGCAGCAAGACGAGCAATAGGAACTCTGAATGGTGAGCATGATACATAATCAAGACCAATGTTGTGGCAGAATTCAACTGAACTTGGGTCACCGCCATGTTCACCGCAGATACCGCAGTGAAGTTCAGGACGAGCAGCCTTACCGTTCTTAACTGCCATTTCCATAAGCATACCAACACCTGTTGTGTCAAGTTTTGCAAATGGATCGTTTTCAAAAATCTTTGCATCATAGTAAGCATCAAGGAACTTACCGGCATCATCACGGCTGAAGCCGTAAGTCATCTGAGTAAGGTCGTTAGTACCGAAGCAGAAGAACTCAGCCTCTTTAGCAATGTCGCCTGCTGTAAGAGCAGCACGAGGAATTTCAATCATAGTACCAACTTCGTATTCCATTTCAACACCTGCAGCAGCGATTTCTGCATCTGCAGTTGCAACAACCATATCTTTAACATACTTGAGTTCTTTAGTATCACAAGCAAGCGGAATCATGATTTCAGGCTTAACTGCTGTACCTGTCTTCTTAGCAACATTGATAGCAGCACGGATAACAGCCTTTGTCTGCATCTTAGCAATTTCCGGATAGGTAACTGCAAGACGGAGTCCACGGTGACCCATCATTGGGTTGAATTCGTGGAGTGAAGAAATGATAGCCTTGATTGTTTCAACTGATTTACCCTGTGCATCAGCGAGTTTCTTAATATCTTCTTCTTCAGTAGGAACAAACTCGTGAAGAGGTGGGTCTAAGAAACGGATTGTAACAGGGCAGCCTTCAAGTGCTTCATAAAGAGCCTCAAAGTCGCTCTGCTGATAAGGTAAAATCTTTTCAAGAGCTGCTTCTCTTTCTTCAACTGTGTCTGAACAAATCATTTCACGGAAAGCAGCAATTCTGTCTTCTTCAAAGAACATATGCTCTGTACGGCAGAGACCGATACCTTCAGCACCTAATTCACGTGCTTTCTTAGCATCAGCAGGAGTATCTGCATTTGTACGAACTTTAAGAGTTCTGTATTTATCAGCCCAGCCCATAATTCTTCCGAATGTGCCTGAGATTGAAGCGTCAACTGTTGGGATAATACCGTCATAGATATTACCTGTTGAACCGTCGATTGAGATATAGTCACCTTCGTGGTATTCTTTACCGGCAAGTGTGAACTTCTTGTTTTCTTCATCCATATTGATGTCGCCGCAGCCTGATACACAGCATGTACCCATACCACGAGCAACAACAGCAGCGTGAGATGTCATACCGCCGCGAACTGTGAGGATACCCTGAGAAGCTTTCATACCGGTGATGTCTTCAGGTGAAGTTTCAAGACGAACAAGAACAACTTTTTCGCCCTTAGCGTTCCATTCAACTGCATCGTCAGCAGTGAATACAACTTTACCGCAAGCAGCACCAGGAGAAGCACCAAGACCTTTGCCTGCAGGAGTTGCAGCTTTAAGAGCAGCAGCGTCAAACTGAGGATGAAGGAGTGTGTCAAGGTTTCTTGGGTCAATCATTTCAACTGCTTCTTCTTCAGTTCTCATACCTTCATCAACAAGGTCACATGCAATCTGAAGAGCAGCCTGTGCAGTTCTCTTACCGTTACGAGTTTGAAGCATAAAGAGTTTACCGTGTTCAACAGTAAATTCCATATCCTGCATATCTCTGTAGTGGTTTTCAAGAGTTTCACAAACTTTTGTGAATTCAGCAAATGCCTCAGGGAATTTCTGTTCCATTTCTGAAATGTGCATTGGTGTACGAACACCGGCAACAACGTCTTCACCCTGTGCGTTGGTTAAGAATTCACCGAACAAACCTTTTTTACCTGTTGCAGGGTCACGTGTGAAAGCAACACCTGTACCGCAGTCGTCACCCATGTTACCAAATGCCATTGACTGTACGTTAACAGCAGTACCCCATGAATAAGGAATATCGTTGTCACGACGGTATACATTTGCTCTTGGGTTGTCCCATGATCTGAAAACGGCTTTAACAGCACCCATCAACTGCTCTTTAGGATCAGTCGGGAAGTCTTCGCCGATTTTTTCTTTATATTCAGCCTTGAACTGTGAAGCGAGTTCTTTGAGGTCATCAGCATCAAGATCAACGTCCTGAGTAACACCCTTTGCTTCCTTCATCTTATCGATGAGTTCTTCAAAGTACTTTTTGCCGACTTCCATAACTACATCAGAATACATCTGAATGAATCTTCTGTAACAGTCCCAAGCCCATCTTGGATTGCCTGATTTTTCAGCAATTGCGTTAACAACATCTTCATTTAAACCAAGGTTAAGAATAGTATCCATCATACCCGGCATTGATGCTCTTGCACCTGAACGTACAGAAACGAGGAGCGGATTTTCTTTATCGCCGAACTTTTTGCCGGTGATTTCTTCCATTTTTACAATGTACTCATTGATTTCAGCCATGATACCGTCATTGATTTCACGTCCGTCTTCATAATACTGAGTACAAGCTTCAGTAGAGATTGTGAAACCCTGAGGTACAGGAAGACCAATGTTTGTCATCTCAGCAAGGTTTGCACCTTTACCACCGAGAAGTTCTCTCATGCTGGCATTGCCTTCTGAGAAAAGATAGCAATATTTTTTTGCCATGTGGAATTACCTCCTAAAAATAATATCCTTTTAAAATTGGGAAATTTATACTAATGATAGTATAATGCGATAGAATTATAACATAATACTTATCAAATTACAAACATTTTTTGCTAATTTTTCACCTTTCTTACTATTTGGGTTGAAAATTTATTTTTTTTGGTGCATAATGATATTAGGGAAAGATTGGCTCGTTCAATTTTATCAGAAAATTCGACAGAAAACAGGAGAAAAAAATATGAAGTGTGCGATTATCCTTGCAGGTGGAAAAGGTACAAGAATGAAAGCGGATTGCCCAAAGGTAATGTGCAATGTTATATTCAAACCAATGCTCAGTTATGTAATTGATGCAGTTAAGGAAGCAGGTGCCAGGGACATCTGTGTTATTACAGGTTACAAACATGATGAAGTTGAGGCATATTTGTCAGCAGATATTAAGACTGCTCTTCAGGAGCCGCAGTTGGGTACAGGCCATGCAGTTATGCAGGCAATGGATTTTATCAAATCTCATACTGAGGATGAAATCCTTATCCTTAACGGTGACGGTCCGATGATGGATGCAGAAACAATTAACAAAGCATACGATTATCACAAAGAAAATCAGAATTCTATCACACTTATCAGTGCTATTGTTGAGGATACTGAGGGTATCGGTCATATCAAGCGTGATGAAAACGGAACACTTTTAAGAATTGTTGAGCATAAAGATGCCACACCTGAAGAAAAGAAAATCAATGAATCAAATGCAGGATGCTATTGGTTCAACGGCGGTGATTTGCTCTATGCTCTCGGCAATATCACAAATAACAATGTTCAGCATGAATATTATCTTACCGACAGTCTTGAAATTCTCATTGCAGCAGGTAAAAATGCAGGCGCATATGTTGTTGAAAACAGTGAGGTTGTACTCGGTGCAAATGACAGAAAGCAGCTCAATGACCTGAACACAATTATGAGAAGAAATATTAATACAAAGCATATGCTCAACGGTGTTGATATTCCGTGCACAGATGGTGTTATCATCGGCAAAGATGCCAAAATCGGCAATTCAACCGTGATTTTGCCGAACACAATCATCATCGGTGAGTCTGTAATCGGCGATAATTGTACAATCGGTCCGAACACATATATTGATAATTCCGTTATAGGCAATCATGTTATTCTTGATAACTGTAAAATTCTTGACAGTACGGTTGAAAGTGATGTCGATGCAGGTCCGTTTGTTAAAGTAAGAGCGAATTCAACACTCAAAAAAGGCGTGCATATCGGCAATTTTGTGGAAGTTAAGAATTCAACCGTCGGCGAAGGTTCCAAGAGTGCTCATCTGACATATATCGGCGACAGTGATGTCGGCAGTGATGTTAATTTCGGATGCGGTACAGTTACCTGTAATTATGACGGTAAGAATAAGTCACGCTGTAAAATCGGAAATGGTGCATTTATCGGCTGCAATACAAATTTAATTGCTCCTGTTGAGGTCGGAGAGAAAGCCTATATAGCAGCAGGTTCGACAATTACTGACAGTATTCCTGAAAAAGCACTTTCAATTGCCCGTGCAAGACAAGTGATAAAAGAAGGCTGGGTTGATATTAAGAAGCCTTATAAGGAGAAATAATAATTGAAAAAACTTTTGGCACTTTTTTTGGTTGCGGCAATAGTATTGTGTACATTTGCCGGTTGCAAAAAGACTGCAAATGTTAATGCAACTACAGAAACGCAGACGACTACCACAACAACTACAACACGGACAACTGAAGATTTAAGCACAACTTTCAAGGAAAATTATACGAATAAAGTTTTTGCCGCCCTTGCTAAGGATAACGGCGGCAGTTATCCGTATGAGATTTCTACATACAAAACTTATTACGATACAAAGAATAAAACACGAACCGTCAATATAGACAATGCTGTTCAGAAATTGGACAACCTCGTAATCCCGGTTGGTTCTGCTTTTTCTTTTAACCAGACAGTCGGCAAGCGTACTGTGCTGGCGGGATATGAGGAGGCAAAGGTAGTTAAGGGTGATGAATTTGTTGATGGTTTAGGCGGCGGCATCTGTCAGGTAAGTTCCACGATATTTCAGGCAGTACTTCGTGCCAATATGGATATTACAGTGCGTGCATGTCATTCGCTTGAAATCAGTTATGTTCCCCTCGGAGCCGATGCAACGGTTCAGTGGAATACACAGGATTTTCAGTTTGAAAACCATTCGGCAAGTGATATTAAGTTAAAGGTAACTGCATCGAACGGAACATTGACCTGTACTGTATATGCCGCAAGTGATATAAAGCCCGCTAATCTTAAGATTGATGTCAAAAAAGACGGTGATTCCTATGTCTTGACAAGGTCAGTCAACGGTGCTGTAAACTATACCACGAATAGTAAATACAATAAGGCAAAGGTTACTACCACCACAACTAAAAAGGCAAATTAAGTATAATAATTTATCCTGTTAAGATTATGAATTTATTCTTAACAGGATTTTTGTTTTGTTGACAATCAAAGGATATATATGTTATATTTCAACTGTAATATATGATGTATCACAGTAATAATCTGTTGGGGGGATGATAAAATGATTTTTGTTGATAATAAAAGCCGTGTTCCGATTTATGAGCAGATAAAAGAACAGATTGTTATGCTTGTAAATACAGGAATTTACAAACCCGGCGACCGTCTGCCGTCAATAAGAAATCTGTCTAACCAACTCAATATAAATGTAAATACAATTAAACATTCTTATGCACAGTTAGAAACCGAAGGTGTTATAAATTCTGTTCAGGGAAAGGGTGTATTTATTGCTGAAAATCCGCTGGAAAATGAACGGATTGTTAAAGGGGTTCTGGATGATTTGGATCGGATGGTTCGCTCCGCCATGGCAAGAGGTGTGTCAAAAGAACAGATAAAAGATTTGATTGACAGAATTTATGAAACAGGTGAGAATTATGATAAATGTTAAAAATGTTACTAAAAAATTTGCAGACTTTACAGTACTGAATAATATCAATTTCCAAATTGATGACTCATCTATTTACGGACTGGTCGGTTATAACGGTGCAGGCAAAACAACGCTCTTAAAAATTTGTGCAGGGATATATCAGGCTGACGAGGGACTTGTTGAGATTGACGGGGAAAATGTTTTTGATAACCCGATAGCAAGAGCAAAAGTATTCTTTTTGCCTGATGAAATGTCTTTTGGCATTAATAATAATCTTGAAAGGCTTAAGAATTTTTATAAAGGTTATTATCCCGATTTTTCAGAAAAAGTATTTTATAAACTGACAGGCATTATGGGGCTTGATACAAGAAAGAACCTGTCATCCTTTTCAAAAGGAATGCAAAAACAGGCGCAGATTATTATAGCGATGTCAACAATGCCGAAATACCTTATTCTTGATGAAGTGTTTGATGGTATTGACCCGCAGAAAAAAGATATATGCAAAAAACTGTTTGTTGAATATATGGCGGAAACAGGCTGTTCAATTATTATGAGCAGCCACAATCTGCAGGATGTTGCCGGCATTTGTGACCATGTAGCCATGATTAACGGAAGCAGGCTTGCACTTAATGTTTCTGTTGATGATATAAGCAGTGCTTTTGAAAAATACAGAATGATTTTTAAAGAAACTGTCAGCGAAAGTGATTTTGACAGTATTAATTATAAAAAGCTTGAAATAGAGGGCAATCTGGTAACTCTTATTGTAAGCAGTGATTTTGATATCAGCAGTTTAGAATATCTTAATCCTATACATACAGACAGCGTGATGTTGTCACTTGAAGAAGTACTTCTCAATGAAATGGAGGATAAAAAGTATGACATCAAATCAATCTTTGCACAGTAAACTGCCGTCAAAAAAAGACTTTAAAATTTCTTTGCTGTCTGCTGTTGTTCCGGCGATTATCAGTTTCATTGCAGCATTAATTGTGTGTGTATTTATTCCGTTGGGAACAATAACTTATGAGGGTGATATTGCACAGGTCAGAAAGAATTATACATTGCTGATGATTTCGGATAATGGTGTGAATCTCGGCATATTATTTGTGGCAATGGGCATGCTGTTTGCATTCTTTTCATTTGCGTTTAAGATGAAAAGGAAAACCGTGAATGTGTACTATTCCCTTGCAGTCAGCAGGAAAACTATGTTTTCAAACCGTGTAATTGCCAGTGTAATCGGTATGGCAGTATCTCTTATTTTACCGATTATAACAGATGCAGTTATTAATATTTTTTGTTTCGGCCATACAGGATATATTATCGGCTGTTCAGCAACCTTATTTGCCGAGTGCTTTACTTTTGAACTTGTTGGATTTGTTCTGATGACGGTTGCCATGGCGCTTTGCCATACTTTTGTTGAATCTCTTCTTTTCGGTATCAGTTTGGCTTCATTTCCAACAGTCATTTTCAGCACAATTAATGTTTTTTTAGTCAGTTTTTTGAAGGGATACAACGGCAGTTCGTTTTTGATTGGCGATGATAGTTCCATTTTTGCCGATAACAATTTGGTTGCTCGTTTTGCATTCCTCAATCCTGTTTACTTCAGTAAAAGGATGATTGCTGACAGTACGTTATATGATAATTTCTTTTCTTTCTTACAAAAATACGCTGACGATAATGAATTTGTGGAAATTGCAGGTACTGTTTCTCAGGATTCTTATGAAAAAATCGGTATTGAATTTATTGCTCCTGTAATGATTTGGTTTGCTGTTTCTGTCTGTTTGTTATTTGCTGCAAAGCGTTTGTTTGTCAAATCCAAGGCAGAGAATGCGGGAATTCATGCATCAACACCGCTGATTGGTGAATTCTTTGCGATACAGGTGGGCCTTATTGTTTTTAATGTATGGATGTATTATGCATATATTCCGTCATTGAGCAATACTTTAATGTATATTATAGGTCTTGTGCTTCTGGTTGTTTCTTATTTTATAATCATATTGATAAGTAAAAGGACAATCAAACTCAAGCCAGCAAGTTATATTTGTGCGGGTGCAACCTCTGTTGCTACCATTGTTCTGTTTGTTATTCTTACAACAGGCGGACTTGGGTATTCTTCTTATGTTCCGGACTCCGATGATGTTGATTGGGCAACACTCACATATGCCAATATTAATATGTCATGTGCTGAAACCAGCAGTATTATAGGAGTAAACGGACTCTTTGTTGAAAATTATAATGAACCGCCGTTTGGTTATTTCAGTGATGAACAGGATGTTCAGAATGTTATAAAAATTAACGAAAAGATTGTTCAGACTGACACTGAATCTGATGTGGGGATTGGTGTTTATTACAAATTGAAAAACGGAAAATCAGTGAAAAGATATTATTCGTCAATTGATGTTGAAACGCAGAAAATGCTCCTATCACTCACTGACAGCAATGCGTTTAAAGATGAACTGGTATACTTCCTGTCAGATTCGGATGATGCACCGGTGACAAATTCATTCAATGACGATTATTGGGATGCGTCTATGTTCTTTGGCGACAGTGATGAGGTTCAACTCAAGAAACTGTTTGAAAAAAGCAGGGTTGGTGTTATAAATGCAAATAATGATTATACAGAATATAATATAAAAAATACACCCGAATTCAGACAGGCACTTCTTAAAGATTTGCTGGACAGTAATTATGAACAGCGTTTTATGTCTAAGGAAAAAGCAGTCGGTGCTGTGAATTTTTATTATGATTATGATGAAGATTCAGATGATTATCTCGGTGATGTTGTATCCTATATCAGTTATGACCCGTGTTATTATATTTATGAATATATGGAAAATACGATTAACTACCTGAAAAGTACAGGGGAGTATAAGTATTTTGACCATACCGATAACGGTGAAATTCAATCCGTAAGCGTTGAAAAGGTAAGCAATATTGTTGATAAAATGGATACGGATTTTTATTATACCAATATGACGCGTATCTTTTATTCAACTTATCTTTATGATGCAAGTGAAGAGTATGCCGATGAGTATATCCTTCCGGAAATTGAATATTTTAATGATGCAGAAAAAATTACGGACCAAAAACAGATTGCTGAATTGATTAATCATTCAAATTATTTCGGCTTTGCAGATGATGATGCCTACCTGATTTGTGTCAACTATGAAAACGGTACAAAACAGCCAATGCTCCTCTCAAGCCAAAGCATACCTGATTTTATAAAGTAAACACAGGATTGGCATCATAGTAATTTCTTGATGAAAAAGTTTATCAAGAAATTATTTAGGTGAAAAATATGAAGGAATCTAACACTAAAAAATTCATCTATTTTCCATTATGGAAAATAGATGAACTCGAAAAAACTCTGGAAGAAATGGAAAAACAAGGATACAGAACAGTCTACGTAAAAAATTCTTATTGGTTTTATTTTAAGAAATCAAGCCCTAAAGAAGTAAGCTATTTTCTGTCTTACATATCTCCCAGGGGACAAAATATGATGAGTTGTGATTATGCTATATCATCTAATCATAAAGGTCATCCAGTCAATAATAAATCCAGTTATTATAAACTTTTCAGAACTACTGAACTAAAAAGTGAACTTGCTTTACTTTATGGTATACGAGATGATTTTATAAAACATGTGTTTTTACAAAAAATTTTCATATCTTTATTTATGCTATTGCTTTTATCTCTTGTTACGTTTGCAGGGATTATGACAACAAAAAATTTTACGACATTAAACATTGTAGAAATAGCATTCGTATTATTGTGCATTACTTTCTGTTTATTTTTTTCTGTTTATTATATTTATGGTTATCTAAAGCAATGTAAAAAAATAAAGCAGTGGAAAGGTAATCATGGAAAATAACATTTAATAAAAAGTATTTATATGTTTTTACTTGTTTTTTGACTGCCCATTCTGCATAAAACTGTTGTAGATAATTCTTTAAGTTTTTTAATATAACACCCTCCTGATGTTTTTCATCAGGAGGGTGCTTTTTTCTATATTTATCTTATTGCGTCTTTCATTGATTTTACATAGTCAAAAACTTTTTCCGGTGCGTTTGTACCGTATTGCTCAATGATTTTTACAATTGCCGAGCCGACAATTACGCCATCTGCAATGGCACTGTATTTTTTCGCCTGCTCCGGAGTGTTGATTCCGAAACCGATTGCCACAGGCATGTCGGTAACTTCTTTGATTGCACTTGTGATTGAATTAAGGTCAGTTTTGATTTCATTCCGTGTTCCCGTAACACCCATTGATGAGACTGTGTATATAAATCCTTCAGCATTTTTTGCAATCATTTTAATTCTGTCTTCGCTTGTTGGTGCAATCAGGGACACAACTTCAATTCCGTAATTTTTTGCAACAGACTGGAGTTCATCTTTTTCCTCAAACGGCATATCGGGGATGATAACACCTGATATACCTGCATCACTGGCATTTTGCAAAAATCTGTCATATCCGTATTTGAAAAGTACATTCAGGTATGTCATATACACAAGCGGAATATCCACCTGTGCGGATACTTTTTTTGTTAATTCAAATACTTTGTCAGTCGTTGTTCCTTGACTGAGTGAACGCAGATTTGCCTCCTGAATAACAGGACCTTCTGCAATAGGATCGGAAAAAGGAATTCCGATTTCAATAAGGTCGCACCCTGCTTTTGCCATATTGAGCATAATTTGTTCGCTTGTTGCAAGGTCAGGGTCTCCTGCTGTAACAAAGCCGATAAATGCTTTTCCGTTTTCAAATGCTTTTGAAATTTTATTCATGTATTTCAATCCCCCTGTATCTTGCTATTGCGGCAACATCCTTGTCACCTCTGCCTGAAAGACAGCAGATGATAATATCATCTTTGCTCATATCAGGTGCAATTTTCATTAAATGAGCCACAGCATGTGCGGATTCAATTGCACATATAATTCCTTCCGTTTTTGCAATGTATTCAAATGCATTGACTGCCTCTTCATCGGTTACAGGCACATATTCGGCTCTGCCTGTATCATGCAGATTTGCATGCTCAGGACCGATTCCCGGATAATCGAGACCGGCACTGATTGAATATACCGGAGCAATCTGACCGTATTCATTCTGGCAGAAATAGGACTTCATTCCGTGGAAAACGCCAAGTGTACCGGTTGCAATGGTTGCAGCCGTTTCTCCTGTATGGATGCCTTTGCCCGCAGCTTCACATCCGATAAGGCGGACATCACTGTCATTAATGAAGTTGTAGAACATTCCCATTGCATTTGAGCCGCCGCCGACACACGCCATTACAGCAGTTGGTAATTTACCCTCAAGTTCAAGTATTTGTTCTCTTGCTTCTTTTGATATAACGGATTGGAAATCTCTTACAATCATCGGATAAGGATGCGGACCCATAACGGAGCCAAGAACATAAAATGTATCATCAACTCTGGATACCCATTCACGCATTGCCTCGTTTACGGCATCTTTGAGTGTCATTGTTCCTGTTGTAACGGGATGCACTTTTGCACCGAGCAGTTCCATACGATAAACATTAAGTGCCTGTCGGTCCGTATCTTCTTTCCCCATAAATATTTCACATTCCATACCCATAAGTGCCGCTGCCGTTGCGGTTGCAACACCATGCTGTCCTGCGCCTGTTTCAGCAATAACTCTGGTTTTGCCTAACTTTTTTGCAAGCAGGCATTGGCCGAGTACATTGTTGATTTTGTGGCTGCCTGTATGATTGAGGTCTTCTCGTTTGAAATATATTTTTGCACCGCCAAGATCCTTTGTCATCTTTTCGGCATAATAGAGAAGTGATGGTCTGCCTGCATATTCATTGAGCAGAGTTGTCAGTTCTTTATTGAATTCAGGATCATTTTTATAATATTCATAGGCTTTTTCCAAATTTATGATTTCATTCATCAGTGTTTCAGGGATATACTGCCCACCGTGTATACCGTATCTGCCTTTACTCATTTTTCATACACTCCATAATTTCATTTATTTTATTATAATCTTTTACTCCATTTGTTTCAACTGCGGATGACAGGTCAATGCAGTATGGATTTATTCTGTCAATTGCAGTTTTAATATTATTTTTATTTATTCCTCCTGCAAGGAAAAATGGTTTTTCGCTCTGCGGGATTTTATCCCAGTCAAATGTCTTTCCGCTCCCTGTACCGGAATCAAAAAGATAATATTCAGTGTCATAGTCCGTTATATTATCAAAATCCGGAGGCGCAAAATATTTGATCACAGGAGCCTTTATTTTTTTGCAGTATTCAGGGCTTTCCTGTCCGTGCAGCTGAACGATGTCAATGATTCCTTCGTCTACTGCGGAGTTGATTTTTTCAATATCATCATTAACAAATACGCCGACTGTTTTTATATCTTTATCAAGTAATGAATATAACTCTCTTGCTAGTGATACGGAAATACTCCGCCTGAATCCGTCTGTCAGAATGAAGCCGATATAGTCAGGTTTCAGTTCATTAACATAGTAAATATCTTCTTTCCTTTTCAGTCCGCATATTTTAATCTTTGCCATATAAAAGTTCCTTCAGCATTTTGCTTTTATCGCTTGCTTTCATAAATGTTTCGCCTATCAGAACGGCATCTGTTTTGTTGTTAATCAGCACTTCAATATCCTGATGTGTTTTTATTCCGCTTTCAGATATAAATATTATATCTTCAGGTATCATCTGCCTGTATTTTGCAGAGTTGTTAACATCAACAGTAAAGTCTTTTAGATTTCTGTTGTTAACACCGATTATCCTTGCGCCTGCTTTTATCGCTGATTTTATCTCCTGTTCATCGTGCGCCTCTACAACAGCAGATATACCGAGACTGTCAGCAATCTGAATATACTTTTTTATGGTTTGTGTATCGAGCAGTGCACAGATTAAAAGTATTGCTTTTGCTCCAAGAATTTTTGATTCATATATCTGGTATTCACAGACAGTGAAGTCTTTTCTCAGTACGGGGATTGATACTGTTTTGGTAATTTTGTCAAGATATTCATCTTTGCCCATAAACCATTTTGGTTCAGTAAGGCAGCTGATACAACTTGCACCTGCTTGTTCGTATTCTTTTGCGATTTGCAGATAGGGGAAATCTTCTGCAATAATTCCCTTTGAAGGCGATGCTTTTTTGACTTCACATATAAAAGAAAGCGTATCGCTTTTCAATGTCTGTTCAAATTCAAACTTTCCTGTCGGCAGTGCAAGTGCCTCTGCCTTAACAACATCAAGCGGTTTTTCATCTATTATTTTCTCATATCTTTTTTGTGTGTACTGTGCAATTGTATTTAATATATCCGGCATAATCATTCACCATTCGTTGTGTTGATAAAGGCTTTCAGTACATCATATCCTTTGCCTGACAACAGAACTTCTTCAGCCTTTTTCATAGACTCTGCAAGGGTTATATTTTTTTCTGCAATATATATACATGCACCTGCGTTCATAATAACGGCAGTATTTTGTGCAGTGGTTCCTTTGCCCAAAAGAATATTTGTTGCAATTCTTGCATTTTCTTCAGGCGTATCTCCGAGCAATTCCTCTTTTTTGACTCTTTTGAATCCGAAATCTTCAGGTTTGATTTCATATTTGGTTATTTCTCCGTTTCGTACCTCGCAAACCATTGTTGAATCACTTGCACTGATCTCATCAAGTCCATCATTTCCGTGAACAACAAATGCATCTGTAACACCGAGTTTAATAAGTGCTTTTGCAATTTTTTCAACATAATCTTCACTGAAAACGCCGAGCACCATCTGGTCTGCATGACCGGGATTTGTTAAAGGGCCGAGTATGTTGAATACAGTTCTGATGCCGAGTTCTTTACGGACAGGACCCACATATCGCATTGCACTGTGGTATTTTTGTGCAAAGAAAAATACGATTTTATTATCAGCCAGACTTTTTTGCATTACTTCGGGGTCACAGTCAATTTTAACACCGAGAGCCTCAAGACAGTCAGCTGTTCCGCACTTGGATGATGCGGCTCTGTTTCCGTGTTTTGCAATCGTTACCCCTGCGGCACGTGCAACAAAAGATGAAACAGTAGATATGTTGAATGAATTTGATTTATCTCCGCCTGTTCCGACAATATCAAGTGCATGTGTGTCGATGTTAAAAGGAAGGCATTTTGAACGCATACCCTCAGCAGCTCCTGCGATTTCCTCATCAGTCTCACCTTTAACAGCCAGTGCAGTGAGGAAAGATGAAATGATAACAGAAGAAACTTCGCCGCTCATAATTTCATCAACGGCTTGTTTTGCCTCGTCAAATGTTAAGTCTTGTTTTGCGGCAACTTTGTTTAATAATTCTTTAATCATAGATACCCCTCCGCTATATTTCCAAAAAGTTTCTCAGTATTTTTATTCCGTCAGGTGTCATTATAGATTCCGGATGGAATTGAAGTCCGTAGATTTCCATGTTTCGGTGTTTTACTGCCATAATTTCGCCGTCATCGGTTTCTCCGATAATTTCAAGGCAATTGGGCATTGTATCTTTTATTGCTGCGAGTGAATGATACCTTGCAACAGGGATTTTATCTTCCATTCCCTTGAATATTTTGGCTGATGTGGCAATATTGCAAATGCTTTGTTTGCCGTGCATCAATTCCTTTGCATAACTTACTGTTGCACCAAATGCCTGACAGATTGACTGATGACCGAGGCAGACGCCGAGTATTTTTGATTTTGTGCCGAGCGTTTTGGCAACCTCAACGCATACACCTGCATCATCAGGTGTTTTCGGTCCGGGGGATAAAATAATGTATTCAGGTGATAGTTCACTGATTTCGTCAACAGTCATCTCATCATTTCTGATTACTTTTATATCAGGATTGATTGAACCGATAAGTTGATATAAGTTGTATGAAAATGAATCATAGTTATCTATTAATAAAATCACACTATCCCTCCTGACTGATTTGAAGTGCATTGATTACCGCTTTCGCTTTGTTGATACATTCCTGATGCTCTTTTTCAGGGACAGAATCTGCAACAATTCCTGCACCTGAACGGATATAAACTTTACCGTTCTTTTTGAATGCAATTCGTATTGCAATGCAGGTGTCAAGATTACCTGTCAAATCCATATAACCGATTGCTCCGCCGTATATGCCTCGTTTATTATTTTCAAGTTCATTGATAATTTCCATTGCCCTGATTTTCGGTGCGCCTGACAGTGTACCTGCAGGCAATACCGCATCCACTGCGTCAAGTGCATTCTTATCATCTCTGATTTCTCCCTTAACGGTTGAACCAATGTGCATTACATGGCTGAACTTGAGTATCTGGTGATATTTGTCAACCTTAACTGTTGAAAATTTGCTGATTTTACCCAAATCATTTCTGCCCAGGTCAACAAGCATATTGTGTTCTGAAAGTTCTTTGGGGTCACACATAAGTGATGCTTCAAGTTCTTCGTCCTCAGCCGGTGTTTTTCCTCTTGGTCTTGTGCCTGCAAGCGGATACGTATACAGCGTTTTATTGTCAAGTTTTACGAGTGTTTCCGGAGAAGCTCCTGCAATTTCAATATCATCGGAAGAAAAGTAGAACATATATGGCGATGGGTTAAGTTTTCTTAACACTTCATACGCTGCAAACAGAGAGCCGTCCATTTCAGCCTCAAGCCTGTTTGATAAGACTACCTGAAAAATATCACCCTCACGGATATAATGTTTTGCTTTCTCAACCATTGTTTCGTATTGCTGTGCATTGAAAATCGGTTTGAAGTCTGTTTTGAGGACAGGTCTGGGCGGTTCTGAACATTCACCATTTTCAATAATGTTTTTCATTATTTCTATTTCTTTTTCCGCGGTGCGGAAGTTGTTATCTATATCTGATGTCTGCATATTTGCAATCAGGAATATGGTTTTTTCTTTGTTGTCAAATGCGATTACTTTGTCAAACAGCATAAGATCAACATCTTTGAAACTGCCGTCATCATCGGCATCAAGTGTAAGGTTAGGCTCGCTGTATTTGATGTAATCATATCCGAAGTATCCCACAAGCCCGCCTGTAAAAGTCGGCAGAAATTCAAGCCGTGGGCTCTTATGTTCATCCAGTATGGACTGAATATACTTTTTTGGATTGTCGTTGTATTTTTTTACACCATATTCGTCAATGACAGTCACATTGCTGTTTGTACAGCTGATTTCCATTTTCGGGTCAAATCCGAGAAAAGTGTATCGTCCGGTTTCATTTGTATCTTCAACAGATTCAAGCATATAGCAATGCGAACTGATTTTTTTCAGTTTTTTCAGCACGTCAATCGCTGAGATTGAAAGCGGTATTTGTGTGCTGATTGGTACTGTTTTGTATGATGAATATTTGTCTTTTATCTCATTCAAATTTGGTCTTATTGTCATTTCATCATCTCCTGAAAAAATAAAAAGTCCTTGGTAGTATGAATATACTACCAAGGACGAAATCTACATTCCGCGGTGCCACCTTGATTTATGGCTTTGCCACACACTTTAAGCAAGATACTATCATATCTCCGACCCAATAACGCCGGTCAAAGCGTTGCAGGATACTCGGCACTGCCTTTCACTGCACCCTCAGCGGTCCATTTAATAAGCCGTTTAATGCTCCATTTTCAGCAACAGGAACTCTCTGTAATTGCGTATCTTATTTTTATCTCCGCATCATCGGTTTGATTATCAATTTTTAAATAATATATCACTATTTTTTTATTTTGTCAACTGTGTTTTTGTATATGTTTTAATTTTACTTTTGTACCTGCAATTGAAGATATAACAGGCAATCCGACAGATGTAATACATAAAACAGCGTAAACAAAGATGTTTTTGGTGTACAGAAGAACATCCAACCAGCAAATTATAATGATGTTAGGATAGCATAAAACCAAAAAATAATTTTCACTATTATGGAAAAGAATCATTAAAACTGTACTTATGATTAAATATATACCCTGTACAATTATGCACTTTTTAATATTTAACCTGAAAATATAACCATATAAAAAGTTAAATAACAAAAATAATATCGTAATTGTACAGCCGGCAGGAATATTATCATTCCAATCAGGCAGTTCGTAATAATGAACAATGTTTAACATGAACAAAATTATATATATAATTTCTGCCGATATTGCAGATAAAATGAGAGAAACAGCAGGCTTTATATAATCCTTCATAATATTTTCCTCTATGTTAACAGCAATCTTGCATATGCGTTTTCAATTGTAGAGTTGAATATGATGTTTTCAAAGTCTTTTGCACTTTCATATTCAACAGAACTCTTTGTTGTTACAAAATTAAAGGGAATCTTTTTATCTTTGCATTTTTGTATAAATGCAAGTACATTCTCAGGTGCTGTGGCAGAATGATACATCGAGTGCAGAACTGCATCCACAGTGTCAAGGTTATAATTATTATAATCTATGCCGACATATGGATTTATGACAAGGATATTTTTCTTTTTCAGCACAGGATTTTGCAATGGTGCGTTTTGTTTTCCTGAAGTAAAAAACACATCATTCTCGTTTGCACTGTTTGTTGTTTCTGCTCTGAATAATTTGTCATAACTCAAATACACACCTGTCACACCATCAAGCAAAAAGTCAACTGCCGTTCTGAAATTCGGTATCGCGTTGGATGATTCATCCTCAACAGGTTTGTCACTTGCAACAAGTATTATTTTTTTGTCATAAAAAATATTGCCCAGTATGGCACCTGTGTATGCCAATGTATCTGACCCGTGCAGAACAATCAATCCGTCATATTGGTCGAAATCAATTTGACCAATATATTCGATGAGTTGGTTCCATAAGTCAATATTCATATTTTCCGACAGGACAGAGAATGGTGAAACACATTCAAATACAACGTCTTTATATTCAATATAATCCATAATCTTCAATGGATTTTCAAGATGAAGATGATTGTCTTTTACTGTTGCAATTGTTCCGCCTGTTGCAATAACAAGAATTTTTTTCATAATATTCCAAATTATTTTTCAAAAAATACTTTGAATGCTTTATATGCCATATATGTGTCAATTTTGCTTACGATCTCATATGGCGAATGCATGGAAAGGACAGGTACACCAACATCGATAACATTAACATCAAGGTTTGCAATATACATAGCGACTGTTCCGCCGCCGCCTGCATCAACTTTTCCGAGTTCTCCGCTCTGCCACAAAACATTGTTTGATTCCAAAAGGCTTTTAACAAAACTTACATATTCAGCAGATGCGTCACTTGTTCCGCTCTTTCCTCTTGCACCCGTGAATTTGGTTACAACAACACCCTCGTTTATGAACGATGCATTGTTCTTTTCAAACTGTGTAGGCCATGTTGGGTCAAATGCAGCATTAACATCTGCTGAAAGGCATTTTGAGTTTGATAAAACATCTCTGCCCTCACAGCCTTCAAGTCTTGCCAAATCTTCAATGAAGTATTTAAGATAACTTGAGTTAAGACCTGTGTTGCCGTCGGAACCGGTTTCTTCCTTGTCGGTAAGGACAGTGATTGCTGTGTATTCCGGTGTGTTTTCCATATCCATAATGGCTTTCATTGCAGGGTATGAACAGACACGGTCGTCGTGGCCGTATCCGCCGATAAGACTTCTGTCAAACCCGATGTCATCCACGGTAAATGCAGGAACAAGTTCCAATTCCGCTGCAAGGAAATCACGTTCAACAATACCGTACTTTTCATGAAGAATATTGAGAATATTGAGTTTGATTCGTTCACTTTCTTTATCATCTTTGAATGGGCGTGAACCGATAACCACATTGAGTTCTTCGCCTTTTACAATTTCATTTGCTTTTCTTGCCATCTGTTCAGCACCGAGATGAGGCAAAATATCAGTAATACAGAACTTAGGTTCGCCTGCTTCTTCACCGATTCTGACATCAACATATGATCCGTCATTTTTACAGATTCGTCCGTGGAGAGAAAGCGGAATTGCTGTCCATTGATATTTCTTAATTCCGCCGTAATAATGTGTTTTGAAGAAACCGAGTGAACCATCCTCATATACGGGGCATTGTTTCAGGTCAAGGCGCGGTGAATCTATGTGGGCAGCACTGATTCTTACACCCTCTTTAACAGATTTTTTACCTTTAACACAAAGGATGATTGCCTTGCCTCTGTTAAAATAATATACTTTTTCACCTGCAGTGAGTTCCTTGCCGAATTTATCAAATTGGGCAAAGCCGTTTGCCTTTGCAAGTTCAAGTGCAGATTTTGCAAATTCACGTTCGGTTTTGTTTTCAAAAAGGAATTTTTTGTATCCTTCACAAAAATCGTCACAGAGTTTTATTTCTTCTTCACTCATAAAGTCGACTCCGTTTTCTTTTTTATTGAAAAGGAGTTCTTTCAGTTCCTGTGCTTTTGTTTTTTCACTCATAGTATATCTCCTTATTATAAAATTTCATTAATAATTTTATCGACTTGGTTTTTTATATCCTCGCCGTTGTTTTTTATTATAAAATCCGAATGGTTTATATAATATTCTTCATCCAATTGGGCATTCATTCGCTGCTGTGCCTGTTCTTTTGAAATTTTATCCCGTTTCATAATTCTTTCAAGCCGCATTTCATACGGAGCAGTGACAGAAATGATTTTGTAACATTCGTCCTGTGCGTTTGCTTCAAATAATTGCGGTGCATCAAGTACGGTAAGTCCGTCTGCATCTTTTTTGCACAGACGCATAACTTCAGGATGAACGATATGATTCAGCTTTTGTGTATTTTCTTTTGAAGAAAAAGCAATGTTTGCCAGTGCTTTTCTGTCGAGTTTGCCGTTTATAATTATATTATTACCGAATTGTGCCTGAAGTTTTTTTAAAAATTCAAAATTATTTTCATAAATTTGTGCAACGTATTTATCACTGTCAAGAACGGTGAATCCAAGTTGCGCAAGGTATTTGCCGATGTATCCTTTGCCGGCTCCTGTCTGACCTGTCAATCCGATGGTGAATGGCTTTTTCAGATCAATTATATCAAATGCAGCAGCACGGATCAGACGGTTGTATACTGCCATTCCGACACCGTTTGTGTTCGGTATTCTGGCATAAACTTTTTTCGCTCCCATCTCATCCAGTTTCCTGAGGGCGTCAAACAATTCTTTCGCTTGTGACAAATCATCATTGTTCTTGCCGAAGGTTACTTTTGGTATATGGATATTATCCTCTTCAAAGCAGAGTGCAAATGCATCTTTCCTTGTGTTTACAAATTTTTCGTATTCCGTTTTATCTGCATTTACAATAACGACTTTTGCTTTTGGTGCATAGTGTTTGTATTTCATTCCCGGTGATGCAGCAACTTCATCATTTTTCATCCCTTCAAGGACCGCCTTGGCGATTTCAACCTTGCCGATGACCTTTTCTATCATTTCTTTCGTTACTGCACCGGGGCGCAGAATGGTCGGTATATCCGTTGCAAGTGTAATAACGGTTGATTCCACACCGAATTCGCAGTCACCGCCATCAAGGATTGCATCAATTTTTCCCGTCATATCTTCAATAACATATTTTGCTCTTGTTGGTGACGGCAATCCGGATGTATTGGCGCTCGGTGCCGCAATTGGGCAGGCGCTTGCGCTGATTATTTTTCTGGCAACTTCATTTTCAGGCATACGAACTGCAACTGTATTAAGTCCGCCTGATACCACATTGCCGATTTTATCACTTTTCGGTAATATAATTGTCAGCGGTGCAGGGAAAAATGCATCAATCAGTGCCTGTGCTTTTGGTGTAATTTCTTTTACCAGCGGGACAATATCTTCTTTTCTGCTGATATGTACAATCAGAGGATTGTCACTCGGTCTGCCCTTAGCCTGATAAATCTTTTTGACTGCCTCTTCATCCAGTGCATTTGCACCAAGACCGTAAACCGTTTCGGTTGGGAAAGCAACAAGTCCGCCGTCAGCAAGAATTTTACCTGCAAGTTCAATATCATATTCACTTGTCGATAAAATTTTTGTTTCCATACTTTAACTGTTAATTTCCTTTTCCAATTCGTTGAGTTTTTGGTTGAAGAGTTCACGGTTTTCTGTTTTTTGGTATTCTTTTGATGCTTTTGAATAAATACCATTTATGTTCATGCTTTTTAGAAAATTTTTCAGATTACCAAAATGGAATTTGATGTTCAAAAATATGCTTGCTTCTAAAACCACAATAAAAGTCACAACACAAATATTTATTGCTGTGCTATTGTCGATAAATTTTAACAAAACAAAGATAAATATAGTGATTTGAACTATTTCTGCTATTACTTGGACTATGAAAAAGTTTTTGAATTTTGTTTTATGGTTTTTTACATAATTTTCAACAACTTCCTGTGTATGCATAATGCTTTACCTTTCGTTAACTTACTGCTTTGATAAGGGCTGCGTATCACTGTTCCTCACCCTGTGCTTTGAGTTTTTCTGCTGTGTCGGCGGTGATGAGTGCGTCAATCATTTCATCCAAATCACCGTTGAGGAACTGTTCGAGTTTATAAATAGTAAGTCCGATTCTGTGGTCTGACACTCTTCCCTGAGGATAGTTATATGTTCTGATTCTTTCACTTCTGTCACCTGTGCCGACCTGTGCTTTACGCTCTCCTGCAATTTCAGCATCGTGCTTTGCTTTCTCAGCATCATAAAGACGTGAACGCAGAACTTTGAGTGCTTTTTCTTTGTTCTTGTGCTGAGAACGTTCATCCTGACATTCAACCACTGTTCCTGTCGGCAGGTGCGTTATACGGATTGCAGATGATGTTTTGTTAATATGCTGTCCGCCTGCACCGGATGAACGGAATGTATCAATTTGTAAGTCCTTCGGATTGATTTCAAAGTCGACTTCTTCTGCTTCCGGCAAAACAGCGACTGTTGTTGTTGATGTGTGAATTCTGCCCTGGCTTTCCGTTTCAGGTACACGCTGAACACGGTGAACGCCTGATTCAAATTTGAATCTTGAATACGCACCGTCACCGTCAACGCTGAAACTGATTTCCTTGTATCCGCCGAGTCCTGTTTCGTTTGCATTGAGGACCTCGGTTTTAAATCCTTTTGATTCGGCATACATGGAATACATTCTGAACAATACCCCTGCAAAAAGTGCAGATTCTTCACCGCCTGCACCGCCGCGGATTTCGATAATAACATTCTTATCATCATTAGGGTCTCTTGGAAGGAGAAGAACTTTCAATTCTTCGCTGATTCTTTCCATATCCTCTTTGCTCTGTTCAAATTCTTCTTTAACCATCTGAGCGAAGTCTGCATCCATTCCGCCTTCATCAATCATCATTTTTGATTCTTCAAATGATTCTTCGGCTTTTTTGTATTCTCTGAATTTTTCAACGACAGGGGTCAGATGCTTGAGTTCTTTCATCAATTTTGTGTATTTTTCCTGATCTGATACGATGTCAGGGTTACACACAAGTTCGTTAACTTCTTCAAATCTTTTTTCTACTTCAATTAATTTATCAATCATTTTCTTTTATTCCTTTAATGTTTTTATCTGCTTTGATTCTTGGTATCATAACTTCTCTTCCGCAGCCTGTGCATTTGAGTTTGTAATCAACTCCAAGCCTTGTGATTTCAAATTCTTTTGAGCCACAGGGGTGCGGCTTTTTCATAATAACAATATCACCGAGTTTTAAATCCATAAAATCACCAAATAATTATAATTCAAGTTATTATAACACTACAGTAAATATTTTACAACATTATCATATACACAAAAATGATTTCATATACTACTAAAGCGAGCGATATTTTTGTTTTCATATATAAAAAAGAGAGTGATGTTATGAAATTTTACCCAGAGGGGAAAAATCAGGATTTATCAAGACAGTTTGACAGTGTGGATGAATTGAAAGATGCAATGCTTCAGGGTGATGTTATTGAATCAAAGGTTCTGCTTTGTGACAGGGAACATAACCTTCATGTTGATCTCGGTGCAGTCAGAGGGATAATCCCGAGAGTTGAGGGGGCTATAGGAATTGAAGATGGTTCTGTGCGTGATATTGCATTGATTTCAAAAGTGAATAAAAGTGTATGCTTCAGTGTTCTTGGATTTCAGCGTGATATTTATGATAATAATCTGGCAATACTTTCCCGTCGTGCAGTACAGCAGAGATGTATGGATGAATACTTGAATCATCTTGAAGAAGGCGATATTATTGATGCCCGTGTAACACATCTTGAACGGTTTGGTGCATTTATTGATATTGGTGCAGGAATCAATGCATTGATACCGATTGATATGCTGTCCGTTTCGCGTATCAGCCATCCTGCGGAAAGACTGACTGAGGGACAGAATATTAAAGTGGTTTTAAGAAAAAAAGAACCGGATAAAATGACCTTTTCGCTTAAAGAACTGCTTGGCTCATGGAGTGAAAATGCCCAGAATTTTTCAGCAGGTGAGACGGTAACAGGTGTTGTCAGGAGTATTGAAGATTATGGTGTGTTCGTTGAACTTGCACCGAATCTTGCGGGTCTTGCCGAACCGCAGGATAATTTGTTTGTGGGGCAGCAGGTAGCGGTTTATGTTAAATCCGTTATTCCATCAAAAATGAAAATAAAATTGGTTGTTGTTGAAACTTTTGATGATATTGCCAAACCTTCACCGCTTACATACTATTATTCTGATAATCATATAGATAATTGGCAGTATTCACCTGAAGAAAGCGCAAAGCAGATTTATACACAATTTTGAAAGTAAAATAATAAAAAACCACGGAAAGATAATTTTGTCTGCTCCGTGGTTTTTATTTTATTCTGTTTTATCTGTATTCTCATCAAAATCCGAGTCGGTTTTTTTAGGTTTGAAGGATAATCCGATTATGATTGCGATAATGCCCAACGCAGTGATGATTCCAGCAGAAATCATCAAATTTTTTGCTGTATCGGATAGATGCGGCTGTGAAGTAATTGAAGTTTCTGCAACAACTTCTTCCTTGTTTTCTTCAACAGAATTATTTTCAACTTCTTCACTTTCATCAATATCGTCATTGTCATTTTGATTGGATGAATATTGATTTGAAGGTGCATATTTGGTGCTGTTTTGTTTCGCACCGGTTGTTTTGGAGGTGGTTTTATTGTTCTGTTTTGCAGTTGTTTTTGCAGATTTGGCAGTGGTCTTTTTAGTTGAACTGCTTTTTTGTGTAGTAGGTTCGAACATATCTATATTTACATTTTCAAACAGTAAATACGTGTTCTCTGCACCGCACGAGTATTCACAACTGATGAAATTATTGAGTGATTTGTCTGTCTTATTTTTAAAATCAAAACCGATATATACATATCCTCCGCGGCGTTTGCTGGGATATAAATCAAAAGAATAGCATATTTTGAAATTATCATTGTTTATTGTCAGCAGTTCTTCATTTTCTCCTGTATTATCAAACACAAGTCTGTATGAATTTTCACTGTTTGAAATATTCAGGCGTATTTGTACCTTTTCAGCCTCATAGTCACTTGCCGTGCTGTGAAACTGAATTCGCATATAAAAACAATGATTGTTGCTGTCAGGAATATACTTGATATTTCCAATCAAATTATTTTTGTCAATATTGATGACGTTTTTGCAATCGGACCAAAATCTCTCTTCAATATTTTCACCGCTGAGATAATTGGTGTCAACAGCATAAGAAATATTTGGAAATGATAGTGAAAGACTTATCAATAAAGCGAAAAATGGTATTATAAGTTTGTATCCCTTCACCATTCATCACCCGCTTTCGTCTCATTGTACTATATTTGTCGAATTATGTCAATTAAGGTCGATAAAGCGGAGTTCAAAAAGTTGTTCTTTTTATAAGATCTGGTATTGAGGGATGTTCTTTTTGTAGACAATGTTATAGTGTTATGATATTATAAAAACAGATATTATGAAAAGGAGGAGTTTTTGTGAAAGAGCGTATATTGACTGAAATTAAGCATCTTGGAATTAAAGAGTTTGAAAAACTTAATTCTTTGAATTTGCTTGACGGACATTATTTGAATTTAGAAATTGAATTGCCGAATGGAGACAGAGCAAAACTTCTTGATGATAACAAAAAATATTATGCAAATCAGATTGACATCGAAAACAGCGATAAATGTTATGGCGTTGCAGCAGATGAAAGTTTTATAGTTGTTTACAAATATGGCTGTGACGGAGCAGATGCAGAGTTAATTCAAATAAAAAGGATATGAGTTACCATGATAAGTGATGGTTGGAAAGATTTAATGCCGTATTCTTATTCATAATATTAAAAAAACAATGGCACTCCTAAACAGGAATGCCATTGTTTTTTTAGTTATTTATTTTTACTTTTTTCAAGTGCGGCGTTGACAAACCCGCGGAAAAGCGGATGCGGTTTATTTGGTCTTGATTTGAATTCAGGATGAAACTGACCTGCAACAAACCATGGATGTTCAGGTATTTCAATCATTTCAACAATATGATTGTCAGGTGAAGTCCCTGCAAAAATCATTCCGCCGTTAAGGAGTTCTGTTCTGTATTCATTGTTGACTTCATATCTGTGTCTGTGGCGTTCATAAATCATGGATTCGCCATACAGTTCATATGCTTTTGATTCAGGGTTAACTGCACACGGATATTTGCCAAGTCTCATTGTACCGCCCATATCCGTAACATCTTTTTGTTCCGGCAGGATGTCAATAACAGGATATGGTGTTGATGGATTAATTTCTGCTGAATTTGCATCTTTCATACCAAGAACATTTCTTGCAAATTCAATGATTGCAATCTGCATGCCAAGGCAGATACCGAGATACGGCACATTGTTCTCTCTTGCGTATTGGCAGGCCTTTATTTTTCCTTCAATACCGCGTGAGCCGAAACCACCGGGGACTAATATACCGTCCATGTCACCGAGTATTTCAGCAACGTCAACATCGCCTTCAAGACTTTCGCTGTCAATCCAATGGATGTCAATTGCACTTTTTGATTGTATTCCGCCATGCTTGAGAGCCTCGTTGACAGAAATGTACGAGTCATGCAGTTCAATATACTTGCCGACCATACCGATTTTAACGGTCTGCTCAGGATTTCTGAGTGCTGAGAGCATCTCGCTCCAGTCATTCAGGTCGGGTTCAGGGCAGGTTATGCCAAGTTTTTTTATAACAACGTCATCCATTTTCTGCTCGTGAAGCATCATAGGAACCGCGTATAAAATATCACAGTTGTTGTTTTCGATAACACATTCTTTGTCAACATTACAGAACAAAGCAATTTTATTCTTTATATCATCTGTCAGCGGATGTTCCGTTCTGCAAACAATAATATCAGGACGGATGCCGAGTGACAGCATTTCCTTAACAGAATGCTGGGTTGGTTTGGATTTCAGTTCATCAGATGCAGTAAGATACGGAACCAATGTAACGTGTACAAACAGGCAGTTCTCTCTGCCTACATCTATGGCAAATTGCCTTATTGCTTCGAGAAAAGGCTGGGATTCAATATCACCGATTGTACCGCCTATTTCAACAAAGCAAACATCTGCGCCTGTTTCGGCATTCTTTTTAATTGAATGTTTAATTTCATTTGTAACATGGGGGATAATCTGTATGGTCTGTCCGCCGTATACGCCCTTTCTCTCGTCACTGATGACTTTCCAATAAACTCTTCCGCTTGTCAGATTTGAGTTTTGGGACAAACTTTCATCAATAAATCTTTCATAGTGACCAAGGTCGAGATCGGTTTCTGCTCCGTCATCCGTAACAAATACTTCTCCGTGCTGAACAGGGTTCATTGTGCCGGGGTCAACATTGAGATACGGGTCAAGTTTCTGAGCTGTAACTTTCAGTCCGCGTGCTTTCAGCAATCTGCCGAGAGATGCTGCGGTAATACCCTTTCCTAATCCTGATACAACGCCGCCCGTGATGAATATGTACTTTGTTTGCATATGTATTCCCCCTTAAAGAATGTAATATTTGATTATTTTTTATCTGTAACAGCAGTGCAGGTGACACGGATGCCGAGTTTTTTCAGCACATTTTCATCTACATCTGACAAAAGTACGGATGAATGCATTTCTGCATTATTGAGCTTTGACAACTGGCTGAGTGCCAGCTTTGCATTGTCATCGCTGACAGCCGATACAGAAAGTGCAATTAATATCTCATCTGTATGCAGTCTCGGATTTTTGTTCCCGAGGTGATTTACTTTTAATTCCTGAATGGGTTTTATAACCTCAGGAAGGATAAGCAGAATATCATCCTTGATATTGCCAAGGTGCTTGAGTGCGTTGAGCAGCATTGCCGATACACTGCCGAGGAGTTCAGATGTTTTGCCTGTTATAACAGAGCCATCTGCAAGTTCAATTGCAGCAGCAGGTTTGCCTGTGCTTTGTGCCAGTTCTTCTGCTTTCACCGTGCAAAGTCTGTTTTCAACGGAAAGCATGGCATTGTTCATAAGAAGTTCTAATTTATATATTTCATCTTTTTTGTTGCCGCCTCTGAGATTCTCACAGCAGGCAGTATAATATCTTCTGATAATTTCCTGATTAGCGGCTTCTTTTACTGCCTCATTATCAATAATACAGTTGCCTGCCATATTTACTCCCATATCGGTAGGTGACTTATAGGGGCAACTGCCATAGATTTTATCAAAGGTTGCTTTCAGAACAGGGAAGATTTCAACATCTCTGTTATAATTTACGGTGGTTTTGCCATATGCATCAAGGTGCCATGGGTCAATCATATTAACATCATTCAGGTCGGCAGTTGCTGCCTCATATGCAATATTTACAGGATGATTGAGTGCAATGTTCCAGATAGGGAATGTTTCAAACTTAGCGTATCCGGCTTTGATACCTCTTTTGTTTTCATGATAAAGCTGTGAAAGGCAGGTTGCCATTTTTCCGCTGCCCGGTCCCGGCGCAGTGATGACTACAAGTTCTCTTTCTGTCTCAATATAGTCGTTTTTGCCGTATCCGTCATCACTTACAATTTTGCTTATATTGGCAGGGTAGCCATCAATAAGATAATGACGGTATGATTTGATTCCGTTTTGCTGGAGCTTTTGTTCAAATGCAGTTACTTTTGGTGTTGATATATATTTGGTCAGCACGACACTGCCGACCATAAGTCCCATATCGCTGAATGCATTTATAAGTCTGAAAACATCGACATCATATGTAATTCCAAGGTCACCGCGGACTTTTTCTTTTTCAATATCGTCTGCACTGATTACAACTACTATTTCTGCCTGCTCTTTGAGCTGCAGGAGCATTTGCAGTTTGCTGTCCGGCTGAAATCCCGGCAAAACTCTTGATGCGTGATAGTCATCAAATAACTTACCGCCGAATTCAAGATAAAGTTTACCGCCGAATTCATTTATTCTCTCTTTAATTCTTTCTGACTGCATTTTTAAATATTTGTCGTTATCAAATCCTATTTTAAACATATTTCCCTCTCTGTTTGCTTGAATTTATTTTTACATTTCCTATAAAAATAAGAACCTGACTTGCCTTATGCAAGTCAGAACCTCTTTGTTCTTACCATTGTTAAAAATGAAAAAACGGTTGTACCCGCGTACAACCGTCTGTACTTACATATTATACAGTATAATGTTTGTTAAATCAATAGGAATGATAAACTTTTTTGTATTCATATACAGAATTTGACTTTATTTTTATGTAATGATATAATTTTTTTAGATTTATCAGGGAGAATATGTGATGAAAAAATTTTGGGATTTTATTAAGCCTACTTTGGTTATGCTTGCCGGCTTTTTGCTTACTCTGCTCATTCAATCCGTTGTCGGGGCTTTTGTATCTGCGGATTGGGCAACAGGAATGTTCCATACGCTGTCAGGTATACTTATATGTGCAGTTGTAATGCTGCTTCTCGGTATATCAATTGACAGAAGGGACAGTAAATTCGGATTTATTCCGATGCTGATATGGATGATACTTTTCCCGATACTGAATATTATCTTCGCAGGCAGGGATCCGATTTCTTCAATCGCAACAGTAGGCAACTGGGAATTCTCACTTATAAGAATGTTATGGTATGATGTTACGGATTATCTTTCAATACCAACATTTACTGTTAATCACGAAATGCTGATTAATGTTACAAGCATAGTTATTTCAATCATAATCGTTTTTTCGTTTATGCTCCTTGGTTCATTGATGCACAGAAAAAAGAAAGACTGATAAAAGAAAAGCACCGATATTCAGATTGTACTGACTGTCGGTGCTTTTAGCTGAGACGGGATAATGAAGTATTGTTTATGCTGTTTTATTTTGCTGTTTTTTCTTCCTGATAAATAAAAATGCAAGGAAGAAAAAGGAATAAATTGCAATCCAGCAGAAATAGTTTTTGCTTATATGCTCACCCTGTGTGAACTGTATGACTACTGTGCAGATTCTTCTTCCGATATTAAGAGCAAGTGCCACAAGTTCGTAATCCATAATCAGTTTTGCACTTTGAAAATTGATTTTGACAGCACAGTACAGAAGAACTATCATTGTGATGGAATATACAATGTATGATGAAAAATAACTGTACAGCATATTTTCGGTTATATTATACAGTCTTTCGGAAATCTGTGTGTATACTTCAACACAAAACGGAACGGAAACGATAGTTAAAATAATAGGGAAAGGTCTGATCTGCCTTGGTTTTTGCTGTAAGTTATATAATTTTATAATTGCAACTGCAAAAATAATGATTGAAAATTTTTGAACAATGAAATAGACTAATCCTGCACTTTCACTGAATTCAGTCAGTTCTATTATTTCCGGCGGCATCATACGAAAACCAAATATTGCAGTCAGTATACCATAAAATGGTTCTTTTGATTTCGTCACAAGAAAATATACAACCGCGGTTAAAATGCTGAATATCATTGCTTCGGCAATTGCAAATTCTCTGGTTATATCACAAAAAATGTGGAGTAATCGCTGAATAATATATGAACTAAAGATAATGGAGACAGAAATAAGATAATATAACTTATCTTTCGATAACTTTTTCATATATAATCCCCCTTATATAATGAATTATATATGAGCAACAAATAATTGTCAAATATTACCGCATTACAGAGTCACATTATAAGTTGTTAAAAATACTAAGCCTTGAGGAGTATATATTCCTCAAGGCTTAGTATTTGTTTAAAGAGTAACTTTTGTTACGATTTTATCATCACTGAATGATATAAGTTCTGATATTTCAATTTCAAGTTCTGTTGAGGAGTCTCTGAGCAGATATGCTTTCTTTACTTCCTTTGTAACTCCCGGTTTGATTTCAACATCCATCAGGTCAGTGTCTTCTTCAAGAATTGCAGTCTCAAGTCCGATTCCATCCTGATAAGCATTGGCCTGCAAAGCAATATCAAAACTGATAGCATCGTTTGAATTGTTGGTGAAATCATATGTTACCAGAATTGCGTCCTTTCCGGCATAATCCTGACATTTGACTGCACTTTTTACAACGCATTTGTAATCACCGATTGTACCGTCACTTGTTTCTTTTGCATCTTCGCCGGCATTATCTTCATCATAATCTTCTGAATATAATGAATCAGCTTCTGTATTAGCATCCGCATCATCAATTCCTGAAAGTGCGCTGAACATAGTCGCCCCCATAACAGCGTACATAATAATTGTTATTACTATATTAATAATAAAACTTGCTAATGCACATTTTCCGCATACCTTTGCAGTTTTGGGTTTGCTGTCTTTTTTAGTGAGATAAAGAATCAGACCAACAATCGGGATGAGATAAGAAAGAATTGCAAGACCGACACTTGCTTTTTCTTCCTGAGGTACTGTCTGATAGTTTTGCGGATTGTTTTGGTCATAATTATTTTGCGGCGGAATATTGAATTGATTATTATTTTCTTCCATATTTAAAACCTCCTCTTTTTTACAATATTAACACATAAGTATTCACTTGTCAACATATGTGTTCAATAATGCGCTTTTTATATCATACACTTAGTATGAGGTGATAATCATGTTCATACCAACATTGGATGCAGTAACGGTGGGAAAAGTGATTTCTGATATAAGAAGAGAAAAGGGCATGTCACAAGAGGTTCTCAGCGGTTTAGCAGATATAGGCCGTACGCATCTTTCTGCAATAGAAAGGGGCGAGCGCAAACCTACGCTTGAAACTTTGTATCGTATTTCCTGTGCATTGGATATGAAAATGAGTGATATTGTAAAGCGTATAGAGACACAACTTGATTAAATAGGTTATATTTATATAAAACGAAAAGGGATGACACACTTGTGTCATCCCTAATGTTAATACTGCGCAGACAAATCGTAGACAATTTTATAAATCTATGATTGTATCAGTAAATTTTTATTTTGCAATTTGCCTGAAAAGTGCCTTATTTAGCACTTTCTTCAACTGCAACTGCACAAGCAACGGTTGCGCCTACCATTGGGTTGTTACCCATACCGATAAGACCCATCATCTCAACGTGTGCCGGAACTGAAGATGAACCGGCAAACTGAGCATCGCCGTGCATTCTGCCCATTGAGTCTGTAAGACCGTATGAAGCAGGACCTGCAGCCATGTTATCAGGATGGAGTGTACGGCCTGTACCGCCGCCTGATGCAACTGAGAAGTAAGTTTTGCCGTTTTCAAGAGCCCATTTCTTGTATGTGCCTGCAACAAGATGCTGGAAACGGGTTGGGTTTGTTGAGTTACCTGTGATAGAAACATCAACACCTTCGTGTTTCATAATTGCAACACCTTCAAGAACATCGTTGGCACCATAGCACTTAACTGCTGCTCTTTCTCCGTCAGAGAATGCCTTTTCGTCTTCAATCTTAAGTTCGCCTGTATAGAAGTCATAATCTGTCTTTACATAAGTGAAACCGTTAATACGTGAAATGATGTAAGCAGCGTCCTTGCCAAGACCGTTAAGAATAACCTTGAGCGGCTCTTTACGTACTTTGTTTGCTGTTCTTGCAATACCGATAGCACCTTCAGCAGCAGCGAATGATTCGTGACCTGCAAGGAATGCAAAACACTTTGTTTCTTCGCTGAGGAGCTTTGCACCGAGATTACCGTGGCCTAAACCAACGTTTCTCTGTTCTGCAACAGAACCCGGAATACAGAACGCCTGAAGACCGATACCGATTGCAGCAGCAGCTTCTGATGCTGTTTTAACTTCTTTTTTGAGTGCAACTGCTACGCCGAGTGTGTATGCCCAGCTTGCATTTTCAAATGCGATTGGCTGAACACCCTTAACGATAGCGTCAACATCAATACCTTTTGATAAACATAAATCTCTTGCTTCTTCAAGACTTGAAAGACCATATTCAGCAAGACACTTTTCAATTTTAGCAAGTCTTCTTTCCTTGCCTTCGAATTTAACATCGTTTGCCATTTTATTGTCCTCCTTATCTTATTCTTCTCTTGGGTCGATATATTTTGCAGCGTTTGCAAAACGACCGTAGTTGCCGATATTTGCTTTGTATGCTTCGTCAGGAGTTTTGCCGTGACGGATGTCCTCAAGCATCTTGCCGACTTTAACGAATTCGTAGCCGATAACTTCGCCTTCTTCGTCAAGTGCCATGCGGGTAACATAACCTTCAGCCATTTCCATATAACGAACGCCCTTGAGCTTTGTTGAGAACATTGTACCAACCTGAGAGCGAAGTCCTTTACCTAAATCTTCAAGTGCTGCGCCGACAACAAGACCGCCCTCTGAGAATGCAGACTGTGAACGACCGTAAGCAAGCTGTTTGAAGATTTCTCTCATTGCAACGTTGATAGCGTCACAAACAAGGTCAGTGTTAAGACATTCAAGCAAAGTTTTGCCGGGGAGAATTTCTGCAGCCATAGCAGCAGAGTGTGTCATACCTGAACAACCGATTGTTTCAACAAGCGCTTCTTCAACAATACCGTCTTTAACATTAAGACTGATTTTACAAGCACCTTGCTGAGGTGCACACCAGCCGATACCGTGTGAGAAACCGCTGATGTCTGAAATTTGATAAGATTTTACCCATTTGCCTTCTTCAGGGATGGGTGCAGGACCATGATGCGGACCTTTTTTGACGGTACACATCTGTTCAACTTCATTTGAATAGACCATAAGTTTACTCCTTCCAAAGTAATTTGCAAAACAGAATAAATCTTTTGCAAACAGATTAATAATTATTAAAATTACCACAAATTATTATACTCAATTTATTTCCTGTCTGCAAGAGCAAATACGAAAAAATTGCCGTATTTTATCACTTCTATTTTGTGAACTTTGCTGATATTGAAATAATAACACCGATTTGTTATACTATAAAACAGAGATTATATCTTAGGAGATGTTTTTATGAGAATAAAAAAAGGATTTGCAAAACGTGAGATTGCAGGCTCAAATATTGTCGTTCCTGTAGGTAAACAAAGCACACAATTCAACGGAATGATTACACTTAATGACAGTGCATCCTTTTTTTGGGATTGTTTTTGCAATGATATAACCATTGATGATGCTGTAAAAATGGTAACAGATGAATATGATATTGATGCTGATACAGCAAAAAAGGATATTACAAATTTCATCAATATGCTCAAAGAACATAATTTGATTGAACCGTAATATCCTTAAATTTATTTCAAATCAATTTTGGTATATTTGTATTTATTAAAGTTTATTGATGATTTGAATTGCTCATAATCGTTAATATTGTTATGAAGCATATATGCGTAATCCTTGGCGTTTATATACCCGTCTTTCACATAATCGCAAGTGCATAAATTTATGGGCGTTGATGTGTGGTCGTTTTGTTCGTTATCAACTGAAACCAATACGCTGAACTCTCTGGGTATGGAATTCGGTGCACTGGCGGATAGTTTGTACTCACCCGGAATCATAGGACTGTAGAAATTACCGTTTGTGTCAGTTACCGCAAGTGTATTTGAACCGTTCATTATAACAGCATCCTTTACAGGATTACCTGCCATATCCACAATTTTTCCGCGTAAGGCATACAAAGCGGAGTTTTTTATGATTACATCATAATCAACAGATTTATCGAGTATGGAAACCGTTATTATATTTCCTTTATAGCTAGGATGATTTTGCGGATACCAATGATTTTGGTTCTGGCTATGGGAATAGTTGATTTCATATCCGTCAATAGATTTTTCACCTATAACCGTCTTTGTTGTTCCATTTGCAAAATGTACGGTGACATGCATATTGGCAATGATTTTTGTGTAGTCATTGTAGAAATAATATTGTTCTCCGTTATCGTCGGTAAGCATATTTCCGCCGGAATATACATCAAGACTGGCAGGGCACGAAACTTCAATTGAATCTATAACTTCCTCGCTGTAACTGTCACATACAAGTTTAACAGTCATTGCTCTGCTCTGTGCAGTCGGGAAACACCATCCTGCGGCATAAGTATAGGTTGTGCCTTTTTCAAGATAATGAGTCAGGCAGAACTGCAATTCACTGCTCTGACCGTGCTTTTTCCATTCAGGTGAAGAGTTGGAGAATCCAAGATGTACAATTTCTTTTTCATTTGTTGACGGGTTGACAATTCTTTTTGTATAAAGATAAGCTTCGGATGCGTATGTATTGTATGACAAAAAGGAATAAAACCCTGATACTTCCGGAGTAAAAGTAAACATTACCACATCATCATAACCGTTTGTTGAATAAGTTACTTCGGAATCAAGGCTAAGCGGTCTGGTCAGTGCCAAAGCCGATATGGATACAGACAAAACTGTAATTAGGATTGCCATAATTGTAATGATTGACACTAACTTCTTTTTCATTATTATCACCTATTTTGATTATAATTAATTATTGTTTATTAGTCAATAGAAATACTTAGGAGAAAATAGATGGACAACTGTTAATTATTTAACATTTGAATTGTTATTTGTACAATGGTATAATATCTTAAAGGAAAATGTTTTTGGAAATGGAGAAAATAAGTGGCTAAAAGAGGTACAGATGTTGATTTGCGAATCAAGCGCACACAAAAGGCGATAAAATCAGCATTTTTTGAACTGCTTGATGAAAAAAGTTTTGAACATATTTCTGTTAAAGATATAACCGACAGAGCATTAATCAGCCGTAATACTTTTTATCTTCATTATGCAGATAAGTATGAATTGTTGAATAAAGTATGTGATGAGTTGATAATCAAATTATTCTTCAGAATTTCAAAGCAGCTGCGACGTGTTCAGAGAGAAGAGTTTACAGTGGAAAGTATTGCAGGAATACTCAGACTCGGACTGATGGTGGTTGAAGAAAATCATGAGGCATACCGAATTCTCCTTTGTTCAAGCGGAATTGATATGTTAAGCCAAAAACTCAATGCTATGTCAAGACGTTTTATGGATTTTATAAAAGATGATATTGAAGGAATCAGTGATATATCCATTGAATATATCGTATCAGGCATAACCGGTGTTATAAAGTATTATGTGAATAACGGCGTTGATAATCTGGATGAAGAATGTTATAACTTCACAAAAATTCATTTATCCAGTATTGTAGAGATTGCACGTGAAACAAGAAGCAAAAAGGAATAAGCATGAAAAATAGAGTAAAGAAGAAGAGAAGTTCAAAAAATCTGAAAATAAATACCAGAATAGTTCTCACCTCTGTTTTGGGAATTATTATTCCGATTGTTATTATTGCACTGTTTTCAACCGCATTTATCAGCACAATATCTTCCTATTTCAATTTCTCGTCTGTAACAACAAATTCGTACAGTGCAGTTAATCAGATTCAATGGTCTCAGACTTTATCAAGCATAACATATGAACTGATAAGCGATAATGCAGATGAAGAGAAACTGGATAATCTGTCAAAATTTGTGTCACCGCTTGAAGAACTGCATTCTTTAATTTATGTTGAGCGTGATTCAACTGCTTTTTACACATCGGATGAAGATATAAATATTCTTGAATTAGCCGATAAACTTACGGATATTGATAATAATGAAAATATTAATTATTTCAGCAGTAAAGGGCTTGTAATTGTCAGCCATGCACAAAAGGATGAATCGTCACCTCAATACAGAATTGTTATTGTTAATGAAGACTATATAGTAAATGATGCTTATCAGCGTCTCAGTGCAGAAAAATTGTCTAATCTTTTGCTTGGCAGAACAGGATTGATTGTTTTGATAATCGTTTTGCTGTTTGTTGCGGCAATCAGTATTATGTCTTTTATAACAACACAGACAATTGTTAAGCCGATAAATAAAATTGCACAGGGCGCAGATGAAATAGCCAAAGGCAATCTGGATTATGAAATAGACTATAACTCAACAAATGAACTTGGGCAGACGGTTGAGAGTTTTAATGATATGCGGCTGAGGCTGAAAGAATCTATCGAAAAACAGCGCAAGAGCGAGGAAGAACGTAAAGTTCTTGTTGCAGGGATAGCCCATGATCTCAGAACCCCATTGACAAGTGCAAGGGGATATGCAGAGGGGCTGCGTGACGGTATTGCGGATACACCGCAGAAAAGAGAAAGTTACATCCAGATCATATGTAATTCCATTGATGATACACAGCGGATACTTGACGATTTGCTGACGGTGTCAAAACTGGAACTCAATGGACTGAAACTAAATAAAATTGATGTGAATGTCCGCGAATTTTTTGATGACGGTGCACAGGAAATTAAAACGATACTTGATAATAATGGTTTTGATTTTTATTACGAAAACAGATGTGACGATAATTTGTTGATTTGCATTGACGCAGACAGATTTGCAAGGGTAATAAACAATATTATTTCAAACAGTGTTAAATATGCAAAAGAAGACGTCAAAGGCAAAGTGCGTATGATTATTGATGAATATGATAAATCCGTAATCATAGAATTAGCCGATAATGGTATCGGTGTTGACAGCATGAGTCTGCCGAAGATATTTGACACAATGTATCGTGCGGATCCTGCAAGGACAAAAGTTTCACAGGGTTCGGGACTTGGGTTATCAGTCTGCAAACAGATTGTTGAACTTCATAATGGTTCAATATGGGCACGCAGTAAAAACGGAGAAGGGTTGTCCGTTTTTATCTCACTGCCGAAAAAATATTCGGATAAGGAAATATGAGTATGAGCAAAATTTTGATTGTTGAAGATGATAATAATATTCTGCAGCTTGAAAAGGATTATCTTGAAGCCAGTAATTTTGAAATTGAATATGCACTCGATGGCAGCAGCGGACTGAAAAAGGCGGTTGAAAATGATTATGATTTGATTTTGCTTGATATTATGCTGCCCGGAGTTGACGGATTTGAAATATGCAAAAAAATAAGAGAAATCAAAAACACCCCTGTTATTCTTGTCAGTGCTAAAAAAGAGGATGTTGATAAGATTAACGGACTTGGATTCGGAGCAGATGACTATATTGTCAAACCGTTTTCTCCAAGTGAATTGGTAGCAAGGGTAAAAGCACATATAAGCAGATATGAAAGGCTCACAAATCAAAATGAAGAAAAATCTTCGTTTCTGCAAATCGGCAATATGAAACTGAACAGTGATACCGGTGATGTGATACTCAATGATGTTGAACTTGCTTTTACAAAAAAAGAGTTTGATGTTTTGTTCCTTATGGCCTCCAATCCAAATACTGTTTTCAGCAAAAATGAATTGTTTGAAAGTGTCTGGGGGTATGATTCGCTTGGTGACACTTCAACCCTGACCGTTCATATTAATCGTATAAGAGATAAACTCAAAGAAGTTGAACCGTCGGCGGACTATATTAAAACAGTATGGGGCAGAGGTTACAGATTCAAGTAGGCAAGTTCGGATTTCTATTCATTGCCTAATCGTTAAATATCAAAAAACAAGAGAGCAGTTAACTGCTCTCTTGTTTTTATACGATTTGATTTTTTAATGGTTCTTTATTTATAAGATGTTGTATGTTTTTCCAAATGTTTCTGTATATTTTCTGTACTGTCAGATTGGTGATACCTGCAATATGCGGTGTAATAATCATCTTGCTTTTTATGCGTTCATCAAGCAGAATATTATCTTTGGTTACAGGTTCGGGTGATATAACATCAAGTCCGGCACCTGCAATTTGATTGTTCAGCAATGCATTAAACAGTGCTTTGTTGTCTACCAAATCTCCGCGTGCTGTGTTGATAAGGAAAGAATCTTCCTTCATCTTTGCCAAAAAATCTTCATCAACCATATTTTTCGTTTCATTGTTGGCTGCAATGTGGAGTGATACAAAATCCGATGTATGTAAAAGTTCATCAAGATTTTTATATGTCACACCATATTCTGTTTCGAGTTCGGCATATCTGGTTCTGTTGTAATAAATAACATTTGCGCCGAGTGCATTGCAAAATTGTGCAGTCTTTTTTGCAATATCACCAAATCCAATCAGTCCCACAGTACACTGACTGAGTTCTTTAACAACGCCGAATGACTTTGATTTTACTTCGATTTGCAGACCGTCATAGACACTTTGATTGCCTGTGATAATTTGTTTCAGACATGACAGCATAAGCAGCAATGCACCTTCGGCAACAGCGGTATCATTTACACCTTTGTTATTACAGACAATAATGTTTTTTGATGCAGCGTAATCCGTATCTATTCCCTGATAACCCACTCCTTCAGAATGTATTAATTTCAAGTCGGGCATAGAACCGATTATCTCACTGTCAACGGTCCCCATGGCATCAACAATTAATATTTGTGTATCTTTTGCTTCTGTCAAAAGTGTATTTTTGTCTTTTAGTTTTATGAATTTGATGTTATGGTCTGCAATTTGAGGAATGTATTTTAATGTTTTTTCTTTTGCAGTGACATTTGAATAAAATGTTATGTTCATTATTTTTTGCTCTTTTTCATTCTTTTTTTGATAATAATGATTATTGCGGCAGCGATTATTATTCCTCCCGCCAAACCGCATGGAATACCGATTTTGATTGCAGCAGGAATATATTTTGTGGCTGCAGTTGTCATTGTGTCTATCAAATCAGGCAGTGTATAAAGTGCGGTGCCGTCATTTTTGTCATATGCAACACGGATAACGGTTATATCATATTTACCGAGTTCGACTGTAATATTTTCATTTGCAGTCAAATCTGTTTCAACAGGGGATGTAGTATTTTTTCCAATCTCATTGCATGCGGATTTATATGCTCCCCTGATTGATTGTGAAGAAACACGGTTTATACTTCCGAAATCAGCCAGGTTAATATCAACATTTGTGGTATTGCCTGTGGTGTTGACCAATTTGATATATAATGTCTGTTCGTTTTCATCAACGGTAACGGATTCATAAATTCCGTTCTGTATGGTTTCACCGTTTTCAAATGTGGATTCCAGATATTTTGAACCGTAGTTATTTGCAAATAACTGCTGAACATAATAACTCGGTGTCAGTACAACTTCCTGAGAATCAAACCAAATCAAATTTACATTCCAGCTTTGGGCATTGACTTTAGCAAAAGTCGGTGCATAGGATGCCATTTCAACAACATCGCCGTTTCGTTCAATCCCTGTCAGGAAACTTGCTTCCTCCACAGCCTCATATATATTTGATTTTGTTTCAATAGTGCCGATTCCTTTTGGTGTTGCAGCATATTCGCCGACAAATACGTGTGCACCGTTTCTGTCAAAGTTATCATATCTGTCATTGTGTGCAAAGAGATAACCGTCATATGTGTAGTAATGTTCGTCAACGATTGTATCTTTATAATCCTTATTAATCCATTCCCAGTTTTGGTCATATGCCTCTCCTTCAAGGTATGTTCCGCTGGAAGAGATTACTGTGATTTCAGGATGTGATTTTTTTATTTCAGCATATAATGCTCTGAAGTTTCGTTCATAAATTTCGCCCCAGTTTTCGTTGCCGAGACCTATGTATTTAAGATTGAATGGTTCTTCACTTCCGTTGGCTGCGCGCAATGCTCCCCAGTATGATGTGGTTGCATTTCCGTTAGCATAATCAATCAAATCCAAAATATCCTGCACATATGTGTTCCATTCTTTTGTACCGGGTTTAAGTGCGATTGTATCAAGATAATTGTCGAAATCTGATTGAGAGTTTATTCCGAGTCCTTCAATATATGATGTATATTCATTTCGCTCATCAATGTTTTTTTCAGGGTCGAGATTTCGGCTTTCAGTCAGATAATTTTCCCATTCTTCAGCAGACATAGTTGCTTTTTTTAATGCAGTTACGTGGTCGTCATATCCTGCTCTTGCCTGACACGTGAGCCCTACATTGAGGATAGGCAGCGGTTCAGCTGCAAAATCTTTGCACAACTGGAAATATTCGTGATAACCCATTGCATTTGTGTTTATATAATCTCTGCCTTCGTCATCACGCCAAAGGTTGTATGTTTGTTTTCGTTCCTCAAGCGGACCAATCGTGTCTTTCCAGCTGTAGAGATTGTCAAGGCTGTCACCTTCCGCAAGGCATCCGCCCGGGAAGCGGATAAATCCGGGATTGAGTTGCTTGATTGCTGTGCTTAAATCAGAACGCAGTGATGTGTATTTCCATTCGGATTTGTCATATCCGTAACTGTTTGTGGGGACGAGCGAAACAAAGTCAATATAAAGTGTGCCTGTTCCGTTGAATTCAATCGTGAGTCCTCCGTCCTCCTGTGCATATGATGTCAGTGTTGCTCCGATTTTGCTCCATATATTTTCGCAGGCAGATATGTCAAGTTCAGTTATGTTGTTTTTGTTTTTCGGAGAATTGAGATATACAGAAACCGTTCCGTCGAAGTCTTTGTTGTTAATGTAGCAGGAGAATTCGTATTCGCTGTTTTCTTTAAATCCCATATCGGCAGTTGATGCTTTTTTCTCATTTCTGTCATAAGATTTGTAATCATACATTTCAGTATATCCAAGGTTGGTAATACTGCATTTTCCGTTTGCATTTACTACTGCATAGGAAGGATTGCTTTTGTTGAGGGATTCTGTGTTCTGAATCTCGAGCGTTACATTGTCACTTGTCCATGCCGTCAGATTGTTGAACTGATATTCAAACGAATTGTTGTTGACAAGATTGGATACGAGTCCCCCGTCACAGGCATAAGAAATATCTTCAATAAAAAGTCCGTATAATTTGTCGGAAATCGAATGTGAACTGTCTTTTGCAGAAATGTCGATTACTGCATTTTCATCTGCTGAAACAGGCACAGCAAAAGCCGTGATTGTCAGCACAAGACTGATAAAAAATGCAAAATACTTTTTCATAATTATTCTCCTTCAAATAATACCGTAACACCGATGTATGGATTGATGCTTTTCTGCGTTATGATATTTTGATAATAAAATACTGTATTATTATACCATTATGTACAAATCGTTGTCAAAGATTTGTTGTTTTTTGAAAATGAGAACAAAAAAATACCGGCAGGTACCTGCCGGTATTTGAAATGTATAAAGATTATTTCTCAGCGTATTTGTCTTCACCGTTCCATGAATACATAGCACGGATGCTTTCGCCGACTTCTTCAAGCTGATGTGATGCTTCAAGTTCTCTCTTAGCCTTGAAGTGAGCCCAGCCGTTGTTGCTCTCTGTGATGAATTTAGAAGCGAATGTACCGTCCTGAATTTCTTCAAGAACTTTCTTCATTTCTTTCTTGGTTTCATCAGTGATGAGTCTCTTGCCTGTCTCGTAATCACCGTATTCAGCAGTGTTTGAGATTGAATATCTCATCTTTGCAAAACCGCCGTTGTAGATAAGATCAACGATAAGTTTCATCTCGTGGATACATTCAAAATAAGCATTTCTTGGGTCATAACCTGCTTCAACAAGTGTTTCAAAACCTGCCTTCATAAGAGCAGTTACACCGCCGCAAAGAACAGCCTGCTCACCAAAGAGGTCAGTCTCTGTTTCACATTTGAATGTTGTTTCAAGGATTGCTGCACGAGCACCGCCGATACCTGCACCATAAGCAAGTGCTGTATCAAGACAATGACCTGTTGCATCCTGATAAACAGCAACAAGACAAGGAACACCTTTGCCTTCTTTATATTCTGAACGAACTGTGTGACCTGGTCCTTTAGGAGCAATCATAAATACATCCACAAATGATGGAGGTACGATTTGCTTGAAGTGAATATTAAAACCGTGAGCAAATGCAAGTGCTTTGCCTTCTGTAAGATTTGGTTCAATGTCCTTCTTATAGATAGCAGCCTGTTTTTCATCAGGGGTAAGAATCATGATAACATCTGCTGCTTTGGTTGCTTCTGCAGTTGTCATAACTTTAAGTCCGAGATCTTCAACATGCTTCCATGATTTTGAACCTTCATAAAGACCAACGATTACGTTAACGCCGCTTTCGTGAAGATTGAGTGCGTGTGCGTGTCCCTGTGAGCCGAAACCGATAATAGCAACAGTTTTGCCTGCAAGAACATCAAGATTACAATCTGATTCATAAAAAATCTTTGCTTCTGCCATTTTTGTTTCCTCCGTAAATATATTGTTTTTTATTCCAACAAGTTGTATGACCACTTGCTTGGATTTCTACCATTTCATATTATAACTTGTATGATGTCTAATGTCAACTGTAAATATAAAATTATTTTTTCAGACATTCAATAGCATGGATTATATGGAGCCTCATTGCTGTTCGTGCCCCGTCTGCATTTCTTTTTTTGATGAAGTCCATAATTAATCTGTCGTCTTTAAGGTTATCATCGCTGACATCCTGATCTTTTGTCAAAACAACAACGCCTTTTTTGATTGCGTTGAATATGATGGGCATAAACTGTTTTACAAAAGAATTATGTGTAGCATTTGCTATGCTCTCGTGGAACTTCTGTTCTTCATAGGTTCGGTCTTCACCGCTGAGTATCTTCTTTTCAATCTCGTTTCCGTAGTAACAAATTGTTTCAATTTCTTCGTCAGTTGCCCGTTTTGCCGCTAAATATGCACAGTCAGGCTCAAACATTAACCGCATTTCAAAAAGGTCATCAAGTCCTGATGCAATATCGTTGAGGTTGTTTGAATTGATTATTGTATTGGATGTAACGAAAGTGCCTTTTCCTCTTTTTATTTCAAGGATACCATTGGTTGTGAGAATTTTAATTGCTTCTCTGAGAGTGGAACGACTGACACCCAGTTGGGATGCAAAATCATTTTCGTTAGGTAATTTATCACCTACCGAAAAAAGGTTGTCATGCTCTATCATCTCGATAATTTGCTGTGCTGTGCTGTCTGCCAGCATTGCGGATTTGCTCATAGTTTCACCCCTTCTGTCAAATGATAACACAGAACGGATATAAAAGTCAATACGTTGTCAGACATCTTACAATTAAAAATCCTTTTTGACTCCTTCAAAAGTATATTTTTCTGCAATTGTTATCTTTTTCTTGTAAAATATGTTATAATGTTTTATTATAATTATATATTTATACAATGACTCGGAAGTGGTAATATGAACAAAACTGAAAAATTAAAATATTATATTGAATCACTTTGTATATATGATTTGAAAAACGACAATATAATCCAATCCATCCATAGCATGCTCGATTCAATAGGCAGTGACGATATTGTCAGGACACAAAGCGACTTTTTCAGGCTTGTATCTAAGTATGAATCACTCAAATTTTATGTTTCCGAATGTATTCTGACAAATGACAATGTTTTTACAAGAGCAGCCTGTGCAGGCACTGTTGACACTTTGCCGCAAAATGTGATTGACGGTGTGAAGTTTGACTTGATGAAACTTGAAGAAATTGCATCATTAACAGCGGATAATATTATTTTTGCAGTAGAGAATTTGCAGCTTAAAAGTATTTTGAAAACAATTCCTGCATGGCATATCGGAAAGGCAAAATTGCCGCTGACGGATAATTGGGACAAACATATTGACGATTTAATTTCATTCCACAGGACAAACGGATATGGCAAATTTGTAAAAAATATTGCTTTTACCTGGAGAAATAATGAACTCTCTCCGGTGACTGCCATTGATTCAATTACACTTTCGGATTTGAAAAATTATGAAATCCAAAGGCAGCAGGTGGTTGATAACACGGAGAGCTTTTTGTCAGGTAATCCGGCAAATAATGTTCTTCTGTACGGTGACAGAGGAACAGGCAAAAGTTCAACAGTGCATGCAATATTGAATAAATATTGCCATCAGGGACTCAGGATGATAGAAATACCCAAAAGTGCAGTATCACAACTTGGTGTTATCAGAGAAGAAATTGCACTGTCGCCTATGAAATTTATAATCTATATTGATGATTTGAGTTTTGATTCAAATGATAATTCATTCAGTGAACTTAAGGCGGCACTTGAAGGGTCTCTGTCAGGCAAGCAGCCGAACACGTTAATATATGCCACATCAAACAGACGCCACTTGATTAAAGAAAGTTTCTCTGACAGGCAGAATGAAATGAATCTTAATGATATTATGCAGGAACAGCTCAGTCTGTCAGATCGTTTTGGTTTAACCATAACCTTTATGAATCCGAATAAGAATGATTATCTTGATATTGTTGAAAAAATTTGTTCTGACAGGAATATTGATGTTGACAAATCGCATTTGTTTGCCCAGGCTGAAAAATGGGCTATAAGACGCGGCGGCAGATCACCGAGGTGTGCAAAGCAATTTGTTGATTTTGTTGAAGGCTGTGTCAACAGGTCAAAAGAATGGTAAAACACTGGTAATTTAATATTTATAAATTGTTAAAAAATTTTATAATTTGTTCAACAAAACTACAAAAAAATATCAATTTGTGGTGTTAATATATCCACAACAACAAAAGGAGAAAATGAAATGAGTACAAAAATATTAGTGGTAGATGATGATCCTAACATTTGTGAATTATTAAAACTTTATCTTGAAAATGACGGATATACTGTTTTTGTTGCCAATGACGGACAGGAGGCAGTGAATATGTTCCAGTCAAAGGCACCTGAACTTGTTTTGCTCGACATTATGCTTCCGAAAATGGACGGTTGGCAGGTTTGCCGTGAAATCAGAAAAACTTCAAGTGCGCCCATCATTATGCTTACTGCCAAGGGTGAAACTTTCGACAAGGTTCTGGGGCTTGAACTCGGTGCAGATGACTATGTCACAAAACCGTTTGATGCCAAGGAAGTTATGGCCAGAGTAAAAGCAGTTCTCAGAAGAACAAACGGTACACCGTCAACAGATGACAACAGCAAAAAGGTTGTTGTGTATGATAATCTTGAAATCAATATTGTCAACTATGAACTGAAAGTAAACGGCGAGGCTGTTGATACTCCGCCGAAAGAATTGGAACTTATTTATCATTTTGCTTCAAATCCAAATCGTGTTTATACACGTGACCAGCTTCTTGATGAGGTATGGGGGTTTGATTATTACGGCGATTCCCGTACAGTTGATGTTCACGTAAAAAGACTGCGTGAGAAACTGGAGGGAGTTTCAGACAAATGGGCTCTCAAAACGGTTTGGGGAGTAGGATATAAATTTGAAACAAAAGATTAAAGATACTTTAAAGTTACGCTATCTTAACAACAATATATTTGCAAAGTATTTTATTCTTTTTGCAAGTATATTTTTGGTAGTGCTGACCATTCTCGGAACAACGCTTACACTTCTTGTTAATGCATATACCCAAAATGAGAATACAAAACTTTTAAAAGAAAATACACAGACAATTGCCAACAGTATAAATTCCACACTTATTGTCCAAGATATGAACGACAACTATTCTGTTGAAAAGGAAATGATATGCAGCACTTTGTATATCATTTCTAATTCTATTGATGCAGATATTTTTGTGTGTGATGTTGAAGGCAATGTCATCATGTGCAAAGAAAAATCGGAATCAATGCCGTTCCTCGGAAAACTTCCCGAATGTGAATACCATTCAGGGTATAATGTTGGTGATTTTATTCTCAAAAATGTGTATGAGGGCGGTTATGTAGGCAAGGGCAGTGTGAACGGACAATTGTCCTATATTGTCGGCTGTCCTGTTTACAGTGATAATCAGATTATCGGTTCTGTTTTTGCTACAGCCGAAACGAATGCCGGTTCTCTTACAATTGCAGTTTTGAGAATGTTTACCGCCAGTGCACTTGCATGCCTTGCAATCGGTTTTTTCTATATATGGCGCCTGACCAAGAACTTTGTGAGACCTCTGCGGCAGATGAGTGAGGCTGCCAAACAGTTTGCCATCGGTGATTTTTCTTATCGAGTAAAAGTACGCGGTGAAGATGAACTTGCGGAACTCGGCAGAGCTTTCAATGATATGGCGGATGCACTGGATACACTTGAATCCTCAAGGCGAAGTTTTGTGTCCAATGTCTCGCATGAATTGAGAACGCCTATGACATCAATCGGCGGATTCATTGACGGAATTCTTGATGGTACAATCCCGAAAGATAAAACCGATTATTATCTTAATATTGTCAGCGGTGAAATTCGCCGACTTTCTCGCCTGGTTGTTGCTATGCTTAATATGAGTAAGATTGAATCAGGCAGTTTCGAAATGAAACCGACAAATTTTGATATATCCGGTCAGATTATTCATATCCTTTTGACCTTTGAACAGAAAATTGAGGAAAATCATATTGAAATAAGAGGTCTTGAAAATCTTAAACCAACATATATTGTTGCAGATACGGATATGATTTATCAGGTAATCTATAATATATTTGACAACGCTGTTAAGTTCACGAATGAGGGCGGATATATTGATGTTTCAATGATTGAGGAAAATGACAGTATTGAAGTCCATATAAAGAACAGCGGTATCGGAATTAACGCTGATGAACTTTCAAAGGTATTTGAAAGATTTTATAAAGTTGATAAGTCCAGAAGTCTTGATGCAAAAGGTGCAGGACTGGGACTCTATATAGTAAAGATGATGGTTGAAATGCACGGAGGAAGTATCTGGGCAAAGAGTGAAGATGATTCTTCAGCAGAATTTATTTTCAAACTGCCAAAGTCATATAAACCTATCTATAAAAAGGAGATAAAATAGTATGGACAATTTTGATAACAATTTTGGCCATGATAATAACCGGTCCAAACCGGATTATTATCAGCCAACGAACAGTAACGAGGGTACTTATTATACGCCGCCTAAGAGCGAAGAACCGCCTGTGGAAAATAATACCACATATCATTATGCGTATAACCCTCAGCACACGGATAACAGTGCTAATCAGAACAATTACAGCAATAATGATAATAAACCGCCGAAAAAGAATAAGACAGCAAAAATTATCTTTTCTGTGCTTGCTGTGTGTCTGGTTGTTGCGGTTGTGGGTATTGTCCTGAATGTTACAGGTGTTATCGGTAAAATTGACAGCGGCGATAAAGAAAGCGTTACGCAGTCTCAGGAAGAGGATTCTGCCAAACTTTCCGACAGTGAAGATGTCCCGCTCAAAGACAGCGGCAACAATTATACTGTTGCAGGTGTTGCAAAAGAATCCATGGATTCGTGCGTGGGTATTACGGTTTATTCACAGCAGGCAGATGCTTATAATTTCTTCTATGGTCAGGGCGGAAACAATAATGGCTCACCGTCAAAATCAGGAGAAGGTTCGGGAATCCTGATGTCAGAACAAAACGGAAAAACTTATGTTATTACCTGTGCTCATGTTATCAGTGATGGTGACAGTTTTTCGGTAACTCTTAATGACGGTACTGAAGTGGATGCAGATATGGTCGGTTTTGACAGCCAGACGGATATAGGTGTTCTTTCTATTGATAAAACAGGACTTAAGATTGCCGATTTTGCAGACAGCAAAACACTTGTTGTAGGCGAACAGGTTGTTGCAATCGGATGTCCCGGCGGTCTTGAATTTATGAATTCTGTTACAAGCGGTTATATTTCTGCACTTGACAGACCGGTTTCATCTTCAATCGGATATGATAACGAATGTATCCAGACAGATGCAGCAATCAATCCGGGTAACAGCGGCGGTGCATTGTTCAATATGCAGGGTCAGGTAATCGGTGTCAATTCATCAAAAATTGCTTCAACAGAATATGAGGGTATGGGATTTGCCGTTCCGTCATCTACGGCTATTTCGACTGCAAACAGTCTTATAAAAGTCGGCTATGTTGAAGGCAGAGCAAAAATAGGCGTTCAATACAGCCCGATTGTTAACTTTAACAATTATGCACAGGTGCTTAAAGAACTTGATTCAAAAGGTTTTAAAGATGCACAGGGTGCAATGGTAATCAGTACTATTGATGAAAATTCCGATTTAGCAAACAAGGATATTAAACAGTATGATATGATTGTTGCAGTAAATGGTGAAACATTGACTTCAACAGATATTATGACTTCGGTTCTTGCTGATTCAAAACCGGGTGATACAATCAAACTCACTATTGCAAGAATTGAAAATCAGGAAATCAAAACATTTGAAGTGGATTGCAAATTGATTGAATCAAAAGGATAATAAGAATTTACGGCTGTCTGTTTAAATCAAGACAGCCGTTTTTGTTGTAAAACGTATATTAATATGATAAAATATAATATATAATAATTACTACAGGAGGTTTTATTATGAAATACGCACTTATTGCGATTGTTGTGATTATCGTGTTGATTATTCTGTATATCGGCTCAACATATAATTCACTTGTAAAGAAGAAAAATTCTGTTGAAGAAGCATTTTCAACAATGGATGTTTATCTCAAAAAAAGATGGGATTTAATTCCGAATATTGTATCAACAGTTAAGGGTTATGCCAAGCATGAGGCTGAGACTCTTGAAAAAGTAATATCAGCCAGAAACGGCAGGTATCAGGATTTGACCGATGATGAAAAAGTGGCAGTTAACAGTGAACTGTCAAAAGGTCTTGCAAGCATAAATGTTGTTGCTGAACAATATCCCGATTTAAAAGCGAATGAAAACTTTTTGAATCTTCAGAATCAGCTGAACAGAACGGAAGAGGATATTGCCAATGCACGAAAGTTCTATAATGCAGTTGTTAAAAGTTATAACAATACGATTGAGATGTTTCCGTCAAATATAGTTGCAGGTATGTTCAATTTTGCTAAAAAGCAGATGTTCGTTGTTGAAAATACTGTACAAAGAGAAAATGTAAAGGTAGAATTTTAATGAATGGTATTAAAAAAATTGCAGTATCTTTCATTGTTGTTATCTTGATTCTTTGCGGCAATATGACTGCTTTGGGTGCAGAAAGTTTTTCTTACACTCCGTATTATTTTAAAAACTATGATGTAAGTATCAATGTACTTGAAAATAATACGCTTGAAGTAACTGAAAAAATTGATGCTCAGTTTAACGAATCGCGCCACGGGATTTACAGGGATATTCCTCTTTATAATCATATTGACCGTGCTGACGGTTCTTCAACAGTGATTCGTGCAAAGGTTAAAGATATAAATATCAGTGAAGAGTATAGTGTTGATTGGGATTCTTCATACTGTTCCATCCGTATCGGCGATGAGAATACGGTTATAAACGGCGAGCACAGTTATACCATTTCGTATTCTTATGTTCTGGGTGAAGATAAAAACAAAGATTTTGACGAACTTTATTATAATATAATCGGTGATCAGTGGGATACGTACATTCAGAATGTAACGTTTTCAATCACAATGCCAAAGGAATTTGATGCTGATAAAGTCGGATTTTCTTCAGGCAAATACGGTACGGCGGGGACAAACAGTATCCGTTATAATGTTGACGGCAATGTAATCAGCGGCAGTTTTACCGATACACTTGCACCGTATAATGCACTTACCATGCGTGTTGAACTGCCGGATGAATATTTTTATTTTAACAAAACTCTGTATTATGTTCAGATTTCAATGCTCGTCATTATTCCGGTTATCGCATTTTTGATTGTTTTGCTGTTGTGGATAAAATACGGCAGAGACAAAAAGATTGTTGATGTCGTTGAGTTCTATCCTCCTGATAATATGAGCAGTGCCGATGTGGCGTACTGGCATAACGGTATGATTGGCAACAGGGATTTGGTGCCATTGCTGATTGAACTTGCGAATGAAGGTTATATTGAAATTAATGAGATTGAGAGCAAAAGCCGTTTCAAACACAGTGATTTTGAAATAAAGAAAATCAAGAATATTTATGACGGTCATGATAAAAACAAGCATATCTTTTTTAATGGACTTTTCAAATGTTCAGGCGGTGATACTGTTTATGAAAAAGATTTGGAAGAAGAGTTTTATAAAACTCTGGATAAAATCAATGCAAGATATAATTCTGCAGGAAACCGCACAAAAGTATTCAATAAAAAGTCATTGCATTTCAGAATTTTAGGCTGGGTTGTTTCTGTCCTGAGTATTGTGTTGACTGTTTTGTTTTCGGCATCTTTGCTCGGCGGTACGGAAAAGACAATATGCATGATTGCGGGTGTTGTTATCGGTATTATATCGTTTATCTTCGCTTTCTTTATCAGGCAAAGGACAGATGAAGGTCATCGTATTCTGCAAAAGATTAAAGGGTTTAAACTATTTCTTGAAACGGCAGAGAAAGAACGTCTTGAAACATTGGTTGATGAAAATCCAAAATATTTTTATGACATTTTGCCATATGCTTATGTTCTTGGCGTTTCTGACAAATGGGTGTCTAATTTTGAAGGCATTGCGATTGAGCCTGTTGATTGGTACACCAGTTATCATCCGTTCAATCATATGATGTTTTATCATTTTATCAACAGCACAGTTCAAAGTTCAACCAAAGCTATGACCTCTATGCCCGAAAGCAGTTCGTCAGGCGGTGGATTTTCCTCAGGCGGAGGCGGATTTGCCGGCGGCGGTGTCGGAGGCGGCGGAGGTGGAAGCTGGTAAGATTTGCTTTTTATCTTTGCTGTCTTTTGATTAGAAAATCATAACCACCAGTTGAACTGGTGGTTTGCACAGGCCCTAAAAGGGCCGCCTACTGGCTCGCCGACTGAAAGTCGGCACTGAAGTTTGACATCGCATTACTTTTTCAAGCAGCC
>JAETRQ010000033.1 GCA_021770095.1 Eubacteriaceae bacterium | reverse complement strand
GGCGGCTGGACGAGTTACTCAAGGAACTCGCCGGACAGGAGGACTTGGTAAAGGAGAAGAACCGGGAGATTCTTAAAAAGGACAGTCAGATCCGGGAGCAGGAAAAGGAACTGAACAAGACCAGGAGTGAACTCACTGAAAAGAAAAATGAGATAGCACGGCAACAGCAGCAGCTCGACAAACTTCTTCCGTTGATAGTGAAGGCGCAGGACAGGCTCGACACTTACACTGAAGCCGGAGAATATGCCGAGGGTCGCATAGAATCCGCTGACCGTCTTCTTCAGGCGGCGGACAGCAGGGAGAAAGAGGTTGTCAAGGTTGAGAAGGAGGCATTGGATAGGATAAACAACGCCTCGATAAGTTTCCTTGCCAAGAAAGAGGTGGAGAGGCTTGCAAAGGAGAATGCGGAGCTGAAGTTGCTCGTGTCCGGCAACGCCACCGCACTGGAGAGAGAAGCCGCTGCCACACGGCATGAGAAAGCCGGAAGAGAGAAGGCGGAACGGGAACTGCAACATCTGAAGGAAACCGTGTCCGGCACACAGACCGCACTTGAGCGCAGACATCCTCTTGAAGCCCGGTTGATAAGGGAACTTGTGTCGATTGAGATTAAAGATCCGGATTATCAGGATGCCATTCTTTCGGGTCAGACCTTGACATGGAAGAAATATCCGTTTATGGATCCGGCGACAGGAAAGAGGATTCCGGAGGAATATGCCGATAATATCTCCGTGAGGATTGAAGGACATGGGGAAGACTCGTTCATCTCTATGTGCGGTAAGCGTATCTCCGATTTCTTCCGGGATATCTGGGCAAAGGTGAAGGCTGCACTTGGAATAAAGCAGCGTCAGGAGGAAGAGAAAAGGAAGCAGCAGACACAAAAGCCGGACACCGGACAGACTCAGGACCCTCCGAAGAAAAGCAGGGGAAGGCGAATGTAGGGATAATGCGTCCTTACAGTCGGCTCGCCGTATAAACCGTAGGTGCGTAGCCTAATACGCACCAGTCAAGGACAGGTGCGCTTCCATGACTGGAGCCGATGCCGGACAGCAAGCTGAATCATGTTGTTTTCTTGCGTTTGTCGATGGCTCTGTAAAGGGTTGCCCGGCTAATTCCGGTTGCTTTGGTTATCTCATCTATCGAGTGCAGCTTTGAGTCGTACATCTTCAGAGCGGTAGATACTTTGCTTTCATCAGACTTTGGTCTGCCTCCCTTACGACCTCTTGCCCTCGCAGCTTCAAGTCCCTGCCTTGTGCGCTGCCGTGTGAGGTCTCTCTCAAACTGTGAGAGTCCGGCAAAGATTGTGAGCAGCAGATTACCCTGTGGTGTGGTGGTGTCGAGCCATGTCTCTCTCAGTGATTTTATCGACGCTCCGGCTTCATGTATTCTCTCGATGATTGAGAGCAATTCCTTGACGGAACGCCCCAGCCGGGTAAGTTCCGTTATTATCACGGTGTCTCCGGAACGGAGAGAGTCCATCATCCTGTCAAGTTGGGGACGCTCCTTTTTAACTCCGGATATCTTCTCACTGTATATCCGCTCACATCCGGCTTGAGTGAGCAGATCTGTCTGACCATCGAGGTTCTGCACGGTGGTCGATACTCTTGCGTAGCCTATAATCATGGAAGAAATAATTGTTCTGCGGTTACAGACTGTCTTATATCATCTGAGTACTTATTCCTGATAATGCCATTTGAAGTGATCAATACAGGGGAGATGAATTTTCGAGCATGAACATAATGTTGCAGCACGATCACTTTTTTATTGATACTTTCAAGTGCGGCCGCAGTCATGGAATATCCGTTTGGCGCATATTTCATCTCACAGATATTTATGACGTTGTCTGAACGGTCAATGAGTAAGTCAATCTGAACGCCGGGGTGAACATCATTTCCTTTGACGTGCCATGAGAATATATTAGCCATTATTCCAGATATGCCAAGTGCAGCCTTAATCTGTCTTGAATGGAGAAGGCAGACACGTTCAAAAGCTAATCCACACCAAGTATTGTAGGTGGGAGTTCGTAATAACTTGGTCCAGTATTCATCATCTACATTGTAGGCATTCCTGACAAATTGATAATAGAACAAGGTATAGCAATCGACAAGCTGATAAATTGCATCTCTTATTTTTTTGTCAGTGTGACAATATTTCCGAATAAAGCCACATTCTATAAGGTCTTCTAATATGCCGCTAAGTTGCCCATTATTATCCAGCTTCCCTTTTTTTGAGATTTCATCACGTGTAAGTCCGGATTTTTTGCCGGAGAGGGCTTCTACAACTTTCAAATACTTTTCCGGCTTATTAAATATGGAAGCATAGATGAAGTTAAATTCATCTCTAAGAACCCCATTCTCTTCCAGGAATAGGGTATTAATATTCTGCGCCATGCTTTTGGCTGGATCAAGCTTTGACCAATAATATGGAACTCCTCCCATGACCATATAGCCCTCCAAGATCATATTCCGGTTTGGTGGTAGGCCTTGATATTGTGCAAGTTCTTCACATTCAGCCAATGAGAATTGTTGTATTTTAAGTCTATATGTTACACGATTATACAGACCTCCCTTGTTTCGGAAAATCTTATTTATAATCCATGAGGTCGCACTTCCGCAAATAATAAGAAGTATATCATTTCTGGCAGAAGCCCATCCATTCCAAAAATGTTCAAAAGCCGGAACAAACTTGGAGTTGGGAGAGTCCATCCACGGTAGTTCATCTAAGAAAATAATCTTTCTCTTATGTGGAGAGGATTCAATTAAGGCCTCGAGAAGATGGAAAGCCTGAAACCATGTTTTGGGGGCTGAAGAATCGTCGGGTAAACCTTGTGAGAGGAGACTATTGTAAAATTCTTCAAGCTGATCTTGGTTAGATACATTTAATGCTCCAGTGTATTGAAAAGTAAATCTTTCGCAGAATGTTTGCCTTACCAAGTAGGTTTTTCCTACACGGCGACGGCCATACACAGCGACAAATTCCGAATTTTCAGAATCATGTGCTCGATTGAGTTGCTCTATTTCTTCTTTACGTCCTATTATCATGGCTAAAGTTTTTTGCAAAGGTACTAAAAATAACCGACATTTAGCTATAAGTGTGTATTTTTATCGGGTTGTAGCTAAATGTCGTCGCGTAGAATGGTGTTATACTACTTTCGAGGTGGTATATTCAAAGGTTGGTGGTAAATTGGGGACAGATTTATTACGGCGAGATGCCGATATTTGGCTATAAGTGGGTATTTTGACCCACTTATAGCCAAATATCGGATTTCAGATGATGTTCTCAATACTGATAAAACCGAATTATAGCCAAAAGTAGGTCAATTATCCCACTTTGGGCTATAATTCGGTTTCACTTTCGGTATTCAATCTCAAAACTCAGGATATTTGCCATGTTTTGAGTTGATGATTTTGAGATGGCTTATGAAATGGTATCCAGCAGGTATATTTCTATCTGAAGATAGTTTGCCGGGCAGTCTCAAAAACGGCCGATTTAGAACTGATGTAAAACAAAATAGTTGAACTATACTGACAGTTGTAATTTCTGCAATGCAACCGTCTTTAATAAAAACTATTTTGTCTGCATTTTTAACGGTACTAAGTCTATGTGCTGCAATAACTATGGTCTTACCATTTTTTATAGAATTGATATTTGAAACTATAGATGATTCGTTGTTTGCATCTAAAGAAGAGGTCGCTTCATCTAAAAATAATAGGTCTGGATCTTTGTATAATGCTCGTGCAATCATAAGCCTTTGTTTTTGTCCTCCGCTCATTTCAATCCCTGAAACTCCAACTTTTGTATGAATACCCATGGGCAATGAATTTATAAATGTCATTAGTCCTACAGTATCTAATAAATGCAAGGCTTTTTCTATATTAGGTTTATCTTCAGAAAGAGAAATATTTTCTAATATAGTACCTGTGAATATTTTAGCTTCTTGCATAACAACTCCACAATGTCTTAGCCAATTCTGGTTATCTATATCGCGTACATTATAACCACTTAATGTTAGAGTCCCTTTTTGCGGAATATAAAAACCAAGCATAAGTTTAATCAAAGTAGATTTTCCACATCCGCTTTCTCCGACCAAAGCTGTAACTTTTCCTTTTTCAATCGTAAGATTAAAATCCTTTATGACAAAAGGAGAGCTTGATCCAGCATATTTAAAATACACATTTTTGAATTCTATTGAAGCTTCAGAAAATGTTTTTGAACCTCTAAATTCGGAATCATCATGTATAACATCATCAATTCTTTGATAAGAAAGCAAAGCATCTTGAAGAGAACTAATAGAAGTTCCAAGAGTGGTAAAAGGTTGTGATAATAGTCCAGTAATGTAACCTAATGTCATCAAGGCTCCAATTGTTAGATCTCCATATATGACCATTGTGGCTCCAATACCAGTTACAAGTAGGTCTTTAATACGAGTGATTGTAGTATGCCCTCCCCCTTGGATAGTATTCACCCATGCTGATTTCATAGATATTTTATTAATGGCCGTTTGGGTTTCCTTCCATTTACCTATTCTTGAATACTCTGCATTATTTACTTTTAAATCCGCCATACCATTAGTTAACTCGTAGGCATGGTTTCTATTTTCTGATGAATTAGTAAAATAAGCATAATCTAATGTCTTTCGCTTATTTAGAAATAAAGTGTTCCAAACGATTTCGAATAACGACATTAATATAAAAATAAAAAAAATGATAACACTATAATGAAATAATAATGTGGAGAAGACAATAATTGTTAGAATCATTATTAATATTGAATTTGGGAATGTCAATAAGAAATCTTTAATTCTAGATTGATCACTTATTTTTTGAACAAAATCAGAACTTACCTTTTTGTCAAAAAAGGATAATGGAAATTTTGCAAGTCGTTCAAGGAAGGTATTTACCATATCTAGATGTACTCCCAAACCTGTTTTGGTTAGTATCAAGTCCATGCTACTTGACGCAACTAATCCTCCAATCGTAATAGCTAATTGACAAAGCAAAAGAGCAACAATTAGACTTACATCTTTTAGTCCAATACCATCATCAATAGTCTTTTTTAGAAGAATGGGAACAGCAAAGTCTGTAGCCATTATGACTATAGTTATTAATAATGCTAATAAAAATTTAACCTTATGAACTTTGAAAAATTGGAATAGATACTTGAAGAAATCTTTAAGGCTATTTTCTTTTTTATATGATAAATTATTGAATTCTTCATTAGGTTCAGCTAATATAGCTAATCCTGTATGTTCCCCATTTGGAATCCAGTATTTAATAAAATCATCATTAGAATATGTCAATTTTCCTTGGGCAGGGTCTGCAATATAGTATTTTTTTTTCTTAGAATTAATTTTGTACAACACAACAAAGTGGCGTTGCTGCCAAAATAATATAGCAGGTAAAGGCATATCTGTAATATGTTCTGGTGAAATGCGAACAGCTGCTGACTCTAGCCCAATTTTGTTACAGCAAGATGTTATGTCTTTAATAGACATTCCGAGTCTATTGAGATCAGATATATTATGAAGATATCTTAACGGTATATTTGTTCCGTAATGTTTTGCAATCATACGGATACATGTTAAACCGCAATCAGAGTGTTCTATTTGTCGGAAGCACTTAAACATATTGTAATTATGTTACCGATAAACACTGGTTTTAACTGACTCTGGTCCTGTTATATCTATACGATTATCAACCTTTTTACCATATCCAAATGTATATGTGAGATTTATGGAAATAGCTCGTCCTGTTTCAAGGTAGTTATAGTGATAATTCAGATTGGGAGAATTATATTGAACCCAACTCTTTCGATGATTATTGAAAATGTCTTCTATTTTCAAATCTAAATATAAGTTATTATTCCCATAAATAACAGCGAAGTTCCAATTATCCTGTTTCCAGGATTTTTCCATTCCGGATACGCTCACATCTTTATATGGACCTTCATATGATAATTCGATTCTGAAGTTACCTATAGTATAATCAGCACTTCCAGAAAGAGTAATATAATTGAATTTAGTATGATATAATCCTCGCACATAGGTGTAATACCATTGAGGAGAAACCCCAATAGAAAAGTTGTCATTAAAAAAAGTCCCTCTTAATTCAATATTAGCTCTGATATTATCAGAGGGTTTTGCATTAATCGTTTCTTTTACTAATCCTCCCAACTCTTTGGGGGCTGGTGAATATGTTGTGATGATATTGTTATAAGTTTTAACATATCCAAGGCCGAATGATAATGTTAGCCAATTTTTGGGTAGATATGTAGCATGTATATATGTATCCCAAGATGTGAGATTCTTAAGATATGGATTACCTAGAGCCCAAAGTAATTCAGAATTTTGTACTAAAACTGGATTGGATTCACTGGCAGAGGTGGGACGCATATAGAATTGTAAAGCTCCATTAATGGAGAATTTTCTCATCGGATTCCAATTAATAGAGGAGCTAATAGTTGGATAAATAGAATGTTCTTTAATATTTCCTACTTTCCAAAAAGATGCAGCAAAACCAGGGTCTATTGATACAGACATATGATCATTAGGATTCCAATTGAGTTTAATTACAGACAGTATTGATTGTCTGGCTTGGTCTTGTGTTGTATTGGCTGAACCTTTGTAAAGAGTTGAAAACCAATCTATATTGTAGTCGAATTTAAATTGAAATAACCATTTATTTGACAGCAAATAAGACGGTAAGATGGTTACCTTAAAGTTATTTACATCTTCAACGGTACTATTGAGAATAGGGACATTTAATCCTAGTTGATTAATTGTATTAGATCTATTTCTGGCATAAGAATATTTCCATATCCCAGAAAAATGCCATTTATCAGCAAGTCTAAAGTAATAATTCCCCATAACTTGAGGTGATAAACTTTTGGATTTAGAGGTAGATATGCTGTTTGAGAATCCGAATAAGTTTGGATTCCATATATCAGTGCTATTAGAACCGCTGCCGGGATTTCTATTCCAAGAAAAGGATATTGTATGTGTTATACGGGATCTTTCAGTTGCATACTTTGCGTTAAATGCACATCTTAAACCATCTTCTCTATTGAAACTATTATTTTCCTCTTCTCTAGAAATAAACTCATATTTGGTGTCGTTGTAAAACAAATCGCTATAAGTGGTTTCTCCAGTCATTTTTGAACGATGATCACGGTAATAATTGCCAGAGAGCAAAAATCCATAGGTCATCTTTTTATAAACTAATTTTGAAGATGCTGTATAATAGCCATTGTTAGGGATTTTTTGGTACAGATTAATACGGCTCACACCACCAACAGAGTATTTAGGCATGATGAAATTAATTGCGATATTTGCTCCTTCAAAATTAGGATCAGATGGGTGCTCGATATATTGGACTCTCTTTACTTCATTTGGCCAAAAAGTAGCGAGATCGATATCATCAGCTTTTTCTCCATTTATAAAAATAGGAATAACTTCTCCAGATAAACTAACAATAAGCCCGTCTTTCTCTTTTATAAAGGGGAGATGCATAGATTTAATAAGTGATGCAGGACTGTTAGAAAGTTTTTTTGCGTTTTTTGATGGTATGAAATTCATAACGCCTTTCTCAATCCATTGATTGTCACCCAAAACAATGACTTCTTTCAATTGTTTAGATGGAATGGAATCATCTGCTGCTGCAAATTTGCAACAGAACATTACTAAAATAGAAAATATGATAATAGACCATTTCATGCGAATAATTTATTGGGCTTTGAGATTAAACGAGTATTCAAAGATGTCTAGGATTATGCTATCTATATCCTCATCTGAATAGTTGAATGTACATTCCTCAGAAAGACGGGATTCTAATGCTCGTTGTTTACATCCACCACCACATATTGGTGCAATCCTACAGTTTAAACATATAGGTTTAGAGTATTTTGCAGTGTTCCGGTGGTGAACAACTACTGGGTCTAACTGTAGATTGCCGGAACAATCCAATTTGCCAATACGATTATCAGAGGTAAAATCTCGAGCAGTGCATCCAAACACGTCTCCATTATAGTTTACTAAAACGTGATTGATTTTATCTCCATAGCAAGAGTTTCGCACATCATGTGGAATATAATTAGAAAGTACGACGAATCCGCTGTCAATAAATAGTTTGCGAATTAATTTAATTTTTGTCTCGGTTTCATCAGTACGAGTTATTCTATCTTGCCAAACTCGCTGAAAGTCAAATCTTAAATATTTTTTAATATCGTCAGTAACGTCTTTAAATGATTTAAATATAGAGTTAATACTGTCAATGTTCTCACTAGTATAATTAACCCTAACAATAACGTCTATTTTTGATGAAGCTAGGCTGAATATATTTTTAACAATAAGGTCATAGCTGCCACTCCCGTTTTTGAAAAAACGAGTTTTATCATGGTAGGTTTTCCCTCCATCAAGTGTGATTTGAAAACCGCAGGAATATTGCTTAAGAAACTGAATAATCTGATTAGTTAGTAACGCTCCATTCGATGTGAAGTGTATGTGTAATGAGACACCATGTGTTGTGCATAAAGAATGAGTATATGATATAATCTCCAAAAAATCCAAGTTCAAAGGATTTGATAGATGGTCTTTTCAATATTGAATGTATATATGCCAGAGTTGAATTTAAAACTTCTGGACTCATCTTCGAATTAGGTATGTGGTTTTCATAACAATACCAACATCTAAAGTTGCAATCAAGTGTAGGATTAATATGAAGAATATACTCGTTCTTATTGTTGTCAGCATCATTAATGCGTTCCTTAAGTAAGGCTACTTCATCAATATCGGTATTTATGATGATTCCGGCATCTAACAATTGCTTGTGTAAGTAAGGGAAATTACACGAGAATCTATCAGTTAATAAATCTGAAAAATTTAATAACTGATTACGAACCACAACAAACTTTCCAGAAAAGGAATTGTATAACAGCGTGTGTTTGCCGTTAATAATTAGAATCGAGTTAAATACGCTCAGTTTCATATTAATATACGTAGAGACATCTACGCAGGCGTAGATGTCTCTACGTTAAAAGATGAGTAAATACACGTTTGTGCAAACACAAGAAAGGAAAAAATTCCTATTCAAAGACTACGGAATAAGTGCTACTAATCCAGTATCAGTGCTCTTCTGAAGTCTTTTCAATGTAGTGTTGAGACAACCACCACGATTTGTTGATTTGGAGCAAGCACTATTGTAATTTTCGCAGCTACCTCCATTCTTAGCTTTGTTGCATTGGTCGTAGAGCTCATTGATGCAGTCTCCACCATTGTCTCCTCCGATGAACTCCATGTTTGTTGAGAGAAGTGCTGACTCGCAGTTCCCGATTGTTGCATCCATCGGGAGGTTTTCGATGAATGCTGCAATTCTGTTTGTTTTCTGATTCATCATGTTCGTGTTAAAGGGTTATTAATCTGGTTAATGTGAAGCATTCAATACAAAG
>JAETRQ010000032.1 GCA_021770095.1 Eubacteriaceae bacterium | reverse complement strand
GTATAAGAAAAGTATAATATAGACAGAATAATACTATTAAAGGATATAGGAGGTGCCGTTATGACAATTCGTCCGTCAGCCGCAATCCGTCAGAATTATAATGAGATTGCCGATATCTGCAGAAAGACTTCAGCGCCGGTTTTCCTTACTAAAAACGGTGAGGGAGATTTGGTTGTTATGGATATTGATACCTACAATAGACGGGAAGCCATGCTGAAACTAAGAGAAGAACTGCTTGCCGTGGAGGAGGACAGGGTGCATGGGAGCAGAGGGTATTCTGTAGATGAAGTTGCATCTATGATGCGTGAGGCGATCAAGGAGGCATCAGGGCATGGAGAGACAAAGTAAATATAAGGTTATTGTATCAGAACAGGCAAAGCAGATGCTCGTGAATCATGCCGCATTTTTGGCACAGGCCAGCCCGGATGCAGCGGAAAAGCTGGTTGTTTCTTTTGAAAAAGCGGCTAATTCCTTAGATACAATGCCCCAGAGATGCCCATGGCTTATGGGTGAGTATATACCGAGGAATGTCTATCGCTTTTTGGTATTTGAGAAGCGGTATCTGCTGATTTTTCAGATTCGGGATGATATTGTATACGCAGATTATGTAGTTGACTGCCGGCAGGATTACGGCTGGCTCATTCATTAGCAATAGAATAAAAGTACATTGTATTTGAAATCGTCACTTTTTCCAAAGGTGGCGGTTTTTCGTCTAAAAGACAGACAGGGAGGATAAGGAGGACGGACTTAATGAGCCGTTTCATGCGCCGTGGCTTCAAATGCGTGGAAATGGATGGGATCTTATAAAGTATGGCAGCTCCCTTGTGCCCTTTATCAATAAATTTCCAAGGAATACAAGGCTGTATAAGCTGATGACTACAAAGCCCGGCGAGCATGGAACCGCAGTGATTTTAAAAAATAATGTACCCCGTTATCTGGTGATTGATTTCAGCAAAGCGGAGAAAGAGAAAAGCGCAGATACGGAAGATGTGCTTGCCATTTCCGAACGGCTGATTCAGCAGAATATGGAGGCATATGAGGTGCTTGCAAAATGATGAAACTGACAAAAGAACAGATACTGATGCTCCATGAGCAGTTGCTTGAAGCTGTGGGAGGAAGTAAAGGGATTCGTGATGAAGGAATGCAGGAATCCGCACTTTCCAATCCGTTTCAGTCCTTTGGAGGGGAAGAACTGTAACCAGGTATTCAGGCAAAGGCGGCACAGCTTTGTTACGGCTTGGTCAAAAATCATGCAATGGTGGATGGAAACATTTCCGTTATACGGTGAATGGGTTTGCACTTTGACAATTTCATACCCATTCACCATGCAGATCTCAATCCCATATTTGGAAGTTCAATCATAAAGCGGTATCACAATTAATGGGACATGCGAAAGAAATCATTACCATAGATGTATATGGAGATACTGCCGAAATCATAGAGGATTGTTTAGATGAACTCCAGCCATTTATTGATGATGTAATACCCAGGGAAGAAAATGAAAACGGTACAGATTTTTCAGAAGATAATTATATTGAACAAATCGGCAAGTTTTTTGCATGAAGTTAAGACAATGGCATAACCTAAGCTTATTAAAAAAGTACAGAACAAAAGTTCGATTTTGTTCTGTACTTTTATTTATTTATATGTTATAATGAAAAACCAGGTGACTGGATAATATATTGTATTGTCTGTTGTTATTCAGCGCTATTTGGTTTCAAAAATACAGCTTTCCCATAGGGATACTGCGTAATGTGACCTGGATTCGTGTAATGGATTATGCAACACCATATAGATAAGCTCCATTGTTTATATGGCAAAAATAATATGTTATGCAATTTGAAGAGGCGGGTGGTGGCCATGCAGGAGCATGAGATTATATCAGTTAGATAATACAAATGTGTATGTGAACGTCATTTTTAAAGAAGAATTAGACGCAGAAGCAATTACCGAGTTTTTCTCGGCAGTTTGAAATGAAAGTGAAAAAATATTGATAATAAGAAATTTTATTTAATGAGGAAAACGAAGATGGACGGACATAGAATTCAGCAATATTGGTCGCATGAGATGGAAGCGATGCTTGAAACATATAGGCAATTTGAGATACTTATTCCAGCTAAAGGGAGAAAAGGAGCAGCTCATTGTGGAGAAGATGGTAGGTATGTAGAAACATTAATTCGGGAATATTTAAAACGTTATTTACCGAAAGATTTAGAAGTATTGATAGGTTTTATTATGCGCCCGGCAGTAAAAACTGGTTTGAACAATAAAATGCGAAAAAACGAACAAGATGATAATTCAACGCAACTTGATATTTTGATTTACGATAGTGCTAAATATCCAATATTTCAAAGATTTGGTGATAGCGTTATAGTTCCGCCAGAGGGTGTAGTGGGAATTATTTCTGTTAAGAAAAAATTGAAAGATACAGATATTGAGCATGAAGTAATAGCTTTAAAAAATGTTTCTAAATTATGCCGGTGCAATAATGATGAGCATGAAGCAATTCGTGGTCCTTTTTTAGCTCTGGTAGCAATGGAATCATTTGAAAAAAAGAGTTATCTATGGATAAATGGATATTTGATAAATTGTCACAAATTTATACGGCAGAAGAGTATTTTGATGATTTAATTGGATATATCGGTTCGTTGGACAAGTGGAGTATTTTTAAAAAGAGGCCTCGAAAAGGACATAGTGCAGAATATTTGTATTTTAACCATAATGAGGAAGAAATGCATTTAGGATTTCAATTCATGTTGACAGGAATATTGAGTGTTTATTATGATAAGAGCCGTAATAATATTTCCCGTCCAGGATTTACGGCATTTCCTTCCAGAAGAGTATGTAATAGAAAATTGGGAGATATCGTTGTTAAGGATTTGAGGTAGACACAAAAGGTTCAAAAGTATCTCAAGAGAAAGATATTCTTAAATCAAAGGTAATTGAACAGAAGTAAGAGCAATAACTGTAAATTTGGTAAGTATTGTTAAGTGGATCGCATGAGGTATTATAAATAAAAAATGAATTGGCTACACATGTGTAGCCAATTCATTGGAGGATGTATGGAAGAAAAAATGAAGTAATAAAACAGAAAACAGTGGACTTAATAATACCAAATGAGCAACAATTTTATACGGATGTGTATTTCCTATTACAACAGGCAAGAGAAAAAGCCTACAATAGTGCTAATGGAATTATGACATATGCGTATTGGAGTGTAGGACGAAGAATTGTTGAGCAAGAACAATATGGTGAAAAGAAAGCTCGCCATGGTTCTTACTTAATAAAAAACCTATCTATCCAGTTGGCAGATAAATTTGGAACAGGATTTTCGGTTGCTAATTTAAAAAATTGCCGCCGATTTTATTTGACATTTCCAGAAGATTCATAGGGATATTCAATAGCTGGTAAAATTCCGTGGTCTCATCTAAGAAGTATAATGCGTATTTCCGATGAAGAGGAAAGAAACTTTTATTTAAATGAAGTTATGACTGAAAATTGGTCTGTAAGAGTTTTGGAACGCAATATCAAAAGTGGATATTATAAAAGAATTCTTTCAACACAGTTGCCAGATAAAGAAAATAAAGTATTAGAATTTGTGAAAGATCCGTTTGTGCTAGAACTTATGGGAGTTACCCCCAAATGTTAGTCAATTGGAAAGTGGCCTGGAAACAGCAATTATAAATAATCTTCAGAAATTTTTGTTAGAAATGGGAAAAGGATTTTCTTTTGTAGGCAGACAGATGAGAAGATGTACCGAAACAACAGATTTCTATATTGATTTATTACAGAAAGAATTGGAGAGAAATCAGTTGATTTATGATAATGGAAAATAATATTTATTGTCAATTTGAATGATATAGAATACGAAACAGACTACTTTGTAAACGGTTATGACTACAAATTTGTGACTTGCATTCGTGTAATTGCAAAAGTTCGCCTATAGACCAACCAAAAACAGAAATTTACACGAATTTTATGGCTCATAGTAGTCAAAGTAACGCCCTAAAGGATACCTTGATGCCATTCGGCAATAATAAGGAAATCGTGAAAGAGAGGTTTTCATATGCCAGAGTTCAAATTACAAGCCCCATATAAACCCACAGGCGACCAGCCCCAAGCGATTGAGGCGCTGGTCAAAGGCTTCAAGGAAGGCAACCAATTCCAGACTTTACTAGGGGTTACGGGTTCCGGCAAGACATTTACAATGGCAAATGTCATTCAGGAATTGCAGAAGCCGACACTCGTGATCGCCCACAACAAGACATTGGCAGCGCAGTTATACGGAGAATTCAAGGAGATGTTCCCGGAGAACGCAGTGGAATATTTTGTCTCCTACTATAATAAGCAATTTTGTGATACTATATATAGTATATAAATGTATAAGAAATACGATATATAGATAAAAGGCGAATGATTTAAACTGAATGAACAGCGCGGATAAGGCATGACAGTAACCATAATTCGTCGAGAAAGCAGTAGTAAAAGTAACTTAGTGGTCAACGAAGAAAAATTCTACAGCAGAAATCAGTAGTGTAATTTACTTGGCTTTCTGCTATAATAAAGGCAAAGAAATTTAAGAAAGAAGGGATTGTATGATTACAGCAGAGCTTACTCAAAAGATAGATATTTTGTCGAATGAGGAATATCGTATGGTTGAGGCTTATGTTGATAACGTATTGGAATATTCAAAACGAAGAAAAAAGGAAGCGGCATGGGATAGAATAAAATCCGATTTAAAAGAATCAGAAAAACGAATGAGGCTTGAAGGAGGTATTAGCTCCAAGCGGCTCAGAGAAAATCTGGGGGTATAGTATGTATGAAATCGTTTATTCACCAATAGTCCAGGAAAAATTGGCCGCATTAAAAGTCAAACTAACAGAGTTATGTGGAGAAAAGATAGGAAAAAAGCGCTTTTTAGCAGTTTTAAATGGCTTTGAAGTTAGGTTGACTTTTTCGAATACGGGAATACCAGTAAAAACCATGTATGATGTGGAGAAAGAATTTGAAAAATATTATATCATTTATTCGCACAAAAATTATTTCTTATATTATATTGAGGGTGAGTGTGTGAATGTTATGGAAATGTATGATGAACGTGAAGACTTTGCAAGGGCGATGTTTGGAATAATTACAACTACACAGGAAACCTTAGATTATTGGGATGAATGATAAACAATATCTCCTTATATATGGACAAAAAGAGATATCTAAAAATATTAGAAGGCATATTTTTAAATTTAATGGTTTGCTTCTGAAAAAATAGAAGCAAACCGTTTTTTATAATATTAAGCCTAGATTATTCACGGCAATGCCACAAAGATGGTTGAAGGCCGCATAGTTACTGCATTTTAACTGAATATTGCTTTTCACTTGCCAAATGATTGAAAAAAGAGCATCCTTTTGT
>JAETRQ010000001.1 GCA_021770095.1 Eubacteriaceae bacterium | reverse complement strand
AAATTGAGCGTAAAAGAATACAAAGACCCATTTTTAAATTAACCCCTTTAGGGGTATGCCAAAGTGGCAAATACAATAAGGCTTGAACAAAGAGAAAGCCCGCGCCTTGAGACGCGAGTTAGTATCAGTGGCTTTTAGCCCTTGTGCAAACCACCCGTTTCACGGGTGGTTATGATTTTTGATAAATCCGTCAGTTGTAAAATTTTGAATAGTTTAATGAATCGGTGGCATACTTTTATGTACAGGAATATTGAAAAACAGACGGAATTACAGTTGTAGGAATCGAATGCGTATCAGAATACCAAGTGTCAGAAAGCGATTGGCAGAATAAAACTGTCTGTGTGACATTTTTCTTTCCATGTGTACAAGAAGAAATCCAAATACAGTTTGCAATTTCGTTTGAAAATTTGAAAGGAGTTTTTTATGACTGCTCATGTTAATGAAAACTGTATAGGCTGTGGATTATGTGTGGGTATTTGTCCTGAAGTTTTTTCCATGACCGACAGCAAAACCGCAAAAGCAAACGATACGATTCCCCCTGAACAGGAAAATTCTGTTCACGAGGCTGCAGACAGTTGTCCGGTAGATGCTATTGAGGTGGATTAGAACAGAATGATATTTTAACCATAAACTTCTCAGCGAAACTACTGAAATGTTTTTATACCCGACGATTATTCGTCGGGATTTTTTATTACCTGTATGTGCTATGTGCCGATTTTTTGCTGTTATTTTTAGATATATATTATTTTCATCCATCTTTAAATATAGTATAATATAATCAATATATAATTTGAATATCGCAGAAAATAAAAATCAGTTCATGAATTTCAAAATGATATTCATAAACTGAAAGAGGTAATTATATGAAGTATAATATAAGCAAGGATTTCAAATATATTCGGTTTATGACGTTCCCGATTGTTAAGGCTTTTTCACCGATTGCCGAAAAGGTTTTGGGGATTTTTATGCAAGTTGAACATTCAGACCAACAGGTTAAGGTGACTAAGCATACGATTGATGTTGCAAACGGACAAATTGATGCTCTGTTTTATGAACCTAAAAATTGCAGCGGAAATGTTCCTGCAATGGTGTATTACCATGGCGGCGGTTTCATTTATAAGGCAGCACCGTATCATTACAGGCTTGTTAAACAGTATTGTATGCAAACACCATGTAAAGTGCTTATGGTGGATTATCGTTTAACTCCGAAAAATGCATATCCCATTCCTGTTAATGACTGCTACAGCGGATTGGAATGGCTTATAAAAAATGCCGATAAATTGGGTGTTGACAAAGAGCGAATTACTATAGCAGGTGACAGTGCAGGCGGTAATCTTGCGGCTGCTGTAACACTTATGGCAAGAGATAACAATTTGTTTAAGCCATGCGCACAGATGCTTATTTATCCTGTTATTGACAGGCGGATGAAAACCTCATCAATGCAAAAATATACGGATACGCCTATATGGAACAGCCGATTATCTGAAAAAATGTGGAATTTATATTTGCAGGGCAGTGATGAGGATAAGATACGGTATGCTTCACCTATTGAATCAGCAGATTTATCCGATTTGCCCGAAGCATATATTGAAACGGCAGAATTTGATTGTTTGCATGATGAAGGTGTTGAATATGCAAATGCTTTGAGAACGGCCGGAAATACGGTTATACTGAATGAAACAAAAAACACGATTCATGGTTTTGAAATGGCGTCAAAGAGCAGTATTGTTATCAGAAGTATGAAAACGAGAATCCGTTTCCTGCAAAATAAATTTTATAATTAACGCAAAATTTTATTATAGTGAAATGATGCTGTAACCGGTCAAGACCATGTGGGCGGATACGATTTATTAGGTAGATTCTTGCTGTTTGTAATCCGGCAAAGATTTTTGATGAAAAATATGATTAAATAGGTTATAATGGTATTAATATAAATAACAGAAGATTCGTATTATGACTAAAAAAACAAGAATAATTAAAATTGTAAAAGCAGCCATATGTATATTGCTTGCCATTGTATTGGTAATCGCGGGAATACTCTTTTTTCCTTTAACCGGCAAAAAGCATATTGAAATTTGGAGTGCAGATCAGACGTTTGATATTGCAAAAATTCAGACAGTCGAAAAGGATAGGGAAGACTTTAAAATTCTTATGTTTACAGATACGCAGCTTTGGGCAAATCTCGGCAAAAATAAAGAATGCTATGAGCAGATGGACGCACTGGTTGAAAAAACACAGCCTGATTTGATTGTACTTCCGGGTGATGTTTTGTCTGCATTTGCAAGCCGATTTTCAATAAATAATTTTATTAAGCATATGGATAACTATAAAATTCCATGGGCGCCTGTTTATGGTAATCATGATAATGAAATACCAACAAATTCACTGAACTGGCAGACAGATAAATATATGGAATCAGAGTATTGCCTGATGCAGAAAGGTCCGTCCAATCTTTACGGCTGCGGCAATTATGTAATCAATATTACAGAAGACAGTAATCCTGTTTATTCGCTCTTTATGTTTGATAATGGACGGTATATTAAGTATCTTGACGAAGCAAATGAAACTTATACAAAAGAAGTTTATATGGGTTATGAGCAGATTGCATGGTATGAATGGAATGTTAAGGGTATTGAAAATGCAGCAGGAAGAACAGTACCATCTATGACCTTTTCACACTTTGCTCAGCCTGAATTTCACGATGCTGTAGAAAAATATGGAGTACAGGAAGAGGACGGTTCCTATACAATTCCTGAAGAATACGGATTCGGATATTGTCAGTATCTCCCCAGTGCTGCACCTGTTCAATCGGGCTTTGTAGATAAATGCAAATAACTTGGTTCAACACAGTACATCTTTTGCGGTCACGATCACGAGAATAATGCAAGTATTACATATGACGGAATTACTTATACATATGGTCTTAAAACAGGTCCTTCACCTGTGCCTTGGAATTTTGCAAAGGAAACAGGCGGTACTTTGATTACGATTACAGGTGAAAAAGAAAATCAGTCAGTTAATATTGAACATATTGTAATGAACTGAAAGCAGACAGATGATGTTTGACAGACAGGCTTTTGCCTCATTTTCTTCTGTTGGTTAACGGTTTTCTGTTTTATTGGCTTCGTGATGGAAATCAAAAAAAATACGGAATGCAGTCGGCAGTGCATAGGTAGTTTGAATTTCCTGTGCAGTAGCCCAAACAAAATCAGATGTTTTTTTGCTGCATAGAATATGATAACAGGTCATCTGCCATTTTATGTGTGTAAAGATGTGAACACGCTGCATCTGCTTATATAATTCCACAGGCTGAACGCCAAAGGTATCGGCAGTATGCAATGCATGCTCAATATCCATATTGCCGATTACATTCGGCAGTTGCCACAAACCGGAAAGCAGACCGCTTTCGGTGCGTTTAGTCAGGGCATATCTGTCTTCACATTGCAATAAAAAGACAGTACGTTCCTCCAAACGCTTATCCTTTTTCGGCTCTTTGATTGGATACTGCAGCACCGTATTGTTCATATATGCGAGGCAGAATTTATTTGCCGGACACTCTGTACATTTGGGCGATTTTGGTGTACAAACCATTGCCCCCAGCTCCATTAACGCTTGTGTAAATGCCCCGCAATCTTTTTTCGGATACACCTTTTCAAGTTGTGCGGCGATTTCGGATTTCGTTTGCAGTTGATTAATCGGAGCATCATTTTTAGTCATACGTGTGATAATACGCAGTACATTACCGTCTACAGCAGCATAAGGCTGATTGAAACAGATAGAAGAAATGGCACCGGCAGTATAGGGACCGATACCGGGCAGAGCAAGGATGTCTTTGTATTGATTCGGGAAAATTCCGTTATATTGTGTTTCAATCACACGTGCCGCTTTTTGCAGATTGCGTGCCCGGTTATAATAGCCAAGCCCCTCCCACAGTTTAAGCAGTTGGTTTTCCGGTGCTTCAGCCAAAGCATGGATGTTGGGAAGTTGTTTTAAAAAACGAAGATAGTATGTCCGTACTGCCTCTACACGTGTCTGTTGCAGCATAATTTCCGAAAGCCAGATATGATAAGGATCGGTGTCCTGTCGCCAAGGAAGGTTACGTGCATGTTGTTTGTACCAGGGCAAGAGTGTATCGGGTAGTTGTTTGTAGATTGAATCGGTTGTTTTCAAAGGATTCTCCTTTCGGTTGAATTCGTTATGTTCCGGTATGATATTGAATCTATTATATTCCCAAAATAGAATAATCGCAAGAATCAATCTTTGGTATTTCAGCAACTTAGTTTTGGTAAAATATCGCGTATTTTATATTTTTTGTGAGCAAATTTTGAGGCAGGAGCATTGCTTTTTACAGTGCCCCTGCCTCTCTTTTTATTTTATGCGTTAGATTTATTTCCTGTTGTATTTGATAATTTCTCCGCAGGCAATTTTTTTGCCTGAATTTCCTGACGGCTGCGTTGTAAAATCATCTGCTTTCTCATGTATTATAACCGTTTTTTCAATAATTTCATCAACAGTAAATCTGTCGGTTATAAAGATTGACAGAGCAAATCCGTTATTATTAATCAGCGGCGGTAAATCACCTGCATGATTTGGATGTGTACTGCCGGATGGATTATAGTGTGATTTTACATCAGCAAATGGGTCATCCTTATTACCGCTGCATTTTTTGCCTTCATGGATATGAAAACCGTGAAAACCACTCTTCTCAGGCAGTTCTGTAACCGTTGCATAAACTAAAGTACCGTTAGCAGTTTGGTAAAATTTGACAATACCTGAAATTTGCTTATAATCCTTGCTGCCTTTTATTTCTGCGAATGCTTGTGGATTACTGCATAGAATTGAGATTAAAGAAGTGTTGACGTTTTCATAAAGTGAATTGTTTTCCATACGATTCCTCCTTGCTAAATTGTATTCATAAAATGATTTATTAATGTGAAAGTTTTTGTGAAATAAAGATACGGATTTTAAAATACTGCTGCCTATCCTTATTTTTCAAACCAATACAGATTTTACTTTATTTTCAAAGTCCGAACAGTTATTGAATTAATAATCTTTTATGCTATAATTAATTTATCAAAATGGACTGTAAATAAGGAGAAGTGTATGAAAAAGGTATTTGTTGTATCCAAAACACATCTTGATTTGGGTTTTACTGATTATGCCGAAAATATAAAGCAAAAGTATCTGAATTCCTTTATACCTGAGGCGATAAGTCTTGCAGAGCACGTTAATACCCCTGATAAAAAATATTTTGTGTGGACAACAGGCTCATGGCTTTTAAAAGAAATGATAGTCAATGCCGATGATATACAAAAAGAAAAGTTGATAACTGCAATCAAAAACGGCAATATTGCACCCCATGCAATGCCTTTTACAACACATTCGGAACTGCTTGATTATGATACTTTTGATTATGGGCTTTCAATTGTTGACAGTCTGGATGAAATCAGAGGCAGAAAAACCATTGCTGCAAAGATGACTGATGTTCCCGGTCATACCAAGGCTATTGTTCCGCTGCTTGCAAAGCATGAAATCAAACTTTTACATATTGGTGTTAACGGTGCATCTGCAATACCTGAGGTGCCTGAATGCTTTTTGTGGAAAAATGGTGACTATGAAGTTGTCGTCATTTATTCAGGTGATTACGGCGGAGCATTTAAAAGTGATTTTATGGATGAGGTTCTCTATTTTGATCATACGCTTGATAATCACGGAGCACCATCACCGCAAAAGGTTATGGATAAGTTTAATAAGATTCAATCACAATTCCCTGATTATGAGATAACAGCAGGCACTATGGATGATTTTGCCGATGTTATTTGGGAATATAAGGATAAACTCCCTGTTTGTGAAGGTGAAATCGGTGACACATGGATTCATGGTGCAGCAACCGACCCGTATAAATCTGCATCACTGCGTGAACTTATGCGGTTGAAGCGTGAATGGCTCAGTGACGGCAGTATGCAAAAAGGCAGTAAGGAATATAATGAATTTTCCGATGCACTTTTATGCATTGCAGAACATACCTGCGGTATGGATTCCAAAATGCATTTTGCTGATTATGAGCATTATCTTAAGAAGGATTTTAAAAAAGCAAGATCTAATGACAGCGTAAAGATGCATCATTTGTTTCGGGAATTTCCTCAGAATTTTATGGTTGCATTAAATCGTGCCGGTGGTATTTATCAAAAAGGTTCTTACAAAAAAATTGAAAAAAGTTGGCAGGAGCAGAGAAATTATATAAATCTTGCCCTTTCAAATTTGAATGAAGAGCATAAATTTCAGGCTGAAAAAGTATTGGAGCGGCTTATTCCGGTTTCGCCTGTGAATTTGCCGAGCAGTAATCATTCCTGCAAAGCAGTTACCTGTGGAAAATGGAGTTTGGAACTGAATGAAAAAGGCGGTATAGGGTATCTTGCTTGTGGCGATGATGTAATAATCCGTCAGAATAATGAGACTGTTATTGATTATGTTTCATTTTCTAATGATGATTACAAATACTGGCTCAGTCACTATTCAAGAAATCTTGAGAAAACGGCTGTGTGGGCTCTTGGTGATTTTGCAAGACCTTTGCTTAAATATGTAAACGGCAAATATCCGATAGGACGATTTGCCTATTCGGTTGATAAAACTGCATGTATAGACAGTAATAAAATTGCCGTTAATCTTAAATGCAGCAGCGAACTTTGCACTGAACTTGGTGCCCCAAGACTTGTTCAAATTATTTATACACTGAATGAGAACGGTTTAAAAATAGATGTATCATGGTTCGGTAAGGATGCCAATCGCCTGACTGAGGCTGTTTATATGCATCTTTTTCCATCAACAAATAATATTAAATTGAAAAAAATGGATTCTGCAGTTGCTCCGAATTCTGTAGTATCAATGGGCGGAAGAAATCTTCATGCAGTGTTTAATGCCGCGCTGGAATCCCATGATAACAATTATAAAATTACAAATTATCATTCACCGCTTATCTCCATTGGCAGGGGCAAAATTCTTCAGTTTGATAATAAATTTGAAAATGCAGTAACTGACGGGATAACATATGTTTTGTACAATAATGTATGGGGAACAAATTTCCCTCTTTGGTATGAGGAAAATGCCCGTTTTGAATTTGATATAAAGATTGATAGTGACAATCAATAATGAATATAAAGAAGAACTAACTCAATTGTGTTGCAATATTGCACTAAAGTTAGTTCTTTTTTGTTTAATATTTCGTCTGACAACTCATTGTTTTTTGGGTACAATAATAAAAAATCGAATTCGGATTTTTAAATTTGATTGTTTGTATGACAGACTCAATAAGAAAGTACGATAATCATTTTGATTGATATTGACTGACAGTGAAATAGTTTGGTATGATTTAGTTATGATAAGAAAAAACCAGTATGCATAATAACAAATAAATTTACGAATGATAAAATAAAAATTAACAGGTATAAAAGAGGTGCGGTAAATGATTTATACGGTTACTTTTAATCCGGCGCTTGATTATATATTGAATGTGCAGACACTTTCGTCAAATGATATTATAAGAGCCGAAAAAGAAGAACTTAATGTTGGCGGAAAGGGAATAAATGTATCCGTTATTCTTTCAAGGCTTGGTATTGAGAATAGTGCATTGGGGTTTTTGGCCGGATTTTCAGGCAAACAGATTGAACATATGCTGAAAGAGGAAAAAATCGCAACGGATTTTGTATATATCAAAACGGGATATTCAAGAATAAATGTTAAGATAAAAACGGAAAAGGAAATTGATATTAATGCTTCCGGTCCGGAGATTTCAGCAGAAGATGTTGATTTGCTTTTCAGCAAACTTGAAAATATAAAAAGCGGCGATTATCTCGTACTGGCAGGCTCAGTTCCTAATTCACTTCCTGATGATATGTATGAAAGAATTATGAAAAAATTCTGCGAAAAAAATATTCATTTTGTTGTTGATGCAGAAAAGGATTTGTTAAAAAATGTTTTGAAATATAAACCTTTTTTAATAAAGCCGAATCATCATGAACTCGGAGAAATCTTTTCTGTCCAAATCAATACAACTGAAGATGTTATATATTATGCAAAACAACTTCAGGAAATGGGTGCCAAAAACGTTTTGGTATCAAGAGCAAAGGACGGCGCAACTTTGGTTGATGAAAACGGCAATGTATTTTCTGTTGGTAATGTGCCGGAAAAAATCGTCAGTTCGGTTGGATGCGGTGATTCAATGGTTGCAGGATTTCTTGCAGGATATATTCAATCCCATGACTATGCAGAGGCACTTGAGTTAGGTGCTGCCTGCGGAAATGCAACCGCATTTTCAAGCAGCCTTGCTGCAAAGAATGAAATAGACCATATGCTATTAAGCCAATATATAAAAGCAGTTAAAGAAAGTGGGAATAATCATGAAAATAACTGATTTGCTTAAAGAAAGTGCTGTTGAACTGAATACATCTGCTGTTTCAAGGGAAGATGTTATTGATAAACTTATAGCACTGCATGAAAAAAGCGGGAATCTTTCTGATGCTCAAGTTTACAGAAAGGCAATATTTGCAAGGGAAAAAGAGGGTTCAACAGCTATAGGCGAAGGAATCGCAGTTCCGCATGCAAAATCTGAAAGTGTAAAATTTCCTGCGCTTTCAGCCGTTACACTTGTTGATGGTGTTGATTATAAAGCTTTGGATGGTAAATTATCAGATATTATATTTATGATTGCCGCACCTTTGGATGGCGATGTTCATCTTGAAATTCTTTCAAGACTTATGGTTATGCTTATGGAGCCCGAATTCTGCAATGATTTACGAAATGCAAAAACAACTTCTGAATTTTTACAGATTATTGATAAAAAAGAGAAAGAAAAATATCCTGAGGAGCAACCTGATAATTCAGGAATAGCAGAAAAAAGATACAGAATCCTTGCAGTAACTGCCTGTCCAACCGGTATAGCCCATACCTATATGGCTGCTGAGGCACTCGAAAAGGCAGGAGAAAAATTAGGCTGCCCGTTGAAGGTTGAAACAAATGGTTCGGGCGGAGCCAAAAATATTTTGACAAAAAAAGAAATCGAAGAATGTGACGGAATTATTGTTGCAGCGGATAAGAATGTGAATATGGCCCGTTTTGATGGAAAATCTGTGATAAAAACTACCGTATCTAATGGTATTCATAAACCTGAGGAACTGATTCATAAAATCATTAATGGTGAAGCAGCGATTTATCATGCTGACGCAGGCGATGTTGTGAATAATGATTCAGACGGCAAAGAAGGATTTGGACGAAAATTTTATAAACATCTGATGAATGGTGTTTCTCATATGCTGCCTTTTGTTGTTGGCGGCGGTGTACTGATTGCACTTGGATTTTTAATTGATACTATCGCAGGCAATGCCGATGTCGGCGGAGATTTCGGATATACGAATCCTGTTGCATCCGTCATTTTCTGGATAGGTAAGGCGGCATTTGCATTTATGCTGCCGATTCTTGCCGGATATATTGCTCAGTCTATTGCTGACAGACCGGGACTGCTTCCCGGTATTGTCGGCGGATACCTTGCAACAACAGGTGCAACACTCTCTTCTCCAACAGGCAATGATACGGCAATATCAGGATTTTTAGGGGCGCTTCTTGCCGGTTTTGCGGCAGGTGTGATTGTAAATGTTCTAAAAAAAGCATTTAATTGGCTGCCGAAAAGTATGGACGGCATCAAACCGGTGTTTATTTATCCATTATTAGGGACTGCCTTAATCGGTTTGTTTATGCTTGCGATAAATCCATTTGTAGGCTATCTTAACCTTGCACTTTCTAATGGCCTTTCAAGTCTTGGAGATACAAGCAGACTTCTTCTTTCCATTGTTCTGGCTGCAATGATGGCTACTGATATGGGCGGACCGTTCAATAAAGCAGCATATGTGTTCGGTACAGCCGCAGTTGCAGACGGCAATACATGGATTATGGCGGCTGTTATGATTGGCGGTATGATTCCTCCTATTGCAATTGCACTTTCAACAACATTTAATAAAAAGAAATGGACGCCGGAGGAACTGAAAAACGGTCCTGTGAATTATCTTATGGGACTGTGCTTCATAACAGAAGGTGCTATTCCTTATGCCGCTTCAGATCCTCTTCGTGTCATTCCGTCCTGTATGGTCGGTTCGGCAGTTGCAGGTGCAGTAACAGAACTGTTCAATGTTGCATGTCCTGCTCCTCATGGCGGTGTGTTTGTCTTTGCAGTTGTGGATAATCCTCTTGGATATTTGGCTGCTTTGGTTGCAGGTTCAGCCGCAGGTGCACTCATGCTTTCCTTGCTCAAGAAAAATGTTGACAAATAGCGGCAAGACAAAATGAGAAGTTAATTTGAAGGAGAAAACGATGGTTTCAAAAGTTGTTAAAATTAGGAATGAAATGGGATTTCATATGCGCCCGGCAAATCTTTTTGTCACAGAAATGAGCAAATATAAATCTGATATTAATATTATAAAAGATGATAAAAAAATGAATGGAAAAAGTATCATGAATATTATGGCTGCGTGTATTAAATGCGGCAGTGAAATTACAATTGAATGCAATGGCGAGGATGAGCAGGAAATGCTTGATGCTGCTGTTAACCTTATTGAATCCGGATTCGGAGAATAAACAGAGGTGTGTTTTATGTTAAGAGGGATTGGAGCAAGTCAGGGTTACGGCATAGGGCATGCTGTTTTGATTACGGATTGCAATCTCGATTACAGCCATATCAGATTTACAGATTCTGAAAATGAAAAGAACAGGCTGCAAAATGCGGTTGATCAATTTGCAGAAGAGACGAAAGAACTTGCCTGTGTATTAAAAAATTCTGCCGGTGAAAAGCAGGTGGAAATTCTTGAAGGCCATCTTGCTATGCTCAATGATCCTTTTATGTTGTCACAGATGAAGGATCATATTGATAACGGAGCAGTGGCAGAAAAGGCTGTTGACACAGTATGCAAAATGTTTATTGAAATATTTTCATCGTCAGATGATGAACTTACCAACCAAAGGGCCTCGGATGTTAAGGATATAAGAGACAGCCTGCTTAAAATTCTTCTTGGTGTAAAATGTGTTGATGTATCATCGGTGCCTGAAAATTCTGTGCTTATTGCAAAGGATTTTACGCCATCCATGACCAGTCAGATAAATAAGAAAAATGTTAGTGCTATCATTACGGAAGTCGGCGGAATTACAAGCCATAGTGCCATTATTGCAAGGGCTATGGGGATACCGGCAATTCTTTCGCTTGTTGGTGCAACAGAAATAATTAAGAACGGTCAGTTGATTATTGCAGATGGTTTTAAAGGTCAATTAATCGTTAATCCAACTGAAAAAGAAATTGCCCGATATACTGAAAAACAAAGACAATTTATCACAGAAAAGGAACGACTGAAATCCTATATGGGTAAAGAAACCCGAACAAAAAGCGGAATAAGAAAATTCGTTTATGGCAATATCGGCAAACCTGAGGATGTTCAGAATGTTATTCAGAACAGCGGTGAGGGTGTAGGATTGTTCAGAACGGAATTTCTTTTTATGGAAAGGAATTGTGAGCCTACAGAAGAAGAACAGTTTGAAGCATATTCTACTGTCGCTAAAACTATGAATAACAGAGAGGTGATTATCAGAACGCTTGATATAGGCGGAGATAAAGATATTCCTTATTTGTCGATTTCGAAAGAAGAAAATCCGTTTCTCGGGCATAGGGCAATACGATATTGTCTTGACAATCCTTTGTTGTTCAAAAAGCAGATTAAGGCAATTTTAAGAGCATCCGTTTATGGAAATATAAAACTGATGCTTCCTCTTATTACAACGATTGATGAAGTGAAAAATGCCAAAAGTATTATTGAAGAATGTAAGGCGGAACTTCAGAACAGCGGTGTGGATTATAAGAATGTTCCGATAGGCGTTATGATTGAAACACCATCAGCGGTTATGATTTCTGATGTCTTGGCTGATGAAGTAGATTTCTTTTCTATAGGTACAAATGATTTGACCGGGTATATTATGGCTGTTGACAGAGGAAATTCAAAAGTAAGCAATCTTTATAATGTTTTTCAGCCGTCGGTTATGAAAGCCATAGAAATTACAATAAAAAATGCAAAAAAAGCAGGGATTCCTGTAGGTATGTGCGGCGAGGCAGCTGCTGATGCCGGAATGATTCCGCATCTGATTGAATGGGGGCTGGATGAATTTTCGGTTTCACCAAGCAGTATTCTGCAAACCAGAAAAATAATTTGTGAAAATAGTATGGAATAAGACAAAACCGCCCTCAATCCGATATGGATAAAGGGCGATTTTTCTGTGTGTTTTGTTGGAATGCCTATACATAGTGAAATCTGTTAAGGTCATTCTTTCGCTTTTACAGTTAAAATTTATGATAAAAGATAAATATGAATTCTAAACTATATATATCAAAAATGTTATTTTAGCAAATTAATGTTTGTTTTGTGACTACGTCACAGAAACGAGCGAGAAAAAGGGTTATACTAAGGGTACAAACTAAACAGAGAAAGAAAGGTAAAAAATATGTCAGTTTTAAGTGTTAATAAAAATAATTTTGAATCAGTAAAAGCAAGTGATAAAACAGTTCTTCTTGATTTTTACGCCGACTGGTGCGGACCTTGCCGTATGGTATCCCCGCTGGTTGATGAAATTGCAGAAGAAAATCCACAGTATCTTGTAGGAAAAATCAATGTTGACAGTGAGCCTGAACTTGCTGCGGCGTTTGGTGTTGCAAGTATTCCTACTCTGGTTGTTATGAAAGACGGAAATATTGTCAATCAATCTACAGGTGCAAGACCAAAGGCACAGATACTTGCCATGTTAGAGGACTAATTGTTTCAGACGGCTTTTATCAAGGATTTTAATCCCTTTGCGTGAGACCTCAACTATACCCTCGCTGGCAAAGTATTTCAGCATTCTTGATACTACCTCACGGGCAGAGCCGATATAACGGGCAATCTGTTCGTGAGTGAGGTTGATTGTATCAGAAGCAGTTCTGACAGATTCGTCTGACAGGAAAATTGCAAGCCGTTTATCCATACTCATAAAGAGTATTTGCTGCATAATCCACATAACATCTGAAAAACGGCTGACAGCAGTTTCAAGTGCGAAAATTTTAATCTGTGGATTACGCTCAGAGATTTGGGAAAAGGCAGAACCATTGATAACATAGCATTCGCTTTCGTCTTCTGTATCTGCAAAAACATCAAATGTAATCGACTGTAAAACACAGGAGGCAGACAGCATACACATGTCTCCTTTGTGCAGACGGTATAGTGTAATATCTTTTCCGTCTTCAGACATTATGTAAATACGCAGACAACCGGAACGAACGATAATAACACCTGAACATTCATTCCCATTATGAATATTTGTCTTTTTAGGGTAGGTTACAGCGACAGAATTTTGACAGATGAATTCTCGGTCGGATTCTGAGATTTCATCCCAAAACGGGAAAATATCTTTGTATACCTCTTTAAAATATATTTGTGCCATAAGAAATTCCTTTCAGAAAGAGCGTAAAACGATTAAACGAAACGATTTATGAATGTATTTGCACCGATTGCAAATGAGGTTCAAATTATTGATGCAATCAGATATATTCTGTTTGTATTTCATATTATTTTATTAATAAGGTAACAGGAGATTAGTAATGCAACATATTTATGATATGATTATTATCGGCGGAGGACCGGCGGGATATACAGCCGCATTGTATGCTGCCCGTGCGGGTTTTGATACTTTGGTAATTGAGAGAATGTCAGTCGGCGGTCAAATGGCTTTGACAGGAGAAATTGATAATTATCCCGGATTTGAAGAAGGCATTGATGGTTTCACTCTTGGCATGAAAATGCAGCAGGGTGCCGAGCGTTTTGGGGTAAAAACAGAATATGAGGATATTATATCGGTTGATTTCTCTGAAAAAATTAAAAAAGTTAAAAGTATGAGTAAAGATTTTTACGGAAAAACAATTGTGATTGCCTCAGGTGCAAATCCCCGTGAATTGGGATTGCCGATGGAAAAAAAGATGATTGGTAAAGGTATCCATTATTGTGCACATTGTGACGGAAGATTTTATAAAGATAAGTCGGTAATTGTAGTCGGCGGAGGTAATACTGCGGCAGCGGATGCCTTGTATCTGTCCCGTATTGCTGCTAAAGTATATGTTGTTCACCGCAGAAACACGCTTCGTGCCACAAAAATTTATCATGATTCATTGATGAAAGCACCTAATATAGAATTTGTATGGGACAGCGTTGTTTCAGAATTACATGCTGAAGAGCGAATTGTCGGTGCAAAAATAAGAAATGAAATTACAAAAGAAGAGCGTGATATTACTTGTGACGCTATATTCGTAAGCATAGGCAGAAAGCCTGCAACGGATTTTTTGAATCATTCAGTTGCACTTGATTCCAACGGATATATCATTGCCGGTGAGGATACAAAGACAAATGTTGATGGTGTTTTTGCAGTTGGGGATATTCGTACAAAAGCCCTTCGCCAAGTTGTTACTGCAGTTGCGGACGGTGCTGTGGCAGTACATTTTGCTGAAGAATATCTTACAGAAAACACCGAATTTGATATAGATACTCCGTAATCAGATTACAATCAAATCTTATTGGTATATTGTAATACAATTATATCATATTTTTCGTAATATACAATTCTATGAATAAAAATAAAAGGCAGAGATGCTGTTTTTACAGCATCCCTGCCTCATTTTTGTGTTTATGCTTCTTTAATTAGAATAATTCTATTATAATCAGCACCGCGGATTTCCAAATCAATGCCGATGTTCATCAGATAAGCACCGCTCTTGTTATATGTTTTGTCGTTCAAAGTGAGTGTGTAACGCTTGTTTTCATCCAGTCCGTCAAAACGCATTGGTATGCTCTTTTTGTAAAATCTTGTTCCGTTTGCAGCAATAAAGGCAACACTTTCTGTTTTATCTTCATTGACATATTGATTGAACAGAACTTCATCCTCATCAATGTCCATCAGTCTGTACAAATTGCCGAACTGAACAAGATTTCTGATTTCTTTGTATAATGCAACATTCTTTTTGCAGATTTCTATATCTTCGTCGGAATATTTTGTTAAATCACCACCGATTCCCAAAGACCCCTGCATTGCAATATTGAAACGAAAGTCAAGTGAACAATGTTTGTTGATACCTGCAATGTCGGTTACCCAAGCACGCATTGTTTTGATTGGCCTGAGCAGAGAATATCCTTTCTGGATAACCATACGGTCAATACCGTCTGTGTTATCACTGGTCCACACCTGATCATAGTGCATAAGTGCGCCATAGTCTGCTCTGCCGCCGCCTGACGCACAGCTTTCAAATGCAACATCAGGGTGAAGCTCTTTGAGTTTATCCACGATGTCATATACTGCTTTTGTGTGCAGATACCATAACATTTGCTGGCAGTCAAGATTTTCTGCTCCGACTTCTGAGAACGGTCTGTTCATATCCCATTTAATATATTTGATATTGTGATTAGAAAGTAGATTGTTAAGACAATCAAATATGTATTCCTGAACCTCTTTCCTTGTCATATTTAAAACAAGCTGATTGCGCAGTTCACAGGAATAACGGGTGTCAAAATGATATGCCCAGTCAGGATGTGTTCTGTATAAATCACTGTCTCTGTTCACCATTTCCGGTTCAACCCAGATACCGAAATCCATACCCAGTTCATTAACCTTGCTGATAAGTTCATCAAGCCCGTTAGGGAATTTTTCTTTATTAACAAACCAGTCGCCGAGTCCGGCTCTGTCATTATTGCGTTTGCCGAACCACCCGTCATCCATAACAAACAGTTCTACTCCGATTTGTGCAGCAATCTCGGCAAGTGCAGATTGATTTTTGCAGTTTACATCAAATTCGGTTGCTTCCCATGAATTATAAAGAATAGGAAGCGGTTTATTGTTAAATGTTTTAGGCAATACATAATCAATCGCAAATTTATTCATCTGTCTTGACATATCGCCGAATCCCTGCGTGAATCCGCAAAACACTTTTGGTGTATCAAATTTTTCTCCTGCTTTGAGTTCAAATTTAAAATCAAAGTCACTTATTCCGATAATAATTCTTGTTGAGTTGAATAAGTCTCTTTCCGCTTTTACTTTGAAATTACCGCTGTAAGCAAGAGTTGCAAAATAAACATCACCGATTTTTTCGTCCGCATTTTGATATGCAATAAAATATGGGGATTGATTATGACCTGTTGTGCCTTTGCGGCTTTCACTTACAAAAGTTCCGCTTTCAAGCGTTGTATTTGTTTCAATATTTTCTCCGCCCCATGCACCGTTTGTGTTCTTAAAAGTGTACGGCTTTTTCGACGGAAGATTGAATTCCGCACTGAACAGCTTTTCAAAATATATTGAATTTTCAGAATTATTTTTCACGGTGGTCCATCTGGTTATGATGTCATTCTCATCACAGACTGAATAGTTAAGAACAATTTTTAAAGGATACACGTTATCGGAGAATTTTAGTTTAAGCGTGTTTTCTTCAATTTCATATCCGTTATAATTCAAACATATATCGCGGCATCCGTCTGCAAATTCTGCTTTGATTGCACAGCCTCTGTACATTGTCTGTCCGAACGGAGTATATTCCTGTTTGAATTCATCAAGCACAGAGTGATTGGAATTCTGATCTTTAATTTTCTGAATATAATAATCATCAGCGTTGCATTTTTTACCCCAATGCAAATGATGATTGTATCCATATTTATCAACACCCAGAACATAGTGGGCGTTTTTTGTTTCTAAAACAAAAATGTTATTTTTGTTTATTATCATATTGATTTCTCCTTATGGTTGACGAAATTAAATTTATTAGATATTATAAAAATATCACAAATAAAATCTTATATAAATATGAAAAATTAAGAAGAATGTTAGGATTATAACTATGATTGAGAAATTCAAAAATTTTACTGCACTGAATGATGAAGATGAACCGCTGAAAATTGAAATTGTGGGTGAAACCTATTGCGACAAAACATTTGTTATTGAAAGGGCTAACTCCGATTTAAATGCATTGGAATTTATAATTGATGGTAAAGGTACACTTGATATTGACGGTAATCATCTTGAACCTGAAAAGAATGATATATTTTTATTGAAAGTCGGCAGCCGCCATTGCTATAAATCCGATGCTACAAATCCGTGGCACAAATTATGGATTGTTTTTAAAGGAGATTTTGCTGACAGTCTGATTCGTAATTACTTGCCCAAAGATGTGTATTTGTTCAAAAATTGTGATGCTGTAAAAAAGCATTTTGAAGAAATAGTTGATGCTTCAAAGCAGGATATTCCTTATGATGTAATGGTGAACAAGATTACAATCAGTCTTATTCATATTTTTATGTATATCAGAAACCGTGTTTTGGCTGAGAATGCGGATTTGCCGGATATTATCAGAAAAAAACTTGACGAGTGTGTTGAAAGTTATTTTAACCTTGATAAACTTTGTGAAAGCATGAATTATTCAAAAAACTATATTATCAATGTTTTTAAGAATAAATATAATATTACTCCTTATCAGTATTTTTTGGATAAAAAGATAGATGCAGCCAAAAGTTATTTAACCCATACAAATGTCAGTATCGGCAATATTTCTAAAATCCTGCATTATGCCGACCAACAGTATTTTTCATCAAGTTTTAAGAAAACAGTAGGCTGTTCACCTCTTGAATACAGAAGAAAAACAAGATAAAAATCATTCTAAGCCTTTAAGGTGAAAGCACAAAAAAGTTATAATCCTAACATTATGAGTGATATTGCTTATTTATAAAGCCTATCTGATGTGGTATTTTATAAATGTAAATAAAGGGGATGAAAATATGGAAAAACCATTTTCCTTTTTTCTCGTGACGGATACGCATTATTATGACTCATCGTTCAAGCGAACAGGTGATGCGTATGAAAAAAGGAGTGTAACAGACCAGAAGTGTGTTGCTGAAACACCTGCAATAGTCGATGCGGGATTTGAGCAGATTGCACAGGATAAGGATACGGATGTTATTCTTATTCCGGGCGATTTGGTTTACCGCGGAGAATATCAAAGCCACGTAGGAATCAGAGAACGACTGTATAAACTCACTGAACAGGGTAAGAAAATTTATCTTATCACCGCAAGACACGATTATTGTGAAGACGGTGAACCTGTTGAGTTTGAGGGAGATGAAATGATACCTGTCAGAGGTATGCCGAGGGAAGAACTGAGAGATTTTTACAAAGATTTCGGCTTTGACAGCGCAATAAGTGAACATAAAGAAAGTATGAGTTATGTTGCACAGATTGCAGACGGCATAAGACTTCTTGCTCTGAACTGTGATGGTGACTGCAAGGATTTTAAAGGAATATGGGACAGTCAGATGGAGTGGGCTCTTGATGAAATCAAAAAGGCTCATGATGAAGGGCAGTACATATTTGCAATGACACATTATCCGCTCCTGCCGTTTTCTGCCGTTATGAATCTGATTGGCGATGCAAAATTGACTGATTGGGAAAATGTTGCAACCAAGTTAGCAGATGCAGGTTTGGACTTGATTTTTACAGGCCATATGCATGCACAGGCTATTACGGATTATACCACAAAAAAAGGCAATAAAATTACAGATGTGCAGACGGGATGTTTTGTCGGCTGTCCGTGTGCATACAGAAAAGTTACGTTTGAAGATAATAAAACGATTGATATAAAGTCTTATACAATCCATGATTTTGATTATGATAAACAGGGCAAGACTGCCCAAGAGTATTTTAAATGGCGTTTTGACCGAATGATTAACTGGAAGATGGAAGAAATACTCCCTGCTCCCGTAAAGAAAATTCTTGATAGATTTACATTGAAAAAACTCGGGAGATTACTTTGCTTTATAGTGGATAAGAGTATTGAAAATCTGCTTGCCAAGGATGTCGGTGTTGAGTTGGTACGCAATATATTTATAGGAAATGAGCCTTATGTTGAAGGTACCCCGATGTATAATGCTATGTCCAAACTGCTTAAAAGACTGCATCCTGTTACTCATATTATTGAGAAAAAAGCCAGTGCCAAAAATCCGATATTGTCAGATATTGATACTTTTGTTCTTTCTATGATAGGGGATAAAGAGCAAAGAGATTATGATACTGTTTTAAAAATCAATCGTGAATGATTGTAAGGGGTAAATTTTATGCCAGAAAATGAAATTAAAATGAATGTACAGAATAAAAAACATTTGAAAACCGGTGAATTTATCGCATATCTTGTTGCAGTATTTTTTTATACCAATATGACGGGTATGGTTGGTTCATATCGTAATGCATATCTTGTAGATGTATTGAAAATTACAGATTCTCAGGCATCCTTGTTCAATGTTCTGGTAAGTGTAATTCCATTTATACTGAATTTCTTTATTGCAATGTATATTGACGGACGTTCTATCGGCAAAAAAGGTAAGTTCAGACCGCTCGTTCTACTCGCAGCAATACCTGTTGGAATTTTGCTTGTCCTCAGTTTTTGGACGCCTAAGGGCTTAACAGATACATTTTTGATGATTTACATTGTAACCATTGCCATTGGCTGGGCGGTTGCTACTAATTTTGGTAATCAGATTAACAGTATGGCTGCGGTTCTGACTCCTAATCTTAAAGAGCGTGACTCTGTAATGTCATTCAGGGGTATTGTTTCAGCAGTCGGCAATTCTGCACCGCTCGTAATTGTGCTTGTTATCGCAATTTTTGTTAAAGATGCAGGTTGGCAGTACATTATCGGTGCTGCCCTTTGCGGAGTAATCGGGATTATAACAATGCTCTTCGGCATCAGAATGACGAGAGAGCGTATTGCGTATGATAATGAAAAGAAAAATCCTCTTGAGGGTTATGCAGATGTTCTTAAAAATAAATATGCATGGGCAATTATTATTTCGGAATTCTTAAAGAGTTTCAGAAGTATCGCAAACTTTATGCAGGCTTTCCTTGCAGCAGCACTTTTGGGAAGTTCAAGCAAATTGCTTTGGTTCGGATTGCCGACAGGTATCGGTACAGCGGTTGGTATGCTTGTAATCAACTTCCTGCTTAAAAAATTCAACTCAAAAGTTCTGTATATTGCAAGCGGCATCTATTCTGTTATTATCAACACTGCCGCATTTGCAGTCGGTTATATTTATTTCAAATCTCCAAGCCCGGTGCTTCAGATATTGTTTATCGTATTCCTCTTCCTTATTGGTTTGCAGTTTGGTGCATCAAATCTTCTGCCGACAATGTTTCAGGCAGATGTACTCGAAGATATTGAACTTAAAACAGGCAAACGTCTTGATGCGTCACTTCCGTTTGTTATCGGTATAGGTACAATGATTTCAGGAACTATCGCAAATGGTCTTGCACCTAAAATTCTCTATGGTTCAAATTCAATCTGTGGATATATTCAGGGGCTTGAGGACGGTACAGGACAGAGCCTGAAAACAAAGGTATGGATGCTGTTCTTCTACACAATATTCCATGGTCTTATGATGTTCCTTGCAGGTGTACCTTTCTTTTTCTACAAACTGACAGGCAAAACCAAAGACGAGGTGCATGAAAAGGTTCTTGCTCAAAGAGCAGCACTTGAAAAAGCAGAAAATAATTAATGTTTGTGAAAACTCATATATTGTGTTAATATATTTATAATAATGATAAAGGAAAACCGCAGTTGCATATCTTAATTATATAATTTAATTTAATTAATGATTTGAACTGCGGTGAATTTTTGTTATGAAAAAAACATTTAAACAAAAAACAACGATTGCTGAATGTAAATTAGATCGTATTAAAACCGGACGTAATAAAAAAGGCGGTATCAGTATCCCTAAAATTGCTGAACGTGAGCGAATGGATGCAATGATTGATTATTTGCAGGACCATGCATATACGCCTATTGCAGATTTAAAAATGGACGCATATGTCAGTCATGAACCGCTGAAATTTGACGAACGTACAAACGGCAGAAAAATTGCAGATATTACTGTCGGCGACGTATGGGCAGAACAAACTTTTGACTGTGCATGGTTCCATATAACAGGCAGGGTTCCAAATGGCGTAGATGGCAAAAAAATAGTATACCTTTTGAATCTCGGCGGTGAAGGCCTGATATACAAAACAGACGGCACACCTGTCCAGTCCATCACTTGTTATGCATCGGAATATGCTTATAGTCTCGGTCTGCCTGTAAAACGTGTTGTGGATGATTTTTCAGAGAACGGTATTGTCGATTTTTGGGTGGATGCAGCAGCAAATGATTTGTTCGGCAATCTGAAAAATAAAGCCGCAATTGATGAGGCTTCTATTGCCGTATGTAATGAAAATATACGTGCGCTTGCCTATGACTTGCAGGTTTTAATCTCTGTTTATGACACAAATTATGATGATGAATATACAGAACAAATCTATAGTGTATGCAATAAGTTGTCAAAATCATATCGTAATTTAAGCGATGAAACGGCTGCTGTTATTCGTAAAGACATTGCACCTTTGCTTGCACAAAAAAATAATGGTCCTCAGTTTGAATATTTCGCAGTAGGTCATGCACATCTTGATCTGGCGTGGAAGTGGCCTATCAGAGAAAGCAAGCGCAAGGGTGCACGTACTTTCAGTACACAACTGCATAATATTGAAAAATATCCCGATTATATTTTCGGTGCGTCACAGGCACAACTCTATGATTGGATTAAAGAAGATTATCCTCAAATTTATGAGCGTGTGCTTGAGGCAGCAAAAACACCTAATTGGGATGTTCAGGGTGCAACATGGGTTGAAATGGATTCAAATCTTATCAGCGGTGAGAGTATGATAAGACAATTCTATTACGGCAAAAAGTTTTTTCGTGAAGAATTCGGACAGGATATGAAAATTCTGTGGCTGCCTGATAGTTTCGGCTATTCAGCATGTTTGCCGCAGGTAATGAAACTTGCAGGCGTACCGTATTTCCTTACGCAGAAAATGAGTTGGAATACCGTCAATAAATTCCCGTATCATACATTTAAATGGCAGTCACCTGATGGGTCTGAAGTATTTGCTCATATGCTTCCTGATGATACATATAACGGACCTGTTGAAGGTATGCGCCTCAAATTCGGTGAACAAAATTATCAGGAGCGTCCAATCAGCGATAAATCGATGATGCTTTACGGTATCGGTGACGGCGGGGCAGGACCGGGATATGAGCATATTGAACGTATGCATCGTTTTAATGACCTTTCACATATGCCGAAAGTTACACCGAAAAAGGCACTGGACAGTTTTAAAATTCTCGATGACGGAAAAACAAAATATCCGACGCATATTGGAGAACTCTATCTTGAAAGGCATAGGGGTACATATACAACCCAAAGCAAAAATAAAAAGTATAACCGTAAATGCGAATTTGCACTTAAAAATTATGAATATCTTATGCTGCTTGCAGAAGAACGTGATATTGATGTTCCTATTTCAGCTGAAGAACTGGAAACAATTTGGAAAGAAGTATTGCTTTATCAATTCCATGATATTCTGCCCGGTTCATCCATAAACCGTGTTTATGATGAAAGTGTTGCAAGATATGAAAAGATACTTCCTCATCTGAATGACGCAATAGCAATTCTGTCAAATAAACTTTTCGGCAAAGGGCTGCTTAACCTGAACTCCTTTGCACAAAGCGGTGTCTTTAAAGTGGATGGTAATTGGTATTCTTGTGATATACCTGCAATGGGATTTTTGCCTGTATCACAGATGAAACAGACAAATCGGTTCACAGTTAAAGCAACCAATCATACCATAGAGAATGATAAACTGCGTGTTCAATTCAAAGACGGCTGTATCGTTTCTCTTTTTGATAAAACACTTAATCGTGAGTTTGTTCAGAATGGCAAAAAAATGGGTGTATTTTCAGCCTATACGGATATAGGTGACTGCTGGGATATTCATCCAATCCATTATCAGAAAAGCCGCCGTGATGCAAAATGTACATCATTTGAAACAAATCTTGACGGTGCCTGTGCGACTGCAACAGCAGAGTTCAAACTCGGTGCAAGCACAATCAGATGCTGTTATACTCTTGCACAGGACAGTGAGTGTCTTGACATGGATTTGACTATTGATTGTCATCAGAAGTGTCAGATGATGCGTGTTGAATTCCCTGTCAGTGTAGTCAGTGATGTATGCAGTTTTAATGTTCCATTCGGTCATATCATGCGTGCAACAACAGAAAATAACAGTGTTGAAAAGGCACAGTTTGAGGTTTCGGGTCAAAAGTTTGTTGATATGAGTAATGATGAATACGGAATTTCAATTATCAATGACTGCAAGTATGGTTACAGATGTAAGGGCAGTGTTATTGACGTGGACCTTATCAGAAGTCCGTTAAAAGGACCCGGAACAAACGTGGACCAGGGTTTGCATACATTGAAACTCGCAGTTTATACACACAGCGGCAAACTTTCTGCTGATACATATCGTCATGCTTATGCGGTTAATAACGAACCGGTTGCCGTAAATGGTGTTGGCGATTTGGACACTTTTGCACCGTTTAAGTGTGATAATGAAAACATTGTTCTGGAATCTGTGAAAATATCTGATGATAAGAACGGTGCAGTTTTGCGATTGTACAACTGCAGTGACAGTGTTCAAAAATGCTCTGTATGTTTTGATGGTTATGAGATTTCGGGCATTACAGATATTATGGAAGATGAAATAATTGCGTTCAAGGATTTGCCGGAATTCCGCCCGTTTGAACTGAAACTCCTGAAATTAAATAGAAAATAAACTTTAAGGAATAAACGGAATATTCATTTTTAAATATTAAAACCACCACTATTCATATTAAATAGTGGTGGTTTTATATTGCTTTACATTATAAATTATTATATAATGAAAATAGCCTTGAATATGAAATTTCGGTTATGATATGGGGATGATGTATTGTTCTCATTTAAAATATTAAACAATAAGGGGTAAAATATGAATTACAAAATCCAGAAAAAACAGCATAAAGAATTCAATATATATGAAGAAAACAAATTGGAAGAAAGAAGTTATTTCATACCGTTTTCAACAGTAGAAAAGCTTGAAAAAACAGACTATAAAAACGAACGGTATAATTCTGACCGTGTAACCATGCTCAGCGGAGAATGGGACTTTGCGTATTATGAAAAATTAAGCCTTGTTCCGGATTCTTTGGATACAGATAAGGTGCGTTTTGATAAAATTACCGTTCCATGCACATGGCAGAGAACAGGTTATGACCAGATAGCATATATCAATACACGTTATCCGTTCCCTAAAAAGCCGCCGCATATTCCTGCCGATGTGGCAACAGGTATATACAGAAAATTTGTGGATGTACAAAATGCAGACAAACGCCGTACAATCTCTTTCTTAGGTGTTGCAGGTGCTGTTGCTGTATATGTAAACGGTGCGTATGTCGGTTACAGTGAAGGCTCACATAATACAGCAGAATTTGACATAACCCGTTTTGTCAAAGAAGGTGCAAATGAGATTGTTGTCGTGAATTACAAGTGGAGCAACGGCTCTTATCTTGAATGTCAGGATATGTTCAGAGAAAACGGTATCTTCCGTGACGTGTTTATCACTGCGTTTGAAAGCAGTTATATAAATGATTTTACACTGCGCTCATCAAAGAACAGCGACGGAACATATAATCTCTCCATTTCTGTGGACGGCGAGTTTGAAAATCATACAAGAATTGAAATCAAATCAGCAGAAAATCAGCCTGTTATCCATGCTGCTCTTTTGCCTGAAAAGAATGTGAATCTGACAAATCTTGCTGTGAATGAGTGGACTGCCGAAACACCGAATCTTTACGAGCTCACAATTGTCCTGTACAAAAATGATGAAGAGATTGAAGCAATCAGAACGTATTACGGTTTTAAAAATGTTGAAATTCAGGGAGAGGTGTTCCTCTTCAATGGAAAAGCAATTAAGTTCAAGGGTGTTAACCATCACGATACCCATATGACAAAGGGCTATGCGATGAGCCTTGAGGATATGGAACTGGATATTCAGCTGATGAAGGAATATAACTGCAACGCAGTAAGAACTTCTCATTATCCTCCTGACCCTGCATTTTTAACAATGTGTGATATGTACGGTCTTTATGTGGTTGATGAGGCGGATATTGAAACACACGGTTTTTATGCCATTCCGCACAGTACATACAATCCTAATCGCCTCAGTAATGATACAAGATGGGCATCACATTATCTTGACAGGGTTAAGAGAATGTACGGCAGAGATAAAAATCACCCAAGCATCACGATGTGGAGCCTTGGCAATGAGTCAGGCGGTTACAAATGTCAGGATGTCTGCTATGATTATTTGAAAAGCGTTAATCCTGAAATACCTGTTCATTATGAGGGTGCAATCCGCAGTAAACGCTGGGCTTATGATGTTGTGTCAAGAATGTACGGTACACCTGACTTAATGAGAAAAATTCTTAATGGCACAGCAGGGAATAAGTATAAAGGCAAACCATTCTTCCAGTGTGAATATGCACATGCAATGGGCAACGGACCGGGCGGACTTGAGGAATATATGCAGTTGTTCTATTCATCTGATCAGTTTATGGGCGGCTGTATCTGGGAATGGGCAGACCACAGCGTTTATGACGAAAATGCAAAATACAAGTGGACCTACGGCGGTGACCATAACGAACCTATCCATGACGGCAATTTCTGTGTTGACGGTCTTTTCTATCCGGACAGAAAGCCGTCAAGCGGTGCACTTGAAATGAAGGTTTGTTACCGTCCAATCAGAGCAAGATATATCGGAAATAATGATTTTGAACTTTGGAATACTTTGAGTTTTTGTGATAGTTCAGACATCAAAATTGACTATACAATTCTTGTTGACGGAGAGCCGGTTGAATTTGGCTGTATAGATGATGTGATTGCTGCACAGGAAAGAAAAACAGTTCAGATTCGTTTACCTTATCTTGATAAACCGCGCAAAGATATTTTTGTAAACTTTATCTATACTGATAAAAACAGCGGTAATGAGATTGCAGTTGAACAGATTGTTTTTACACAGGCAGAACTGAAAAAGGCAAATACACAGACAAATTCTGCAGAGATAACACAGAGCGGCAATACAATCAATGTATCATTCCATAACGGCAGTGCAGTGTTTGATAAGAGAAAAGGTCTTGTAAGTTATCAGAAAAACAATAATGAATATCTGAATCAAAATCCATATGACAAGCAGAATGGTTTTGTTCCGCACATTTACCGCGGCAGACTGGACAATGACCAGTATATGGTCATATTCTGGAAGATAATCGGTCTTGACAGTGCAAAGACGAAACTTGTGTCCTGCAATGTTAAGAGCAACGGCAGGATGAAATATATCAGGACTTCATATAACTTTGTAACAAGAGGTATTTTTGTCCTTGCAAAGGCAACAGTAGATTATTACTTTGACGAAAACGGAAAAATGACAGTAAGCACATCATTGAAAAAAGTTTGTCCGCTTACTGACCAGCTGCCGAGATTTGGTGTTCATACAGAAATTAAGAGTGAGTTTGAAAAGGTAGAGTACTGCGGCAGAGGACCTGTAGAGAACTATTCCGATTTTAAGGAACATGCACCGATTGGTATTTATGAAACAACTGTAACGGATATGGCACACAAATATATCAAACCGCAGGATTCAGGCAACAGGGGTGATGTGCGTTACAGTATGCTTACAAACGATAACGGCAAAGGATTGAAGTTCACGGCTCTTGAAAAACATATGAATTTCAATGCAAATCATTTTACCCTTGAACAACTCAAAAATGCAAATCACATTGAGGATTTGCCTGATGTTGATACAACATATGTAACCGTAGACGGTTTTGTAAGGGGTACAGGTTCAGGCAGCTGCGGTCCTATTCCAAGTAAGGAGCATATGATAAAATTCGGTTATTTCAATCCGCTCTGTTTCTCGTTTGAGGTTGAGCCTAAGAATTAAGAATAAATAATTATATCGTTTTGAATTATTTTGAGGTGATAATATGCTCAAACCATCACTTATTGCAAAAACAGATGCCAAAGCAAATCATAATCAGATTTATGTTGGTGATTGTTACAGAGTCACTGTATTGACCGACAGGCTTATACGTTTTGAATATTCAAAGGAAAAAACATTTGTTGATATGGCAAGCCATACAGTATGGTTCAGAAATTTTGCACCTATTCCTTTTTCAGTTAAAGAAATCAAGGATAACATTGTGGTTGAGACCGATGCAGTAAAGTTTTTTATTAATAAGAAAAAGGCGAAGCCATATTGTGTTCAGATAAAAAGCAGCGGCAAAACCATTAAGTGTAATAATAAAGGCAATCTCAGAGGAACATGCCGCACACTTGACGGTACTTTTGGTAAAGTTCCTCTTGCGCAAGGACTTTTAACAGAAAACGGTGTTTATGTTCTGGATGACAGCAGCTCTTTTTTGATTAATGAGCATGGTAATTTCATGGCAAGAAAGGGTAATGGTAAGGATTTATATGTTTTTGCATATGAAAAAGATTACCGAGAAACCATAAGAGCCTTTTATAAAATCAGTTCACCGACGCCGATTATTCCCCGCTATGCTCTTGGTGTTTGGTGGAGCCGATACAGAGCATATACACAAAAAGAATACGAAGATTTGATGCAGGAATTCAAGACACAGGATATTCCGTTAACGGTTGCAACTGTTGATATGGATTGGCATTGGGTTAAGGAAAAAGATATTAAGGGTAAATTCGGTGTTAAATATGACGGCTGTGGTACTTACGGCTGGACCGGATATTCGTGGAATACAGATTTGTTCCCTGATTACAGAGCATTTCTGAAAAAATTAAAAGATGATAATCTGCATATTACTTTAAATCTTCATCCTGCTGACGGTGTTCATTCATACGAAGATATGTATGAGGATATGGCAAAGGCTGTCGGTATTGATCCATCTACTAAGCAGAAAATTAAGTTCAAATGCGGTGATGATAATTTTTGGAATTCTTATTTTGATATTCTCCATAAACCGTATGAGAATGAAGGAGTAGATTTTTGGTGGATTGATTGGCAGCAGGGCAAAAAGTGGGATGTAAAAGGTCTTGACCCGCTGACTGCACTTAATCATTATCACTATCTTGATAATGCTGAAAATGGTAAAATTCCAATGATTTTATCACGTTACAGCGGATTGGGTTCTCATCGGTATCCTCTTGGATTTTCAGGTGACACCGCAATTTCATGGAAAGTACTTGATTTTCAGCCTTATTTTACAATCACTGCTGCCAATGCGGCATATACATGGTGGAGCCATGATATAGGCGGACATCATTTTGGAAGACGTGATGATGATATGTATCTGCGCTGGATTCAGTTTGGTGTGTTCAGTCCGATACTCCGCCTGCATTCAACATCGAATGATTTGCTCGGTAAAGAACCTTGGAAATACAGGAGTGAAGTATACAGAATTTCAAAAGAATATCTGCGTTTGCGTCATTCGCTTATTCCGTATATTTATACTATGGATTATCGCTGCCATAATGATGGTATTGCGTTGTGTGAACCAATGTACTATTCCTATCCGAACCATATGAATGCATATAGATTTAAAAATCAGTATATGTTCGGCAGTGAACTTATGGTTTGCCCTATAACTTCAAAACAGAATAAAAAAATCAATATGGGCAAAGTTGATGCATGGATTCCCGAAGGAAGATGGACAGATATATTTACCGGTCAAAGTTATATGGGTGACAGGGTTATTGCTCTTAATCGTGATATGGATTCTATTCCCGTACTTGCAAAAGAGGGCGCTGTAATTCCTTTTTCATCTGTTAACGGTAACAGTACAGATAATCCTGATACACTTGAATTGTGGATTTATTCAGGCAACAACAGTTTCAGTCTTTATGAAGATAATGATAAAATCGATTTTGAAAATCATAGTTGCAAAACCCGATTTACTGTATGTTATGATGAAGATGCCAAGAAACTTGATTTCAGCATTGATAAGCCGACAGGCGATATAACCGTCATTCCTCAAAACAGAACTTTCAAATTGATTTTTAAAGATTTGGATTTGGATGAACTTAAATGTGACGATTATACTTTTACATACGAGAACGGCAGTGCAGTTGTAACAGTTACAGATTTTACACCGGACAGCAAAGTCAATATAACTTTAAACAGTGCTGTGCGTAAAAGTACGAAAGATATAAAAGATAGAATTATAAATATCTTTTCACGCTGGCAGGAAAAAACAATTGTTAAAAGCAGAGCATACTCTCCTTTTAAGAATGCCCAAAGCCGTGAAGAACTGCGTGCTGCACTCAACAAATCCAGACTTCCTCACTGCGTTTCTTCTGCAATTAAAGAAGAATTGGAAACAATATAATCGTATTGGAAATAAGACCGCCAAAAAGGTGGTCTTATTTTTGCAATACAATTCATATTTTACTTTACAAATTATAAATAATATTGTATATTATCTGTGGATGGTATTCTGCTGAAACCGTACCGTGCTTAATATTTTATTCATACTGTCTTGAATTACAACCTGTAACACTATGTGCACAGGATTTTTGGAGTTATAAGTGGGTGGTATGATGAAAAAGAATCATTTATTTATCGGATTTATTGGTGCGGGCAGAGTCGGATGTACTCTTGGCCGCTATTTTTATGAAAATCATTTTCCGCTTTCAGGTTATTACAGCAAAAGTTATAACAGTGCCTGCGATGCGGCAGATTTTACCTGCAGTAAATCTTTTAGTACAATCAAAGAACTTGTGAAGGAAAGCAACATTATTTTTGTTACAGTTCCCGACTCGAGTATTTATGATACTTATTTGCAGCTTAAGCAATATGAATTGAAGGATAAAATATTATGCCACTGCAGCGGAGCGTTATCTGCTGAGGTTTTTGAGGGATTAGACGTAATCGGCGGATATGGCTATTCAATCCATCCTGCACTTGCAATCAGTGATAAAAAGAATTCATATAAGGAAATGTCAAAAGCATTTTTTACAATCGAAGGAAACGATGTAAAAATGCATTTAATCCAAGAAATGATTGAGAATTTGGGGAATTCCTACCGGATAATAAGTGCTGAAAATAAATGCAAATATCATACTTCTCTTGTTATGTCAAGTAATTTGGTTATAGGTCTGTACCACATTGCCTTGGGATTGCTTGAGGAATGTGGTTTTTCTGATTTAACAGCAAATGAGGTTTTGAAATCTTTGTTCCTTAATAACGCAGAATCTTTGTGTGAAAACGGTTGTATCCGTTCACTGACAGGTCCGGTGGACAGGAATGACATATCAACTGTTGAAAAACATTTGTCCGTTCTCAGTGATCATTCCTATTTGAATGTATATAAGCTGCTTTCATCCGAAGTGCTGAAAATTGCAAAGCAAAAATACCCGAGCAGAGATTATGATAAATTAGAAAAATTGCTCAATACGGAGAGTTAGAAAATGAAAAATACAGTATTAACTTTTGCACAGGCAAAGAAAGAAAAACAAAAAATTTCAATGCTCACAGCATATGATTATTCAACCGCAAAACTTATGAATGACGCAGGGATCAATTCCATACTTGTCGGCGATTCATTAGGTAATGTTATGCTTGGTTATGATGATACCATATCCGTCACAATGGAGGATATGATTCACCACACCAAAGCAGTTGCAAGAGGTGCAAAGGACGCACTTGTTATTGCGGATATGCCCTTTATGTCTTATCAGACTTCTGTTTATGATGCACTTGTTAATGCAGGCAGACTGGTCAAAGAAGGCAGAGCAAATGCCGTGAAACTGGAGGGCGGAGCAGAAGTCTGCCCGCAGATTCAGGCTATTGTTCAGGCGGGTATTCCGGTATGTGCTCATATTGGATTGACACCGCAGTCCATAAATGTTTTCGGCGGCAACAGAGTTCAGGGAAAAACCGAAAATGCAGCAAAAAAGTTGCTTGAAAGTGCTTTTGCAGTTCAGGAGGCAGGTGCTTTTGCGGTTGTGATTGAAGCAGTACCTGAAAAACTTGCACGCCTCATAACTGAAAAATTGGATATTGTAACAATCGGAATAGGAGCAGGCAATGGCTGTGACGGTCAGGTTCTGGTATATCAGGATATGCTGGGTATGTTTTCTGATTTTACTCCGAAATTTGTGAAAAGATATGCAAATATCGGTGAGTTGATGACTGCTGCGTTCAGGCAATATGACAGTGAAGTAAAAAGTTCTGATTTTCCGTCAGAAGAACATACATACAGAATTGATGACGAAGTCATAGAAAAGTTATATTAATTATGATATGAAGGTGATGTTATGCTTAAAATTGTACATACAATCCGTGAAGTCAGAGAATACGTAAGCCAATGGAAAAAGGAAGGACTTTCGGTAGGATTTGTTCCGACTATGGGTTATCTGCATGAGGGGCACCAAAGCCTTATAAAAAAATCAGTTGAAGAGAATGAAAGAACGGTTGTAAGTATTTTTGTAAATCCTATGCAGTTTGCACCGACAGAGGATTTGGAAAGTTATCCGAGAGATTTGAACGCTGATGCCCAGGTATGTGAAAAAACAGGTGCAGACTTGATTTTTAATCCTGAACCTGAAGAAATGTATAAAAACGGCTTTTGTTCTTTTGTTGATATGATTGGACCGACAGCAGAATTGTGCGGAAAAAGCAGACCTATCCACTTCAGAGGTGTATGCACTGTTGTCAGCAAACTGTTCAATATTGTTATGCCTGACAAAGCATATTTTGGTCAGAAAGATGCACAGCAGTTGGCTGTTATCAAAAGAATGGTTACAGACCTTAATATCCCTGTTGAAATTATCGGATGCCCGATTATCCGTGAGGCAGACGGTCTTGCCAAGAGCTCAAGAAACACATATCTCAATGAAGAAGAACGAAAAGCTGCTCTTATTTTGAGTAAGACTGTTTTTATGGGACAGGAATTAATCAAAGGCGGTCTTAGAAATTCAAAAGAATTGATAGCCCTTATGAAGAAAAATATTGAAAGCGAGCCGCTTGCAAAAATTGATTATGTTGAAGTTGTTGATTTTGATAATATTTCAATAAAAGATACCATTTCGGATAATACACTCATTGCAATGGCTGTTTATATCGGCAAAACAAGATTGATTGATAATTTTATTGTGGAGCGTGTATAAGATTATGTTGGTAAATATGCTTAAAGGGAAAATTCATCGTGCAACAGTCGTTCAGGCTGAACTTGATTATGTCGGCAGTATCACTGTTGATGAAGAACTTTTGAATGCTTCCGGAATTTATGAATATGAAAAAGTACAGGTTGTGGATGTCAATAACGGAAATCGCTTTGAGACTTACACAATTGCAGGAGAAAGAGACAGCGGTTTAATCTGTCTTAACGGTGCGGCGGCAAGGAAAGTTCAGACAGGCGATAAAATTATTATCATGGCTTATGCTATGATGGATGAGGATGAAGTTCAGACCCATTCGCCGAAAGTTGTTTTTGTCGATGATCATAACAAAATTCTGCGCACAACGAATTATGAAAAACACGGATTGTTAAAGGATATGGATTGATATGTTAAAAGGGAAAACAGTTGTATTAGGTATCACAGGCAGTATTGCTGCTTATAAAATGGCGAATGTTGCCAGCGCTCTTGTTAAGGAAGGTGCAGATGTTCATGTTGTTATGACAAAAAATGCTGTTAATTTTATCAATCCGATAACATTTGAAACGCTTACAGGCAATAAGTGCCTTGTTGATACTTTTGACAGAAATTTTCAGTTCCATGTTGCCCATGTGTCACTTTCACAAAAAGCGGATGTAATGCTTATTGCTCCTGCTTCGGCAAATATCATCGGTAAACTTGCAAACGGTATTGCAGATGATATGCTCAGCACAATGGCTCTTGCAGCGGATTGCAGAATTATTGTCTCTCCTGCGATGAATACATATATGTATAACAATCAAATAGTACAGGATAATCTTGAAAAATTGAAGGGCTATGGATTTGAAATTATAGAACCGGCAGTGGGCAGACTTGCCTGTGCATCAGTCGGAGCGGGCAAACTCCCTGATGAAGACATCTTGCTGGATTATATAAGACAGGAAATTCAGTTTGATAAGGATATGGCAGGTCTTAATGTTCTCGTTACAGCAGGACCGACAGTTGAAAAGATTGATCCCGTCAGGTATATTACCAATCATTCAAGCGGCAAGATGGGGTATTCAATTGCAGAAATTGCAGCTCGCCGCGGTGCGAATGTAACCCTTATATCAGGCCCTGTTCATATTAAAGCTCCGGTATTTGTTCACGTAAAGAATGTTGAATCAGCAGATGATATGTATAATGGTGTGATGAGCAATTTGGATAAATGTGATATTTTGATTAAGGCTGCAGCAGTTGCGGACTATACAATAGATAAAATCAGTGATGAAAAGATAAAAAAGAATGACGATGACTTAACGCTTGAACTTATAAGAACAAAAGATATTTTAAAAAGTGCCGGTGAAAGTAAAAAAGATAATCAGGTTATTTGCGGATTTTCTATGGAAACAAGCAATCTGATTGAAAATTCAAAGAAAAAATTAGAATCCAAATGCTGTGATATGATTGTTGCCAATAGCCTGAAAGAAGAAGGCGCAGGCTTTGGTTCGGATACAAATAAAATCACTATAATAACCAAAGATGATTTGAAAAGTTTTGACCTGCTCTCAAAAAAAGATGCAGCAGTTGAAATTTTAAATAAAGCAGTTGAAATTTATAAGAATAAAAATGAGGAATAATTCATGATTCTTGCAATAGATGTGGGTAATACCAATATTGTTATGGCTCTGATGAATGAGGGTAATCTTTTTAATACATATCGTTATTCTACTGATAAAGAAGAAGGATACGAATACCATAAAAATAATTTGTCCGCATTTATTGGTGAATGGTGTATAGACGGAATCATTATTTCATCTGTCGTACCTGAAGTCAATGCGTATCTTAAAGATATATGTTTTTGCCTGACAGGGGTTATGCCTTTATTTGTAAGCAGTGACATGAATACAGGATTGGATATAAAATATGATAATCCGCACAAACTCGGGGCAGATCTTATCGGTGTGTCAGTCGGAGCGGTGAAAAAATACGGAGCACCGGCTATTATAATTGATATTGGTACTGCCACAACATTTTCAATAATAAATCAACGCTGTGAATATCTCGGCGGTATGATTGCTCCGGGTCCCTGCACTTCAATTAAGTCTTTATTTGACAAGGCTTCTCAGTTACCTGAAATAGGTTTTGAATTAACAGATAAAGTTATTGGAACAAATACGGTTGATTGTATAAAAATCGGAACGATTACTGCGCATGCGGCAATGCTTGATGGTATGATAGATAAAGTGAAAGCAAAACTTGGTATATCTGATATGCGTATTATTGCAACAGGCGGTTTGGCAAAGGACATAATCTCTTTATGTAATCATAAAATAATTTATGACAATAATCTTATTTTCAGCGGTTTATATGAACTGTATGTGAGAAATAGTACATCTAATACAGTAAATCTAATATAGATAAAAAAAGACAGTGTGATTCGGTTGATTTTCACTGTCTTTTTATTTAAAAAAGTCTTGACTTAGGATTAACTCTAAGTTATATAATTATTATATGTGGGAGGGGTAATATGAAATATAATCCACTTGGTGACACCGGCTTAATGGTTAGTGAAATCGGCATGGGCTGTGAAGGTTTTGCCGTTAATGGTTGCAGAAATACAATGATTCTTTTGGATGAAGCAGAAAAGCAAGGAATAAACTATTTCGATTTGTATACTTCAAATCCTGATGTCAGAGCAAGTGTCGGCAAGGCATTGGCATGCAGGAGAGAGAAGTTTATTATTCAGTCACATATTTGCTCTGTCTGGAAAAACGGACAGTATAAAAGAAGCCGAAATTTAAAAGAAGTGAAAAGCGGTTTTGACGAGATGATGCAACTGCTCCAAACGGATTATTTGGATGTTGGTATGATACACTATTGTGATTCGTTAAAGGATTGGGATGAAATTGTAAACGGTGGTGTTATGCAATTTGCACTCGACTTAAAAAAAGAGGGTAGAATTCATCATATCGGATTAAGCAGCCATAATCCTGAGGTTGCGATTGAAGCAGTAAAGAGCGGAAATATTGAGGTGCTTATGTTCAGTGTCAATCCGTGCTATGACTTGCAGCCTGCTGCTGAGGATGTTGAACAACTCTGGAATGAAGAAAATTATGTTAATCCGCTTGAAAACATGGACCCTGCAAGGCAGGAATTATATGAACTCTGTCAGGCAAACGGTGTTGGTATAACTGTAATGAAAGCGTTTGGCGGTGGTGATTTGCTTGATGCACAACTTTCACCTGCAGGTGCAGCGCTTACAGTTAATCAGTGCATTCATTATGCTTTAACCAGACCGGCGGTTGCAACTGTTCTCGCAGGTGCACACAGTGTGGAACAGTTGAGGGAGAGTTGTGAATATGAAAATGCATCTGATGCACAAAAAGATTACGCACTTGCTCTTGCATCATTTCCCAATATCAGTTGGAAAGGGCACTGTATGTATTGCAGTCACTGTGCTCCGTGCCCTATGAAAATAGATGTTGCAACAGTTACAAAATTCCTGAATTTATCTTTGGCACAAGGCGAAGTGCCCGAAACTGTGAGAGAGCATTATGAATTGCTTGAACATTATGCAGGAGATTGTGTTGCCTGCGGTGCTTGTGAAACAAGGTGCCCGTTTGAAGTGAAAATTATTGATAATATGAAAAAGGCAAAAGTAATATTTGGAAAGTAATATGAAGAAAAAATATATTCATTCCGTTAATGCAAAAGGAATATTTGATAATACATTTGAAACAAAATATCCCCAAACAGTTATCTCACAAATCATTATTAACCATTTTGATACTTGTACAAAACAACCCAAATGCCTGTTTATCGGTTGGGATGGCTGCCGTGCAGATGCTATGAAATATCTGATAAAAAGTGAAGATGAAAAAATCAGCGGCAGCAATGATACTGCAATATTCAGTGCAATCCGTACGATGAAAAAGAACGGTGGTTTATATATAACCTATGTTGGTGCTGAAAATGGTAATGAGCAGGAAACGAGTACTGCACAAGGCTGGGCGTCTGCACTGTGCGGAAAGTGGATGAAAAAAGAATGGAAATATGGAATTGAATGGAGTCTGGATGAAGATTATCCTACCGTAATGAAAACATTGGCACTGAAAGGATATAAATCCTCTTTCAATGCAATATGGCCTATTCATTTTGATAATACATATGTAAAAGAAATTGAGTTTGCACAGCAGAACAATTTGCCGCAATATTATTTTAAATTTGAAACAGATGAACAACTTCATATTAACTTGCTGGACAGAATCAACAGTGATGATGATTTTATATTCGGTATTTATGAAAATCCTGATTCTAACGGTCATGGTTCAAATTTCGGTGATAAGAATTACAGATATGTTGCAGGTGTTTGCAATCTTGACAGGCTGTCATATGTATTGCTGGAGGAAATTAAAAAAAGACCGACTTATCCCGATGAGGACTGGCTTATTATAATCGGCTCTGACCATGCCGGACATTCAAATCGTCACGGTACACAGAAAATTGAGGACAGAACAACATTCTTGGCAATGTCAAAATCTATTGAGGAATTAATAAAATGACAAAATATATTTTGAATAATTATAGAAAAAGCAGGATTGTTGTAATATCATTATGGCTCATTTATGCCGGTTCATATTTTGTTAGGGCCTGTTATGCCGCAACGATTGCATCTATCGTAAGCGAAGGTGTTTATGATAAAGGAGAAATCGGATTAGTAGGAACTGCATTTTTTGTTTGCTACGGAGTCGGGCAGTTAATCAGCGGATTGATAGGGGATAGGATTAATCCTTTTGCTATGATTATTTCAGGTTCTGCGGCAGGTGCGGTTTGTTGCTTTTGTATCCCTGCAGCAAATAATATTGTCTTGATGACTGTCATATGGGCGGCAAACGGATTTTTCCAGTCCATGCTATGGTCACCGATTTTGCGCGTGTTCTCTGAAACAATAGATGAAAAATTGCGAAAAAGGGCTATTCTTGATATTTCTCTCTCTTTACCAGTCGGTACAATCTGTGCCTATCTTATATCTACTTTGATTATTAAATACCTGAAATGGCAATATGTTTTTATCTGCGGCGGTATATGCATCTTTTTGGCTGCATTATTTGTTTTGCTCATTTTGATTTATTCCAAAAAAGATTTAACACAAGTTAAAGTCAATGCAGTTGAAAAAAGAGAGAATACCAATCACAGTATGCCAAAACAAAATTTGATGCATATTGCTGTTTTGAGCGGACTGTTTATAATTATGATACCATCATTCCTGCACGGTATGATGAGAGACGGTATAACCAATTGGGTTCCTACCATGATTACTGAAACCTATGGCGTATCACCTTCGTTTTCTGTGTTTTTAACAATTGTTCTGCCGATATTCAATGCGTTCGGTGCATATGCGGTGGTTCCGATTTATAAAAAATTAGGCGAAAATGAAATGAAGACAGCAGGTGTGGTTGGTCTTTTTGCACTTATACCATTATTATTTATGCTTGGCATTGGCAAATTGCCTGTTTATATTACTGTTCTTTTGTTAGCACTGACAACATCCATGATGTACGCACTTAATTATTTGATTATATCATTGGTTCCTGTTCGGTTTTCAAAACAAGGCTGTACATCCAGTGTCAGCGGTATATTGAATTCATCTGCACATATCGGATGTGCTGTATCGTCATACGGTTTTGGTGCTGTATCAGAAAAATCAGGATGGAATGCAGTTGTTGTTGTCTGGATTGTATCTGCACTGTTCACAGCAGTTTTCTCATTTTTGTCAAATATAAAATGGGCAAAATTCAATACGTCTGTTCAAAGCGAAAATAAAACTTGATTGTTAATTGGTGAAATTTTATGGATAAGATAAATGATTATTTAAATAAAATTGACGAAGTAATTGAGTCAGGAAGATTTAAAGATAATTGGGAAAGTCTTGCTCAATTCAAAATTCCTTCATGGTATCGTGAAGGAAGATTCGGCATTTTTATTCATTGGGGTGTATATTCAGTCCCTGCTGTTTTTAACGAATGGTATCCGCGTCTTATGTATAAAAAAAGACATCCGGCTGCGATTAGTCATAGCAAAAAATATGGCAGGAATGTTGAATACCGTCATCTTGTTGAACAGTTCAAACCGACTGAATTTAATGCTCGGGAATGGGTCGATTTGTTCAAGCAAAGCGGAGCAAAGTATATTATGCCTGTCGGTGAACATCATGACGGTGTAAAAATGTATGCAAGCCAACTCAACAGATGGAATATGGCACAGCTTAATTCAATAGATTATATAGAAGAACTCCATCAGGCATGTGATGATGCGGGTCTTGGATTTATGATAAGCAATCACAGAGCAGAGCATTTTTGGTTTTTTAACGGAGCACGAAAGTATTATCCTGAGTCTGAAGTTGCGCAAAATAAATATCCTGATTTATATGGTCCTGCATATCTGCCGTCAAGCGGAAAAGAGGAAAATTATGATACGGAGATTTGTGCAACAGAGGATTTTCTTAAAGAATGGCTTGCCACAGCGTGTGAAATGATAGATAAAAATAAACCTATTGCAGTTTATTTTGACTGGTGGGTACATAATGATGAGTTCAGACCTTATTTGAAAAAATTCCTTGCTTATTATTATAATCGCGGCGACGAGTGGGGAAAGGAAGTCTGCGTGTTTTACAAATGGGGTGCCGTGTTTGACGGCTGCGGTGTCTTTGATGTCGAAAGAGGACAGATTGACGGTGTGTCCCGCAAACTGTGGCAGAATGATACTGCTATTGCTAAGAATTCATGGGGTTATACAGAAGGAAACAAGTTTAAAACTCCCGGTGAAATTATAAGAAATATGATTGAAGTTTTTGCTAAAAACGGTTGCTATATGCTCAATGTAGGACCTATGTCAAACGGAAAAATATGTGAAGAAGAAAAATCAGTACTCCTTGAAATCGGCAAATGGATGAAAATGAACGGTGAAGCGGTTTATGGTTCATATCCATTTGAGGTATGTGATTTTGAGGGCAGAAAAAGCAAAAACGGTTCGTTTAAAGAGAATAAAAAGTTTTCTTCAAAAGATTTCTGTTTTACCTCAAAAGCAGGCAGGATATATGTTTTCCCTATGGGAGAAAAACTCCCTGCAAAGTTAAAAATCAAATCATTGCGCAAGGCCAATGAAGGCGGAATCAGATACAAAATCAAAAAAATAACATTCCTCAGTGATAAAAATATGCCGCTTTCATTTGCTCAGAATGAAAAATATCTGTCAGTTGATATTGGTTCAAAAAAGGATAATTCAATCCCTCATTGTCTCTGTGTTGAGGTAGAGTGATAATATTAATTTAAGAGAGGTTATTCGTATGGAAAAAAGACTGAATGTGATAATTGAAAGATGCCCGCAAAACCATAAATGCCCTGCAATGGCAATATGCCCTGTCGGAGCAATAAGCCAGAATGGATTTGATGCACCTGTAGTCAATGAAGAAAAATGTATCAAATGCGGTAAATGTTCCAATTTTTGCCCTAAAAAAGCATTGGTTTTGGCGTAACTTCATCATGTTGTTATCAATAATATGCAGTATTTGATATTTTGTATACAATTTAATACTACATAAAAAACAAGACCTCTGATATAAGTTGGAGTGTCATAACGAAGTAAACCACGAACAACAAATGTTCGTGGTTTTTTATATGGATTTTGTATATCAAAATCCGATGCACGCTGCAGTATTACATTTATAATGAGTTCACTAAACTGAAAATTATAGAAAAGATATGATTCTCCATAACCACAAATATAAGTCAATCAAATTTGTCAATTTGACCAGACTGTATAATTTCAAGATTGGCTTTAATTCGTTCCTCTGGCCAATCCCACCATTTCAGTTCATACAATTTTGCAATGGTTTTGTCATCAAACCGCTTGCGTATTGGTTTTGCAGGTACGCCACCGACAATTGTATATGGCGGTACATCCTTAGTAACCACTGCACGAGTTCCAATGATTGCTCCATCTCCAATCGTTACTCCGGAAAGAATTACAGCTTCATAACCAATCCACACATCATTGCCAATGATAATATCACCCTTGTTATCCCATGCGTTCGTAATATTTATCATATCTAAATTCCATTCTTCAAAGAAAATAGGGAACGGATAAGTTGATAGAGATTTGAGAGAATGATTTGCACTTGTAAATATAAATTTTGCGCCACAGGCAATTGAGCAGAATTTTCCAATCACAAGTCGGTCATGATTGACCGGATAATGGTACAACACATTATTCTTTTGAAAATCACATGGATTGTAAACAAAATCATTATACATTGTATAATCGCCAATCTCGATATTTGGATTCGTAATTACATTCTTCAGATAAACTGTTTTCGTATCACCTGTACGGGGATATATTTTTTCCGATATAGCCATGTTATAACCTCCAAAAATTCATTAAATATGTTTGACTATACCGGTTACTACAATACAATGTTTCACACTATATCACCTCGAATCTGGATTTCTTTTTGTCTTGTTTTATCAGTAGGGTAACTGTTATTGTGGTTATTGCATTTGATCATACTGTCAAGACAATTTCGCTTATGTCTTTTATACTCGTTTGTCTCACCTGCTTACTACTCTTATATTATAGCACGCAATGCATGTAAAACTAAGCATTTTTTATAAAATTTAAAAAAAATCGGCACCAAAAAGGACACCAAACGGCAGATACTGAGAGATATTCAGAGATATTCTGATTTTTGAAAAAATAAAACAAAAAAACCTTGAAAACCGCTTAAAATCAAGCATTTTCAAGGTTTTGTTAGTGGAGCTGATAACCGGACTTGAACCGGTGACCTCATCCTTACCAAGGATGTGCTCTACCGCCTGAGCCATATCAGCATATTTAAATTTAAAGGGTGATAAGTATTCTTATCACCCTGTGGCGACCCGGAACGGGCTCGAACCGTCGACCTCTAGCGTGACAGGCTAGCGTTCTAACCAACTGAACTACCGGGCCGCGTCTGTGTTGTATTATATATTAACTTTGGTCTGTTGTCAAGAAGTTTATTAAATTTATCTTATTTCTTTTAATTGCTTGAAAGTTTTAGCACTATGATATATAATAATATTATTCTATATAGGGGGTTGTGTTATGCGATTGACAAAAGGCGCATCAGAGAATACGCGTGCTTTTATGGTTGACGGTATTCGCTATATCTGTGAAAACTTCAAAGAACGTGCACCGGGTACTCACAGCGAAAGAAAAGCACAGAAATTTTTGAAGGGTGAACTCGAGCAGTGGGCAGACGAGGTTGAGATAGAGGACTTTGATCTTCATCCACATGCTTTTATGGGTTGGATTCCTCCTGCCGGTATAATAGGTATTTTTTCAGTGCTTTTTTATTGGCTTACATATAAAAAAGTTGTTCTTAATTCAGGTCTTGCTATTGTGGCAACACTTCTTACTTTATTTGCAGTTTCCTGTTTGGTAATCGAATTTCTGATGTACCGTGAATATGTCGATTTCCTGTTCCCTAAAAAAGTTTCAAGAAATGTTATGGCACGCAGAAAGCCTACAGGTGAAGTTAAAAGAAGAATCGTATTTTGCGGTCATACAGATGCTGCCAACGAATGGACTTATTCACTTCACGGCGGACTGAAATCACTTGCCCCTGTTATGGGTGGTTCAATCGGCGGACTTATTGTTATAACTGTTTTTAATATTATCTGGACAATTTATGACCTTTCAGGCGGTAACTATGCATCAAAGTTTTGGCTTGTAATGGGTATTATACAGCTGATTTTTGTACCGTTCTTCATTGCAATTTTGTTCTTCATTAACTGGAAAGTTATTGTTGACGGTGCTAACGATAATCTTACTGCTGACTATATTTCAATGGCTGTCCTTAAAGAAATGTCAGATAATAACAAGAGATATGAGAATACAGAAGTTTGCTGTCTCTTATCAGGTTCTGAAGAAGCAGGTCTTCGCGGTGCTGTTGCTTATGCAAAGCGTCATCAGGATGAACTCAAAGAGATTGAAACTGTTGTTATTGCGATGGATACAATGCGTGAAATTGAGCAGCTCCAGATTTATACACAGGGCTGCACAGGTACGCAGAAGAATTCAAATGCAGTTGGTGAACTTGTTTATGAGGCAGGTGTGAACTGCGGCATTGAAATGAAGGAAACTGATATTTATCCGGGTGCAGTGGATGCTGAAGGTTTCTCACGTTATGGTATTGAAGCAGTTGGTTTCTGCGGTGTTAACCATGACCCGAAAACTTATTATCATACTCGTCTGGATACACCTGATAATATCAGCGAGGAATGTATTAATCTTTCACTCGATATTTGTCTTGAAGCAGCAGAACTCTATGACCAGAGAGAAGGAATTGAGTCATTCAGAGAAGAAGGCAAAAAGAGATTTAAAAGAGGATATAACAAATAAAATTATATCAGCCAGGTCCATTGACTTGGCTGACATTTTTATATACCGTATATTGATGTTATCGGGTCTTTAAACAGCGGTATTAACGGCGGTGCAAAAGTGAAAATAATAAATACCGCTGTTATGGATATAAATCCCGCAATTGCAAGATTGTCATATTTGAGTTTGTTCTGCTTGATTAAAAGATTGTCAGTGATAAATGCCGTACCTGTTCCGATGAAGAATGAAAGTATGTTGACTATTTCAATGGATCTGCCTATCATTCCGGTGTATGTATAAAAGAACGTGACGATTGTAATCATTCCTGTTACTGCACCAATGAGTTTGCATAGCAATATGCCTTTTGTGTTTGGATTTTCTCCTATAAGTTTTCTGTATTCGGCAATGCTCCAAATCAGATATGGGAAAAATAAAAGTTTTAAATGTTCCCAAACACTTTCATTAACAGGGCAGAACATTGCAGCAACAATATTATATCCGCTCCACTTATAAATAAAATGGCTCAGACTTCCCAAAATACTGACAAAAATAAAACCGATTAAACTATATCTGAATAAAGATTTTTGCATATAATCACTCCAGTTTATTATATGTATGAATTTTTGGTTAATATACGAATAATGGAGAATTAGAATATGTCTGATTATGATTTAAAATTGCTTGTTGATAATATTGATAGAGTTCACACTACCCGACTGGGGATGGACAGGATAAAAAGAAATTTAAATATGGATTGTCCTGATCCCGTGGCATATTGTATTGATATTATTAAGAACGAAAAATCTGTTGTCAGCAGAAACGGGAAAAATTATTATGTAACGCTCGGTAATATCAGACTGACGATAAATGCGTACAGTTATACAATTATTACTGCACATATTATAAAATAAAATCATAATTTTATATTGACTTTTTAATTGACTTATGATAAAGTATTAAACGCACGGAACGTGCATAATACTTGACAGGTAAAACCCGTCAGCTTGCAGAAGTACTCAAGTTGGTGACGAGGCGCCCCTGCTAAGGGCGTAGGTCGGGCAACCGGCGCGAGAGTTCGAGTCTCTCCTTCTGCGCCAATAAAAAAGGAACAGTTTTTACTGTTCCTTTTTTATTTTGTAAATTGGAGAGACGAGAACAGGACATCGCGAAGCGAAAAAACAGTCCGGTGGACTGTTTTGCTGTCCGCGTGCAAGACGGCAAGCCGTCGCGATTGCAAATGTTTATAATCAAAAGAAGTAGAGAAAAATTCTCGCGTTAAAAAAGATTGCAGGAACAGTTTTTACTGTTCCTTTTTTATTTTGTAAATGAGAGAGACGAGAACAGGACATCGCAAAGCGAAAAAACAGTCCGGTGGACTGTTTTGTTGTCCGCGTGCAAGACGGCAAGCCGTCGCGATTGCAAATGTTTATAATCAAAAGAAGTAGAGAAAAATTCCCGCGTTAAAAAAAGATTGCAGGAACAGTTTTTACTGTTCCTTTTTTATTTTGTAAATTGGAGAGACGAGAACAGGACATCGCGAAGCGAAAAAACAGTCCGAAAGAAAGATGCTGTGGTAGCATATGAATTTGAATAAAAGAGTTTAAAATTTCCTAATTTTATATCAATGTTGCTGAATTTTGTATTTATTTCAATGCGGTTTTGATTTAGAATAGAACTGTAACATTATGTAATTATTTCTGAAAGAGGACATAACCATGACTGAGAATGAAAGAATTGATCTGTATACTTCTATCGTGCCTAATGAGCGTCAATTGATTATTCAGGAAATGAAGTATTATGCATTTGTTCACTATACAGTTAATACTTTTACAAATAAAGAATGGGGAAGCGGAAAAGAATCTCCGTCTATTTTTAATCCGACTGCTCAGGATACGGATCAATGGTGTGAGGCAATTAAAGCAGCAGGTATGAAAGGTCTTGTTCTGACCTGCAAGCATCATGATGGTTTCTGCCTTTGGCAGACAAAAACGACTGAGCATTGCATCCGCAACAGTCCGTATAAAAACGGCAAAGGTGATGTTGTAAAAGAAGTTGCAGAGTCATGTAAAAAATATGGATTAAAATTCGGTGTGTATCTTTCTCCGTGGGACAGAAATTCTCCTTTGTACGGCACAGAGGCATATAATGATTTTTACATTGAACAGTTAACCGAACTGCTTACCAATTACGGTGAGATTTTTATGCTTTGGCTTGACGGTGCGTGCGGTGCAAGTTCTGACGGAAAACCAAAGCAGGAATATGATTTTGATCGTATTTGGTCGACTGCCGTCAAACTTCAACCTAACATTGTTTTGTCAAATTGTGCACCGGATGTCCGCTGGGTTGGAAATGAGAGCGGAAAGACAAGAGAGAGCGAATGGAATGTTGTTCCGAAATTTCAGTATGAACTTCAGAATATTGCTGATAACAGTCAGACCGATGACGATATGAAGAAATTTCAGAAACAATGTCAGGATGTTATGCTTAAGGATATGGGCTCAAGAGAATTCCTTAAAAATTATAATTCATTTATGTGGTATCCTGCTGAAGTGGATGTATCTATCAGGACCGGATGGTTTTATCATCCGCTGCAGAGTATTACATTGAAGTCTTTACATAAACTTATGTCTATCTATTACGGTTCTGTCGGCAGTAACTGTCTGCTGATTCTGAACATTCCCCCTAATAAAAAAGGACAGTTTTCGAATGCAGATGTACGACGCCTGAAACAGGTTGGTGAATGGCTGAGAAAAGAAGATGACTGCGTGATTAAAAGTGATTATATACAATCAGATGACAAAATGCAGATTGATATTTCTTTTGACAAACAGTCTGTTGACCGCATTAGATTTGAAGAAGATACAACGAAATCACAGAGAATTGAACAATTTAAGATTTATGCCAATGGTTCGTGTGTATACAGAGGTACTGTTGTAGGTTTTTCTAAAATTGCAATTTTTGATAAACCGGTTATTACAGATTCCTTAAAATTGGTAATAGAACAATGCAGAAAAGAACCTTATATCAAAAAAATTGAAGTGTGCAAAACAGGTGCATACAGACCTTAAAAAATTCAGGCAGAATTCATCCTGCCTGAATTTTTTTATGATTATTTTCATAATCCTGTTCCATTTTTCTTACTGCACTTGGTGATGTGCCGAAAAACTTTTTAAATTCGTTTGTAAAATGATATGCAGAACTGAAACAAAGCATATCGGCAATTTTGTTAATTGGTGTTGATGTCTGTACAAGAAGTTTATATCCTTCCTCCATTTTCTTTTTTAAAATATATTTTTTTGGTGCAATACCAATCTCCGATGTGAATATTTGGTGCAGACGTCTTGGGGATATTGTAAAGAATCGTGCAATCTCGTCGACAGATACTTTTGAATAAATTTTTTGCTGCATATATGAACACATTTCATCAATTAATCGTTTGTTTGAATTAGATAACAAGTTATTTTCTTCGAATTCTTCTTCAAACATAATGCTGTAAAAATAGTTTAAAAACAGGGAGCATATATAACTCTTATTTTTTAGATTGTTTTGACCTACTGAAAGAAAAATATGGAATGCTTCATCCTCTTTTTCGTTGAAAGGGATATTATATATTTTGTTAAGTTCAAACTCAGGCGTAGTATAATCAGAAGTAAAATTAACCCATCTGTATCCCCAGACATTTGAAAGTGATTTGTATTCTTTAATGTCATGAAATTTGATGAATATACATTCCTCTTTCTTTAATGTAAATGTCATATCATGCAAGCGTATTTTACCTTGTCCTTCAGTGCATCTGACAAATGAAATTGTTTCTTTGGGATGACTTTGTTTTTCCTCGTCAGAACATTGATGGTAATAACTTTTGTCTGCAAGTATTTTGAAAACACTGTTTACTCTGGGTGAAAATATTTTTGAATTGCTGTAATCACTTATATAAAAAGAATCACTTTGATACATAAAAAACACCGCGACTTCCGATTTTTGTATTTATTATACTGTATTTTGGATTTATTTACAAGATGGTATGTAATATAATTATATTGAATAAATGAAGAGGCGTTTTATGGATTTATATTTGTTTGACAGAACTGATAAGATTATTCATTTTGACGATTTAACGATACTGAATAGTGACCGAAGAATACAGGATTGTATTGATTTGTATATGTCTGAAAATGAGATATTTGTTTTTCAGATTGCTGCTTTGTCAAATTCAGATGATACTATTCAATCAATCAACGCAAAAGGCAATATTGAAATGAATTGTATTAATACCGAAATAAAAGACAAGTTCGGTAAATTATCCTTTGTTCCTGTAAGTTTAAAAAGCAATATGATTCAGCCATTGTTTTTTACAGCAAAGGCGGATAAACTCGGTGAAAGAAAAGAAGAATGCACATTAACCATTCGCACCGAACGTGAGGAATATACCTTTGATATTCTGTTTCATATCACATCCGATTATGTTGAAAATTATGGCTACAACGATTTGTGGCGATTATCACGTATTCATTGGCTGAATTCCGATTTGTGTATTGATGAAACGATAGTAAAGCCGTATATATCGCCACAGCTTAATGGAAATACCATGTCAATCCTCGGCAGAGATATTACAATTGCCGATAATGGGTTACCGTTGTGTGTTTCATCAAAATTCAGTGAATCCATTCAGATTGAAGATGAGATACAAAAAAATCTTTTTTATAAACCGTCAGAGTTCCTGATTGGCGGAAAGTCAGTTCCAGCAGGTACAACAGATAAAAATATATTTAATAACCGTATTGAATGCTTGACAAAAAGTGAAAATGATGATTATATTGCTGAAATTTCATCCGTACTCAGGTATGAGGGATTGATGGAATATTCATTGAAGATAACCCCTAAAAAGGATTTTAATACCAAAAATGTTTCACTCGATTTTTATATTTCTCCGTCTTGTTCTACACTTATGCATGGGTTAGGTCATCGTGCGTCACAGGCGGAAGATCTGGATTTTAAATGGGATAATCAAAAGCATCAGGACAGTTTGTTTATCGGCTGTGTGAATTGCGGTATGCGATTAAAATTAAAGGCTGAGAATTATGTCAGACCGCTTATCAATATTTTTTATAAAAATCTTCCTCTTGTTACACCTGTCGAAACATGGGATAATCATGGCAGAGGTGGAATAAAAGTCAGCAAAACTGATGATTGTGTACATATCAGTGCTTATACGGATGAATTTGAATTTAAACAAAATGAAACAAGAACTTTTGCATTTGATTTGCATATCACTCCGTTAAAGCCGATTGATTATCAAAAAGCATTTTCAGTAAGATATTGTCATAACAGCAAACTGAAAGACGAAATAAAGGAAATTGATGTTGCCGAAAAAAACAAACTGACGCATGTGATTTTTCATCAGGGCAATATGATTATGCCGTTTATCAACTATCCTTTTTATGAGGTGGACAGATTGAAAAATGCTGTCAACTATGCAAAGGAAAAAGGAATTGGTATCAAGTTATATTATACCGAGCGTGAACACAGCAATCATATGGCAGAGACCTTTGTTTATAAGGCTCTCGGTAATGAAATTATTTTGCGTAAAAAAGGCGTCAGCCATTCGTGGCAAAAAGAAAAACCGCAGTGGCTTATTGATAATTTCGGTGAAGATATAATTCCGGGTTGGTTTGTTAAATATAAGCATGGTAAGTATAAAAATGACCATGATATTTCTTTTATAGTCAGACCTGACACAAGACTTGATAATTATTATGTTGAAGGTCTGAACTGGCTGGTTGAGAATATAGGGATTAAAGGAATTTATATTGATGATACATCGCTTGACCGGACCACACTTGAAAGAGCGAAAAAGGTTCTTCAAAAAACAGACGGTCTTATCAATATGCATATGTGGAATCACGAAGAAGTGCGTGCAGGTGATGTCAGCTGTATGAATTTATATACTGAAATCATTCCGTTTCTTGACAGTGTATGGTTGGGTGAAGGATTTTTTTATAAAAAGTATTCTCCTGAATATATGCTTGCTGAGGTCAGCGGAATACCATACGGCGTAACAGGTCAGATGCTTGAGGGCGGCGGTGATTTATATGCAGGTATGATTTACGGGATGAACAACCGCTATGGCTGGAATTATAAAAATGCTGTGCATATGTATAAAATATGGGATGATTTCGGTATTACAGACAGCAATATGCTCGGATACTGGCACAGTCAAAATCCTGTCAGTACAGATAATCCCAATGTCTTGTCCACTGTATATCTTAAAGAAAATTCAGCACTTGTATGCTTGTATAATTTTTCGGATAATACTGAGAAATTTAATCTTAACATTCATTATGATTTGCTTGGCTTTTACCCATCAAATTCCGTTGAAATTCGATTTGGTAAAAAAGAAAGGAAAATACACAGTACAGATAAATGTTTCAGATTAAGAAAACGAAAAGGTATTATCATTAAACTTGAAAAATAATGGTTTGCGTATTCATGCGAAAGGATAAAATGTTATGAATAAATTATCAAAAATATTAATATCGTCTATATCTGTGATTGGAATTATAGGAGCAGCGGCAGGCATTCATTTCGGATATGCAAAAACAACAGATGATATGCGTTCATATACGGTTGAAACAAATGGTGAACCGCTGAAAGTGGCAATCATAAGTGACTTGCAGATGCCGGATGGTGCAGACAATACAACGCATCAGTATCAGTCATTTGAAAAGACACTTACTATGCTTAAAAATAAAGGCATGGATGCTCTGATCATCGGCGGCGATTTTACGGATGTATCAACAAAAAGTGCCTGGGCAGCATATAAGGAAATTTATGATAAGGTTATCGGCAGTGATGAACATCCTATTCCGATTTACATTATGGGTAATCATGATTATTGGCTTACGGATTTTTTCAGCAGTTTTGAAATTCCTTCTCCTGCTAAATTGCAAAAACGATTTACAAAATATACAGGTGAATATCCTTACAGCCATAAAGTAATTAATGGTTATCACTTTATTTGCTGGAGTTCATCAAACGGCTCCTATGATAAATCCTATACCAACAAAGAGTGGATTAGGAAAGAACTTGATATTGCTGTTGCAGATAATCCGGATAAACCTGTTTTTGTTATTTCTCATCTGAATCCGTCAGGAACAGTTTATGGCTCGGACGAATGGGGAAATGATGATATTACAGATGTTCTGAAAGATTACAGTCAGGTAATATCTATTTCGGGTCACTCTCATTTTTCCCTGATTGATGAGCGTTCCATATGGCAGGATACTTTTACTGCATTCACTACACAAAGCCTTGACTATATTGAACTTGAGGAAGGCAAATTTAACGGCAGTATACCAAAAGATGCTTACGGATATGAGATAGCCCAGTTGCTGCCTGCATGTTTGTATATGGAGATTGATGAGGAAAAAGTAACTGTCAACAGGCTTGAGGCAAATACAGGAAATATCCTGAAAGAACCATGGGTGATTCATGCTCCGTTCGGCAGTGAGTCCTCTTTAAGTGAATACACTGACCAAAGAAAAGAATCCAATCAGGCACCGAAACTTGACAGCAATTTGCAAGTAACTTTACGAAAAATAACAGATGTGAATGACAATGAGCAGACGACGATTGTTTTTAAGTCAGGAACAGATGATGATTTTGTTCATTCATACAGATTGGACTTCCTTGACGATAATCAAAATCCTGTCGAATTTGATGAAATGGATTATGACAATCATATTGTTCACTATGACAAAAATGGGGACAAAATCAGTTTTGATAATAAAAAATATGATATGGGTGCATCAAAGAAAATTTCAAGTTTATTATATTTCAGCGATTATGTGCTGGGACTTGGCAATATGTCTGAAACAACACAGTTGAGATTGCCGTCAAATCTCCCTTCAAATGTGAAATATGTTGTGATAACAGCAATTGATTCATGGGGAGCGGAGAGTAACAGTGTTGTATGCGAACTGTAGTTAAAACGGCAGATAAAGTAAAGGGGATTATAATGAAAAAATTTATTTGTATTTTAACAGCTGCAGTATTGACTGTATGTATTGTCTCTTTTTTTGGATGCAGTAAAAAAGAAGACAGCAGTTGGACAGAAAAAGGATATGATTTGTCTGTGCCGGTGTTGAATGAGGATGGTTGGTATCTTGTGTTTGAAGATGATTTTGACGGAACACAACTGAACGAAAATATCACTTTCGGTGACAGATATGACGGCAATAAAGAAATTTGGACTACATCACCGCATGCCATTCGCTGGGAAAGTAATAATAAAAACAAACCCGAACAGGCTTGCTGGTGGTGTCCTGAAATGGTAGAAGTTAAAGATTCCAATGCCATAATACATTCCCGATATGAAGATAATCATAAATGCAGCGGTGATTGTCCTGCAAACGGAAGATTCACAAGCGGTATTGAAACCAGACTGATTGCAGGAGATAATAATGATAACAAAGGTACTGCAGATACAATGTTGTTTTCTCAGGCATTCGGGTATTTTGAGTGCAAAGCAAAACTTCCGAAATCAGAAGGGCTTTGGTCAGCATTTTGGCTTCAGTCTTCAAACCAGCGTAAAGTGGGCAATGAAGGACAGGACGGTACGGAGATAGATGTCTTTGAAAGTGCTTTTATTAAAAGTAAAACTTCAAAGATGGGTCACGCTCTTTTATGGGACGGATACGGCAAAGACGGAAAATCCGATGCGTATATAGGTTCGCTTGAACAGGATTTGTATGATGGTTATCATACCTATGCTCTCAAATGGACGCCTGACTATTATGTTTTTTATATTGACGGCAAAGCCACATGGGCTTCTGACAGCGGTGAGGTATCCAAGGTGAAAGAATTCTTGCGTCTGACAGTGGAAATTGATGCCGGTGACGGCTGGGGACCTCATGGTCAGAAAATAGGACAATTCAGTCACGATAATACAGATAATGATGATTTCCTTATTGATTATGTTAAAGTATGGCAGAACGAGAATTACGAGCAGTTCATTCAGCCGGATGATGCATTTGCAGGCGAACTTGACGGTGCTAACTAATCACGAGGAGAACCAATGAGTAAAACTTTAAAAACAGTTATTATTGCGGTTGTTTGTTTTGGTCTGATTGTAACGATTGTCCCCTTGTCAGTGTTTTCAGCAAGGGGGAATCTGAAAAAGGTCAGCCTGCCGGATGGGTTTGAAGAAAAATTGTCTTCAGATGTGTTTGATAATACTGCCGATGTGAGAATTATGTCCTCAAACCTGCTTGTGCATTACGAAAGCTGGGGCGGACTTCCGGCAAAGCCGCGTGCTAAGCAGTATGTTGAAATTCTTAACAGTTATAAGCCTGATGTTGTGGGGATTCAGGAACTGTGCGATGAATGGTACTGCTGTGTCAATAACAATCTGCCTGAGGGTTATAAAATGCTTTATCCGTTTACAACGGGTGCATTTGTAAGAATGACGGCAATGCTTTATAATGCCGATACACTTGATGTTGTTGAAAACGGTAACTTTGCATACAAAGAAAAAGACAATCCAAGGCTCAGGCGTGTTGTGTGGGCAGTGTTTGAAGTTAAAGCAACAGGGAAGCAGTTTGCAGTGACAAATACGCATTTTGATTTGCTTCGTGAAAGCCGCGAAGAAGAACTTACTGCAGTTATGCACAGTCAGGCAGATGAGTTGATTGAATTTGTAAACAGTATAGCCGATGAATATAATTGTCCTGTTTTTTCAGTTGGCGATTTTAACACTATGGAAGATACGGCATTTACAAATCCTGTGGATATTCCGGAAATATACAACAAGCTTGCACAGAATTTTACAGATTGCAAATTTAATTGTGAAAACAAAGACTCGAAAACAGTTGAGTCATCACCTGTATTGGATGGTGATACTCTGATATTCGGAGCGAATGACGGTTGTATTTATACTGTTGATATTCATACAGGAGACTTACTGAAAAAGTATTCTGTTGGTTCTGCAGTTTTAGGTGAAGTATGTGTAACGAAAGATAAGATTTATGCTGCCTCTTTTGATGGCTATGCAGTATGCTTTAACAAGTAAGTTTTTAATATAACGAAAACCGTAAATACTTTTCCGGAAAAATGAATCTAAATATATAAAAAAAGCAGGGTTAATCCCTGCTTTTTTATGCAAATACTTTTTTGACATTGGAACTGACCATTTTGCTTTCGTGTGCAGCATTATATATATCACTCGATGGTGTAAAATTAAGTTGGTATTTTTCAATTATCGTATCATTGCTGTATTTTGCCATAGTTTCTTTATTTTTAAATTTTATATAACTGTTAATACCTGTTGCTGTAAGGCTTTCATTTTCATAATATTTCATATTCTCGCTTGTGCAGACATATATAACAGGTGCTTGGTCGGTCAACGGTTGTCCTTTTTCTGACGGCCAGGTGAAATAATCATCTTTTGGTGTATAGGTAATTATTTTTATTTTCTGATTATCCGTGAACGCGGTTTTAATACTGCTTTGCTCTACGCTTTTGAGAGCATCTTCTTTAAGGAAATCGGTCATTGCTTCCATTTCTTCTTTGCTGAATGTATCAGGTATCATATATAATCTTACACCGTTTTCGGCCTGTTTAAGATATGCGTCCTCAATATTTATGCCAATCGTATTCAGGTATGACGGTGATGCAGCAAAATACCAAAATGCATTTTTCGGTACGGACTTGTAAACCTCTTCCTTTTCCCATATTTTTAATACTTTTTTCGCATAATGGGCTGTGTTTATTAAATAGACACCATCTTCATTCTCAATTGATTTATACCAGTTATAACTGTCTTTACGGAATTTATCAAAAGAATTTTCATCACAATCATATGATGCAAGAGAGTAAAAATCATGCACTCTTATATTTGCAGTGCTTTTTTGATTTACGACGGATACAACTGTTGTTATAAGTATTAGAACGATAACAATAATAAATGCTTTATATTTCTTTTTCATTTGATTCACTCCTTCTTTGTGGATATTAAAACATATTATTTCAAAGCCATACCAAAGAAAAAGTTAAGATATGGTAAATAATGTCCGTTCAGTGTGGTTTGTGTTTGTCATAATATTTACAAAAATTTTAAGTTGTGCTATTCTTTTTTATAAACAAAAATAGTAATGTAGTTTAAATTGATATTTAAATTCATATTTGAACGGAAGTGATTGCAATCAAAAATATACTGATTATTGACGACGATTTGAGTATTGGCAATATGGTTGAAGAAATACTTCAAAAAGAAGGATACAGTACCATGCGTGCTTATTCGGGAACAGAGGCATTGCTTATTTTATCCTCTGATAGACCTGATCTTATTCTTCTTGATTTGATGTTGCCCGGACTTAACGGAGAAGAGATATTGCCGAAGATGAAAGACATACCCGTTATTGTTGTCAGTGCCAAAGTCGGTGTGGATGACAAAGTGAATCTTCTTATGAGCGGTGCTGCGGATTATATTACAAAACCTTTTGATACGAAAGAACTGCTTGCACGGATTGCCGTGCAGTTTCGAAAATCTGCATATTCATCAGTCGGTGATAAACTTGTATTTCATGATATTGTTCTTGATAAAAGGCTTTACAAAGTGTTTATAAAGGATACATGTGTTAAACTCACGAAAACAGAGTATGCTATTCTTAAACTTCTTATGGAAAATCCATCACAGGTGATAACAAAATCAGTTATGCTTGACCGAATAAGTGCCGATACACCTGATTGTGTTGAAAGTTCATTAAAAGTCCATATCAGTAATCTAAGAAAGAAACTTAAAGAAGTCAGCGGTAAAAACTATATCGAATCAGTCTGGGGAATCGGATTTAAAATGAAAGAAGAATCATTAGGTAATGAGCAGACAATAAATAAATCTTAATGAATTCTTAACTCTTTTCTTAACTGCTTTTTTAACTCTTCCGGATATAATACAGGTATCAAAGCGAATAAGCAGTTTAAGGAGGTTTTTATTATGGAATATGTTTTTACAGCCACTGCGTTGTCAAAAAATTATAAAAAATTCAAAGCATTGAGCGGATTATCCATGAATGTTCCTAAGGGTGCAATTTACGGATTAGTCGGTAAAAACGGTGCAGGCAAAACAACATTGATAAGATTGATTTGCGGACTGCAGAATCCAACATCGGGGGAGTATACTTTATATGGTATCAAGAACACCGATAAAAATATTTTGAAATCAAGAAGAAGAATCGGCGCTGTGGTTGAATCGCCGTCAATCTATCTTGATATGACTGCAGAAGATAATATCAGGCAGCAGTATCAGGTGCTTGGTATTCCGTCTTATGATGATATACCTGAATTACTTGATTTTGTAGGTCTGGGTGATACAGGTAAAAAGAAAGCGAAAAACTTTTCATTGGGAATGAGACAGAGGCTCGGTATTGCAGTTGCACTTGCAGGCAGCCCTGATTTTCTTGTTCTGGATGAACCGATTAACGGACTTGATCCTCAGGGTATTGTTGAAATCAGAGAACTGATTTTGAAACTGAATAAAGAAAAACAGATAACCGTTTTGATTTCAAGCCATATTCTTGATGAATTATCGCGCCTGGCAACACATTACGGATTTGTTGACCAAGGCCGTATTGTGAAAGAAATCAGTGCACAGGAACTTGAAAAAACGTGCCGAAAGTCATTTCGTATAGATGTCAGTGATACAAAAATATTGGCATTGGTGCTTGATGATATGCAAATGGAATATCATATTCTTTCTCAGACGCAGGCATATATATATTCGCAGGTCAATGTTTCCTGTCTCGTATCAAGGTTAAGTGAACAGGGCTGTGAAGTAAAGACTATTGCTGAGCATGATGAAAGTCTTGAGAGTTATTATATAAGTCTGTTGGGAGGGGATAAGAATGAGTAAACTGATATTTGCAAATCTTTCCCGTCTCAAAAGGGATAAAGCGTTATGGATTGTTGCTGCTGCCATGTTTGTATTATCTGTATTTTCCATGATTAATAATGGGCAGCATTCTGATCCTGATTCTGTCAATAACATAAGCAGACTTAATGATGTTTATTTCAATTTGCTGCCGATGATAGGCTTTTTTTATTCCGTATTTATATCTTTGTTTTTAGGGACTGAATACAGTGATGGCACAATAAGAAATAAAATTATGATTGGTCACAGCCGCAGCAGTATTTATCTTTCAAATTTTGCCGTGTGTATGTCAGGGACTTTCCTGATTTATATAGCGATGTTGCTTGGTTCCGGCGTAGGTATTTGCTATTTTGGTATGTGGCAGGGTACGGCAGGTGATTTTATTGCATACTTATTAACCGGTCTCTTTATAACTGTTGCACTCACTGCAATTCTGACGATGATAAGTATGCTTTCGACCAACAAAGCTATCACAGTAGTTATATCTATTGTGATTAGTATTTTGCTCTTGATGATTTCAAGTTCGTTGTACAATGTGCTTCAGGAACCTGAGTTCACACGTGAATTTGTGTCTATGAGTGCTGACGGTCAGGTGGAATTTGGCCCTGAAATAGCAAATCCTGCTTATGTATCCGGGTGGGAAAGAAAAGTGGATGAATGGCTTGTCAATTTCCTGCCGACAGGACAGAGTGTTCTTTTGGCGAACAATGAAATACGATTCCCTTTAAATATTATTTATTCATTTATTGTTACATTCATTGTTACTAGTGCGGGTGTTTTCGCTTTTCGTAAAAAAGATTTGAAGTAAGGTGTATTTATGATTGTCTGGTTGTTTGTTGTAATTGCAATACTGATTGCGGCCATTATTGTTTTGTCAGTAAAAGTATATCTTCTGCAAAAATCCGCTGATGAAATTTGCAGTGCATTGACAAACCGCCTTTCAACCGATACCAATACGCTTATTGATATATCATGCCATGACAGTCATATGTGCAGACTTGCAAATGACATAAATCATCAGTTGAAAGAATTGTGTAATGAACGCAGAAAATTCCAGCAGGGTGATATGGAAGTGAAAGAGGCTGTAACAAATATATCACATGATTTGAGGACGCCTCTGACTGCTATATGCGGTTATCTCGATTTAATAGAGCAGGAGGATAAGTCGGATACACTCATCAAATATCTTGATGTAATAAAGAATCGTACTTTGGCAATGAAACAATTGACTGAGGAATTATTCAGGTATTCTGTTGTCACATCCACAATTGATAATATAAAATGCGAAGATATAGTTGTGAACAGTGTGCTTGAAGAGAGTATTTCTTCCTTTTATACAGAATTGAAAAAATCAGGTATTCATCCTGAAATTTCGATTTGTGAAAATAAAGTTGTGCGTTCTCTTGATAAAAATGCGTTGTTGCGGATTTTCAGTAACATAATCAGCAATGCAATCAAATACAGTGACGGCGATCTATCCATCTCATTATCAAAAAATGGTGAAATTGTATTTTCAAATCATGCATCGAAACTGGATAAAATCCAAAGTGCAAAACTTCTGAATCGGTTTTATACGGTTGAAAATGCAGAAAAATCCACCGGTCTCGGTCTATCCATTTCAAAAAGTCTTACTGAAAAAATGAACGGCAGTATTTCCGTTGATTATAGTAAAGAGATATTGCGTATTTGTATATTATTCAAATAAGATAAAAATCAGAGTGTTTTAAACACTCTGATTTTTGTTTGAAAATAATATTTTATTTGTTCAGTTCAAAAGTAATTGTTTTTGTTTCGCCTGCACTGAATTTCAGTTGTTGTTCATTATCTGAAAGCGGAGAAGAAACTTTTATTGTCTGTTCAATATCAGATGTTATCTCAACTGTTGCTGTTTTTGATTCAATATCCCATTCAAGTGAGTTGACTGTTGCCTGTGTGCGTGCCTTGATTCCTGTGATTTTTCCTTTGTTAAAACCGCTGTTTGGCAGTGCCGGCAATATTTCAATTTCACCTGTATTTGAATAAACAAGGCTCTCATTGATGATTCCAAGGTATCCGATTGCAAAATCTGTGCAGTAGCAACTGCTTTGGTCATAATCGTGATTTGTCATCAGTGAATCATATCTTATTTTATGATTCATAAGTTTTGTAAGTGCGTCTGTAAGACTGTCTCTGTCTTTCAGTCTTGCTGCAATTAGTGAACGGTGAACCAGTGCATGACTTGCTTCATTTTCACTTTCACGATTATCAATTGCCTGAATGCACGCTTTGGTTAAGTCAGGATTGTTTTGTGTTTCAAACAGCGGCCATACGCAGTACAGATGGCTCAGGTGTCTGTGTTCATTGTTTTCTTCAAAACCTGCCGCTGCCCATTCTTTTATAGCACCGCTTTCGTCATATTGATAAGGCGGAAGATTGTCAAGAAGATTTTGCCATTTACTTACATCAGCATCGGAATCCATGTTTGTAACAACATCAATCAGCATATTCAGGTTATCTTTGCATGCTGCTATATCTATTGCACTGTTGGCTACTGACGGACTTGGATAATTTGCCGGATTGTTTTCAGGAGAATAACTTGGCAGTATGCAATAACTTTCTCCCTCATTGAGTTCGGTTTTGCCTTGTTCATATTTTATATATCCATTGCTGTCAGTGAAATATTCGGTTGTCATTATTTGTTCCCAATAATTAGCCGATTTAATGAGAAGGGGCAGAAGTATATCTTCCTGTAATTGAAGGCAGCCTTTGTCTTTAATGGATTGTATTTGCTCGTCAGTTAAGTCTGTCTGGGTTGGAGAAAGCACAGATTTCAATTTGCCCAAATCAAATTCGTCACTCAGCGGTATGCTGATATTTCCGTAACATTGCAGGGTTTCATATAATGGCTGTATCATCCATGAGGTTCCGGCATTCCAATATCTGAACGGATAAGGATAGCAGGTTTCGGTTATTACTGCCTTGTCACCATCTGTATTGACAGGTGCTTGTATTGCATCGGTGAATCCATGAGTTGCATATGCATTTTCTTCCCAGTCAGGAAGCTGACGCAGTATGAAATATGTATAGCCGATAGGGGAACGCTTCATATTACCTGTATTCATAGAGGATGTCTGCAGATTTACATTCGCATCCATTGTATATTTGCTGCCCCAGCCGGTATTCCATTCCCCTGTCCACATACCGTAAAGTCTGCTTGTTGAATATCCGCTGCAGCAAAGGTATGCATATCTGCCGGCATAATATGTTCTTTGTGCAAGGGCAGAATTAATTTCTTTTTTGCCTTTTTGTGATTTTAGGAGACTTTCATTTGAATTGATATTTACATCATCATCATCTAAAGTCAGTGTAACAGCATCAAACTGCGGCTGATAAATTGCAAGATGGTTGTTCAGTGCCGAGTCATAATCGAATGTTGCGTCATCTGTGTATTTGTCAGCAACTCCTTTTAATTTGTTTGTTAACTTTTCAATCAACGCAAATTCAGTTTGGTTGTCAAAATCATCATATTTTCCCATATCGTAATCTCTGTCTGAGATTGTGATAAGATACAGACTGTCAGCATCACTGATTTTTATGCCTTCATTGCGGCTCTCTGTGAACTGACTTTCATCCATGTTTTTATCAAGTTCAATTTTCTCTTTTGTGCCGTCGGTCACTATATATGTAGCAGTTGCATATCCGCCGTTTTTTAATTCACTGTTTTCATAATCAGGATAATGTGCAATTATGGAAAGCGTATCGGCATTATCACTGACAATTTTTTTGTATTTTAAATGAACTTCATCACTGTCACCAAAATTAGCCATTGATGAAATATCGTCAAATGAAAGTGCGGCATTTATTTTTGCACCTGTACTTGATGATGAGAGTTTTGTGATAACAACACCGTCTGCCATGGATGTGAAAGATTTTCGTTCCCATATACCGTCTTGGTTTTCATATCTGACGCCAACCTGTGATGATTCATAATCCGTATATCGGATATAATTCTTTTCACCTTTTCCATCCAGTTCAATTCTTAATTGTCCTCCCGGATGATAACGGTATACATCATCATAATTTGCATTGTCAACAATATCTTCCTGTTTGACGATTGACTGTTTAACTGTTTCAAGTTCATCAAAAGTCACAGGACAGTTTCTGACATTTTCATTGGGCATAATAAAATGCATATTCTGAAATATGAATGTGTCCGAATATGGTGAACCGCTTTCAACAAAGCCTTGCAGTCCATTGCCGGATACCATTCCCTGTCTCCACTTTTTTGTGCTGTTTTTCTTTTTAGCAGAAAGGGGAGTATACTTTGTACTGTATGATATTTTTGTTGTATCTGCAAATAAATTTTCAATTTCCGAATTGTTTGGCTGATTACCGCTGCATGCAGAAAGAGTGAAAATAAATACGGTACATAAAATAATACATAATGCTTTTTTAAAATAATTCATACTGTCACCTCAAAAAAATTATAACATAATATAAATGCAATAATGCGACATTATGGTTGAAAAAATGTCGTATTTGTGTTATCGTTTTTGTGGTGACAGATTATGATAAATATTTTATGGAACAATGTATTATTTAATATTACGGATGTCGGAGGCGGAATCCTTGGTGAAGATATACCGCGTCACGCACATTCAAAAGACAGTTACGAACTGCACTTTATTCTTGACGGCAGGGGTTGGCTTGTTACAGACACAACAAGATATGAACTTTCAGGTGGTGATTTTTTTATTACCGGTCCGAATGTTTATCATGCTCAGAGTGCAGATCAGAATAATCCTGTCCGTGATGTTTTTATTATGCTGCAATGTACAAATCCTGATAAATCAAATGCAATTTCCTCCACTTTCCTGGAAACACATTTTTGCTATTATAAAGATGTTGATAATACATATGCCAAGGCTGTATTGTCTGAATTCAAAAATAAAAAGGCTGATTATAAAAGTGCTGTCAGCGGATTGGTTTTAAAATTGCTGGCTGATATTATAAGACTGTTATTACCGCCTGAATTTAATGATTTCGCATTTGATGATAATTTGGATGACAGACGTTTTATTTTGATTGAACAGGCATTTTTATATAATTCTGAATTAACGCTCACTCAATTATCCAAAAAAATCGGATTGTGTGAGAGGCAGACTCAAAGATTATTAAAAAAGTATTATGGAAAAACCTTCAGAGAAAAGAAAAAAGAGAAAAATTTTGAACCGTCTCAGTATTAACTGAAACGGTTCTTTTTTACATCATTTTATTGGAATAATTCAGTTCAGTTTTTTTACGGTCAATGTTGCGTTAACACCGCTTCCAAGGGTTATACCGACAGCAAGCAGTGCGGATAGAGCCATGTCAATAACATCGCCTGCATTCAGTGTGATGATTGTGCTGCCACTGTACAATGATCCGACACCTACTGAAAGAACGCGGGAAATAACCGTACTCGGAATGTTAACAGTATTACGGCGCACAGCAAGTGTTACGGTTGTACCCACAGCTGCTGACAGTGTGCTGGAATAATTGATTTCATAAGTGCCGGCCTCCGTTATGGTTATGCTGTTCGCAGGTGTATAGGTTACATCTTTTGCCGGCATCTGGGAAGCCATAGGAATTTGTGTTGTTCCGCCAATAGTAAGATTCAATGTTTGCGGTGCAGTGCTGTATACTCCGCCATAAGCATCTAATCCGTTTTCAGGGCCGGTTGGGCCGGTAGGACCTGTTGCACCGGTAGCACCAGTTGGGCCAGTCGGACCGGTAGGGCCTGTTACGCCATTATTGCCTGTTGCACCAGTTGGACCAGTCGGACCGGTAGGGCCTGTTACGCCATTATTGCCTGTTGCACCAGTTGGACCAGTCGGACCGGTAGGGCCTGTTACGCCATTACTACCGGCTGCACCAGTAGGTCCAGTAGGTCCGGTAGGACCGGTTACACCGTTAGCACCCGTTGGACCGGTAGGACCAATAGGACCGGCCTCACCGTTTGGACCCGTCGCGCCAGTAGGACCGGTAGGACCGGTTACACCGTTAGCACCCGTTGGGCCAGTCGGACCGGTAGGACCGGTTACACCGTTAGCACCAGTAGGACCAGTAGGGCCAATAGGACCGGCCTCGCCGTTTGAACCCGTTGGTCCAGTAGGGCCTGTAACACCATTATTACCAGTTGCACCTGTTGGACCAGTAGGTCCGGTAGGGCCTGTTACGCCGTTAGCGCCTGTTGCACCTGTTGCGCCGGTAGGTCCGGTAGGACCTGTTATGCCATTAGCACCAGTCGGACCGGTTGCACCCATTGGGCCGGTAGAACCAGTAGGGCCGGTAGGACCTGTGTTCCCTGTCGGACCTGTAATTCCATTAGCCCCAGTTGGACCAATAGGGCCGGTAGGACCGGTGATTCCATTAGCTCCAGTTGGACCCGTTGCTCCGATAGGACCGGTTGGTCCGGTTATACCTGTTGGACCGGTAGGACCAGTCGCACCGGTAGGTCCGGGCGTTCCGCTTGATGGGCCTGTAGGACCAGTCGGACCAGTAGGTCCGGTAGGACCGGTTGCTCCAACAATACTGCAGGGACAACAGCAAATTCTATTTGTACAGCACTCATCTGTGTTGTCCCTGCAATTATAAATATTTGTATTCAAACTCATAATTAATCTCCTAAACAGAATGATAGATGTAGTAATACATCTTAATATAATCTATTCAAAATGTTTGGTTGTTGTGAAGTGAACGGAAATACTTTTTGTTTTGCAAATATGCCGGAGAATTCGGTCGGTATGTTCCTGCTTTTGTATTATATTCTTCTGCTTTGGTATGATTACCCAATTTGTCATAACAAACACATAATTGTATGCTGGGCAGATAACCGTAAGCATCAAAATTTGTAAAAGCACCTTTTTCTATATTCTGCGGAATATTCAATGCTGTTTCAAACCAATAAATTGCATTTCTATATTCTTCTTTTTCCATAAATAAACTACCGATAATGCAGCATATTTCTGCACGTGGAGAGTCATATATGAATGATTGAAATAATATGGTTAATGCTTTTTCTGTGTTTTTTGTTTCTGCATAACAATATGACAGTATTTTGCAGGCTTCTATTTTATTTTCTATCCAGGCATATTTGTTTCTCAAAAATGATAAAAGAACTTCAACAGAGCGCTCGTATTGTTTGTTATAGTATAATTCTCTGCCGTAATAAAACATATCCCGCGGCTGTAATATTTTGCCTTCATCAATCTGTTTTTCATAGATTTTGAGATTCCTGTTGCTGTATGTTTCTTTAATGGACTGATGATTTATTGCAATGTCGCTGTAAAGTGTTTTACCTGTACATTCAATTACTTCGTGTACACGTCCTTTCCAACAGGGTGCAGACAGTCTGCTGACTATTCGTTCTCTGTAATAGGAAAAAACTGCGTTCCCGTTTTCATCAAATGCGGTGTTATACAGCATCATAATTGTATCGAAGTTTTTCATTTTACTTTTGAGTTCGATTAATTTTTCTTTGTTTTTGATGGTAATTACATCATCGGCGTCCAGCCACATAATATAGTCTTTTTCTGCTTTTGAAAATGAATAATTGCGTGCTGCTGAGAAATCATCAATCCATTTGAAGTCATATACCTTTTGTGTATACTTAAGTGCAATGGATTTGGTGCTGTCGGTGCTGCCTGTGTCAACAATTATGATTTCGTCAACAGCATCTTTTATACTTTCAAGACAGCGAGCAAGCACTTTTTCTTCATCCTTAACAATCATACATAAACTGATTTCAGCCATATTCTTATAACCTTTCACAAGTGTTTATTTGCTTTTCTTCAATTTATATTATGATAGTGATTTATATTCGCAACAAATTTGCAACTGTGTTTTATTGTTTTAATAGAATTATTCAGGTCGATATTTTTTGCCTTTTGTCTAATTTTTCCATTTTTTGCCAAAAAGTGTTGACAAAAAAGTTATTATATGTCAACTTATATATAACATTTTATTTAATCAGATAATTGGGTGGTATTATGGTAGCATTTTTAGATTTGATTGATAAAGAGGAGGATAAGTTAAAGTTTCAGGAAATTTATGACCAATATCTTAGCCTTGTATTATATATCGTAAACCAAAAGTTAAGCAGCCATGAAGATGTTGAGGAATGTGTTCAGGATGTTTTTCTTCATATTGCTCAGAATATGGAGAAGATTGAAGAAGTCGACTCCCCAAAAACAAAATGTTTTATATCTGTAATCAGTGAAGGTAAAGCGGTTGATAAATTCAGAAGTTTTGCCAGGCTTTCTGCAAGAGAAGAAGAATTGAGCGATGATGAGATTGCAATTGAAGATTTTGATGAATTTGATTGTACGGAACTGAAAATGGTAATTGACAGTTTGGATGAGAAACATAAAAATTTCCTCTATCTCACTTATATATTCGGTTATACCAGCAAAGAAATTGCAAAAATGTATAATATGAGTGATGCAAAAGTCAGAAAAATAATTCAGTTCGCCAAACAGGAAGTAAAATACAGAATTAAAAACTGGGATTAATATTTTTTCATAATAAAACACCGCAGATAATCTGCGGTGTTTGCTATTATATATTATTACTTAATTACATCTTTATAAAATGCAACTGCTTCATCAATCGTCTGTGTGCCTATTTCATCAAATGGCTCAAGAACACTGAATACATGCACAAGATTTTTACCGTTGTATTTTTCATAATCTTTCAATGTGCAGTCAACACCTTTACTTTTCAGCAGTTCGGCCGCCTTACAGGTCTGGGTGTGTGCAAGTGTGTCTCCGCTGCTGGTGATGAGGTATGTGGGCGGAAGCTGTGCATAATCAATGATTTCATCAAGATTCATATAATTATATGTTTTCTTTTCTTTATAATCTTTGCCCCAAAGTATTTTGGTATAAACACTCATTGCGCCGTCCTTCATATATGCAACAGGGGAGGTTAGCAGCAGTGCATCAATATCTATTTCTGCATGGACTGTATCAAAAATACCACGCAGTTCTTCACTTTGCAAAAGCACTGCCGAATACACTGCCAACTGACCGCCTGCCGAATCACCTGTCAGCATGATTTTGCTTGAATCAGCAGGGTATGATTCTATATTTTCACCAATCCATTTCAATGCCTGCATAACATCCTGAATCTGTTCATTCACGGTTACATCAGGTACTAATCTGTAACTTATATTGAATACAATGAATCCTCTGTCGGCAAGGGCTTTGCAGTAGTATTCGTTCAAATCTTTTTCGGCATACATCCATCCGCCGCCGTGAATATCAATAATAACAGGCAGTTTGTCTGTCGTATTTTCGGGATAATAAACATCAAGGCTGTGGTATCGGTTGCCGTCATCTATGTATGGAATATCATAGATTTCTTCAATTCCGTCAGGCGGGGTTTGTTTTGCGTGCTTTTTCATATCCCCGTCACAGCAGAACCGCCATATCATCTGCATGATTTTTATAATCGGATTTTTTTCAAGCCCTTTTGCACTCTCGCTCTGATATTCCACTGTGTCTGATACAATCATTCCGCCGACTGCAACCGCCTTGTCTGATGAATCATCAACAGGCTTGGTTACGACCGTTATGAATACCGCGGCAACAATTGCTATAACTAAAATAATACAAATTATTATTTTCATTATCTTTATTCCTTTTCTGCCTTTTTTTGTTTTTGCTTTTTCTTCAATCACAGGCATTGTACCACCCCTGATATATTTTTCGGTTTATTACATAATTCAGTATATCAAAGCATTTATAAACTGTCAATAAATCAAATTTTTGCCATACATATTATAATATCCCATACCCGTAACTGATTTTGTACAAGTTATTAATAAACGTAATTACCAAAAAATATAATATTGTCCATTATTCACAATTTGTTAAAAAGTACTTGATTTATTTGCAAAATAACTATATACTATAACCGTATAATTTTCTTTAGTAACGGAAAATAGACAAACTAAGCATTTAGGGGGTTTTATTAATGCAAAAAAGTAAAAGACTTTTGTCAGCATTGATGGCATTAGTGATGGTCCTTACGGCATTTCCGATTATGACATTTGCTACTGCAAATGGCAATAAAGAGCGTCCTGCCAGCGATACCACTGCGGCTCAGCCGTTTGTTATCGGTAATCCATCACAAAATTACCGTATTCCTAATATTATTACGTTGAATGACGGTACGCTCATTGCAGCTGCTGACGCCCGTTGGAATAAGGCTTATGATGGCGGCGGTAACGACGTTATCGTAACCCGTTCAACCGACAACGGTAACTCATGGCGTTATTCGTTATTAAACTATTTTGGTGATAACGGTGACGCATGGAACAAATCATCAACATCTTTCTGCGATTCTGCTCTTGCTACTGACGGACAGAAAGTTTATGTTCTTTCAACTTTCTTCCCGGCCGGTTATGCACTCAACAGTTCAAGTGCAAACAACAGACCTGTTGCTGAAAATGCATTTGATAACGCGGGCAGACTTAAGTTGCGTTTAAATAGTGGCTCTACTTGGGATTACTATCTCGATTTCAATACAAAGAACAGATATGGTAACTACGTTATCAGAAGATATTCTAACAACAGCATAACAGAGGATTATTCTGTTGATACAGAATTCTTTCTCCATGATTCAAGTAATGGTAAAAACGGCTCTATCTTCTATAGCGATGGTGCTTATCAGACTGTTAAAACCACATTCCTCTGGTTCCGTTCTTCTGATGACGGCGGTATCACCTGGAATGCACCAAGACTTGTCAATGTTAAGTTGGACAGTGAAATGTTTATGGGTGTAGGTCCGGGTCGCGGTGTTGTTACAAGTACAGGCGATATTGTATTTGCAACTTATCGTTGGAACCGCCAGACTACTCTTGGAATTGAAGATAATAATAAGCAGGTCAACTGGCAGCGTACGTATTTGATTTCATCTTCTGACGGCGGTTATACTTGGAACCGTACATCAGGCAATGCTACCAATGATGCATATTGGTCATCAGAAAGTGCTCCGGTTGAATTGCCGAACGGCGATATCCGTGTATTTCTTAGAGCAGCAAACAGTAACCTTCAGGCTTCAGATGCCCGCAGAAATGCAGACGGAACCTATTCTTGGCTGAATAACTGTGCCGAGGTTAATGCACCAGGTCTGAAAAATAACCGCATTGACTGTTATAACGATTGCCAGAAGTCTGCTATTATGTATCCATATAAAATAGACGGTAAGAATGCAATTCTTGTCTCAACCCCGATTAACTATCAAAAACGAGCAAATGGTTGTATTCACCTTTTGCTGTTGGATGATGATAATAATGTTGTAAATACCATTCGTTATGCTGTTAATGGTCTGGATGAGTATTATGATTATTCCTGTATGACCGTAATGCAGGATGGTGACATTGGTCTCCTTTGCGAAGATGTATCGGGCGGAATCACTTTCCGTAAGATTTCCATTGCAGCCATTGCAAGCGGACTGAAAATTGATAAGCCGGAAAAATACACAATCAAATTACAGCCGGGTGAAACTTATTCTGTTTCAATTAATGACCCGTCATTGAATATCACAAATTCTTCTTCTTCTATTGCAGATATAACAACAAAAGAAGTAGTCGAAGCAAAATGCCGCCCGGGCATAAGTGAAGATAAAACTTACAGCAGCGGTGAAACTTATCCGCTTTCCAATGCATTGTATACCTTGCAATCAAAGGGAGGTAATCTTGTTTTTGCAAATGCAAGAACAAGTGCTGGTAACCAGTATCTCAATTTCGGTGTACGTTGGGGTAATCCGAACTATGGTTCTGAGGGAGGTACAGTTGAAGTAACTACCGCTTCAGGTCTGGGTGCGCCTTATGTAAATATCAAGACCAGCAGCACATATGGTACTTATTACCTGACTTTCGGTAAAGGTACCGGCGGTGACTGTGAAAATATGTTTGACCGTCATACAAATGCAAGCGATACAATAGAATACATCCATCTTGGATGTACGTATCAGCAGGGAGCGGCAATGCTGTTGTATCGTCCGGTTCGCCTTGGTGAAACTTCAAGTACTGAAATCCCCGGCTATGTTCGCCTTTCAAGCGTGTCAGAGGTAACACAGGGCGAAGCCTATCTGATTGTTGCACAAAATAAGGCAGGTGATTATTTCGTTCTGTATCCATCCAGCAATCAGGCTGATAATAACACAGCAAGACGTTCACACGTTGCAAAACTCGTTTCAAGCGAAACAGTTGTTATGAGCAATGAGATGAAAATCTCTGCTAAAGAAGAAGGTACGACGAAAATCATGGTCGGCGATAATATTGAGTATGATGTTATCGTTACACAAATGGATTCCGTAACCGGCGCTGTTAAGTATGACCCGGTTATCTATATTCAGGGTAATGCTATTACCGAAACAGGTAACCAGATTGCAGCAAGTACAAACGACGGCGAATATAAAACCGGTTATAAACTTGCAGACGGCTGGTCTATCGACAGTGTTCAGGTTGCTACACCTGAGATTATCAATCCGCAGGACTCAACATCAACGGTTACTTCAGCCAATGTTACGGCTTCTAACGGTCTCCTTACCGGTACTGTAAATGTAAGCCACGCTGATGGTAAAACAGACCTTGACGATTGGATTAAGGTTTTGGTAACCACATATCTTATTGGCCCTGACGGTAAGACTTATATCCAAAAAGACCATCTTTATGTAACCGGTTCTCCTGTCCCGGCACATGGTGTTGCAATTTCTCAATCCCACCGTGGTGCTGTAGGCGGTAACACTTACATTATTCTGGCACCATTGGTCGTTATTGCTAAGGGTTCAACCAGTTCTTATAATGCGTCTGAGGCAAGTTTTGATCAGTCAAAAAATAGTAGCGCAGATTACGTGAACGGTAGAATGTATGCGGGAGCGGGTAATGCATTGAATATGTTTACCCGTGACGGTATGTATACTACAAGAGATAGCTTCTCGCATGTATATACCTCAACTGGAAATAAAATAGGCGGTTCTGTTAAAGTTGTTGTTGCCGGACGTACATTTTCCCCTCCCGGTACAACTATGGCAATTATCAGATCTGCAACCCGAGGTCATTACTATTATGATAAGAGTAGTACCCAGAACCCCGGTTTCACTTCAAGCAATGGTAATAACTTCACACTCGACTATGTATTGAATCGTCCGTATATTTCATCTGATGACAGATGTCCTGCAGGTGGGCAGATTGACTTTAATGAATTTTCTTATACTCTCAATGGTGCAAAAACCACATACGCAACAGATGGTACAGGTCAGTTCAAGCAGTTTGATTTCGCACAGGGCGGTTCAAATGCTCTGCAGAAGCTCACTGTATCCGGTAATGTAAGTGGCGTTACCAATGGTACTATTGACGGTCAGTTATATGGTAAACTTTCTCATCGATATGGCAGTGACGATTTCTGGGCAGTTTCCGAAGTTACTGTTCCGTTCACCATTCATGTACAGGATAAGTCCTCTGTCCGTACAGCATACAACAATGCTATGACGAATAACGGAACACAGGAATTTGATGTTCTGATTTCATCAGATTATACAACAGATACATGGAATGAATATCAGAATTCATACCTGAATGCTGAAGGATGGCTCAATAATTACGATTATAATCAGCCGACTCTTACCGGCAATAACGGTAATATGTTAGCAACAAATTATGCAAACCTCACAAGAGTTTGCGATTTCACAGAACTCGACGAGATTCTCCGTGCGAAAAAGAGTTTGTACGAGTCTGAATTCCCGTTTGGTTCTTCAGGCTATAATATCTATACTAAGACATCATGGAGAGACTTCCAGAATTACTATAGTTATGCAGATAATTTTGCCAATGTTCTTCATGCAGTTGTTAATCCGACAAGTACACCTCGTCCGAATTTGCCGGGTTACACTCCGGGTGCACACAGCACAACAAAGAATGCAAACCAGGAAACTATTGACACATCTGTAGAAAGACTTACTAACTATCCTGTTTACGCTGCTGACCCGACCAACTTTGAGGCAGCAAAGGCTCTTTCAAAAACAATTGACCTTGATGCATATAATCTTGTAGAGCCAATCAGAACAGAAATTGCTTCAGGTGATGCTGAAATTTATTTTGAAGGTAAGCCTGAAAACAAGATTGTAGATATTCCTGCAACAGATCAGAAGATTATTGACGACCACACCGCAGCACTCCTCAACACAATGAATGTTGCTACGGACGGCAATACTGATCCGGATAACAATAAGGGTAAGGTTTGTAACGTAACTGTTCACAAGTATAATGGTGATGTTAAGGAACTCAAGTTCTCACAATGTTATGCTTATGATACACAGTTGATGATTGACCTTGCACCATATATTGATGATTCCGAAACAGCAACAATTGTTATCACAAATGATAACTCAACCACAACCATTCCGTTGACAGACGACAAGGTAATCCCTGTTCTCGCTGCATCAGGTAATGTTGATATTACAATCACAACAACGCAAAAACCTGCAGTAGTTGTTTATGACTACTATGGCACAATTCTCTACAGCGGATTTGTTAATGCGAAGAGTGATATTGTCTGTGATGATGCTGCAAAGACTGTAACCATCGGCGGTACAGTTGTCGATGCTAAGCCATCACCGTCAATCAAATTTGATCATTGGCTCATTGTTACCGAAGACGATGGTACTTATAAAGTACTCCAGCGCGGTATCAGAGTCGGCAGTGATTACAGCATTGTTGTAGCAAAGGGTACGAATGCTGACGGAAATGAAGTAGCAATCGGTACTGTAACGCATTTTGGTGAGACTGAGCCTACTGAAACATTCTCAGGTCTCAACCGTCAGTATACTGTTAAAGCAGCCGACACAATCACACCTCTCGTTTGGAAGATGAGTGTTTCTAATGAGAATCAGACTGCCCGTGAATATCTTGCAGCATATGGTTCAACATTCAGCAGATTCACATCAAATTATGATGTTATCTATACTCCGCTTACAGACGAAGATCAGGTAACTGCATTTGGTGATGCATACGGCAAGCCGATTTCTTATGGTGATGGTTATAAGAGCGGTGATAATAATGATAAGTTCACACTTTCATGCTCATATTCACAGGCTCCTGACACAATCATCAGAGAAGCAGGTGTTCTCTATTCAACCAATGGTGACCTCAATGCCGAAACAATGCTCAAGGGTGCTGAAGGCGTTGCTGCTAAGAAGCAGACCAAGGTTTCTGAAGATGGAACTTATACAATGACCAAGACCGGTGCAAATACAGGCACACATCTTATGCGTTCTTATGTAACCTATACAACTAAGGAACTCGGTGCTACAATTATTCGTGTAAGCTATGGTCCTGTTTATAAATGTGTTGACGGTCAAGTTTCAATCGTAGATTAAAACATAATAGGGAGGATAAAATGAAAAAGTATATCAGTCCTATTATGGAAATTGAAGAATTCGATGTTCCTGAGGTTCTTACAACTTCTTTTATTGAAGAACCTGAAAATCCGGATTCAGAATTTTAACAGAATAAAAGGCGGGACTTTTGTCCCGCCTTTTTTGTTGGCAGAATACAATCCTGTATTGTTATTCTTTTCTATTTTGTGTATTGCTTTTTTGTGTCTTGTCTGTTATAATAAGTAATAACAATTCATTGTGGCAAAGTGCTAATGTGCTATCACAGTGGAAATACATAACCGAAAGGCAGAGTAAAATGAAAAAAGTATTATCAGTAATTCTTGCAGCAGTAATGGCATTTTCAGTTGTAACAATGTTTGCTGCTTGCTCAAAGGATTCAAAAACAGTTGACACAGCGCAGAGCGATCTTGCTTACATTCAGGATAAGGGCACACTTGTTATCGGTATAACATTGTTCGCTCCTATGGATTATTATGCAGATGAAAATGAGACTGAACTCACAGGTTTTGAAGTTGAATTCGGTAAAGCCGTTTGTGAAAAGCTCGGTGTTACCCCCCAATTCCAGGTAATCAGCTGGGAAGCAAAGGAAAACGAACTTAACTCCAAGAATATCGACTGTATCTGGAACGGTCTTACAATTACACAGGAAAGACTTGACACAATGTCAATCTCAACACCTTATATGGCAAACAAGCAGATTGTTTGTGTTAAGGCAGAAAATGTTGAAAAGTATTCAACTCCGGGTTCACTCAAAGGTCTTACAGTAGTTGCTGAAAAAGAATCAGCAGGCGAAGAAGTTGCAACAACAGATCCTTTCTTTGAAGGTGCAAATTACACAGCAGTTGACACAATGGCTAAGGCTATGATGGAAGTTAAGTCAGGCACAGCAGAAGCAGCAGTTATTGACTATGTAACAGGTATTGGCTCACTTGGTGAAGGCACTGATTTTGCTGATCTTGCAATTGTTGAAAGTGTATCATTCGCTGATGAGCAGTATGGTATTGCTTTCAGAAAAGACAGTGATGTTACTGCTGAAGTGAACAAGGCTATTGAGGAACTCGCCAAAGACGGTACTTTGCAGAAAATTGCTGACAAATACAAATTGGGCGATCAACTGTTAGTTAAATAAATATAATTAATCTCAGCAGGCGGAAAGGAATTCTGATTTCTGCCTGCTGTTTTTTTAGGTGACGTTATGGAGACACTCTTATCAGTATCTTATGAATTATTAAAAGGTTTCGGTGAGAACTTAAAGTTATTTGCGTTAACGCTTTTGTTTGCACTTCCGCTTGGACTTGTAATCACATTTTGCACAACGTCGAAGTTCAAACCGCTCAAATATGTTGCAAAAACTTTTGTATGGATAATCCGCGGAACCCCGCTGATGCTCCAGCTTTTTGTTGTGCTTTATGTTCCGGGACTTTTGCTTGGTATACCGATTAAAGTCAGGTTCACGGCGGCTTTGATTGCATTTGTAATTAATTATGCCTGTTATTTTTCAGAAATATATCGCGGCGGTATTGAGAGCATACCGCAAGGCCAGTATGAGGCAGGACAGGTTCTTGGTATGACGAAAGGTCAAATCTTTTTCAAAGTTGTGCTTATGCAGGTTGTCAAAAAAATTGTACCGCCAATGAGTAATGAAGTTATCACACTTGTAAAGGATACATCACTTGCACGCGTAATTGCCGTTGCTGAAATTATTATGGCTGCAGACAGATTTTCCGCACGCGGTGTTATCTGGCCGTTGTTCTATACAGGATTGTTCTTCCTGATTTTCAACGGCTTGCTCACAATTATTTTTGGTAAGATTGAAAAGAAACTTGATTATTACAGAGGTTAATGATATGGCCATTTTAGAAGTAAAAAATATTCATAAAAGTTTCGGGAATAACGAGGTGCTGAAAGGGATTGATTTTTCTCTGGATAAGGGAGATGTACTTGTTATTATCGGTTCATCAGGCAGCGGTAAAACAACATTGTTGAGATGTCTCAATTTTCTTGAAACTGCTGATAAAGGTTCAATCACGGTTGATGGTGATGTTCTTTATAATACCGATGATAAAAATACACTCTCTGACAGTGAGATAAGACGCAACAGGCTTCATTTCGGGCTTGTTTTTCAGCAATTCAATTTATTTCCGCAATATACGGTTTTTGATAATCTGACACTTGCACCCAAACTTGCTTTGAAAGAAGAGTTCAAAGCAATGAAAAAGGATAAGCAGGATGTAACCAAGGATTATAAACTTTCACGTCAAAAAGAAATTGACGATAATGCTCTGGCACTTTTGCAGCGAGTCGGATTGGAAGAGAAAGCGAAAGCATATCCGTGTGAACTGTCGGGAGGACAGCAGCAACGAGTCGCAATTGCAAGAGCACTCGCAATGAAGCCTGATATTCTCTGTTTTGACGAGCCGACATCTGCACTTGACCCTGAATTGACAGGTGAGGTTCTTAATGTTATCCGCAGTCTTAAAACCGGCAGCAGTACAATGATTGTTGTAACCCACGAGATGGAGTTTGCAAAAAATGTTGCTGACAAAGTGATTTTTATGGCTGACGGAGTTATTGAAGAATATGGCACACCGACAGAAGTATTTGAGCATCCGAAAAGTGAGATTCTTCGTTCTTTCTTGCAAAAAGCATTGGATTGAGTTATAATATAATATATTTAAATTTAGGAGGGGTAACTATGGACTTGAAAAGTATTATTAACAAGAAAAAGGATTATGCACAGTATATGATTGATGAAATCACGCATATTTGTAAGGATATGCCGAAACGTGATCCTGGTTCTGAAGGTGAGAAAATAGCCTGCGAATACATGGCTGATGTTCTCAAAAAAGACTGTGGCTGTGATGAAGCAAAGGTGGAAAGTTTTAAGGAAAATCCGGGATCATTCTTTGGTTGGATTTACTTTACAATCACATTTGCACTTGCTGCAATTGTTCTGTTTTTCTTTTGCCCGATTGCTTCGGCAGTATTGATTGTTTTGGGCCTTCTTATTGCCTTTTTACAGTTTGGTCTTTACAAAAAGACAATGGACAGATTCTTCCCTGAAAAGACCGGTCATAATGTTACTGCAATCAAACATTGCACCGGTGAGGTTAAGCGCAGAATTTTCTTTAACGGTCACCCTGATGCTGCTTGGGAATGGCCTGTTAACTATAAACTCGGCGGTGTCGGATTTGAGGGCCATGCTGTTATTTGCGGTATAGGTGCTGTTTATTACCTTGTAATTTCCATTATGTATGTTGTTCAAAATGGAATTGGCTTTGCAACGATAGACAAATCATCTCCGCTCTTCAAGGCTGCATTAATCGGATTAATCTTTGTTCCGTTCTTAATCGGTTTATATTGGATGTGGAATGAAAAGAGAGTTGTTGACGGTGCTAACGACAACCTTTCAGGCTGCTATATGGGTATTGCTGTTATGAAAGCATTGCAGGATTCAGGTATTACCCTTGAAAACACCGAGGTTGGTGTTGTTCTTACCGGTTCTGAAGAGGCCGGTCTTCGCGGTTCAAAAGCTTGGTGTGAGGCTCATAAGGATGAGTACCGAGATGTTCCGACATTCTTCTTCTCATATGATACCATTCACGATCCTAAATATCTTATGGCCAATTATCGTGACCTTAACGGTACGGTTAAAGCAGATAAAGATGTATCTGATTTGTTTATGGAAGCTGCTGCGGAATTAAATGTTCATTGTATTAAGGGATGGGTTCCACCGCTTGGCGGCGCAACGGATAATGCTGCTTTTGCTCAGGCAGGTTTCCGTTCAACAGGTATAACCGGACTTAATCATAAGCTTGAGGATTATTATCACACACGCCGTGATACATATGACAATATGAATATTGATGGATTGGCTGATTGTTTTGCTGTTTCGGTTAAGGCTCTTGAAATGTTTGACAATGGTGCTAAGCAATAAATCAATCCTTGTAATAATCAGATTAAAGGAACGATATTATATCGTTCCTTTTTTTGTTGTAGTTCTTGATATGAACATTTCTATTTGCTATAATAAACTTATGTATAGTTATGAACGATTGTCAGATGACATAAAAATTGCGGTTTCACCTGAGCATACTTTTGGTACAGATGCGGTTATTTTATCTCATTTTGCAGGACTTAAGTATAAAGATAAGGCTATTGATATGGGTACCGGCTGCGGTATTATCCCGTTCCTGTGGCTCAGAGATCATAAAATAAATCATGTATCTTGTCTTGATATTCAGCAAAATGCTTATAATCAGGTTTGCCATTCAATAAAAGAAAATGGACTTGACGGACGAATCACTGCGTACTGCTGTGATTTAAGAGAGATTGACAAAACTTTTAAGGCAGAATCCTTTTCTCTCGTAACAATGAATCCGCCTTATAAGCCGGTTGGAACAGGAATTGAATCACTCGGAGAGAGCGCACGTATAGCACGGCATGAGGTGTGCTGTAATATTGAAGATGCGGTTAAAGCCGCAGCATATCTGCTGAAATATTCCGGTCGGTTTTGTATGTGCCACAGACCTGAAAGACTTGTTGATTCGCTTGAAATGATGCGCAAATATAAACTTGAGCCAAAGCGTTTGCGTTTTGTTCAGGACAAGCAGGGTGAGCAGCCATTTCTCTTTTTGGTACAGGGGCAAAAAGGTGCAAAGCCGTTTTTGAGAGTTGAACCGCAGTTGATTATTAAAAAAGAAAACGGGAAATTTACGGATGAGATGCTGGAGATTTACGGCTCTTATGCCGATGGGTATGATAAATGAGTGGAAAATTGTATGTTGTGGGGACACCGATAGGGAATCTCGGTGACCTTTCACCAAGAGCGGTTGAAACACTTGCAAGTGTTGACTTTATCGCAGCGGAAGATACGCGTGTAACGATGAAACTGCTGAACCATTTTGATATAAAAAAAGAGATGGTATCCTATTTTGAACATAACAAGCGTGAACGCGGTGAAGTGATTTGTTCACGTATTGCAGGCGGAGAAACCTGTGCAATCGTGACAGATGCAGGTATGCCTGCAATTTCCGATCCGGGTGAGGATTTGGTAAAACTTTGTCATCAAATGGGTATCGAGGTTGAGTCTGTACCGGGCCCGACTGCATTTGCAACTGCACTTGCAATATCAGGAATGGAAAGCGGCAGGTTTACTTTTGAAGGATTTTTATCTGTTAATAAAAAGTCGAGACGAGAGCATCTTGAGGATATTAAAGATGAAAGACGTACATTGATTTTTTATGAAGCACCGCATAAACTTGCAAATACACTTGCAGATTTATATAAAGTATTGGGAGACCGAGATATTGCAATTGTGCGTGAAATCACCAAATTGCACGAACAGGTTATCAGAACCACACTTGGTCAAGCCGTTCAAACCTATGCTGACGGAAAACTCAAGGGTGAGATTGTTCTGGTTATTCAAGGTAAAAAAGAGGACGAATCCACTTCACTGACATTTGAGGATGCAGTGGATATGGCGAAAAGTTTGGTTGAAAACGGTATGTCTGTCAATGCTGCCGCAAAAGAAGTTGCCGCGCAGACGCCGTTTAAAAAAGGCGATATATATAAGGCAATATTATGATATGTTCAATTTGTCCTAGAAAATGCAATGTCAATCGTGATGATCAAGCGGGATATTGCCAAAGTAAAAGTGCTTTCAGGATTGCACGTGCTGCCCTTCATTATTGGGAAGAACCTTGTATCAGCGGCGAAAAGGGGAGCGGTACAGTCTTTTTCAGCGGATGTAATCTGCGGTGCGCTTTCTGTCAGAATTATGAGATAAGCAGAGATAATATCGGCGTTGAAATTTCTGACAGTAAACTTATTGATATATTTGAAAATCTGATTTCCCAAGGTGCTGAAAATATTAACCTCGTCAATCCGACGCATTATGCTGACCGCATTGCAAAAGTCCTTGCAGAATGGAAATCTCCTGTACCGATTGTATATAACACAAGTGGTTATGAAGAAGCGGATACCATAAAAAAACTTGACGGTTTGGTTGATATTTATCTGCCGGATTTGAAGTATATACGCAATGATAAATCTCTTCGTTATTCAAAAGCAAGTGATTATTTTGAAAAGGCATCACAAGCGATTCTGGAGATGAGACGGCAGGTCAAAGATACGTTTGACGGTTCAATGATGAAAAGCGGTTTGATTGTCCGTCATCTTATTTTACCGCAGAATACAAATTCTTCAATCGAGATTATGGATTGGATGAACAGTAACTTAAAGGATACTTATTTATCATTAATGTCACAATATACACCGTGCGGTGATTTAACCTCTGTTCCGGAACTGAACAGAAAAATTACGAAGCGTGAATATGAAAAGGTTGTTGATTATGCACTCAGTCAAGGGATGGACAAGTTGTTTTTGCAGGAATTATCCTCTGCTGACAGTTGCTATATTCCACCGTTTGACTTTACGGGTGTAATATAATATTGTAAAAGAAAAGGGAGAATATTATGAAAAAGTTTTTAAAAGAATTCAAGGAATTTATTTCTAAAGGGAATGTAATGGACCTTGCAGTCGGTGTTATTATAGGCGGTGCATTTTCTTCTATTGTTACATCGCTCACGGATAATATCATCAAACCGCTCATCAATTGTGTCGGCGGTGCAGAAATTCAGGGTAAAATTCATCTTGTTGGCGATAATTATATTGACTACGGTGCTTTTTTGTCAGCAGTTATTAATTTTATCATCATGGCATTTATTATTTTCTGCCTTGTAAAAGCAGTTAATAAAGCACTGTCTTTAACGCATATAAAAGAAGATGCTCCGCCTGCGGCTCCGACAACCAAGATTTGTCCGTTTTGTAAAAGTGAAATTCCGATTGATGCTGTGAAGTGCTGTCATTGTACTTCTGACATTCCTGATAATACTGAAGAATAAAATGATAAAGGGGTAATCATTATGAATATAAGCGAATATCATTTTCCGTCTGCAACAGGTGTATGTGAAATATACGGTAATATATACACACCTGAAAATAAAGACATAACTGCTGTTTTGGTTATTCATCACGGTATGGCAGAGCATCAAAAGCGATATTTGAAATTTATTGAGTATCTTACTTCAAACGGTTATGCTGTTTTTATGCATGATATGGCAAACCATGGTAAGTCAAATCAGAATACGGAACATACCGGTTATTTTGGAACAAAAGACGGCTACAAATGTCTGGTAAAAGATTTTAAGACTACTTTTGATAAGGCAAAGTCAGCATACCCGGACAAAAAAATAATTGTTATGGGCCATTCAATGGGTTCGTTCATTGTCCGTTGTTTTACAGCATGGTACAATCAGTCAGGTTTTGATGCCGCAATTTATATGGGTACAGGCGGCAGCAATCCTGTTGCAGGTCTGGGTGATAAAATATCTTCACTCGTTGCCAAGATAAAAGGTTATACTTATAAGAGCAAAACACTTGACAAAATGACTTTCGGTGCTTATGGCAATAAGTTTGAAAAACGTACTGCATTTGACTGGCTGACGAGGGATACAAAAATCGTTGACGAATATATTGCAGATGATTACTGCGGATTCCTTTTCTCTGCACAGGGAATGAACGATCTTGTTAAACTCAATATCAGTGCCAATACGGATGACTGGTATAACAATGTGCCAAAGGATTTGAAAATCCTGCTTATCAGCGGTTCAATGGACCCTGTCGGCAATTATTCAAAGGGTATTGAAGAAATTTATAACAAACTTAAGGCCACAAATCACACGGATGTGGATATGAAGTTATTCAAAGATGCCCGCCACGAAGTTCTGAATGAAACCAACAAAGACGAAGTTTACACTTATATCAATGATTTTATTACAAAAGTAATAGGTTAAAATAAGCAGCCACCCGATGAATCAAAGCATCGGGTGGTTTGTTCTTTGTGAGACAGCGACAGTTGTGCAATATGTTTCTGTCAGGACTATTTTCGCTGCAATATCTTTTCTTCACGCGTGAATCCCATAAAATAATCTGCTGAAATATTATAGAATTTGCATAATGTCATCAAATGCCGCAGCGGTAATTCCACTTTTCCGTTTTCATATTTGCTGTAATGCTGTTGTGATATACCCAGAATTTCGGCAATATCCTTTTGCTTTAAATCCCTGTCCTCTCTGATATTCCGCAGTGCATTTTTATATTTCATATTATCACCTTCTTTTTTATATCAATTGTAGTAAATATATACTACACTACTAATTGTAGTATAGCAAGTGTTAATACTACTTTTTGTAGTAATATACAAAAAAGGAGGTAATAATTATGGATTATAGACAAAAATTCTATAATTTAAGACTTGATAATGACTTAACACAACAACAAATTGCAGATATTTGTGGTGTATCAGATGCAACAGTAGGGCATTGGGAAAATAAAAAAAGAGACATGCGAATAGATTGCATAATAAAATTATGCTGTTTCTATAAAATATCAGCAGATTATATATTAGGACTGCCGAAAGATTTGGAGTATCCTAAAAGATAAAAAACCGCCATATGGCGGTTTTTCTATGATACCTGAATAATTTCGTTGAATACGGCAGTCATCTTTTTGCTGATATTGAGGTCAATATGCAGTGAGCCGAAGTACCAGTGCATATAATCAATATTGTGCATAATCTCCTGCAGGTAAGTGTTGAGCGGAGTGATAATAATATTCTGATTGGTTCTTTGTTTCAGTATTTCTTTCGCAATGGTCGGTGCTTCATATGTCAGAATATAGTTGATGGTTCGCTCACTGTCCTGAAGATTGGATACACCGTTTTTCAAATCTTCGGCACTGGGAAGTTCACTTTCCCACCAGCTGATGCCGTCCTGACGCATATAAGCGTCATCACTTTCACCGCCGCCCATTACGAAGAACGTTTTGTTTTCAAAAGTAAAAACTTCTCCTCGCATAAGGTGATAGATGTTATCGGAAATTTTATGTGCGTTGCCGCCCTTCCATCTGTATGGTGTGTAGGCATTAAGAATGTCAAAATTCTCATGTGCACCGTCAACAAAGCAGATTGTATATTTTCTTTTTTTCAGCCAGTCCATATTTTTTTGCTCATTCGGGTCTTTTGGATTCCATATAAATCCAAAATCGCCGCAGACAATTAAAATATCTTTTTCGCCGAGTTTTGACAATTTTGGGTTTTTAAAACAAGATAAGTCTCCGTGTGTGTCTCCGGTTATATAAATCATAAAATTCTCCAAAAATTAATAAAATATACTTTTATTCAATACAAAAAGATGTTAAACTATTAATATAATATATTTTTTTAATTAAGGTGTCAAGTTTATGAAAAAAACACTTTCCTATATTCTAACCGCAGTTATTGTCTTAACATCTGTTTTCTGCATTCCTTTTTCTTCTCAGGCGGCTACTTATGAGCCTGACAGGACAATATATGCAGAAGCATATATGCTCATTAACCTTGATGATGACTCTTATCCTGTTGTTGCTCAGAAAAATATTGACGAGCGTTTGTATCCTGCCTCACTTACCAAAATTGTAACAGCAATGGTGGTTATCAATAATGTCAAAGATTTTCAGGCTAAGACAAAAATGAGCCAGTCCGCATTTGATGCAACGCTCGGCACAGGGGCACAGGTTGCAGGTATTGAAGTCGGTCAGGAACTTACAATTGATGAACTTCTTTATCTTACGATGGTCCACTCTGCATGTGACGCGTGTCAGATACTTGCTGAATATGTGAGCGGAGACAGCAATACATTTGTTGCTGAAATGAATAAATATGTTCAGTCACTGGGATGTAAAGATACACATTTTGTCAATTGTGACGGGCTTCACAGTGATGACCATTACACAACAGCCAGAGATATGGCAACCATTACGCTGGATGCATTGAAAAATCAGAACTTTGTTAAGTACTCAACTGCAAAAGAGGTTAAGTTTGGCAACTTGGTTCTCGGCCATACAAATTTGATGCTTAGTCCGGGTTATGTAACATATTATTATGAATATGCTCAGGGTATTAAGACTGGTTCGACAGAACAGGCAGAATATTGTTTAGTAACAAAAGCGACAAAAGACGGATATAATTATCTTGCTGTGGTATTGAAATCACCGAGACAAAAAATCAACGGACAGTCATATGAGACAAAGTGTTCATTTGTTGACGCAAAATCTTTGTTTGAATGGGCATTTGACAGCCTTAAATATTCTACATTAGTTAAGCAGAATGAAGTACTGAATGAAATAACTGTTGAAGACGGTAAAGATGCAGACAGTGTTCAGCTTGTTGCCAAAGAAGATGTCAACGTCATTGTTCCGTCAGGACTGGACAAGTCGGGGATTATTATTGAACCTGTTGAAAAACCGGAATTGCTGAAAGCTCCTGTAACCAAAGGGCAGGAAGTATGTAAGGCTAATATTATTTATGGCGGAGATGTGATTGCGCAAACCGATCTGGTTGCCGCAGAGGATGTTGAGCTTTCAACTTTCTTAAAGGTGATAAATGCAATCAAATCCTTTTTTGCCACAACCGCTGTTAAAATAATTCTTATTATTTTTGTTGCTGCTGTGCTTGTATATGTATTTATGGTTATTAACAATCAGAATAAGAAAAAGAAACGCAGAGCCAAAAAACAGATTGATTCTCAAAAATCAAATAACAATCCTGATGATTTTCTTCCTCCGCCGCAAAGAAGAGATTAAATAAGAAACGCAGACAGAGTACGTCTAAGCAAACTCCGTCTGCACTTTTTTTTGATTAATTAGCATCATTATCCCATGGCCATGGGTTTTTGAGCCATTCGTCACTATTCTCTCCGTTGAGGGTCAATGGGCCGAATTGCTTTTCGTATTCTTCTTTGACTGCTTGGTATTTTTTTTGATAAGATTCAAACAGTTCCTTAGCCTCTTGGTTATCAGGATGTGTGTCACAGAACAGTCTGTATTCATACATTGTAAAGCCAAGTGCAGAAACGCGTCGCAAAAGTTTATCTTTATTCATTATCTTTTTACCATCCTTCCTGCAAATGGTTTGTTAAGGACAGGGAAGATTGTTCCGCAGTCAAGTCCTTTATCAGGCTCATATGTTATGAGTTCAAGTTGTAAAGGTATATATGCCATAGTGACCGATGCATCCTCAGGTAATGCAGGCCGCTGTTCTTTTTTTAAAAAACTTGGTTTAAAAAGGTCAACATAGTTTTCCATAATGATCTCCTTTCATTTTACTACTTCATCTTATGCGTGTTTTTTTGATTTGACAAAGTCCATAAAAATTTATTTACATATAATGGTATAGGATGTGAAGAAAATGGCAATGATATTTGTGAAAGAAAAGAAGCAAGAATTTTATGAAGGTGATTTAATTGTTAATCAAACGAGGCGAAATTTACTATGCTGATTTAAGTCCCGTTGTTGGTTCCGAACAAGGTGGCGTACGCCCTGTGCTGATTGTTCAAAATGATGTCGGCAACAAATTCTCACCAACAGTAATTGCCGCTGCCATAACATCTCAAAGAGATAAAAACAGTTTGCCGACTCATATTGAAGTGGATGCAAGAAATTGCGGACTTGCAAAGGATAGTGTGGTACTCCTTGAACAGGTACGTACCATTGATAAACGCCGCCTGAAAGAAAAAATGGGTTCACTTGATATAAATGATATGGGCAAAGTGAATCAGGCACTCAGTGTAAGTTTCGGTTTATAAATAATAATTGATTATAGTGTTTCAATCCAATAACATTTCAATTTTTATTTGATAAAAAACAATCCTTTCCGGGATTGTTTTATTTTTTTATATATGATAATATATATTTGATATTTCATTTATTAGGAGTCTTTTATGAATAAAATAGCAAAATTTGAAAAGGTATCTTTTGAACAATTTAAAAAAGATTGGCTTAAAAACTTCCCGAATACAGAGGATGTTAAGGCTGTTTATGACAGCATCAAACTGCCGAAAAGAGCAACAACCGGTTCTGCGGGATATGATTTTTATGCACCTGCTGAAGTTGAATTTACCCAAGGAGCTTCAACTTTAGTTCCGACAGGTATACGCTCAAAGATTGATGAAGGCTGGGTGCTTTCCATTTATCCGCGTTCAGGTCTTGGCTTTAAACACAGATGTCAGTTGGACAACACTGTCGGTATCATTGATTCTGATTATTATAATTCTTCCAACGAAGGTCATATTATGATTAAAATCAGCTGCGATGCACACGATATTGGTCATACTGCAACGGTATCCGCAGGGGATGGTTTTGCACAGGGTATTTTCACGCAATTCGGCATAACTGTTGATGATGATACAGATGGTGTCAGAGACGGCGGATTCGGCTCTACAACAAAATAATGCAAAATAAAAAGTTAATCCAAAAACCATTTGTTGTTTGTATTCTTGCAATGGTATGCTGTGCCTTGTGGGGCAGTGCATTTCCATTTATCAAAATCGGATATTCTCTTTTGGGAATACAGTCAGATGACTGGTCCGGTCAGATACTTTTTGCAGGGATAAGATTTTTTACTGCCGGTGTGCTGGTCATTCTCTTTGGCAGCCTGATTTCAAATAAAATCCTGTTACCAAACAAGCACAGTGCCGGCAAAATATGTATTCTCTCCTTGTTTCAGACGATATTGCAATATTTGTTTTTCTATATAGGTCTTGCGCATATATCAGGGACAAAAGGTTCAATTATTAATGCAACCAATGTGTTCTTTGCCGTTATTATTTCTTGCCTTATTCTCAAGCAAGAAAAGTTCACTCTGCAAAAAATGATTGGTTGTATAGTAGGCTTTGCGGGTGTTGTGATTATCAATCTGACAGACGGGAGTTTTGACAGCGGTTTCACTTTCACAGGTGAGGGCTTTATAGTTCTTTCCGCTTTGTCATACGCATTTTCATCTGCGTTGATTAAAAAGTTTTCTCAGACAGAAAATCCTGTTACCCTCAGTGGCTACCAGTTTGTTTTGGGCGGATTGGTAATGTCTGTGTTCGGATTTGCAGCAGGGGGAAGAATAACTTCATTTGATGCAAAATCGTTTGGGCTGATGATGTATCTTGCATTACTGTCTGCTGTCGCATATACATTGTGGGGAATACTTCTGAAATATAATAATGTATCCATGGTTGCTGTTTACGGCTTTATGACACAGATATTCGGCTGCTTTTTTTCAGTATTGTTTTTGGGTGAAAGACTGTCGCAGTCAGGCGGTATGACTTTGACTGCGTTAATATTGGTTTCAATCGGAATCATAATTGTTAATATGAATTTGAAAGTTTCAGGTAAAAAGAATGAAAGCAAAGATGACACTTGCCAAGGAATTTAAAATCGGCACAATTGACAAAAGAATCTATGGCTCTTTTATTGAGCATCTGGGCAGAGCAGTATATGGCGGTATATACGAACCTGACCATAAAACGGCGGACGAAGATGGATTCAGAACAGATGTTATTCAGCTTGTTAAAGAACTGAATGTTCCTATTGTACGTTATCCCGGCGGGAATTTTGTTTCGGGTTATAATTGGGAGGACGGAGTCGGTCCTGTTGAGAATCGTCCAAAGCGTCTTGACCTGGCATGGGGAACAACCGAGCCGAATTATATCGGTACAAATGAATTTATGAAATGGTGCCAAAAAGCCAATACAGATTGTATGATGGCAGTTAATCTTGGTACACGCGGTCCGGAAGAGGCGAGAAATCTTGTTGAATATACGAATCACAAAAGCGGTTCGGCATGGTCTGATTTAAGGCGTTCTCACGGATATGAGAATCCTTGGAATATAAAACTCTGGTGTCTTGGCAATGAGATGGACGGTGCATGGCAGATGGGCGCCAAGACGGCTGTAGAATACGGCAGAGTTGCACTGGAAGCATCAAAGATGATGAAATGGACTGACAGTTCAATTGAAACTGTACTTTGCGGTTCATCAAGCAGGAATTCCAAAACTTTTGGCGAGTGGGAAGCCCAGTCGCTTGATATTGCATATGACAGTATAGATTATGTTTCTTTGCACCAATATTATGGCAATCATGACGGAGATACACAATCCTATCTCGCACAAACGCTTGAAATGGAAGAGTTTATCCATACCGTATTGTGTGTCTGTGATTATATAAAAGCAAAGAAGCGTTCAAAGAAAACAATCAATCTTTCATTTGACGAATGGAATGTTTGGTATCATTCAAATAATGCTCCTTATGAGCGATGGTCTATGGCGCCGCCGCGGCTGGAAGATATTTATAATTTTGAAGACGCATTGTTGGTTGCTTCAATGCTTATCACTCTGCTTCGTCATTGCGACAGAATTAAAATTGCCTGCCTTGCTCAACTTGTTAATGTTATCGCACCGATATTTACTGAAATCGGCGGAGGTATATTCAGACAGACAATATTTTATCCGTTTGAGCATCTGAGTAATTTTGGCAGGGGAGTTGCACTTAATCCGATTATTTCCTGTCCTAAACATGACACAAAGCGTTTTACCGATGTACCGTATCTTGAAGGTATCGCAACATATGATGAAGAAAATGAAACCATGACTGTTTTCGTTGTCAACAAATCGCTTGATGACAGTGCAGTGCTGGATGTTAATCTTATGGATTTTGGCGGATATAAACCGATTGAATTTATTTCTATGGATGGCTATGATAAAAATGCAGTTAATGGTTTTGACAATTCTTGCGTAAAGCCACATAAAAATGCAGTTCCCGTTATGGACGGAAGTATTATGACCGTTCAGTTAAAACCATTCAGCTGGAATGTTATAAGATTAAAGAAAAATGAATCATTATATTAAAACATATTAAAACTTTACATTATCGCTTTAATATGTTAAAATAAGGCATCACATTCATTCCTTGTGATGTCTTATTTTATTTTTGAATGGGGGAAATGAAATGACAACAGCACAGATTTGTATTATGATTTCAATTGTAGTTTATCTTGCAGCAGTTGTAATCATCGGTGTTGCATATTCAAAAAAGACAAAGAATGTCGGCGATTTTTATCTTGGAGGACGAAAATTAGGACCTCTTGTTACTGCAATGAGCGCGGAAGCATCAGATATGTCAAGTTATCTGCTGATGGGTCTTCCGGGTCTTGCTTATCTCAGCGGTATTGCTGATGTCGGCTGGACTGTTATCGGTCTTGCCGTGGGTACATATCTCAACTGGCTGATTGTTGCAAAAAAACTTCGCAACTATTCTGCCCACATCAATGCAATCACAATTCCTGAGTATTTTTCAAAAAGATATAAAGAGGACAAAAAAATTCTTATGGCAATTGCGGCCGTAATTATTATTGTTTTCTTTGTTCCTTATACCGGTTCGGGTTTTGCTGCCTGCGGTAAACTGTTCGGTACTTTATTCGGTATTGATTATCATATTGCTATGATAATCTCAGCTATTGTAATTGTTGGTTATACTTCACTCGGTGGATTTAATGCTGCGTCTGTTACTGACCTGATTCAATCCATCATTATGACAATTGCATTGATTATTGTTTTGATTTTCGGTATTCAGTCAGCAGGCGGATGGGATGCTGTTATGCTCAATGCAAAATCTCTTTCAGGCTATTTCTCATTAACCAATACATATGATGCTGCAACAGGCGGCAGCAGTCCATATGGCGCTTTGACTATTGTGTCAACTCTCGCATGGGGTCTCGGTTATTTCGGTATGCCGCATATTCTCCTCAGATTTATGGCTATTGAAGACCCTAATAAAGTTAAAACTTCTCGTCGTGTAGCAACTGTGTGGGTTGTTATTTCAATGGGTATTGCTGTTCTTATTGGTGTTGTCGGCAATGCAATGGCAGCAAAGGGTGTTATTGCTCCGCTTGAGGACAGTGAGACTATTATTATTCAGATTTCCGACCTGATTTCAAGGAGCGGTATTGTTCCTGCTCTGATTGCAGGTATTATTCTTGCAGGTATTCTTGCATCAACCATGTCAACCAGTGACAGCCAGTTACTTGCCGCTTCATCAGCAGCAAGCGAAAATATCCTTGGCGGATTGTTCAAACTCAAACTCAGTGAAACATCAAAGATGATTGTTGCAAGAGTAGTATTGATTGTTATCTCTGTTATCGGTGTGGTCATTGCGTGGGATCCTGAATCTTCCGTATTCGGCATCGTTTCATTTGCTTGGGCAGGATTTGGTGCAACATTCGGTCCGGTAATGCTTCTTTCACTCTTCTGGAAGCGTTCAAACAAATACGGTGCGATTGCAGGCATGATTGTATCCGGTGTTATGGTTTTCGTTTGGAAGTATGTAATTGCAGGCCTTTCTGATGTACTTAATATTTATGAATTACTTCCTGCTTTTGTTATCGGTTTGGTAGTGAATATTGTTGTTTCACTCATTACTCCAAAACCTGAAAAATCAATTGTTGATGATTTTGAGGATGTAAAGAAAATGAAATAACTTCATAATAAAAAATTAATAATATTTATTTTTATTTAACAGTATGTTATTTCCCAATTATTAATCATAAGTTATTATTAGTGTAACAATAAAACTAAAGGGGTTTTAATTTATGGTTGATTATATTGTTGGAATTAACGGAATCGGCAAGACAAGGGTCTTGGCAGAGGCGGCAATTGCCACTTCACAGATGAGTGACGGCAATGTAGTTTTCATTGATTGTACAAATGGACTTGAGAGAATTCTGCCGTCAAATATCAGATTAATCAATATTAATGACTATGGTATAAAAAGTGCAATGTCGTTTTATGGATTTTTAAGCGGAATTTGTGCAAGTGATTATGATTTAACTGACGTGTTTATTGATTCGATAACGGATATCATTTCCGATAAAGAAACGGATATAAATGATTTATTTGAATTTCTGTCAGGTATATCAAATGCACTCGGAGTAAATTTCCACTTTTCCGTATATGATAAATATGTTCCTGAACTAATATATCAGGATTAAAAAAGCAACAGATGATTGAATTTTCAATCATCTGTTGCTTTTTTCTCTAACGTAATTGTATCAGTAGCGATTTTATTCCTGAAAATACTGTCATGTTCAACAAATATCATAGTTGGTGCGTATTCTTCAATCATCTGTTCAAGCTGTATTCTTGAATAAATATCAAGAAAATTGAGCGGTTCATCCCAGACATATAAGTGTGCTTTTTCGCAGATACTTTTTGCTATCAATAATTTTTTCTTTTGACCGTCGGAAAGATTTTTTATGTCATTTTTCAGGTGCGTTTGGGAGAAATCCATTTTTTGCAACACTGCTTTAAACAGCGTTTCATCCATTTTGTTGGTATAAATAAACTCGGATAAGTCTCCTTGCAAATAGGAAGTATCCTGTGGCAGGTATGATATTTTCAGTCCGGAGCCGACATTGACTGTTCCGTTATATGCTATTTGTTCGCCGCTTAAAATTTTCAGCAGGCTGCTTTTTCCGCATCCGTTTTTGCCATCTATTGCAATGCGGTCACCGCGTTTGATTGTGAAAGAGACAGGTCGGTTAATCACTTTATCTTCGTATTTGATTTCAATATTTGTAAAATCAGCGAGTTTATCGGTATGATAATCCAGAGCAGAAATTTTCAGCGGCTCTGCAGTTTCAATATTATTAAGCAATTTTGATTTTTGTTCAATTGCCTTTGCTTGCCTGTTTTCAATATTCTTTGCTCGTTTCATCATTTTTGCTGATTTGTGGCCTACATAACCTTTATCTGCTGCACCGATTTTTGACTTTTCAACTTTAGCTGACCATGCTGAAGATTGTCTTACAGCATTATTAAGACGCTTTATATCCTGCTGCAGATGTTTATTCTGATTTTTTTCAAATTCCTGCTGCCGTTCAAAGTTCGTTATCCATGTTGAATAGTTGCCTTTTTGAATTTCAATATTTGTTCGGTTCAGTGACAATATATGGTCAATACATTCATCCAAAAATTGGCGGTCGTGTGATACTAATATAAATCCTTTTTTCTTCTTCAGATAGTTTGATACAATTTTTCTTGATTCCATATCAAGATGATTAGTCGGCTCATCAATTAAAAGAAAATGATTTTCATTCAGAAACAGGGCAGCAAGCAGTACTTTTGTCTGTTCTCCGTTTGACAGAATACTGAAATTTTTCCAAAGTATATCCGCTTCCACATCAAGATAAGAAAGTTCTCTTATTAACTCCCATTCTTCGGCAATCGGGCATATTTGATTTAATATATCTATGGTTATTTGGTTTTTATTATCAATATGATAGGGGAAGTAATCAAATTGAACATTACTTATTATTTTTCCTCCATATTCATATTTACCGAGAAGTAGATGAAAAAATGTTGTTTTGCCTTTTCCGTTTCGGCCGATAAAACCGAGTTTCCAGTCACTGTCAATTTGAATATTAACATTGTTAAACACATTTTCATATCCTGATGGGTATGAGAATGTAAGGTTTTCTACTTTTATTAAAGACATATATTTCCCTCCTTTATCCTCCGTCTGCTGATTAAATAAAATATGAGCCGCAAGAAAGTTAATTCTTACGGCTCTGCCAAACATAGATATACTACTGCTTTAAAACAGCGTGATTATGGATGAAGAGATTATAACTTTCCTGCAATAATTACAGCGGTATTCGATAATACTGCCATATTAAAATTATTAGCAAGAAAAATTAAACATCTTTTCATCTCCTTCATTTTTATGCGGTAAGTATATCATATATTTACAGTACAGTCAATATTTGTTTGGAATAAAGAAAAGGAACACATTCTGAATGTGTTCCTTTTGCGGTTGATTATATTATCCTGATATTAAACCCGTCTACCATTTGCATCAACATAATAATTGCCGACTTTTTGATTTCTGAGCATAGCACCTGAATCGTTGAAATAATACCAGTATCCGTCAATCTGCTGCCAGCCGGTTACCATAGCACCGCTGCTGCTGAGATAGTATCTTTGATTATTGTTATCCAACCAACCGGTGAGCATTGCACCGCTGCTGTTGAGATAATACCACTTGTTGTTTACCTTTTTCCAGCCTGTTGCCATGTCACCGTCCGGATTGAGATAATACCATTTGCCGCTTACTTTAAGCCAGCCGGTTTGCATCCATCCTTCACTGTCAAAATGATACCATTTGTTATTTATTTTTTCCCAACCGTTTTTTGTATAACTGCCGTCTGCATGTCTGTACCACCAGCGGCTGCCGGATTTAATCCACCTGTCAATAGATTCTGTTCTTGCAGTAGTGCCTACACCGCCATAGCCGAAATACATTTGATTACGATAATTTCTATAACCGATAATTTCATATTTGTATTCTGTATTGCTCTTCAGTCCTGTGTCGGTAAATGTTGTGGTACCTGACGGAATGGTTTTGTAATATTTGAATGTTTTAGTAGACGTATTATATTTATAAATTCTGTATCCTGTAACTCTTGGTTCACTGTTCCATACTAATGTTATTGATGAGTCAGTGGTCTTTGAAACTTTGAAACCGCTGATTTTATTCGCTCTTGTTACCTGATATACTTCGTTTGAAAGTCCGCCGTAATATGTGTTTGAACCGTAGGTCTTATATGCTCTGACTCTGAACAGATATGCACCGCAGGTGATAAGACCTGTTACAGTTGTTTTTGTTGAAGTGGTGGTACCGTAATTGGTCCATCCTCCGCTCCTGAATACCTGAATTTGGTATCCGCTTGCACCGCTTACTGCATTCCATCCGAGTGAAACAGCAGTATTTGAATATCCTGTGACTTGAAGATTTTTTACTGTATCAACGTTAAGGTCATCTCCGTCAAGCGGCATGTTGTTGAAGACAGGGATTGAGAATGTTTTTGTAATTCCCAGAATATTTGCATTTTTATATGCATTGTATGTTGTAACAGCTTCTGCGGCTGCTGCTTGTACATTAGCCATATATTCGTGGCTGTAAAGTTCTCCGGATGCTTTGTTGACATTGAATTTCTGCAAATATCCTGTATTCTGATATTTGAAGTTTCTTGCAATGTACAATGCACCGTTATATATTGTTTTGTATGGACTTATCCAAGGTCTGTCATAGGTGTCTTTTTTAGCAGCAATTGTTTTTTTTGCAATTAAATCAGAACGGATATAACCTTCATATTTTTTGCCATGGTATGATCCATGAACTTTACACCATTTATAATTGTCGCTTTGTTTTTCTGTTGTGAAGTCGTAGTTTGTCAGTGTATCAGCAGGCAGTTCAATAACGATTGCACTGCTTGTTGTAGGACTTTTTCTTACTCTGCAGTCATAATTCGTGTAATATCCCGTACCGCCTGCGGTTGCATTTGAAGTTGAAGCCCATTTTAATCCGTCTACAGCACCGGTATAAGCACCGATATTGTAATAGTTATAAATACCCGCATAAGTTTTGTTTGTACCGCTTGCACCGCCTGCGGTAGGTTCTTTGCCGCCGACTTCCTGCCTGATTTTTGATGCAAGATAATAAGCACTCAGTCCACTGTCATTTGATGCTGCCATAATAGCATCTGAATATTTTGTGGATTTAAATGATACGGTTTGTCCGCTTGTGTTTTTGTATGAAATTACAGAATTGTGCATCCAAGTTCCGTTAAGGATGGATTCAACGCCGGCTTGTGTCTGTGTACCGTTATACATTGTTGATTCAAATTGGAAAATCTCTTTTTCATTAAGGAAGTTTCTTGGGTCCATATAATATTCCACAGCACTTTTGGATGCAGATACCCAGTTGCTTGCTTCCTGAATAACATAATTTCCGTTTTTATAACAGCTTGCGCAGTTGCAATACATTGAACTGCTATTGCCTGAATATTTTTGAATGAGTTGCTGGGAATGCTTTGTGCGTTCGCCGTTTACTGCCGCTGACCAGTTCAGTCCCGTATTGAATGGTTCAAAAATCCAGTTTGGATATTTATTATGCAGAGCTACTAAGGGTTTGATATAACTTTCAGGGAAACCTTTATTTCTGAGTGTTGCAGCGTAATCGGCAGCTTCGGCTGTCATATTGCCGATAGGGAGTATAACAAATGTATTGATAAGAAGAACTGCTGATAATAGTATTGATACTAATTTTTTCATAATCTGACCCCTTATATTTTTAGTATTATATAAAGCATCGTACCACATTGTAACTAAATTGTCAATATTACAACAGTTTTGTAAATTTTAGTTTTTGTGACATATATTGACAAATGTCTGCTTAAAGTATATACTAATGTTGGGCTTAGGAAATTGGAGGAATTAAAATTATATGGAATTATATGAAAAACTAAAGTACTACAGAAAAAACCTTAACTTAACCCAACAGCAGGTTGCTGATGCCCTTGGTATTAAACGAAGTGCCTATGCATATTATGAAACAGGCAAAAGTATGCCCAAACTGCCTGTGTTAAAGTTAATTGCTAAACTTTATAATTTAAGCCTTGATATGCTGCTTGATAATTTGTTTAATGATACTGAGGAGTTCAAACTTAACAGTGATAACGATTATCTCCAGAGATGGATGCCAAATGATAAGTTTAATCAGCTTACCGAATTTGAGCAAACAGTTTTGCTGAGAGTAAGGTTAATGTCTGCCGACGAAAAAGAGCAGTTGCTCAGTTATCTTGAAAAGTAAAAGAAGGAATGCATCAAAATGCATTCCTTCTTTTACTTTTTTATGTCATTTTAAATTGTACAATCTTTTTGCGTTTTCATTTGTTATATTCAGCAATTCCTGTGTGTCCATATTGAGCAGTGATGCAATTTTTTCAGCAATATACGGGATATATGAGGAGTTATTGATTTTGCCTCTCATCGGGACAGGCGCGAGATAAGGGCAGTCTGTTTCAAGCACAAGACGCTCTAGTGGAACTTCCTTAACAACTTCAAGGCTTTTTCTGGCATTATTAAAAGTAACAACACCATTGATGCCGATATACATACCGAGTTTTATTACATCCTTTGCCATTTCTTTGGAGCCTGAAAAACAGTGGACGACACCTTTGGGTTTCATATTTTTTAATATATCAAGAGTATCTCCGTGTGCCTCTCGGTCGTGTACAATGACAGGTTTATCAAGTTTTTGTGCAAGTTCAATCTGTGATTGGAAAAAACTTTTTTGTATATCTTTGTCTGAACTCATCCAATGATAGTCGAGTCCGATTTCACCAATTGCAACACACTTTTCATTTTTTGCAAAATTTTCAATCCGTTTTAAATCGTCAAGGGCAGCACCTTCAAGGCATTCAGGATGAAATCCTGCTGCAAAGTAAATATAATCGTATTTCTGTGCCAAATCAAAATTATATTGTGTTGTTTCAATATCACATCCGCAGCTGACGATATTAGTAATACCCCGACTTTGAAGTTTGCTTAAAAGTTCTTCTCTGTCGGGGTCAAATTTACTGTCGTCATAATGTGAATGTGTATCAAAAATATTTTGATACATTCTAATTATTCTCCATTATTTATATTTATCTGATTTTTGTACCGGCAGGCATACCATCTACAAAGAGAACCTTAACATCCTCTTCGCTTACATCGCCGGCAAGGAGCATTCCGTTGCTCATCTCACCGCATAATTTTGCCGGTTTAAGATTTGCAACAATAATAACGCTTTTGCCAACCAAATCTTCGGGTTTATACCAAGGTGCAATGCCGGATACGATTTGACGGGGCTGTGATGTTCCGTCATTAACCATTATTTTTAAAAGTTTCTTTGCTCGTTTAACAGGTTCGCATGAAATGATTTCTGCAACACGCAGTTCAACTTTAGCAAAATCATCAAAAGTAATTTCTGCAAGACCTTCAATTTCAGGCTTTTGCTGATTTTTCTGAGCCTCTTCAACCTGTTTTTGAATAAGAGCATTTAATTCATCAATTTCTTTATTAACATCAATTCTCGGGAAAAGAGCCGGACCTTTTTTGACCGTAACATCCTGTGGCAAAACACCGAACTTGCCAGCGTTTTCATATGTTATAAGGCTTTCATCAGCTCCTATTTGTTCCCATACTTTTGGCATGGTTGACGGCATAAAGCATGAAAGAAGAGTGGTGGTGATACGTATTGTTTCAAGCAGATTATACAGTACACAAGCCAGTCTGTCTTTTTTACTTTCATCTTTGCCGAGAATCCATGGTGTTGTTTCATCAATATATTTGTTTGCTCTTGAAATTACTTTGAAAATCTCAGCTAATGCATTATTCAGCTGTGTTTCGTCTATAAATCCTGCAACTTTTTCACGAAGTGAAGTTGCCATTGCAATCAATTCGTTGTCAATATCTTCGCTCTCTTTATTTACAGGAATGATGCTGTCAAAATACTTTTCAACCATTGCAACTGTTCTTGAGACGAGATTTCCAAGGTCATTTGCAAGGTCTGAATTGATTCTGTTAATCATAATTTCATTTGAGAAAGAACTGTCAGCACCAAGTGCCATTTCTCTGAGAATGTGATACCTGATAGCATCAGCACCGTATCTTTCACCAAGTACAAACGGGTCAACCACATTACCGATTGATTTGCTCATCTTTTGGCCGTTAAAGGTAATCCAGCCGTGAACAGCAAGGTGTTTTGGCAATGGCACGTCAAGTGCCATAAGCATAGCAGGCCAGATAATAGCGTGAAATCTCATAATATCTTTTGCTACCATATGCAGGTCAGCAGGCCAAAATTTGTCAAAGTCATTATATGTGTTATTGTTATAACCAAGTGCAGAGATATAGTTTGAAAGTGCGTCAATCCAAACATAAACAACATGCTTTTCATCAAATGTAACAGGGATACCCCATGTGAAAGATGTTCTTGAAACACAAAGGTCCTCAAGTCCCGGTTTGATGAAATTGTTAACAAGTTCAACTGCTCTTGAACGGGGCTGTAAATAATCTGTTTCAAGCAGAAGTTTCTCAATTCTGTCTGCAAAAGGTGACATTTTAAGGAAATATGCTTCTTCTTCAGTTTCAATTACATCCCTTCCGCATTCAGGACATTTGCCGTCAACAAGTTGGCTTTCTGTCCAGAAAGATTCACAAGGTGTACAGTATTTACCTACATATTTGCCTTTATAAATATATCCTTTGTCATATAAATCTTTGAAGATTTTTTGTACTGTTTCAATATGATAATCATCCGTTGTGCGGATATATCTGTCATAACTGATATTCATATATTCCCAAAGTTTTTTGAAAACAGCAACAACTTCATCAACATACGCTTTAGGGGTGATATTTTTTTCTTTAGCCTTTTGTTCAATCTTCAGCCCGTGTTCGTCTGTACCGGTAAGGAAGATAACATCCTTTCCCTGCATACGTCTGAATCTCGCAATGGAATCACAGGCTACTGTTGTGTAACAGTGGCCGATATGCGGATTGCCTGATGGATAATAGATAGGCGTAGTAATATAATACTTTTCTTTATCTGACATTTATATCTCTCCTTTATATTTTTGATGCAGCACCGGTGTCAAGCATAAGAGTGACATCGGTATGGAATTGAAGAACGGATGCAGGGCATTTTGGTGTAACATTACCATCAATGAGCTGTTTTATTGCATCTGCTTTATTTTCACCGGTAGCAATAATTAATATTCTTTTTGCCTGCATAATCGAGCCGATTCCCATAGTAACGGCTCTTGTCGGTACTTCTTCAATAGAATTAAAAAATCTGCTGTTATCTTTAATGGTGCTTTCTTTTAATTCAACTACATGGCTCCATCTTTGGAAACTGTCACTTGGTTCATTGAATGCAATATGTCCGTTTGAGCCGATACCGAGCAACTGAATATCAATACCGCCTGCTTCTTTTATTCTTTTTTCGTATTCTCTGCATTCTCTTTCCAAATCATCACTGTTGCCGTCAAGAAAATGGATATTCTCTCTGGGAATATTGATAGAGTTAAACAAATTTTCATACATAAATGTGTGATATGAATTTTTATCATTCACATCCAAATTACAGTATTCATCAAGATTGAATGTTGTAACTTTGCTGAAATCCACTGCGCCGGCCTTAAAAAGTTTAATCATATGGCCATATGGTTTAAGTGGTGTTGAACCTGTTGCAAGACCTAATACGGAATTTGGCTTTGCAAGAATCTGACCGCACATATAATTACCGGCAGCAATACCTATTTGTTCATCATTATCATATACTAATACATTCATACTAAAATTTCTCCGCTTTTTATTTTTCTTATATATTATAAACTAATTATTGTTTCTGTCAATGGAATTTTTCCTTTTTGATATATGTCTTATAATTGTCAGGATGATTATAAAACAGATTGTGCCGAGTATAGCTCCGCCGCTGTCAATTGCCCAGTCACGCAGTTCACAGGATCGTCCGGCAACAAATTTTTGATGTATTTCATCTGTCGCAGCATAAAGGGATGTGAATATTACTGACCATATGGGCATAGGTGTTTTGTTCGTCTGCCAGAAAGCAAGATTGAATAAAAAGCATAATCCTGCAAATTCAAGGCAATGTGCAGATTTTCTCACAATAAAGTCTGTGAAATTGTTATTGCCGAGAATATCAGTCAGCCATTTGAGTATGGCACCGCTTTGTGCAGAAGATTCTACTGAAGTTCTTGACGAAAGCCAGAATATAATGCCCATACATACGGCTACAAGTATCCAGCATATAATTGTTTTAATTTTCTCTCGTTGCATTTACAAAACAAACCCTTCCGCTTCCCGCATGGAACTGAACGCCTTTTACACCTTTTGCTTGGGCATAATATGAAGATTCATAAAATAACGGCATGATGGAATAATCGTTCATCAAGGTTTCTTCGCATTCTTTGCACGCTGAAGGCATATCGGCTGCATTTGCATTCTGTGCATTCTCAATTGTCTGTTGTATTTGTTCAATATCTCCGGCAAAATTACCATTGATTATATCTTGGAGGAAAGAAACCGTGTTGTGATTATTTGCTGTAAACTGATAAAGGGCAATGTCATATTCACCTTTATTCAAGGACTCTTTGTATTCCTCAGCAGGGAGTGAATTTATTTTCAAAGAAAAGGAAATTTTGTTTTCATCACCGTAATTTGTGATTTTTCCAATTCCGCCCTGAATACCCTGTACGAGATTCTTTGCTATATCTTCCATTTCCTGTGGCACAATTACTGTTATATCCGCAACGGTGAAATCGGTTTCTTCAAGTCCTTTTTTCCATGCAGCTATTGCATCCTGTGTGTTTTGAACAGGGATAGTTGTTCCTATTGCTTCATTGGCATTTTTATCTCCGATAATGCAGCTGGGGGGAGTAAATGTTGTTGCTTTAGTCAAATATATGTGTCCTGTATCTTCATCATTTGATATACTGAGGCATACTGCACGGCGAAGATTTTTATTACTGAACAGCTGCTTGTTTTTATTAATAATAAAGGCCCACATTTTATCGGAATAGGGAAGAACAGTGATGTTTTCATTTTTCAGTTGTTCATATTGCGAACCGGTTATATATGCACTGTCAAAATATCCGTTCTTTAAGTTCTTTACCACATCCGTTTCATCATCCTTAATTCTGAGTGTGATGTCGGATACTGCAGATTTGTGAGGACCGGTATAGTCGGAATTGTTTTTTAAAATATAGGATGTTTCAAGAATGGAACTCACATAAAACTGACCGTTAAAAATAGTATAATCAAGACCTAATCCGTATCTGCCTTTTGTAGCATAAAAGTATTCTTCATTGCAAGGCATGGCAACAGCAGTTGATAATGTGTTTAAAAATCCATTATCAGCACTCTCCAATTTTATTTCAAGTGTATAGTCATCAAGTGCTTTTGCGCCTAATTCATTAACATTCTTTTTACCTGAATGTATATCGGATGCGTTCACAATCCCTGCAACAGATGAAAAAAGAGGGGAATCGGTTACAGGATCAACTGCCCGCTTAAGAGCAAAAACAAAATCGTTGGCAGTTACATCAGGATTAAAGTCAAGCCCCATCAAATCCTGAGCGTGGGTAGGATTGTTTTGATCCGCACTTTGAACACGCCATTTGATTCCTTTATGCAGCTTGAATGTATATGTAAGTCCGTCGTCACTTATGTCCCAGCTTTCTGCAACAGCATCCTGTACAGTACCGTCATCGAGTACTCTTACAAGTCCTTCAAAACAGTTTTCAATAATCAGATATTCATCTGATGTTGCTGCAATCTGGGGATCAAAGCTGGTTATCTGTGCATCAAAAGGATATATGAAATCAATCGGGTCGTTTTTGCCTGAGCATCCTGCAAATACATTTATCAATAATACTAAGCATATTAGTACTGCAATTAAATTTTTAATTCTTTTCATTATTATTCACCGTTGCTATTATAACAAATTGCTTTTATGAAATCAATGGAATATGCTCCATTTTTACATATATTTTAGAAACACACGGCGGAGTGTTTAAAATACTTTTGTTTATATTGTAAATAAATTTAAAAATCTGTTGACATTTACTTTTTATTGCTTTATATTAAGGGACATTAAAATGGAAATTTATGCGTGCTTTGGATTTTTTATACGAATTATCGAAACGGGAAGCATATGCTTTCTTGTCGAATTTGCGCTGATTTGCTGTTTTACAAAAAATAACGATTGGAGTGACTCTAATGGTAAATGTGAAAGATACTCAACTGGGTACCACTACACGAAAGAACTTTGCTAAAATCAATGAAGTTATGCAGATGCCTAACTTAATTGAAGTGCAGAAAAGTTCATACCAATGGTTCCTTGACGAAGGTCTCAAGGAAGTTTTTAAGGACATCGGATCAATCACCGATTACTCCGGCAATCTTGTACTCGATTTTATTGATTTTTCAATGGATGATGAGCCGAAATACTCTATTGCACAGTGTAAGGCTCGTGATGTGACATATGCAAAACCTTTAAAGGTCAGAGCAAGACTGATGAACAAAGAAACAGGCGAAGTTAAGGAAAATACTGTATTTATGGGTGATTTTCCTTGGATGACGGATGCCGGTACATTTGTTATAAATGGTGCGGAAAGATGTATTGTATCTCAGCTTGTTCGTTCACCCGGTGTGTACTACAATATGGACCATGATAAAACCGGTAAGGAATTGTTCACGAACACAGTAATTCCGAACCGTGGTGCATGGCTTGAGTATGAAACGGATGCGAATGACCTTTTCTATGTTCGTATTGATAAAAACAGAAAGATTTATATCACAACCTTCCTCAGAGCATTAGGTCTTGGTTCAGATGCTGAAATTCTTGATTTCTTCGGTGAAGACGAAAGATTGATTGCTACAATTGAGAAAGATGCAACAAAGAATACGGAAGAAGCACTCCTTGAAGTTTATAAAAAACTTCGTCCGGGTGAACCGCCGACACTTGAGACCGCTCAGGCTCATCTTGACGGATTATTCTTTGACGCTCACAGATATGACCTTTCAAGAGTCGGCAGATATAAGTATAACAAAAAACTTGCTATCAGCGACCGACTTACAAATCAGATATTGTCACAGCCTGTTATTTCACCTCAGGGTGAATTCCTTGCTGATGCCGGTGAAAAAATTTCAAAAGAAAAGGCTCTTGAAATTGAAAATGCAGGTGTTATGTTTGCATTTGTTGATGTTGAGGGCAAAGAAGTTAAAATTGTATCAAACGGTATGGTTGATATTAGTAAATATGTTGACTTTGACTGCAAGCCGCTTGGTATAAACGAAAAAGTATCTTACAGAGTTCTCAGCGAAATTCTTGAAAAATGCGGAGACGATGAAAAGGCTCTCAAAGAGGAAATTGAATTCCGCTGTGATGACCTTATTCCCAAACATATTATAGTGGATGATATTTTTGCAAGTGTATCCTATCTGAATAACCTTGCAAACGGTATTGGTACTACTGATGATATTGACCACCTTGGTAACCGTAGAATCCGTGCAGTAGGCGAGTTGCTCCAGAACCAGTTCAGAATCGGTTTCACAAGAATGGAAAGAGTTATTCGTGAAAGAATGACTTTACAGATTCAGGATGATGAAGAATCAATCACTCCTCAGGCTTTGATTAACATAAGACCTGTTGTTGCCGCAATTAAAGAATTCTTCGGTTCTTCACCTCTTTCTCAGTTTATGGACCAGAACAATCCTCTTGCAGAACTTACTCATAAGAGAAGATTATCTGCTCTTGGTCCCGGCGGTCTTTCACGTGACCGTGCCGGATTCGAAGTTCGAGACGTTCACTATACCCACTACGGCCGTATGTGTCCTATCGAAACGCCTGAAGGTCCTAACATCGGATTGATTTCATACCTTGCTTGTTACAGCCGACTGAATGAATACGGATTTATTGAAGCTCCATATCGTAAGGTTGATAAAGAAACAGGTATCGTTACGGATGAAGTTGTTTATATGACAGCAGATGTGGAAGATAATTTTGTTGTAGCACAGGCTAATGAACCGCTTGATGAAAACGGCAGATTTGCAACATCAAGAGTTACCTGCCGTTACAGAGATGAGTTCCTTACTCTTCCTCCTGAAAAGGTTGATTACATGGATGTATCTCCAAAGATGGTTGTATCTGTTGCGACTGCAATGATTCCATTCCTTGAAAATGACGACGCAAACCGTGCTCTTATGGGTGCTAACATGCAGCGTCAGGCAGTTCCTCTTCTCAAGACAACTGCTCCTGTTGTCGGTACCGGTATGGAATATAAAGCAGCATATGACTCAGGTGTTGTTGTTATTGCTAAACGCGGCGGTACAGTAACAGCTGTTGATGCCGATGTGATTGAAATAACTACTAAAAATAATGAAGTTGACAAGTATGAGCTTGTTAAGTTCTCAGGTTCTAACCAGGGTACTTGTATTAATCAGCGTCCGATTGTTTCTCTCCATCAGACTATTGAAGATGGTCAGGTAATCGCAGACGGCCCTGCAACATGCAATGGTGAAATTTCACTTGGTAAGAATGCACTTATCGGATTTATGACTTGGGAAGGTTATAACTACGAGGATGCTGTTCTTATTAATGAAAAAATAGTAAGAGATGATGTTTACACATCCATTCATATTGAAGAACACGAAGTTGAATCACGTGATACCAAACTCGGCCCTGAAGAAATTACAAGAGATATTCCTAACGTCGGTGAAGATGCTCTTAAGGACTTGGATGCTGACGGTATTATCCGTGTCGGTGCTGAAGTTCATTCAGGAGATATTCTTGTTGGTAAGGTAACACCTAAGGGTGAAACCGAACTTACTGCTGAGGAAAGACTTCTTCGTGCAATCTTCGGTGAAAAGGCAAGAGAAGTAAGAGACACTTCTATGCGTGTTCCTCACGGTGAATATGGTATTGTAGTTGATGTAAAAGTATTTACACGAGCAAACAGTGATGAACTTTCACCCGGTGTAAACAAAGTTGTAAGAGTATACATTGCTCAGAAACGTAAAATTCAGGTCGGCGATAAGATGGCCGGTCGTCATGGTAACAAGGGTGTTGTTTCAAGAATTCTTCCTCAGGAAGATATGCCTTTCCTTCCGGACGGCAGACCGCTTGACATTGTTCTTAACCCGCTCGGCGTACCTTCCCGTATGAATATCGGTCAGGTTCTTGAAGTTCATCTCGGCTATGCCGCTATGGCTCTGGGCTGGAAAATGATGACACCTGTATTCGACGGCGCTCACGAGCAGGACATCCGTGATTGCCTTGAACTTGCCGACATCGGTTATTATGTTGACGAAAACGGCAACAAAGTGTTTGACGGTAAAACCGAACTGATTGACGGACGTACCGGTGAAAAATTTGATAACAGAATTACAGTAGGTTATATGTACTTCCTTAAACTCCACCATCTTGTTGATGATAAGATTCATGCCCGTTCAACAGGTCCTTACAGTCTTGTTACACAGCAGCCGCTCGGTGGTAAGGCTCAGTTCGGCGGACAGCGTTTTGGTGAAATGGAAGTTTGGGCACTTGAAGCATATGGTGCTGCATATACACTTCAGGAAATTATGACTGTTAAGTCTGACGATACAATCGGTCGTGTCCGCACTTATGAATCAATTGTTAAGGGTGAAAATGTTCCTCAGGCAGGAACACCTGAATCATTCAAGGTTCTCTTCAAGGAGTTGCAGGCTCTGGGTCTTGATACAAAAGTACTTGACCGCAACGGCAACGAAATTGAACTCAAACAGGATTTGGATGACGGTACAGGTATTCAGCCTATTGATGATAAAGCTTTCACAACAGTAAATGACTTTGAGGGTCAGGAAGGCTATGAAGTTGAAAATACTGAAGGCGAAAGCGAGGAAGCAGGTCAGTCAGATGCGTTTGCTGATTTGTTTGCTGATGTTTACAGCGATGAAACAGAAAACGAAGAATAATCTGATACGACTTCCGCTAATTAATATTGAAAAAGGAGTGCTTCCAAATGGATAATTATGAAAATGAATTCAGTTCTATAAAAATCGGTCTTGCTTCACCTGAACAGATTCGTGAATGGTCTTATGGCGAAGTAACAAAGCCGGAAACAATAAATTACAGAACTCTCAAGCCTGAACGTGACGGCCTTTTCTGTGAAAGAATTTTTGGTCCTATGAAGGACTGGGAATGTCACTGCGGTAAGTACAAGAGAGTTCGTTATAAGGGCAAAGTATGTGAGCGCTGCGGTGTTGAAATTACACGTGCAAAAGTTCGCCGTGAACGTATGGGTCATATCGAACTTGCTGCTCCTGTATCTCATATTTGGTATTTTAAGGGTATTCCAAGCCGTCTTGGTCTTGTTCTTGACATCAGCCCGAGATACCTTGAAAAAGTGCTTTATTTTGCGCTTTATATCGTCACAGATCCGGGTGATACCCCTCTTGAAAAAATGCAGATTCTGAATGAAAAAGAATATGCAGAAATGCGTGAGAGATATGAAGATGACTTTAAAGCAGGTATGGGTGCCGAAGCAATTAAAGAACTTCTTCAAAGTATTGATGTTGCTCAGCTGCGTGATGAACTTACTGCTGAACTTGAAACTGCAACAGGTCAGAAGAGAGTAAGAATACTCAAGAGACTTGATGTTGTTGATGCTTTCTATAACAGCGGCAACAAACTTGAATGGATGATTTTAGATGTTATTCCTGTAATTCCGCCTGATATTCGTCCTATGGTTCAGCTTGACGGCGGCAGATTTGCAACATCTGACCTCAATGACCTTTACAGAAGAGTTATTAACAGAAATAACCGTCTCAAGAGACTTCTTGAACTCGGTGCACCTGAAATTATTGTAAGAAATGAAAAGAGAATGCTTCAGGAATCTGTTGACGCTCTTATTGATAACGGCAGACGCGGCAGACCTGTTACCGGTCCTAATAACAGACCGCTTAAGTCTCTCAGTGATATGCTTAAAGGTAAGCAGGGTCGTTTCCGTCAGAACTTGCTCGGTAAACGTGTTGACTATTCAGGTCGTTCTGTTATCGTTGTCGGTCCTGAATTGAAGATGCATCAGTGCGGTCTTCCTAAGGAAATGGCAATTGAACTTTTCAAACCATTTGTTATGAAACGTCTTGTTGAAACAGGTGTTGCTTCAAATATCAAATCAGCAAGAAAAATGGTTGAAAGAGCAAACAATCCTGCTGTTTGGGATTCTCTTGAAGTTGTAATCAAGGATCATCCTGTTATGCTTAACCGTGCTCCGACCCTTCACAGACTTGGTATTCAGGCGTTTGAACCTGTACTTGTTGAAGGTCGTGCAATTAAACTTCATCCGCTTGCATGTACAGCGTTCAATGCTGACTTCGACGGTGACCAGATGGCTGTTCACGTACCGCTTTCTGCTGAAGCACAGGCTGAGGCAAGAATGCTTATGCTTGCTGCGAATAACCTTCTTAAACCGTCAGACGGTAAGCCTGTTGCCGTTCCTACTCAGGATATGGTTATCGGTTCCTATTACCTCACTATGATTAAAGATGGCGAACCCGGCTGTCCGCACAAAGAAGTTATTAACGGTGAAGAAATTACTAAATATAATATCTATCGTGATAAGGACGAAGCAATGATGGCTTATCAGGAGGGTTCTCTTGGTCTTCATTCAGAATGCCTTATCAGATTTACTAAAGAAATTGACGGTGAAGTTAAGTCAAAACTTGTTAAGACAACTGTTGGTCGTGTTATCTTTAACAGACCTGTACCACAGGATCTCGGCTTTGTTGACAGATCAAATCCTGACAATGCATTTGAACTTGAAATTTCATTTGTTGTTAAGAAGAAACAACTTGGTCAGATTGCTGAAAAATGTATTGATGTTCACGGTGTTTCAATTGCATCAAAAGTGCTTGATGAACTCAAAGCACAGGGTTATAAATATTCAACTGTGTCCGGTACAACCGTTGCTGTATGTGATGCTCTTATTCCTGAAAAGAAGAAAGACTTCCTTGCTGAGGCGGAAAAGAAAGTTGATGAAATCACTTATAACTATAACTATGGTCTTATTACGAATGAAGAACGTTCTTCAGCAGTAATCAAAGCATGGGAAGATTGTACAAATAAAGTATCTAATGAGCTTACAGGCAACTTTGACGGTGCCCACAACCCAATCCATATGATGGTTGACTCAGGTGCCCGTGGTAGTACTTCTCAGTTGCGTCAGTTGGCAGGTATGAGAGGACTTATTGCGAATACAGCAGGTAAGACTATCGAAGTTCCTATTCGTGCAAACTACCGAGAAGGTCTTAATATCCTTGAATATTTCATTTCTTCACGTGGTGCGCGTAAAGGTCTTGCCGATACAGCGCTTCGTACTGCTGACTCCGGTTATCTTACACGTCGTCTTGTTGACGTATCACAGGATGTTATTATCCGTGATGATGACTGCGGATGCCATGACGGTATTGTTGTTTCTAAGATTATGGACGGCAACCGTGTCCTTGAACCGCTTGAGGAAAGACTTACTGGTCGTTTCTGTGTTGAACCTGTTATTGATCCGAATACAGGCGAAGTTCTGATGGAAACGGATAAGATGATGACCTCTGAGGATGCAAAGAGAATTGTTGACGCAGGCGTTGAATCCGTTAAAATCAGATCACTCATCACTTGTAAATCACGCCATGGTGTATGCCGTAAGTGTTATGGTTCAAACCTTGCATTCAACGAACCGGTTCAGGTTGGTGAGGCAGTTGGTATTATTGCTGCTCAGTCAATCGGAGAACCCGGTACACAGCTGACCATGAGAACATTCCATACCGGTGGTGTTGCCGGCGGTGCAGATATTACTCAGGGTCTTCCGAGAGTTGAAGAACTCTTTGAGGCAAGAAAGCCAAAGCAGCTTGCTATTCTTTCTGAAATTGAAGGCGATGTTAGATTTGAAGAAATCAAAAAGAGCCGTCACGTGGTTGTATTCAATAGTGAAACAGCAGAAGAAAGAAAATATCTTATCCCTTACGGTGCTCGTCTTTGCGAAAATATTGTTGAAGGTGCACATATCCAAAAGGGAACTGAACTTACTCTCGGTGCAGTAAATCCGCATGATGTACTTGCTATCCTTGGTGAAGAAGCTGTTTATAATTATCTTATTAAAGAAGTTCAGTTTGCTTACCGCACACAGGGTGTTGACATCAACGATAAGCATATCGAAGTAATTGTTCGTCAAATGCTCAAGAAGTGTACGGTTGATGAAGCAGGCGATACTGATCTTGTTTCAGGTACAATGATTGATGTTGCTGCTGTTGATGAGGCAAATGCTAAGATTGATGCAAGAATAAAGGCAGGCGAAACAGAACTCAAGAAAGCAACTTATATTCCTATTCTTATGGGTATCACAAAGGCTTCACTTGCTACTGATTCATTCCTTTCAGCTGCATCTTTCCAGGAAACAACAAGAGTTCTTACTGATGCTGCAATCAAGGGCAAGAGCGATCCACTCCTTGGTCTTAAGGAAAATGTTATTATCGGTAAACTTGTACCGGCAGGCACAGGTATGGATGTATTTAGAGATGTTGATGTTGTTCCAAGTTACTTTTCATCAGAAGGCAGTGACGAGATTTTAAATCTTGAACAATTACAGGAACTCTTGACAAATACAATGTCTTAGTATATAATGCTATTTTGCATGGGTAGAGATTTGGCTATTATTAACAAATTTTATACTCTGATTTTAGTGAAAAACACAACATTTTGGGGCGAAGTTTATCTTTGCCCCAAGGTGTGCGTTTAGATGATACAGTAAATTTTGCTGTATGATTTATGCGCATACTGCGTATAAAATAATTTTGAAAGGAGATAAACTATTGCCTACCTTTAACCAATTAGTCAGAACAGGTCGTAAATCTGTTGAGAAAAAGGCAAAAGCACCTGCACTTCTTAAGGGACTTAACACAAAGAAGAACGTTATGACAGATAACAGTTCTCCTCAAAAACGTGGTGTTTGTACTGCAGTTAAAACAGCAACTCCGAAGAAGCCTAACTCTGCTCTTCGTAAAATTGCCAGAGTTCGTCTTACAAACGGTATTGAAGTTTCTGCTTACATTCCGGGCGTTGGTCACAATCTTCAGGAACACTCAGTTGTTATGATTCGTGGCGGACGTGTTAAGGATCTTCCTGGTGTTCGTTACCACATCATCCGTGGTACTCTTGATACTCAGGGTGTTAACGGAAGAATGCAAAGCCGTTCAAAATACGGTGCTAAAAGACCAAAGGCTGCTAAGAAATAAGCCTTATTCTGATGGAAAAACAATAGTTTATATACCTAATATATATTTCGTATATGACCTTTTGTTGCCCACGGGAAAACCGAGTACCTATGAACTCATTGAAAATTTATGAAGGAGGGAAGCGAGATGCCAAGAAGAGGTCAAATCGCTAAGCGTGATGTATTACCTGATCCGTTGTACAATTCAAAACTTGTTACAAGACTGATCAACAACATTATGCTTGATGGAAAAAAAGGTGTCGCTCAGAAAATCGTTTACGGAGCATTTGACATCGTTAAAGAAAAGACCGGTAATGATCCGTTAGAGACTTTTGAAGCAGCTATGGAAAATGTTATGCCGGTTCTTGAGGTAAAGGCTCGCCGTATCGGTGGTGCTACTTACCAGGTTCCTCTTGAAGTTCGCCCTGAAAGAAGACAGACTCTCGGTCTTCGTTGGATTACTCTTTACGCTCGTCAGCGTTCAGAAAGAACTATGAAGGAACGTCTTGCTGCTGAAATTATGGACGCAGTAAACAAGACAGGCGGCGCAGTGAAGAAGTGCGACGATACACACAAGATGGCAGAAGCAAACAAAGCATTTGCTCATTTCAGATATTAATAGGAGGATATTATGCCAAGAAAAGTATCTCTTGAAATGACAAGAAATATTGGTATTATGGCTCATATTGATGCAGGTAAAACAACCACCACTGAGCGTATCTTGTACTATACAGGTATCAATCATAAGATTGGTGAAACTCACGACGGTTCTGCAACAATGGACTGGATGGAGCAGGAGCAGGAACGTGGTATTACAATCACATCTGCTGCAACAACTTGTTTCTGGAAAGACCATAGAATCAATATTATAGATACACCGGGTCACGTTGATTTCACTGTTGAAGTTCAGCGTTCACTTCGTGTACTTGACGGTTCAGTTACTGTTCTTTGTGCAAAGGGCGGTGTTGAGCCACAGTCTGAAACTGTATGGCGTCAGGCTGATGAATATAAGGTACCAAGAATGATCTATGTTAATAAGATGGATATTATGGGTGCCGATTTCTACAGAGCATTGGAAATGGTTAAAGACCGTTTCAAGTGTAATGCTCTTCCAATCCAGCTTCCAATCGGAAGCGAGGATACCTTCAAGGGCATTATTGACCTTGTTGAAAATCATGCTATTATCTATATCGATCCTGATAAAGAAAAGGGTATGAAATTTGAAATTCAGGATATTCCTGAAGATATGAAGGAACTTGCTGCAAAATACAGAACAGAACTCATCGAGCATGTTGCAGAACAGGACGAGGAGCTTATGGAAAAATATTTTGAAGAGGGCGAAGATGCAATATCTGTTGATGATATTAAAAGGATTATCCGTAAATCAACAATTGCAAATGATATGGTGCCTATCTGCTGCGGTACTTCTTATCGTAATATGGGTGTTCAGCCACTTCTTGACGCTGTTGTTGATTATATGCCTGCTCCTACAGATGTTGAGTCAATTAAGGGTATTAATCCTGACACAGATGAAGAAGAAGCTCGCCATTCATCAGATGACGAACCGTTTGCTGCTCTTGCATTCAAGATTGCAACAGACCCGTTCGTAGGTAAGATTTGCTTCTTCCGTGTTTACTCCGGTACTGTTGAAGCAGGTACACCTTGCTACAACTCAGTTAAGGATAAGAGAGAAAGAATCGGTAGAATTCTTCAGATGCATGCAAACCACAGAGAAGATATTCCAATCTGTTATGCAGGTGATATTGCTGCGGCTGTAGGTCTTAAGAATACTACAACAGGTGATACGCTTTGTGATGAAGATCATCCGATTATTCTCGAATCAATGAATTTCCCTGATCCTGTTATCAATGTTGCTATTGAACCTAAGACAAAAGCAGGTCAGGAAAAGATGGGTATTGCTCTTGCAAAACTTGCAGAAGAAGACCCGACTTTCAAAGCTTATACAGATGAAGAAACAGGACAGACAATTATCGCCGGTATGGGTGAACTTCACCTTGAGATTATTGTTGACCGTCTTCTTCGTGAATTTAAGGTCGAAGCAAACGTCGGTGCTCCTCAGGTTTCTTATAAAGAAACAATCCAGAGCGAAGGCCAGTCAGACCTTAAATATAAGAGACAGTCCGGTGGTTCAGGTCAGTACGGTCATGTTAAGATTCGTATTATGCCTAACCTTGACGAAAATGGTATCGGTAAGGGTTACGAATTTGTTAACCAAATCGTCGGCGGTGCTATTCCTAAGGAGTATATCCCTGCTGTTGATGCCGGTATCCAGGGCGCTATGAAGAGCGGTATCCTTGCAGGTTACAATGTTGTTGACGTTAGAGTTGAACTTTATGATGGTTCTTATCACGAAGTTGACTCATCAGAAATGGCATTTAAGATTGCAGGTTCTATGGCTTTCAAAGACGCTGCTAAGGGTGCAAACCCAATCATCCTTGAACCTATGATGAAGGTTGTTGTTATTGTTCCGGAAGAATATATGGGCGATGTTATCGGTGACCTTAACTCACGTCGTGGTCAGATTCAGGGTATGGAAGACAGAGCCGGTGCTAAGCAGATTAACTCAAGAGTACCGCTTTCAGAAATGTTCGGTTATATCAACGACCTTCGTTCAAAGACTCAGGGTCGTGGACAGTATACAATGGAACCGGACGGATTTGAACCTGTTCCTAAGTCAATCAGTGAGTCAATCATCAGCGAAAGAGCTAAGAAAGACTAATTGAGTTATAAATTATTAAAAAAGTCTTGATATTTTGATATGTATTTGATAGAATATCAATGACAACTTTACAATTGTAAATTTTAAGGAGGAAATTCCAATGGCAAAAGAACATTTTAATCGTACCAAACCACATGTAAATATTGGTACAATCGGTCACGTTGACCATGGTAAGACAACTCTTACTGCTGCTATCACAAAGTATCTTGCTAATAAGGGCTTTGCAAAGTTTGAAGACTATGCTGATATCGATAAGGCTCCTGAAGAAAGAGAACGTGGTATCACAATCAACACAGCTCACGTTGAGTATGAAACAGAAGCTCGTCACTATGCTCACGTTGACTGCCCGGGCCACGCTGACTATATTAAGAACATGATCACAGGTGCTGCACAGATGGATGGTGCTATCCTTGTTATCGCTTCAACTGATGGTCCTATGGCTCAGACTAAAGAACACCTTCTTCTTGCTCGTCAGGTTGGCGTTCCTGCAATCATCGTATTCATGAACAAGACTGACCAAGTAGACGACGAAGAACTTCTTGAACTCGTTGAAATGGAAATCCGTGAAACACTTGCTGAATATGAATTTGATGATGAATGCCCAATCATTAAGGGTTCTGCTCTTAAGGCTCTTGAGGCTGCATCAAATGACGATCCTGCTTGTGCTTGCATCCAGGAACTCATGGACGCTGTTGACAGCTATATCCCAACTCCTGATCGTAAGTCAGACCTTCCTTTCCTTATGCCTGTTGAAGATGTATTCACAATCACTGGTCGTGGTACTGTTGCAACCGGTAGAGTTGAACGTGGTCAGCTTAAGACAAACGATACAGTAGAAATGGTTGGTCTTCACGAAGAAACATCTTCAACTGTATGTACAGGTATCGAAATGTTCAGAAAAATCCTTGACTATGCTGAGGCTGGTGACAACATCGGTTGTCTTCTCCGTGGTGTTCAGAGATCTGATATTGAAAGAGGTCAGGTTCTTGCTGCTCCTGGTTCAATCAAGCCACACACAAAATTCTCAGGTCAGGTTTACGTTCTTTCAAAGGATGAAGGCGGCCGTCATACTCCTTTCTTCAACAACTATCGTCCTCAGTTCTATTTCAGAACAACAGACGTAACAGGTGTTATCACTCTTCCTGAAGGTACAGAGATGTGTATGCCTGGCGATAACGTAGTAATGAATGTTGAACTCATCACTCCAATCGCTATTGAAGAAGGTCTTCGTTTCGCTATCCGTGAAGGTGGTAGAACAGTAGGTTCAGGCGTTGTTACAGCTATCAACGAGTAATCTATAACCTTTAATAAATCAGAGCAAGTCGTATGACTTGCTCTTTTTTTACTTGTTCTTGACAAGTTAACTTGGCAATGCTATAATAAAAATGCAAAGTAAACTTGGCAAGGAGGAGCTTTTTATGGATAAAAATGAAATTCTTGAGAAGAGCAGACAGGAAAATCAAAAACAGGATGAACATGAGAAAGATGTTCATATTAAAGCGTTTAGAATTGCAGTTATAGTTGCTGCAATCTTGTGTATGATTTTTATTTTTATTGAGGATAACAACAGTTACCTTATCATTCTTGATTCAATGTGTATGGCAATGTGGGGATATAGGGCATTAAAACTAAAAGGCAAAAGTGATATAATTTCTTTTATAATTTGGATAATTATTTTTATTTTGTCTTTTGTGCTTTATATCATAAATAAGTGTGGTTTGTAATATGAATGATAAACTGATATTGAAAAACAGATTGAAAGAAATCCGAACAGTTCGCAGTCTTTCTCAGTCTCAACTCGCCTCAATGGTAGGTGTTTCAAGGAATACAATCAGTTCGATTGAAACAGGGCAGTACAGCCCGACTGCAAAACTTGCTTTCGTGCTTTGTATAGCATTGGATGTCAAATTTGAAGATATGTTCTATTTTGATTAAAAGAAGCAAAACTTTACAGTTTGCTTCTTTTTTTTTTGACTTTGATGTGTTACAATTGTATTGGTGAAGATTATGTCGGATGAATTAGAAAATTTAACAGGTACAATTGAAGACATAACTTACAGCAACGATTCAACGGGATTTGCTGTTATTGAGATTGATGCAGGGGATGAATTTGTCACTGTTGTAGGTGTTCTCGGCAGTGTTGCGATTGGTGAGGAGTGTGTGTTTCAGGGTGAATGGGCAATGCATCCCACTTTTGGCAGACAGTTCAAAGCAGAACGGTTGCAGCGTACTTTGCCTGCTGATGCTGCCGGTATGCTCAGATTTCTTTCAAATGGTATTATCAAAGGTATCAGAGAGGCAACAGCAACTAAAATTGTTGAAAAGTTTGGTTCCGATACGTTCAATGTAATTGAGAATGAGCCTGAACGGCTTGCTGAAATTAAAGGAATCAATAAATCCAAAGCCAAAAAAATCAGTCAGGATTTCAAAATGCAGTTTGCTGCTCGTGATGTTATGAATGGACTGGCAGACTTGGGACTCAATCAGCAAGAGGCTTTTCAGGCATACAATCTTTATAAAGCCTATGCCCTTGATATAATAACTGAAAATCCTTATGCTTTTGTGGGAGAAAATACAGGATTTACTTTTGAACGTGCTGATGAAATTGCTTTCTCTATGCAGAATCAACCGCCTTTTGACTATCGCTGTCAGGCCGGTGTTGTTTATGTAGTGCGATATAATCTGAATAACGGACATACCTGTGTTCCGCGAAACAGCCTGATAAAGCCGGCAATGGCGTTGCTTGACTGCAGTGAAGATGAAGTTGAGATTGCAATTGATAATGCTGTTGATGCAAAACAGTTAGTGCAGGAAAATATAAATGACAAAGATTTCCTTTTCTTACCTGAAATTTACAGAGCAGAGTCAGGTATTGCAGAGCGTATTCAGGTTATGCTACGATTCCCGCCTATAAAAAAGGAAATTACGACTGAAGAAATTTTGTCATTTGAGAACACAAACAATATCATTTTTGATGACAAGCAAAGACAGGCAATTGAAATTGCTGTCAACAAAGGTATGCTGATTTTGACCGGCGGTCCCGGTACAGGTAAAACTACCACGGTTAAAGGCATAATTAACCTGATGAAGAACAGAGGGCTTGATGTTGCACTTGCTGCACCAACAGGCAGAGCAGCCAAAAGAATGACGGAACTTACAGGCTATGAGGCAAAAACCATACACCGCCTGCTTGAGGTGGAATACCGTGAGGGTGCAACGGAGCCTGTATTTTGTCATAATCTGAAAAATCCGCTTGAGTGTGATGCAGTAATTGTGGATGAACTTTCTATGGTAGATGTTACAATATTTTCTGCATTGCTTGATGCTCTTCCGCTTTCATGCCGTTTGATTATGGTTGGTGATAAAGACCAGTTGCCTCCTGTCGGCTCGGGGAATGTTCTTGCAGATTTAATAAAAAGTGGATTGATTGATGTTATCAGTCTTGATAAAATTTTCCGTCAGGCTATGGAGAGTATGATTGTCTCAAATGCCCATAGAGTGGTTGCAGGGCAGATGCCGATTCTTGATAACAGCGATATTCATTCGGATTTCTTTTTACTGAATGAAGATTCAAAATATAATGCACCAAGGAAGATTGTTAATCTTGTTACAAAGCGTATCCCAATCGGATACGGTTATGACAGTGTTAATGATATTCAGGTGCTTTGCCCAAGCAGAAAAGGTGAAGTTGGGACAGAAAATATTAATGCACTCCTGCAGGAAAGATTAAATCCGCCTTCTCCTGATAAGGCAGAGATACGCAATCGCGGTTATATTCTGCGTGAAGGGGATAAGGTTATGCAGATTAGGAACAACTATGATGTTCCTTGGTTTAAGAATGATGACAACGGCACAGGCGTATTCAACGGAGATATAGGCATTTTAACAAAAATTGATAAAGCAAATGATATTATCAATGTCCGTTTTGATGACAGAGAAGCAATGTACAGTATCGAAAACGCTAAGGAAATTGAACTTGCATATGCTATGACGGTCCATAAAAGTCAAGGCAGTGAGTTTGATGCAGTTGTTTTGCCGACTATCAACACGCCACCCAAACTTGCTTACAGGAATCTTTTTTATACAGCACTTACCCGTGCTAAAAATCTTCTTGTAATTGTCGGTAACGAGAATTCAATCAGGCTGATGGTTGATAATGATAAAAAGAGCAGACGATACAGCGCGCTCATACATTTTTTGTTCAAAGAAGAAAATTCACCTTTTGAAACTTGACAATACTATTGTTTTTAAGTAACATATTTTATATTAATGATTAAGGGATTTTGTTTATGTTTGGTTATGATTTAGGAATAGATTTGGGTACAGGTTCAATTGTAATCTCTGTTGTAGGGAAGGGAATTGTGCTTGAAGAACCATCCTATGTTGCATATGATACTGAAAGTGAAAAAATACTTTACGCCGGTAAAAGGGCATATTATCTTCAGGGCAGGGAGCCAAGCGGCGTTCAGGTTGTTCAGCCGATTAAATACGGTGCGGTCAGCAATTATTCACTTGCATGCCAGATGGTGAGATATTTTATCAATAAAGTTCTTAAAAAAAGTTTGTTCAAGCCGCGTGTAGTTGCAAGTGTTCCGTCAATCAGTACCGATGTTGAAAAAAGAACACTTATTTCCGTTTTAATATCTGCAGGTGCAAGGTCTGTATGTCTTATTGAAGAACCGCTTTGTTCTGCATTTGGTTCAGGTGTTGATCCTCTGCATCCCAATGGTGTATTGGTTATTAATATCGGTTCAGGTACATCGGATATGGCAGTTGTGAGTCAGGGTTCAATGAGCCAGATTGAAACAATTAAAATTGCAGGCGACGCAATGGATGAGCAAATTGTCAAATATCTTAGAGATAAGTATAAACTTCTTGTCGGTATCAGAACTGCAGAGGAAATAAAAAAGAATGTCGGATGTGCTGTTAAGAGAGAAAATGATATAGTGACTTCGGCAAAAGGCAGAAATATTAATACAGGTCTGCCGATGACTGTTGAAATTACCGGAAATGAAATCTGTGATTGTCTTACTCCTTTGTTTGAACAAATTACTGCTGCGGCAACGCATTTGTTTGAACGTACTTCACCTCAATTGGTGTCTGATATTACGGAAAGCAGTGTTATCCTTACAGGCGGTATGTCACAACTGTACGGTCTGGATACTTTAATCAGCAATGCACTTGAACTTAATGTTGAAAAATCAGCAAGGCCAAATATCTGCGTTTCAAAAGGGTGTGAAATTGCACTGAAAAAAATGCGTATTCTTGATCAGTATGGTTATTCATTCAAAACAACTGAAGAAGTAGGTACAAGATGATTCATATTTATTATGGCTTCGGCAAAGGGAAAACGACCGGTGCAATAGGTTGCGGGATAAGAGCAGCCGGAGCCGGTTTTAAAGTCAGTTTGGTTCAGTTTTTAAAAGATGATAAATCATCAGAACTCAATGCACTTGATTTTGATATTTTTAAATCACCTCACAACCTGCCGTTCCATCCTGATTGTTCGTATCAAACATGGGTTGACGGTGCAGTGAATTATATAATGCATTCTGATTCGGATATGATTATTCTTGATGAATTTCTGGATGTGATTGACAGTTTTGTGTCACTTGATACTGCTCTTGATATACTTGCCAAACTCAGCGATAAAGAAATAATTATCACAGGTCATAAATTGATTGAAGAATTAAATGCTAAAGCAGATTATGTAACCTGTTTTGAAAAAATCAAACATCCGTTTGATGATGGAATTTCCGCCAGAAAAGGAATTGAATATTAATTAAAAGGAGATGTAATAATGGATAGATTTTCAAAATACAATCCAAAAGTTACGTTCCTTTTTTTTATTTTAGTTTTTATATTCACACTCTCTTTTTTTCATCCGATTTTTGTATTAATCAGTTTTATTGCCGCATTGGGTTATAAATTTAAACTTGACGGCAGAAAAACTTTTTTCTATCTGTTTAAATTCATATTACCGATTATTTTTTTGATAACCTTATTTAATTTTATTTTTGCACATTATGGTGTTACAACGCTTTTTGCTGTTCATGATATTCATTTTACACTTGAATCCATGTTTTATGGTTTATGCCAAGGGACAATGTTCGGCGCTGTAATTATTTGGTTTTCCTGTTACAGTATGGTTGTAACTTCTGAATGTTTTATATCCATATTCGGCAGATTTGCGCCGAATATCGCGTTGGTATTTTCAATGGTTTTGTCATTTATTCCGAGGTTCAGAAAAAATGCACAGGAAATTAATGATGCAAGAATGCTTTTGGACTGTGAGCATAACAGGTTGAGAAAGTCAATTTCAAACTTTTCCGCATTGGTCACACTTACGCTTGAAGAAAGCATAGAAACAGCAGATTCAATGAAAGCACGTGGTTTTGGTAAAGGCAGAACTGTATATTCAAAATATAAGTTTTCCTTGTCTGACGGCATTTGTATGGCTGTAATGATTGTGCTGTCGGTTCTTCTTATTGTTTTCAAATTTAACGGCAGTACACAATTTCTTTTTGAACCGGTTATTAAGATGACTTCGTTTCCGTTGATACCGATGATTATTTTTGCAATAACGATGTTTTTACCCATAATTATTGATTTTGAGGAGGATATAAGATGGCATTTCTTGAAGCAAAAAGTCTGAGTTTTGCTTATCCTGAAAGTGAAACTTATGCCCTTGAAAATATCAACTTTGGAATGAATAAAGGGGATTTTATCGTTGTTATGGGTGCAACAGGAAGCGGAAAATCCACACTGCTCAGACTCTTAAAAAAAGAGATTGCTCCGTATGGTAAAATCAGCGGTATAATTGAAAGTGAATGTCGTTCAATTTCTTTTGTTTCACAAAATCCCGATGTCACTTTTGTTTCTGAAAATGTCAGGGGGGAACTTGCTTTTGCACTGGAAAATCAACAGTTTGACAGTGATAAAATTGCAGTCAGAATAGGCGAAACGGCATCTTTTTTTAATCTGTCACATCTGCTTGATAAAAAAATAGCTGCCCTTTCAGGCGGCGAACGTGCTGTTGTGGCAATTGCTGCCGCAATGATTACAGAATGTGATTTGTTAATTCTTGATGAACCTCTTGCCCAGCTTGACCCAAAGGCGGTCAATCAGATTATTAATCTTATTAAAAGAGTGAATGATGAACTGGGTGTCAGTATTATTATGTCATCACATATAAGTGATGGTATTATTGATAAATGTGATAAATTGCTTATACTGGACAGCGGGAAAAATATTGCCTTTGATACGCCTGATAGACTTGCAAAGGATAGTACTTTTACACCTTTCTTTCCTATATACACGTATATGTTCGCCTCAAGACCGTTGACTGTTAAGTCTGCCATTTTGTGCGAAGAACACTTTTCTGAAAAATCTTATGATAAAGCAGAGCGGAATTCTGTGTCGGTCAGTCTTAAAAATATCACTTTTGCCTATGGAAAAAAAGAAAAAGATGTTTTATCAAATTTGTCTTTTTGTGCCTGCAGAGGTGAAATTCATTCAATCATAGGTGCAAACGGCAGTGGTAAAACGACATTGCTCAAGGTTATTTCAAGTATAAAAAAAGCATATTGCGGCAAAGTTAAAATTATTGGTAAAACCGCGTATATGCCGCAGGATGTCCGCTATCTTTTTACAAAAGATACTGTTGCGGATGAAATTGATACTGATACTGCTGAAAATTTCGGACTTGAATGCTTCCTCTCACGTCACCCATATGATTTGAGCGGCGGTCAGATGCAGAAACTCGCCCTTGCAATTTTGTCAAAACAGAATTTTGATATTCTTATTCTTGATGAACCAACCAAGGCTCTGGATAACATAAGCAAATCGGAACTTGCATTTTATCTAAAATCATTAAAATCTGTCGGCAAAACAGTCGTTTTGGCTTCGCACGATTTGGATTTTGTTGGTGATATATCTGACCGTGTTTCTTTCCTTTCTGACGGTATGATAACTATAACAGGAGACAGGCGTGATGTCCTTTCATCTCTTCACTATTACACTACGCAAATACGCAGAATCACAAAATTGTATTTAAAAAACGCAGTGTCAGCGGAGGATTTGGAATGAAAAAAGTCATTTTATCCTTATCTGTATTATGGTGTATAATTGGTATCATTTTGTGGCAGGTCTTTTTTGCAGATACAAATTATTATCTTATGAGTGTATTTGTGCTTATTCTGTCTATGATTCCGTTTTTTGTTTCATTCGAGCACAGCAAGCCTACTGCAAGGGAATTGTCGCTTATTTCAAGTCTGATTGCGATTGCGGTTGTCAGCAGAGCGCTGTTTTATCTTATTCCTCAGGTCAAACCGATTGGTGCAGTTGTGGTTGTGAGCGGTGTATGTCTGGGTGCAAAAAAAGGGTATCTGATTGGTGCTTTTTCTGCTTTTATATCCAATTTTATTTTCGGTCAGGGGATATGGACTCCTTTCCAAATGGTGGGACTCGGGTTGATTGGTCTGCTGTCGGGATGGATATTTTCAAAAATAAAAATCAACAGATTTAATCTTGCAATTGTCGGTTTTATTCTTACTTTTGCAGTGTATGGAATAATTGTTGATTCCTGTTCGGTTTTGATGTTATCATCCGATTTTACTCTGTCATCCGTTCTTACAGTTTACGGTGCAGGCGTACCGTTCAATCTGATTTTCGGAGCAACAACAGGATTGTTCCTGTTCCTTTTCGGTGAACAGTTTGTGTCAAAAATCAACAGGTTAGTTATCAAATATGGTATTGGCGGTGAATGTTATGGACAATGAAATTATTGTTAAGATTACCAATTTTGCAAAAATAATGTCTATAGTCGGCATCTGCACCTTGGGTGTCTGCCCTGCATTTGCAATGATGGGACTTGCAGTCGGTATAGTATTCAAAATAAAAGGCGTAACAGCAGAGGGCCAATGTGCAAAAAACATAAAAATTGCAAATATCCTCGGCATAATTGCACTTGTGCTTTTTGTTGTAGATATTGTACTTTTACTTTGTTTTTCAAAATAAAAAAGTTTTCTTATATTATCAATAAAGCCAGGCAGGTTTTGAATTATTTTCAAACTGTCTGACTTTTCTTTTTTGGAATAATTTATGAAAAATAATAAAAAATTATTGACAAACGATAATTATTGCGTATAATGAAGGTGTAAATCATTGAAGGAGATTACCGCTATGTATACGAATCATTCTGTTAAATTAACACATTTTTTCATCAGATTATGCTATGTTATGCTCACTGCCGCAGCGATTGCTCTGCCGTTTTTACTTTATAAAGGTCTTTATGATTTTGAAATACTTGGGGAGATAAAATCATATATAATCGGTCCTTTTTATGCGGTTGTACCTGCCGGATATGCAGCGCTTGTATGTCTTGATAAGCTGCTGATAAATATAAAAAAAGATTTGGTATTTGATTCAGATAATGTAAAACTTCTCAGAATCATAAGCAATGCTTGTTTTTATGCAGGGGCAATAGGCCTGCTTTCATTTATTTTTATTATGGCAGAGCATTTTATGTTTGAGACAATGCTTGTCCTCGCTTTGGGTGAATTATTTATGGGACTGGTTGTAAGAGTAGTCAAAAATGTTTTTGAGTCTGCGATTGCAATTAAAGATGAAAATGATTTGACGATATAAGGAGGGCGTTATGAGTATTATTGTTAATCTTGATGTAATGCTGGCAAAACGCAAAATGTCCTCTCTGGAACTTGCAAATAAAATTGGAATTACACAGGCAAATCTCTCTATTCTCAAAACAGGGAAAGCTAAGGCAATTCGTTTTTCTACGCTGGAAGCAATCTGTAATGAACTGGACTGTCAGCCCGGTGATATTCTTGAATATAAAGGAGAAGATTAATATGGATAATCATTCACTCTATTTTAACCCAAACCAAAATAATGAAACAAAACCAATCCATGAACCGCCAAAGGTATTTGAGAAAAAAGCAAAATTCATTATGACCAAAAAAGATTTGGTATTTACTTTTATCTTTGTTTTGCTTGGATTTATTATTTCCAATTTCGTCATTTTCAATGGCCTTAATTTAGGCTTTACTGTTGCTTTTATCTTGTTGTTCCTTGCTGCTACTGTATATCTTTTTGACAGTAAAGTTAAAGTTTCCTTGTTTTCTTATCTCTGCGGTGCTTTGTCAATCGCAGGCTCAGTAACATTTGCACTCTATGATGATTTGATGATGAATGCAATTATGCTGTTTCTTGTTCTTGCGCTCTTCACGGTTTATACCTGCGGTTTGAGTGCTACCTTCAGACATCGTCAGGGAAGTTTTAAAATGCTTGTCGATGTTGTTGGCGGTGTTTTGATTTCACCATTTGCCAATTCAGGCGACATTGCTTTATCATACTCAAAGAGTTTTAAAAAAAGTAAGGGAATAAAAAATGTTATTATCGGTTTTGCCGTTTCAATCCCTGTGCTTTTGATTGTTATTCCTTTGCTTAAGAGCAGTGATGCCGCATTTGACGGGCTTGTTGAACATCTGCTTGAGAGTCTTGGCGAATATATCTTTCAGTTGCTTGCAGCGCTGCTGATTTCTCCTGTGCTGGTGCTGTATTTTGTTAACAAAGCCAAAAGACTTGATGTGGAAAAAGGAGCAAAGGCATCTGCTTCATTCAAAGGTATTTTCCAGCCTTCCGCCACAGGAACTTTTCTGTCGGTAATCAGTGTAACCTATCTTGTTTATCTGTTTTCTCAGCTTGCATATTTCTTTTCGGCATTTTCAGGGATACTGCCGCAGGGGTATACTTTCAGTGCAAGTGAGTATGCACGCCGCGGATTTTTTGAAATGTTTGCAATCTGCGTAATTAATATGATCATCATTACGCTTTGCTGTTTACTTACCAAAAAGCATAAAGGCAAAATTCAACTGCCAATCAAACTGCTTTCTCTTTTTATTTTATTATTTACTACACTGATTCTTATCACTGCAATAGCAAAAATGAAACTGAATATCGAAACATATGCCCTGTCAAAAAACAGACTTATGGTCTCTGTATTTATGCTGATGATGATAGTCGTAATTGTGTTTTATATCATCCATCTTTTTGCTCCCAAAGTCAGTTATATGCAGCCGATTATCATCATCTGCAGTGCAATGTTCATTGCTCTTTCCTATTCAAATGTTGATTATCAGATTGCAAAATATAATGTGAACGCTTACACTTCCGGTAAGATAGATACGATTGATGTGGATAATCTTTCCAATATGTCAAACGGTGCTGTGCCGTATCTGATTGAATTGGCTGATAACGATAATCATCTGATTTCAAAACAGGCAAAGACTGCTGTGCTGTCTAAGATAGAGGAGAATTTTGATGTGCACTTCAACACAGAGGATAAAACCTATTTCCCGATTGTTGAGTGTGCGGATAATCACGATTTCAGAATCTATAATAAGTCGAAGGTGGATGCTCGCAAAGAACTTGATGCATTCTATAACACTCTTGATAAAGAGCAAAAAGCAAATCTGATTACACAGTTTTCATTCGATGAAGGCGGTTATTTTTATGATGAAGAAAAGGATGAGTACACAACATACAGCGGAGAGTATGAGTATTATTATGTTTATGATGATAAGGACGACAAATACGAGTATTCAGGTTTGCGTGAAGTAACCGAAGATTATTATGAAGAATATTAAATGGCGAATATTTATACCTCTGATTGCAGTGGTATGCATTATTTCTGTATTGGCGACAGGCTTTGGCATCAAACACAGTATGCGGTATAATGAATATAAGGATTCTGAAGTTCAAAAGTTATTTGCTTATGGTGATAAACTTGAGCAGATGGATATACCGCCCAATACCATTGTTGCCAGATTCAACGGGGAAGAAATCCTGTTTCGTGAGATTGAAACATACAGACGTTCCATAAACAATTATATTGCTGACGGTCATAAGGACGGCATAGGTAAAAGTGCTTTTTATGAAGTGGTTAAGAACAAACTGCAGGCTCAACTTGCTAAAGAATATTCAAATATCAAGGGCGATGAGCGAATAAGAACTGCACCTGATAAACTGTATGATGAATGGTATAACGGAACAGAAGATAGGACTGCTGAGGAGTTCCAAGAAGAATATCTTGAGGTTCTGTATATCGAAGAAGATGAAATATGGCTGGATGAAGAGGATTTTGTGACCTATCTTCAATATATTTCGATGGAGTTCTTTTTGATTTCAAACGGCATAAGTATCATAAATGATTTTATGCTTGAAAAGCCTGAAATGGCAAATGATGACGAATTGATAAAAAAGGTTGAAGAATATAATTCTCGTCAGCAAAGGCAGGAAATCTCGAATGATATGTGGTTGTTACTCCGAGAGATTGAAGATCTTTTTACGCGTGACTTGATAATGAACTCTGATTTGCAACTGTGTGTTGATGATATGGAATTGTCCTATACAGTTCCTGAAGTAGACGTGAACAAGTGGTGAGAATAGGTGACTTTTATGAATGATACTTTTTTGTATATCCATTCCTTCAGTAAGAAAAAGAAAGTGTTTTTTATTCTTTCAGACTTACTGTTTTTGTATCACCTGTTTGGCGGATTATATGTTTTGCTGAATTGGTTTCATTCTGACTTGTGGTTCACAGTATCTGAATTTGTTGAAAAGAGTGTTTTGTATGAGTTCCAAAAAGACAAAGGTTATTTGTTCGATAATTGCATTTGTTTGCGTTGCTCCGATTATGAGCATATTTGTTATGTGGGCGGGGCAAGAGATTCTTTATCCCAAAATTTCTTTTGATGATTATAACGGCAGAACATATTATGAACTTGGTGCATCTGGTATTTATACTTTTACTCCTGATAAAAAGATAGGGCGAACAGAAAGCGGATGCGATGTTTATACAGTCAAATATGATGACAACAATGATTTTTTATACTGTTCAGGTTACAGAATGCATTATCTTATGACTGCTCTTGATTATACGTATGAAGATATGGATTATATCAGACAGAATGGGACGGTAACGCATTATAAAGTTATAAAGAACTTTGAGCGTTCTTTTTTTTACGGCAAGGAACAGAGTGTGATTGATGCAATAGCCAAACTGGATAATAATCCAAGTTTGCTTGAGTCAGTAGGAGATTACACAAAAAATGATATAGGTTCAATTATGTATACAATTGAACTTTGTTATGATAATATGCCTGTGTCATTGCATAGCCAAAAAGGAATTACTATTGATACAGAAAAAAATCAGGCATACTATTTGCCTGAACGCTATGCCGACGGGGATGACAGAACAATTTATAAAGTTCTTGATGAGGATATAAAGCAACTTTTTATTGACATAATCAATAACGCAGAATTTGAAGAAACTGACTGAATATAAAACAACAAAAGCACCGGTCAATGATCGGTGCTTTTGTTGTTTTTATTAAGATTGATTAATCAGGGTAACCGTTCGGATTTGTGCTTTGCCATCTCCAGCTGTCTTCACACATTTCTTCAATGCCGCGTTCTGCTTTCCAGCCGAGTTCATCCAATGCTTTTTTTGGGTCGGAATAACAAGTTGCAATGTCACCGCTTCTTCTCGGTTTGATTTCATACGGAATTTTCTGACCTGATGCTTTTTCAAATGCCTTTACAACATCGAGTACAGAATAACCTGTGCCTGTACCAAGATTATAGATAAACAGACCTTTTTCGTCTTCAACTTTTTCAACTGCTTTAAGATGACCGAGTGCAAGGTCAACAACGTGGATATAATCTCTTACGCCTGTGCCGTCGTGCGTGTCATAATCGTTGCCGAATACGCCGAGACATTCTCTCTTGCCGATAGCGACCTGTGTGATGTATGGCATAAGGTTGTTCGGAATTCCGTTCGGATCTTCTCCCATTGTGCCGCTCTTATGAGCACCGATTGGATTGAAGTAACGCAGCAGGCAGATTGACCATTCATTGTCAGATACATATAAATCTTTGAGTATGCACTCAATCATATATTTTGTTCTGCCGTATGGGTTTGTAACTCCGCCGACTTCCATATCTTCTGTCAGAGGTGAAACGTTGTTCATTCCGTATACGGTTGCGGAAGATGAGAATACGATTTTTTTGCAGCCGTGTTTTCTCATAACATCAAGGAGTACGAGTGTGCCGTTGACATTGTTATCAAAATATTCAAGCGGCTTTTCAACACTTTCACCAACAGCTTTAAGTCCTGCAAAATGGATTACAGAGTCAATTTTTTCATTGTCGAAAATCTTGCTCATACCTTCTGCATCACGGATGTCACATTCATAAAATTTGAAATCTTTTCCCACAAGTGCTTTGATTCTGTCATATGAACTTTTTTTGCAGTTGTAAAGATTATCAACAACTACAACATCTGCACCTGCATTCATAAGTTCAACACAAGTGTGTGAGCCGATATAACCTAATCCGCCTGTTACTAATACTGACATATATATTACCTCCAAATTATTATCAGTTAATATGCTTTGCCCCAATAAAGCATTTTATTCGCCGGTTTGCCGCAGCAAACACAAACATCATTGATTTCTTCCTGAGCAAACGGAATGCATCGTGAACCGACACCGGTAATTTCTTTAACTTTATCTTCGCATTCTTCATTACCGCACCACATTGCCTTAACAAATCCGTCTCCGTTCTGTTCAAGTGCTGCCGTGATTTCTTCCATAGTTTTGCATTTGTATGTTCTGTTTTCTCTGTTTTCCAAAGCCTTGGCATACAGTCCGTCACGAACTTCCTGCAACTTCTGCAAAACAACTTCTTCAATGTTATCAAGTGATACGATTGTTTTTTCTCTGTTGTGTCTGGTTACAACAACACATTGGTTGTTTTCGATGTCCTTAGGACCGATTTCAACTCTGACCGGAACACCTTTCATTTCATATTCGGCAAATTTCCAGCCCGGTGAGTTGTTTGAATCATCAATCTTTGCTCTGCAGATTTTCTTGAGCTGCTCCGTAAGTTCATTTGCCTTATCAAGTACACCTTCTTTATGCTGTGCAATCGGAATAACCATAACCTGAGTCGGTGCAACTGCAGGCGGAAGAACAAGTCCGTTGTCATCACCGTGTGTCATAATGATTGCACCAATCAGTCTTGTTGTCATTCCCCATGATGTCTGATGCGGATAAGTGAGTTTGTTCTCTTTATTTGAATACTGAATGTCGAACGCTTTTGCAAATCCGTCACCAAAGTAATGGCTGGTGCCTGCCTGAAGTGCCTTGCCGTCATGCATTAATGCTTCAATACAATATGTTCTTTCAGCACCTGCAAATTTGTCACTCTCGGTTTTCATACCCTGAACAACAGGCATTGCCAGATATTCCTGACAGAATTTTGTATATACATTGAGCATTTTTTCTGTTTCTTCAATTGCCTCTTCGGCAGTAGCGTGAAGCGTGTGTCCTTCCTGCCATAAGAATTCACGTGAACGAAGGAAAGGTCTTGTTGTTTTTTCCCATCTTACAACTGAAACCCATTGATTATAAAGTTTCGGCAAATCTCTGTATGAATGGACTATATCTTTGAAATGCTCGCAGAAAAGCGTTTCACTTGTCGGGCGGACGCAAAGTCTTTCTTCAAGTTTCTCACTTCCGCCGTATGTAACCCATGCACATTCAGGCGCAAATCCTTCAACGTGGTCTGCTTCTTTCTGCAGCAGACTTTCGGGAATGAACATTGGCATATTAACATTTTCGTGTCCTGTTTCTTTGAACATACCGTCAAGAATTCTCTGTATGTTTTCCCAGATTGCATATCCGTATGGGCGTATTACCATGCATCCCTTAACACTTGTGTAAGAAACAAGTTCTGCCTTTTTGCATACGTCTGTATACCATTTTGCAAAATCTTCATCCATTGATGTGATTGCATCAACCATTTTCTTTTGGTCCTTTGCCATATCTGAACTCCTTATATAAAAGTATATTTGTTTAATATATATTCAGTAATATATTATATACGATATGACCCGATATGTAAAGTGAGAAAAATAAAAAATTCATTTTATTCTCCATATGTACATTAATTAATTATTCATAAATTTTATTTGAAATTTTCATTCAATTGGTGTATATTAATATAATAATAAAATAATTATATCAGTGGGGGTGATTGATATATTTGGCCCTATTTCAATGAAACTTGATTTACAGAGTGAATTGACGGAACAACTTAATATTGAAGAAGTTTTTCATTTCAATGTCGGCGGTGTCAGAATTGGCTTTGATGAAACTACTGTTGTGTCGTGGATAATTATTGCCGTGTTCACTGTACTTGCAATCATTCTTACCAGGAATTTTAAAGTAACAGGTGAAATATCAAAGCGTCAGCAGATTCTTGAAATGCTTTATGAGAAAGGCGAGAACTTTTTCAAAGGTATACTCAGCGAGAAGGTTGAAAAATATATTCCATGGCTTATGAGTATGGCATTATTTATCGGTACATCAAATATTATCGGTTTGTTCGGTATGAAGCCGCCTACCAAAAGTATGCAGGTAACAGCGGCAATGGCGGTTACTTCAATTGTTCTGGTTGAATATGCATCAATCAAGGAAAAAGGAATTATAGGCAGGATAAAAGCACTTGCCAAACCAATCTGGATTATAACACCGATAAATATTCTTGAGATATTTACAAAGCCGCTTTCTTTATGTATGCGACTTTTCGGTAATATTATTGCAGCATTCACGATTATGGAACTTGTCAAAGCAATCATTCCGGTTGGTGTTCCCGTGATACTGAGTCTGTATTTTGATATATTTGACGGTTTACTGCAGGCGTATATCTTTGTATTTTTAACTGCACTTTATCTTCAGGAAGCAGTTGAAGATGAAGAAGAAACGGAAAAACGCAAGCAGTTAAAGAAAATTAAGAAAAGAAGCAGAAAAGAAAAAAATAAGGCAGCAAAGTCTGCCTGATAAATAAAATTTGTTTTAAGGAGAATTTTTATTATGACAGGTACAATCATTGCAATCGGTGCGGCTATTGCACTTTTATGCGGTCTTGGAGCAGGAATCGGTATCGGTATTGCTACCGGTAAAGCAGTTGAGGCTATTGCACGTCAGCCTGAAATGGCAGGACAGATAAGAACTACACTTATCCTCGGTGCAGCTCTTTCAGAGGCAACTGCTATTTACGGTCTTATCGGATGTATTCTTATTATTTTCATTTTGAAGTAGAATTTATTGAAATACCCAACTGAAAGGAAATACAGTTAATGTTAAAATTTGACTGGAATATTCTCTGGACTTTAATTGATTTAATTCTCTTTTTTATACTTATGAAAGTATTTCTTTTTAAACCTATAAAAAAGACTCTTGATAAACGCAGAGAATTGATTGAAAAACAATTTGAGGATGCTGACAATGTTCAGAAATCAGCAAACGAACTCAAACAGCAGTATCAGGAACAACTTGATGATGTTGAAAATGAGAAAAAAGAGATTTTGTCACAGGCAAGACAGAATGCCAAAAAGGAATACAGCCGTATTGTCGATAAGGCACAGCAGGATGCTGATAAAATAAAGGCAGACGCCAAGAAAGCATCTGATCTTGAATGTGAGCGTGCACGTCTTTCTATTAATGAAGAAATTGCGAAACTGGCAATGGAAACTGCTGAAAAAGTTGTTGGTGAAAAAGCATCGGAACAAATTGACAAAAGTATTTATGACCAATTTTTAAATGAAAGCAGTGATAAAAAATGATTCAAAATATGGATAAATATCTTGATACCCTGCTTTCATCACAAATCAGTGTGTCAAGTCTTGAAGATGCATTAAGAATAATCCGAAGCAGTAAAGAGCTTGCTGTTGTTCTTGATAACCCTAATGTATCTTTGAATGAAAAGAATAATGTTATTGATGAACTTTTTGCACCTTCTGTGAAGCCGTTTATATGCAGTTTGGCATCGGATTGCAGAATTGCTGATTTGGACGAGATTATTCAATCTTTTATCGCAGAACTGGATAAAAGGAATAATACTGCCACTGCAACACTTCATTGTATAACACCTCCTGATGCTCAGCAGCTTGAGGGGATAAAACAATTTATCTGCAAAGAAGAGAATGCGGTTGATGCCAAAATTGAAATTGTTCACGATGATAAACTTATCGGTGGATTTATTATTACCGTAGGGGATAAAGAATATGATTTCAGTTTAAAAGGCAAACTGGAGTCTATCAAAAATCGTGTTATCTCATCTGCACGTGAAAGCAGTGTTGATTATGAATCTGTTATTGCCGTACTCAGACAGGATATTCAGGATTTTGAGATAAAATCCAATGGTGAGGAAATCGGTACTGTTGTCAGAGTCGGTGACAGCATTGCAACAATCCATGGACTTGACCATGCAATGTACGGTGAGATTGTTGTGTTTGAAAACGGCGTTAAGGGAATGGTGCAGGATATAAAAAAACATCAGGTAGGTGTTATTTTATTCGGCAGTGATGTCGGTATCCACCAGGGCACAAAAGTGAAGCGTACACATAAAAAAGCAGGTATCCCTGTCGGCGAAGAATTTATAGGCAGAATTGTCAATGCTCTCGGTGAGCCGATTGACGGCAATGGTGAAATCAGTGCGGCTGATTATCGCCCTATTGAAAATAATGCACCGTCAATAGTTGACAGAAAAAGTGTCGATACCCCGATGGCAACAGGCATTCTTTCCATAGATTCCATGTTCCCGATTGGCAGAGGACAGAGAGAACTGATTATAGGTGACAGACAAACAGGTAAAACCTCAATTGCTCTGGATACCATTATCAATCAAAAGGGCAAAGGCGTTATCTGTGTTTATAATGCAATCGGACAGAAAGCATCAAGCATAGCCAAACTTGTAAATACATTAAAAAAAGCAGGTGCAATGGACTATACGATAGTTGTTGCGGCAACCGCGTCAGATCCTGCATCTCTCCAATATATTTCACCATATTCGGCAACTGCTCTTGCAGAGTACTTTATGTATCAGGGAAAAGATTGTCTTATTGTTTATGACGATTTGAGCAAGCATGCTGTTGCATATCGTGCATTGTCACTTCTGCTTGAAAGAAGTCCTGGCCGTGAGGCTTATCCCGGTGATGTTTTCTATCTCCATTCAAGGCTTCTGGAAAGGTCAAGCAAACTCAATGATGATTTGGGCGGAGGTTCAATTACCGCTTTGCCTATTATTGAAACACAAGCAGGTGATGTATCTGCTTATATTCCTACCAATGTAATTTCAATCACTGACGGTCAGATTTTTCTTGAGAGTGATTTGTTTTTCAGTGGTATGCGTCCTGCTGTTAATGTTGGTTTGTCTGTATCCCGTGTTGGCGGTGCAGCACAAACAAAGGCTATGAAGAAAGCCGCCGGTTCGCTCCGTATTGATTTGGCTCAATACCGAGAGATGGAAGTGTTTACCCAGTTTTCTTCAGATTTGGATGAAGAAACAAAGGCAGGACTTGTTTATGGTAAAGGTTTGATGGAGCTGCTCAAACAGCCGCTTGGCAATCCATTGTCACTTGCAGATATGGTAGTGACTCTTGTTGCGGCAACAAGCAGATGTTTTGTTGATATTCCTATTGAAGAGATAAAAGTATTTCAGATGCAGATGCTTGAATATATCAATACGAATTATCCTCAGATTATATCTGCTATTGATAACGAAAAGGTTCTTGATGACGAAATCAAAGAACAGATTTTACAAGCAGTAAATGAATTTAAGAAGGTAAATAATGGCTAATTCCCGTGAAATTCAGGCCAGAATGAAGTCAATAAAAGATACTATGAAAATCACAAATGCAATGTGCATGATTTCATCATCGAAACTTCAGAAGGCAAGAAAGGACCTAAAAAATACTGAGCCGTATTTTTACGCAATTCAGGATTCACTTGCAAAGATATTGGAATTGTCCCCTGAGACGGGTAATGCGTTTTTTGATGAGAGAACGCATCTTGATTCCAAGGAACGCAAGCAGGGTTATATCGTTGTTACTGCCGATAAGGGTATGGCAGGTGCATATAACCACAATGTTATTAAAATTGCAGAAAAAGAGGCTTTGTCTGACAATAAAAATATGCTTTTTGTTGTTGGTGAAGTGGGCAGAAGGTATTTTGAAAAAAAGAATATTCCGATAGATATAGACTTTAAATACACTGCGCAAAATCCGAATATGAACAGGGCAAGAGTTATCAGTGAGCAGATTGTTGAACTCTTCCGTAAAGGGGAGCTTGATGAAGTTTATATCATATATACAAGGATGATAAACTCAGTAACTTTCAATGCGGAGATTCGCCAGCTTCTTCCGCTGAAAAGGAATAAACTTGTTACGGGCAGAGATAATAATTACCAAAAATTTTATTTCGAACCGGATATTAATACAGTCTTTGAGCATATAGTTCCTAATTATGTAGCAGGTTATGTTTACGGTTCATTGGTTGAATCCTATTGCTGTGAACATAATGCCCGTATGATGGCTATGCAGACTGCAACGGATGCTGCAAAAGATATGCTCAAAGAACTCGGAATTGAATTTAACCGTGCAAGACAGGCTGCAATCACACAGGAGATTACAGAAGTTATTGCCGGTGCCAAAGCACAGAAAAACAAAAATGAGTAGGAGGTGTCCTTTTATGAATACTGGCAGAATTGTACAGGTTATGGGACCTGTTGTTGATGTTGAATTTGATAGTGAATTACCTAAAATTAAGGACGCTCTTGAAGTTTATGTTGACGGAAAAAGACTGGTTATGGAAGTCAGTCAGCATATTGGCAATAATACCGTGCGTTGTATTATGCTCGCAGCATCTGAAGGTTTGTGCAAAGATATGGAAGTTATTGCAACAGGAGATGCAATCAAAGTTCCTGTTGGAAATAAAACGCTTGGCAGACTTTTCAATGTAATCGGTGAAACAATTGACGGTAAAGAAAATTTGAACAATGAAGAACATTGGGCTATTCACAGAAATGCGCCTTCATTTGAAGATCAGTCATCGCAGGTAGAAATTCTTGAAACAGGTATCAAAGTAATTGACCTTTTAACACCCTACCAAAAGGGCGGAAAGATTGGTCTTTTCGGTGGTGCGGGCGTTGGAAAAACAGTGCTGATTCAGGAGCTTATCACAAATGTTGCTACACAGCACGGCGGTTATTCCATCTTTACCGGTGTTGGCGAACGAAGCCGTGAGGGTAATGACTTATGGAATGAAATGGGTGAGTCAGGCGTTCTCGAAAAAACTGCTCTTGTATTCGGGCAGATGAATGAGCCGCCGGGAGCAAGAATGCGTGTTGCCGAAACCGGACTTACTATGGCAGAATATTTCCGTGATGTTGACCATCAGGATGTACTTTTGTTTATAGATAACATATTCAGATTTGTTCAGGCAGGTTCAGAAGTCTCTGCACTTCTTGGCAGAATGCCGTCCGCTGTTGGTTATCAGCCCACTCTTGCAACTGATGTTGGTGAATTGCAGGAAAGAATTGCATCTACAAAAAATGGCTCAATCACGTCTGTTCAGGCAGTATATGTTCCTGCCGATGACCTTACAGACCCTGCACCGGCAACAACTTTCGCACACCTTGATGCTACCACCGTTCTTTCAAGAAAAATTGTTGAAAAAGGTATTTATCCTGCGGTTGACCCGCTTGAATCCAATTCAAGAATACTGGAAGCAGATGTTGTCGGCAAAGAACATTATGAAGTTGCAAGAAAAGTGCAGGCATATCTGCAAAAGTATAAAGAACTTCAGGATATTATTGCGATTCTTGGTATGGAAGAGTTGTCAGACGAAGATAAGTTAACTGTTTATCGAGCAAGAAAAATTGAAAAGTTCCTCTCACAGCCATTCCATGTTGCTGAGGCATTTACAGGTATTGAAGGTGTATATGTTTCTGTTCAGGATTCAGTAAAGGGCTTCAAAGCAATTGTTGACGGAGAAGTGGATGACTTACCTGAAATGGCGTTTTTCAATGTCGGTACGATTGACGATGTAAGGAAAAAAGCCAAAGAGATGGCTGAGTAGGTGAACGGATGAATACTTTTCAATTAAAAATCATTGCATCAAACAAAGTTTTTTTTGATGGTGATGCACAGTCACTCGTAATTCCGCATGTTGATATGGGATATAAAGGTTTTCTTGCCAATCATGAAAATTGTGTTTTGCCGATTGACGAAGGTGAAATGAAAATAACGGATGCGAACGGTAAAGAGATTTATGCTTTTGTCGGAAATGGTTTTTTAGAATTCCTTGATAATACAGCCACTCTTGTCTGTGTCTCTGCCGAACTCCCTGAGGAGATTGACGCCCGCCGTGCACAGGAGGCTAAAATCAGGGCAGAAGAGGAATTGCGTCAGGAGCATTCACGACTGGAATATTATCATTCAAAAGCAAATCTTGCCCGTGCAATGGAAAGACTTAAATTAAAGAATAAACATAATATATAAAAACAAGGCTTGTTATACTTTATATAACAAGCCTTGTTTTTATTTGTTTTATTGTTTAAGCTTTTTCTTCCTTGCTGAGCGGGATGAGTCGGTATGCGAGTTTTTCCAATGCACTGCCGAATGGGAATAAGATTACGGTAGCAAATATATTGAAAACAGAATGAATAATTGCTATGGATACTGCATTAACACTTTCATTTAAAAACGGCAATTTGAATATTGTGTTAATACCGTAAAAAACAATTAATGCCGCTATGGCACCCACAGTATTGAACATCAAATGTACGATTGCCGTTCTTTTGGCATTTTTGCTTGTTCCGATTGAAGATATTAATGCAGTTGCACAAGTGCCTATATTCTGTCCGAGAATAATCGGGAAAGCAGCTGAAACGGATATTGATCCTGTGACGGATAATGCCTGCAGAATTCCTACTGATGCGGATGAACTCTGAATAACAGCTGTGATTAATGCACCTGCCAGTATACCTAAAATCGGATTTGAAAACATCGTCAGTATTTGCGTGAATTCAGGTATATTTTTTAATGGAGCAACAGCACCGCTCATTGTGTCCATTCCGAAAATAAGTACTGAAAATCCAAGCAGAATGGAACTGATACTTTTGTTTTTTTCGGTTTTTGAATAGATTTGCATCATAGCACCGATTATGGCGAGTATCGGTGTGAATGATGATGGCTTTAAAAGATTAACTAAAATATCCGAACTTTCAATTCCTGTCAGTGACAAGAGCCAGCTTGTAATTGTTGTACCGATATTCGCACCCATAATTATGCCTGTAACTTGGTGCAGTGACATGATATTGGAATTAACAAATCCGACCGCCATAACCGTAACTGCGGATGAACTTTGTATAACAGCCGTTACACCTGCACCTAAAATCAAACCTTTAAATCTGTTGTTGGTCATTTTTTCCAGTATGGTTTCAAGTTTGCCGCCGCTTAATTTTTTCAGCGATTTCTCCATATAATTCATTCCATACAAAAACAGTGCAAGTCCGCCAATCAATTGGATTACATGATATATACTCATTCCTTTCACCTCAGATTTATTTTACCCATATAAAATTAAATCTGAATATGTCAGCAGTAAAGTATGCGTTAAGTTTTTGTACAAATGTTAAATGCAGGTTAAAGTTATTAGATTTATGAAAAAAACAGCCTTTGTTTGTTTCATTTTTGTATCATAAATTTAACATTTCTGATTTTGTTTTTGTATTTTTATTATCAATGCAATTATACCGGAAAGGATAAATGATACAGTCAGTGCGGCGTATATTCCGCTTACATTCATTAAGATTGAAAAAATCGGTATCAATATTATTGAAAAGATAATAACCAAACTGTTTGTGAACAATGCAGTTGCTTTTTTACCTGCTGCCTGAAAATATGTGCCGATGATGAATACAATCGGAGCAAACAGCAATGCAGGTGCAATTATTTTCAGCGCATCGGCACCAATTGATATGATTTCATTGTCAGCAGTAAATATTTTTATAAATATTTCAGGAACAAGAAAAACAACTATCCATGCAATTATACTGTATATTTCACAGAATATGATACTGTAATGAATGCATTGATTAACACGTTGCCGATTCTTTGTACCGTAATTGTAACTGATAATCGGTGAAGATGCAGATGCAACTGCGTTGAACGGTACAATTGCAAATGTTATGATTTTGCTTACATAGGCAAATGTATTAACTGATGTTGTTCCGCCTGCTGTTGCAAGCGCTTTGTTAACGAATACAAAAATAATGGATATGCCGCCCAATTGTAACAGCATTGGTACGCCTATGGTAATTATATCCAGTATTGTTTTTAATTCGATTTTGATGCATCTGAATTTTTGCACGCTGATTTTTGTGAAGAATATTACACTCATAACGAAACTTGAAAAATAACTGATTACCGTAGCAAATGCAGCTCCTTTGACACCCATATGCATTCCATATATGAATACTGCATCAAGTGCAATATTAATTGCTGTCGGTATCAGCCATATCAAAAGACTGTAAATCATTTTGCCTTCCGCTCGGATTAGTGACGAAAATCCTGTTGAAAATACATTACCGATAAGCATAATGGTAAAGTATTCTTTAGCGTATGGCATTATGTCATCTGTCGCTCCGAATATTTTTAATAACGGATTTATGAATATCAGTCCGATTACAGTTATAACGATTGCAGTTACATAAAAAATAAACATGGCATTTACAGTTACATTTCCTGCTTTTTCATATTCTTTTCTTCCAAGAAGTCTGGATACTATGGACGCTGCTCCTGAGCCTATGGTTTGCGAAACAGCTCCTTGTATCATTACGAAAGGGAATATGATTGACACTCCGCCCATAGCGTTATCACCGATTCCATGGCTCACAAATAAAGTGTCAACAATATTATATAACTCATTGAAAAATAATGCACAGAAAGTGAATACCGAATATTTTGCAATCAGTTTCGGTAAATTGGCATATTGCATTTCTTCAATTTTTGATGCTTTATTATCCATTTTTTAATACCCTGAAAGCCTGAAAGTAATATGTTTTATGACATGCAATATTTCTCCACCAGCCAAAATTCTTTGGTGTATATCTGTAATATTTTTCTGTTTCCTGTATCAGTGCAAGCAGACCGAGAGCAAATGCAAATCTGATTTCCATTTCTCTGTTGATTTTAATTTCAGAATATGCAACTGTATTATAGAATTCAATTGATTTTCTTTTAGCGTCGATTAATCCGATTGGATTTTCAAAACATAAAAAGTCAAATATCCTGTCACCCCAAAAACTTCTTTCAGGATCAATCCATGCAAATTCAACTGCGTTTTTGTCATTTGTTGAACATATGATGTTTGGAGCCCATAAGTCATAGTTAATCATACAGCAGGGAACTTTGACTAAAATATCACGGTATTTTTGTGCGAAGGCTAAAAGTTTTTCTCCGTTTTTTGATTTTCTACCGACTCTTTTGCAGTCATCAAGCAGATTTTGGATTATGCTGCAAAGCGCGTCATACCAAGTTTCGTGGAGTTCATTTTGAATATAACCGAATTTATCATTGTGTATGTTATGAATTTGTGCAATCATTTTTGCATTTTTTTCGGTCACAATATTTTTATCAATATCCGTTTTATCCACTTGTTTCCCGCTGAGTTTTTCCATGATAAACCAGTCTGCCGGAATAATTTCTCTTGAAAAATCTTTGTAGTATATTTCAGGTGTTTTTATATCCGTATTCTTTTTCATTATTTCATACCAATATATTTCTGCTCTCAGCATATCTTTTTCATAAGTCAGCACAGGTGTTTTTGGATGAGGCGCAATTTTGAGTACATAGTTTTTGTCAGCACATACCTCATATACCGCATTGAATTCACCTGCACCAAGCGGAGAAATCGTTTTTATTTTATCAATTCCTGCTTTTCTGAACATTTTTTTGATAGTATCATCATCCATTAAAAATTTAGTTTTGCTAATCATAAATTTTCCTCCCATTATTATTTTCATTTTTAACGTATACTTTTATTCTTTCAATGTCAAGCAATATGGATTATTGATAACAGTATTGTGATACATTCTAAGATAAAAAAGAAAATCAGCGGATTTTTCCGCTGATTTTTTGATATATATGATTATTATTTCAATAAATTAATATTTATTTTTCTTTCCTTATAATAGTATTCTTTGTCCCTGTCACTGATTTTTCTGAGCACTTTGCAGGGATTTCCGACTGCTACAACATTATCCGGTATATCTTTGGTTACCACACTCCCTGCACCGATAACGGAATTATCACCGACGTTTATGCCGGGAAGAATGATTGCACCGGCACCAATCCAACAGTTTTTACCGATATGCACAGGCATATTGAACTGGTATTCTTTCTCTCTCAGTTGTGGAAGAACAGGGTGTCCTGCCGTTGCAATTATTACATTAGGACCTATCAATGTGTGACTGCCTATATAAATATGCGTATCATCTACCAAAGTCAGATTATGATTGGCATACACTTTGTCTCCAAGGTGCACAAATTTACCGCCCCAATTTGCACGAAATGGTGTTTCAATATAACAATCCTCTCCGATTTCGGCGAACATTTCTTTTAATAATGACTGCTTTTTTTCAAGTTCTGTTGGGCGTGTATTGTTATAGTCATACAACTTTTCCATATGTTGCAGTTGAATATTAAATATTTTATCATCAGTAGGATAATAAAGATCCCCGTTATGCAGTACACTGTCTTTGCTTTCTAAATCCATAATCGGTCTCCTTAACTTATATATCTTCTATTTGGTCAACTTGACTTTCACCGTAAATGATAATTCCGTTGTTATACAGCAGTTGTGCAGTGATTCCGTTTCCGTTGATAATATTACCGCTGAATGTACCGTCATATATTTTGCCAAATCCGCATGACGGACTGCGTTCTTTCAATACAGCAATTCTGCATCCGCTTTCTTCTGCAACATACAGGGATTTTTCAGCACCGTCGATGAATTCTTCCGTCAGGTCAATACCATCTTTTGAAAATACCTTTCCGTCTCTGATTTCACTCGGAACTCTTGGTATCGGCAGTCCTGCAAAACACTCGGGGCAGATTGGTATCAGTTTGTGTTCTGTACCCAAAGCAATTACCTTTTCATTTTCATTGTTGCCTCCGCTGTATTTACAGTTTTCTCCCAACAGACAGGCACTGACAAGTATGTTCATTATTTTCTCCTTTCTATTATTACAAAAAACAGTACAATAAATGCAGTCAGCAATATTGCAATGATAAATGCAAATATTTTTCCGATAAACGGAATATGCTCTGCAATACCGAGAATTGCAATGATAATAAATACTGCAGCTATAAATAAAGTCACTATAACTGCATTCTTTTTGTTGTTCATATTTACCACCGTTCTTATTCTATCATATTGTTAAAATACTGTCTATAACAATTTGTTATGAAATATGGAATACCAAGATATGATTGTGAATACAAATATTAAAATTTGATGTCAATATTTCAATATTTATTGCAAAATTTGCTGATAAGGAATAAGATAAGTATAAGTTAAAATGGTGGTATATTTTTATGGATTTGCTGAAACAGAAAATTTTGGACGAGGGTGAAGTCTACGAAGGTAATATTTTGAAGGTGGACGGTTTCCTGAATCATCGTATCGACATTCCTTTTATGCGTATGGTTGGTAAGGAATTTCATCGCCTTTTTAAGGATGACGGAATAAATAAGATTTTAACTATCGAATCATCAGGTATTGCTATCGGGGCTCTTGTTGCTCAGGAATTTGAGTGTCCGCTTGTTTTTGCAAAAAAAACAAAGACAAAAAATATTGCCGGTGATGTGTATACGTCAAAAGTTGAGTCTTTCACACACGGCACTACTTATGATATTATCGTGTCAAAACGTTTCCTCAATGAAGGGGACAGAGTTCTTATTGTTGATGATTTCCTTGCAATCGGTAATGCGCTTAATGGTTTGATTTCTTTGGTGAATGATAGCGGCGCATCGGTTGTCGGCTGCGGTGTTGTTATTGAAAAAGGATTTCAGCATGGCGGAGATAAACTCAGAGAGCTGGGTGTCAATGTGCAATCGCTTGCTATTGTTGACAGTATGGACCACACAACAGGTCAGGTCTATTTCAGAGATTAATAAATACGGTTATTCGGCTTTAGCCTTATAATAAAGAATTTTTTTACGGAGGAAGTAAAAATGAAACTTATGAAGAAAATCCTTGCGGTTGTTCTTGCACTTTTGGTTGTTGCTGCTTGTTTTGCAGGCTGTTCAACTGAAGAGAAAAAGGATGACGCTGCAAGCACAGACATCAAAGTAGGATTTATTTTCTTGCACGATGAGAACTCTACTTATGACAAGAACTTTATCACTGCTGCTGACGAAGCATGTAAAGCTCTTGGCATTCCTGAAGAGAATGTGTTCAAAAAGACAAACATTCCGGAAGGACAGGAATGTCTTGATGCTGCAAAGGACCTTGTTGATCAGGGATGTACATTCGTTTTTGCTGACAGTTTCGGTCATGAAGATTATATGATTGAAGCAGCAAAACTTTATCCTGAAGTTCAGTTCTGCCACGCAACAGGTACTAAGGCTCATACTGAAAATCTCAACAATTTCCATAACGCATTTGCTTCAATTTATGAAGGCCGTTACCTTGCAGGTATTGCAGCAGGTATGAAACTGAATGAAATGATTGAAGCAAAAACAATCACAGCTGACCAGGCAAAGATGGGTTATGTTGGTGCATTTACATATGCTGAAGTTATTTCAGGTTACACCTCATTCTTCCTTGGTGCACGTTCAGTTTGTCCAAGTGTAACAATGGAAGTTACATTTACAGGTTCTTGGTATGATGAAACTGCTGAAAAAGAAGCAGCAACCAAATTGATTTCTGACGGTTGTGTTCTTATCAGCCAGCATGCTGACTCAATGGGTGCTCCGACTGCTTGTGAAACAGCAAATGTTCCGAATGTATCATACAACGGCAGTACTGTTACAGCTTGCCCGAACACATTCATCGTATCTTCAAGAATCAACTGGGCTCCTTACTTTGAATATGCAATCAAAGCTACTGCTGAAGGTAAGGCAATTGACAAAGACTGGACAGGTACTCTTGATACAGAATCCGTTGTTCTTACAGAAGTAAATGAAACAGCAGCTGCAGCAGGTACTCAGGATGCAATTGATAAGGCTATTGCTGAAATGAAGGCCGGTACTCTTCATGTATTTGACACATCAACATTCACAGTTGAGGGCAAAACTCTTGATTCATATATGGCTGATGTAGATACTGACGCTGCATATGAAAAGGATACAGAAGTTATCGCTGACGGTTATTTCCAGGAATCAGTTAAGCGTTCTGCACCTTATTTTGATCTCAGAATTGATGGTATCACTCTCCTTGATGAACAGTATTAATATTTAATTCATTTTGGATAAATTTACCCGTGGCCGTGTGCAATATCACGGTCACGGTAGTGCTTTTTATGGGAGGTTGAATATGAGCGATACTTTGGCAATCGAGTTAAAGGGTGTTACAAAAACATTCGGTCATGTTGTTGCAAATAAAAATGTGAACCTTCAGGTTCACAGGGGAGAAATCCTTGCAATCCTTGGTGAAAACGGTTCCGGCAAAACAACCTTGATGAATATGGTGTCAGGTATTTATTATCCTGACGAAGGTCAGATTTTTGTTGATGGAGAGGAAGTTGTTATCCGTTCACCAAAAGATGCTTTCAAATATAAAATTGGTATGATACATCAGCATTTCAAACTTGTTGATGTTTTTTCTGCTGTCGAGAATATTGTTCTCGGTGTTCATGATGAAAAGAAATTTAATATAAAAGAAGCTAAAAAACGTGTCAGCGAGATTACTGACAAATATGGTTTTGTTATAGATTTAGATAAAAAAGTTTATGAAATGTCTGTGTCAGAAAAACAGACTGTTGAAATTATAAAGGTGCTTTACAGAGGTGCAGATATTCTGATTCTTGATGAGCCTACCGCTGTACTTACACCACAGGAAACTGAAAAACTATTTGACATCCTTCGCAATATGCGACAGGATAATAAGTCAATTATCATAATTACCCACAAACTCCACGAGGTGCTTGACATTTCTGACAGAGTAACAACGCTTCGCAAAGGCGAGTATGTGGGAACTGTAAAAACTGCTGATGCAACAGAGCAGTCATTGACCGAAATGATGGTCGGCGAAAAGGTTGAACTCAATATTGAAAGAAAAGAGCCGGTCAATCCTAAGGAGCGTTTGATTGTCAAAAATCTTTCTGTAAAGAACAAGGATGGTAAAAATGCGCTCCGCAATGTCAGTTTTACCGCATACGGCGGAGAGATTTTAGGTATTGCAGGTATCTCAGGCTGCGGACAGAAAGAATTGCTTGAATCCATTGCAGGTCTTCAAAAAACCATTGAGGGTTCTTCTATTGTGTATAAGCCTAATGACGGCGAAGAAAAGCAGTTGATTGGCAAATCTCCGCGTGCTATACGCAAACTCGGTGTTGCGCTCTCATTTGTGCCTGAAGACAGACTCGGTATGGGACTTGTCGGTAATATGGATATTATTGACAATATGATGCTTAGAAGTTATAAGAAAGGTGCTTCAGCATTTCTTAACAGAAAAGCACCTAAAAAACTTGCCGATACCATAATTGAAAAACTTGAAGTCGTAACACCGGGTCCTACAACGCCTGTCAGACGTCTTTCCGGCGGCAATGTGCAGAAGGTACTTGTCGGTCGAGAAATATCTTCAAACCCCAAAGTGCTTATGGTTGCTTATCCGGTAAGAGGACTTGATATTAATTCATCTTATACAATCTATAATCTGCTTACCGAACAAAAAGAAAAGGGTACTGCCGTTATTTTTGTCGGCGAAGATCTTGATGTTCTTATTGAACTGTGTGACAGAATTATGGTTATCAATTCAGGCGAGATAACAGGCATTGTTGATGGTAAAAATGCGGTTAAAGAAGATATAGGACTGTTGATGACCAAGAGTACAAAGAAGGGGGAGGCTGCTGATGCGTAATAAAAATAAAACGCATGAACCAAAAGTTCATGTGGTAAAACGAGATGCTCTCCCGACAGCCTATGCTTGGGGAATCAGGCTTCTTTCTATTGTTATTGCCCTTGTTGTTTGTGCCGTTGTTACCATGCTGCTTACACACCAAAATCCAATCAGCGTTTATGGTACTATGATTAAAGGTGCTTTCGGCAGTCCGAGAAGAATTTGGAATATGCTGCAGAGTCTGGCAATGCTTCTTTGCATATCATTGGCAATAACACCTGCATTCAAAATGAGATTTTGGAATATCGGTGCTGAAGGACAGGTGCTTATCGGCGGTCTTGCTACTGCCGCTTGTATGATATTGCTTGGCGGAAAAATACCCAATGCACTTCTTATTATCGTGATGATTATTGCCAGCATTGCTGCAGGTGCATTGTGGGCATTTATTCCTGCTGTTTTTAAAGCAAAATTCAATACAAATGAAACACTCTTTACCCTTATGATGAACTATGTAGCGATTCAGCTTGTTTCCTATTTTGCAATGCTTTGGGAAAACCCAAAGGGTTCGGGCACAATCGGTATTATTAATCAGGCCGGTCGTGAAGGATGGATGCCCACTATCGGTCAGTATGATTATCTGCTCAATATTATTGTTGTTCTCATTATCACAGTTGTGATGTATGTTTATCTGAAATACAGCAAACACGGATATGAAATCGCAGTAGTGGGAGAGAGTGAAAATACGGCAAGATATATAGGTATTAATGTGAAGAAAGTAATTATCCGTACAATGCTTCTTTCAGGGGCAGTGTGCGGTATCGCAGGACTTCTTCTTGTAAGCGGTACGAATCATACTATTACCACAACTATCGCAGGCGGACGCGGGTTCACTGCTATTATGGTCTCTTGGCTTGCCAAATTCAATCCGATTATTATGATTTTCACCTCGTTTCTCCTTGTCTTTTTTGAAAAGGGTGCGGGCGAAATATCAACTGTATATGGACTCAATGAATCATTTGCAGATATTATAACGGGTATTGTTTTGTTCTTTATTATCGGTTCGGAGTTCTTTATTAATTATAAAATTCAATTTCATCATTCAAAGGAGGTAAAGTAATATGATTTCAGCAACAGTTGTTACTTTTCTTCAAAGGGCTGTAATGCAGGGTATCCCTCTTTTGTATGGCTCAACAGGTGAAATTTTAACTGAAAAATCAGGTAACCTTAATCTCGGTATTCCCGGTATTATGTATATTGGCGGTATCAGTGGTGTTATCGGTGCTTTCTTTTATGAGAATTCATTGGCTAATCCTAACGACGCAAATGCTTTTCTGGCTGTGATTATACCTTTACTCTGCAGTATTTTGGGTTCGGCACTTATTGGTCTGCTCTATTGTTTCCTTACGGTTACACTCCGTGCAAATCAGAATGTAACAGGTCTGGCAATAACAACTTTTGGTGTCGGATTCGGTAATTTCTTCGGCGGTTCATTAATCAAACTTACCGGTGCCGATGTTCCGTCTGTAGCACTTACAACAACAAGTAATTTCTTCAGGCAGACATTGCCTATTGCCGAAACAACAGGCGCATTCGGCAAAATATTTCTTTCATATGGATTTCTTGCTTATGCCGCAATTATAATTGCGCTTGCCTGCAGTTTTTTCCTGAACCGTACACGCGGCGGTCTTCATCTGCGTGCAGTAGGTGAAAATCCCGCAACTGCAGATGCAGCAGGTATCAGTGTTACAAAATCAAAATATCTTGCTACCTGTATCGGCAGTGTTATTGCAGGTCTCGGCGGACTTTATTATGTAATGGACTATGCCTGCGGTGTATGGTCAAACGAAGGTTTCGGTGATCGTGGATGGCTTGCCATTGCATTGGTTATCTTTGCTATATGGAGGCCTAAACTCGGTATCTTGGGTTCAGTTGTTTTCGGCGGACTGTATATTGTTTATCTTTTTATTCCCGGTCTTGCTATGCGTACACAGGAACTTTTCAAAATGCTGCCGTATATAGTTACAATCATTGTGCTTATATTGGTAAGTGTTAAAAAGAAAAAAGAGAATCAGGGACCGCAGTCTCTCGGCCTTTCCTATTTCAGAGAAGAAAGATAACAAAAATTTGCGTATTTTATATCATCACGTCTTGATATAAAATACGCAGTTTTTAATAATTGAAAAAACATTTAATTTGTTTCATTTTGTATCGGTAAAAATTTTGAGGAGTATTATATATGGTTATCAGAAATTTTGAACAAACAGATATTTCTGAAATGATAAATATCTGGAACAGTATTGTTGAGGAAGGTATTGCTTTTCCGCAGGAAGAATATCTGGATGAAACTACGGGATTTGAATTCTTTTCGTCACAGAGCTATACTGCCGTTGCAGAAAAGGATGGCGTAATTCTCGGACTTTATATTTTACATCCCAATAATGTCGGAAGATGCGGTCATATCTGCAATGCCAGTTATGCTGTAAAATCTGATGTTCGCGGACAGCATATCGGTGAAAAACTTGTTCTTGATTGTATGGATAAAGGCAAAATTCTCGGATTCAAAATATTGCAGTTTAATGCTGTTGTAGAATCGAATATCCATGCTCGCCACTTGTATGAACATATTGGATTTCATCAACTCGGTATAATTCCGAATGGCTTCAGGCTGAAAAACGGAGAATACGCCAATATATGCCCTTATTATATTGAATTATAAAAACAGCCCCGTACTTTGTTAGCTGAGGTGCGATAACGAAGTATTGGTTTTTCACGGAAATAGCCTGAAATACAGTTCAAAAGCCTCGCAAGACGCAAGTCTTGCTGCGTTTTTAAACTATATTTACAGACAAATTTTCCATGCTACAAAACTGCGAAGCACTTAAAATTGTTAGATTTTTAGTTAGAATAAGGCATAAAAATACCATAAGGCTGACGCCTTATGGTATTTTTTAACGTAATTATAGCTGAAAAGATAATGATTTTAAGCAACACTTCGTTACCGAACCTCAGCTTTAGTACGGGGTTGCTTTTTATAAACAGGGATTATCCCTCATATTCATCTTCATTTTCCCAGTTGTGCCAGATGTTCTGCACATCATCATTTTCTTCAAACATTTCAATCATCTTTGCCATTGCTTTCATATCATCGGCATTTTCAAGTCTTGTATATGTCTGAGGAATATATGCAGGTTCTGATGAAATAATCTTGTATCCTTTTGCCTCAAGTTCATCACGGATAACGCCAACATCGTTTGCATCTGTCCTGATTTCAAAAATATCTTCATCATCGGTTAAAAAGTCGGTTGCTCCGCTTTCAAGGGCATCCATCATAAGCGCATCTTCGTCCGTATCTTCTTTTTCAATGATAATAACGCCCTCTTTTCCGAACATAAATGTTACAGAACCCGGAGTACCCATATTTCCGCCTGCTTTATCAAAATAGTGGCGAACTTCACTTGCAGTTCTGTTCCTGTTGTCAGTAAGTGTTTCAACAACTACTGCAATACCTGATGGACCATATCCTTCATATACGATTTCTTCAAAGTTTGCACCGTCAGTATCTCCTGCTGCTTTTTTGAGCATTCTGTCAATATTATCGTTCGGAACATTATTCTGTTTTGCTTTGGCAATGACGTCACGGAGTTTGGCATTATTGTTTGGATCGGGACCTCCGTTTTTTACTGCAACTGCAAGCTCTCTGCCTATTTTGGTAAAGATTTTTGCACGAGCAGCGTCGTTAGCACCTTTTTTTCTTTTAATAGTGCTCCATTTATTATGTCCGCTCATAGTATCACTCCTTTTTACTGTAAAGATTTTATCACATATCATTATATCTTTCAAGTATAAAAATTGCTATTGTATATTATAATTATTTATGTTAATATATAGCCGTATAAAATTTTTTATCGGAGGATATTTAAGATGTTTCCAGATTATTATGATTCAATCGCAAAAGTAGCAGAAACAGATAAGGAAGTTGCAGACGCAATGTCTCTTGAACTTAAAAGACAGAGAGAAAATATTGAACTTATCGCTTCTGAAAATCTCGTTTCACCACAGGTAATGGCAGCAATGGGTTCTGTTCTTACAAATAAATATGCAGAAGGTTTGCCGTCAAAGAGATATTACGGCGGCTGCCAGTATGTTGATATTGTTGAAGAGATTGCAATAAAAAGAGCATGTGAACTCTTTGGCTGCAAGTTTGCAAATGTTCAGCCGCATTCAGGTGCACAGGCTAACACAGCCGTTTATCTTGCTCTTCTTCAGCCGGGTGACACAGTTATGGGTATGAGCCTTGATAACGGCGGACATTTAACTCACGGTTCACCTGCAAATATCAGCGGTAAATATTTCAATTTTGTCTCATACGGTGTTGATGATAACGGATTTATCGACCTTAAAGAATTTGCTAAGCAGGTTAATAAAGTTAAGCCGAAACTTGTTGTTGCAGGTGCATCTGCTTATCCAAGAGAAATTGATTTCAAAACTATGGCGGATATTGCTCATGCGAATGGTGCTATGCTTATGGTTGATATGGCTCATATTGCAGGTCTTGTTGCCGCAGGTCTTCATCAGTCACCAATCCCATATGCAGATGTTGTAACAACTACAACACATAAAACGCTTCGCGGACCAAGAGGCGGTCTTATCCTTTGCAACAATGAATTCCTTGCAAAGAAACTTAATTCCGCAGTATTCCCGGGAACACAGGGCGGTCCTCTTATGCATGTTATTGCAGGTAAGGCTGTGTGCTTCGGTGAAGCTCTTAAACCTGAATTCAAAGAATATCAGCAGAGAGTTATTGATAATGCCAAGGCTCTTGCAGACGGACTTACAAAGCGTGGTCTTAATCTTGTTTCAGGCGGTACAGATAATCATCTTTGTCTTCTTGATCTCAGAGGCACGGATGTAACAGGTAAAGAACTTGAACATCGCCTTGATGAAGTTCATATTACGCTTAATAAAAATACTGTTCCCAACGAACCTCTTTCTCCGTTTGTTACATCAGGTGTTCGTATCGGTACTCCTGCCGCAACAACAAGAGGTCTGAATACAGATGATATGGATAAGATTGCTGAATATATTTCTTTTGCAGTTAAAGATTTTGATAATAAGAAAGATGAAATTTTAAAGGGTGTTGCAGAAATCTGTGCAAAATATCCTCTCTACGAATAAAAATAAGACTATATGAAAGTTATATTGATTTCAATCTTAAAATTCGGATTGAGGGTGCTGTATGCACCGATTAAACTTTTTAAGACTAAAAACAGAATTGTCTATCTGTCACGTCAAAGCAATGATAAAAGTATTGATATGTCTTTGCTTGAAAAAGCAATTGAGTCTGAACTGCCTGACTATGAGCAGGTGTTCAGACTCCGTATGATACCTGATGGTTTCGCTGCAAAAATCAAATACTGTTTTGGTATAATTGCGGATATGTATTATCTTGCTACGTCAAAAGTTGCGATACTTGATACATATTCAATAACCGTTTCCTGCCTGAAGCATAAAAAAGATTTGAAGGTTATCCAGATGTGGCATGCACTCGGTGCTGTCAAAAAATTCGGACTTCAAAGTGTCGGAACAAAAGAAGGCAGGGATGAAAAAATCAGTAAAGCAATGTGTATGCATAAGAATTATGATGTTGTCCTTGCTCCAAGCAAAGCAACCGCACGGTTTTATATGCAGGCTTTTGGGTATACAGCAGACAAAATTAAAATCTGTTCGCTCCCAAGAGTTGATGAAATATTATCGGATAACGGTATTGCTTCAAAGTTTTTTAAAGAAAATCCTGCTCTTTGTGATAAAAAAATTGTCCTTTATCTTCCAACTTTCAGAGATAGAGAAATCTATGCAGTCAACGAACTTAAAGTTGAGTTTGCAGATGATATGAAAGACTATCATCTTATTGTAAGCGAGCATCCGCTTTTTTCCAAAACCAAAAAAGATGACAGGTTTTCATATAACGGCAATTTTTCATCCATTGAATTGATGAAAGTTGCAGATTTTATAATTACAGATTATTCTGCTTGTGCATTTGAGGCCAGTATACTGATGAAACCTCTTTATTTTTTTGTTCCTGATTATAATCAATATCTTGAGGAAAGAGGAACAAATATCGACCTGAAGGCAGAACTGCCGTCAGCAGTGTTTGAAAATGCACACGATCTTTGTTTATCTATAAAAAACAATATTTATGATTCAAATTCGTTATTTGCGTTTAAGTCAAAATATGTTGAGAATACAGACACAAATAATGCTTCAATTATTGCAAAGTTTATAGCAATGGAATTAACTGAAAGTTGAGGTATAACTCGGTGTTAAAAAAGTTTGTAAAAAAATTTAAAAAATTAAGTAAAAATTTGAAATCATATTATATTGACTTTTGTTCTTTGCCGATTGATGACAAATTGGTTTTGCTTGAAGGCGGCCAAGGTACAAATATCAATGGTAATATGTTTTCAATGCTTAATGAAATAAATTCCAATCCACGCTGGAAAGAATATGTAACTGTATTCGTTGTTACTCAGGATACTTTAGACAGTGCTAAGGCACGTATGCAGTTTTACGGTTTTAATAATGTTATTCTGTCAGTCAGAGATTCAAAGCAGTATTGCAAATACCTTGCAACAGCTAAGTATATTATGACAGATAATTCTTTCCCGCCGTATTTTAATAAAAGGGAAGGACAGGTATTTCTTAATACGTGGCACGGAACACCGCTTAAAACGCTTGGCAAATCAGATAAATCCAATCTTGCATCTCTTGCAAATATTCAGAAGAATTATCTTATGAGCGATTATGCTCTTTTCCCTAACGAGTTTACACGTGATGTCTTTATGAATGACTATGACCTCAAACATATTTTTAAAGGTTATTCTCTTATTGCCAACTATCCCCGAAATTATGTTTTTTATGATGAAAATCAATCTCATAAAATGAAAAGCAAGTTGGGTTATGACGACAAAAAACTTTTTGCCTATATGCCTACATGGCGCGGTACAGGCAGAACAGCAGATACAAATTATCAACTTGAATGTACTATGGATATACTCAAGGAATTTGATGAAAAACTGGATGACGATACAGTTCTCCTTGTCAATCTTCATTTCCTTCTTGCAAGTAATATAAATTGTTCTGCGTTCAAGCACATAGATTATTTTCCTTCTGATTATGATACATATGAGATTCTTAACGCCTGTGATGGATTGATTACAGACTATTCAAGCGTATTTTTCGATTTTGCAGTTACCGGTAAAAAGATAATCCTTTATGCTTATGATAAAGATAAATATCTTAATTCAAGAGGTGTTTATATTCCGTTTGAGAGTTTGCCGTTCCCGATTACGGAAACGGTTGACGGTGTTATTGATGAGATGAATACCCCTGTTGTGTTACAGGAAGATTTTGTTAAATCATATTGTTCTAACGGATATATCAATTCCTGTGAATTGTTATTTGAACTTATGGTTACCGGCAGGACTGATTCGTATAAACTTGAAAAACAGCCTGACGCCGGTGAAAATATTTGCCTCATTTATGCTGGTCGGATGCCTGAATCCCAGTTTGAGAATATAAGGAACTATATTTATTCAAATCCGGGATACCGGTATGTTGTTGCTTACAGAAGAAATCTTAATAAAGCTAAAAAAGAATTTATCCTTTCTCTTGATAACAGTGTATCAACCTTAGGGACTGTTACGGCATTTCAGTTCAGGTTCAGTGAAGCGGCAGCGTTTGTATTTAAACGTTTGCTTGGGAAAACCAAGGATAACCATCTCCTTTCATCGTTTTTTGAAAGAGAAAAGGACAGGCTGTTTTATTCAATAACCCCCAAAAAAGTAGTGGATTTTTCCTGTGTTAATTTAACGATTGCCAATATTCTCGGCAAAATGACAGGGGAAAAAGAATATGTAAAACACGGTGAATTTATTTCATCTTCAAACAGAACAAAAAAGACAGTGTCTTTTGTAAGGCAGTGTGAGAAAGCAGCCGGTTTTAAGGAATTTGATTTTGGTGCGGATGAGGACAGGTTCTTTGTTGAAAATAATGAAGACGGTATGGCGGATATAAGTTACAGGAAAAATTCCAAGATGAAAAATATCCTGCCGCTTTATTTGAAAAAGGGCAATAAAATGATTTGCTTCAGCCTTTTTAAATTAAAGACACCTGTTGAAATGAGACTGAAAGACACTTGGATCACCGTTGGTGATGCTGTGTATAAACCAAAGTTTTTTGCGAATACCAATGCACTTTCACAGTCACATTTCGGACTTTACTATTTCAGTGTTCCTGTTGAAGATGTTATTGATATGCCTGCTACCAATAATGTCGCACTCAATTATAATAACAGTCTGGGTGCGCGGGTTCAGTGTCATATTATTTATAATGCACTTCTTTTTAACAGATTTTTGGGACTCTGCGGTCCGTTTACAATTGAGAAAAAAACGAATTCCGTAGCCATTTTCAGACAATCACGGGCTAACAGACTTAATATATATGTCCGTTCCTATAATGTATCTGATGCTTTTTCAAAGAGAGTGATGCAGATTTTTGCTTATGCTGTTTCAAAGTTTTGGTATAGTAAGAAAGCAAATAATCTTGTTATTTTGTATGAAAAGAATTCTTCAAAGTATGAAGAAAGTGCCAGTGTTACTTTTGAAAAATTGATTGACAGCGGTTACAATTATGCATATTTTATTGTAACGGAAGATGCGTTGGGTGATGTTCCTGAAAAATACAGAAAGAATGTTCTGATTAAACATTCTTTCAAGCATTATCTGTATTTTTTCAAGGCTAAGACTTTTATCGGAACAGAGACGCTTGTGCATGCAATGGACCTTAAAACTTTCAATAAACTTGCACTGATGAAAGTTGCAAGCAAAAACAAAAACTATGTTTTTCTCCAGCATGGCGTTATGTATATGGTTTCTCTTGATTCCGAATCCAGAAAAATGTTCAAACGAAAAAATCTTAACGGTAAATACCGTGTAGTCGTCTCCTCACAGGAGGAGGCGGATCATTTTGCCGAACTCGGGCATCATTATTATGAAGATTTGTATATATGCGGTCTGCCTAAGTTTGATAAAAATATATTGAATGACGATGCGGACAAGATTGTTATTATGCCGACATGGCGCCCTTGGGAGATTAATACTGCACGTGATAATTTCCTTGAAACAAGTTATTTCAAAATGATAATGAAGATTTATAACAGTGTTCCTGAAGCGTTAAAGGATAAAGTTATCATTCTTCCGCATCCGCTTATTGTAAATGAACTCAAAAATCTGCCGAAATCCGTAACAGATACAATTGTTATGGACGCTAAGTATGATAATATACTCAGACAGGCAAGAATACTTATTACAGACTATTCTTCCATCGCTTATGATGCATTTTACCGCGGCAGCCGTGTAATTTTCTATTGGGAAGAAAAAGATGATTGTATGGCGCATTACGGACCGACAACAAAACTTATGCTCAATGAAGAGAATGTTTACGGTGACTATTTCTATAACACAGATGGTCTGACAGAAGCAATTGAATCTAATTATCATAATCCTCAAAAACAGGAATATGTTGATAATTACAGAAAAATTGTTACTTACCATGACGGCAGGAATACAGACAGATTAATAAAATTCTTAAAGAAAGACGGCATAATTTAAAATGAAATTTACTTTTTCAAACAAAATTTCTTCACTTCAGCCAAGTGCAATCAGAGAGATACTCAAGGCAACCTCAAACCCTGAGATAATTCCTCTTGCTGCTGGCAATCCTGCACCTGATGCTTTTCCTGTTGATGAAGTGAAGGCCATTACAAAAGAAATTCTGGATACGAATCCTATAGAGGCACTGCAATATGGTGTCAGTGAAGGGTATCAACCACTCAGAGATACGATTGCCGATTGGCTGAAGCAAAGAGAAAATATCGGTGCGGATTTTGACAGTGTATTAATCACATCAGGTGCAACACAGGTTATTGATTTGGTAACCAAAGTTTTGTGCAACGAGGGAGACACTGTAGTGTGTGAAGAGCCGTCCTTTATCGGTTCACTTAACTGTTTTCGTTCTTACGGATGCAAGTTGAAAGGTATTCCCGTTGAAGATGACGGAATGGATGTCAATGCTCTTGAAGATGTTTTGAAAACAACGGAGAATATTAAATTTATCTATACAATCCCTAATTTTCAAAATCCGTCAGGTACAACAATGTCACTTGAAAAAAGACAGAAACTTTATGCCGTTGCAAAAAAATACGGTGTTGTTATTCTTGAAGATAATCCATATGGTGAACTCAGAGTATCGGGCAAGAGAGTTCCTTCAATAAAGTCTATGGATACAGACGGTATCGTTGTTTATGCAGGCTCGTTTTCAAAAATTCTTTCACCCGGATTAAGAGTTGCTTATTGTTGCGCGCACAAAGATTTGGTTGCAAAGATGACTGTCGGCAAGCAGGCGTCGGATGTTCATACTCCATGTCTCAATCAGATGATTGTTTATAATTGGTTTAAGAAATATGACGTTGATGCCCATATAACCAAAATTCAGAATATTTACAGAAAAAAACTCACACTTATGTGTGATTGTATTGATGAATATCTCGGTGATTTTGTGGAGTATGTTAAGCCCGAGGGCGGACTGTTTATCTGGTGCAAACTGCCTGATGATGTTGGTATGCTTGATTTTGTACAAAAAGCACTTGAAAAGAAAGTTGCAGTGGTTCCGGGTAAGGCATTCCTTATGGACGATACGCAGTCAACGCAGTATATTCGCCTCAATTTCTCAACACCTACAGATGATGGAATTGTTAAAGGTATTAAGGCTCTCGGCGAAGTTGCAGAGTCATATAGATAATGAAAGGCAATGGTGATTAATTTATGTCAGAAGAAATAAAACAGCGTAAAAAAAGAAGTTTGTCATTAATTCAGCCTACTTCTGTCCCTACACTTGGAAATTATCTTGGAGCAATGCGTGCTTGGCCTGATTTTCAGGAGGAGTTTGATACAATATACGGCGTTGCGGATTTGCATTCAATCACTGTTCGTCAGGACCCTAAAAAGTTGAGAGAGCAGACAATTCAGCTTTATGCTCAATTGATTGCAGTTGGACTTGACCCTGAAAAAAGTATTTTATTCATTCAGTCTCATGTTCCTCAGCATTCCCAGCTCGCTTGGCTGCTCAACTGTTATACCCAGTTTGGTGAACTCAACCGAATGACTCAGTTTAAGGATAAGTCTCAGCAGCATTCTGACAATGTCAATGCCGGTCTTTTTACATATCCATGCCTTATGGCTGCCGATATACTTCTTTATCAGGCGGATATTGTTCCTGTTGGTGCTGACCAAAAACAGCATCTTGAAATTACAAGGGATATTGCAGAACGTTTTAACGGCGTTTACGGCAATGTGTTTACCGTGCCGGAACCTTATCTTGTAAAATCAGGTGCAAGAGTAATGAGCCTTGCAGACCCAACAAGAAAGATGAGCAAGTCAGACCCGAATCCTAAGGGTACTGTTTATCTTACAGATGAGCCGAATGTGATTATGAAAAAATTTAAGTCTGCTGTTACCGACAGTGAAATGAGCGTGCGTTATGCAGACGGTAAAGACGGTATAAATAATCTTATGACAATCTATTCCGCTGTTACAGGAAAGACTTTTGATGCGATTGAAACCGAATTTGCCGGAAAAGGATATGGTGATTTTAAAACTGCAGTAGGTGAAGCGGTTATTGCCGAACTTGAACCTGTTCAGAAAAAATATAAAGAACTTATGGCTGATAAGGCTTATCTTGAACAGCAGTGGAAAAAGGGTGCTGATTTTGCAAGCAGACTTTCACAGCGTACGCTTGATAAGGCTATGAAAAAAATCGGCTTTTTAGCAAAATAATTCTTTAGCAAATTTACTATGGAGACTATTATGGAGACTAATTATTTGAAAAAGACAAAAATCATTTGTACTTTAGGTCCTGCAACCGATGATCCCAAAGTGCTTGAAAAAATGATTGAGTCGGGTATGAATGTGGCAAGATTCAATTTCAGCCATGGTTCATATGAAGACCATGAAATGCGGCTCAATGAACTTGTTTCTGTAAGAAAGAAATTGAATAAGCCAATCGCAACTTTGCTTGATACCAAAGGACCTGAAATCCGTCTTGGTGATTTTGAAAACCCTGACGGTGTTGTTATCAGCCATGGAGATAAATATACGCTTACAACGCAGGAATGCCTTGGTACAAAAGAAAGATGTTTTATCAATTATGATGGTCTTGCTGCCGATGTCAGTGTCGGCACAACCATTCTTATTAATGACGGACTTATTTCAATGACGGTTGATAATGTTAATGGTGCGGACATTAACTGTACAGTTGTTGACGGTGGTCTGTTAACGAACCATAAGGGCGTTAATGTTCCCGGCGTAAAACTCAATATGCCTTATCTTTCTGCAAGGGATATGTCCGATTTGCAGTTTGGTAAAGATCATGATTTTGATTTTATTGCTGCCTCTTTTGTCAGAAATGCGACGGATGTTACCATACTCAGGAATTATACCGACGCTATCGGTTGGAAAGATGTCAAGATTATTGCCAAAATCGAAAATGCACAGGGTGTAGAAAATATTGATGATATTATCAGAGTATCAGACGGAATTATGGTTGCACGCGGTGATATGGGTGTTGAAATCCATTTTGAACAAATTCCGGCAATACAAAAAATGATTATTCATAAGGTATATGAAGCCGGAAAAATTGTTGTAACGGCAACCCAGATGCTTGAATCCATGATTACGAATCCACGCCCGACCAGAGCAGAAATTACTGATGTTGCAAATGCGATTTATGATGGTACAAGTGCAATTATGCTTTCAGGTGAATCTGCAGTAGGCAAACATCCTGTTGAGGCTGTTGAAACAATGGCTTCCATTGCCAAAACAACAGAAAACGATATTGATTATGAAAAGAGATTTAATAAGTTCTATTCCCGAAGCGGAGCAAAAGAAATCACTTCTGCAATCAGTCATGCTACGGTTACGACTTCTCATGATATAAATGCTTCTGCGATTATTACGGTTACCAAAAGCGGAACAACGGCAAGAATGATTTCTAAATTCAGACCATATACCAATATCATAGGTGCAACTATTGATGAGAAAGTATGGCGTCAGCTCAACCTCAGTTGGGGTGTTACTCCGCTTATGTGCAAATTGAAAAATAATACCGATGAACTTTTTGACCACGCAGTGGAAGTTTCCTATCAAGCGGGAATAATAAATAAAGGTGATACTGTTGTTATCACAGCAGGTATTCCACTCGGTATTTCGGGTACAACAAATATGCTCAAGGTACAGTCGGTTGATGAATAATATTAAGTTGCTGTCATTTTATGATGAAGATTTTGAAACAGTAAAGTATATCCGTACCACTGTTTTTATTGAAGAACAAGGTGCAATTGCAGAAGAAGAATTTGATGAGTATGATAAGATTTCAACTTTTGCAATTCTTTATGATAATGATTGTGCAATTGGCACCGCAAGATTTGTTTTGACAGAACAGGGTTATAAAATCGGCAGGATTGCCCTGCTCAAAAACGGCAGAGGCAAAGGTTATGGGGCGGAAATTGTTCGCTTTGTTGTTCAAAAAGTATTTGAACAGGGTGCAGATTTTGTCCTTGTCGATTCACAGAATTATGCTGTGCCGTTTTATGAAAAAATCGGTTTTAAAGTTATCGGCAGTGAGATTGTCGACCGCGGACTTGCACATATACCTATGAGGATTGAAAAAGGAGAATTCTGTTATGGCAAAGATGAATAAAAGTAATAAAGGATTGTCATTCGTTGCAATTATACTTGTTATTGTTCTTTTGGCAGTGGTGGGATTTTTTGGTTACTCATATGTTCAAAAGGATATATCAGGAAACAGGAATACGAATGTTGAATATAATCTTATGCTTGAATCTTCTGATTTTCAGTATGATGTCGGTTTGAAATTAAAACAAAATGGTATTATTAATAATGATACGGTCTGGTCTTATTGGATGGACAGGCATTATCCCGATTTTGTTTATTATAATGGTGAATATCTTTTATCTTCTTCAATGAGTTATGAAGATATTGCACAAAAACTTAAAAATCCTGATGTTTCACACAAAACGGTTTCTGTCTGTATTCCTGAAGGGTACAATGTTTTTGATATAGCAAAAACGCTTGACGAAAACGGCGTTTGTGAAGAACAGGCGTTTTTGAATGCCTGCAAATCAGCAGGGGACTATAATTATGATTTTCTGTCCGATTATCCGTCTGATTCAACAATTGCCTATGGGGTTGAAGGCTTTTTGTTCCCTGCAACATACGATTTTGCTGAGAATTCCGAACCGAAAGATATTGTCAATCAGATGCTTACTGTATTCGATGACAGAATTACACAGCAGTGGAAGGATTATTGTACCCAAAACAGAATGTCCTTGTATGAACTTGTAACACTTGCTTCAATTGTTGAAAAAGAAACGCTCGGTCAGGGTGTTGCAGAGAATATTGCTTCTGTCTTTGTTAACAGACTTGAAAAGCCTCAAAAACTTCAGAGTGATGTCACAATTGATTACGGCAATCTGCTCAGGGCAGCAGGGTATGGCGATGAAGTTGTAACATCCTACAACACTTATAAGTGCGATTTCCTCCCGAGCGGACCGATTTGTAATCCGGGTGTTGCTAATATTGATGCAGTTGTTAATCATAATGATACGGATTATTTTTATTTCTTCTCATATAATAACGGTGCTGATTTTTATTTCACGGATGATTATAATGACTTCCAGTCACAATGGGCAAAACTCGGCAGTACGAATACAAATTAAAAGATAAAAACCACGGATATATCCGTGGTTTTTCAATTTCTGTCTATTGAGATGAAGTTAACTATATTATTTATATTATTTTTATTTTTTTAGATTTTTTATATCCTCTTTTAGGATTTTACCATGCTCTTTTTCAAATTCATCAATTTGTTTTTTTATCAGATGTTCAAGTTCTCTGTTGCATGAACGGGCATTGTATTCAGCAATGTATCTGAATTTATCCATTTGTTCTTGTGGAATGCGCAGCGTAAACTGCGGCAATTTTGATGGCATAGTATCACCTCTGCTACTATTTTATCAAAAATATTTGAATGAAAAGATATTGACATCAAAGTGACATCACCTTATAATAAGAATTGTTAACATTAGTATAAAAATTCTTAGGTAGGGGAAAATATGCTAACAAAAAGAAATGGTAAAATTGAAATACTGCGATTTGTATTTTGTATTGGTGTTCTCCTTTTTCACGCAGGAAATGATGTGTTAGGGAATAACTGTGTAATCAATCCATATTTCAGCTTTTTTTCAAAAGGCAGAATAGGCGTGGAGTTTTTCTTCCTAATTTCCGGATTTCTTGCCGCTAAAAGTGCCTGTAAAATCAGAAATACAGAGGGTTCAGTTGGTTATAAAACTTTTGATTTTATATTAAGAAAAATTAAAACAATCCTGCCATATCATATTATTGCTGTTATACTGGCAATCATTATGCTTTATTTGTATAGTGATAATTTTATAATTGAATTTGCCAACCGAATTCCTGGTGCCTTTTTTCTTCAAAGAACAGGTATTTCCAATTATGATCTTATTTCAGTTGAATGGTATATTTGTTCTATGCTTTTAGCACTTGTAATAATATATCCGCTGTTGTTGAAAAATTTTGATTTTACAGCTCTTGTTTTTGCACCGACAGCTTCTTCAGTATTAATCGGCTATTTGGTTAAAACATACGGTGCTATGCCACCCACATATGTTTATGAAAAATATACATATGCCTGTAATATCAGAGGATTTGCAGTTGTTTTATTAGGTTGTTTTTGTTTTGCAATAAGCGAAAAAATCAAATCAGCTGATTTATCACATTTATCAAAATTTGTATTGATTATTGCAGAAAATATATGCTGGATTGTTGCTGTTTATTATATGATTTCCAATATTAATATCAGATATGAATCGTATGTAATATATTTTATGGCATTTGGTGTCACACTTACTTTTGGCAGGAATATCAATAACGGTGTTTATAACAATAGATTGGTGTTCTTTCTCGGTAAACTGAGCCTACCGATTTATCTTTGTCAGAATGCAGCAAGAAGTATAGTCAAGAATGAATTAGAATTTTTGTCAGATAAAATGAGCCTATTACTCATAACAGTACTTGCAGTTTTATTTGGAATTTTATCTTATTTAATTTGTGAGAAAACAAAGGTTTTTAATCGTATTCCTCAAACAGTTAAATAATACTTGACAATTGTTTGCAGTTGTGCTAATATATCTTCACAACAAAGAAGAACGCTCCCGTTCTCCCCTTGAGTAATTGAGCAAAAAGGGCAATAGTTATTCGTTAATTATTGAAGTGCGGGCATTTTGCGTTCGCACTTTATTTATTTTTATTTAAGAGGTGTTATTTATCAGCAAGGAAACACAGCAAATTAATGACGAAATCAGAGACAAGGAATTGAGAGTTATTTCTGCCGATGGTGAACAGCTTGGAATCATGAGTGCCAAAGAAGCACAAAAGATTGCAGACGATAATAATCTTGATTTAGTCAAAATTGCTCCTCAGGCGAAACCGCCGGTATGCAAAATAATGGACTATTCCAAGTACCGTTATGAACAGGCGAAGCGTGAGAAAGAAAATCGTAAAAACCAAAAGCAGATTGAAACAAAAGAAATTCGTCTTTCTGTAACAATTGATGTCGGTGATTTCAACACGAAAGTTAATCAAGCGAAAAAGTTTCTTGCATCAGGCCACAAACTTAAAGTTTCTATCAGGCTCAAGGGCAGAATGATGGCTCACTCTGATTTGGGAGTAGAGAATATGAAACGTTTTGCCGCTGCACTTGAAGATGTTAATGTGGACAAAGCACCAAAACTTGAGGGCAGACAAATTCTTATGTTCCTGTCCCCGAAAACAAATAAGTAATTATAAGATGGAGGAATAATTATGCCTAAGATTAAAACACACAGCGGCGCTAAAAAGCGTTTCAAGACAACAAAAAGCGGCAAGGTTAAGCGTGCTCATGCTTATACCTCACACATTCTTACTAAGAAGTCAACAAAGCGTAAGAGAAATCTTCGCAAGACTGCAGTTGCTGATGTTACAAATCAGAAGCAGTGTAAGAGACTTGTTCCTTATAAATAAGAATTATAATGCAAATGGATGCAAATATCATAAACTCGGAGGTATATTAAAATGGCAAGAATTAAAGGCGCTATGGCCACTCGTAAGAGAAGAAAGAAAGTATTAAAAGCAGCAAAAGGCTATTATGGCGGAAAACATCGTCTTTTCAAAACAGCAAAACAGGCTGTAATGAAGAGCGGTCAGTATGCATATATTGGCAGAAAGCAGAAAAAGAGAGATTTCAGAAGAATATGGATTACCCGTATTTCTGCTGCTTGTAAAATGAATGGTACTAATTATTCAACATTTATGAACGGTCTTAAAAAAGCAGGTGTTGATCTTAACAGAAAAATGCTCTCTGAAATTGCTGTTTCAGATCCAAAAGCATTCACATCACTTGTTGAAACCGCAAAGGCTGCTCTCTAATTTAATTTCAGCAATGAACAGCACCGACTTGATGTTCGGTGCTGCTTTTTTGTGTTTTTTTATTTTTTGGTATTGCTATTTTTTGCTATATAATGTATATTATATTTAAAATAAATTATAGTCAGTGATTTCTTTAAACGAATGTAAATTATTGGCACGCTTTTTGGAGTTGTGTATGGAAAAAATCACAGGTAAAAATAATGATTTAATAAAGGACATTAAAAAACTTCTTTCCTCTTCAAAAGAGCGTAAACTACGCAATGCATTTGTTATTGAAGGAGCAAGACTTGTTTTTGATGTCCTTAATTCTGTTATAAATGTAAAGGTCTTTCTTGTTACGGATACTGTTATGCAAAAATATCCTAAATCTTGTCAGGCAATGATTGAGCGTGCAAAAAAGTCTTATATTATTTCTGAAGAAATTTCAGATAAATTATCAGAAACACAGAATTCACAAGGCATATTTGCTGTGTGTGCAATGCAGGCGAATCATTTTGCTCTGAATATTCATTCTCATTATATTGCACTTGATCATGTCCAGGACCCCGGAAATTTCGGTACAATAATCAGAACTGCCGAAGCACTTGGTATTGATGGAATGATTACATTCGGCGGATGTGATGTGTATAATCCAAAAGTTCTGCGTTCTTCAATGGGTTCGGTGCTGAGGATGAATATTATGCACAGTGATAATCTTGCGGATACTATCAATGCGTTAAGATCAATGGGTATGCGTGTTTATGCTACCAGTCCTGACAGTTCAGCAAAGAATATCACGCAGATTGATTTCTCAAACGGTGCAGTTTGTGTTATTGGTAATGAAGCAAATGGAATAAGTGCTGAGGTAAAAAATTGCTGTGACGATTTGGTTACAATAAAAATGCTCGGTAAGGCAGAGAGCCTGAATGCTTCTGTTGCAGCAGCAATAACGATGTGGGAGATGCTGCGATGAGTAAAAATGTACGTTATTGGCTTTGGTTTCAAAAAGCTCTTGGTGAAGGTTTTGATATAAAAACAATATTAGCCGAATTTGGCAGTGTTCAAACATTTTTTAATGCAACACCATTTGATTGGCGGATGAGTACTGCTCTCACACCAAGAAAAATTGAAAAACTTGAACATACTGATATTTCAGAATCCGATAGTATAATTGATATTTGCAGTAAAAACAATTGGCAGATTATTGATTATGATGATATATCTTACCCGCAGCGGTTAAAAGAAATTCCGGACCCGCCGGCTGTGTTATTTGTTGACGGTGTTTTGCCGGATATAGATAATCTTGTAACGATTGCTATGGTAGGAACAAGAAAGGCAAGTGAATATTCAATTAAGGTAACGAATATTCTGAGCCGAGGTGTGACAGAATGCGGTGCGGTTGTAGTCAGCGGCGGCGCATTAGGTGTTGATTCTGCCGCACATAAGGGTGCATTGATGGCAGGCGGAAAAACAATTGCCGTACTTGGATGCGGATTTGGAACAAGTTATCTTGCGGCAAACAAATCACTCCGGGACACAATCAGATGCAACGGTGCACTTGTTACGGAATATCCACCGTTTGTCCCTGCCGGCAAAAGAACATTTCCAATGCGAAACAGAATTATAAGCGGTCTTTCTCTTGCAACTGTTGTTGTTGAAGCAGGGGTCAGAAGCGGCAGTCTTATCACTGCACGATATGCCGTTGAACAAGGCAGAGATGTTTTTGCAATTCCTGCATCCCTTCTTTCAACTGATTTTTCAGGAACGAATAAACTGATTGAAGATGGTGCCATGGTGGCAACAAAACCTGAACAAATCCTTTCACTTTATGCAGAGCGGTTTGATTCAATCAACATCTCAAAAGTCAGAAGTGTTGAAGAACTTATGTATGACACAAGTGATAAAAGCGCTAATATAAGTCACCAAATTGATAAATTTTCGTTTGAAAATTTGGAAAGCGGACGAATAAAAAGAATTAAGACAGAAAATGAAGTAAATAATCTTATAGGTGATAATAAAATTATATATGAATGTCTTGAAGATAGTTTTGTGCATATTGATGTTATTATTCAAAAAACAGGGCTTACAGGTGCTAAAGTAATATCAGGTCTTACGCAGCTTGAAATTTTAGGACTTGCACAAAGTGCTTCGGGCAAAAGATACAAATTATCCTGAAAGGAATAAATATATGTCAAAATTAGTTATTGTTGAGTCGCCTGCTAAGGCAAAAAATATTAAAGGTTATCTTGGCAAAGGATATGAAGTTGTTGCTTCAATGGGTCATGTCAGAGATTTGCCCGCAGCAAGGCTCAGCGTTGATATTGCAAATAACTTTGAACCAAAGTATGCAGTTATCAAGGGTAAAGAAAATTTTGTTAAAGATTTGAAGAAAAAGGCTGATGAAGCAGATTATGTTTATCTTGCAACTGACCCCGACCGTGAGGGAGAGGCTATTTCTTGGCATCTTGCTTATCTGCTCGGTCTTGATTTGAAAGAAAAAAACAGAGTCACTTTCAATGAAATCACAAAAAACGGTGTTAAAAACGGTATGGCTCAGCCGAGAGAAATTGATATTGATTTTGTTAATGCGCAGCAGGCAAGACGAATTCTTGACAGACTTATCGGTTATAAACTCTCACCGTTTATTTCTCAAAAAATCAGAAGAGGACTTTCAGCAGGTCGTGTTCAGTCTGTTGCACTCAGACTGGTAGTTGACAGAGAGAATGAAATAAGAGCTTTTAATCCTGAAGAATATTGGTCAATTGATGCCAAGTTCACCAATCCGCCTGAACGAAAAGTATTCTCTGCTGCAATCCACAGCAAGAATGGTGAAAAAATCAAGATTGAAAATAAAGAACAAAGTGATAAAATTCTTTCAGATCTTGATGGTGCAGAATATGTTGTAACAGGTGTGAAGAAAGGCAGCAGGAAGAAAAATCCTACTCCTCCGTTCACAACATCCACCCTCCAGCAGGAGGCATCCCGCCGTCTTTCATTCCAGGCGAGACGTACAATGAAAGCCGCACAGGAACTTTATGAAGGTCTTGATGCAGGTGAACTCGGTACAGTCGGTCTTATCACTTATATGAGAACAGACTCTCTTCGTATTTCGGAAGAGGCAAGAGCCGCAGGTAATGAATATATAACAAATACTTACGGTGAAAAATATCTTCCCAAAAAGCCAAGATATTATAAATCAAAAAGTAATATTCAGGACGGTCACGAAGCAATCAGACCTTCAATGCCGAATGTAACGCCTGATTCAATAAAGAATTATCTTACTTCTGATCAGTATAAAATTTATAAACTCATATGGGAGCGTTTTATTGCTTCTCTTATGGAAGCTTGTCAGCAGGAGACAATGAAGATTGAAATTACTGCAGGTGATTATGTGTTTACTGCAACGGGATATACGGTTAAGTTTGATGGTTTCACTGCTCTTTATGAAGAAAAGAGTGATGATGAAAAATCAGATTCATCCGCACCGTTGCCTGCAATGAAGACCGGAGATGTACTTAAACTCAAAAGTATACTCGGCAATCAGCATTTTACGCAGCCCCCTGCAAGATATACAGAGGCATCACTCACAAAAGCACTTGAAGAAAACGGTGTCGGCAGACCTTCAACATATGTTACAATTACTTCAACAATCCTTAATCGTGAATATGTTAAGCGTGAAGGTAAGCAGTTTGTACCGACTGAACTTGGTGAGGCAGTTACAAAATTGCTGGAGGAAAGAATTCCGAATATTGTAAATGTTAAGTATACTTCCAAGATGGAAACTGACCTTGATAAAATTGACAGCGGTGAAAAGGATTATAAGAGTATGATTAAACTCTATTATGATGAGTTTGAAGAACCGCTTGAAAAAGCAAAGGCTGATATGCAGGGTGTTAAAATAAAACTGAAAGAAGAAGAGACTGATATTGTCTGTGAAAAGTGCGGACGCAATATGATTATCAAAGTCGGCAGATTCGGAAAGTTCCTTGCATGCCCCGGTTATCCAGAGTGTAAAAATACAAAACCGCTTGTGTTCAAAACCAGTGCAAAATGTCCTGAATGCGGCGGAGATGTTATTGAAAAGAAAACGAAAAAAGGCAGCACATTTTTCGGTTGCTCCAATTATCCGAACTGTAATTTTATGACATGGGATGCTCCGTCTGACGAAGTTTGCCCTAAGTGCGGTAAATCATTGTTCAAACGCAGAGGCAATATCCTTTATTGTCCGGATACAGAAGGATGCGGTTTCACAAAGCCAATTCCGAGAAAAAAGAAATCTGACGATGAATAAATAAAGAAAGAAGTTTATGAAATTTAAAGTAATAGGTGCAGGTCTTGCAGGTGTTGAATCAGCATGGCAGATTGCACAGGCAGGGTATGAAGTTGAACTTTATGAAATGAAGGGAATCAAACGATCTCCTGCACACAAATCGGATTTGTTTGCAGAACTTGTATGTTCAAATTCGCTTAAGGCATCACGGCTGGAGAGTGCGGCAGGATTGCTTAAGGAAGAGATGGCAATCCTCGGTTCGCTGACAGTCCCTGTTGCAAGGTCGTGTTCAGTCCCTGCAGGCGGTGCATTGGCAGTTGACAGAAATATATTTTCTCAACTGATAACGGATAAAATTAAATCTCATCCAAACATCAGGGTGATTAATCAGGTTGTTGATACTATTGATTTTGAAGATAAAGATACTGTCACAATTATTGCCAGCGGTCCGTTGACAGATGATAAACTTGCACAGAGTATTCAGGATGTGGTTGGTGATTATCTCTCTTTTTACGATGCAGCAGCACCGATTGTCACAGCCGACAGCGTTGACATGACAAAAGCATTCGGTGCGTCAAGATACAACCGCGGCGGAGAGAGTGATTATATCAATTGCCCGTTTAATAAACAGGAATATGAAGATTTTATCTGTGAACTGATTCATGCCGAAAGTGCAATTGTTCATGATTTTGATGTTTATGAGGGCTGTATGCCTATTGAAAAATTGGCAAAAAGAGGACTTGATGCCGCAAGGTTTGGTCCGATGAAGCCTGTCGGTCTTATTGACCCGAACACGAACCACAGGCCATGGGCATGTGTTCAGTTAAGAAGAGAAAATGATAAGGGAACCATGTTCAATCTTGTTGGTTTTCAGACGAATCTTAAGTTCGGTGAACAAAAAAGAGTTTTTTCAATGATTCCGGGACTGGAGAATGCACAGTTTGTCCGTTATGGTGTTATGCATAGGAATTCATTTTTGAATGCACCGCAGATGCTTAACAGTGATTACAGTTTAAGAAAATATCCCAATGTTTTCTTTGCAGGGCAGATTACAGGTGTGGAAGGTTATATGGAATCTGCAGGCAGCGGTATTATCGCAGGTATAAATGCGGTAAGATTTGCCCAGGGTAAGGAGCCGTTTGTTCCAGAAAACATAACAATGCTCGGTGCATTATGCGATTATATAAGCGATGAAAGTGTTAAAAATTTCCAGCCAATGGGTGCAAATTTTGGCGTACTGCCACCTATTGAACCAAAAATTAGAGATAAAAATGAAAGGTACAAAGCCCTTTCTGACAGAGCAATCAGTTCACTGAAAACATCTGTTGAACGGTATTTGGGATGAAAAATGAAAATTATAATTGATGCACAAGGCGGGGACAATGCGCCTCTTGAAATTATCAAAGGATCAATGCTTGCTGTGGATGAGTATGGGATTGAGACATTGCTTGTCGGTAATGAAGAACAAATTCATACTTGCGCCAAGGACAATAATATAGTATTGAAGAATACGGAAATCGTTAATACAACAGAAGTGATTACTATGCATGATGATGCGAAAAGTGTTCTTAAAGCCAAGCCCGATTCATCTATGTCAGTAGGTTTTAAACTCCTGAACGACGGAAAAGGAGATGCGTTTGTAAGTGCCGGTAATACAGGTGCAATCACTGTTGGTGCAACGCTCATTACTAAGCGTATAAAAGGTATTAAGCGCCCTGCAATTGCCTCTGTTATGCCAAGTGCAAAAAAACCGATACTTCTTATGGACTGTGGTGCTAATGCGGAATGCCGTGCGGATTTTCTTTATCAGTTTGGTATGATGGGAAGTCTTTATATGAAACACATTCTTAAATATGATAACCCGCGTGTTGCACTTGCCAATAACGGCACAGAAGAAACAAAAGGTACGCCGACGGTTAAAGAGGCATATGAACTTATGAAGAACGCAGCATATAATTTTGTCGGCAATATTGAAGGCAGACAGATACCGTTCGGCGATGCTGATGTTATTGTTGCAGACGGATTTACAGGTAATCTGATTTTAAAGACATATGAAGGTGTTGCTAAAGTTCTTATGAACAATGTCAAAGATGCCTTTATGAAAAATATAGTTTCAAAAATTTCATACCTCGGTGTAAAAAGCGGTATTGATGATTTGAAAAAACAATTTGATTATAAAGAATACGGCGGTGCGGTTTTGCTGGGTGTCAGAAAACCTGTAATCAAAGCACACGGTTCTGCCGATGCCAGAACTTTTAAAAACGCAATCAAGCAGGCTGTATGGTTCTTGGAAACGAATTTGATAGAAGAAATTGAAAAGGCTTTAATCAGTGATAATTGTTAAAGATTTTTAACGTATTGCTGGATTTAAGGATGGTAAATATGAAAGACCTTGAAATGAAAATAGGTTATAAATTTAATAATAAAGATTATTTGATGGAGGCGCTTACGCATTCTTCATTTGCGAATGAGCGTCATAAAAATCTGAATTGCAATGAAAGATTGGAATTTCTCGGTGATGCGGTTTTATCCATAATATCTGCTGATTTTTTATTTCACAAATATCCCGATATGCCTGAGGGACAGTTATCAAAACTTCGCTCCTCACTCGTTTGTACAGACAGTTTATCAAAATTTGCACGTGAGATTCATCTTGGCGATTATTTATTTTTAGGCAAGGGCGAAACAAATACAGGCGGCGCAGACAGACCATCCATTCTTGAAAATGCATTTGAGGCATTGATTGCTGCTATATATCTTGACGGCGGTATGAAGTGTGCAGAACAGTTTGTTCTTTCTTTTTTAACCAAAGCGGTTGAAAATCATGATGTCAGTTTTAAGGATTATAAAACGATTTTACAGGAGATTATTCAGCAGAACCCTTCTGAAAATGTCAATTATGTTTTAGTCGGTGAAAGCGGTCCTGACCATGACAAAGTGTTTGAAGTGGAAGTCCATCTTAATTCAAATGTAATCGGCAAAGGAAAAGGAAAAAGTAAAAAAAGTGCTGAACAGGCTGCTGCCAAAGAAGCACTTGACTTGATGGGAATATGAAAAAAGGAAATATAAGTATTTTTGTACCGCATATGGGCTGCCCTTGTGTATGTTCTTTTTGCAATCAAAAAACAATAACAGGTAAAAATGAATCACCAACTGCACAGGATGTAAAAAATGCAGTTGATACTGCACTTAAGCGAAAAGGATATGAATATGAAATTGCCTTTTTCGGCGGTTCTTTCACTGCAATTGACAGAGATTATATGATACAGTTGCTTGAAGCCGCTTATCCTTATGTCAAAAGCGGACAAGTCAGCGGTATAAGAATTTCAACAAGACCGGATTGCATCGACCGTGAAATACTTGATATTCTGAAAAAATACGGTGTTACGAGTATTGAACTCGGTGCTCAGAGTATGGATGATGAAGTGCTTGATGCCAACAAACGCGGTCATACGGCTCAGGATGTTGTCAATGCATCTGTAATGATTAAAGAATACGGATTTGAACTCGGTCTTCAGATGATGACGGGTCTTTATCTTGATACATATGAAAAAGCAATATCAACTGCAAAAAAGATAATTGAATTACAGCCAAAGACAGTACGGATATATCCTACTGTTGTCCTTAAAGGGACATATCTTGCAGATTTATATCTGGCAGAACAATATCATCCTCTTGATGTTGATGATTCTGCCGAACTTTGTGCCGAGCTTGTTGGATTGTTCGAGCAGGCAAATATAAAGATTATTCGTCTTGGTCTTCATTCAAGCCGTGATATTAAAGAAAATATGCTGGCAGGCGGATTTCACGATTCATTTGGCGAGATTGTAAAATCAAGAATTATGCTAAACAAAATACTTGCTCTTCCGCCCTCGGATTATCAGGTTTTTGTAAATCCCAAATCACTTTCAAAGTTAAAGGGTAACAATAAGCGCAATATCTACTTTCTTCTTGAAAGAGGATATAATATAAAAATTATCACTGACAATGGAGTCGGTATTGATCAATTGAGGATTAAGTAATGGTTTTAAGAACACTTGAAATGCAGGGATTCAAATCATTCCCTGATAAAACAGAACTCACTTTCGGCAAAGGTATTACTGCTGTTGTCGGTCCTAACGGTTCAGGAAAAAGTAATATTTCAGATGCTGTTCGCTGGGTGCTTGGTGAAACAAGTACAAAGTCCCTTCGTGGTTCAAAGATGGAGGATGTCATTTTTGGCGGTACTTCATCAAGAAAGGCACTTGGATTTGCTCAGGTTCAGCTCACGCTTGATAACTCTGACCATACGCTCAAGGATAAGGGTGAGGTTGTGACTGTTGCCCGCCGTTATTACCGTTCAGGTGAAAGCGAATATAAAATCGACGGTGAGAATGTAAGAAGACGTGATATTCACGAATTGTTTATGGATACAGGTCTCGGTTCAGATGGGTATTCAATGGTTGGTCAGGGTAAGATTGATTCCATAATTTCTCAGAAGAATGAAGACAGACGGGAACTTTTCGAGGAAGCAGCAGGGATTTCTCTTTTCCGCCACAAGAGAACGGATGCAACACGCAGACTGGATCAGGCACAGGAAAATCTTGTAAGGCTTCTTGATATTCTCGGTGAACTTGAGAATCGTGTCGGTCCGCTGAAAAAACAGAGTGAAAAAGCAGCACGTTTTCTTGAATTATCAGAAGAAAAAAAGACACTTGAAATCGGTGTATGGATTAATAAAATTAATCGTTTTACAAATGAATTGCGTGAACAGGAACATAAGATTGATGCAACACAGGCATCGTATGAAATTTGTGAAAAAGAATTAAAATCAATTGAAACAGAGATTGAGGATATTCTTGAAAAAACTGCACGCATTAATGCGGATATTGAACAGGTGAGAATCGGTTCAAAGGAATATGAAGAAGCCGCACTGAAAAAAGATGGTGAGGCAGATGTTTTTGAGACGTCAATCAGACATAATAATGAGACTATCGAAAGACTGAAAAATGATATTGGTATTGCTGATGATTCCAATACTTCAATTGATGCACAGATTAAAGAAAAAAATGATTTAATAGCCGGCAATACTGTCCATATTGAAGATAAAAAAGCACAGCTGAAAAGTATTACTGAACAGATGGAAGAACTTGTTTCTTCAAATGAAGAGTATTCCAAACTTTCAGTTGAACTGAATCAAAAGATAACTTCACTTACACTTGAACTCTCTGACTGCAGAGTGAAATGTTCAAAGGCTCTTTCTTCAATTGAAGAAATTAAGTCACGTCAGAATGTTGTGGATGATGCTGTTGCCGAATGTGAAAAAGAAGTACAGCTTGCTCAGTCGCAAAAGAGTGACAGTGAAAATAATCTGAAAGCATTGCAGGAAAGAATTGAGGAGAACAACAATGCTCTTTCAGGATATAAAATAAAAGTTGACAGTAAAACGCAAAAAGCTGATAAGATAAAATCGGATTTGGAAAAAGCAAACCTTGAACTTTCTCAAAAGCAGTCAAAAGCGAGAATGCTCAGCGACCTTGAGAAGAATATGGAAGGTTTTTCCGGTGCTGTAAAGGCTGTGATGAAACAGGCTCAAAACAAGGCTCTCTCCGGTATTCATGGTCCGTTGTCACAACTTATCACAGTAAGCAACGAATATTCGGTTGCAGTTGAAGTTGCACTTGGTGCGGCAATGCAGAATATTGTTACAACCAATGAAGCAGATGCAAAGCGTGCAATTTATTATTTGAAGAATAATCGTATAGGCAGAGTGACATTTTTGCCTATTTCAAATATCAAACCAAGAGTCCTTGAAGAAAAAAATCTTGATGATAACCTTGGCTTTGTTGCAATTGCAAGTGACCTTGTTGATTGTAAAAAGGAATACAAGGATATTGTATCAAATCTTCTCGGCAGGGTTGTAATTGTTGACGATATGGATTGTGCTATCGGAATTGCCAAGCGTTATGGTAACAGATTTAAACTTGTTACAATTGACGGTCAGGTGATTAATCCGGGCGGCTCCATGACCGGCGGTTCTCAGTCAAAGGGTGCAGGTATTCTGTCACGCAGCAATATGATTGATGAACTGAATGCTCAGGCTCAGGAAATTGAAAAGACAGTTGAAACATTAAAGGCTCAGTTCAAATCCGCTCTTGAGGATGCAAATTATTCCGCCGCACAACTTCAGGGTGCTCAGGTTGATTTGCAGCAGGCAAAAGAAGAACTGATCAGAGCACAGGGTGAGTACAAACTTATTTGTGAAAAATTGGATGCTGCTTGTTCCCAGCGTGATTCTCTTTTGCAGGAAAAGAATAATGCAAGTGCCAGAATTGCTGATTTTGAAGCACAGAATGCACAATCACAAGCGCAGGCAGATTCTATTGAAAAACAAATTGCAGATAGTGAAAATGAACTTGCTGTTGCTGCAGGAAATACGCAGGAACTCCTCGCAAAACGTGAAGAGTACAGAAAACAGAGTGAGGAAATTAATCTTGAACTTGTAACCCTTGTTAAGGATACTGAATCAGCAAAAATCTTTATTGAAGAACTTGAATTGAGAAAAAGCACACAGTCAGACAGAGTGAGAACGATTCAGGATGATATAAAGAATATAGAAGAAAGAAATGCTGCTCTGCTTGTTTCAGTTAATGAGGTTAAGGCACAGGCAGAGGACCTCCGTCAAAAAGCCAAGGCCTCCGATGTGGATATTTCCAATCAGATTGAACACAGAAATGCCCTTGAAAAGCGTTCAGGTGAACTGCGTATTCTTGAAAGAAATAAAGGGCAGGAGCGTGAAAAACTTTCAGGTGAACTTGTCCGCCTTGATGAAAGAAAGATTGCAATGCGCAAAGAGTATGACGAACTCAACGATATGCTCTTTGAACAATATGAACTCACAAAGCGTGAGGCAGAAGCACTCAATATTGAGATTGAGAATATGTCTGAGGCAAAAAAACGTCTCCACGAAATTAAGGTGGAAATCAGAGGTCTCGGCTCAATCAATGTTGGTGCGATTGAGGAATATAAAGAAGTGTCTGAAAGATATGAATTCCTCAAAGAGCAAATCGGCGATGTTGAAAAGTCAAAGTCGGAATTGCTTAAAATTATTGAGGATTTAACCTCATCAATGAGTGAAAAATTCCTTGAAAAGTTTAATAAAATTAATGAAGAATTCAAGGTGTCATTTTCAGATTTCTTCGGCGGCGGTAAAGGTGAGATTGTTTTGGAACAGCCTGATAACTGCCTTGAATCACCGATTGAAATTAAAATTCAGCCACCGGGCAAATCAGTACAGAATATCAATCTTTTCTCAGGCGGTGAAAAGTCACTGGCGGCAATGGCTTTGCTTTTCAGTGTTCTTAAAGTTCAGCCTGCGCCATTCTGTATTTACGATGAGGTGGAAGCCGCACTTGACGATGTCAATGTTGAACGATTTGCGAAATATATGCGTAAGATGACGGACAGAACCCAGTTTATTTCTATTACGCACAGACGCGGAACAATGGAAGAGGCAGATGTTCTGTACGGTGTTACGATGCAGGAAAAGGGTGTATCAAAACTGATTGAACTCCAGACCGCAGAACTTGCAGAAAAAATGGGACTTGAAGAATAGGGTGAATAAAAATGGGTATTTTTGATGTTTTTAAACGCGGATTAAGAAAAACAAGAGATGAGGGTATCACTGCTCAGATGGACGAGGTAATGGAGTCTTATGAGGAGATTACCGATGACCTTTTTGATGAACTGGAAGAAATTCTTATTATGGGTGATGTAGGTATGCCTACCGCCGAAAGAATTATTCGTGATTTGAAAAATAAGATTAATAATGATAAAATCACAAATGTTAACCAAGTTAGAGAAACAATGAAGGATATTGTTTCAGGTGTTGTTTGGGGAGGTAGTTATCTGCGTCTTCGTTCAAAGCCTTCCATTATTCTTATGATTGGTGTTAACGGTGTAGGCAAAACGACCACAATCGGCAAACTTGCACTCCGACTGAAAGAGCAGAACAGAAAAGTAATTTTAGGTGCTGCCGATACTTTCCGTGCTGCCGCAATTGAGCAATTACAGGTATGGGCAGACAGGGCGGATGTTGACCTTATTAAACATGGTGAAGGTGCAGACCCTGCCGCTGTTGTGTATGATACGATTCAGGCAGGCAAGGCAAGAAATGCAGATGTAATCATTATTGATACGGCAGGACGACTTCATAATAAGAAAAATCTTATGGATGAACTTAATAAAATTTCCCGTGTAATAGACAGAGAATTGCCTGACGCTTCAAAAGAAATTCTGCTTGTTCTTGATGCAACAACAGGTCAGAATGCTGTCAATCAGGCAAAGGATTTTAAAGAAGCAGCAGGTATTACAGGTATTGTTCTTACAAAACTGGACGGTACTGCTAAGGGCGGTGTGGTTCTTGCAATCAATAATGAACTTGATGTGCCCGTTAAATTTGTCGGTGTCGGTGAAAAAATCGAGGACCTTCAGCCGTTTGATGCCGATGCATTTGCAAGTGCGTTGTTTGATGCACAGGTTCCTGCTGATGATAAAGATATAACAAATTTTATTAATGAGGATTAATTATGGATTTTATTCTGGCAACAAATAATATGAAAAAACTTGCAGAAATGCAAAGAATACTTTCACCGCTCGGTATCCATGTTGTTACTGCAAAGATGCTGGGTATCACACTTGAAGAAGTTGAAGAGGACGGACAGACTTTTGAAGATAATGCAAAGATAAAAGCATATGCTGCCTGCAAAGCGACAAATATGCCGGCAATTGCCGATGATTCGGGATTGTGTGTAGATTACCTCGACGGTGCACCCGGTATTTTTTCGGCAAGATTTGCAGGAGAACACGGCAATGATGAATTGAACAATGATCTTCTGCTTGAAAAACTTGATGGTGTTGAAATGTCAAAGAGAACAGCTTATTATGTTTGTGCAATCTGCTGTGTTTTCCCTGACGGAAGAGAAATTGTTGTGCGCGGCGAGTGCAATGGCTATATCGGTTTTGAACGTGACGGCAATGAAGGTTTCGGATATGATCCGCTGTTTCTTGTTGACGGAAAAGCATTTGGCAGATATACGGCTGAGGAAAAGGATAAAATCAGCCACCGTGGTAATGCTTTAAGATTGCTTGTGAAAGAATTGGAGAAAAATATATGACCTCAAAAGAAAGAGCCTATTGGCGAGCAAAAGCAAATTCCCTTGAGCCTGTGATTCAACTCGGCAAAGAGGGTATAAGTGATAATTTAATAACGCAGATTGATGATACGCTGGATGCAAGAGAACTTATAAAAATCCGTGTTCATCTTGAATCTGCACCAAAAACACCAAAAGAACTTGCACAGGAACTGGCATTGCCTTTGAATGCTGATATTATTCAGGTTATCGGCGGTATTATTGTGCTTTATCGTCCGGCTGACCCTGACAGAATTGCGGAGAAAAAGAAGAAACGCGGTTCGGGTACTGCAAAGGCTGTGGCAAAGAAAAAGGTGAAAATTAAAGGGAAAAGACAGCGCCAGAGAGAAAAAGAAGCAAAAAATCCATACGCTGTTTATGACAGACCAAAGTTTAGGGGAAGATAATGAATATCGGTATATTCGGCGGTGCATTCAATCCTGTTCATAACGGTCATCTGAATTTGGCAAAGAATTATTTTATTGATTTGAATTTGGATAAAATCATTTTTATCCCGACATCTGTACCGCCGCATAAAACTTCTGATAATCTTGCTGATGCACAGGACAGAATCAATATGCTGTCATTGGCGGTCAGTGATAATAGGGATTACGAGATTTCAACTATTGAGTTTGAACGTACAGGTAAGTCCTATACTTATGACACTCTCCGGCAACTCAGAAGTATTTATCCGGATGATAAATTCTTTTTGATTATCGGTGCAGATCAGTTTATGACATTTCATCATTGGTATAAGTATGAAAGTATACTTCAGATGGTAACAATCTGTACCAGTGCCAGGGAGGATGAAAATGAGAAAAAGCGAATGCTTGATTATGCAAAGAGTATCCCTGCTTTTGACGGAAAATACTATATTTGTGATAAGCCTGTGCTGAAACTCAGTTCAAGTATGGTCAGAAGTAAAGTAAAGAACAATGAGGATATTTCTTCACTTGTTCCGTACAAAGTATGTGATTATATTTCAGAAAAGGGTCTTTATCGTGTATAATATTGAAGAATACAGAACGATTATAAGAGAAAAATTATCAGATTACAGATTTTATCATTCACTTTGTGTTTGTGAAAGTGCAATGGTCTTGGCAGAACGATTTGGAGCTGATGTTCATAAGGCTGAAGTTGCAGGAATTCTTCATGATGTTATGAAAGAAAGTTCACCGCAGGAGCAGCTTGATGTTATTGCAAAAGCAAATATGCATATAACAGATTTTGAAAAAAGCCAGTTGAAGTTTTATCACCAGATTTCAGGCAGTGCTTATGCCAAAGTTATGCTAGGTATTGATGATGAAGAAATTTTGAATGCTATACGTTATCATACCACAGGCAGGGATAATATGTCTTTGCTTGAACAGGTTATTTATCTTGCCGATTTTATTTCTGCTGACAGAGATTATCAAGATGTTGATATTATGCGTCAGCAAGTAGAAAAAGACAGGCGTGCCGGTATGCTTTATGCAACCGAGTTTACGATAAAATCTGTTGTGGATAAAGAAAATATGCTCCATCCTGACACGGTTGCAGCATATAATTGGTTGATTAAAAATGAAAATATATAAAAGGAAAGTGACTTAATGGAAACGAAAGATATTGTTAAGGCAGCAGTAATGGCCATTGACAGTAAAAAAGGCGAAAATATTCAGGTAATCGGTATTACGGATTTAACAATCATTGCTGATTATTTTGTTATTGCAACAGGTACAAGTTCAACGCAGGTTAAGGCTCTTGCTGAAGAGGTTGAATATCAACTTGATAAACAGGGCGTTGAACCTCATCATATTGAAGGCAGAAATACGCCTTGGGTATGTCTTGATTATAATTCGGTTATTATCCATATTTTCTACAAGGATCAGCGTGATTTTTATCAGCTTGAGCGTTTGTGGGAAGACGGTGAAAAAATAGATATTACAAATTTTTTGGAGGATTAACATATGAATTACGACTTTAAAAAAATTGAAACCAAGTGGCAGAATGTCTGGTACAGCCAGAATACTTTTGCCGCAAAGCAGGATTATTCACTTCCTAAGTTCTATTGTCTTGTTGAGTTTCCTTATCCGTCAGGTCAGGGTCTTCACGTTGGTCACCCACGTTCCTATACCGCTCTTGACATTGTGGCGAGAAAAAAGAGACTTCAGGGTTATAATGTTCTTTATCCGATGGGATGGGATGCATTCGGACTTCCGACTGAAAACTTTGCTATCAAAAATCATATTCATCCTGAAGAGGTAACAAAGAATAATGTTGCTCATTTTAAATCACAGCTTCAGGCTCTTGGATTTTCTTTTGACTGGACAAGAGAAATTAATACAACCGATCCGTCTTATTACAAATGGACGCAGTGGATTTTCCTTCAGTTGTTCAAAAAAGGACTTGCTTATAAAAAAGAAATGGCAGTTAACTGGTGTACTTCCTGCAAATGTGTACTCGCTAACGAAGAAGTTGTTAACGGTGTTTGTGAACGCTGCGGCAGTGAAGTTATCAGAAAAAATCAAAGCCAGTGGATGCTTAAGATAACTGAATATGCACAACGACTTGTTGATGACCTTGATGACCTCGATTTCATTGACAGAGTTAAGGTTCAGCAAAAGAATTGGATTGGGCGTTCAACAGGTGCTGAAGTTGACTTTGGCACAACACTCGGCGATACGCTTACTGTTTATACAACAAGACCGGATACTTTATTCGGTGCAACATATATGGTTATTTCTCCTGAACATGCACTTATTGAAAAGTGGGCTGATAAACTCACAAACCTTGATGAAGTGCGTAAATATCAGGATGAGGCCGCTCACAAATCTGATTTTGAGCGAACAGAACTCAATAAAGATAAGACAGGTGTTAAACTTGAAGGTGTAATGGGTATTAATCCTGTTAATGATACGCAGATTCCTATATTTATTTCCGATTATGTACTTACTTCTTACGGTACAGGTGCCATTATGGCTGTACCTGCCCATGATACCCGTGACTGGGAATTTGCAAAGAAATTTGACTTGCCGATTATTGAAGTAGTTGCCGGTTCAACTGTGGGTGTTGAAAATGAAGCATTCACGGATTGTGCAACAGGTAAATTGGTTAACTCATCTTTCCTTACAGGTATGACAGTTGAAGAGGCAAAAGTTGCGATTACTGAATGGCTGACTAAAGAGGGAAAGGGCCATCAGAAAGTGAATTTCAAACTCCGTGACTGGGTGTTCTCACGCCAAAGATATTGGGGCGAACCAATTCCGCTTATTAAGTGTGATGATTGTGGTTATGTTCCTATTGATGAAAGTGAACTTCCGCTCAGATTGCCGATGGTTGATTCTTATGAACCGACAGATACAGGTGAATCACCTCTTGCAAAAATGACAGATTGGGTTAACACAACTTGTCCGTGCTGCGGTAAACCTGCTAAAAGAGAAACGGACACAATGCCGCAGTGGGCAGGTTCTTCATGGTACTTCCTGAGATATATGGACCCTCATAATGATAAGGAGTTGGTTTCACCTGAAGCAGTAAAATATTGGGGCCCTGTTGATTGGTATAACGGAGGTATGGAGCATACAACTCTGCATTTGCTCTATTCCCGTTTCTGGCATAAATTCCTGTATGATATTGGTGTTGTTGCAACCAAAGAACCATACGCAAAGCGTACTTCACACGGTATGATTCTCGGCGAAAACGGTGAGAAAATGTCAAAATCAAGAGGCAATGTTGTTAATCCTGATGATATTGTTGACCAGTATGGTGCAGACACAATGCGTCTTTATGAGATGTTTATCGGCGATTTTGAAAAAGCAGCCCCTTGGAACAGCGATTCAATCAAGGGTTGTAAACGTTTCCTTGAAAGATTCTGGAATCTTCAGGATGTAGTTAAAGACGGTGATGCATATTCAGCAGAACTGGAAACTTTGATGCATAAAACAATCAAAAAAGTTACCAATGATATTGATAACCTCAAGTGCAATACTGCAATTGCTGCCATGATGACCCTTGTTAATGAGATGTATTCAAAGGGTGTAAACAGGTACGAACTCAAAACATTAACAATTCTTCTTAATCCGTTTGCTCCGCATATTACCGAAGAAATGTGGGAAGTTATGGACTTCGGCGGAATGGTTAATCAGGCACAGTGGCCGTCATATGATGAAGAAAAGACAATTGACAATTCCGTTGAGATTGTTCTTCAGTATATGGGTAAGGTGCGTTCACGAATTACGGTTCCTGTTGATATTTCTAAGGATGAGGCAATTGCACTTGCCAAAGCAGATGAGAGAATCGCAGCTGATATTGCAGGTAAAACAATAAAGAAGGAAATTTATGTTCCGGGCAAACTCGTTAATATTGTAGCAGTTTGATTATTGTGTTTATATGAAAATGAAAGCCGCAGGTAAAGATTTTTCTTTGCCTGCGGCTTTGTTATAATTGATAAGATGTTTGAGTGAATTATAGTTTGTTAATTGCATTCAGTACTCTTTTTTTATCAGCTGACCAAAGGGGAGCAATAAGGTCTTTTTTTGCCCCGTCACCCGTGAGTCTGTGAATCACTATATTATCAGGTATTATATCAATACATGCTTTGATTATATCCAGATATTCATCAAATGCAAGTACCTTAACTTTTCCTCGGTAATATTCATCTGCAAGGTCGGTGTTTTTCAGTATATGGAGCAATTGCAGTTTGATTCCGTCAATATCGCTTTGGCAGACATATTTTACACTTTCAATCATATCGTTCTTACTCTCATTCGGCAGTCCGATTATCAGATGTACAACAATATTTACTCCGATTGATTTTAATTTTTTTACAGCCCTGTCATAGACGTCTAATTCATACCCGCGCCGGATATAATCAGCACTTTTTTTATGAATCGTCTGCAATCCAAGTTCAACAAAAACGGGTTTGATTTGGTTCATTTCATTGAGAAGTTCCATAACATCATCACCAAGACAGTCAGGCCGTGTAGCAATGGACAATGCAACAATGTCTTTATGGTGAATGGCTTCAAGATATTTTTCTTTCAGTATTTCGACAGGTGCATATGTGTTTGTAAAAGCCTGAAAATAAGCAATGTACTTCTCACTTTTTATTTTGTTTTTTACTCTGTTTTTGCCATTTTCAATCTGCTGTGTTATGGTCAGATGTTCATCTTCGGCAAAATCTCCGCTGCCGCCTTTTGAACAGAAGATACAGCCTCGATTATCAATTGTGCCGTCTCTGTTCGGACATGTGAATCCTGCGTTGAGACTTATTTTGTATACTTTATCACCAAAGGTGTTTTTCAGATAATTATTCAGACTGTAATATTTCATAAAAACCGTTTAATGCCTTTTCGTTTCCGCATACTAAAGAACTTATTTTGTTAATATCCAGTTCTTCTTTTTCAAATGTATATGCTTTTGCGCCTGCTTCTTTCAGGATAACAGAGGCTCCGGCCCAGTCCCATGGACGCAGAATCATTTCATAATACAAATCAGCCTTGCCTGCTGCAACGTAACATATATCCAGTGCAGCAGAACCGCATCGCCTTACTTCAAGGCATTTTTGGAATACCTTTTCAGTCAGTTCAAATGTTTTGTGTGCCAGTTCATGTTCGTATGGACAGGTGCCGAACAAAACCAGACTGTTTTCAATCGAACAGTCAGATGCTTTTATTCTTTTGCCATTTAAATATGCACCTTTGCCTTTTTCGGCATAAAAGATATTATCAAGGTCAGGATCAAGGACAACGCCTATGATAAGTTCCTTATCTTTTGCAAGACCGACACAGATTGCACTGTGCTGAAAGTCTTTGATAAAGTTTGTTGTTCCGTCAATCGGGTCAACAATAAAACAGTAACCGTCAGTCAAAGCTTTGTTATCTTCTCCTTCTTCACCGATAAACGTGCAATCAGGCACAATTTTCTTCAGTTCGGTGAAAAGGAAGTCCTGTATCATTTTGTCGTATTTTGTCACCAGATTGACTGAAGAGCCTTTATCTTCAATACCCAGGTCATTGCCGGCATTTTTATAAATTTCTCCTGCCTGTTTTACAATATTAATTATTTTGTTTAACATATTTATCATCTCCGTCTGTTATTATAGCATATTATTTAAAATAAAAAAACCATATAATATTATTGACTTAGTTACTTGTGTAGTTTAAAATTAAAATAAATTATTGTTAAAGGATTGTGAGATTTAGTGAAAGTATTTTTAAGTTGCCTTGTTTGCAGATTGGTAACCTTCATTTTACAGAAACTCGGCAGGGGTGCAACCACTTTGCCCGGCAGAGTTGCACTTAAAGTAAAAAGGAATGTTCTGTCTGACCTTTCCAAAAATGTTAAGGTTATCATTGTAACAGGAACAAACGGCAAAACAACTTCCTGCCGTATTATTGAAGAAGGACTCAAAACAGCAGGGAAAACATACTTTATTAATAAATCAGGTGCAAATCTTATTACGGGTATAACTGCATCTTTTATTATGAATTCTACCATTACAGGTAAGAATAAAATGGAATATGCCATTGTTGAATGTGATGAAAATGCATTCAGGGAAGTTTCAAGATACATCCGTGCAGATGTTGTCCTTGTAACAAATGTGTTCAGGGATCAGTTGGACCGATATGGCGAAGTTACACATACTCTTAATGCTATCAAAGAATCTGTACTTAATCTTCCTGATGCAACAGTCTGTCTTAATGCTGACTGTTCTCTTACTTATTCAATGTCCAAAGACATTCCGAATAAAATTATAACATACGGTGTCAATGTTCCTTTTGACAAAGATGCGAAAGAGCCTGAAATCAGCGATGCCAAATATTGTATTTTCTGTAAGCATGAATATAAATATTCCTATCATACTTACGGTCATCTCGGCGGATTTGAATGCAGTGAATGCGGATATAAGCGTAAAACTCCTGATTTTGCAGTGGATTCTGTGGAAGAGCTCAAGCCGAATCATTCTGTTGTTATAACAGATTTTAACGGTGATAAGAATATTACTAAAATTAATATCGGCGGAACATATAATATCTACAATGCAATCGGATGTGCTGCAGGTCTTTATGCACTCGGTATCAGTCAGGAAAATATTTATACTGCACTTCAGAATTTCAACGGTGCTTTCGGCAGGATGGAGCAGTTTGTCAGCGGAGACAACAAGATTAATGTTATTCTTGTTAAAAATCCTGCCGGTTTCAGCCAGACAATGAGTTTCTTAAAATCTATTGAAGATGATTTCACAATGATTTTGTCACTCAATGATAATGCTGCCGACGGCCGTGATGTCAGTTGGATTTGGGATGTCGATTTTGCCGATATATTCAAAAAGAGCAATGTTAAAGATATTTACGTAACAGGCAAACGCTGTTATGACATGGCAATTCGTGTTAAGTATGAAGGCGTCGGCAACCGTGAAATTAAAGTTATCGAAAATGAAGATTATGACAAATTGGTTGATATAGCAACAAGTCAGGGCAGGGATGTTTATATTGTTCCGACTTATACATCCATGATGACGATGCGTCCTGTTATTGCAAAGAGATTAGGGGGTAAGGACTTTTGGGAATGATAATCAGAATTGGTCACCTTTATCCGGATATGCTCAATCTCTATGGTGACAGAGGTAATATAATTGCACTCACTCAGCGTATGAACGCACGCGGGATTGAAGTGCAGACAGACCGCATAACAATGGGCAAATCATTCAATGCAGATGATTATGATATTTTATTCATCGGCGGCGGTCAGGATTTTGAACAGGATGTTCTTCTTGATGATTTGAAGAAGGGCAAAGATTTGCAAATTAACAAAGCCATTCATAACGGCACTGTTTTTCTTGCAATCTGCGGCGGCTATCAGATGCTCGGCAAGTATTACAAAACTTATGACGGTAAAATGCTTGAGTATATGGGTGCTCTCGATTTTTATACAGAAGGCAGAGAAGAACGTATGATTGGCAATTATGCCTTCAAAACAAAAGAGGGTATTGAGGTTGTCGGTTTTGAAAATCACAGCGGCAGAACCCATCTCGGCAGTGATGTTGAACCGCTCGGCAAAATGATAAAGGGATACGGCAATAACGGTGAAGACGGCACAGAAGGTGTGCGGTATAAAAACACTTTCGGCACATATTCTCATGGTCCTATTTTACCGAAAAATGCAAAGTTTGCCGACCTGTTAATCAGCAAGGCTGTTGAAAATAAATACGGCACTGCAAAACTTGAACCGCTTGATGATACCCTTGAACACAAAGCACAAAAACAGATTATGAAGTTGTATATAAAATAATTGAATGAAAGGCAAATCTATGAAAATAGTAGTTTTAGCAGGAGGATTAAGTCCTGAGCGTGATGTCTCTCTTACTTCAGGTGCTTTAATTTCAAATGCACTTATTGAAAACGGACACGATGTAATGCTCCTTGATTTGTATTTTGGTGAAAATAACAAGGAAATTAAGCCTGTTTACAGAAATAATAAATCTGATTTCAGATATTCATATGCTGTGTCCGAACACGAGCCTGATTTGGAAAAAATTAAGTCATCTGTAAAAAATGATTACGGTATGATTGGTAACGGAGTTATAGAATTCTGCAAGCAGGCAGATATGGTTTTTCTTGCACTTCACGGTGCAGCAGGTGAGAATGGTCAACTGCAGGCTTTATTTGATTTGTATGGAATCAAATATACAGGTTCAGGATATGCCGGAAGTTTGCTTGCAATGGATAAAGATTTGTCCAAAAGAATAATGCGTGACAACGGGATATTAACTGCTGATTGGCAGTATGTTCATGTAAAGGCAGGTTATGATGCAGACAAAATCAAATATCCATGTGTTGTTAAGCCGTGCAGCTGTGGTTCAAGTGTCGGTGTGGCTCTTGTTGAAAATGAATCCCAGCTTAATTCAGCACTAGAATGTGCAAAGGTTTATGAAGATTTTGTTATTATAGAGGATAAGGTTGAAGGCAGAGAATTTTCAGTCGGTGTGCTGAACGGAAAAACACTTCCGCCGATAGAGATAAGACCAATCAATGGTTTTTATGATTATAAAAATAAATATCAGGCAGGTCTTACAGAAGAAATCTGTCCTGCCGATATTACAGATGAAATAAGCAACATTTTACAGAAATCAGCATTGGATGTTCACAATGTTTTGCGTCTTGGCTTTTATTCAAGAGTTGATTTTATTCTTGATGAAGGCAATAATGCTTATTGCCTTGAAGCAAATACACTGCCGGGCATGACACCTACAAGTTTGCTTCCGCAAGAGGCTGCCGCAGTCGGTATTACATATGAACAACTTTGCAATTTGATTGCAACCGGTGAATAAATTATGAAACTTTATATGAAACAAAAGGTGTTTTCATTCCGTGACAGATTCACAATCAAAGATGAATACGGTGAAGACAGATATTTTGTTGAGGGCGAGATACTGTCATTCGGCAAAAAATTGAGGATTTATGATATGCATGGCAGAGAACTTGCTTTTGTAAGGGAAAGACTTGCGACCTTTATGCCTAAATTTACGGTTGAGGTTAATGACAGAGAAGTAGCCGAAATCGTTAAAAAATTCACTTTATTTACGCCAAAATATTGTGTGAACGGTCTCGGCTGGGATGTTGAAGGGGACTTTTTCTCTCATGATTATGTTATTACCGATATGGGCAGAATCATTGTTTCAATCCACAAGCAGTGGATGGCGTGGGGAGATACTTTTGAACTTGATATTGCCGATGGTAATGACGAGGTTATTGCACTTGCAGTCGTTCTTGCAATTGATGCAGTTATGGACCGTAACAACAATTAATAAAGTAACTAAACTGATATAAATAAAAAGTATACATAATATCTGAAAAAAGGCTTGATTTTTCAGGCCTTTTCTGTTATAATTTTTCAGCATTCGTATAAATGCGAATACGCACGCACATCAGTTGAGCCTTAGGTTATCAATGAGGCTTGTGCCGGACTGAGTGCGGAGGATTAACCTTAAAGGAGGAAATTATAATGGCAAATGTAGTTTCAATGAAACAACTCTTAGAAGCAGGTGTTCATTTCGGACATCAGACAAGAAGATGGAACCCTAAAATGGCTGAATACATCTTCACAGAACGTAACGGTATCTATATCATCGACTTACAGAAAACTGTAAAGAAACTTGATCAGGCTTATATGTTCGTTCGTGACCTTGCAGCAGAAGGCGGATCAATCATCTTTGTCGGTACAAAGAAGCAGGCTCAGGAATCAGTTAAGGAAGAAGCAGAGCGTTGTGCAATGCCATACGTAAATGCTCGTTGGCTCGGCGGTATGCTCACAAACTTCAAGACAATCCGTGGCAGAGTTGCTCGTCTTGCTCAGCTTAAGGCAATGCGTGAAGACGGTACTTTCGACCTTCTCCCTAAAAAAGAAGTAGTTGGTCTTGAACTTGAAATTGAAAAACTTGAAAAATATCTCGGCGGTATCACAGAGATGAAGAAGATTCCTAACGCAATGTTCATCGTTGACCCGCGTAAGGAAAGAATCGCTGTTTCAGAAGCAACAAAGTTGGGACTTCCTATCGTTGCTATTGTTGATACAAACTGTGACCCTGATGAAATTGATTATGTTATCCCTGGTAACGATGATGCTATCCGTGCAGTAAAACTCATTGCCGGTGCAATGGCTGATGCTGTTATCGAAGGCCGTGACGGTAAGGATACTGCAGAAGAAACTCCTGCTGAAGAAAAGGCAGAAGAAGCTGCTGAATAATCTTAAATAAATTTAACGAAATATACTTGAAATAGGAGGAATCTTATTATGGCATTTACAGCACAAGATGTTAAGGCTCTTCGTGAGAAGACCGGTGTTGGTATGATGGAATGTAAAAAGGCTCTTGTTGAGTCTGATGGTGATATGGAAAAAGCAATTGACTATCTTCGTGAAAGAGGTCTTGCTGCTGCACAGAAGAAGGCAACAAGAATTGCTGCTGAAGGTGTGGTTCTTCCATACTATGACAGCGCTGCAAAGAAGGGCGTTGTTGTTGAAGTTAACTCAGAAACAGACTTCGTTGCTAAGAACGAAAAGTTTATGGATTTCGTAACAGGTGTTGCTAAGACAATCATTGCTACAAATCCTGCTGATGTTGAAACTCTTTGTAACACAGACTTCAATGGTACAGGCAGAACAGTTACAGAAACTCTTAATGACCTTGTTCTTGCTATTGGTGAGAATATGAAAGTTCGTCGTTTTGAAACAATGGATGGTGTTGTTTCCACTTATATCCATGGCGGCGGCGCAGTTGGCGTTATGATTGGTTTTGACGTTGCTGACGAATCAAAGGCTGCAACTCCTGAGTTTGAAGCAATGGGTAAAAACGTTGCAATGCAGATTGCTGCTATGAACCCAAGTTATCTTGATCAGGATGCTGTTCCTGCAGAAGTTGTTGAGCATGAGCAGGGAATCCTTGCTGCTCAGATGAAAGAAGACCCGAAGATGGCTTCAAAGCCTGAAGCAGTTCTCGCTAAGATTGCTGCCGGTAAGATGGGCAAGTATTACAAAGAAAATTGTCTTGTTGAGCAGGAATTTGTTCGCGGTGATCTTTTCCAGGGTTCAGTTAAGGGCTATATTGATTCAGTTGCTAAGGAACTGGGTACAGAAATCAAGGCTAACGGCTTCATCCGTATGATGAAAGGTGACGGCCTTGAAAAGAGAGAAGAAAACTTCGCTGAAGAAATTGCAAAGCAGATTAATGGTTAATAACGGTTAAGAGGTTGTCATACGACAACCTCTTTTTTGGTGGTATTATGAATAAAGTTATATTTTGGGATTTTGACGGAACAGTAGTATATTCAACTCATTTATGGAGTTCAAGCGTTTTAAGGGCATTAAAGGATACTGAACTGGAAACTCTTATCGAACTTGAAGGTATAAGAAAGTATATGGCTTTTGGATTTACCTGGCATACTCCCGAAGAGGATTATTCATCACTTACAGGTGAAAAGTGGTGGGAGTTTATGAATAATCATATATATGAAAGTTATATAAATTTGGGTGTTGACAGAAAAACAGCAAAAAAGGCAACATTGAAAGTAAGAAATATTATAAAAGAAAAAAGAAATTATACTCTGTATGACGATTTTGAATATACTGTAACCGAGTTGAAAAAGCGTGGTTTTATTAATGTAATTTTATCTAATAATCACCCAGAACTGGAAGAAGTTATGGACAAATTGCAGATAACAAAATATTTTGACGGAATAATTGTATCAGCATTGGAGGGATATGATAAACCCAGAAAAGAATTGTTTGAAATTGCAAAAAGCCGTTATCCCGCTGATGAGTATTATATGATAGGTGACAGTGGTAATGCAGATATAATAGGCGGCAATAATGCAGGAATGAAAACAATTCTTGTTCATAATGGATATAACGAAAATGCAGATTATTGCTTTAATGATTTAAAATCTGTTTTAACAATATTTCGTAATGCGTGATTCTTAAAAACTGTTTAGAGGTATACTATGAAAAATTACGATGTTATTTTATTTGACCTTGACGGTACTTTAACTGATTCGTCACCCGGGATTTTAAATTCCATAATCTATGCGTTAAAAAAATACGATGTTACAGTTGAGAATACGGCCGAACTCAGAAAGTTTCTCGGTCCGCCTTTGCACGAATCTTTTGCTCAGTTTTATGGTTTTGATGAGCAAAAATCCATGGAGGCGGTTTCGTTTTACCGTGAATACTTCAGTACAAAAGGGCTTTTGGAAAATGAAGTTTATGAAGGAATTCCATGCCTGCTGAAAAACCTTTGTGACAACGGTAAAAGACTTATTGTTGCCACTTCCAAACCGCAGAAATTCACCGACAGAATTATGAGCCATTTTGGCCTTTCTGAATATTTTGAATTTGTTGCAGGTTCCAATATGGACGGCACAAGGTCAAAAAAGGCTGAAGTTATTGAATATGCTCTTGCGAAATGCAATATTACTGATAAATCAACGGCAGTTATGATAGGTGACAGAGAACACGATATTTTCGGCGCAAATGCTGTCGGTATTGACTCAATCGGTGTGGAGTATGGCTATGGTGATTATGATGAACTTCATAATGCAGGAGCAACTTATATTGTGAAAACTGTTGCTGAGTTAAATAATATATTATAGGAGCAGTTTATGTGTGATATTTGTAAGACGATTAAGCAGTCAATCAGCGGAGATAATCCGTATTTTGTGAAAGAATTGAAAACAGGCATAGTTGTGCTTGGCTGGAATCAGTATTTTTATGGATATACAATATTTATGTGTAAAAGGCACGTAGCAGAACTTTATGAACTTGAGCCTGAATTTCAGGCGGAATATTTAAAAGAAATGGTTATTGTTGCCCAAGCAGTTGCACATGCTTTTAATGCGGATAAAATGAATTATGAATGCTTGGGAAATGGCGATACGCATTTACATTTTCATCTCTTCCCAAGGAAAAACGGAGATTTGGAAGAATATGGAAATAACGGAAAAGGACCTGTATAGTGGCTGCCGCAAAATATTATGTGGAGTGACGATAATATTCCTACTGATTTTCAGTTAGAAGAAATGAAATCGAAACTGAATTATGAACTTAATCAATTATTATTAGAAGATAGTACGGCAAATTAATATGTAATTACACAGAGCATTTCATTTGGAATGCTCTTTTTTCTTGCTGTTTTTTTGAATCTATGATAACATATAAATAATAGATTTTTTATTGGAGAAATACTATGATAAGAGTAAAAGATGGTTTTCGAATTCTGTTCCTTGGTGATAGCATTACGGATATAAAATTTAACCGTAGATTTTCATATAAAATACATGGCTCAAAGGTATATGCATTGCAGGTAGCAAAAGAGTTGAATAAAAAATATAAAAACCTTGAGTTCTTTTATAAAGGTGTGGCATCAGACCGGACATATCATGTTTATGACCGGTTAACGAAAGATTGTATTAGCCTGAATCCTGATATAATCATTATGTTAATAGGCGTAAATGATGCATGGGAACATTATGTGCCTGAACAGTATCCGCCGCTATTGCGACCGATGAAACCCCATATGAGTGAAATATACAGAAGATTGAATTGTGAATTGGATGGTGTACAGCTGTTTGTTCTTCTACCGTTTATGATTGATTCCATGCCTGAAAAAAAGCCTTTTCATAAAGTACTCAATGAATATCGTGAAATCCTTGCAGATATGGCGGCAGAAAATAATGCTCAAATCGTTGACTTGCAACAAATGTTCAATGTTGCACAAACTAAAGTTTCACCTTCAAAATTGGCTGTTGATGGTATTCATCCAACAAATTTAGGGCATAAGTTGATTGCAGAAGAAGTGTTGAAGAATCTGAATTAAATTTTAATGTGAGACTGAATAATATAATAAATGAACCACTGACTGTAATATAATTCAAATCATATTTATTTTGAGAGATTGTAATCACCATTGACACCTTGCCGGGCTACAGCAGGGTATTGATGGTTTTTAATGAAAGATTTGTAGCCTGAAAGGTTATGGTGATTAATATGAAAGATAAAATTGAAAAACTATTGTTCAGTACAAAGTCCTTGGCATTTTTTACGGCTTTATCAGCACTTGGACTGCTCTTGAGTTATTCAGTAAGATACGGATATGTTTTTGTTGATACTGCTTTGTTTGAAAATGCTTCTTTTATTTTCTATTTGTTTTCAATTTTATGTACGGCATATTTGTTTGTAATGCTGTGTATGAAATTAAAAAATAAAAGTTGTGCAAAAAGCAAGTTAATGAATTTTTTTGCAGTGATTTGTGAAGTTGCAGGATTTCTTTTGGTTATTTATTCTTTAATTGCTGTTATTACAGACAGAGGAATGAGTATTGCATCCGCAAGAGCTTTACTTGAAAAAGCACTCCCGATTTGGTGTGCAGTGTTTGGCGGAGCATTTTTTATCTTTATTTTTCCTCAATTAAAAAGTGTAAAATTTAAAAAGGCTATTTCAGTTGTTTCAGTGTGTGTTTTACTCTTTTTAACATATGCATCTCTGTTTCCTGTTGTGCCGTATTCCTTTACATCCGGTCCGGCAGTTTTTGATGACGGTAATGGTTCTTATTCAGTTGTATTTTCTACCAATGATAAAGGTACAGGATTCATTGATTACACTTATGACGGAAAAGAAATTCGTATTTATGACGAAAATAATGGAAGAAAAAACGGACAGAGTATTATTCATACCGTAAAAGTACCAAAAGAACAACTTTCACAAAATACATATAAAGTCGGCTCAACACGTGTGATTGATGAACTCAGTTACGGTGGAAGACTTGGCAAAACAATAGAAAGTGAAACCTATACATTCAATGATTCTTTTGGCGAAAATATAAATGTTTTATCTGTTTCGGATTGGCATACATTTAACAAAAAGGCTGAACTTGCCACGGAAAAATTAGGTGATGAATATCAGGCGGTAGTGCTTCTTGGCGACTGTGCGCCGGGATTAATGAGTGACAGAGATGTAGTTGACTACATACTCAAATTTGCATCTGATTTAACAAAAGGAACTATGCCAATCATTTATACACGCGGCAATCATGAAACCCGCGGCACAGAGGCAATCAAACTTGCCGATTACTTAGGAATGGACAGTTTTTATTTTACAACTTCTATTGGTGATTATGATATTATTGTTCTTGACAGTTGTGAAGATAAAGAGGATTCACATCCTGAGTACGGCGGTATGGTGGATTACAAACAATATCGTACAGAGATGGTTAATTGGCTCAATGGCATAGAGAATGATGATAATGACAAAACAATTGTCTTTTCACATTCAAAAGAGATTTGTATTGAAGAGGATTTGTCCGATTCTGCTCTGCATAAGATTCAGTCCATCAACACCTCTTTGTTGGTCAGCGGTCACGAGCATATATATAATTTTGATAATTCAGGCTCTCTTCCTACTCTTGTTGACGGCGGTATCGACTCAAACGGAAATGGTACTTATGTTGCATCCTTAATCAAACTTTCTCCGAATCATATAGAGATTCTTTGCATAGATAATGACGGAAATAATGTTGTTAATGATAACATTGAATGGAAGAATTGATGCATATATCTGTTTGTTAATATTTTTACTCTGATTAAAGGTGATATGACATGGGAATAAATCGAATGAGTATTATCCTTCTAGTAACTGGTATGATTCTTTTGCTGATTTTCAAGATTTTATCCATCATTGCTGTTGCACTGAATTGTGAAGCGGATAGGCGAAGAAATACCGGTGTATATGTTCTTTTATCGATACCGTTTTCTGTGTTAACAGGTATTGTGTGTTTTTGTAAAACACCTGCAGCAGAGTGGAACAAAAAGCACAAGCAAAGTCTGGTTGTTTTCATTCTGGCACTTCTGTTTTTGGCAGGCGGGCTTTTCAGCGAATATAAAGGCAATAACAGTGCCTACTTTGGTCCTAAAGGCGAAGGATATTCCTCTCAGTATGACATAACTTTTTATGATGAAGCGGGTAATACATATAATTATGACTTTGACCGTCACGGAACAGATTACTTGTATATAAATGATACGGAAGAAAAATTGCCGGCACATCTTTGCTATCTTGATGAAGATGCAGTGCTCTTTTATGATAAAGAGATGAATATTACCGCAGTGGATGAAACACGCTGCGTTGATGCAAACGGAAAAACGTATTATCCTGTTCGGTATGTTGATTTTGATAAAAACGGAGATATTCATTATCATTTGGAGGCAGACGATTATGACAGACTGGGTAATACCTATACATATGATTACGTCCCTTATTATGATAGAGACGGTAATAAATATGGATATTCTTTTGACTCAAGTACGCAAAAAGGAACATACACCAATGTGATAAGCGGAGAGCGTTTTGACAACGATTATGCCTTTGTTGATAAAGACGGATATTTCGTGTATGACTCGAATCATGAATTTGTAAAACAGCAGGATTCAACATACCATTGTCAGTATGCAGACAGTGATGGGAATTTATACTACTGGGCATCAGCGGTCCATTGGGAAAAAGGCGGAGTGCTGTATGATTCATACGGTAATAGAATAGAATAACATAAAGCAGTTCGCATTGAACTGCTTTTTTCTTTTTGTGAGTATTTGTAATAAAATAATAAAAATTTTTATATTGTTTAATAAATTTTGTTCAAAGTGCTTTCTTTATATTCCTGAAAGGTATATAATGATTACTTATAGGGGGAAGAGTTATGGGTGAGGGTAAAAATTATATCGGCAAAAAAGAACGTAATAATTTTGTATTAGGACTATGCGGTCAGAATATGGTATATTCGCTGGTTGGTGCACAGTTTTTTAATTATTTTATGACTGACATTGCCATGTTCCCTGCATTCATTGTTTTTGTTCTTCTGATTACCATGAAGATTTGGGACGGAATTAACGACCCTATTGTCGGTTCTTTTATCGACCGGCATTCATTTAAGAATGGGGAGAAAATGCGTCCGTTCCTGAAATATACGCCTTTGCCGGTAGGTGTTTTTACTGTTCTGCTTTTTCTTGTATTCTCAACAAAAGAAGATTTGCTCTGGCTCAGAGTATCCTATTTTATCATTACATATATCTGCTGGGATTTGGCATATACTGTGCAGGATGTCTGTGTCTGGGGAATTACTGCTGCAATTTCTCCTAATTCTGCCGAGCGCGACAGATTTGTTCAGTGGGCAAGAACAATCGGCAGTTGCGTCTATTTGTCTTTGAGCACTGTTTTGCCTATGATACTTGAGATGATTGCCAATAAGAAAGGTGTGAGCATGCCTTTTATTACTTTGGTTTTTGCAATGATATTCGGCCTTGGCGGTGCAATGATAAGTTATCGCTGTTCATATGCACAGGAAAGAGTGCATGTAAATAAACAGGAACAGCAGGCGTCTATGAAAGAAAGTTTTATGCTTCTTTTCAAAAACAAAATGATGCTGCTTGTCACTCTTGCCAATCTTTTCGGTGCGCTTGGTTTCGGTGCTAACTTGGTTACATATTTCTTCAAGTACAAAATACCTGCTGATTTCCTCGGCAATGGTATTATCGGCGCCCTTGGTCTCACTACAATTTATTTTATCATCACAGGTCTCCCCGGTTTTATCGGCATGCTGTTCGCTGATAAACTCAAAAAACTTTTCGGAAATTATATCAATGTTCTTATTCTGATTCAGGTAGTCAATATTATTGCCAGAGTGATTGCATTTGCTGTCGGATTTGAGGGTAAAAAACTTTGGCTATCTATGATTATAATCGGTATCGGCAGTATTCCTGCAGGTGCATCATCTATTGCACAGACAGCTATTTTCTGTGACAGTATTGATTATATGGAGTGGGAAACAGGCAAACGTACAGAAGGTATTACTTTCTCTATGCAGACCTCGTTCACCAAAGTTTCGAGCGGTATAACTGCTGGTCTTGCCTCACTTGCCCTTTCACTTTTAGGTTACAAAGCGATTGAACAGGCTGATGTTTATGTCGGTACGCAGTCCGCTGTTTTTGATACTTGGATTTGGCCGCTTGTTATTTTAACACCTGCTATTGCCAGTGTTTTGTATATCATTCCTTTGCTCTTTGTCAGATATACAAAAGAAAAGAGAGAAATAGTTGAAAGCGATTTGATTGCAAGAAGAGCAGGCGAGCCTGAATCGGGTCTTTCACCATATGTCCAAAAGAATAGAATTGCTGAAGGAGAATAAGATGAAACCTGAAAAAGCGATTGAATATTGTCTGCAAAAAAACGGTGCATACGATGATTATCCTTTTGGATTGGATGTTACTGTAATAAAAGTTAAAGGGAAAATATTTGCTCAGTTTTTTAAATTGAACGGAATAAATATGGCTACTTTTAATTGTGACAGAATGACGGGTGAGTTTTACAGAAACCAATATCGTGATATTGTTGTTCGGGGTTATCATTGCCCGTCCGTGCAGCAACCGTATTTTAATACCTTACCGATTGAAAATTCTCTTGAGGATGATGTTATTAAAGATATGATTGATCATAGTTATGAAAGAGTAGTTTCAAAACTACCCAAGTATGTAAGAAATGAACTTGATTTATAATCATTTTTAGAGCAGGTTTTATACCTGCTCTTTTTATATTTCTAAACTAAATATTAACTTCCTAAACTATTTCTTAAATAATTGTCTATAATCTTGTTTGTTTATATTTTTTATGTTATGTATAAGACAGAGAGAAAATCAGAACTCTCAACAATATGGTTTTGAGGTGATTTATATGAAACATAAAAATATATGGATGGTTCCTATATCTGCTATTGTAGTTTTTATTGTTGAATTAATTCTGTATTATGTTTTGCTGATTATAGAATTTTTATTGTTTGAAGGCAAGTGGGGAGGGAATTCAATTGATGGTTTGATAACTGCGTTCAATATGCTGTTCTATGCTGCGTTGTCTGTTGTTGCATATGCCGTGCTTTTACCGAAACTTTTTAAGAAGTTCAAAGTCGATTTCAAATTATCATCCATTATTATTATGGCAATGTTTGTGATTGTGTCGGTGATTCAATGTGTAATGCTTGCCAAACCCGGTAATACGGATTTCTATTATTTCATAGCAACAATTTTTGACTTCTATTTAAGTCCATTCTATTTGCTCCTTGATGAAAAGCAAATTTTAGCATACATTCTCGTTTTTGTATTGAATCTTTTCAGACCAGTTTGCTTTATTTTTGGAATGAAGCAATCAGGGAAGAAAATTTAATTGAAACTATTATTTATGCTCATTGCTTAATTGAAATACCTGTGCTATAATTTCAGCAAGAAGGTGATTGAATGAGGAATAAAAAACCGATAAAGTTTTTGATATTTACATTTCTGATTTTTGGAACCATATTCACTTGTGTCGGTGTTGTGATGAATGTTATCAATATCAATATCCGCACAAATTATACGCCTGTTGAAGCAACGATTACAGGGTTTGAATCTCGCAAAACAAATGACAATACGGATGATATGCATACCATTATTGATTACACTTTGCATGGTGAAGAATATTCCACTGTTCTTTGGTCTTACAGTTCTTCGTGGGAGATTGGCGATACAATAACCGTTTACAGTAATCCCAATCATCCCGACAGAATTACACAAGGCGTTCCAATAGTTATCGGTATCTTATTCCCGACAATCGGTCTTACAGCAATCATAATTGCAGTATACTTTCTCCGCCGTGAAAGACGATTGGCTAAGAAAAAGCGTGACCTTATGGAAAACGGCTTAACACTTAAAGCGACTGTTGTGGATTTTTCGGTGAATACAAATATTGCAGTCAACCAACGGCATCCGTTTGTTGTTGAAGTGGAATATGATGAATTCGGACAGAAACACCGTTTTAAAAGCGAATATGTGTGGCAGAATGTAACCTCACTCGATTTGGGGAAGGAAGTAACCGTTTATTATCAGCACAATAATATGGACAATTATTATGTCGATATTGATGAAATTTTCACTCAGGATGACAATGTTGATACAAATATAATTTATCATTAATATACTTTTTACCCTGTAACTTTGGTTGCAGGGTTTTTCTTTTAAAAGTATTTGTTACGATACTATTATTTTCAAAACGGATGAAGAGGCTCAGAAATGTGGCACTTTATAATCATTTTGTTCAAATTTGATAATTTTTGAATAATAATTTTGTTGAATTTTGTATTGTATTATGATATTATAAAATGGTATAGAGGTGATTTTATGAAACGCAGAGTAACATCGTTGATTCTTGCACTTGCATTGATTGTTACATCCATGTTTTGTTTCGGTACGTCGGTATTTGCCGCGGCTGATGACTGCGGTGCAACCGGATCAAGTGTAAAATGGAAATATGATTCCACCACTAAAACGCTGAATTTGACCGGCACAGGTGCCACCAAAGATTATGGTGATACCAAATTATTCTGGGCACCATGGCATAATTATATCGGTGAGATAGAAACGGTTAATATAGGTGAAGGTATAACCACAATCGGCAGACTTAATTTTATGAGCTGTACTGCTCTTAAGACAGTGAATCTGCCAAGCACACTTACTATTATTCGTGGAGAAAATAAAGCGTTACCTACTGAAGAATATGGTGCGTTCAGAGGCTGTACTGCACTTGAAGAAATTACTTTGCCGAATTCAATTCAATCTATTGAGAAAAGTGCATTTTTCGGCTGTACTTCGCTTAAAAAAATCAATTTCCCCGAGTCATTGACCACAATCGGTGAATCTGCTTTTGAAGGCTGTTCTGCACTTGAGAGCGTGACATTGCCCGACTCCTTAACTTCACTCGGAAGAAAAGCATTCAAGGATTGTACAAATCTTTTGACTGTCAAGTTCGGAGCAGGTTTGACTGAAATTCCTACCGAGGCATTTTTCAACACAAGAATCGGTGTTGTTGAAATTCCCGAATGTATCACTACAATCGGCAGACTTGCTTTTGCCAATTGTGCTTTTATGCGTGAAGTAACAGTATATAATCCAAACTGTAACTTCAATGATATTATTGAGGTCGATCCATTCTATAATTCAAGTCAGACCATAACATTTTACGGTCACAGCAATTCAACCACAACTGCGTTTGTAGCAAATCATCCTAACAGAGCATATCAGTTCCGTTCGATTGACCCATGTGAGCATGAAACCACCCATGAGGTTATAACCGTTGCACCGACATGTACAGAGGGCGGCACAACAACGCAGGTTTGTGATAACTGCGGGTTTACGATTTCGGAATCTCCGCTGCCTGCAACCGGTCATACTTGGGAATTGTCTGAAGATGTGGATAAAACTGCCGAAGACGGGCATATTTATCATTACTATGTCTGTTCCGCATGCGGCGAAACGAAAACAGAACTCGAACATATTGAATATGTGGAAGGCTTTTATAATTACAGAAATACTGCAACCTGTACACGTGCGGGCGTAGAAACATTCACCTGTACGGTTGAAGGATGTAAAGAATTACCAAAAGTCAATACAGTGCCAAAGGGCAATCACCAGATCGAAGATCCAACTTCCATTGTAGAGCCGACCTGTACGCAGGCGGGCAAAAAAGTGGGGATTTGTACTGTTTGTAATAAAGAGGCTGAAGAATCTATCCCTGCCCTCGGTCATCAGAATGTGTTGACTGAAACGCTTGACAATACTTTGACAGACGGTCATACATATGAATTTTACACCTGCTCTGTATGTAATGAAGAAACCATTGTTTCAGAGCATGTTGAATGGCTGGATGATTGTTATGAATCCACTGTTATAAAAAATCCAACCTGCCGAATCCCCGGATTAAGACGTGATACATGCATTGTTTGCCAAAAAACAAGAAATGTTGAAATACCTGCAAATGGTGATCATGACTGGCAGGAAGTTTCAAGAACCGAACCAACCTGTACTGCGAGGGGTACAATCGGATATAAATGCACTGTTTGTGAAAGAACGAAGACAGAATATATACCGGAATTGGGTCACGATTACCAGTTAATGGAGGAAGGAACAGTTGCTCCTACCTGTACGGAAACCGGTATAAACAAATATAAGTGTTCTGTATGTAATTTAACAAAAACGGATAAAGTTCCTGCTATTGGTCATACGCAGGATGAAGCAACCTATCGTGTAACGCAAAATCCGACTTGTACGGATAAAGGTAAAGCAACCGCACACTGTACAGTCTGCGATACTGATTTTGAGATGGAAGTTGATGCACTCGGTCATGATTTTCAGGATTCACTTGAAGAAATTCCTGACCAGCCGGGTCATTGCCTGAATACGCCTGTATGTTCACGCTGTAAAACAAAAGGCGAAGTTGCCAAAGTCCATACAGAATGGATTGAAGGATATTATAAAACAACAGTTGTTACCAAAGGTTCCTGCACTGTGGCAGAAATTAAGAGCGATAAATGTGACTTGTGCGGTGAAACAAGAACAAATACCATCCCGGCACCCGGTCATAAATATGTGTTTACAGGTCTGAACAGCAATAACAGACTGACTTATAAATGTACAGCTTGCAAAGAAAATGCTGTTCCCGTTAATCCGACAGTTGCAAAGAACACAACATGGAATGTGCGTTATGTTAATACAAAACCTGATGATACAACACTCGGTTATGTATTTGAACTTGTTCCCGATGGTGTTATCAATGCCAAGGATTATGCACAGCTTACAAAATATGCTGCTGCCACAACTAATTGATTTTATCTCCCCTGATTGCAGGGGAGATTTTTTAATACAAAATTTATAATATATCTATTTACTTTAATGGGAATTTATATTATTATATAAATAAATATAATAAGCAGAAAGGCTATGGAAATTTATATGAGTGTTGCATACAAAAGAATACTATTGAAGTTAAGCGGTGAAGTCCTTGCAGGACCAAAAGGTACAGGCATTGATAATGATACCGTTGTAAAAATCTGTAAGTCTGTTAAAGAAGTTGCAGATTTGGGTGTTGAAGTCGGAATTGTTGTCGGCGGCGGTAACTTTTGGCGAGGCAGGACAAGCGAACATATGGACAGAACAAGAGCCGACCATATCGGCATGCTTGCAACTGCAATGAATTCACTTGCACTTTGTGATGCACTTGAGCAGCTTGGTTCTGATGTAAGAGTTCAGACTGCTATTGAAATGCGCCAGATTGCCGAACCTTATATCCGCAACAAAGCAATCCGCCATTTCGAAAAGGGCAGAATCGTTATTTTTGGCTGCGGCACCGGTTCTCCGTTCTTCTCAACAGATACAGCTGCTGCTCTCAGAGCGGTTGAAATCAATGCAGATGTCCTTCTCAAGGCGACTAATGTTGATGGTGTGTATGATAAAGATCCTAACAAATATGATGACGCTGTCAAGTTTGATGAGGTTCAGTTCAGAGAAGTGCTTGCACGTGATATCAAAGTTATGGATTCAACCGCATTTTCGCTTTGTAAGGATAATGATTTGTCAATCCTCGTATTTGATTTGACAGACCCGCAAAATGTTGTCAAAGCAGTTCAGGGTGAAACAATCGGTACTCTTGTTAAAAACTGAGAATATGAATGAAATGTATCTTATATGCCCACATATGAGATACAGGGATAATCTGATTAATTAACTTTGTGTGGGCAGAAAGGCTATGAATTTTATGGAAACAGTATTTGCGAAAACAAAAGAAAAGATGGAAAAATGTCTTACCGCTCTTGAAAGAGATTTTTCTTCAGTCAGAGCAGGCAGAGCAAACCCTGCTGTTCTTGATAAAGTAATGGTTGATTATTACGGTGTACCTACACCGATTAATCAGATGGCAGCAATTTCAGTACCCGAAGCAAGACTTCTGGTTGTTCAGCCTTGGGATGCGTCTATGCTTAAAGAGATTGAAAAGGCAATCAATACTTCCGATGTAGGCATTAATCCACAGAATGACGGTAAGGTTATCCGCCTTGCATTCCCTCAGCTTACTGAAGAGCATCGTAAGTCTCTCCAGAAAGATATTTCAAAACGAGGCGAAGAGGCCAAGGTTGCAATCCGTAATGTACGCCGTGATGCAATGGATGATATTAAAAAGTTAAAGAAAGATAATGAAATTACAGAAGATGATCAGAAAGACGGAGAGAAAAAACTTCAGGATATTACTGATGATTATATCAAGCAGACTGAAGTCATAACCAAAAAGAAGGAAGAAGAAGTTCTTTCAATTTAATCTGTAATTCAGGGCGGCTGACAGTCGCCCTTAAACTCTGTTTGGGAGATGAGTAATTTGGCTTTGTTTACTAAAAAAAATAACAGCAATACTGAATTTTCTGTTCTGCCGAAGCATATAGGAATTATTATGGATGGTAACGGCAGATGGGCAAAAAAGCGTGCGCTTCCGCGTTCGGCAGGGCATAAAGCAGGGGCGAATGTTTTTCGTACCATCAGTAAGGAATGTGAGCGTCTGGGTATTGAGTACGTGACTTTTTATGCTTTTTCGACCGAAAATTGGAAAAGACCGAAAGAAGAAGTTGATGCCCTGATGAGCCTGTTTATGGATTATCTGCTTGAGGCAAAGAGTGATATGGCGCAGGCCGGCAACAGTAAAATAAAATTTATCGGCGAACGTGAAGGCATATCACAGGAACTTCTTGATTTAATGGATGAAGCAGAGGAAGAAACGGCATCGCATACCGGTACTACGGTTTATCTTGCTATCAATTACGGCGGCAGGCAGGAGATTGTTTCTGCAGTGAACAAATTGATTGCACAGGGAAAAACACAAATCACCGAAGATGATATTTCTGCCAATATTTATACAACGGAAAATTGTGATTTGATTATTCGTCCGAGCGGTGAAGAAAGACTTTCAAACTTCCTTTTGTGGCAGGCAGCATACAGTGAATTTTGGTACAGTGATGTTTTGTGGCCCGATTTTAAAATTAATGATTTACATTCGGCTCTGCGTGAATTCGAAAAACGCAATCGCCGTTTCGGAGGATAAATTATGAAACAAAGAGTTATTACTGCAATATGCCTTTTGGCAGTGCTTGCAGTTGTTGTATGGCAGATTAATACACCTGCACTTGTTATTGTTATTGCATTTTTATCAGCAGTTGCAAGCGGAGAAATTATGCGTTGTGCCAATGTGCAGAATACGTTTATCAAAATCGTAGGTATCATTTTTTCTGCCTGTGTTCCGTTCTTCGCAAGTGAAAAAGTGCTTGAACCTGTTATCCATTCAGACGTGTGGGGCAATATAATCGGATTTGTTCCCAACATTGTTTTTGTAATTGCTTTGTGTCTCGTATTTCTTCTTGCTATGCTCAAAGGTTATGCTTATACAACATTTGAAGATGTAACCGTTTCTGTTTTTGCAAGTGTTATTGTTCCGTTTGGATTCAGTATCTTTATCAGACTTCGTGATATGTTTGATAATACTCAGTTTGGTGTATATTTGATTTTCTATGCGCTTATCTGTGCGCTGGCTACGGATACAGGTGCTCAGCTTACAGGTATGGCTATCGGCAAGCATAAGATGTCGCCGAACATTTCACCTAAAAAGACTGTGGAAGGTGCAATCGGCGGACTGATAGTAAGTCTGATACTGAATGCAGTTGCACTTACCATTTATAACAAAGTAGCCGTTGTTCCTCTTGATAAGGCGATGGTAACAGTACTTCTCGTTTGCTGTATTCCTGTTTCGTTTATGGGAATGATGGGGGATCTTTCGGCATCCGTACTCAAAAGGAATTTTGAAGTCAAAGATTTCGGAAAAATTTTCCCGGGTCACGGCGGTGTAATGGACAGAATGGATTCATCCCTTTTTACACTTCCTTGTACATATGCTATTGCACTTATTACTCAAAATATTTTATAAATTCAGGAGTTTTATATCAGAATGAAAAATATTTCTCTTTTAGGGTCAACAGGTTCTATCGGTACGCAGAGCCTCGATGTTTGCCGTATGCACGGCTATAATGTTAAGTGCTTAACAGCAAACAGCAGAGTTGATATTATTGAAAATCAGGTCAGAGAATTTAAACCTGACCTTGTTTGTATGATGGATGAAAATAGTGCGAAGGAATTGAAAACAAGAATTTCGGATACTGCCACAAATGTTGTTGCAGGAATGGACGGTCTTATTGAATGTGCTGTTTATAACGGTGCAGATGTGATTCTCAATTCCGTAGTCGGTATGGTCGGTTTATGCCCCACACTTGAGGCAATCAAGGCCAAAAAGACGATTGCACTGGCTAATAAAGAAACACTTGTCGCAGGCGGTCATCTTGTAACCAATCTTGCAAAGGAAATGGGTGTGGATATTCTCCCCGTTGACAGTGAGCATTCTGCAATTTTTCAGTCAATGCAGGGAATGCCGTCAAAAAAAGCAGTTAAGAAAATTATTCTTACTGCATCAGGCGGTCCGTTTTTCAATAAGACGCTGGATGAACTGGAAAATGTAACTGCAGCAGATGCATTAAAGCATCCTAACTGGGATATGGGTGCAAAAATCACCATTGACTCTGCTACTATGATGAATAAAGGTTTAGAATTTATTGAGGCAAAATGGCTTTTTGATATGCCAAATGATGATATTGAAATTGTTATTCACAGGGAATCAGTCGTACATTCCGCAATTGTGTATCAGGATAATTCAATGATTGCGCAGCTTGGTGTACCTGATATGAGGATACCGATTCAGTATGCTCTTACCTATCCGGAGCGTGAGCCAAGTCCGGTGAAAGAACTTTCACTTGCGGATTACGGTAAACTGACATTCTTTGAACCGGATTATGATACTTTCAAATGTATCAATGTTTGCAAAAATGCGATTGAAATGGGCGGTCTTCATCCTGCTGCCGCAAATGGTGCGAATGAAGAAAGTGTAAAACTTTTCCTTAATGGCAAAATTAAATTTACGGATATTGCATATCTTAATAACGAAGCAATGCAGAATGCTTCAGACAAAAAAGATTTTACTCTTGCAGATGTGCTTGAAGCAGACAGGATTGCAAGAGAATATGTTATCGAGGCGGTTAAGTGAGTATTAGTTCTATTTGGAATACAATTTATCCCATTCTTATTGCTGTTTTGTTTTTTGAATTGATTATTATCGTTCATGAAGGCGGACATTATGTTGCAGCAAGATTGATGAAAATCAAGGTTAATGAATTCTCAATAGGAATGGGACCGAAAGTTTTTCAGTTCACACGCAAAGATACCAAGTATACTCTGCGCTGGATTTTGTTCGGTGGCTTTTGTTCAATGGAAGGCGAGGATCAGGAAAGCGATGATACAAATGCTTTCGTGAACAAAAAAGTTTGGCAGCGTATATTTGTAGTGGTTGCAGGTGCAATAATGAATTTGGTATTGGGATTTGTTATTGTACTGATTATTGTTGCTTCTCAAAACCTTGTCGGAACTACTCAAATTGCAAAGTTTGATGAAAGTGTTGTCAGTGTACAAAGCGGACTGCAAACAGGGGATGTAATCAAAAGTATTGATGGTATGCGTGTTTATACAACCAATGATGTATCAACCGGATTGACAAGAAGTCCTGATGATACAGTGGATATGGTGGTTATCAGAGATGGTAAAGAAGAAAAACTTTCTGTCACATTTTTGACAGAAGAGTATGAAGGTACACAGTATATTACAATGGACTTCTGGCTGAAAGGTGTGCCGAAAACTTTTGCCAATGTGATTTCTCAATCTTTTAAGGAAACTATGTCATATGCCAGAATGGTATTCCTTTCTCTGCACGATTTGTTAACAGGGCGTTACGGAATATCTGATTTGAGCGGTCCTGTCGGTACGGTTTCTGTTGTATCCACTGCGGTTAAAACATCTATTTTTTCTGTGCTGAGGATTATGGCTCTTTTGACAATTAATATAGGTTTGTTTAATTTGTTCCCGATTCCTGCATTGGATGGCTGGCGATTATTTGTTTTGATAGGAGAAGGAATCACACGAAAAAAACTACCGCAAAAGGCAGAATATCTGATAAATGCGATTGGTTTGGTGGTTTTGCTCGGATTAATGTGTGTTGTCACTTTCAGTGACATAACCAAATTATTTTAGGTGAATTTTATGGAAAGAAGAATAAGTAAAAAAATAAAACTCGGTAATACATTTATTGGCGGTGACAGTGATATACTTGTTCAGAGTATGCTTAATATTCCTGCTGATGATATTGATGGTTCTGTCGCACAGGCAAAGGAACTTGCAGCAGCAGGCTGCCAGATTATCCGTTTTGCTGTTCCGAATGAAAATGCACTTGCTTTGATAGAACCAATCAAGAATGCTGTTGATGTACCTCTTGTTGCCGATATTCATTTTGATTATCGCCTTGCACTCGGTGCAGTTGAGAGGGGAATAGATAAAATACGAATCAATCCCGGCAATATCGGTGATGATTCAAGAGTAAAAGCTGTTGCGAATGCATGTAAGTCGGCAGGTATTCCGATAAGAATCGGAGTTAATTCAGGTTCGCTTGAAAAAGAAATTCTTGCTAAACACGGTGCACCTACTCCGCAGGCTATGGTTGAATCCGCAATGTATCATGCAAAACTGCTTGAGAAATTTGATTTTGATGATATTGTTATTTCTATTAAATCGTCAAATGTATCAACGATGATTGATGCATATGAACTTGCTGCGCAGGCATGTGATTATCCGCTCCATCTCGGTGTTACGGAAGCAGGTACAGAGCGAATGGGAATTATAAAATCCTCAGTAGGTATAGGCTCATTGCTTACTCGTGGCATAGGAGATACGATCCGTGTCAGCCTGACAGGTGAACCTGTCAAAGAAGTTTTTGCAGGTTTTGATATTCTCAAAGCAGTGGGACTTAAAAAGGATTGTCCTTATCTTATTTCATGCCCTACCTGCGGCAGAACAAAAATTGACCTTATTTCACTCGCAAATCAGGTGGAAGAAAGATTGAAAACTTGTAAAAAACCGATTAAAGTTGCAGTTATGGGTTGTATTGTCAATGGACCCGGTGAGGCAAAAGAAGCTGACATTGGTATTGCCGGCGGAGACGGCAACGGCCTGATTTTCAAAAAAGGCGAAATACTCCGAAAAGTTGATGAAAAAGATTTATTAGATGAATTAATGAAGGAAATTGAGAAATTGTAATGAATAGATTTTCAGATTATTTTTCAAATTACATTGATGGAGAAATTCTCGGCATTATCGGTAATGGTGAAATTACGCAGTTCACTGTGTCAAGAGAGAAACGCTCACTTACTATAGGACTTTATCTTGATGTTTTTGTTCCATATAATACGATTGTTTCTGCTCAGAATTTGATAAAGAATGCTATGCAGTTAGGTAAGGTTACCATTAATCCGGCTTTCCCTAAGAGTGAATTTTCCATTTCAAATATTGCCAATATTTTGGAATATGTTAAGAAAGATTCACCTGCGGCAAATGGATTTTTTGACGGAGCAGAAGGTGAGATTGAAGATAATATCCTTACTGTTTTTCTGAAAAAAGGCGGTAAAGAAGTTCTTGAATCTCAGAAAATTGATATAGCTGTTTCAAAAGAAATTTATAATCTTTTTAAAATAGACCTTGATGTTTCTTTCTTGGAGGTACAAGCGTTTGATATTGAAAAGGCTGTTAAAGAAGCAGTTGAAAAAAAGCATATTGAAGAAGAGCGCAAAAAAGAAGAGTATCAGAAGAACGTTGTCCATGAACCTTGGGGCGAGCTTCCGCTTTATAAAGATACAATAAAAAATATTTACGGCAAATCTTTGAGAGAGACGCCGACTTCAATAAAGGATATTACAACAGAAGACGGATACATAACCGTTTGGGGAGATGTGGTTAAAACAGAAGTCAGAGAGACCAAACGCGGCACAAGTAAGATTTTCAATTTTGATATTTCTGACTACACTTCTTCAATTACTGTAAAGATGTTTGAAGATAAACGTGTTATTGACCCGCTTATTGATAAAATCAATGAGGCAAAAACGATTGTTATCAGCGGCGGTTATCAGTTTGACACTTTTTCTAACCAATATGTGCTCAGACCAAGTTCAATTTCCTCAGTGCTTAAAATTGAAAAAACAGATGACGCACAGGAAAAACGTGTTGAACTCCATCTGCATACCTCTTTTTCTGAGATGGATGGTATATCTGCCCCCAAGGCACTTGTTAATCAGGCAATTAAGTGGGGGCATAAAGCAATTGCTGTTACAGATCATGGTGTTGTACAGGCTTTGCCTGAAGCTTATAATGCGGCTAAAGGCAAAATTAAACTCATACTCGGTATGGAAGGATACCTTGTTGATGACACAAAGTATCCTGATTTTATGAATATGAAACTCAAGCAATTTAAGCGTCATCATATTATTTTGTTGGTTAAAGAAGATACCTCACTTGATGAATCCATCCCCAAGGAAGAGCGTAAGTACGGCAGAAAGAATCTGTATGAATTAATATCTTCTTCCAATATAAAAACATTCAAGTCACGTCCTTTGATTCCGAAAAGTATGCTTGCCAAAAAACGTGACGGGCTGATTATCGGTTCAGCCTGTGAACAGGGCGAACTTTATCAGGCAATTTTGAATAAAGAGCCTGAGGAGAAAATTGAAGAGATTGCATCCTTCTATGATTATCTTGAAATTCAGCCGAATGGCAACAATGCATTTATGCTCAGGTCAACCAGAGATATTCATGAAAATATACATACAGAAGAAGACCTGATAAATATCAATAAAAAAATTATTTCTCTTGCAGATAAACTCGGCAAATTGGTGGTCGCAACAGGTGACGTTCATTTCCTTGATGAAAAGGATGCAAAGTTTCGTGCTATTATTATGGCATCAAAAGGTTTTGACGATGCCGATAATCAGGCACCGCTGTATTTCAAAACGACTGATGAAATGCTTGCGGATTTTGCTTGGGCAGGAGACAGAGCAAAAGAATTTGTTGTTGATAATCCAAATAAAATTGCCGATATGGTTATGGATAATATTCCGCCGATTCCACCGGGAACATTCCAGCCTCATATTGACGGTGCGAATGAAGAATTGACTGAGAAATGCTGGTCAATGGCTAAAGAACTTTACGGCGATCCTGTTCCTGAATATGTTGCATCACGTCTGCAAAGAGAACTTGACTCCATCATCGGTCACGGATTCGGCGTGCTTTATGTTATTGCAAAACGTCTTGTTGAAGAAAGTGAAAGAAACGGCTATCTTGTAGGATCCCGTGGTTCGGTAGGTTCTTCTTTTGCTGCACATATGGGTGGAATTTCTGAGGTAAATCCGCTTGCACCGCATTATTATTGTAAGAATTGCAAGCACAGTGAATTTTTCCTTAACGGTGAATATGGCTCCGGTTTTGACTTGCCGCCAAAGAATTGTCCGAACTGCGGCACTCCTATGAAGCGTGACGGTCATGAAATTCCGTTTGAGACTTTCCTCGGATTTGATGGTGATAAAGAGCCTGATATTGACCTTAATTTCTCAGGTGAATATCAGTCCCGTTCACACAGATATACAGAAGAACTGTTTGGTAAAGAATATGTATTCAAAGCAGGTACAATGGCAACCGTTGCCGATAAAACTGCTTATGGATATGTTATGAAATATTTGGACGAGCGTGGACTTGCTGCCACAACCCCGAGAGCAGAGATTGACAGATTGACTGCCGGATGTACAGGTATTAAGCGTACTACAGGTCAGCATCCGGGCGGAATGGTTGTTGTACCTGATAAATATACTGTTGAAGATTTTACACCAATTCAATATCCATCAAATGATGAAAAAAAGGGTACATATACAACGCATTTTGACTTTAAAAACTCTCTTCATGATACGTTGCTCAAACTTGACGAACTCGGACATGATAATCCTACATTATATAAATACCTTGAAGATTCAACAGGTATCCCTGTAATGGATGTTGATTTGTCTGACCCCAATCTTTATAAACTGATTACTTCTACTGAGCCTATCGGTGTATCCCCTGAAGATATTGACTGCAACACAGGTACGCTTGCTATTCCTGAAATGGGTACACCATTTGTTATCGGTATGCTCGAAGAGGCACAGCCAAAAACATTTGCTGACCTTTTACAGATTTCAGGACTGTCACACGGTACGGATGTATGGCTTGGCAATGCACAGGAACTGATTAAAGACGGTACCTGCACAATCTCAGAAGTAATTGGCTGCCGTGATGATATTATGACGCATCTTATCCATGTTACTGAGGATTATGAAAAACGTACCGGTAAGGAATCACCTCTTTCTAAAAAAGACTGCTTTAAAATTATGGAATATACCCGTAAGGGTAAAGCACCGAAAGAACTTCCGCCTTATGAAGAAGCGATGAAGACAATCGGTGTTGAACAGTGGTATATTGATTCCTGTTATAAGATTAAATACATGTTCCCCAAGGCTCATGCGGCTGCCTATGTCATTGCGGCATTGCGCCTTGCGTGGTATAAAATCTATCATCCGATTCATTTTTATTCGGCATATTTTACTGTCCGCGGCGGTGCAATTGATGCTGTTGCCGCTGTTGAAGGCAAAGCGGCAGTAAAAAGAAAGATGGAAGAAATTAAATTAAAAGGCAATGATAAAACAGCAAAGGATGAAAGTACATATGTTGTTTTGCAGATTGTTATCGAAATGCTCGCAAGAGGAATAGAATTCCTTCCGGTTGATATTTATAAGTCGGATGCCCGTATTTATCGTATTGAAGACGGTAAAATCCGTTTGCCGTTCGGTGCAATTGACGGCATAGGTGAAAATGCTGCGAATTCAATTGCAAAGGCAAGAGATGACGGCGGCGAGTTTATGTCCTATGATGATTTGATGGCTCGGGCAAGTATCGGCAGAAGTGTTGTTGACGCTTTGAAAGAGGCAGGAGCACTCGGCGATATGCCTGAATCGAATCAAATTTCATTGTTTTAATTATTGCTTGACATAATAACATTAGTATGGTAGCATATTATCACTCTACTACGCTAAAGTGATTATCAAGGAGATATATATGAAAAGATATTCAAAAATTACCCCTCAGGGGAGCAGGGATTTACTGTTTGAAGAATGTGATGACAGAAGAGAAGTTGAATCAACTCTCTCTGCCTTGTTTAAAGAAAATAATTACCGCAAGGTAATGACACCTACCATTGAGTATTTTGATGTTTTTAACAGAGATAATCTTGGTATTGAGTCTGAAGAAATGTATAAGTTGTCAGATAATCAGGGCAGGACAACGGTTCTTCGTCCTGATAATACGGCACCGATTGCACGCCTTGTTGCAACCAGACTTTCAAAAGAAGATTTCCCTGTAAGGCTTTATTATAATCAAAATGTTTATGTACGTAACAAACAACTTGCCGGAAGAACAGATGAAATTCAGCAGAGCGGTGTTGAACTTATCGGTGACTGCAGTATTGATGCCGATATTGAAGTGATTTCCATGGCACATGAAGCACTCAAACGCAGTAATGTCAATTCATTCAAACTTGAACTTTGCCATGCCGGTTTCTTCAATGCCATTCTTGATAAGATGAATCTTTCTCTTTCTCAGAAGGCAGATATTTGCAGTTTTATTGAAGGTAAAAATTACTCTGCGTTAAGTGATTTGCTCGATAAAATCGGAAACAGTACCGAGGTAAATGTTATCAGGAAATTGCCAAGGCTCTTCGGCGGTGCTGAAGTAATTGATGAAGCCAAAGCATTGTATAATGATAAATATGCCAACGATGCTCTCGATTATTTAAGACAGGTTTATGAAAAATTGTGTGATTTGGGATTAAAGGACAATATTTTAATTGACCTAGGTCTTGTTAACCGCAGCAATTATTATACAGGCGTTATCTTCCGCGGTTATGCTCAGGGCAGTGGTGTAACCATTATTTCAGGCGGCAGGTATGATAATCTTATCGGTGAGTTCGGTATGGACGCACCCGCTATCGGTTTTGGTGTTAATGTTACTGCTTTGTGTGATATTATGCGTGAAGAGGTTAATATTGACCGACCGCTCAGGATTGCACTTACGAAAGGCAGACTTGAAAAATCATCCGTATCCCTTTTCAAAATTATGGGACTCGATACTACCCAGCTTGAAAAAAAGGGCAGAAGATTAATTCTCCCTGTCGATAAGTATGAGGCTGTCCTTTCAAAAGCCCCTGATGTTATCACTTATGTTGAACACGGTGTTTGTGATATTGGTATCGTCGGCAAAGATACGATTGCAGAACACGGCAATTCTTTTTATGAAGTCATTGATCTTAATATCGGCAAGTGTAAATTTGCTCTTGCCTGCCCTAAGGGAACAGACTTCTTTTCAGGATACAAACGCAAGACGATTGCAAGCAAGTATCCTAAAGTTGCGAAAGAGTATTTTAAGTCAAAAGGAATGGATGTTGATATAATCAAAATTGAAGGCAGTGTTGAACTTGCACCGTTGTTGGGTTTGGCAGACGGTATAGTCGATATTGTTGAAACAGGTTCAACACTTAGGGAAAACGGACTGGAAGTTGTTGATGATATTATGCCGATTTCAGCAAGAGTTATTGTCAATATGGCATCAATGAAACTGCGTAAAGATGAGATTGAAACATTCCTAAGTGATTTGGAATTAGCGTCAAAAGTGTGAGGATGAACTATGAATATTACAAAAGCAAACGGAAAAGCAGAATATGCTTTGATTGATAAATTAAAAAAGCGTGCCGGTGAAACAGACAGCAAAATTGTTGATATTGTTACGACTATCCTTAACTCTGTCAAAGAACAGGGTGATGCTGCTGTCAGAGAATTCACTGTTCGATTTGATGGCTCTGTACCTAAAAAAACTGTGATTGAAAAAGAAGAACTGATGTCATATCTTGATATAGTTGACGAGGATTTTAAAACCGCAGTTATCCATGCCAAAGAGAATATCTATGATTTCCATCTCCGTCAGGCACAGCAGTCTTGGATGACTACAAAGGCCAACGGCGTCATTATGGGTCAGCGTGTGCGTGGACTGAAAAGAGTCGGTATATACGTACCCGGAGGAACTGCCGCATATCCTTCTTCTGTTTTGATGAACGCAGTTCCTGCAAAAATAGCAGGTGTTGAAGAAATAATTATGGTAACGCCTCCTTCAAAAGACGGCAGTCCTAATCCGGATATTATGGCTGCTGCTGCGATTGCAGGTGTTGATAAGGTATTCCTTGTCGGCGGAGCACAGGCTGTTGCCGCACTTGCTTACGGAACTGAAAAAATTCCGAAGGTTGACAAAATAGTCGGTCCGGGCAATATTTTTGTTGCTACTGCCAAAAAGCTGCTTTACGGCGTGGTTGATATTGATATGGTTGCAGGTCCTTCCGAAATTCTTATCGTTGCTGATAAAACCGCAAAGCCTGCATTTCTTGCTGCTGACCTTATGAGTCAGGCAGAGCATGATAAACTTGCGTCATCCATATTACTCACTACTTCTCTTGATATTGCAAAATCAACTGCTAAAGAAATTTCCCGACAGATTAAATACCTGGAAAGACAGGAAATTATTGAAGAATCACTTAATAATTTCGGCGAAATTATTGTTTGTGAAAATCTTGATCAGGCAATCGAATTTGCAAACGAACTTGCACCTGAGCATCTTGAAATGTGTGTTGAAGAACCGCTTAAATATATTGGTAAGATTGACAATGCCGGTTCTGTTTTCCTCGGTAATTTTTCACCCGAACCGCTGGGTGACTACTATGCAGGACCAAACCACGTATTGCCGACCAGCGGTACTGCAAGATTTTTCTCTCCGCTTTCTGTTGACAGTTTTATTAAGAAAAGTTCATTTATTTATTATACAGAAGAAGAACTCAGAAAAGCGAAAAATGAGATTGTTAAACTTGCTGATACGGAAGGTTTGACTGCGCACGCAAATTCAATCAAGGTGCGCTTTGAATGAAAAGGCGCAAAAAATTTATAATTACACCGGTTTTATCTGTTTTATTAATTATTATTTCGTGTATTGTTTTTTATAATGATTCAAACGGCTCAAAACCAGTTTTCCGTACAGATGATTATAATGACAAACTCGTTGTGCATTTTCTTGATGTCGGTCAGGGTGACAGTGCTTTTATTGAATTTCCGAATGATGAATGTATGCTCATTGATGCGGGTACATCGGATTGCGATGATATAATTATTGATACGGTTGAAAGTTACGGTTATTCAAGGATTGATTATATTATTGCAACGCATCCTCATGCTGACCATATCGGTGCAATGAGCAGTGTAATTGACTATTTTGACATTGGTGAAATATATATGCCAAATATCTCTTCCAATTCAAAAACGTTTGAAAATCTGCTGCAGACTATTTCCGATAACGGACTTCAGGTCAATACAGCCTGTGCAGATAAAATCATCAATACGGAAAGTGAACTTGAAATTGAATTCTTTTCACCGCAGCCGAATATGACCTATGATGACTTGAACAATTATTCTGCTGTGCTGAAGATTACATACGGCGATGACGCTTTCCTTTTTACAGGTGATGCAGAGAATATTGCAGAAGCAGATATGATGGATTTGTATAGCAGTGAACTTGATTGTGATGTACTCAAAGTCGGTCATCACGGTTCAGATTCATCATCTTCTGAAGAATTTTTAAATGCAGTTACCCCGCAATATGCCGTGATTTCCTGCGGTAATCATAATTCATACGGTCATCCGCATAAAGAAACTTTGAACCGCCTTGAAAGTATGGGGACAAAGGTTTACCGTACCGATAAACAGGGGACAATAACTTTTATCAGTGACGGTCAGAATTCGATTGAAATATTGAATGGTGAAAATGAATGAACTGGATAATTGACAGAATTGAAAACAATATTGCAGTGTGTGAATACGATACAGGCAAAACAATAGATATACCGCTGTCCGCTTTGCCGGACGGTGCTAAAGAGGGTGATGTTTTGACCCTTTGCCTGAACTCTGTACAAATGAAGAACAGACAAGAAAGAATAAATAATCTGATGAATAATCTTTTTAAGGATTGAGGTATCAATATGAGATTTGCAAAGATTGAAAGAAATACAAAAGAGACACAAATTCTTGTTGAACTGAATCTTGACGGCGGTGACGTTGAGATTGCAACAGGTATTGGATTTTTTGACCATATGCTGACTGCGTTCGGTGTTCACGGGGGATTTGGGCTTAAAGTTAAAGTTATCGGCGATTTGGAAGTTGATACCCATCACACGGTTGAAGATACCGGTATTGCACTTGGTATGGCATTCAAACAGGCACTCGGGGATATGAGCGGTATTGAACGATATGGCTCTTTCGGTATCCCGATGGATGAAGCACTTGCTATGTGTACACTGGATATTTCAAACAGACCGTTTCTTGTGTTCAAAGCATCTTTTGAACAGGAGTTGTGCGGAGATTATGAAACTTGTGTGACTGAAGAGTTTTTCCGTGCTTTTGCAATGAATTCCTGTATAACACTTCATATCAGCGTGCCGTATGGTGCAAATGCACATCATGAGATTGAGGCAATTTTTAAAGCTGTTGCACACGCACTCAAAATTGCTGTTAAACCAAACAAAGACGGTTCTGTTCTTTCAACAAAAGGAGTATTATAATGATTATTTTTCCTGCAATTGATATTATCGGCGGAAAGCCTGTCAGACTTTATAAAGGCGATTTTTCGACTGCAAAACAGGTTTCTGCTGATGCACTTGAAACAGCAATTTCATTCCAAAAAGCAGGCTGTGAATGGATTCATATGGTTGACCTTGACGGCTCATTGAAGAAAGAACCTGTCAATGCAGATACATTTATTTCTGTTGCCAAAGAAACATCACTCAAAGTTGAACTCGGCGGCGGAATAAGAACAATGCAAGACATTGATTTTTATGTTAACAATGGGATAAGCAGAATTATATTAGGTTCTGTTGCACTTAAAAATCCGCAGTTGGTGAAAGAGGCTGTTGCCGAATTCGGTGATGTGATTGCGGTGGGCATTGATGCAAAGAACGGTTATGCTGCAACAGAAGGATGGATTGAGAGCAGTGATGTTTATTTCACTGATCTTGCAAAAAGAATGGAAGATATTGGTGTCAAAACAATCATTTATACGGATATAAGCAAAGACGGAACATTGGCAGGACCTAATATTGACCAGTTGGTTGAGATAAATAAAGCCGTTTCCTGTGATATTACAGCGTCAGGCGGTATAACCGCAATCGGTGATATTCTTACTCTCAGGGCTGAAAAACTTTATGGTGCGATATGCGGCAAGAGTTTGTATGAAGGTACTCTTGATTTGAGAGAAGCTGTGGAGGTTTGCAAATGATTGATATTGAAAAATATTTTAAAAAATCAGACTTGCTTCCGGCAATCATTCAGGAAGAATCAACAGGCGAAGTGCTTATGCTCGCTTATATGAACAGAGAATCTATGAAAAAGACACTTGAAACAGGGTACACATGGTTTTATTCCCGTTCAAGGCAGGAACTTTGGAACAAAGGTGCTACATCAGGTCACTTACAAAAAATTGTTTCCATCCATGGTGATTGTGATGATGACACGTTACTTATAAAGGTAATTCAGACAGGTGCTGCTTGTCACACAGGCAGTCATTCTTGTTTTTTTAATGAAATAAAAGGAGAATTTTAATGGATTATATTAAAAATGAATACCGGACAATTCTTGAAAGAAAGAATGCAGGACAGGAAGGTTCATATACTTGCTATCTTTTTGAAAAAGGTATTGATAAAATTTTGAAAAAAGTTGGCGAAGAATGTACCGAAATGGTAATTGCCGCTAAAAATAATGATAAAGAAGAGACGGTTTATGAGATTACTGACCTTATTTATCATACTCTTGTTATGATGGCGAATCAGGGAATCACACCTGAAGATATTGAGGCTGAACTTGAAGAAAGAGCCAAAAAAGCAGGTAATCTTAAAAAATTTCATGTAGTGGATAAAAATACATAATGTCACATAAAAAATGGATTGTTGCTGATGCTGATAAAGAAAAGGCATCAGTGCTTAGTGAAAAACTGAATATTGATCCATTCCTTGCTTTTCTTTTGGTTTCAAGAGGGATTGATAATGAACTTTGTGCATCTGACTTTTTGTCTGACAGCTGTGTCTGCACATCGCCTTATTCACTTAAGGATATGGATAAAGCTGTTGAAAGAATTACGCTGGCTCTTGAATCCGATCAGAAGATATGTATCTATGGTGATTACGATTGTGATGGTGTAACATCTACGGCGTTGCTTTATTCTTTTTTTGAAAGTATTGGTGCAGATGTAATTTATTATATACCAAACCGTCTTACGGATGGATATGGTATGAATTTTGGCGCAATTGATTACATAAAGTCACAGGATGTGGACCTGATTGTTACGGTAGATAATGGAATTTCATCTTTTGATGAGGCGGATTATATCTATTCTTTGGGTATGGAACTTATTGTCACCGATCATCATCAGATTGGTGACAGACTGCCTCGTGCATATGCTGTTGTGAACCCTCACAGAGAAGATAATGACATTGATTTCAGAGATTTTGCAGGTGTCGGCGTTGCCTTCAAACTCGCTTGTGCTATTGACGGCGGTGACGTTGAAGAGATGATAGCATTATATGCAGACCTGGTTGCTATCGGCACTATCGGTGATATTGTTCCGCTTGTCAGTGAAAACAGGGGATTGGTGCGTGCAGGACTTGAACTTATCAATATGAATGTGCGTGAAGGTATCAATGCGCTCAGAATTGCCGCAGGCAATGATGACAGAGAACTTACTGCAACAGATGTTGCATTCCAGTTATGTCCCCGTATCAATGCTGCCGGAAGAATGGATCATGCAAAAAAGGCAGTTGAACTTCTTATATCCGAAGATTATAATGATGCCAAGTTTAAGGCACAGCAGCTGAATGATAATAATATTTACAGGCATGAAGTTGAGACGGATATTATTGATGCTATCCATTCCAAAATTGCTGAAGAGCCGGCTCTGGTTGAGGACCGAGTTATCATTATTGACGGCAGGAATTTCCATCACGGTGTTATAGGTATTGTTGCGTCAAATATTGTTTCTGCTTATGGTAAGCCTGCAATGATTATTGGCGTTGATGACGACGGAGAAGGCACCGGCTCTGCAAGAAGTATAGATGGATTTAATATTTATGATGCTATTGCTTCATGCAGTGATATGCTGACGCACTTCGGCGGTCATCCGCTTGCAGCAGGTTTTGGTATCAGGGAAGAAGATATTCCTCAATTTCGTAAAAAAATTAATGAATTTGCAAAGGCGAATTATCCTGTTATGCCGCCTGAAACATTGCATATTGACTGTAAGTTGTCTCCATTTTATCTTGATACGGATTTGGTAGATAATCTTAAAGTTCTTGAACCATATGGTGCAAAAAATCCTGAAGCGGTTTTTGGCCTTTTTAATGTTGAACTTGTTAATGTTACTCCGATAGGTGACGGTAAGCATATACGTATTGAAGTGCAGAAAAAAGGACGCAAATTCAAAGTTGTCAAATTCAAAACATCTGTGGATGAATTTGCATACAAGCAAGGCGATTTTATTGACCTTGCTGTAAAAGTATCAAAGAATATATTTAAAGGCAAATACTATCTTTCAATCCGTGCTGTTGATATTAGGAAAAGTAAGATTGATGATGATATTTACTTTAATCAGAAGTCTGATTATGAATTATTCAAACTCGGAATGAATAATAAGACAGAAATGTACCCCACAAGGGAGATATTTGCTGTTATCTATAAATTTTTAAAAAAGAATAACGGATGGCAATATAGTTTTGATGATTTGTATTTTGCTCTTGAACAAAGAGTGCCATACGGTACATTGAAATTTGCCATTGAAGCTTTTGAACAGGCAGGACTTCTTGTTGTGAATAATGATAAGATTATTTTAAAACAAGTTACTGAAAAAGCTGTTCTTGAAAATACACAGGTTATGATAACCCTGAAGGGAAGGCTTAACATTGAGTGATTCAGTATATGATGCAGAATATGATGATGGTTTTGCAGAGTTTTTTGAAAAGATAAAAACCAACAAACAGTATGACTGCGATAAAATTGAAAAAGCATATAACCTTGCGCGTGACGCTCATAAAAATCAGCGCCGTCGTTCAGGTGAACCTTATATTATGCATCCGGTTGCTGTGGCTAAAATTCTGTTCAAACTCGGTATGGATAATGAATGTATAATCGGCGCACTCCTTCATGATGTTGTTGAGGATACCGAATATAATCTTGACTATATCAAAAAGCATTTTGGTGATGAGGTTGCACTTCTTGTTGACGGTGTAACAAAACTTGGTCAGATTCCTCTTTCTACAAGGGAAGAAGTTCAGGCTGAAAATATAAGAAAAATGTTTATAGCCATGAATGAAGACATCAGAGTTATCATCATAAAACTTTGTGACAGGCTCCATAATATGCGTACACTTGAGCATATGCCGCCATATAAGCAAAGAGAAAAAAGTCTTGAAACGCTTGAGATTTATGCACCGATTGCCCATCGTTTGGGTATTCGTCCAATCAAAGAAGAACTTGAAGATCAGGCTATTTATTATCTTGACCCGATTGCGTATAAAGAGATTGAACGAAATCTTTCTATGAAAAAAGAGCAAGGTGAAAATTTCCTTGCGGATATTACAAAGCAGATTGAAGAAAAACTTGCTCCTACAATGAAGAATATTCAGATTACTTCGAGAGTGAAATCTGTACATGGAATTTTCAGAAAAGTTTATATCAAAGGCAAAACTTTTGAACAGATTTTTGATATTTATGCAGTCAGAATTATTGTTGATTCCATGATTGACTGTTACAATGCACTCGGTGTCGTTCATGATATGTTCAAACCTCTCCCCGGCAGATTTAAAGATTATATTTCCATGCCGAAACCGAATATGTATCAGTCTCTCCACACAACTGTTCTTTCGGATTCAGGTATTCCTTTTGAAATTCAGATACGTACATGGGATATGCACCGTACTGCAGAGTTCGGTATTGCTGCCCATTGGAAATATAAACTCGGTAAAGGCGGTAAGGATGATATTGACAACCGTCTTGAATGGATTCACAAAATGCTTGAAACAGGCAGTGAAACTGATACAGCCGAAGAACTTGTTAATAGTATCAAAGGTGACCTTTCGGTTGAAGAAGTTTATGTATTTACGCCTAAGGGTGATGTTAAATCTTTGCCAAAAGGTGCTACGGTTATTGATTTTGCGTATGCCATTCACTCTGCCGTCGGTAACAAAATGGTGGGTGCAAAGGTAGACGGAAAAATCGTTAATCTGGATTATAAAGTCAAAACAGGCGAGATTGTTGAAGTTTTAACTTCCAATCAACAGGGAAAAGGACCAAGCCGTGACTGGCTCAATATTGTAAAAACAGGTGAGTCCAGAAGTAAAATTCGTGCATGGTTCAAAAAAGAAAAAAGAGATGAAAATATTATACAGGGCAAGGCAGAGGTCGAAAGAGAATTAAAACGTAATTTTATCCGTTTTGATGATTCTCAGAAAAATGAGGCGTTTATCAGCAAAATTGCAGAACGCCAGCATTTTAATGAAATTGATGACTTTTATGCTGCTGTCGGTTACGGTGGTTTACAGATAACAAGGCTTATGCCCGGTATTAAGGACGAATATAACCGCAACTGGAAACCGAATGATGCTGAAAAGCCAAAGCCGGTTGTTAATATTGAAGAACATTCTTCAACCAAAAACTCAGGCGGTGTTGTTGTTGAGGGTATTGATAATTGTTTGGTGAAAATGGCAAGATGCTGTTCACCAATCCCCGGTGAAGAAATTATCGGCTTTATAAACCGAGGCACCGGTCTTACCGTTCACAGGCGTGACTGTGTCAATGTTCCTGTTGATATTGCACTTTCACCTGAGCCTGACAGATGGGTAAAAGCGCATTGGGACGGCAGTGTCCATATTGAGGCGCGTTCGACGATTGATGTTTATGCAATTGACCGTGACGGTGTAGTTCTTGATATAACAACAAAAATGGCAAATGCTCATGTCAAAATTCATTCCATTAATGCAAGACCGATTAATGACGGTAATTGTCTTACTACAATGACTATTTCTGTTAACTCCAAGGAACATCTTGACAGTGTGCTTAAAATTATCAGAAAAATTGACGGCGTTTATCATATCGAAAGAAGTGGTGTTTGATGAAAACTGTAATTCAGCGGGTAAAGTATTCTTCCGTCGTTATTGACGGCAAAGAAGTTTCCCAAACAGGTGTTGGATTTTTAATTCTGCTCGGTGTTGAACAAGGCGATACAACTGCCGATGCAGATAAACTTGTTAAAAAGATACCCGTACTCCGTGTTTTTGAAGATGATAACGGAAAGATGAATTTGTCCTGCCTTGATATTGGCGGGGAAATTATGGTTGTTTCTCAGTTTACGCTTTGTGCAGATTGTTCTCACGGCAGACGTCCGAGTTTTACTGCATCTGCACCGCCTGATTTGGCAAATGAACTTTATGAATATTTTGTATCTCAACTTAAAAATTCAGGTGTGAAAAGGGTTGAAACCGGTGTTTTTGGTGCGGATATGAAAGTATCGCTTAACAATGACGGACCGGTCACCATTATTCTGGAAAGTAAGGATTTGAAATAATGCTTGATATAAAATGTGCTGTTTTCGGCAGTTTGGAAAATAATTGTTATTTAATTACGGATACCGCTACGAATAAATCTGCACTTGTTGATTGTACGGATGACAGTGACAAAATGCGCAATTTTATAAATGGTGCAGACTTGGAATATATCCTTTTAACACACGGCCATTTTGACCATATTGGCGGTGTGAAGGGTATTCAGGAACTTACAGGAGCCAAAGTTGTCATTTCAAAAGAGGATGAGCCTATGCTTTCTTCTTCAAAAATGAGTCTTGCTGCATTCTGCGGCGGGCTTCATAATGATGCAGATGCAGATATTTTGGTTGCTGACGGTGATATTATTATGTTGGGTGAAAGTGCAATCCATGTGATTTCTGCACCCGGCCATACAAAAGGCGGAGTGTGCTATATTTGTGACGGTAACATTTTTTCAGGTGATACTTTGTTTTTCTGTTCTTGCGGAAGAACAGACTTCCCCGGCGGTTCTTCAACCGAGATGCTCAGCAGCCTGAAGAAAATTGCGGATTTAGAAGGCAATTTAAATGTTTATGCAGGGCATGACAGACCTTCAACTCTTGATTTTGAACGTGCCAATAATCCCTATATGAACAGGAAATAATTTATGATTTTAAAAGTAATTAATCATCCTTTTGCATTTGATATGAAAAATCTTTGTACAATATTTTTTCCTTATGAAAAAATAAAATCAGAAGGGTGCGAGGATATTGTTGTTATAACAGAGAAAAGGGATAATGAATTCTTGGTTGATGCTACGGTCTATGATCGGCATTTGTCAAAAGTTCATCATATTAAAGATGATGAGGATATGGCAGTTGCTGTGTCCCTTTTGCTTTATGATGTGTTATCTCAACTCCTTGGCTTTTCACCGCCATGGGGTATTCTGTTCGGTGTGCGTCCGGCTAAACTTATGCACAGATTTGCCGCACAGTTGGGTGAACAGGGTGCAAGAGATTATTTTGTAAATACGTTTCATACAACCCCTCAAAAGGCAGATTTGGCGCAAGAGGTTATGAAACATGAAAATAAGATAATTGCTCTGTCGAGAAAAAATTCGTTTTCTCTGTATATTTCAATACCATTCTGCCCAACAAGGTGTTCGTACTGTTCTTTTGTATCCCATTCAATTGAGCGTACAAAACCGTTGATAGAACCTTATGTTGACCTTTTGTGCAAAGAACTTGTTGCAACTTCAAAGGTGGCTAAAACACTTGGCTTGAGATTGGAGACCATTTATTTCGGCGGAGGGACACCAACTACTTTGGATGCACCTTTGTTTGCAAAAATATTTAAAACGATTGAAGATAATTTTGATTTGTCTGTTCTGCGTGAATATACGGTTGAGGCAGGCAGACCAGATACAATAACAAAAGAGAAATTAACTGCCATAAAAAGTGCCGGTGTTGGCAGAATCAGTATCAATCCTCAGTCATTTAATGATAAAGTCCTTGAGACAATTGGAAGAAAACATACTGCCAAACAAACACTTGATGCTTTTGAACTTGCAAGAAAATGCGGTTTTGATAACATCAATATGGATTTTATTGCAGGTCTTCCGCAGGATAATCTTGATTCTTTTAAACAAAGTATCAATCAAGCAATTGAACTTGATGCACAGTCAATCACTGTCCACACTCTTGCTCTGAAGTCAGGTGCTTATATCGTTACCAAGGATTTGACTTTTGATTTGACAGACAGAATGACAACTTCTGATATGGTCGACTATTCAAATGAAATATTGCTGTCAAATTTATATTATCCGTATTATATGTACCGCCAGTCCAAATCGCTCGGCAATCTTGAAAATGTTGGTTGGTGTAAGGATGGTAAAGATTGTCTGTATAATGTTTATATGATGGATGAAACCCATTCGGTTCTTGCTGTTGGTGCCGGTGCAGTCACAAGACTGAAAAATCAGGATACCGGTAAAATTGAAAGAATTTACAATTTTAAATATCCATATGAATATATCAATCGCTTTGATGAAATTATAGGCAGAAAAGAAGAAATATTTAAATTTTTCAGTTCGTAAAATAAATTGCTTTTTGTATTGCATAAATCTACAATTTGTAATATAATGATATTGAGGTGGTTATATGGCTTTAAAATTTAGTGATATATTTAATACGAATGACATAAATATAAATAACGCTAAACTTGAAGAAGTTTTTAATAAAACAAAGGATATGGCAGAAACAGTCGGCAAAAAGAGTGCCGAGCATCTTGAAATCAGCCGCAAACGCATCGAATGCATTGATGCTAAGGCAAAACTTGCAAAATTGTTTGAAAAATACGGTGAATTGCAATACAATATCTCTATCGGTGAAGAGGTTGATTCTGCTGAGTTGGACAGTCTTGTTTTGCGTATTACAGAAATTAAGGAAAAAATCAGTGCTCTTACTTTAGAGATTGAAACTGCAAAAACGCAGTTTAATGAGGCAGTTTCAACCGCAACAAAGAAAACACGTGATGTGATTCAAAAAGAATTTGAAAAGATGAATAAAGTTGATATTCAGGATGAAGAACAACTTGATGTTTCGGAATTTCTTGAGGAAGATGAATAAAACAGAATAACAAACAGGAAGTATAAAGGCAGTGCTTGGCACTGCCTGATTTTTTTGCAACAGGTGATTTTTTGAAAAAGACTTTAAAGCAAAGGTACATTACTTCGGCATTTATACTTCTTGTTTCAACTGTGATTGTTAAAATAATCAGTGCTGTTTACAAAATCCCTCTTACCACATATATTGGTGCAACCGGAAGAGGATATTTTTCTGTTGCATACAATTTGTGTATGCCCATTCATGCTATAACCATGGGAGCTTTTCCGTTAGCATTGACCAAACTTGTCAGTACATTTGATGCAAAAGGTGATACCGAAAAAATCGCTGCATTAAGAAAAGCATCAAAAAAATTGTTTTTCATTGTCGGTGCTGTTGGTATGCTGATAATGATTATTTTTGCAAAACCGTATACAAGCCTGATTTCGTCCTCTCCAAAAAGTATTTATACAGTATTTGCACTTGCACCGTCAGTCTTTTTTTCATGCCTTTGTGCCTGCCACAGGTCTTTTGCAGAAGGTTTTCTTGATATGAAGCCGACTGCCGTCAGTCAAATGATTGAGGCATTATTTAAAATGGTGTTCGGGCTTTTATTTGCCAGATTATCCATGTCATATCTGTTTAATTCTTATCTTGACACTTCAACTGTATTCGGTATAAGTGTGTCGACTGATAATGAGGCTTTGTCAGTTATTTATCCGTTTACCTCTGCTTTTGCAATGCTTGGGGCAACTTTCGGCAGTATTGCAAGTTATATATTTGCAGGTATTTATACAAATATCAAATATAAATATAGTAATTTGAAAGCGATTCATTCAAAATCTGCTTATGATGAATTACTCACTTTCAGTGCAACGCTTGTCGGTGCAACTGCAATTCAGAGTATTGCAAATTTTATTGATACATCCTCCATTCAATATTGTTTGTCGTTATGTAATCCGGATGCCCTTGCACAGCAATATGTCAATACAGGTGATGATGTTTTATCCTATGTTTTCGGCATATATGCACTCAATTTGGATTTTAAAAATCTTGTTCCCTCAATCGTTATGGCTCTTGGTATAACTGCCGTTCCGGCTGTCAGCAGTGCATATGAGAGTTCTTCTGAGAACTTTTCTCATCTTATTACAAATATCTTTAAATATACAGTTATTCTGTCCGTAGCAGGCGGGACTTTCCTTGCACTTTTCAGTAAGGAAATTTTATCCGTATTTTATCTCAAAAATAATCCTGATATTGTGGTTAATGCGACACAACTGCTTTTCTGGTTTGGTGTAACTTCTCTTCCGTGTGCAGCAGCATCAACTTCAGTATTCTGTACACAGTCACTTGGCTTTGCAAAACAGACAATTGCGCCCTTTTCAGTATCGGCACTTGTCAGAGTCGGATTGAATTTTCTTTTGATAACCAATAGCAATATTAATATTCTTGCTACCGCAATATCAAATTTTGCAGGATTTTTCATTATTCTTGTCTGGAATATGATTACAATCTCTAAAAAAACAAATGCCAAATTCAATATTTTCCAAATCTTTTTAAAACCCGTTTTATGCGGTATTGTGACTTATTTTGCCACGGATTACATAAAATTGTCGTTTTATGGTGAAGCGTTCAGATTATCTGTTTTTGTACAATGTATATTGATTTGTCTATTATTATTTGCCTTTTTATTAATAATCACAAAAAGTATCTCTTTAAAGGAGATAAAAAGCCTAAAATAAAAGAAAAATTTACCGTAATACTTGAAATTTCTAAAATATTATTGTATTATTTTAAATAGACAAGTTAATCGAAAGTGGGTGTTTTTGTGGCAATTGATTTTGAATTTAAAGATAGATATACTATTGATGATTTAATTTCTCTTGTTACATTACTCAGAGCACCGGATGGTTGCAAGTGGGACAGAGCACAGAATCATGAATCAATTAAGAAAAATCTTATTGAAGAAACCTACGAAGTAATCGAGGCAATTAATAAAGAGAGCATTGAAGGTCTCCGAGAGGAACTCGGTGATGTTCTTCTTCAGATTGCAATGCACAGTGAAATGGAACGTGAAAAAGGCAATTTTAATTTTGACGATGTCTGTAATGATATTTGCCAAAAACTTGTTGTTCGTCACCCGCATGTGTTCGGTAATGTCAGTGCAGTTGATGCTGACGAAGCACTTTCGAATTGGGACGCAGTTAAGCAGCAGATTAAGGGTGTGAAAACGCAGACTCAATCCATGCGCAGCGTACCAATGGAACTTCCTGCTCTTATGCGTGCACAGAAAATTCAGGGAAAAGCGGCTAAAGCCGGCTTTGATTGGGATAATATAACTGGTGCATTTGATAAGGTTAAAGAAGAGATTAACGAGTTGTTAACCGCTATGGAACATAATGATAAGACTGAAGTTGAAGACGAATTTGGTGATTTACTTTTTTCTGTTGTCAATGTTGCAAGGTTTTTGAAAGTTGACAGTGAAGAAGCGTTAACCAAAGCGACAGATAAGTTTGTTAAAAGATTTGAAGTTGTTGAACATCTTGCTGACGAAAAAGGAATATCAATGAAAGATACTTCAATTGATGAACTTGATTTGTTATGGAACAAAGCGAAAGAATTATTACTGGATAATCAGTAAAAAACGGAGGAAAATTTATATGAACAAAACAGATCTCGTAGCAGCAGTTGCTGCAAAAGCAGAACTCTCAAAAAAAGATGCAGATGCAGCAGTTACAGCAGTACTTGATGCTATCAAGGGCGCACTTGCTGATGGTGACAAAGTAGCACTTGTTGGTTTTGGTACATTCTCAGTTAAAGAGCGTTCAGCACGCACTGGTATCAACCCTCTTACTAAGGCTCCTATGTCAATCCCTGCAACAAAGGTTCCTGCATTCAAGGCTGGTGCAGCACTTAAAGATGCTGTAAAATAAGATAAGCTTATTTTGAGGCACCGTTTTTCGGTGCCTTAATTTATATTTTATAGGTGTGTTATGAGATTAGATAAATATTTAAAAGTATCCAGAATTATAAAAAGAAGAACGATTGCCAATGAAGCGTGTGATTCGGGCAAGGTTGAAGTTAACGGTAAAATCGCAAGAGCGTCTTATGATGTTAAAGTCGGTGATGAAATAAAAATTACACTCGGTACAAATGAGAAAAAATACAGAGTTCTTGTTGTAACAGAGCATGCACTGAAAGAAGATGCTTTAAAAATGTATGAAATCGTATAAATAATATACTTTTCACCTGCATAGTATTAAGCAGGTGATTTTTTATGGAAAATGAAACACAGCATATTCTTACTTTAACGAACAGAGAACATTTATCCATCAGTGGGATTAATGATGTTGATGCTTTTAATGAACAGGAAATTATCGCAATCTGTGATACAGGCGAACTGATTATTAAAGGTGAACTTCTGCATATTGAGGAGTTAAGTGTTGATTCAAAAATATTGACAGTAACAGGGAAAATATCTTCACTTGCATATAATGAAAAACTCACCCAATCATCACTTATTAAAAGGCTGTTTGGTGGCTGAGTCCTATTTTTATGCTGTGTTGCTCGGTCTGGCTCTCGGGTTTGTTTATGATGTTTTCAGATTGTTTCGATTGACGATAAATGATAAGTTCTTTTTTGATTTTATCTTTTGGATGTTAACTTCAATTGTTGCTTTTTGTTATTTGCTGATTTTTAATAATGGTTCAATACGAGCTATTTATATTGTTCTGATTTTTATCGGTTTTGTTCTTTATATTTTTACACTTGGATATGTGACAAAACCGCTGGAAATGAAAATTGCAAAAAAGATGAAATTTTGCCGCAAAAAGGTAAAAAAAGTGCTAAAAAGTTTTAAAAAAGTGTTGCAATCAATATATAATATATATTATAATATTACAGAACGAATGAAGAGGATTTTCAAATTCAAAGGCAAAGGTGATAACAATGGCAGCGAAAATGACATCGAAGAAGTCATTTAAGTCCTTCCTTTCAAGTAAAAAAAATATTCCGGCTATTATTGTGACAATTCTTCTTGTTGCGGCTTTTATCTTTTTCGGTGTGACAGTTGTTAATCAGAATGCCGACATAAGTCTTATGGAAAGACAGAAAGAAGAACTTGCTGTTAAGTACGAAGAACAGGTTCAGACCAATGCGCAACTTCAGGCTGTTCTTGATAACGAGGATAAAGATGATTATATTGAACAAAAAGCCCGTGAAAAGGGTTATGTTAAGAGCGATGAAATTGTCTTTTACGATATTTCAGCCAGTGAATAATTAAAGACCGAGTTTTCTCGGTCTTTTTTAATGATATGAGGTATAATTATGAGAGAGATAGATGCAAATTTAATTACGCAGACAGTTAAGGAACTGGTAATCAAAGCAAACAAGATTTTGCCCGATGATCTTGTTGATTGTATTCAATGTTCCCGTGAATGTGAAAATAATGAAACCGCAAAGTCGGTTTTATCTGATTTGCAGGCAAATATAGATGCTGCCAAAGAACTTGATATTCCAATATGTCAGGATACAGGAATGGCTGTGATTTTTGCTGAAATCGGACAAGATGTTCATATAAAAGGTGCTTTGTTTGAAGATGCCGTTAATGCAGGTGTCAGTCAGGGATACACTGACGGATTGCTCAGAAAGTCTGTTGTTGCTGATCCGTTTAAATCAAGAGTGAATACAAATGATAATACTCCTGCCATTATCCATACCCGAATTGTCAGCGGTGATAAGATAAAAATCACTGCTGCACCCAAAGGTTTTGGCAGTGAAAATATGAGCAGACTTAAGATGTTTACACCTTCAGCAACACGTGATGACATTATTGATTATATTGTTGATGTTGTGAAAACAGCAGGTTCAAATCCATGCCCTCCGGTAGTTATCGGTGTGGGTATCGGCGGTGATTTTGAATACAGTGCACTCCTTGCCAAAAAGGCATTGTGCAGAAGTGTGTCTGTAAGAAATCAGGATGATTTTTATAAAGATATGGAAATTGAAATTCTTGATAAAATCAATAGTCTTGATATAGGTCCTCAGGGCTTTGGCGGAAAAACAACGGCACTGTGCGTGAATATTGAAACCTATCCAACCCATATTGCAGGTCTGCCTGTTGCAGTTAATGTCGGCTGCCATGTAACCAGACATGCAAGCAAAATGATTTAAAGGAAATTACTTATGTATTTAAAAATGGTTGCACCATGCCTGCTCGGCCTTGAGGGTTTGGTTGCGGATGAATTAAAATTTATGGATGCACAAAATGTCAGTGCACAAAATGGAAGAGTCTTTTTTGAAGGCGATGAAAATATTTTATGTCGCGCAAATATCTGCAGCAGATATTCAGAACGTATTCTTATTGTTCTTGATACTTTCAAAGCAGTTACTTTTGAAGAACTGTTTCAGGGTGTAAAAACATTGCCTTGGTCAGAATTTATCGGTTCTGCTGATACTTTTCCTGTTAAGGGTTACAGTATTAATTCAGCATTGCATTCTGTTCCTGATTGTCAGAAAATTATTAAAAAGGCAGTAGTTGAGTCGCTTAAAGAAGATTATAATATCTCTTGGTTTGAAGAAAGTGGTCCTGTTCACCAAATTCAGTTTTCTATCATGAAAGATGAAGTTACGGTTATGCTTGACACAAGCGGCAGAGGTCTCCATAAACGCGGTTACAGACCTGAAGCGAACGATGCTCCAATCAGAGAAACACTTGCAGCAGCACTTTGCTGTTTATCCAAATTAAGACATTATCACACTTTGTATGATCCGTTCTGCGGCAGCGGCACAATTCTGATTGAAGGTGCAATGATGGCAAATAATATTGCCCCGGGAATTAACCGTAATTTTGAGTGTGACCGCTGGGGCTTTATTCCTGAAAAAGCATGGAAAGAAGAACGTGCACGCAGTCATGATATGATTAAGACGGATACGGATTTTAAAGCATATGGCAGTGATGTTGATTTTCATGCTCTTGAATTGACTATGAATAATGCGAAAAGGATTAAAGTTGACAAATTCCTTGTCCTTGAACAAAAGGATATTAAGGATTTTTCTCCTTCAACGGAAAAAGGTACTTTGATAACCAATCCGCCGTACGGTGAACGGATGCTTGATATTAAACAGGCAGAACAGCTTTACCGCATAATGGGTGATAAGTTCGTGTCAAAATACGGTTGGTCTTACGGCGTTATTTCACCTGATGAAGAATTTGAAAAAGTATTCGGCAAAAAGGCTGATAAACGCCGCAAACTTTATAACGGAATGATTAAGTGCCAATACTATATGTACTTCAAATAATTATGAATTCGGAGAAGTGAATTATGACATATAAAGAAAAATATAACCAATGGCTTGCATTTGCCGATGATGCAGCAAAAAAAGAGCTTGCAGCATTATATGATGAAAAAGAAATTGAAGATAGATTTTATAAAGATCTTGCTTTTGGTACAGGCGGACTTCGCGGTATTATGGGTGCAGGCACAAACAGGATGAATGAATATACTGTCGGCAAAGCAACACTTGGTCTTGCCGGATACCTAAAAAGCAAAAATACAGGCAATATTTCTGTGACAATTGCTTATGATACACGCAATAATTCTCAGTTTTTTGCCGAAAATGCTGCGAAAATTTTTGCTTCTCAGGGTATCAGAGTTTATATTTATGAAAATATAGTTCCTGTTCCTGTATTGTCTTTTACAACTCGTTATCTCGGATGTACAGCAGGTGTTATGATCACTGCATCACATAATCCAAAAGAGTATAACGGCTATAAAGTTTATGATGATAAGGGCTGTCAGTTCTGTACAGAGGATGCAAAAAATGCCATTTCATTTATCAACGAAATTGAAGATTATTTTACAATCTATGATGGCGTTTTGTCTGTTGATGAGTATATTAAGAACGGTATGATTATTGGTGTTGATGAAACAGAACTTACTGCTTATCTGAATGAGGTAAAGAAGCAATCACTTTATGAAGAAAAAAGCGATTTGAAAATTGTTTATACACCGTTGCACGGCACAGGTAACATTCCTGTCAGAAGAATGCTTGCTGACTTCAATGTTACTGTTGTTAAGGAACAGGAATTACCTGACGGCAATTTTTCAACTGTTCGTTCTCCAAATCCTGAAGAAAAAGATGCGCTCACCATTGCAATTGATAAAGCAAGGGAGATTGACGCGGACTTAGTTCTCGGCACAGACCCTGATTGTGACAGAGTCGGAATTGCCGTGAAAGACGGTTTGGATTATAAACTCCTGACAGGTAATCAGACTGGTGCATTGCTTGTTAAATTTGTTCTGACTATGAAAAAGAATACGCTCAATCCAAAATCAACTTTGGTGAAAACAATTGTTACCTCTGAACTCGGTGCAAATATTGCAAGAAAGTTTGGTCTGATTATTGAGGAAACACTTACGGGCTTCAAATACATAGGTGACAAAATTAATAAATATGAGTCAACCAATGAGCAGGAATTTGTTATTGGTTATGAGGAGTCATATGGTTATCTTGTCGGTACCCACGCAAGAGATAAAGATGCAGTTGTTTCATCCATGCTTATCTGTCAGATGGCTGCTTGGTACAAAAATCAGGGCAAAACACTTGTTGACGGACTGAATGAAATTTATGATGAATATGGATATTATCTTGATTATCTTGACTCTTTTGTTTTGAAAGGCAAAGACGGTGCAGAAAAAATACAGAACCTTATGACTTATTTCAGAAATACAGGCAAAGACTTATTTGACGGTATTGAGGAAGTAGTTGATTTCAGTACAGGTATCCGTGATTTGCCAAAAGAAAATGTGCTGAAATATATATGGAATGATGGCTCGTGGATGGCAATACGTCCTTCAGGCACTGAGCCGAAAATTAAAATTTATTATTCAATTGTTGATGAAGATAAAAACAATGCACAGCGCAGACTTAAAAATATAAGAGAAAAAATCAGCAGTATCATTAGGCAATGATTGAATATTAAAATGATAATTCGGAGAGTAGTATGAATAAAGTACAAAACTATGTTGAATCTGTTTTGCAGCCAAAACTGCAAGGTGACGGCGGTTGGGTGGAATTCGTTTCATTGGATGAGGATATACTCACATTAAGATTCAGAGGCGAGTGTTCAAAATGTCTGATTTTAAATCGCTGTACAGACTGGATTGAAGAACAGATTAAAAAAGATTTGAACAAAACGGTTAAGGTTAATCCAATACGCAAAAAACCATATTTTCAGGATATGTAAGGGGAAGGATAATTTATGGCACATGTTAAAGTTATCAGGCGTTCCATGCGCCCCGAAGAATGGACTGATTTGAGGTTTGGCTGGCTGAAAAGACATATTTATGACACGAAGTGGGAAATTGAAAATCTTCTTATCCGTGATGCCCGTCAGATTTCGGAAATGGAGTTTGAATATTATTCCGATGATTACAGACCTTTGAATAAAGGTGATATGTATTTCACTCCTGACGGAACTGCATTTATCAAGGCTGATGTCAATATTCCTGACGAACTGCAGGGCAGGGAACTCTGGTTTTCTCTCAAAACAGCGGCAGAAATTTGTGTTAAAGTGAACGGTAAATATATCGGCGGTGTTGATCCTAACAGGGAGAGAATGCTCATTTCACCTTATGTTGATGCTGCAAAGACACTTCATTTTGAAATGATGGGGTATAATCGCTCCAAACCTGACGATGAGCGTAATCCTGAATCCCTTTCGGTTCGAGGCTGCCGTCAGATATTTGAAGGTGCTTATATATGTACTGTTAATCATAAGGTTCAGGACTTAGTATGGGATTTTGAACTTCTGCTTGATATTGCAAAGAGTGATTCTTTTGATGAAGATTATCGTGCATTCCTTAATCGTGAACTGAATAATGCGATGAACTTTATTGATTTTGACAGTGAAGAACTGACAGGTATTGATGAATGTCAAAAATATCTTGATGAAGTTGTATTTTCAAATGACAATTATAAGGGCAGCGGTGATGTTGCACTTATTGCGCATTCTCATCTTGATATAGCATATTACTGGCGCAGAATTCACAGTGTGCAAAAAAATCTGAGAACGGTTCTTATCCAACTCCGTCTTATGGATAAATATCCTGATTTTAAGTATACGCATACGCAGCCATATGTTTATGAAACACTTGAAAAGTATTATCCTGAAGTTTTTTCTGAACTCAAAGAAAAAGTTGCTAACGGACAGTTTGAACCTGTCGGTGCTATGTATGTTGAACCTGACTGTAATATTCCGTCTGCAGAATCTTTAATTCGTCAGTGTCTTTACGGACAGCAGACTTACAAAAGAATGTTTGGCAGGACGGTTAACAATGCGTGGCTGCCTGATGTTTTCGGTAACAGTTGGATACTTCCCCAGATACTGAAAAAGAGCGGCGTGGAATATTTTGTTTCAAATAAAATGTCAACATGGAACGATACGAATAGATTTCCGCATAATAATTTTATATGGAAAGGTATTGACGGTTCTCAGGTTTTTGCCTGTGTTCCGCCGACTCATTTTATTACATGGAATATGCCTTCACAAATTCAGGAAAACTGGGATTCTTATATAGATAAAGACAGCGGCGGCCAGACTATGAATATGTTTGGTTATGGTGACGGCGGTTCAGGCTGTACAGAAGAAATGATTGAACTTATGCATAGGTTTGATAAACTTTCAATTATGCCTAAATGCCAACATATGGGCGGTGCTGAATTTCTTGAAAAGAATTTGAAAGATAATAAAAATCTTGAAGTATGGGACGGCGAACTTTATCTTGAGATGCATCGCGGTACTTTCACTACAAAGTCAGATATGAAGCGTGCAAACAGACGTCTTGAATATAAACTGCGTGATGCAGAACTTCTTTCTGTATTAAGAAATGAGAATAATACAGAAACGATAACAGAAATTTATAAAAAACTTCTTATCAATCAGTTTCATGATATTCTGCCCGGCTCACATATTCATCCGGTTTATGAAGATGCAATGGCAGATTATAATGAAATTGAAGAAAAAGTTGATTCAATCATCGGCAGCGGCTCAAAGTATTTTAATACGCTCAATTTTAAGCGTGATGCATTAACTTTTGTACCGAACAAAAAGGGTACATCAAGCCGTTATGGAGTCAGGGGAAACTGGATTGTTCCTAATATTGCTGCTCTTTCCTCCTCTAACCTCAGAGCAACTAAGTACGGCAAAGAGTGGATAACAGTTACGGATACAGTTGAAACGCCGTATTATTCTATTCTCTTTAACAATGATGGTTCAATCGCCTCTTTGTATGATAAAGAACTTGACCGCCAGTGGGTTAACGGAGATTTTAATAAATTAAAAATCTATGCCGATTGCCCGGGAAATTATGATGCGTGGGATATTCTTCCCAATTACAAAGATAAGCAGATTGATATAATTGTTAAAGAGCCGCTTGCTTTCGCAGAAAGTGACGGCGAATGTGCAGTTTTCAAAACGATTCTTGCAACCGAAAGTTCCGAGTGGACAATGCTTGTCAGACTTTTCAGAAGAAGCAGGGGAATTGAAGTTGAAAATATTGTTGACTGGAATGAAAAACACAAACTCGCCAAAGCGGAGTTTGGCTGTAATATTTTGAGCCGAAAAGCACTTTGTGATACTTCAGCAGGATTTATTGAAAGAGATACGCATAAAAACACTTCATGGCAGCAGGCAAGATTTGAGACCTGTCATCATAAGTGGGCAGATATTGCTGAGACTGACGGCGGTATTGCTTTGATAAATGACGGAAAATACGGTATTGGGTTTGATAATAATACAATGTCACTTTCCCTCCTGCGAGCCACAATCAGACCTGATGTGACGAGTGACATCGGTCACCACAATTTCTGCTATATGATTATGCCGCACAGCGGTAATGCCATAGATGCAGGAATAAATAAAACAGCCTATCAGTATAATATTCCGCTTATCAAATCAGATGCTGTTTATACAGGTGACACTTATGAACCCCTCTATCTTCAGGCAATGAAGAAAAGTGAGGACGGATCAATGACTGTTATCCGTCTCAGTGAACAGGACGGCAGACGCGGTAAAATCCAACTTTCACAAAAGGTTAAACTCCTCAATATGCTTGAAGAAGTTGAGGGAGAAACAGATGTAATAGAATTCAGTCCGTTTGAAATCATAACTATCGGAGTAGAAATATGAGCAAATTACAGATTATATTCATTATTATTTTTGTAATTCTTATTTTGGGCTTGTTTATTTTACCGTTGCTTAACCGATGGATGTTTAACAAACTTCCGCGTGACCAAAAGATACGGATTTTGATAAAAGGGGCAAAAAGTCTTGCTCATTTTAAAAATGTATCAAACGGCAATACAGGGATACTCTATTTTATAAAAAATAAGCGTAAGATTATTTACTTCCCATGGATACTTGCTGACGGACAAATGATTTGTACCCGAAAAAATCCTTTTGACCATTGGGATTATCCTGAAGAAGAACAGCCGATTAATGATGATGAGTTGGTTATGCTCAAAGAAGAAATTGCAAACTATAACAAAAAAAGTGCTGTTAAAATTGTATTTCCCGATGAATAAATAAACTTAAAGACCGCAGATGACATCTTTCATCTGCGGTCTTTTGCTATTCTTTTGAAAAATTATCTTTCCCAACGAAACATAGCGGACAAACGAAATCTTCGGGTACGTCTTCCCATTTGGTTCCCGGTTCAATTCCGCCTTCAGGGTATCCTTTTTCTTCATCATATTCCCATCCGCATATCTCACAATAGTATTTCATAAAACGACCATATCCTTTTAACATATAATACTTTATTAATATACCCCGCTGATTGAAAATTATTTTAAATTTTTATTTTTATATTGACAAAACTGTATTAACTGTATATACTGTAAATATACAGTTAACAACAGAGGTGATGGCTTGAATATATTTATTGATAATAAAAGCGGAAAACCGATTTATGAACAGATATACAGTCAAATCAAAATGCAGATAATCAATTCTACTCTGTCGCAGGATGAACCGCTCCCATCCATCAGGAATCTTGCAAAAGATTTGCGTATCAGTGTTATTACTACCAAGCGTGCTTATGATGAACTTGAGCGTGAGGGGTTTATATACACTATCGCAGGCAAAGGCTGCTTTGTAGCACAGAAGAATACAGAACTTTTAAGAGAAGAAAATCTCAAAAAGATTGAGAGTCATATCGATGAAATTATTAGGCTATCTGCATCCTGTAATCTGACAAAACAGGATATTATTGATATGTTTAATATTATGGAAGGAGAATGATTATGAACGCTCTTGAACTGAAAGATGTATGTAAATCTTATAATGATTTTAAAATAGAAAATCTCAATTTAACTTTGCCAAACGGATATATTCTGGGATTGGTAGGTGAAAATGGCGCAGGCAAAAGCACTACTATCAAATTAATACTTGATATGGTGCATAAGGACAGTGGGACAATTCACGTTCTTGGCAGAGATAATCAGGATAATTTCAGACTGACCAAAGAGGATATTGGTGTTGTTCTTGATGATGTGGGTTTTAACGATTGTTTTACTGCCAAACAGATTGGCAGGATAATGTCTCACACATTTGAAAATTGGAGTAATTATACTTATGAAGATTATCTTAAACAGCTGTCTATTCCGGATAATAAAAAGTTCAAAGAATTCTCACGCGGGATGAAGATGAAACTCGGTATTGCAGTTGCACTTTCGCATGATGCAAAACTGCTCATTCTGGATGAAGCAACAAACGGACTTGATCCTGTTGTACGTGATGAGATAACGGATTTGTTTTTGGAATTCACAAGGAAGGAGAATCATTCAATTCTCATCTCATCTCATATTGTAAGTGACCTTGAAAAAATTTGTGACTATATTGCTTTTCTTCATAACGGCAGTCTTATGCTTTGTGAAGAAAAGGACAGACTCAGAGAAGATTATGCCTTTGTAACTTGTACAAAAGAGCAGATTGGAGAGCTGAATCCAACCTCAATTGTCGGTGTGCGGGATAATCATTATAACGTTACGGCAGTTGTTAAACGTGAAGAAATACCACAGGGATTTGATGTTTCACCTATCAGTATTGAGGATTTGTTTGTATTTATGGTAAAGGGGGATCAGTGATGAAAGGTCTTATCATTAAAGATTTCTATCTGTTTGCTTCAACAAGCAAAAGTATGTTGCTGCTTGTTGCCGTGTTCGCAATTATATTTGCTTTTTATCCGAATGATTTTTTTATCATTTATATTGTTATCTGTATCGGTTCTATCGTACAGAGTCTGTATTCTTATGATGAAAAATCCGGCTGGGATAAATATGCTTTAACTCTGCCGTATTCCAGAACGCACCTTGTTTCTTCAAAATACATTTTTGGTTTGCTTATGATTGTTCCGGTTGATGTCATTTTGGTATTGGTTACCTTGTTTCATTATGGAAGCAGCAAAATGTATATGCTCGGTATTCTTATGTTGCTGTCATTTATTCCTTCTGCATTTACTTTGCCTTTCTTTTTTAAATTAGGTGCGGAAAAAGGCAGAATAACTTATATTATTGTTGTTCTTTTAATGGCAGTAATTGCAGGGATGGTATTCTATGCTGATGGATTTAACAGTGACTTCGGCGGTAAGGCAGAAGAATTTATTATGAGCAATAATGATATTGCTGTCAGATTTACAATTATCTCATGCTTTGCAGGTGTATTAATCTATGCAGTTTCATGGTTGTTGTCTATAAGGTTTTATAAGCAAAGAGAAGTATAGTTTGGGTTTTAATATGAAGAACAGCAGGGTTGTCATTTTACTGACAGTCCTGCTGTTACTTTTTCCATTATTTTGAATACTGCTCCTGACAGTACAAACCATATCAGTGAGAACGGAATACATATCTGACCAAGAAAGTTGAATGGTACATTGGAATAATCCCATACATTTTCTTTTAATAAAATATTGAAAACAATACCGAATATCAGTTCAATACCTGTTATAATCAGCATACCTATTATGCATTTTCCCCACAAAGGGATTTGAAAGTTGGTGCTGATAAAATAAAAGGAAGTCAGTACAATTGCTCCTGCAAAAAACATGGAATAGTGCGTTCGTCCTCTGTATATGATTTCTGTCAGGCAATATCCGAATCCGCCTATAAGTGCAGCAAATAAATAATTAAAAAATATTCTCATATTTGTATTGTCTGCAGATTTGTGATAAAATATAACCAGTAATTTCAGGCGGTGCGTTATGATAATTCCAAAAAAAGCAAAAACCCTTATTAATATAATTGAAGATGCAGGTTATGAAGCTTTTGCAGTCGGCGGCTGTGTGCGTGATTTTATTATGCACAGACCATGCGATGATATTGACATAACAACATCTGCAAAACCATATGAAGTTGAAAAAGTATTGATTGATAATCAAATTAGGTTTATAGAAACAGGACTTAAACACGGCACGGTAACTGTTCTGTTTGACAATGATTCTTTTGAGGTTACAACTTACAGAACTGACGGAACTTATAATGATAGCCGTCATCCTGAAAATGTTGCGTTTGTATCAGATATTAAGGAGGATTTGTCAAGACGGGATTTCACAATAAATGCTCTTGCATATAATTCCGATACAGGATTTGTTGATTTGTTCGGCGGCAGAGATGATATTGATAAAAAAATAATCCGTGCAGTCGGCAATCCGGATAAACGATTTAAAGAAGATGCCCTCAGGATTATGCGCGCCATCCGATTTGCATCTGTACTTTCTTTTGATATTGAGCCGATAACAAAAAAGGCTTTGTTTGATAATAAGGATTTGCTGAAAAATATTTCTGCCGAGCGGATATATACAGAGTTATCCAAACTTCTTTTGGGGGATAATGTTTTTAATGTTCTTTGTGAGTATAAAGAAATACTTGGTGTGGTTATTCCTGAACTGAAACCGATATTCAATATCCCCCAAAACACAAAGTGGCATATCTATAATGTCTGGGAACACACTGCCAAAGCAGTTGAACAGTCACCGAAGGATTTAGCACTTCGTTATGCCATGCTTCTTCATGATATAGGAAAGGCATATACAAAAACAACGGATGAAAACGGCACAGACCATTTTAAAGGTCATCAGAAAGTAAGTGCGGATTATTCTGATATTGCATTGAAACGATTGAAAACACCTAACGAAATCTTCAACCGAGTTATGGCAGTCGTTCCTATTCACGATATGCATATCGGTACGGATAGGAAAAAGATAAAAAAATGGCTTTCAAAACTTGGTGAAGATACTTTGCGTGATTTGATTGCTGTCAAGCGGTCTGATAAACTTGCACAAAATCCGGAAATGACTGCACAGGAACTTGAGAATCTGCTTGTGACAGAAAAAGAACTTGATTCGATTATAAATGACGGCGAACCTTTTACTGTTAAAGATCTTGCGATAAATGGTTATGATTTGATTTCACTTGGTTACACAGGCAAGGAGATTGGTGATATACTTATGCTTATTCTGGATAAGGTTATAAGCGGAGAACTTGATAATAACAAAGAAGTGATTCTTTCCTATTTGCAAAAATAAAAAACTCCTTGTTGCCCAAGGAGCTTTTTTGGATACTGTTCAGTGAAAAAATCAAATTTATTATATAATAAAAACAGAAAAAAGTAAATAGATATATTATATATTTTTATGTTGACTTAAAGGGCGAAAAATATTATAATATTTGAAAATGAAAGGGACTGTGGTTTATGACTTTGCTGATAAAAAATGCTTTGACATATATTGATAAAACATTCAAAAAGTCAGATATTCTTATTAAAGACGGCAGAATTCACAGCCTTGGTATTTCTATTTCATCAGAATGCGTTGACCGTGTTGTTGATGCACAGGATAAGTATTTATTAATTCCGGGTTTCGTTGATGTTCATACACATCTTCGTGAGCCCGGTTTTTCTTATAAAGAAACAATCAAGTCAGGTTCCATGGCAGGTGCAAAGGCAGGATATAATGCTCTCTGTACAATGCCAAACCTCAATCCTGCTCCTGATTCAGTAGAAAATCTTAAGGTTCAGACAGAGATAATTGACCGTGATGCCGTAATTGATATTCTTCCGTTTGGTACAATTACCAAAGGCAGAAAAGGTATTGGTGAAATCATTAATTTTAAGTCAATGGCTGATAAGGTTGTTGGCTTTTCTGATGACGGTACGGGTGTACAGACTGATGAATTGATGCTGCAGGCTATGACTGAATGTGCCAAACTCGGTAAAATTATTTCTGCTCACTGTGAAGTGAATGATTTGCTTAGGGGCGGGTATATTCACGATGGTGCATATTGCAGAATGCATAATCACAAAGGTATCTGCTCAGAATCCGAATGGGTACAGATTGAACGTGATTGCAAACTGGCCGAGCAAACAGGCTGCCGTTATCATGTCTGCCATATTTCAACAAAAGAAAGTGTTGATATTATCCGTCAGGCGAAAGCACGGGGTGTGCATGTCACCTGTGAGACAGGTCCGCATTATCTCACGATGTGTGATATGGACCTGCAGGAAGACGGACGGTTCAAAATGAATCCGCCGTTGAGGTCCGAAGCGGACAAGCAAGCACTGATTGACGGAATAATTGACGGTACAATTGATGTTATTGCAACTGACCATGCACCGCACAGTGCCGATGAAAAGTCGAAAGGACTTGCAAAATCCGCAATGGGTGTTGTCGGTCTTGAAACTGCGTTTGCAGTTCTGAATACAAAACTTGTAAAAACAGGCATAATTACAATCGAAAAACTTGTTGAATTAATGTCTGTCAGACCGCGTGAGATTTTTGGTATTGAAGGCGGGGAGATAAAGGAAGGTGCTCCTGCCAATCTTTGTCTTATCGACCCTGATAAAAAATGGGTGGTTCATCCTGATGAATTTGTAACAATGGGCAGAGCAACACCTTTTGAAAACTGGGAACTGCAAGGTGAAAACCTTTTAACTATACTTAGGGGAGAGATTGTATATGAAACCATTTAATAAAAAAATTGTTCTTGAAAATGGTCGCGAATTCTATGGATATGGATTCGGTGCCGACAAAGAAGCAATCAATGAAATTGTTTTTAATACTTCAATGGTAGGTTATCAGGAAATTATTTCCGATCCGAGTTATACCGACCAGATGGTTTGTATGACGTATCCGCTTATCGGTAACTACGGTATTACGGATGAAGATTATGAAACCCGAATTCCTACGATGGGCGGACTGATTGTAAGGGAATATAACGACCTTCCGTCAAACTTCCGTTATACAAAAACGCTGTCAGAAGTGCTTGATGAGTATAATATTCCGGGAATCAGCGGTGTTGATACCCGTATGATTACAAGAATTATCCGTGACGAAGGTTCACAGAAAGTAATGATTTGTGATGCCGATGTTCCATATGAGGAAGCAGTTAAGAAAGTCCGCGAATATGTTATTCCGACCGATATGGTGTCAAGAGTAAGCTGTAAAAAACGCTGGTACTCAAGAACACCGAACCACAAATATGATGTTGTTGCTATCGACTGCGGAATAAAACTCAATATTATCAGAAAACTTAACGAAAAAGGTTGTAATGTTACCGTTGTTCCTTATGACATTACTGCACAGGAAATCCTTAATATGAAACCGGACGGACTGTTCCTTTCCAACGGTCCCGGCAATCCTGAAGATGTACAAACGGTTATTAATGTTGTACGGGAATTAAAGGGCAAACTTCCGATTTTCGGTATCTGCCTTGGTCATCAGATGATTTCTCTTGCACTCGGTGCACAGACCTTTAAGATGAAATTCGGTCACAGAGGCGGCAATCATCCTGTTATGAACTTGTCAACAGGTAAGATTGAGATTACTTCACAGAATCATTCCTATGCTGTTGATGTAAAATCACTTGTTGATACTCCGTTGACACTTACACATAAAAATTTGCTTGATGATACCGCAGAAGGTGTTAAATCAGCAGAAAATAAATTATTCTCAGTTCAGTATCATCCTGAGAGTGCACCGGGTCCGCAGGACAGTGCATATCTTTTTGATGAATTTATTGCTTTGATGGAAAAGGAGGTTGAATAATATGCCTAAAAGAACTGACATACATAAAATCCTTGTTATCGGCTCAGGTCCGATTGTAATCGGTCAGGCTGCAGAATTTGACTATTCAGGTACACAGGCCTGTCTTGCATTGCGCGAAGAAGGTTATGAAGTTGTACTTATCAATTCAAACCCTGCCACCATTATGACCGATACCGATATTGCCGATAAGGTATATATGGAACCTCTTAATCTTGAATATGTTGCACGTATTATCCGTCATGAAAGACCTGATGCAATTTTACCGTCACTCGGCGGACAGACAGGTCTTAACCTTGCAGTGCAGTTAGCAAAAAAAGGTGTACTCAAGGAATGTGATGTTGAAATCCTCGGTACTAATTTTGAAGCAATTGAAAGAGCAGAAGACAGAGAACTTTTTAAAGAACTCTGTGAAAGCCTCGGTGAACCAGTTCTCCCGTCAGAAATTGCTGAAAATCTTGAAGACGGACTTGCTGCTGCAAAAAGAATCGGTTTCCCTGTTGTTCTTCGTCCCGCCTTTACCCTCGGCGGCACAGGCGGCGGATTTGCCGATGATGAAGAAGAATTTGTCATTATGATGAAAAATGCTCTTGCACTTTCACCTGTTCATCAGGTTCTTGTTGAAAAGAGCATAAAGGGTTATAAGGAAATTGAATACGAAGTAATGCGTGATGCCAATGACACTGCAATCACAATCTGTAATATGGAAAATATTGACCCTGTCGGTGTCCATACAGGTGATTCTGTGGTTGTTGCACCATCACAGACTCTTACAAATAAAGAGTATCATATGCTCCGTGATTCTGCTTTGCGAATTATCAGAGAACTCAAGATTGAAGGCGGATGCAATGTTCAGTTTGCACTTGATCCGCACTCTTTTCAATATTACCTTATTGAAGTCAATCCCAGAGTATCACGTTCATCTGCACTTGCATCAAAAGCATCGGGTTATCCTATTGCCCGTGTTTCTGCAAAAATTTCAGTCGGTATGCACCTTGATGAAATTCCGATTGCCAATACACCTGCGTCTTTTGAACCTACACTTGACTATGTGGTAACAAAGATTGCACGTTTCCCATTTGACAAATTTGCAGATGCCAATAATACGCTGAACACACAGATGAAAGCAACAGGTGAAGTCATGGCTATCGGCAGGACTATGGAAGAAAGTCTGCTCAAGGCTGTTCGTTCACTTGAAATAGGTGTCTGCCATCTTTATGATAAGAAATTTGATTCCTATTCAGAAGAGGAACTTCTTAAATATATCAGAGTCGGTACGGATGACAGACTGTTTGCAATTGCTCAGTTAATCCGTCTCGGCGTGGATTTAATCAGAATTTATAATGCAACAAAGATTGATATGTTCTTCCTTGAAAAATTCAAGAACATTGTCGATTTTGAATCTGTGTTAAAATCAAGCACAGGCAGTATTGAAATCCTTAAAGACGCAAAGAAACTTGGTGTGTCTGATGAATATATCGGCAAGTTGTGGGGCATGTCTCAGGCTGACGTTTTCCATCTTAGGAAAGAGAACGGCATTATGCCTGTATACAAAATGATTGATACCTGTGCCTCTGAATTTGATTCTTATGTACCTTATTTCTACTCAACTTATGAAGAAGAGAACGAGTCAATTGTTTCTGATAAGAAAAAGATTATCGTTCTTGGTTCAGGTCCTATCCGTATCGGACAGGGTGTGGAATTTGACTATTCAACTGTTCACGCTATATGGTCAATACGTGATGCAGGATATGAAGCTATTATTATCAACAATAACCCTGAAACTGTATCAACCGATTATACAACATCCGATAAACTGTATTTTGAACCGCTTACAGTGGAAGATGTAATGAATATAATTACGCTTGAAAATCCGCTTGGTATAGTTGTATCACTCGGTGGTCAGACTGCTATCAACCTTGCACCGCCTCTTGATGCACTCGGTGTTAATATTATCGGTACTGATGTTGCTGCAATAGACCGAGCAGAAAACAGAGACAGTTTTGAAAAGGTTATGGAGGGGCTCGGAATTCCTCAGCCAAAAGGTCTTGCCGTGACAGATATTGAAGAGGGTGTAAGAGTTGCTGCAAGCATTGGTTATCCTGTTCTTGTACGACCGTCTTTCGTTCTTGGCGGCAGAGCAATGCAGATTGTTGCGAATGAAGAGTCACTTCGCCATTATCTTCAGACTGCTGTTGAAATTAATACGGAACAGCCTGTTCTGGTTGATAAATATATTATGGGCAGGGAACTTGAGGTTGATGCAATCTGCGATGGTGAGGATGTCTTTATTCCGGGTATAATGGAACATGTTGAACGTACCGGTGTTCATTCGGGTGACTCAATTTCTATTTATCCGACTTTCTCAGCTTCACAGACTGTGAAAGAAAAAATACTTGACTATACAGTACGCCTCGGCAAGGCTATCGGAATTATCGGACTTTACAATATTCAGTTTATTGCTGATGATAATGATGATGTTTATGTAATTGAAGTTAATCCAAGGTCTTCCAGAACCGTGCCTTTCCTTTCAAAGGCAACTTCAGTGCCTATGGCTCATATCGCTACCCAGGTAATTCTTGGTCATTCATTGAAGGAACAGGGAATTACAGAAGTTTATCCAAAAGAAAAAAAGCGTTGGTATGTAAAAGCACCTGCTTTCTCATTCTCTAAGCTCAAGGGTATGGATACTTATCTTTCTCCTGAAATGAAATCAACAGGTGAGGCAATCGGTTATGATAAGTCTTTGACCAGAGCACTTTACAAAGCAATTCAGGCATCAGGTCTTAATGTTGCCAATTACGGAACTGTGCTTGTAACAATTGCTGATCAGGACAAGCCGACTGCATTGCCTTTGATAAAGCGTTTTTACGAACTCGGCTTTAATATTGAGGCAACCGAGGGTACTGCTGAATATCTTAAGTCACATGGAATTCGTACAAGAGTAAGACAAAAACTTACACTTGATGACAGTGATGAAATTTTGCTTGCACTCCGTCAGGGCCATATTGCATATGTTATCAATACAATCGACATCAGTGCAGGTGATTCTCATTCAGACGGCTCTGAAATCAGACGTGCAGCAGTTGAAAATAATGTAACAATGTTCACTTCACTTGACACGGTAAAAGTTCTTCTTGATGTACTTGAAGAAATAACACTTGGTGTGTCAACAATAGATGCGGAGTAAATTTATGTATAAACAAGGTTTATTTGAAGTCTTATCCAATGATAAAATTGCGAAAGATGTTTTTAAAATGGTTCTAAAAGGTGATACACAGTATATTACCGCTCCCGGCCAGTTTGTTAATATCAAACTTGACGGAAAGTTTCTGCGCCGTCCTATATCTGTCTGTGATTGTGAGGACGATAAATTAACCATAATTTATAAGGTTGTCGGTGAAGGAACAGAGCAGATGTCTGCCGTTGAAACCGGAAGCACACTTGATATTCTTACAGGTCTCGGCAATGGGTATGATATTACGAAATCAAAAAAACCGCTCCTCATCGGCGGCGGTGTCGGGGTTCCGCCAATGTACCTTTTATGCAAAAAACTTGTTGAAAACGGACAGAATCCTACTGTTATTTTAGGTTTTAATACTGAGGATGAAATCTTTTATGAAGAAGAATTCCGTCTTCTCGGTGCGGATGTAAGAGTAACCACTGTTGACGGTTCTTATGGTACTAAGGGATTTGTTACGGATGCTTTTCCTGATGAATATGACTATTTTTATACTTGCGGACCAATGCCGATGTTCAGAGCAATTGAGGCAAAGGCCGTTACTTCCGGTCAGTATTCTTTTGAAGAGAGAATGGGCTGCGGATTCGGTGCCTGTATGGGATGTAGCTGTAAAACAAAGTATGGCAGCAAGCGAATTTGTAAGGACGGTCCTGTTCTTGTGAGGGAGGAGATAATATGGTAGATTTGTCTGTAAACCTTGCAGGAATGGAAATGGATAATCCCATTGTCCCAGCTTCGGGAACTTTCGGTTTCGGTAAGGAATTTAAAGATTTTTATGATATAAATATTTTGGGTTCATTTTCTTTCAAAGGAACAACCAAGGATGCAAGATTCGGTAATCCTACTCCGCGAATTGCAGAATGCTCTTCCGGTATGATAAATGCTGTTGGATTGCAGAACCCCGGTGTTGAGCATGTTGTTAAATATGAATTGCCTGAAATGAAGGAATATTTCAATAAAAAAGTGATTGCCAATGTATCAGGATTCAGTGTTGAAGATTATGCTTATACCTGCCGGATTCTTGATAAAGAAGAACAGGTCGGTATACTTGAGGTTAATGTTTCCTGTCCGAATGTTCACGGAGGCGGAATGAGTTTCGGCACCTCTCCTGAATGTGCTGCTGAAGTTACACGGGCAGTCAAGGCAGTAACCACTAAACCTGTATTCATCAAACTTTCACCGAATGTAACGGATATAGTGTCCATTGCTAAAGCGTGTGAAGATGCAGGAGCAGATGGTATCTGTCTTATTAATACAATGCTTGGTATGCGTGTTGATATAAAACGCCGCAAACCTGTCATTGCGAATACTATGGGCGGGTTCAGCGGAAGTGCGATTTTCCCTGTTGCAGTAAGAATGGTATATCAGGTGGCAAAGGCTTGTAACATTCCTGTTATGGGATGCGGCGGTGTATCATCAGCCAAAGATGTTATTGAGATGATGATGGCAGGTGCGACCGCAGTTCAGGTTGGTGCTGCAAATCTTGTCGACCCGTATGTGTGCAAGAATATAATCGAGGCTCTCCCGATTGAGTGTGAGAAACTCGGTATAAATAAAATTAGTGATATTATAGGAGTGATTGATTAATGGGTAAGGACGTTATCATTGCCTGCGATTTTTCTTCAGCACAGGCAACATTTGATTTTCTTGATAAGTTTACTGAAGAAAAACCTTTTGTTAAAATCGGTATGGAACTCTTTTATGCTGAAGGTCCGTCAATCGTTAAAGAGATTAAGAAAAGGGGACACAAAATTTTCCTTGATTTAAAACTTCATGATATTCCGAATACAGTAAAAAAATCTATGGCTGTTCTTTCAAAACTCGATGTTGATATGACCAATCTTCATGCTGCCGGAACCATTGATATGATGAAAGCAGCGCTTGAAGGTCTTACAAGAGAAGACGGCACAAGACCGCTCCTCATTGCTGTAACCCAGCTTACTTCAACAAGCGAAGAAAGAATGCAGAATGAACTTCTTATCAACTCATCAATCAACGATACGATTGTTAAATACGCATCAAATGCGAAAGAGGCAGGTCTTGACGGTGTCGTTTGCTCTCCGCTTGAGGCCGGTATGGTTAAAGAAAATTGCGGCAAGGCATTTATGACGGTTACACCGGGTGTGCGTTTTGCTGATGGTGATATTGGTGATCAGGTAAGAGTGACAACCCCTGCAAAGGCAAAAGAAATCGGCAGTGATTATATTGTAGTTGGCAGACCGATTACTGCTGCTGAAGACCCTGTTGCAGCATATAGACGCTGTGTTGCAGAATTTGTAGACTGATAAGAATAGTTAAGGAGAAGTGTAATGGAAAGTTATAAAAGAGAATTTATCGAATTTTTAGAGAGTGCCGGTGTTTTAAAATTCGGTGATTTTACTGCAAAAAGCGGAAGAAAGATACCTTATTTTATTAATGCAGGTGAAATTAAAACAGGCGAGCAAATACAGAAACTCGGTGAGTTTTATGCTAAGGCTTATTTTGAAAAAATCGGAAATAAAAGAACTGTGCTTTTCGGTCCTGCGTACAAAGGAATTCCTATTGCGGTTTCCGTTGCATCAGCACTTGCAAAACAAGGACTTGATGTTCCTTTCTTTTTCAACAGGAAAGAAGAAAAAGACCACGGTGAAGGCGGCGTTTTTGTCGGCTATACCCCAACACAGGGAGAAGAAGTGGTTATCGTTGAGGATGTTATCACAGCCGGTACCGCAATAAGAGAGAGTATGTCAATCCTGTCAAAGTTGGAGGGCGTTAAAGTTGCTGCAACTTTCGTTATGGTTGACCGTAAAGAAAAAGGACAGACAGAAAAATCTGCAATGGCAGAAGTCGGAGATGAATTCGGATTCCCTGTATATTCTGTTGTTGATGTTTATGATGTTATTGCATATCTTGAAGAAGACGAAAAGAATCGTGAAAATGTTGAACGTATAAAGAAGTATCTTGAAGTTAACGGTGCAAAAGATTAAGAGAGAGGAATCTATAATGAGACATTTGCTTGATACAACGGATCTTTCTTTAAACGAGATTGATGATATGATTAAAGCAGCAATTGACATCATCAATCATAAAGATAAATATGCTCATATCTGTGATGGTATGAAACTCGCAACACTATTTTTTGAACCATCGACAAGGACAAGACTTTCTTTTGAAGCAGCAATGATGGAACTCGGCGGAAATGTTCTTGGATTTTCAGAGGCCGGTTCATCATCGGCATCAAAAGGTGAGAGCGTTGAAGATACTGTCACTATGGTCTCCTGCTATGCCGACATTATTGCAATGCGTCATCCGCTTGAGGGTGCGCCGAGAGTTGCAAGTTTCAGGAGCAGTGTTCCTATAATCAATGCCGGTGACGGTGGTCATTCTCATCCTACTCAGACGTTAACCGACCTTTTGACTATATATCGGGAAAAGGGTACTTTTGACAATCTGACAGTTGGCCTTTGCGGGGATTTAAAATTCGGCAGAACCGTTCATTCTTTGATTAAGGCAATGTGCAGATATAAGAATGTAAAGTTTATCCTCATTTCACCGAAGGAGTTGTCTGTTCCGGATTATATCAAGAGTGATGTTCTTGATAAAAGCGGTAATGAATATATTGAGGTTGAAAATATGGAGGATGTTATGCCGCAGCTTGATATTCTCTATATGACTCGTATCCAGCGTGAACGATTCTTTTCTGAGGATGAATATCTTAAGCACAAGGATGCATTTGTTCTTGACCTCGCTAAACTGGACAATGCTAAGTCTGATTTGACAATTATGCATCCGCTCCCAAGAGTCAATGAAATAGCAACCGAAGTTGATAATGACCCGAGAGCAAAATATTTTGTACAGGCGCTTAACGGAAAATATATCCGTATGGCACTTATCAAAACTCTGCTTGAGTGGGGAGGTAGACTGTAATGAAAATTGATGAAATTGAAAACGGCATTGTTTTTGACCATATTACTGCAGGCAAAGGTATGTCGGTTTACAATGCACTCCGTCTTGATAAACTCGATTGTCAGGTTGCAATTATTCAGAATGCGAAAAGTGAAAAAATGATTGCAAAGGATATTATCAAAATTAATGCCTTGATTGATATTAATCTTGATGTTCTTTGCTATATAGACAAAAATATAACTGTTAATATTATTAAAAACGGCGTTTCTGTTGAAAAAAAGTCACTTTCTCTTCCCAAAACAATGACCAATGTTATCAGATGTTCAAATCCGCGCTGTATATGCAACAATGAAGATATTGACCATGTGTTCACTCTGGTTGATGAAAAAGGAACATATCGCTGTCTTTATTGTGAAACGAAAGCAAAATAATAATATAAAAAAAGAACAAAAGCCTTGCAATGAATTGCAAGGCTTTTTACTTTAGAATATTTTATTCAGCATTATACATCGGGTAACGATATTTGTCTTCTTCAGTAATTTTCCTTTTAACTTTGCACGGGACGCCGACTGCCACAACATTTGATGGGATTGATTTTGTGACAACACTTCCTGCTCCGATTACGGTATTGTCACCGATTTCAACACCTGCAAGGATGGTAGACCCTGCACCAATCCATACATTATTTCCGATTGTGATAGGTTTTGCAATTTCTATTCCTGCTTTTCTCTGCTCAGGGTCAATAGAATGTTCAGCAGTGGTAAAACAACAATTCGGTGCAATAAAAACATTGCTGCCAAACGTAACCTTTGCTCCGTCTGTAATTACAAGGTTATGGTTTGAATAAAAATAATCACCCACAGATATATTGTAACCATAATCACACCAGAATGGGGGAGTGATGATTACATTTTCGCCCATCTTTCCCAGTAAGTCAGATAATATTTTGTTCTGTTCATCTCTGTCATTAGGATTGAGTTGGTTATATTTATAACACTTATCTTTGCCCTTTTTTATTTCTGCTTCAAATTCAGGATTGTAACATCCTTGGAAAAAGCAATTTGTCGGAACGATTGGCTTGTTGTCCATTGTTATTCCTTTCATTGGTTACTTATTCTTTTTAACAGGAATAGGTTTTTGATGAATAGCATTGTCAATTTCTTTTGCTGCTGCTTCCCTCAATGTTTCGGGATTATGTATAATCGTTTTTTCATAACAATAACTCATTGCCTGTGTTAGACCTAACATTATGAACAAAAGTATGATTTGCTTTGGTGAGTTAAAGATATAATCTGTTAATCCAAATAATAAATAGGTTATTGTTGAAGTAAATACACAAAATACAAGTGTAAACTTTTTTCCGTTGTTTGCATTAATTTCAAGCAGTTTACCGAATGCACACATAATTATAACAAATAAAAGTATTACGCCTATGATACCCAATTCCATCCATGTTTCAAGGACAAAATTGTGTGCGTGCGGTTTGTTAAGATTATAGTCATTGGCAAGTACTTGTCCTGTTTGCTCTACGCCGAAACCTATACCAAACAAAAATGCTTTGATATGAGTAGAAAGATAGTCAATCAAACTTTCCCAAATCTGAAAATGCGCAATGGATGATTTTTTTGCCTCGGCACCACCGCTGCCGCTGCCGGTATATTTGCCGACAGTTTTGAATATTAAACCATATCTTGTCAGCATGGATGGTATGATAACAATTATTGTAGGAATAAAGATTTCAATAAGCGGTTTCCAGTGGCGTTTTACCAGAATAATAAACATAAACAGCCATCCTACAATCGCTATAAAACACCCTGCACGTGTCATAGTAGAACTTATTCCTGCACTTATCAGTATATTGAAAACAAATAATGTGATTCTCTTTTTTTTATCGGTTGCATTTAAGAATAGATAAATGGATATTGGATAAACAATAATCATATATGTAGCAAGAAGGTTAGGGTTGGAGAAAAAACCACTTGCTCTTGTTACCCATGCTGAAGTATTGATTTCAAAAGGAAGTATGGAATAAATCGTTTCATCCAGATGTCTGTAAAACGGAGTAGTAAGTACAAATTTATTGCTTATATGCCCGAATTTATAAAGTGTATATGTGCATATTTGTATTGCACCGACGAGACCGTTCAGTGCCCCTGATATAACCATTGCATAAAGTATTTTATCAATTTTCTGTCTGGTTCTTGCAAGGTTATAAATCATTACTTCAATCAGAAACATTCCCCACCATAGCATTGCGGTCGAAAATGTTGAAAACTTAGTGTCAGACCAAAAAACACTTATCAGTGACAGTGACATAAAGACCATCATCATTTTTCCGAGTGTTCCGACTTTTGCCTTTCTGCCTTCATGTGTCCATTGCCTTTTAAATACAATAAAACCGGCAAATAAAATGAACGGACTTATATATTCAGGCAGAATAGGAAAAAGAAATATTGTTGCCAAAAGCCAGTACCAGCCGGGATTGGTCTGATACTTTTCTTTCAGACAAAGTATTTTTTCTTTCATAATTAACCTCAGTTATAATAAATCAAAGATATATTTTATTGTAATATATTCTAATTTGTCTCAAAATCTTAACAGTATAATACTACATATAATACTATTTTTCAAGTAAAACTATTTTTGCTGATTTTGTGCAATGCATATTCATATTCAGTTTACATTTTTTTTACACAACAATTCATAAAATTAGTTGCAATGCGCTTTAACTTATTGTATACTAAAATAAGTATTATATATTACTTAGGAGTGTTTGTATGGACGATAAAGAGAAAGATTTGAACACTGAAAATCTTAGTGAAACAAATAACGAAGATTTGCACAATGATGATTTTGTTAAAGAAAATGATGCTGCGGATGTAAAGTATGAAGAAAATGATAATTGGGAGTTTGAGGCACAGGCACCTACACTCAGCAATGATTATTTTTTAAAAAATGATAAATTTGTGGTTGAAGATGATGTTAAGCCCGAGAAAGTTCAGAGTAAAATTGTCAATGCAAATATTGAAAATAATTCTGACAGCTTTGTTATCAAAAAAGAACCTCTCAAATTTATACCGCTCGCATTGATAACACTTATTGTTATTGCAGTTCTTGTTGTGCTTGGTGTGCGTTATTATACAGTACCAAACGGCTATGAAGGGGATAAAATGAATCCTGCCTCTGTTGCTGCTACCATAGATGGCGACAAAGTAAGCATCGGTATGTTTAATTATTATTTTTCAAGCGTTGTCAATTATTATGAACAGTATGCTGCTTATGGATATTTTGACCTTGATACTTCTGCTGATTATTCAACTCAGTATACAGAAAATAAAGACGGCGAAAGAGTTACTTGGCTTGAACGCATGACAGAAGAAGCAATGCAGGAAATTGAATATACAACAGCTCTTTACAATAAAGGACGTGAAGCCGGTATTACAGTCAGTGAATCTCAGCAGGAGACAATTGACAGTCAGATTGAGTCGTTAAAGAGTACTGCGTCAGCATCGAATATATCTCTCAATGAATATCTCAGCAAGAATTTTGGTGAATACTGCACCGAGGATACCATCCGTCTTATGCTTGAGCAATATTATGTTACCTTGAATTATAAAGGTCAGTTGGGAACACAAAGAGATTATACAGATGATGATATAAATAATTATTTTGAAGAACATAAAAATGATTATTATAAAATAAATTATTGCTTTGCGGCATTGCCTTATGATGAATCATCAGAGGAGGCCAAGACTGCGTCTAACGAAGCAATTAAAAAGTATGAAGACCAGATTACCGACAGAGATTCAATCATAAAACTTGTTCCGACATTGTATGCTGATTATATTGAACAGGATATTGCAACCAGTATGCAGAATGATTCTTCATTAACAGAAGAAGAAGCAAGAAAAAATGCAATTGAAGTATATGAATCAAATGTTGATGCATATATGCTTGGCAGTGAAGAACCTTTCGGCAAAGAAATTAATGAATGGTTATTCAGTGAAAATACAAAAATCGGGGATACAAATCGTTATATTGATACACAAACCGGATATGCTTATATCCTCGTGAAAACAGAAGAACCTCAGTTGCTTGAAGATGAAACATATACAGTAAGACATATTCTGATTACGCCTACAACACAGACTGACGAAAATGTTGCACAGGAAGCAGAAGAGGCAGCAAAAGAGCCAACCGAAGAAGACTGGGCAGCAGCAGAGAAGAAAGCACAGGAAATTCTTGATAAGTTCAATGAATCAGACAAGAGTGAATATTCTTTTGCTCTTCTTGCTGAAGAAAACAGTACAGACTATGCATCAACTTCATCTTCTTCAACAGAATATTTCGGCGGTCTTTATGAGGCTACTGCGTTGGGTGCAATGGTTCCTGAATTTGAAAGTTGGGCAACAGATGAGTCCCGTAAATATGGTGATACAGGAATTGTAAAATCTGACTATGGTTATCATATTATGTTCTTTGTTAATGATAAGCCGGAATATCAGGCAAGAGTTATCAAAGACATCAGAGATAATAATATTGATAACATTGTTGACAGTGCCGAGGTTAAAATTCATGACCGTATAAGAACCAAAGCAATCAATGATTTCTTTGCAAGCAAAAAAGCACAGACTGAGCAAATGCAGTCACAGGCTTCCGGCTCAACTGCCGGCACAGCAACACAAGAATAAAATAGTACTTGTAAAATTTTGCACAATAGTGTAAAATACTTCTATAACACTTGAATAAAGTATAATATTACTATCAAAGGAAGAAAAAAGATGGCAAAAAAAGAATTAGATGAAGATTTGCTTACCGGTGGTAATTTAAGTTCCGGTAAAGATAAGAATGCAAAGGCATCACAGAAAAAATCAAAGAATAATCAAAAAAGTTCTGTAAGTATTGCACCAAAGACGAAGAAGATTATTCAGTCAACTGTTGCAGTTGTAATTGTTGTTGCACTGCTTGTAACTTATGTTGCAACAGGTGCTGTCAGAAAAGGATTTATTGCTTCACTCAGCATTCCTGCTCAGTACTTTACAGGATTGACTGTTTCAAACGGTGAAGACAGCAAAGCGAAAATTAAAGTCAGCACATATAACTTCTACTTTGCAACAACATACAACACTATGCAGTCTCAAAAACAGCAGTATTCTCAGTATAATATAGATCCGGCTCAGATGGGACTGGATGTTGATTTTGATCAGCCTCTGTCAAAGCAGACTTATACTGATTCTGAAACCAAAGAAGAAATGACATGGGCTGAGCATCTTCATAATATGGTTGTTGACTCAATAGAGAACACATATACTTATTATCTTGCTGCTGTTGCTGAAAATAATGGTGAAGAACCTGAAATCACCGATGAGCAAAAAGCAGAACTTGAAGATACTATCAGTCAGTACAGAGAAACAGCAAACGGTTACGGCTACACTCTCAGCGGTTATCTTGTTAAAGCAATGGGTAAAGGTGTAACAGAATCTGTATTCAGAACGGAAACAACACGCCAGTATATTGCACAGAATTACAAAAACAGTATTTCTGAATCAAATGCAGAAAAGGAATATACTGCTGAGGATTTAAATAATTATAAATCAGAGCATGAAAGCGATTTAATGACAGTTGATGCAAAATTCTTTGAGTGTTCAAATGAGGACGATGCAAAAGCTTTTGCAGATGAACTCAAAGCTGATGGCTCAAATTTTGCTGACCTTGCAGTAAAATACGCTTCATCTGATTTCTATAAAACCGCATATGAAGATGAAGGATATACAACAGAACTCGGTGTAACCAGATCCACTCTTCAGAACAAAGGATATGCTATCGCTGCAGCAGACGAGCATACTCATGAAGAAGGTGAAGAACATTCTGATGATGAAGAACTTGTATATTCAGGTCTTGACTGGCTCTTTAGTTCAGACAGAAAGGCAGGCGATATTAAGCAGTACAGTACTTCAGTTGTTTATGTAATTTCACCTGCAACAATTTCTGAAAGAAAAACAATCAATGTTCGTCATATTCTTATTGCTCCTGTAACAGATGACGAAAACACTGCTGCTACAGATGCAACAACAGAACAGTGGAATACTGCATATAATCAGGCAAAAGAAGTTCTTGATAAGTTCAATGCAGGCGACAGAACAGAAGATAGTTTCACCGCTCTCGTTGCTGATAACTCAACAGATACAGGTTCTGCCGAAAATGGCGGTCTTTATGAAAATGTTGTACCGGGACAAATGGTGAATTCATTCTCATATTGGTGTTTTGAAAATGGCAGAAAAGCAGGTGACACTGCTATTGTAAAATCTGATTATGGTTATCATATTATGTATTTTGTAGGCGAAAATGACCAGTCAGTATGGCAGTATACAGCACAGCAAGCACTTGCAACAGAAGACAGTCAATCGGCTGGTGAAAAACTTGAAGAAGCATATACTATTAAAGAAAATTGGTTTGGCTCACGATATTTTGAAAAAGATGTCGATATTGACGCTTAATAAGTAAAAATAGGTTGCCATAGTTGGCAACCTATTTGTGTATTAATCAGAAAGGGCGGCTTGTATGTCAAAAAAATCAGATATTAAAGCACTTACGGATGAAATCTCACGTCTTATGGCTGCTCTGGAAGATGTTAATTTTGAGTGCCAAAGGCTTGAAATTATTAATGTTAACCTTGATTTTCAGTTGAAATCAATCAGCCGTGAATTAAAGCAGAATATTGCTATGCTTGAAACTTTGGAAGAAGAAAATAAAAAATTGAAAGAACAGTTAGGAAAAAAGTAATGGAATATGTTCTGAATACAAACCAACTCCGTGAATATGCATCTAAGTTAAAAGCCGGTGACAGAGTTATATTGTCAGGTACTGTTTTTACTTCCCGTGATGCTGCTCATAAGCGTATTACGCAGCAAATTCAAAATAATGAGTCATTACCTTATGATTTGAATAACGCCGTTATTTATTATGCAGGTCCAACTCCTGCTCCTGAAAATCTTGCTGTCGGTGCCTGTGGTCCAACTACATCCAGCCGTATGGATGTTTATGCTCCTGATTTTTTGGACCGTGGTATTGTTGCAATGATTGGCAAAGGCGAACGTAATAAAGCGGTATGTGATGCTATTGTTCGAAATAAAGCAGTGTACCTTTGTGCTATCGGCGGTGCCGGTGCTCTTGCATCAAAGTGTATAACTTCCTGTGAAGTTATTGCATATGAAGATTTGGGATGTGAGTCTGTCAAAAAACTCAATTTTGACAGTTTCCCGTTAACTGTTGCTATTGATTGCTCCAGCGGCAATATATTTGAAAGATAAATATATTTTAATCAACTTGATTTTTTATATCTTTGAGAACTTTCTTTTCAATTCTTGATACATAACTTCGGCTTATATTTAACCTTTGCGCAACTTCCCGTTGTGTCAAAGGTTTTTTATTATTTAATCCGTATCTCAAAATGATAATTTCCTTTTCTCGTTCATCTTCAAGATTTTTAATTATTTTTGCAACTTTTTCCCATCTTATTTTTACTTCAAGGTCTTCTGCTAAGTCGTCATCGCTGCTGATTGTATCTTCAATTGTTAAAGGATTTCCGTCCTTGTCAACTTCAAGTGTATCATTCAAATAAATATCATTGGCCAATTTTTTACCCGCTCTGAAGTGCATAAGTATTTCATTTTCTATACATCTGCTGGCATATGTTGCGAGGCGGGTGCCTTTGTCGCCTTTGAATGAATCTATAGCTTTGATTAATCCGATTGTTCCGATGCTTATCAAGTCATCGGTATCATTTGTTTTGGAATAGTATTTCTTTACAATATGGCTTACAAGACGGAGATTTCTCTCAATGAGTATTCCGCGTGCATTCTTGTCTCCGTTTGCCATTTTATCAAGCATTTCTCTTTCCTCTTTTGGTGACAGCGGTTTTGGAAAACTTGATGTATTTTGGATATGCAGAATAAAATAGATTAAATTTGCACTGATTGCGGATAATAAAGCACTAAACATTTTCATCACCTAAAAAATCATATTCCCGAATGATTTACCATATACCTTGACAAACTAATTTTACCATTGTAGATTTTTGATTTGTTATTATATTTAATCAACAGAACTTTTGTTCGTAAAAATTCACTGAAAGTATTGCCATTGTCGAATAAATGTATTATAATAGGCGAGATATTGAGATTTTAGCAAAATAGAGCAGGGGGTATAGTATGGACAAGTTTAAATTAGTAAGTAAATATAAACCCACAGGTGACCAGCCACAGGCTATTGATGCTCTTGTTAAAGGTATTATTAATGGTGATAAAGAACAGACTTTGATGGGCGTTACCGGCTCCGGTAAAACATTCACCATGGCAAATATTATTGAAAAAGTTAATAAGCCAACACTGGTGCTTGCTCATAATAAAACGCTTGCTGCACAGCTTTGCAGTGAATTCAAAGAATTTTTCCCGGAAAATGCAGTTGAATATTTTGTCTCTTATTATGATTATTATCAGCCTGAGGCATATGTTCCTACTACGGATACTTATATTGAAAAGGATTCATCTATCAACGATGAAATTGATAAATTGCGTCATTCTGCAACAGCAGCACTTTTTGAAAGAAGAGATGTTATCATCGTTGCGTCCGTTTCTTGTATCTATTCAATCGGTGACCCGATTGATTATAAGAGTATGGTTATTTCATTGAGGACAGGAATGGAATACGGACGTGATGAACTTATAAATAAATTGGTTTCTATCCAATATGAAAGAAATGATATTAATTTTGTTCGTAACAAGTTCAGAGTTCGCGGCGATACACTTGAAGTTTTTCCGGCAGGTTCATCAGGAACTGCAATCAGAATTGAATTCTTTGGTGATGAAATTGACAGGATTTGTGAAATTCATCCTTTGACCGGTAAGGTAGAAGGTGTACTTTCACATGTGTGTTTATATCCTGCCTCTCATTATGTTGTCGGTCAGGAGAAAATGAAAATTGCTATTGAGAAAATCTATAATGAGATGGTTGAACGTGTTGCTGATTTTGAAGAAAGAGGAAAACTTCTTGAGGCTCAGCGTATCAAAGAACGCACGATGAATGACATTGAAATGCTCAGAGAAACAGGTTTCTGCAAGGGTATTGAGAATTATTCTGCTGTTATGAGCGGAAGAAAACCGGGCGAGGCTCCGTTTACCCTGTTGGATTATTTTCCTGATGATTTCCTTCTTTTTTGTGATGAAAGCCATGTTATGCTGCCGCAGGTACGCGGTATGTATGCAGGTGACAGAGCAAGAAAAGAGAGTCTGATTGAATACGGTTTCAGGCTTCCGTCTGCTTTGGATAATAGGCCGCTTCAGTTTGAAGAGTTTTACAATAAAATTAATCAGGTAGTTTTCACATCTGCAACGCCTGGAGTATTTGAAAAAGAAAAAAGTACTCAGATTGTTGAGCAGGTTATCAGACCTACAGGTTTGCTTGATCCAATTATCACAGTTAAACCTACTGAGGACCAGATGGATGATTTGTTATCTGAAATTAATATCAGGTCCGCCGGAAAAGAGCGTGTACTTGTAACAACTCTTACCAAAGCAATGGCGGAGGATTTGACGAAATATCTCGAAGATTTCGGTGTTAAAGTGCGTTATATGCACCATGATATTGATACGATTGAACGAATGGAAATCATTCGTGATTTGCGTCTTGGTGAATTCGATGTTCTTGTCGGTATTAATCTTTTGCGTGAAGGACTTGATATTCCCGAAGTTTCTCTTGTAGCAATTCTTGATGCGGACAAAGAAGGCTTTCTTCGTTCGGAAACTTCACTGGTTCAGATTATCGGCCGTGCAGCGCGTAATGAAAACGGTGAGGTAATTATGTATGCTGACAGTGTAACTCCTTCAATGGAACGTGCTATTACGGAAACAGTCAGACGTAGAGGTATTCAGCAAAAATATAATGAGGAACACGGAATAACACCAAAAACAATCAAAAAAGATGTCCATCAGATTATTGAAATTACCTCTAAGGATAAACTTGAAGGTAAGCGTAAGCATCTTACTAAGAAAGAAAAAGTTCTTCTTATTACACAACTTACAAAAGAGATGAAAGAGGCTGCACGCATGCTTGAATTTGAGCATGCAGCATTCCTGCGTGACCAAATTGCAGAATTAGAAAAATAAGGATAAAATATGACTAAATTATTTAATGATAAAAATTTTTGGAAGACGGCTGTAAAATTAACTTTTCCAGTTGCATTACAAAATTTATTAACAAGTTCATTTACTCTTGCTGATACGTTGCTTGTGAGCAGTCTTGGTACAGTTGCTCTCTCTGCTGTTGGTATGGTTGGGCAGTGGGCTTGGCTGATGAATATGATTTTGGTTGGCTTTTGTTCAGGTACAACAGTGTTTATTTCTCAATATTGGGGAATAAAGGATTTGAAAAAAATAAGACATATTTCAGGTATATCTATATTATTTGCGCTATTTGTTTCGGTTGCATTTACCGTATTCAGTCTTGCCTGTCCTCATATTGTTATCAAAATGTTTAATTCTGATGCAAATGTAATAAGTGCAGGTACAGAATATTTAAGAATCGTTCTGTTTTCATACATACCGATTGCACTGACCAATATTTTAGCGGCAATATTAAGAGCAGTTGAAAATGTTAATCTTCCGATGTATGTATCTGCATTTACAACAGTGTTGAATATATTCCTTGATTATGCAATGATATTCGGTAAGTTCGGATTTCCGAAAATGGGTGTCAGAGGTGCAGCACTTGCCACTTCTGTTGCGGCATGGCTTGGTGTGGTGCTGATTATTCTTATTTCATTGTTTCAAAAGAATATACTTGTCAAAGATTCGATTGAATTTTTTAAGTTCAAAAAGAATGAAGTAAAAGACTATGTAAAAAAAGCAACTCCTGTTGTTATCAATGAAGGTATGTGGGGATTAGGTACTTTTGTCTACAATATTATCTTCGGCAATATGGGATATGAATATTTTTCAGCATTAACCATTGTCAGAAGTTTTGAGAATATCAGTTTCGTGCTGTTTATCGGTATATGCAGTGCATCTTCTGTAATGATAGGCAAGTCAATCGGTCAGGGTAAAATTGAAAGAGGTGTTCAGGATTCAAAGCGCTTTGCCATTCTTGTTCCGGTAATAGCCGTTTTCATTTCGGTTTTAATTATAATTTTCAGACACCAACTTGTAAGTATCTTCAATATGGGAAATAATATAACGCAGCTTGCAATTGATACTGCCGGTGTACTTATGCTTATTTATGCAATATCTTTCCCGTTCAGAATGTTCCAATATCTTCAGATTGCTTCCATATTCAGGGCCGGCGGTGATACAGTTACAGGTGCAAAATATGAATTGCTTTGCTTGTGGCTGATTTCTGTTCCTGCAACAATTATTTCGGTTTATCTTTTTAAAGTACCGTTTACAGCGGCATATGCTATTATGTATATTTTTGAAGACACACCGAAAATCATATTCTGTTTAAAATTTTATAAATCATTGAAATGGCTTAAACCTGTCACAGAGCAAGGTAAAACGGCTCTTGAAAAGTTTTTGAATCAGAGGTAGAAAATGAATAAAAATATTGTTATAAAAGGTGCCAGAGAGCATAATCTTAAAAATATTGATATAGAAATTCCGAGAGATAAACTGGTGGTTTTTACAGGTTTGTCCGGTTCAGGAAAGTCAAGTCTTGCATTTGATACAATTTATGCTGAAGGTCAGCGAAGATACGTTGAATCCTTATCGTCTTATGCAAGACAGTTTCTCGGTCAGATGGAAAAACCCGATGTTGATTATATTGATGGTCTTTCTCCGGCAATTTCAATTGATCAGAAAACAACCAGCCGTAATCCTCGTTCAACCGTCGGTACTGTGACAGAGATATATGATTATCTGAGGCTTCTTTATGCCCGCATCGGTATACCGCATTGTACGAAGTGCGGAAGAGAAATTACGCAGCAGACAGTTGATCAGATTGTTGATAAAATAATGAAATTGGAACCAAAGACCCGTATTCAGATTTTTGCACCGATTGTGCGCGGCAGAAAAGGAGAGTACACAAAAGAACTCGATAATATCCGTAAATCGGGTTTTGTTCGTGTTCGTATTGATGGTTCGGTTTATGACTTGTCAGAAGATATTAAGATTGATAAAAATAAAAAGCATAATATAGAAGTAGTTGTTGACAGACTTGTTATTAATGATGATATAAAGTCACGTCTTACGGATTCTATTGAAACGGCAACACATCTTACGGATGGTATTGTTATAATTGATATAGTGGGTGACAGGGAAGAACTTTTTTCTCTCAATTATGCCTGCCCTGAACATGGTGCGGTTATTGAAGAAATGAGTCCGAGGATGTTCTCTTTTAATAATCCGTTCGGTGCATGTAAAAAATGCGGAGGTCTTGGTGCTTATAAAGAAATTGATCCTGATTTGATTATTCCAAACAAAAAACTTTCTATCAATCAGGGCGCTATTAAGGCATCCGGATGGAATATCAACGACGGCTCAATAGCCAAAATGTATTATGAAGGACTGGCAAAAGCGTATAACTTTTCACTCGATGTTCCTGTTGAAATGATAAGCAAAGAAGGCATTCATGCAATTCTTTATGGTACAAACGGCAAAAAGATTTCAATGAAACGTGTTACATCATACGGCACAGGGACATATAAAAATGATTTTGAAGGTGTAATATCAAATCTTCAAAGAAGGTATAACGAAACTACATCTGACTGGGCAAGAAATGATATAGAGTCGGTTATGACCACCTGTGTCTGCCCTGATTGTAAAGGCTCACGTCTTACACCTGAAATTATGAGTGTTACGGTTGGCGGACTGAATATCCATGAATTTTGTAAACTGCCTATTGGTGAAGAATTAGAGTTTATCTATAATCTGGAATTGACGGAAAGAGAAAAAGTCATAGGTTCATTAGTAATTGCCGAAATAAAAGAACGACTTGAATTCCTTAACTCAGTCGGACTTGAATACCTTTCTCTCTCACGTGAGGCTGCAACACTCTCAGGCGGTGAAGCACAGAGAATTCGTCTTGCCACACAAATCGGTTCATCCCTTATGGGTGTGCTCTATATCCTTGATGAGCCGTCAATCGGACTGCATCAAAGGGATAATGACAAACTACTTGGTACACTCAAACATTTGCGTGACCTTGGAAATACATTGATTGTTGTTGAGCATGATGAGGATACTATGCGCAATGCAGATTATATTGTTGACATCGGACCGGGGGCAGGTGTTCACGGTGGTGAGCTTATAGCAGCAGGTACGGTTGACGATATTATCAATTGCGAAAATTCGATTACAGGTATGTATCTTTCAGGTAAGCGTTCGATTCCTGTTCCGGAAAAACGCAGGAGCGGAACAGGTAAAAAACTCACTGTTTACGGTGCTGCCGAAAATAATCTTAAAAATATTGATGTCGAAATCCCGCTTGGTAAATTTGTTGCAGTAACAGGTGTTTCGGGTTCAGGAAAATCAAGCCTTGTTAATGAGATTCTGAATAAATATTTGTCCAATGTACTTAACGGAGCTAAAAAGCGACCGGGAAAGTTTGAAAAAATAACCGGTGCTGACAATCTTGATAAAGTAATTAATATCGACCAGTCTCCTATAGGCAGAACACCGCGTTCCAATCCTGCAACTTATACAGGTGTATTCAATGATATTCGTGAACTGTATGCCCAAACGCCTGATGCAAAACAAAGGGGATACAAGGCCAATCGGTTTTCTTTTAATGTTAAGGGCGGAAGATGTGAGGCATGTCAAGGTGACGGTATTGTCAAGATAGAAATGCATTTTCTTGCAGATGTCTATGTTCCTTGTGAAGTGTGTGCAGGCAGACGATACAACCGTGAGACACTGGAAGTTAAATTTAAGGGCAAATCCATTTTTGATGTGCTTGAAATGACGGTGGATGAAGGTGTTGAATTTTTTGCTCAGCAGCCGAAAATATATAATAAATTAAAAACACTTTCCGAGGTCGGATTAGGATATATTAAAATTGGACAAAGTGCAACAACACTCTCAGGCGGCGAGGCACAACGTGTTAAACTTGCAACAGAACTTGCAAAAAGAAGTACCGGTAAGACCATTTATATTCTTGATGAGCCGACAACAGGTCTCCATACAGCAGATGTTCATCGTCTTGTTAATGTGCTGAATATGCTTGTGGATTCAGGTAATACTGTTGTTGTTATCGAGCATAATCTTGATATAATCAAAAATGCAGACCATATTATAGATCTGGGTCCTGAAGGCGGCAAAGGCGGGGGAAAGATTGTTGCTACAGGTACTCCGGAAGAAGTTGCAAAGTGTAAAAAATCATATACAGGTCAGTATTTGAAAAAATATCTTTGATTTTTATTTTATAGGAAACTGCAATGCCATATTGTTGCAGTTTCCTACTTTTTTATTACAATAGTGTAACCTCTCTTGTCTAAATTTGTCTGTTGTGATATGATTTTTATAGATAATGACTATTTTTAAGGAGATTTGGAACTATGGACAGAAAAGTTGTAATTTTTGACCATCCGCTTATTCAACACAAGCTCAGTATTCTTCGCTCAGTAAATACAAGTACAAAAGATTTTCGTCAGCTTGTAAATGAGATAGCAATGCTTATGACATTTGAGGCTACAAGGTCTTTGCCTACTGAAGAAATTCAGGTCGAGACACCTTGCGGAATCGCAAATTGCAACCATATTGCCGGCAGAAAACTTGCTTTTGTTCCTATTCTCAGAGCAGGTCTCGGTATGGTTGACGGATGTTTGCAGTTAGTTCCTGCAGCAAGAGTCGGTCATATCGGTCTTTACAGAGATGAAGAAACACATACACCTGTTGAATATTACTGCAAATTGCCAAAAGATATTGAAAAAAGAGATGTATATGTTGTTGACCCTATGCTTGCAACAGGCGGTTCCGCCATTGATGCAATAAGCCAGATTAAGTTAAGAAATCCAAGAAAGATTGTTTTTATGTGTATCATTGCTGCACCTGAAGGGCTTGAAGCACTGAAAACTGCACATCCTGATGTTGATATTTACTGTGCTGCACTTGATGAAAAACTTAATGAAGATTGCTACATTATTCCCGGACTTGGCGATGCAGGCGACAGAATATTCGGTACAAAATAATTTTGTAATATATTGAATTGAAAAGGAGAAACTCATGGCTAAAGAAAAAATTAAAGTCGGTCAGGAAGCAATCTATGATGCTCGTAAACTCGGCGGCGGCAGGATGACTGTCCTCGGTTTTCAGCATATGTTTGCTATGTTCGGCGCAACGGTTACTGTTCCGCTCTTAACAGGACTCAGCATTTCAACAACTTTGTTGTTTGCAGGTTTGGGAACTCTTCTGTTCCACTGCCTCACAAAGTTCAAAGTTCCTGCATTTCTCGGTTCATCCTTTGCTTTTATCGCAGGTTATCTTGCAATTGCACCTTGGATTGAAAATCCGGACGGTACTAAAACAGCCAATAAGGAATTACTCCCATATGCCTGTCTGGGTGTCGCATGTGCGGGTCTTCTTTATCTTGTAGTTGCAGCACTGGTTAAAATCGTCGGTGTTAACAAGATTATGAAACTTTTCCCGCCTGTAGTAACAGGTCCGATTATTATGGCAATCGGTCTCGGCCTTGCTCCAAGTGCAGTTACAAACTGTTCGAATAACTGGTGGCTGGCGGTTATTGCACTTGTACTTGTTATTGTATTCAATATTTTCGGTAAAGGTATGGTTAAAATTGTACCTATCCTTCTTGGTATAATCGGCACATATCTTGTTGCCGTGCTGGTTGGTAATGTCGGCGGAGTTGAAAGTTTTGCCATTGACTTTACGGCAGTAAAAGAAGCTCCTTGGATCGGTAATCCGATTGAATGGTCTTCAACTGTTTTCGGCGGTGTACATGATAAGTCAATTGCCGTATCTGCTATTATCGCTATTGTTCCTATTGCAATTGCTACCATGATGGAGCATATTGGTGATATATCTGCTATTTCAGCCACAGTCGGTAAAAATTATATTTCAGATCCCGGTCTCCACAGAACACTTCTCGGTGACGGACTTGCAACCACGCTTGCATCTCTGTTCGGTGCACCTGCAAATACAACTTATGGTGAAAATACAGGCGTTCTTGCTCTTTCAAAAGTCTATGACGCGAGAGTGGTAAGAATTGCAGCATACTTTGCACTTGTTTTTTCTTTCTGTCCTAAGTTTGCGGCGATTATTGAATCCATACCTGTTGCAATTGTCGGCGGTATTTCGTTTGTGCTTTATGGTATGATTTCTGCAATCGGTGTAAGAAACGTTGTTGAGGCAAGGGTTGATTTCTCAAAAGCACGTAATACAATCATTGCAGCAGTCATTCTTGTAGTGGCACTTGGTCTTGGCAATGGTATTACATTTAATATCGGTTCAACTGCTGTCACTCTTACTGCACTTGCTTGTGCTTCAATTGTCGGCATTGTTCTTAATCTGATTTTCCCTGAAAAAGATTTTGATCCCGAAACAGCCTTTCAGGCGGATTCCAAAACAGCACAGGTAAATATAGAAAAAGAATAATATGATTTCAGATGGACGGTATAGACTGCTGTCCATCTTTTTTATTGCAATACGTTTGGCTGTATGATAGAATTATATTATAAAATTTGAAATGGGGTATTTTTGTGAGAAATCATGAAGTAACACAGCGAAATCCTTTACTCAATTCTGACGGTACTCTCAGAGAACCGGGCTGGAGCAGACAACTTGTACAAATTTATGACAGAGAAAAAATCAAAAAAAGAAAAACAAGAATAAAAGAATGGGACTATTACTCCGTGATTTCAAACAAGCATAATATTGCTGTTTGCTTCACGGTTTCCGACCTTGGCTATCTTGAACTAGAGAGTGTTTCCTTTTTGGATTTCAATACTGCAACTGAGCATACACAGGGCAATATGGCACCTTTTCCTATGGGCAAACTCAATATGCCTTCTACTTCGAAAGAAGGCAATGTGTATGTTAAGAACAAAAAACTTGCACTCGAATTTATTGTGAAGGATAATAAGCGTTATATCCGATGTGATTTTCCGTCATTTGATGATGGAAAAGGGCTGAAGGTGAATATTGTTCTTGATAATCCGGATGAAGATACAATGGTTATTGCTACACCTTGGGCAGAGGATAAAAAAGCTTTTTATTATAATCAAAAAATCAATTGTATGCGAGCAAGCGGTAAAGTTAAGTATGGTGACAGAGAATATGAATTCTGTCCTGATACAGATTTCGGCGGCCTTGATTGGGGCAGAGGCGTCTGGACATATGATAATGTATGGTACTGGGGCTCAGGCTCAGGTATGGTAGATGGTCATAGGTTTGGTTTCAATATCGGATATGGCTTTGGTGACACAAGCGCTGCGTCTGAAAATGTAATTTTCTACGACGGCGTTGCTCATAAGTTTGATGATGTTGTTTTCAATATCAGTGATAATTTTACTGATGACTGGACTTTTAAATCATCGGACGGCAGATTTGAAATGGAATTTTCTCCGATTATTGACAGAAATGATTACACCAGTGCAGCAAATATTATTGTGACGGACCAGCATCAGGTGTTCGGCAGAATGACAGGCAAAGCAGTACTGGATGACGGTACGGAAATTTATATCAAAGATTTCCTGTGCTTTGCGGAGAAAGTTCATAATAAATATTAAAACAGTTTTACATTAAAGTATTTTTAGTAAGACAGGAGGAATGTCATGATAAAAAATAAAAAATACATATCAGTAATGATGATTATTTTGAATATTTTTTCTGCACTTTTTTATGCGGTATATGCATTTGCGGACATTCAGGGGAATGTATCCAACATTGCCTCGGCAATAACTTTTCTTCTGATTATCGGTAATTTTATTTATGCTGCTCATTTTAAAACGAAAAGCAGTATTGTTCAGATAATTCTCAATGCATTTTTATTTATAATTAATTTTGCATCCAATTATCTTGCTGGGATTTCGGTATATACTTTAGATAAAAATTACATTGGAATTATCAGTATAATTTTGTTGTTTGTGATGAATGCACTGTTTTTTATTTCTTATTGTAAAAAAGCAGAAAAGCAGATAGAAATAAATAAAACTGCGGCACTTATCCTATCCGCAGCGGGAATACTGTTTTTGCTCAGCATCGTTATTGTCGCTTTCATATCACTTCTTGCTGAAACACCTATTAATTCAAATACGGTTAACTTGTCTCTGCTGTTAATAGTATTGTGTTCTGCTGTGTATGCATTGATATGTGTTCTGACAGGCGGTTTTCATTCCAATCTTACAAAAGATTTTGCATGCGGTATGTTCATTTTTGCAATTGTGTCTTTGTGTGTTTTGCAGTCAGGTGTTAAGGACGATATTCTGTATGCGAATGCTGAATTTCACGATATTGATATTATCTCCGAAGATAATATGAGAAAAATACCATACTCTTTAGCAGATGAATTTGTAGGAATTGAAACGGCGGGTTTTGAAATCAAAAGGGACGTTGTTTATTATTCGTCCGACGAAGGTCTGGATAACGGATTAACATTGCGTTATGATATGTATCTGCCTGAAAATCAAAACGGCAGCAGTTCAGTACTTGTGAATATCCACGGCAGCGGCGGAGATAAAGATATTGGCAATTATGCTCACCGTAATAAGTATTTTGCAAGCAGAGGTTATATTGTATTCGATTTGCAAATCGGTGACTGGAATGAAAAGAATACAGGATTCCAAGCGGATATGCGTACCGCTGAAAATATGCTTTTCCATATTGACAAATTCTTTGAATATCTTTCACTGAATAATGATATGAATGCGGATTTATCATCTGTATTCATCACCGGTGTGTCAATGGGAGGTACTCTTGCAAGCAAATATGCGTATTCCTATGATAATAATCTTGATGAATACGGTATTGAACTGAAAGCGATAATACCTGTTTATCCCGGTTATAGTCCTGATGATGAAGGAATTGATAATTATCTGAACTATGTTGATTCTGACAGCGTGCCTGCTATGATTGTTATGGGTACAAGTGATTGTATTGTCAGAACCGAGACGGTTGAAGAAACACAAGATGCTTATCACAATGCCGGTAATCCAAACTGTTTTGCACTTGAAATCAGTTATGGCGGACATGGCAGTGACAGTCTGATGACAGGCAGATTCAATCAGCTTGTGATGTATTATGCAGAGCGTTTTATGGCTCAATATAAATAAATTGTAAAAATATTGAATCGGGACGGTGTATTGCTGTCCCGATTTTGTGATTTATGTAATTTTTGTGTAAATAATTTTAATTTTATATTTATTTTATTTTATATTTATGTTACAATACAATAAATATGTGTGTAAGAGGTGACAAAATGAAAAAATTTAAAATTGTTTTATTGTTTCTCATACTGTCACTTCTGTTATGCGGATGTTCAAATTTCAGATTTGCGGGTTCAATAGATGATTTAATTTCTCCTATTTCTCCAAGCGGCGATAATGCAGGCGTACAAAATGCTGTTGATGAATATTGCAAATCGGGTTATTTAATTAAAATTCCGTCATCCGGTGACTATCGGACTTCCTTTATTTTTTATGATCTTGACGGTGATGGGCAGGATGAAGCAATTGCTTTTTATGAACCGTCAGACTCTCTTGCAACCGTTAATATGGCGGTTCTTAATAAAGTGAATGACAAGTGGAATGTAGTTGAGAATATTGTCGGTGACGGTACTGACATCAATTCTGTTGATTTTTGTGACGTCAATAATGATGGAGTCACAGAAATAATTGTCTGTTGGAGTGTTATTACAAAGTCAACAAATCTTAATCTTGAAATTTACAGACAGAATAAAACCGATGATACCTATAAACTTGAAAAAATGGATGACTCAATAACTGCAGCAGAATTTATCTGTGCAGATGTAAACGGTGATCATTCAACAGATTTGCTGGTATTTACTATCGGTTCCGGTTCTGAATCTCCGGTTGCACAACTCTATTCTTTTGAGCGTAATAAAAAGGTGCTGCTTGGTCAGACGAAACTTGACAGTTCAATCATTTCTTTTTCAAATATAACAATTGGTGAAAGTGATGAAGGTGTCAGCATTTATGCAGATGCTGTAAGGTCAAACGGCGATTCAATGGTAACGGAATTTATATATTGGTCAGATTATTATGATTCAATTGTTTCTCCGTTTTACAGTTATTCCACAGGAAAAACATCCGAAACAACAAGAAAGAGTATTATTAACTCAAAGGATATTGATTCTGATGGTATTGTCGAAATTCCGATTGATAAAAGTGTCACCAAACTGCCTGAACAGATAACTGCTCAGAATTGGATGGAGTACAGCAATACAGTACTGAAGCATAAATGTTATTCTCTTTCCTGCAAAAGGGATGGGTATTCTTTGGTAGTCGGTGACGATGATTTTTCAGATATAAATGTTAAATATGATAATGAAAACAGAATGATGACTGTTTTGTCAGGTAATCAGGAATGTTTTAATATTATTACGATAATAAAATCCGCTTACAATTCAAGTGATGAAAAATATAAAAATTATACTGAGATATACAGCAATTCAGGATTTGTCTATCTGGCAGAAATCAATGACAAATCATCCATTAAAGTTACAACGCAAGACCTTAAAAATATGATTAAATCTTATTAGACAGGAGAATAATTATGAAAAAAGTTTTAGTTGCAGAAGATGAAGAGTCAATCCGCGAGTTTATTGTAATTAATCTTACAAGAAGCGGGTATGAAGTAGAGCAGGCAGAGAATGGTGCTGTTGCTCTTGAAAAATTTTCTAAGGAAGCAAATAATTTCGATGTTGCCATTCTTGATATTATGATGCCGGAAATTGACGGTTTGGCTGTATGCAAAGAACTGCGCAAGCGTTCTTCAGACTTGGGCATTATTATGCTCAGTGCAAAGACACAGGAAATGGATAAAGTTACAGGACTTCTTTTCGGTGCTGATGATTATGTTACAAAGCCGTTTTCACCCAGTGAACTTATGGCACGTGTTGATGCTGTTTACAGAAGAGTTGAGATGACACGCGGTTTCAGAAAGAATGACACAACAGGTGACAGTATTGTGCTTGATGAGTTTGAACTGAATCTTCGCAACAGGACTCTTGCTAAAAACGGTGAGCTCATTGAACTTACTCAGGTTGAATTCCAGATAATCGAGTATTTCTTTAAAAATCCGAATGCGGCTCTCTCAAGAACAGATATACTCAAAACGGTATGGGGTGCAAATTATTTCGGAGATGAAAAAATTGTGGATGTTAATATCCGTCGTCTCAGAATTAAGATAGAAGAAAACCCGTCAAATCCCACCAGACTTGTTACGATTTGGGGACTTGGTTATAAGTGGATTACAGAAAAACAATAATTTTTATTTGGCAGGATAAGTAATGGAAAAATTATGGTCAAAAAAATTACATATCCATAAATTTAAAGGTATTACACTGAGATGGCTTATTAACATCATCGGTGTGATTGCCCTATTTTTTATCATAGTTTTTATAATTTCATCTTTTGCAATAAAGTCAAGTTATTATTCAAATGTTGAAAGTATTCTCAGCTCAGGTACTTCCGCTACTGCAACAAGTTATTTTTCTTCAAATTTAGAGCAGGGGATTTCACTCGAACAGTCAGCAGCTGATTTTATTGACAGTTACAGTTACCGTGAAAAAACAACAACATGGATTATCGGCAGTGACGGTCAGGTGATTTTATCGTCAAGCGGTTTTGCTATTGATAAACAGGATATGCCGGATTATAATCAGGCATTAATCAGTTCAGACGGTACGGGCAATTTTATCGGTGATATAAGTTCAGGTGAAAAGGTCATGGCAGTATGCCGTGTTATCAAAAATGCTGACGGAGATATTGTCGGAGCCGTAAGAGTTATGTCCTCACTTGAGCAGATAGATGATCAAATCGGTACAATTATATTTCTTATTTGTGTTGCTCTTGCAATTATTTTTGCAATCATTATTTTTTCAAATCTCTTCTTTATACGCTCCATTATTTTCCCTGTTCAGGAAATTAATGAGACAACAAAGAAAATTTCTCAGGGTGATTATTCAGTACGTATCGAGAAAAAGTACAATGACGAAATCGGTAATCTTGCTGATTCGATAAATACTATGGCTGAAGAAATTTCAACCACAGATAAGATGAAGAACGACTTTATTTCAACCATTTCTCATGAACTCAGAACTCCGCTGACCTCTATTAAAGGCTGGGGTGAAACACTCACATTCGGTGTTGATGATACTGTTGATGAGGTAACAAAAAAAGGACTTCAGGTCATTGTAAAAGAAGCAGGCAGACTTGAAGGTTTTGTTGAAGAACTCCTTGATTTTTCAAGACTTCAGAGCGGACGTATGAATTTACGGCTTGCAAAAACGGATGTTTTTGCTGAACTTGATGAGACCGTATTTACTTTCCGTGAACGGGCTATGAGAGAGGGTATTGAGGTAAAATACAGTATTCCCGATGTTCCGGCAATCGCTAATGCAGATGCGAACAGGCTCAAACAGGTATTTATGAATATTCTTGACAATGCACTCAAGTATTCACGTTCACCGAGTAAGATTTTCGTTAAAGCACAGTTTATTAAATTGGACAATAACAATTTCATTTCGATAGCAATTGCCGATCAGGGCTGCGGTATAAGCAAAGAAGATTTGCCGCATGTTAAAGATAAATTTTATAAGGCAAATGTTTCTGTACGCGGTTCAGGTATCGGGCTTGCCGTCACGAATGAAATTATTAATCTTCATCATGGTAAGCTTGAAATTGACAGTGAGGAAGGCAAAGGTACTTTGGTTACCATCTATCTTCCGATTGAGAATGCGCCTACTGAAAATGAGCTTCAGAACTTGGCACAGCAGGAACAGGATATTGAAATTGATAAAGGCGTTGAAATGAAAGGCGAGTTAAGTAATAATGAGTGATAAAAAGATACACAAAACTTCTGTCGGCGGTCAGGCTCTCATCGAAGGAGTTATGATGCAGGGACCAAAAGGCGTTGCAACCGCAGTAAGACAAACTGATGGCAATATTATTGTTGAACATCATGAAGTAAAACACCTGAGAGATAAAAGCAAGTTTTTTGCACTTCCGATTATTCGTGGTATCGTAGGATTTTTTGAATCAATGGTTCTTGGTTACAAAATGCTTATGTATTCTGCTGAAAAATCAGGAATGGAAGATGTCGAAGATGTTGAAATGAATAAGTTTGAGAAATGGATGACGGATAAACTCGGAGACAAGTTTATGTCAATCATCATGTTTTTTGCAACGATTCTCGGATTCGCACTTGCTTTTTTGATTTTCTTTTATTTTCCTGTGCTCGTCTTTAACAGGCTGAATGTGTGGACAGATGGTGTGCTTACACCTTGGCAGGGTACAATTGAAGGTGTACTGAAAATAATAATTTTTGTTGTATATATTGCCGCAGTCAGCAGAATGAAGGATATTAAACGTACTTTTATGTACCACGGTGCAGAGCATAAATCCATAGCCTGTTATGAGGCAGGACTTGATTTGACTGTTGAAAATGTAAAAAAATGTACACGTTTTCATCCAAGATGCGGTACTTCCTTTATATTTGTTATGCTTATTTTGAGTATTGTGTTAAGTACAGTGCTGTCAAAAATTTTCCCTGCAATTGCTACAGTTCGTGTGCTGTGGATGTTTTTAAAGCTTGCATTCATTCCGCTTGTTATGGGACTTGGTTATGAGTTCATTAAGTATGCAGGCAGGCATGACAATGTTTTTGTTAAAATATTGTCTGCACCCGGTCTTTGGATGCAAAGACTTACAACCAAAGAACCTGATGATGAAATTATCGAGGTCGGAATAGAGGCTTTAAAGGCTGTTATCACTGAAAATCCGGAGGATGATGAAATTAAATGACCCTTAAAGAAGCGTATAATTACGGCGTTTATTTTCTCTCTTGTAATGGGATTGATGAAGCGGATTTTAAATCACTCTGCTTGGTTTGTCATTTGGCGGGAATTAAAAACAGTCAGTTCCCGCAACATCAGCAGGATGATGTTATTATGAAAAAATTTGCTGATTTGCTCTGGCGTGTAAAGATCGGAGAGCCGCTTCAATATGTTATCGGCAAATGGGATTTTTATGAGAGTACGTTCTTTGTCGGCAAAGGTGTCCTGATTCCAAGACCCGAGACGGAAGAACTTGTTGATTATGCAATAAGATATATTCAAACACTGTCTGCCCCCGTTATTTTTGATTTATGTGCCGGTTCGGGGTGTATAGGACTAAGTATTGCAAAAGCATGTCCTGATTCAATTGTTTATCTGATTGAAAAAAGTCCTGATGCTGTTTTTTATCTAATGAAAAATGCACAGGGAATTCAGAATGCAAAAGTAATCTGCGGTGATATAGCAGATGATTTTGATTTGCCCTGTGCCGATGTTATTATATCAAATCCGCCGTATATCAAATCTGCCGATATACCCAATTTGCAAAAAGAAGTTCTTGAAGAACCTGTTATGGCACTCGACGGCGGAAAAGACGGTCTTGACTTTTATCGGATTATCAACGATAATTGGTCTGTAAAGTTGAAAAACAGCGGCAGGCTTTTTCTTGAAATCGGAGAAAGCCAGGGCAACGATATTCACTCTGTTTTGACAGAATTTAAAAATATTGAAGTTATCAAAGATATGTATAACAACGAAAGAATGGTTGTTGCACAAAAGAAGGATTAATTTATGAATATTTTGAACATTTTAAGGTCAGGAGATATTTTTTTAATTGCATATGTTCTTTTAACAAGGGTTTTCGTTCTGTTATGCTGTATGCCTATTCACGAATGTGCACACGCTTATGCAGCAAAAAAGTGCGGTGATGATACCGCTCAGATGCAGGGCAGACTGACAATCAATCCATTTGCACATCTTGACCCTTTCGGCGCAATAATGATTTTATTGTTTGGCATTGGTTATGCAAATCCGGTGCCTGTTAATCCTGCACGGCTTAAGCATCCAAGAAAGAATTTTGCACTTATTTCATTTGCAGGTCCGCTTTCAAACATTGTGATGGCATGTGTGCTTGTGGTGATTTATCATATTGTTGCATTGCTGCCTGAATCAAATACCGCTTTTCTTATTGTAAATTTCTTTTCATATGCGGTGCAGATGAATTTGGTGCTGGCTGTATTTAATCTTATTCCTATTCCGCCGCTTGACGGTTCAAAAATTCTTTCAGCAATTCTGCCTGATAAAATTTACTTCAAATTAATGAAGTATGACAGATATATTATGATAGGACTTATGATTATTCTTTTTACCGGAATTCTCAATACACCTATTTCTTTTCTTTCAGAAAAGTTGTTTGAAGTTATTGATTTTATTCCTAGTTTAATTTTTGGAGCTTTTAATGGAACAAATTAATTATAAGATTGATGTGTTTGAAGGCCCTATGGATCTTCTGCTCCATCTTATTTCGAAGCATAAACTGAATATTAATGATATTCCTATTGTTGAGCTTGTTAACCAGTATGTTGATTATGTAAGACAGCTGCAGGAACAGGATTTTGATATTGCGGGTGAATTCCTTGAAATGGCAGCAAGACTGATATATATCAAAACGGTTTCGCTCCTGCCTAAGCATGAAGAAGCAGAGATATTGAAAAAAGAGCTGACAGGTGAACTGATTGAATATCGCGACTGTAAGTTAATGGCAGAAAAACTTTCACATCAGACGGATGGCTTTAATCGTTTTGTCCGTCCTGCGCAAGAGGGTTTTGTCAATTATGATTATGAACTTTTCCATGAGGGTGATGAACTTCTCAATGCTTATATAAGTGCAGCCGGAAGAGGGAAAAGACGTCTTCCTCCTCCGCTTGACAGTTTCAAAGTGATTGTTGCAAAAAAATTTGTGGCTGTTGCGTCTAAAGTAAGTACGGTTATGCATAGACTATTGGGCGGAAAAAAGGTAAAGTTCTTATCACTGTTTGAAGGAGCAAAAACCAAAAGTGATATGGTTGCAACTTTTCTTGCCGTTCTTGAACTCGCTAAAACAAAGAAAATTTCAATTGAAGGAACGATGGAAAATCCATCTGTTCAAATGATAGATGAGGTAAAAGATATTGAACAGTAATAATGTTATGGCTTCTCTTGAAGCAATGCTGTTTGCTGCGGGTGACCCTGTTGATCCTGCAAAACTTGCAGAAGTGCTTGACATTGATGTAGAAAATGTAATAAAAATACTTGGTCATCTTGAGGCAATGTATGACGAGCGCGGCGGCGGACTCAGACTGATTCGCGTTGACGGAAAATATCAACTCTGTACTCGTGAGGAATATAGTGATGATGTCCGCAGTCTTCTTGAAATAAAAAAGAATACACCGTTAAGTCAGGCAGCATTTGAAGTGCTTGCAATTGTTGCATATAACAAGACAGTGACGCGTTCATTTATTGAGCAGATACGCGGCGTAGATTGCAGCGGTCCTGTTTCAAGTCTGGTTCAGAAAGGTCTTATTGAAGAAAAAGGCAGGCTGGATTTACCCGGCAGACCTCTTGTATATGGAACGACTGACAGGTTTTTGAGATGTTTTTCACTCAACAGTCTTGAGGACTTACCAGATTTGCCTGAAGAAGAAAAGAAAGATGACAGCCAAACATCGCTGTTTGAAGATGATAATCCTGACAATGATACTGAGAAGAAGGAGGATGAATAATGGTAACTTTCCTGATTATTCTTGCTGTATTGGCAGTAATCGTTATTGCGATACTCTCTCTTTCTGCAACATTGACTTTGGTTTATGACAAAGGTTGGAATACAAAAGTTAAAGTTCTGTTTTTTGAAAAGGATATTGTTCTTTCGGAAATTTTGTCCTTTATTCTTTTTCCTGAGAAAAAGGCAAGAGATGTTGCTGACAAAGATAAAAAGAAGAAAAATAAAAAAGCAAAGAAAACAAAAGAACCCGAAAAAACGGCTGACGCATTTGATAAAGCCGAAACAGTGAAAGTTATAGAAGGTGAAGATGGACCTACCGCTGTTTTTAAGGTTGAAGATGATAAAAAGAAAGCGGTTGAAGAAGAAAAGAAACAACCGCCTCAGAAGAAAAAAACCAATCCTATTAAGAAACTTTGGGACGATGAAGGTATAGTCGGCATACTCTCCCTTATTTCAAATATTATGGAAACTGCAAATTCTGCCGTAATAACTTTATTTAAAGGTTTGCATATTTATTCTCTTTATGTTATGATACTCGTAGGCGGATCAGATGCAGATATGATTGCCCGTTCATACGGAACACTTTGTAAGTATTACTACCCGGTCAAAGGTATGATATTAAACGGTATGAAAGTTGATAATTATGACGATTACATACAGCCGGATTTTATCGCGCCTTCAACTGAGTGTGAATTCCAACTTATTGCAAGCATTAATGTTGGATTAATACTGAAAGTTGCTTTAAAAGCAGGATTTATTTTCTTAAAGAATTTAATAAAAAATAAGAAGGGGAACAATTGATTATGAAAGAAACTCCGGTAAACAAAATAATGGAAAACACACTTGAAAAAATGCGCCAGATGGTTGATGTTTCAACAATAATCGGTGAGCCGATGGTAACAGGCAACACAACTCTTATTCCTGTATCAAAGGTATCTTACGGATTTACTTCAGGCGGTACAGACCTTCCGTCAAAGAATAACGCCGAACTCTTCGGCGGCGGTGGCGGCGGTGGTATCACAATCACACCTGTTGCATTTATTGTTATTGAAAACGGCAAGAGCAGAATGATGCAGATTAACAACTATACTTCATCTGCTGACCGTGCAATCGCAATGATTCCTGAACTTGTTGACAAAGTAACAGAACTTCTTAAGTCAGACAAGTCAAATGATGCAGAAAGCGAAGAAACTCCTAATGAGTAATATAATAAACGTCAATCACCTGCATATATTTTATGTAGGTGATTATTTTGTTCAGGAAAATTGCTTTATTTTTATCTTTATTATTTATCTTTCCTTTTACTGTGTATGGAGCAGATAACAGTGCATCAAGTGCAGTTGTTCTTGATGCGGATACAGGAATCATTCTGTATGAAAAAAATGCATATGAAAACAGGTCAATGGCATCAACCACAAAGATAATGACCTGTCTTCTTGCGATTGAAAGCGGCAAACTTGATAAAAAAGTTAAGATTACAAAAGAAATGCTTCAGACGGAAGGTTCTTCACTGGGATTGCGTGCCGGTGATACAATAACCCTAATTGACCTTATAACCGGTATGATGTTGACCTCCGGCAATGATTCCGCAAATGCTGTGGCATTTTATTTGAGCGGAAGTATTGAAGATTTTGCACAATTGATGAACACACGTGCCTCTCAAATCGGAATGAAAAGTACTGTGTTTGTAACACCGTCAGGTCTTGATGAGGGAGAGCATCATTCCACAGCATATGATATGGCATTACTTGCTGCACAGGCGGTCATGGTCGATACCTTCTGTGATATTGTTTCAAAAAAAAGTGCTGTGATTAAAATCAATGATGAAGAACTTACTGTTTATAATCATAACAAACTGCTCAATATTGATGAGAATTATTTTGGAATCAAAACAGGTTATACACAAATGGCGGGGAGATGTCTTGTCTCAGCCAAAAAGTATAATGGTAACAAGTTGATTTGCGTTACTCTGAATGCACCCGATGACTGGAATGACCATATTTCCCTTTATAAAGAATGTGAAAAAAGGTATAACAAAGTAGAAGTTAAAGAGAGTCTTCAGCTTAATGTTGTTGGCGGAGATAAAGATACAATTAAATGTTCCTTTTCAAAAACATATTATCTGCTTGATAGTATTGAATTGAAAATTTACATAAAGCCCTTTGACTATGCTCCTGTGAGCAAAGGCAGCAAAGTAGGGGATGTTTATGTTTATTATAATAAAAAATTATTGGAAAGACTGCCGATTGAGGCAGACGAGGATGTAAAATATTATGCCGAACAAGAACGAAGTACGACTGCAGAAATTCATGGCTGAATGCGGTGTTGCCTCACGCAGAAAATCAGAAGAACTGATCGATATGGGGAAGGTGAAAGTGAACGGCCATGTTGCACATATAGGTGACAAAGTTAATCCTAAAAAAGATATTGTTACCGTACGCGGAAAACGTATCAACAAAGTTGATAAAATGTATTATGTTATGCTCAATAAACCCAGAGGATATGTAACTACGGTTTCAGATGAGCTCGGCAGAAAAACTGTTTTGGATTTGGTAGACATTGATGCAAGAATTTATCCTGTCGGCAGACTGGATAAAGACTCTGAAGGACTGCTGATTCTTACCAATGATGGTTCTTTTGCGAATGCATTGACTCATCCGAAACATAATTATGCCAAGGTTTACCGCGTAACCGTCCGCCCTTCCGTGAATGATGAGGTCCTTGAAAAGTTAAGAAACGGTATTGAAATTGACGGAAGAAAAACAGCCCCTTGTGATGTTAATATAATAACAGAAGAAGAGGGAAGAGTGGTTCTTGAATTCATTTTGCGTGAGGGAAGAAATCGTCAGATCAGAAAAATGTGTGAAGCAGTAGGTTTGCAGGTAGCAAGACTGAAACGAATTTCTATCGGTCCAGTCAAACTCGGTATGCTGCAGACAGGAAAGTCAAGAATGCTGACGGATAATGAAGTACGAAAACTTCTTCGTTCATCAAATCCTTCAGAAAAAGAAGAATAATTTTAAAAAATAATCAATTAAGATATTGATATTGATTTAACAAAGTGTTAAAATTACAATAGGTAAATTTGGAATATTTTAGATTTGCCTTTCTGTTTCAATTAATAAGGAGGATAAAAAAGTGAGTGAAGTTAAAAACTCAGTCGCACTCAAAAGACTTGAAACTCTCTTCGACGATGGCTCATTTACGCAGATTGATGCTTTTGCAAAATCTGTAAATGGAGAAGTCGAAGTAGTTGCAGGTTTCGGTACGGTTAATGAGTGTCCTGTATATGCTTATTCACAGGATATTGCAGTTAACGACGGTGCTGTAAGTGTTGCACAGTGTGATAAAATTAAAAAAATTTACGATTTGGCATCCAAGACCGGTTGTCCTGTAATCAGCGTTTTTGATTCAAACGGTGTTAAAATTGATGAAGGATTTGAAGTTCTCAGTGCTTACGGTGAACTCGTTAAGGCGTCAACTTCCATAAGCGGTGTGTGCCCTCAGATTTCTGTTATTGCAGGTTCTTGTTTGGGAACTTCTGCTTTAATTGCCAATATGGCTGATGTGGTTATTGCTGTTAAAGATGCAGATTTCTATGTTTCTGCACCAAGTGATGTCACTGTTCAGCAATCATATGAAGCAGGAACAGTCGATGTAATTTGTGATGATTTTGAGAATGCTGTACAGAGTGTCAGAGATATTATTTCTCTTCTTCCGTCCAACAATCTTGCATCACTTCCTGTTTTCGATTTTTCTGCTCCTCAGGGACTTGCCCAGGAGGGTGCAGATGTACTTTCAACTATTGCATCTATTGCGGATGATGCATCAGTTGTTGAACTTAAAGGCGGTTATGCGTCTTCAAATTGTAAGACTGCACTTGCAACTGTTATGGGAAGTACAGTAGGTTTTATCGGATTTGAAGGCAATGCACTTTGCCCTGCTTGTTCTTATAAAGCAGAATCATTGATTAAGTTCTGTGATGCTTATTCAATTCCTGTTATTACTATTGCTAATGCAGATGGTATTATTAAAGAAAAAGAAAATCAGACTTTAGTTGCATTGACAAAACTTACTTCTGCATATGCAACAGCGACCTGCCCTAAGATTTCTCTTATCACAGGTAAGGCAATTGGCTGTGCTTATATCACTCTTGCCGGTAAAGGTGCAAATGCTGACTTCACTATTGCGTGGGACAGCAGTGTAATCTCCCCGCTTGATGCTGACAGTGCGGTTGCATTCCTCTTTAATGACAGACTTGCAAATGGGGAAGACCGTGCTCAACTGAAGAATGAGTATATGAATACAATTGCATCTCCGTTTACAGCAGCTGCATGTGGAGCGGTTGATGATATTTGTACGCCTGCTGATACAAGAGCAAGAATTATTACTGCACTTGATATGCTTGCAGGTAAAAGAGAAAATACTTTGCCGAGAAAACATTCTGTAAAATAATGGAGGATTAATATAATGAAAAACTATACGATTACAGTTAATGGTACACCATATAACGTAACTGTTGAAGAAGGCACAACTGCTGCTCCTGCTGTTCAGGCAGCAACTGCTGCTCCCGTTGCTCCTTCTGCACCGGCTGCTGCTCCTGCTCCAACTCCTGCATCCGCAGGCAGTGAAGGCAGTATTAAAGTTGAGGCTCCTATGCCCGGTACAATTCTTGATGTAAAAACAACTGTAGGTGCTTCTGTTGAAAATGGACAGGTTCTTTGTATTCTTGAAGCAATGAAGATGGAAAATGATATTGTTGCTCCTAAGGCAGGAACTGTCGCATCAATTTCTGTCAATAAAGGTGACAGTGTTGAGGCAGGTCAGGTTATCATCACATTGAACTAAGGAGCGGTATTGATGGCAAAAATTGGTATTACTGAAACTGTTCTGCGTGATGCGCATCAGTCCTTGATTGCAACACGTATGACAACAGAAGAATTTTCAGATATTCTTGAAAAAATGGATAAGATTGGTTATCATTCACTTGAGTGCTGGGGCGGTGCTACTTTCGATTCATGCCTCAGATTTCTTGGTGAGGACCCTTGGCAAAGATTGCGTCTTATCCGTGAAAAATGTCCGAATACAAAACTTCAGATGCTTTTCCGCGGTCAGAATATGCTTGGCTACCGCCATTATTCAGATGAAATTGTTGACTATTTTGTTAAGAAAAGTATTGATAACGGTATTGATATTTTAAGAATATTTGATGCATTGAATGATGTGAGAAATTTACAGACTGCAATTAATGCAGCAAAAAAATACGGCGGTCACGTTCAGGCTGCAATTTCATATACAACCGGTCCTGTTTTTGATATTGATTATTACTGTAATTATGCAAAGCAACTTGAAGATGCCGGTGCCGATTCAATCTGTATCAAAGATATGGCAGGTCTTTTGACTCCTTATGGAACATACAATCTTGTTAAAGCACTTAAAGAAACCGTTAAAGTTCCTATTCAGCTTCATTCCCATTACACTTCAGGACTTGCTTCCATGGTACATTTAAAGGGTGTTGAAGCGGGTGTTGATGTTATTGATACTGCAATCAGCCCTCTTGCTATGGGAACTTCTCATCCGGCAACAGAATCTATGGTTGCCGCTTTTCAGGGTACAGAATACGATACAGGTCTGGATATTAAAGCCCTTTCAGAAATTCGTGATTATTTCACTCCTCTGCGTGAAAAGTATCTTGAATCCGGTCTACTTGATCCTAAGATGCTTGGTGTAGATGCAAACACATTGCTGTATCAGGTTCCCGGAGGAATGCTTTCAAATCTTGTATCACAACTTAAGCAGGCAGGTAAGGCAGATAAACTTGAAGAAGTTCTTAATGAAGTTCCGAGAGTGCGTGAGGATTCCGGTTACCCTCCGCTTGTAACGCCTACCTCTCAGATTGTCGGTACGCAGGCTGTATTTAATGTTATCCTTGGTGAAAGATATAAAATGGTAACCAAGGAATTCAAGGATATGGTTGCAGGAAAATACGGTAAAACACCTTGCGATATTGATCCTGAATTCAGAAAAAAGATTGTTGGTGATGACGATATTATTGATTGCCGTCCTGCAGATTTAATTACAGATACCCTTGATTCATTTAAAGATGAAATCAAAGAGTTCTATGAACAGGATGAGGATATACTTTCCTATGCTCAGTTTGGTCAGGTTGCTGTTAAGTTTTTTGAAAAAAGAAGAGACGAGAAATACGGACTTGACGGAAAACACGATAATATCGAGACAAAGGTTCATCCGGTATAATGATTATAAAAAGCCACTGATTTCAGTGGCTTTTTATGTTGTCCTTTTAATTGTAAGTTGGGGTATTGAAATTTTTTATATTCCTGATTATAATAGAATTAGGTGGTGAGTATTTTATGAAAAGCAAAAGACTGGTAGCCTTGATTATGTCCCTGATATTGATGGTTATTCCGATGTTTGTATATGGCGGAATGCTTAATGTTAAGAGTACAACTGTTGCACTTTTGCAGGATGGTAATTATGACATTGAATATAATGATAAGGAATATTATAAAAAGAGTTTAATCAGTCTTTTTTCAATTGATAATTACCAGAGCTTCAGCCAGTATATGTATAATGCTTTACTGAATCAGGAAGAAGAAATTTGGGTTGATAATTTCAATATTCCTGTTAGTGAATTCTCTTCTGCTTTTTCAAAAGTAATCAATGATAACCCTGATTTGTTTTTTGTATCAAGCAGTGTCTCCTATGCTTACTATAATGACGGGACTACTGCATATGCTCGTCCAAGATATACTGTCAGCAAAGATGATTTGACACAGGCGAGAGACATATTCAATAAAGGTGCAGACAAAGCACTGGCAAAAGTTGATGATTCAATGACAGATGAGCAGAAAGCTCTTGTTCTGCATGACTACATATGCAATGCTGCAACATATAGTGAAGACGGTGAAATCTCACATAGTGCTTACGGCTTTTTCTATAATGGCAGAGTCGTTTGTGCAGGATATACACTTGCATATTCCTATCTCCTTAAACAGGCTGGGATAGAATCCGGTTTTGTCAGTTCAAAAGATATGGCTCATGCGTGGAACAGTGTAAAAATTGATGATAAATGGTATAATGCTGATTTAACATATGATGATATAAAGTATGATAATGTTAATATTTACGGTAATTACGGTCATACGAATTTCCTTAAGAGTGACAGTTATTTTTCTTCCGAAGCAGGGATGTATCATTTCGGCGGAGAGACATATGGAAATCCGACTTTTAACTCTACATCATATGATAATTATTTTTGGAATAAAGTTTTCTCTCAGATTATTGTACATAATGGTGATTACTATTATGTTCAGCCGGCATCACGCAGTTATTTAATCAAAAGAGATTTAAAGGGAAATGAAAGTAATTTGTCCAAATCCGCTTTTAATCTTCCTAAACTGACGATAACGTCATCAGCAGTTGACTCAGCAGGAACAGAACATCAAATCAGTAATACAGATTATATGGGCAGACTTGACTTTCTGGATAACAGATTTTATCTGACAAGTGCGACAGGGAAGATTTGTTCTGTTGCCTTTAATGGCGATATTTGCGTTATTGACAGCGGTTCAAATGATTATATCATCGGTATGACTACGACCAACAATGAACTGACAGTTCAGTACTATCAAAATCTTGCAACTCCTGTTACATACAGCAAACTTGAATATTTTAACAACTATATGTCAAAGCCCAACGGAAATTCTTATAATAATTATCCCGATATTGATTATGACGGTTATGTAAATGCAAAAGATTATGCAATGATAAAGAGAAGTGCAAGTTAATAACATAATAAAAAAGAGCAGTTTTAACTGCTCTTTTATCTATTATATCCGCCCAGCCGTCTCAGACTGAGAATAACCTGCTTCATTGGCAGGTGGGTTTCACTCCAATCACTTTGTGCTCCCAACGTCCTGAACAGGGAGGTCTGCATTCCTGTTTCATGGAAGATGAATCCCTTAAAAATCTTGTTCGGGTTACTTAAGCCTAAGATTATCGAGAAGGGCAGATGATAAACTTATTTTGTTTTATTGTTCAGGTTCAAAGTATTCCACTTCAAACTTTTCTTCAACCTTTGCCATCAATATATCAGATACTTGCTCATATTCCAATTCATCTTCAATTTCAGCAAGGTATTCTTCACCATTATCGTTTTCAACTTTAAGGATGATTACTTCATAATCACCGTCAATAATTTCTTCATCAGTTTCATAATAACGGGTGATTGCTACATAAACATCTTCATCAGTTTCATATCTTTCAAGAAGTTCAAAGAGAATTTCATTACCGTTTTCGTCAGAAACACTGAGGATATCCGGTTCATAGTATTCTTCATGATCAGCCATCTTATTCACACCCCTTTCTAACTCGGTGATATTATTATATATTTTTGTGTTGCTTTCGTCAATAGTATTTGTATGTAAATTATTGGTTGTTAAAATTATACAAAATTAGTAATAAAATGTGCAAAAAAACTATTGACAAAAGATAAATCCTGTGCTATTATATAGATGAACAAAGGAGATACCTTTAGGAAGCAGTTAAAGGATTTGTTCGAGTATATGAAAGGAGGCTTGTCCAATGGATCTTGAACCAGGTCAGACAAGCGCTCGTACTGTAAACCAATAATATAACGGAATATGTACCGGCAGCAGTAAAACGGAATTATTGACGGGTACAAACTTTAAAAGTAATAAATTAGTTATGAGCAGGATTGGAAATTACAGCGAGTGCGGTAACAACTTAATAACTTTTATATAGATTATTCAATTGATTATCGACCTGCAGATAATTTGTGGTTAAACCATAACAAAATAAAATTATAGGTGAAATCCAATGTACTAACTTATTTTTATCATAACATTTAATTTTCGAGGTGGTTCCATGTTAAGGGAATTCATTGTATTAAGAAAATAATTGTGAGAGGTTAGTCCAATGCACTAATTAAAATTTAAAATTAAATAATAAATGGGCTCCTGACTTATGTCGGGAGTTTTTTATTTTATTCATTTGCATTTTTGAATATTTATTGCCTTGACAAGAAATTTCATTTTTGATATGATAACTGTAATATGTTAATGGCTGTGACAAAAAGGAGTAGTTTGTTATTTCTTTTCAGAGAGTACCTGTTTGGTGTAAAGGTATATGAATTGCAAATGAAGGTAGTTTTCGAGCCGATTGGGTGAAATCAAGTAGTTCAATCCGTATTTCTGCGTTAAAGATAGGAGTGGCATTATTTTTTGATAATGCAATTTGAGTGGTACCACGGAATTATTACTTTCGTCTCATATGAGATGAAAGTTTTTTTATTTTAAGGAGTTGTTATTATATGGCAAAAGAACTTGCAAAGCAGTATAATCCAAGCGATGTTGAAGACCGAACTTACAAATTCTGGTGTGATAACAAGTATTTTCATGCCGAAGTTAATCCGGATAAAAAACCTTATACTATCGTCATTCCGCCTCCAAATATTACAGGCCAGCTCCATATGGGGCATGCACTGGATAACACCTTGCAGGACATTTTGATTCGATTCAGAAGAATGCAGGGCTATGAAGCACTTTGGCTTCCGGGAACGGACCATGCTTCCATTGCAACTGAGGCAAAAATTGTTGAAGCAATGCGCAATGAAGGGGTTACCAAGGATGATATAGGCAGAGATGGTTTTCTTGAAAGAGCATGGGACTGGAAAGATAAATACGGTTCAAGAATTATTGAACAACTTAAAAAGATGGGTTCTTCCTGTGACTGGGACAGAGAACGCTTTACACTTGATGAAGGCTGTTCAAAGGCAGTAAAGGAAGTATTTGTTAATCTTTATGAAAAAGGTCTTATCTATCAGGGTAAGCGTATGGTTAACTGGTGTCCTCATTGCTGCACTACCATTTCTGATGCAGAGGTTGAATATGAGGATCAGGCAGGTCATTTCTGGCATTTGCGTTATCCGTTCAAGGATGGAAGCGGTTATGTTGAACTTGCCACAACCAGACCTGAAACTCTTCTTGGCGATACTGCAGTTGCAGTTAATCCCAATGATGAAAGATATAAGGATATTATCGGCAAAACATTGATTCTCCCGATTGTTCACAGAGAGATCCCTGTTGTCGCAGATGATTATGTTGATATTGAATTCGGTACCGGTGTTGTAAAAATTACCCCTGCACATGACCCGAATGACTATGAAGTTGGCTTGCGTCATAATCTTGAAGTTATTGATGTTATGACGGATGATGGTCATATTGCAGAAGGATGGGGTAAATACTCCGGTATGGACAGATACGAGTGCCGTAAAGAGATTGTTAAAGACCTTGAAGCAGAAGGTGCTTTGTTCAAGATTGAGGATTACAGCCATAATGTCGGCACATGCTACCGTTGCCACACATCCATAGAACCCCGACTTTCAAAGCAATGGTTTGTTAAGATGGAGCCACTTGCAAAACCTGCTGTGGATGTTGTTAAAAACGGTAAAGTAAAATTTGTACCTGAAAGATTTGATAAAATCTATTATCATTGGATGGAAAATATCAAGGATTGGTGTATATCCCGTCAGCTTTGGTGGGGGCACCGTATCCCTGCATGGTATTGTGATGACTGCGGTGAGGTTACCGTTTCAAAAGAAGATGCAAAATGCTGTTCGCATTGTGGCAGTGAACATATTCATCAGGATCCCGATACGCTTGATACGTGGTTCTCATCCGCACTATGGCCGTTTTCTACACTTGGTTTTCCTGAAAATACCGAAGAACTCAAATATTTTTATCCTACCAATACTTTGGTTACAGGCTATGATATTATTTTCTTCTGGGTTGCAAGAATGATTTTCTCTGCTGTTGAGCATACAGATAATGTTCCTTTTGACACTGTTCTTATTCACGGTCTGGTTCGTGATGCACAGGGAAGGAAGATGAGTAAATCACTTGGTAATGGTATTGATCCTCTTGAAATTATCGAACAGTATGGTGCAGATGCACTTAGATTTACTCTTGCTACCGGTAATTCACCCGGCAATGATATGCGTTTTTCTGATGATAAGGTTAAAGCATCCAGAAATTTTGCGAACAAACTTTGGAATGCAGCGCGTTTTGTACTGATGTATCTCACAGATGATTTTAAGTATGACGGTCTCCCGACTGAACTTGCAGTTGAGGATAAGTGGATTGTTTCAAAAGTGAACACACTTGCAAGAGAAGTTACCGATAACCTTGAAAAGTTTGAACTTGGTATCGCTATCCAAAAACTTTACGATTTTATCTGGGATGTTTTCTGCGATTGGTACATTGAAATTGCAAAAATAAGACTTCAGGGTGATGATGCAGATGCTAAAAATACCGCAACATCTGTGCTTGTTTATGTTCTTACGGATATTCTTAAATTGCTTCATCCGTTTATGCCGTTTATTACGGAAGAAATTTATCAGGCTATTCCGCATAAGGATGAGTCAATTATGATTTCCAAATGGGTTGAATATGATGAGTCACTTGCTTTTACATCTGATGAAACTGAGATGGAAAGAATAATGAATGCTATCCGTGCTATAAGAAATCGCCGTTCGGAAATGAATATTCCGCCAAGCAGAAAAGCAACTGTTTATGTTGAAACAACCTTTGACCAAACTTTTGCTGACGGAACAGAATTTATCAAACGTCTTGCATCTGCTAATGAAGTTAATATCAGCAGCAGTTTTGATAATCTCGGCAATACAGTAACCATAATTACCGATGATGCAAAAATTTATATTCCTATGGGCGACCTTGTTGATTTTGATGCGGAGAGAAAAAGACTTGAAAAAGAACTTGCTCAATGTCAGGATAAATTTGATTTTATTAATAAAAAACTTTCAAATCCGGGATTTGTAAATAAAGCACCTGAAAAAGTAGTTAACCAGAATAGAGAAGATGCTGCAAAACTGGAAGAAAGAATTGCAAATATCAAAAATTCTATTGAAACTCTTGGTAAGTAAATGAAATATTCAGATTCAATTGATGTTTTAATAAATAAGCAAAGTCTCGGCATTATGCCGGGACTTGTTCGTATTCTTAATTTATTGGAGATAATGGGAAATCCTCAGAATAAAATTAAGATTATTCATATTGCAGGCACGAACGGAAAAGGTACTGTTGCCGCAACGATTGCAGATATTTTGATGGATAATGGTTACAAAACAGGCCTGTTTACTTCTCCTTGGGTTGTGGATTACAGAGAGCAGATACAAATTAATAATCATTTTATTCCCGAAAAAAAGTTAGCATTTTATATTGAAGAGTATAAGGATAATGATTGCAGTGAGTTTGAATTCCTGACTGCAATTATGTACAAATATTTTGCTGACGAAAAAGTGGATTATGCGGTCATTGAATGTGGTCTGGGCGGACTTGAAGATGCTACTAATGTTGAGAAACAAAATATATCCGTCATAACATCCATATCGTTTGACCATACAAATTTCCTTGGCAATACAATTGAAGAAATTGCTTTGCAAAAGGCGGGAATTATAAAAGAAAACTGCACATGTGTACTTTATCCTAATCCGGATTGCGAGTATGTTTTTGAAAATGAATGTAAAAGGAAAAATGCAAGGTTGGTTAAGGTACATATCTCTGACGAGTCCTCATTTTCAGAAAAAAATGTATCTACTGCTGCTGAAACTTTAAATGAACTTGGTATCAATGCTGATGTGCATTTATCACATATTCCCGGCAGACAGGAATTCATTAATGGTATTCTTTTTGACGGGGGACACAATGTTGGTGCTGCCAGAGCCCTTGTTGATAATACATGCATCAGAAACGAAGTTGCTCTTATCGGTATGATGGCTGATAAAGATGTTGATTCTTACTTAGCCATTGTTGCCCCCCAGTGTAAGTTTATTATAACAACACAACCTGATAATCCGCGTTCATTACCTGCTGATAAATTAAAAACAATTGCTGAAAAATATTGCTCCGATGTTGTTGCAATAGAAAATCCAATCGAAGCACTTGATTTTGCTATGGAGCAAGGTTTGTCACTTGTTTGCGGTTCATTCTTTTTGATAAGAGAAATCAGAAAAGAATTTGTATAATACAAATTATGATAAAATATTTAATACCAATCTGTTATTATTGTGAAACAGATTGGTATTTTTTATTTTTAAATAGGTATTATTGCTTATTTAATTGGGAGTGAAAATAATGAATGTTACAATAGAGTCAAGCGGCAATCTGGTGATTGCATATCTTATTGGAGAGATTGATCATCACACAGCAACACAGGTTAGGGATAAAATTGACAGTGTAATTAAATTTAAAAAGCCCGGTCATTTGATAATTGATTTCAGAAATGTTACTTTTATGGATTCATCAGGCATAGGACTTGTTATGGGAAGATACAGACTTATTAAGAGTATATCATCTGCATCAACACTTGAAATAAAGAATGTAACCCGGCAGACCAAAAAAATTATGGAGCTCGCCGGCCTTGGCAGGATTGCAATAATTAAGGAGACAAATAATGATGAAAATGAATGAATTTAGATTGACGGTTGACAGTAAAAGTGTGAATGAAGCATTTGCAAGGGTGGTTGTTTCCGCTTTTGTTTCGCCGCTTGACCCTACATTGGAAGAGATTGCAGATTTAAAAACCGCTGTCAGTGAAGCAGTTACCAATTGCATTGTACATGCTTATAAGAATACATACGGTAAAATATTTATATCAGGCTCAATTGATGACAACCATATTGTAAAAATAGTTATCCGTGACAAAGGCTGCGGAATCAGTGATATTGATAAAGCAATGACCCCCTTATTTACTACCGGTGAAGGAGATCGTGCAGGACTTGGATTTACTGTTATGGAGAGTTTTTGTGATAAAATCAAAGTCAGATCCAAGCAGGATAAAGGTACTACCGTAACACTTTCCAAAAAAATTGAAGGTAAGGTTAAATGGTAACAACTTCCAGAGATGAAATGATTACAAACAATATCGGACTTGTTCATTCCGTAGCAAACCGCTTTCGCGGCCGAGGGGCTGAGTATGATGATTTATTCCAGAGCGGTTGTGTTGGGCTTATCAAAGCAGCAGATAATTTTGATGAATCAAAAGGTTTTGCTTTTTCAACTTATGCTGTTCCTGTAATAATGGGAGAAATACGGCGGATTTTCAGAGACGGCGGTGCAATAAAGGTGAGCCGTTCACTAAAGGAAAAAGCAATTAAAGCCCAGTCTTTCAGAGAAAAATTCGTGAAAAAAGAACTCAGAGAACCAACGGTTTCCGAACTGTCTGAAATGCTTGATTGCACTGCTGAGGAAACAGTAGAGGTCCTGAATGTAATCACGCCTATGATTTCACTCAATTCTTTCGGCGAAGACGGAGAAAGTACAATTGATATTCCGATTGATGAGAGTGACAATCTTTTTGACAGATTGTCCATACTCCAGCTGATGAAGTATCTTTCAGATACTGAAAAGTCAATTGTTGATATGCGCTATTATAAAGGTTACACGCAAGCAAAAACGGCTTCTGTTCTTGGTATATCACAGGTTCAGGTCTCACGTAAAGAGAAAAGTATTCTCATTAAATTAAGAAAACTCCTTGAATAAAAAATTTATAAATTTTAGTTGCTTTTACTGCAACACTTTCTTCTTTTTTTAGTACTTAGTATATGAAAACAAATATAATTGCTATTTATATTGAGTATTTATAGTAATGAAAAGGAGAGAGATTTATGAATAGTAAAAAGAAATTAACAGGTATAATGATGTTTGTTCTGGTGTTTACAATTATACTGTCAAGCACAATGGCTGCGTTTGGTGCATCAGGAAAATGGATAAAAGCAGGTAATGGAAAATGGTGGTACAGACATACTGATACTTCTTATACCACAAATGACTGGGAAAAAATCAATAACAAATGGTATCATTTTGACAATAAGGGCTGGATGCAGACAGGCTGGTTAAAAATAAAAAATCAATGGTATTATCTCAATCCAAATGGAGATATGGCAACCGGTTGGAAAAAGGTAAAAGGTGAATGGTACTATCTTAATTCCGATGGCTCTATGCAGACAGGATGGAAAAAAGTTAATAATGAGTGGTACTTTATGCGTAAAAGTGGGGAAATGCAAACCGGTTTCATTTTCTGGAAAGAAGATTGTTACTATCTCAAGAACAATGGTGCTATGGCTATTGATTGGTATAAAATAAACGGTGACTGGTACTATTTTGATCATTCCGGTGCAATGGCATTCAATCAGTGGGTAGATAATTATTATGTTAACAGTAATGGTAAATGGGTTACAGATACGGAAATTGTAATCAAATATAATGTTAAAAATGTTGATATAAAGCATTTTGATTGTCTTCCAACTGAAAATACAACTGTTTCAACAGATAACCCTGAAACAATCAGGCAGTTGGCATCTTATGTTTCAGAAGCAAAATTGACAGAAAGACGCATCTATTCTACTGCCGGCGGTTCTGTCTATATTATTACATTTAATTATACAGACGGTACGAACGCATCCTTCAGTGTTCTCATGGATGAGAACGTGTTGACTAAAAATTATATCATGTATGATATTGACGGTACACAAATTGAAAATCTTTTTAACACCCTGCTTGAAGCATAATTTATAGTGATATTCCACAGAAAGCCTATACCGATTCATTTGGTATAGGTTTTTATAATTTTGTTGCAACACTTTTCCATATATTGTATACTTAAAATATGATAACAATTATTTTGTTATTAATTATTATAAGGGAGAGCGTCATATGAAAAATCAAAAAAGAATTACAGGTATCATTGCAATTGTTTTAGCATTTACAATTTTAATAACAGGTTCAATTTCTGTATTTGCAGATACAGGCAGATGGATAAAGTCAGGGGACCGCTGGTGGTACAGACACAGTGACTCATCTTATACAACAAATGACTGGGAAAAAATCAATAATAAATGGTATCATTTTGACAATAAGGGCTGGATGCAGACAGGCTGGTTGAAAATTAAAGGTCAATGGTATTACCTTAATCTAAACGGAGATATGGCAACCGGTTGGAAAAAGGTAAACGGAGAATGGTATTATCTCAATTCAGACGGTTCCATGGCAGTAGCATGGAAAAATGTAAATGGTACTTGGTACTATCTTGATGAAGATGGTGCAATGATTTACGATGAATTTATCTACTGGAATTTCAATGAATATTATTTGAAAAGTAATGGCGCTATGGCTGTAGGCTGGTATAAAATCTATGATGAGTGGTTCCACTTTGATTCGTCAGGAGCAATGAGTTATAACACATGGGTTGATGGCTATTATCTCGACTCATATGGTGTTTGGAGAGAAGACCTTGATGTTAAAATTGACAGTAATGTTAAATATTTGGAAATCATAAGTTCGCACTACGGAATTAAAGAAAAGTATGCTTCAACAACTGATGCAGATATTATCAATACATTTGTTTCATCCCTTTCTCAGTTAGAATTAACTGAAAGAAAAACATACGAACTTCCGATTTACGGTGCAACATCTTACAGAATAGTTTTACACTGTGCCAATGGTAAAAAGTTAGAGATGAATGTTGTTGCTGATGCATTATTTTATAATGATTTAATATACGATATTGATGATGAACAAATTGAAAATATGTTCAATACAATTTATGAAAAATAAATATAATTTTTCAATAAAAGTGATATGAATTTGTCATTTTTATCACTTTTATATTGCATTCTTATATTAAATAATATATAATCAAATTGTAACTACTCGTAGTTAAATTATTATAAATAAGGAGAATTTTATGAGCAGTAAAAAGAAATTCAGCAGTTTATTATCATTTATTTTGGTATTGACAATCATTGCAACCAGTACAATAACTGCATTTGGTGCATCAGGTAAGTGGATTAAGTCCGGTAATCGTTGGTGGTACAGACACAGTGATTCATCGTATACAACAAATGGTTGGGAAAAAATCAATAATAAATGGTATCATTTTGACAGCAAAGGCTGGATGCAGACAGGCTGGATAAAGGTAAGAGGTCAATGGTATTATCTCAATCCAAGCGGAGATATGGCAACCGGTTGGAAAAAGGTAAGAGGTGACTGGTACTATCTCAATTCCAATGGTGCCATGGCAACCGGCTGGAAACAGTATAAAGGCGACTGGTATTTCCTTGATCTTGATGACGGATATATGCTTGAAGATACATTTATTTCTTGGAAAGATAATGAATATTATTTGAAGAGCAATGGTGTAATGGCTACAAAGTGGTGCAAGATTGATGAGGATTGGTGGTCTTATTTCGGTACTTCAGGTGCAATGTGCTACAACCAGTGGATAGGTGACGATTATGTTGACTATTACGGAATGTGGAGAGAAGATCCAAGTATTCACTTTGATGAAGATTTCTTTGGCTTGATAATTGCTTATGCCAATGATCAGATGACTGATGAGAGTGAAATGATTGCCAAAGCTTCACTTGATCCAAAACTTGTAAGCTCATTTGTTGACTATCTTTCTACTCTTGAGGTAACTACAAGAGCTATTGATGAAGAAAATGTAAGAAATCTCTACGCTGCTATGTTGTGTTACGATTATGGAATCGTAGACGGTGAGCCTGATTATGATTTTGAGGGTCTTATGGTTTTTGCAGATGAAAATGCCTTGTTCTATGATGGTATAATGTATAACATCGATATGAATGAGTTCAAAACTTTCTGGGATGCATGCGAAGAAGTTGAAATCTAATTGTAATATATATGAAAAAACCTATGCTGCTTTCAGCATAGGTTTTTGTTTGTATCATCAAAGTTTATAATTGGCTCAAATCATACGGGGTTTTTTGGTATACGAAATAATTCAGCCAGTTTGAGAATATCAGGCTTGCGCTGCTTTTCCAGTTCATAATAGGAACCAGTTTATCGTCATCGTTAGGGAAGTAGTTAAAAGGAATATCAATATCAAGCCCTCTGTTTTTATCTCTGAAATATTCTTTTGCAAGCGTGTCACGGTCGTATTCGCTGTGTCCTGTTACAAAGAATTGTTTGCAGTCCATATCAGCAACGATATGGACGCCTGCTATCTCACTGTATGATAATATCTGCAACTGCTTGACCTGAGCGATGTCCTGTCTGCTCACTTCAGTATGTCTTGAGTGCGGAACAAAATATTCATCATCCATACCTCTCATTAATGGATGAGTAACATCAAGACTTCGGTGGGGGAATACGCCAAACATTTTTTTATCCAGTTTTCTTTTTGGAATTCCATAATGGTAGTATAATCCTGCCTGCGCTCCCCAACAGATGTGGAATGTACTGTATACGTTCTTTTTACTCCATTCCATTATTTTACAAAGTTCATCCCAATAATCCACTTCCGTAAAATCAAGCAGTTCAACAGGTGCACCTGTAATAATCATTCCATCATATTTATTATTTTCAATTTCATCAAATGTCTGATAAAACTTGTCCATATGGTTTTTTGAAACATTCTTTGATTGATGACTTTTCATTTGTAAGAAATCAATATCAATCTGTAATGGCGAGTTACTTAATAATCTTAATAATTGTGTTTCGGTTTCAAGTTTTGTCGGCATCAGATTTAATATGATAATTTTAAGCGGTCTGATGTCCTGCATATCTGCACGCTGATTGCTCATAATGAATATATTTTCGATTTCAAGGTTTTGTTTTGCCGGCAATGTGTCGTCAATTCTGATTGGCATAACATAAACCTCCTTCCAACACTATAATGTATATTTATATTATACTAATATCTATTTGATAGTTATATGATTATATCAAATAAAAATATGAATTTCAACTGAAATATTTTGTCTATTTTGCTAAAGATAAAATTTTTTTTAAAAAAATTGCACAAACTTGTTGACAATTGAAAAAATATGTGATAATATTGCAAAGCACTCGAGAGAGACGGAAGAAAAGAACGGCTCAAACGAGAGCAAAAGGACCTTGAAAATTAAACAACGATAAGAAAAA
>JAETRQ010000054.1 GCA_021770095.1 Eubacteriaceae bacterium | reverse complement strand
TCAGCTTCGCATCTACTTTATCAAAAACAGATCACTGCTTGATGGCCTTTTTGTCGTTGCCAGAAATACTCTGGCCTCCCTTTTCAACGACAGAAAATATCGCAAACAAAAGCGTCTTGAAAAAAAGAAAGGTATCTTCTATCATAGGAAAAACAATAAATCCCAATATCTTTACAAAGATACAACCGATAATGTGGTCTTTGGTGCCATTGCCTCATTGCACACTTTTGGCAGACCTCTTGACTGGAATCCACATATCCATGTTCTGGTATGCGAAGATGCTTATGATTCTAAAAATGACAAAATCAAAAATTTCGGTTATATGGACTACAAAAAACTACGCCAGACATGGCGTTATCAATTGCTCAACTATCTTGACAAACACATTGGCAATGACAAAGAATTTCAAAGGCTTAAAAGATGGTTCTACCGAAGATACGAGGAAGGTTTCATACCAGCAGACCAATAATGGCTGAAAGCAGGATAGTAAACTATAATGATGACAAGAAAACGATTCACTGGTTCTATCACCGTCATGAAGATAATAAGCGTATAGATGTCACAGAATCTGTTTATAGTTTTCTTAACAAGGTATTGATGCACTGTCCCGAAAAAAACTTTAAGATGGTAAGATACTTTGGTTTTTATTCAAACAAATCAATAAAGACCTATAACAGGATGGCTGAACTGTTGAGCCATAAACAAAAAAGAATAGAAGAACTAAAAAATGCCAGAAGGGCCGTGATAGAAAAAAGACAAAAAGAGTTACATTTCAGATACAATATGATAAAATCATTTCAACGGGATCCGTTGCTTTGTGAATGTGGAGAAATAATGGAATATAAAGAAAGCTATGATCCATTTGGTGGAGACGATAAAAATGACAGAGAATATCGTGACCGTAAGATTCTCAAAGCAAAATACAGCTATGAGCAAAGGAAGAAGGTAAACAAGTGATCAATCTAACCGATGAGGAACTAGCAGAATTATTGGGGGAACCAGAGGTAATGATACCGATGAAATGTAAGCGATGCGGTTATGAAGAAGAAGTACCGGAATGGATACTGGAAGAGTTTTTAGGTGAAGATATATACTCAGGTGAAGAGAATCATGGATACAGCTGTCAGTGTCCAAAATGCAATGGAACTATGGTTAGGAAAAAATAATATTTCTAACACTTTTTTGGCCACATAAAAATATCCAGTCAATACATGTACCCTTATAGTTGGGTATTTTTATTTTTACCTAAACGAATCGAAATTCCTATTAGA
>JAETRQ010000031.1 GCA_021770095.1 Eubacteriaceae bacterium | reverse complement strand
GGCTGCTTGAAATAGTAATGCGATGTCAAACTTCAGTGCCGACTTTCAGTCGGCGAGCCAGTAGGCGGCCCTTATAGGGCCTGTGCAAACCACCAGTTCAACTGGTGGTTATGATTAGGTAACAACTGATTTATCTTGTTTTTGCTGACCCAAAGTGATTCCTTCAGTTGGGGTTTCATCTTTTCTGCTTTTGTCAATTACATAAACCCAACAGAATTTTTCTTCACCCGTGCTGATTGTATAATGAATTTTTTCACCGACGGGTGTTAATCCATTACAATCAATATCTTCAATACTGTGTTCATAATCAACAAAAATGTATTTTGCATTACTGTTAAGTCTTTTCCATTCTTTATTCCAAGTTATAGGAAGCATATTATTATATGATAAAAACTTGTAGTAACTTTTTCCTGCCAATTTTCTTCGTCTCAATTTGCATTGACTGAACTCACCCTCTATTGAATTATATAGCAGTAATTCTTTTCCGCCTGTTTCATATCTGAACAGTACTTCTTCAACTGCTTGAGATGAATGTACACCGTCATTAACACATTCAATATCACTCGAATACCATCCGTGTGAATCTAAAATAAGTATCCATACCGTTATTACACAGAAAAATATAATTAATCCTTTTTTCTTACTTGTCATAGTATAATTCTCCTATGTAAATAATGTACTAATAAAAATATCTTCATTGCCCAATAAACATAACAGTAAAAACAACTGAACATATATGAGGGGAGAGTTAATACATATTCTACTGACTAATTTTTCTATAATTTTCAATCATTAGATTAAGATTTTCGCAGAATTCTTCTTGATTCTCTATACTGAAAAAATACTTTTTTCCATTTTTCATTGTAACTTCAACATTGTATGATTTATCTCCCAACAACACAACAAGTGCAAAGCGGTATTTTGTAAAACTTATATCTGTATAATTAACATTGACACTCACAATATCATTGTAATTGATGGTTATTCGATTTTTCCAATTGGTCAGTGTAACAGTATAACGAGCAATTACTAATCTGTCATTATAAAGGAAAACACCTTTTTTACCAAAAAGATTAACTAATCCCCATATACTTGAACAGATGAACATTATTCTTATATATGTATATACTACTGTTTGATTCGTGATATAGCCATCAAGACCGACCAACGCTGCTAATTCTCTAATTGCTATAATAATAACAAAAAGAATGATGAACAGCAGCATAAAATTATGCAAAGGAATTCCGAATTTTGCTATTGTTTTATATAATCCATTAAAATATCTGAATTTATATCTCATAATGTTACCCCCAAAACTTACCTGCATTATAGTTCAAATTCATCTGTGGTAATAACCGGTTGTGCTTAAAGTGGATTGTCCATTTGCGACCTTATTCGACAAAGTGTTCAAGCGTATAGGGGTGAGATTTTCACCCCATTATTACAAATTTAAATTAGTTTATTGATTTCATCAACAAATTCGTCTTGTTTTTCTATGCAAAAACAATATATTTTACCGTGTATAGTTTCCAGCCGGACGTATTCATCGGCAGAACCGCCTACAAAATACATTTGTTTTTCATTCCACTCTTTATAGTTTCTTGATTTCTTTGGGTGGATTGTACAACTTTGTATATCTTCATATTTAATTTTAGGATTGAAAGAGAATGGGTGATATTTTGAAAACTCATTTCTTTCAATTTGCAAATGGTCATTGTACATATAAATTCCTTTGAGTGATGTTCTATATATAACAAGCCAAACAATTCCTAAAACAAATGATATTAACAAAAAAATTCGATTAAGTATTGACGGAATAAAATCTTCACCAAAAAAGCCATCTAATATTATCATTTTTATAAAGCAATAAAAAATCAATGGAGCAAAGGGCAACCCTATAAATGCAAATATATTATCAATTACAGTGTAACCTTTTATTTTATTATCAAATTCATAAAATTTTAATATATTTTTCATTCAGAACCCCCAATAATGACCATTTTGATAATTACAATATATATCAAAAGAAAAATTTGCTATAAAATCAGCAGCAGTTATTGCAATTTCACCTTGTATTCCCATTGGAATAAAAACGGATACAACTGTAATTATAAGATTCATTATTATAGAGACTTTTTCTTGCTCCCGTGTATATTTTCCATTACATTCATTTCCAAATGCAGAAGTTACTGAAACAAATCCACCAAAACCAAAAGAACAAGCATTGCTATCACACATAATATCAATAAGTTTACTTACCGAGAATACTCCAATAAATTCAGTTAAATAACCTTTAAATTCATTCCAAGCAGTATGTAAAAAAGTAGCAAAAGCAAGACCAATATTCAAAATGGTATTTTGAATGGATTCGCCTAAATGCTCAAACCAAGTATTAAAATCAAAACTTGGATTATAAACTTGAACCATTGCCTCAAATCCTTCTAAAAGAAATTGTGCAGGTATGCCTATTGATAATCCTTTTAGTGCTGCCTCAAGCCAATTATCTGTCTTTTCGTCTTCTGCAATAGTAGGGTTATAGGCTAAAGTCGCAATACCATACTCTTCATCCTGAGGTGATTGTTGTTCCTCCTGTTCCTGATTTGCTTGTTCAAAAGCATCTCTTATCCATTCAACCAGTCTGAATCTCAAATGGACTTCTCTGCCGAGGAGTTTGGATAACATATTGTTGATGATGACATCAGGGTGGGTAATCCAGAATTTTGCTTTTTCAACAAATGCATTGAACTTGCTTTGGAGATTGGTAAAATTCTCCTGCAATTTTTCTTTGATATATTTGCCTGCGTTTTGGAAGAACGCAATCAAGCTGTCCATATCAAATGCAAGTTCGGGAGTAGTGCCTTCTGTATCGCTGAACGCAACAGGGCAGTTTCAGCAGCATGCATATGCATTTGCACTCAATCGGTTGGATGTGTCGATATATTCAAATCCGTCCGCAGATATAAACCTGCCGAATTCAACTTTATAAGATGTTAATTTATAAAATATTCATATTATTTCTATCACGACTATTTTCCGTTATATAACTAATATTTTCATAATTATTTTCTTGAGCAGACTGATATATTTCATACAATTCCAATTCTTGTTTTGAATATATTTCAACATATTTGCAATCGTATACCAGAATAATAATCTGACAATCACTATTGATAAACTCCTCATAGGAATCTATATTTTTGAACCTATTATCAATTAAATATGCCTGCAATTTCAAAAAAATAATATGATGATTTAGTTGTATGAGATTAAAAAATTCCGTTCCACTATAATGCTTTTTACAAAAAAATTCTCCATCCGATTTTTCATTATAAATTTCACTTTGATTATTTATATTATACCAGTTATAATTTTCTATTTGTATATTCCTAAGAAAAGACCATAGTGTATTTGTAACCATCTGGGGAATTTCAAAATAAATTCCACTATTCATAATTTCACTTCCTAATTAACCAACTACAAATTTTCTTAATAAAGAAAATAACGGAGCTAAAACAAAGTCATCTGCGGTTCCTATTACAAGTGAATCATCAAATATAAAAAAGACAATAAGGATAATTGTTAAAACTACTGCAATTATATTTAAAATAGAATCTGTGCTGATGACATAAGGATCACCTCTAACTTTTCCATTCCAATCATGATAATGCCCTCCATTTTCATCGTGAGGATGATTTTTAGAATCTCCATGGTCATGACTATCATAATCTAGTTTTGGCAGTCCATTATTATCAAATTCTCTATAACTTCCGTCAGGTGTATGATAAGTACTTCCCGGTTTACCAGTCATCGGTCTAGAATTTGTATTATGTGAAGAAGAACTAGACGATATTCTAAATAAAGGAAACAGGGCATCAATAGTTATAGAAATAGCAATGATATTCAGTATAGTTCCCCAAGTTAACTCATACCCAGTTGGGTCAGAATATGCGATAGGATTATTAGCACAATAGCCATATGCATTAATTGTAAATTTTTCATCTGCATCAATATAATCAAAACTATCAGATGATATAAACCTGCCTATATCAGGGTTGTAGTAACGGCTTTGCAGATAATACAATCCTGTTTCATTATCGTAATAATATCCTCTGTATCGCAGGGGATTTAATTCTGCCAAAGCAAGTTGCTCTGCGTCATTTTCCTGTGCTGTTGTGATTGCCAACAGTTTGCCCCATTCGTCATATGTATATTCCGCAATGAGGTTGCCGTCAGCGTCTGTTATGCCTGCAACATCTCCGCTGAGATTGGTTATGTAAAAATACTGTACATCATTGAGTATGAACCCTAACGGTGTACTGCCTTTGTATTGGAAATAGATTTTATTCGTTCCGTCTGTCTGGGCTTACAGGGTAGAGTTGAGAATATCATATGGTTATACCATATCTTTATTTATAAGATAAAATCCAGATTCATAATAGGTTTGAATAAATAAATAATCCTTTATTTTTTCAAATTCAGGCCTTATGTTATGGTTTACATAATCGTTAATCATTTGCAGCAAATCTTCTTTAACAATAAATGTTTTTAAAAGTGTATTTTGATTATTGATTACAAAACAACGATAATCAAAATACATTGCTAATGCGATTGCACACGGATAATCATACATTTCTTCACTGATTATAAAAGACAAAATGTGATTCAGGGATTCATCACGATTATCAATTTCCATGTTGTTAAACAATTTATAAAGCAACAAATTATATATAATGATATTATTTTCAACATCGTTTATATTGCTGGTTTTTATCATTTCAAATGCGTGTAACTGAACGGAAAACGCTTCATCATAGAGACCTAAATTAAAGTAGGCTGTTGATAAATTATTTAATAACATACAATTATTTAATACTTCCAAATTGTTTCGCATTCTAATAACATTTGTATAATTGTTACTTTTTTCCAGATAAGCATATTGCAATGCAAATGCATTCGTTTCATTAGGATAATTATAAAAGGAATATTCTATAAGTTTTATACCTAGATGATTGCATTCATCACTTGTCAACTCTAAACGCAGTCCGTCATCATCCACATCACATAAATATGTTCCCAAATCACATATTGACTTGTAACCAAAATCACCAATTATATTATTAATCAACAATCCTGCCAATTCATTATATTGACCGTTTTTCAAAGCGTTTATATATTGTTTTTTAATATCCATTTTATACCCCTTTATGCAAAAGCAATAGAAATTATAGGCCAGATAAACGGTAATAACGTGATTGCACATGTTAAAACAATAACTATTAGAATAAGTGAAACTATTACATTTGCCACGCTTTCTGATGGTACCAAAGCAGTAAGTATCGAATCAAGTATATCGTCAAATGAAATTTTGAAACCATTATCGTCTCGCACATGACCATCCCTATAAACATTTTTATGACCTTTTCCATTTTTATCTGTAACATCCCAATGTTCTCCACCATGATCACTTTTATCTGGTACCCAAAAATTACCTTTGCTGTCTACCCAGCCATATTTTCCTTTTAACTTTCCTTTAGGGACAACACCTTTTTTGGGACCACCTTTTGGAGGAACATATCCTGACGAAGCAGGCGGAACTTCTTGTAAAGTGGGATAATAGCCGCAAGAATCACTATATAATAAAGGATTATTATTACAATAGGCATATGCATTAATTGTAAATTTTTCATCTGCATCAATATAATCAAAACTGTCAGATGATATAAATCTACCAATTTCAGGATTGTAGTAACGTGATTGTAAGTAGTATAATCCTGTTTCTGAATCATAGTAATATCCTCTGTATCGCAGGGGATTTGTTTCTGCAATCGTTAACTGTTCAGCATTATCCTCTTCCGCAGGTGTAATTGCTAATAATTTACCCCATTCGTCGTAGGTATATTCTGCAATGAGGTTGCCGTC
>JAETRQ010000030.1 GCA_021770095.1 Eubacteriaceae bacterium | reverse complement strand
TCCTGATAGTGATATCAAAAGTTGAGACTTAACTTTTGATACCCATGATAGAAATATAGTCTATTGTCACACATTTTTCCCTCACAGTCGAGGTACGCACTATCTACCGTTTACGTAAATTCAAGGAAGTTAGACCTAATCATCGGACACTACTTAACATTTTATAAGAAAAAAGGCAAGCTTCACTTACCCTTTCTCTCTTTGATCCTATTTCCGCTTTTGTAGAACTTTCTCTGCCCTGCTAAATAACTCTCGCTCATAAGTATCCATAATATTATAAATCATCTTGGGATTACGCTCTAAATAAGCCACTGCCTCCAAAGCCTCCATTCTTCCGATCGCTGGAACTTTCCTCTCCAAGTCTCTTATAGTATCAGCCGGAAACCCAAATTCTACAAGGAATAATCCTAACTCTGTTGTAATTCCCAGTTCAAAAAATCTAATAATAGATGACATATTAAAATCATCCATATTATGACCTAACAATCTTCCAGCTTGTTGAAATAATGATTCAAACAGACATAAAAGTTTAGGCACCTCATACTCAACAATATTTCTAATTTGTTCAAATGTTTTTATATATGCAGAGTCCATTCTTTCTTCAATAATCTCTTCACTCTCTTGAAGCCTGCCAACATGATATTTCAATATTCCAAGCGTTCCTTGTTGGCTATATGTTGATACAACTGCATAGTAAACGCCCGCTTTCTTTTCATCTAATATTTGAGTTGCTTCAAAGGTTTCCAAAATCGCATTAATAATCCTATTCTCCAAAAAATAGCGTATATTTCCCGAATTACCAATTATCCCTTCAAACAATTGAAAATTATTTCTTTTCATTATGAAACTCAAATATTTTTCCTAAGTATCTCTTGGATATAAACGATTCTTATTGAAAACAGTATCTGGAAGAATTTGCTTTTGAAATCTTTCTTCTCTTTCTAATTTAATATTCCTATTTTGATTTGCCAAATCCTCTATCAAAGCATTATCTATGTCTACTTTTAAAACAGGTGCCGAATCATATGTTTGAAAATTTAATTGCATATCATCAGCTTGCTCTATTTGTCGCTGTTTTGCATCGGTATAAAATACTCTTCCTACCGTATGATGATAATATCTTCCCGCCCTCCCTTTTATATTTTTTAAGGCAAATGCCGTCATTGTTATATTTCCCACGCTATTATTTACAATTATTACATTCTTCGCGTTCGTATTAACTCCCTCAATAATTGTTGATGTACAAAACAGATAATTAAAATCTCCATTATTAAACAGCCTTAGCACTTCATTTTGAATATATTTTGGAAATTTTCCATGATGAATACCCACTCCATGCTCTAATGCATGAATTAATCCCCAATATTTTGTACTATTAATATTTGCTCCTATTTTGACATTGTATTTTTTCTTTAAGTGCTCTATAAACTCATAAGGAATTTTAGCGTCATTTTCATGAAAACCATCTATTATATCTTTAGTATATTTCATAGAATTTGAAGGTGTAGAACAGTAAAATATTGCCTGCCCTAAATTATTCTGTTTCAGATAATTGGCAATTCCTTGAACTTTTTCTTTTGTACTCAATCCGGAATTTTGATATAATTGCGTGATCCTTTCCCCTAATATTGGATGATATTCTATACTTCTTTTCTTCCATGCCTCAATTTCAATACGAGAGGTAGGTTCAAACTCTATTTGAATTGTAGTAATATGATTACGCCCTAAAAAAATTCTCATTCCTTTTTTTACATTTTTTAAATTCAAATATGGACCTGCCAAATAATATTCATTAACACTTTTTGCCAGCAAATATAATACGATTCTAAATGCTTTAGCTCTGTTACCACCATCATGTTTCTCTCTATTATTTGCATCTTCTCCGCTACTATCTTCATTCCTGTCAAAATCTTCATCAATCTTGTATATCTCGTCCATAAAAAAGAAATCAATATGTAGAAATGAATTATCCGCAAGAAGTTTTAATGCTCTTTCTGGCGTTAGAATAAATATATGTTTATCCTCCGGTTCAATACCAGAATAAACATTATTAATCACTTTATACTCCATAGACAAATCACGAATTAACTGATTGATACTGTCCGTATTTTCGTTGAGCAACGCTATTGTCGGAAAAAGAAGCAGTATATTTCTATAACGTACTCTATTCATAAAAATTATTTCACGCAGCAAAAATGTTTTACCAAATGATGTTGGCGCACTAACTAAAATTCTTTTGTTCTCCAACGACATAAAAGTATCAATTACATCTTTTTGTTTTCTATCAAGTAAATTGTTATTAAAAACCTTTGATTTGTAATAATTTTGTACTGCTGAATGCTTAATATCATTCAATCCATCATATATAAATTCATCTTGTGATATTTTGCTGCTTCCTTTTATATAACCAAACATTCTTAATTTTTGAGCGGCTTCAAAAATTACACTCCTATACATTTCAATTTGCATATACTTAGGATTATCTGCTATATAACAAATTAAATCTCGTATACGATTTTCATCTTCTCTATGGTTTTCGCTGTATTTATTAAGCAAATTTATCAATTCATATAAGTACTGCATTTCACACCACTTCTTTCTTTAAGTCGACAATTTTATCCCTAATATAATCTACATCCTTAACTGGTAATATATAAAAGATAATTTCGTAGTCTAATCCTATATCAATCGGGAACACCTTGATGTCAAATTCACTAATTATATCGTCCATTTCCGCAATAATAAATTGCTCTAACTTATCCTTGTCATTATATATATCTTGCGTATATGATATTAAGCATGGAATTCTTAGTTTTACATTATTATTTACAAGGACATCTACTAACTCATCAATTTTTTGCGTGCTGTTCCATTTCTTTATCTGGGCAAAATAGCATACTTTATTTATTTCTTCCAATAAATTTTCCAACTCTTTTGCTTCATTTTTATCAGCTATATAAAATGCCGTATCTGCAAAATATTCTTTTTTATATTTTGCTTGCAAGTCCTCGACTATGCTTTTTTTACAATACTTTTTCTGTCCTGCTTTCGCTTGCCCAAGCCACAAATATTTTTCATTACCCTCAATTGTAAAGTATAATGCATCATAGCCCGTTATTTCCTTTCTGCTGTTCATTTCTGTATGCTTTGCTCTTGCAACTAGTTTTTTAGTATTTGTAGATGATAGCTGAATAAATATATCTAGTAAAACTTCACCCATAGTTCCATCCGATTTTGAATTTAATCTTTTAGGGAGCCGTTCTACATAGGCATATTTTGCAGCAGATCTTAAATCACTTAATATTTGTATATTATCATTTAATTTAACAATTTCCTTTTCTGTAAAAGCATAAAATACCATATCATTAATTATCATCTCAGATAAAATGTCTAGAGCATTCTCCTCCACCTTATGACTATAACCGCAATATTTATATCTTTTACTTTGAGGGTCATATTTTATAATACTTGCTCGAAATTTTTCCCCAATAAGTTTATCATATAACTCTTCATATGTTTTTCCCATTATCGTTCTTTCCCTGCCCCAATTTTAATATTGAAGAATTAATCTTGATCTACGATATCCTTTGCTTCCTTCCCCATAATTTCCATCAACATTGTATGTATTGCTTGCAAATTTAGCTTCAAATTATTAACAGAATCAATGTATCGAGGTGTGAGGGCGGTATTACATAATGCAATACCCGGCGATTCCTTTTTAATCTTTTCATACATATTGTTAGTAAACTGCTCCGCTTCATGAAAAGCTTGCTCATTAAGCAATGGCATTGTCAACATATTCATATAAAACTCGCATTGTTGTAATTCAAGTTTATGAGTCACTAATTTATCTGCATCATCTAATTTCTCTATTTTTTTATAAATATCCATCCTACTCTTCTTACCTCCAAAAATGCTTTATCACCCCTCCGGCAAATACCTCGCCAATTCCTCCACCAACTCATACACCTTAGTCCCCGGCGCGATGTCTGACGGTGTTTTTTCTTTATTCTCCTCTATAATTCTTTTTGCATATCGTATCGCCAACTTGGGATTCCCTTTTTCCATCAGAATATTAAATATATCCTTCATATTCTTTTGATACTTCCCGATTGCCAACTCTCTAAATTTATCATTGAGAAACTTGACATACTCTGATCTATGATTGTTTGAAGTATAGTAAGCAAAATGCAAAATAAACCAAAACTCAATACACTCATTGCTCCACGCCGCATGATACTGTAACTCTGGATTTTCAAAATTCAGCTTGTCCACCCGTTCTGTTACACCATTAAAATCCTTTGCCGGAAAACTGTCCTTATCATACACGCACCAAATCTGTCCTCTGTCAATCCCATTTTTACGGACATATCTTTCTGCCATACCAATTACCCGCATCGTCTCTGCAGCGCAGGGTTCAATTTCAATCAAGACCATATCCCTATAAATTGGGTTATCCTCTATTATCCGCTTAAAACCTTCAAAATAAAGCGGTTCCGTTTGCTCACCCTCACAGAAAATATAATAGCGATATTCCTTTTTCTCCAGATATTCTTTACGTCTCTGTTTCCTCCACTGTGTCGTTCTGACCTTCTTAGGCATTGACATCACTCCAATCTATAATCTTTTTCAGATATGGATCTGCGCCATACTTGCCCTCTAAATATTGCTTGTCATATTTTGCATCCATACGGACAGATTCGCCTTTCGTATTCTTAAATTCTACCAAAGAATAAAGTTTAGAGTTCTGCTCCTTTCCCTTTGCCACAAACCAGATTTCATCTCGGCGAAATATATCATTGTTCATGGTTGACAAATCATGTGAAGTGAAAATAAGTTGCGCACCGTTCTTGTTAATCTCCATATTGTTGAATAACATGATTACATATCGCAGCAATACCGGATGAATTTTTGCATCCAACTCGTCAATCACTAAGGTTGTTCCAACAACAAGACTTCTTGCAATAAAAGGCAATAGTCCAAACAGTTTCCTTGTTCCGCTAGATTCCTCTGCCAAAGTTAATTCCGTATTATATCCATTTACAGTATGCTTTGTATATACTTCAATATAGTTTTCTTCCTTCTCTTCAATCCGAAAGTCCTCAATATCCAAATCCATCTCGCAAATCATATCAAGCACAAGCTTTTTTACCTCATCTGTCTTAGCTATGGCTGTTCGCAATTCCTGCCTCGGATTTCCATAATTCAAAAAGTCAATGGACTCCTCAAACCATTCAATCACATCGGAAATCACTTCATTCTTTTTATAAGTAATTCCCAAATAGGATAACAACGGCAGCGTCTCTGAAATTTCTTCACTGATTTTTATTTTTCCGAACACTCCCTTTAATTCGATTACATTCCCATTTCTTACAAAAAGTGCTGAACGTCTTCCGGTATCTAATTTAATCCGATCCAAACTCTCATAAACAACAACATCCTGCTTCACATGAAGTATATAACGGTATTCTGCAATATCAGTCCTGAAAAACACTTCAAACTCCGTTGGCTTTTTTCTCGTTTCTTCTGAAAAAGCAAAAGGCTCTACCGGAATCTTCCTTGCTTTGTATTCGCACTCCGTCTTATCACAAGTTGCACACAAAGGTCTTAACACTTTTGCATCCAATGTATGCAGTGCTTCCAGTACATTGGATTTACCGCCGCCATTCGGACCGTAAATCACTGACACTGGCAAAAAATTTTCGCGATCCTTCGTTTGGATAATTCTATCTCTGTGTTCCATGATTGCTGTTGCCTGCATATCAAACGTCATTTCTTCACGGATACTTTTGTAATTTTTCACGGTAAACTGACATAACATATCTTCTACCTCCATCCTTTATCTATTATTATACGCAGATTGCTTCTTTTGTAAACAATATTTGAGTTTTTTTCTCAAATTTTTTCCTGTGGTTTTATTATTTCTTTAATACACTAAGGTCGCAGAAATCATATAATTCCAGCGACCTTAACTCTTAACTTCCTGACTTTTTCTCACTCAAACGCTCCTTATGAGTATTATTCGTAATCATCTTCCTCTTCATCCCATTCAGGATATTGCTCTATGGAGCCTTTTCCCTTAATCACAT
>JAETRQ010000029.1 GCA_021770095.1 Eubacteriaceae bacterium | reverse complement strand
TGGATTTATTATAATACAATTTCCGATGTTATGGTCCAGAAAAATTGAAAAAAACAGCAAATTTTAAAAGGTGGTAGAATTTACTCCTGCACTGGAATTTACTTTTGCAATTAAGCTATTTTACAGTCACTTACAGTGCATGTGCCAGATTTCCTCATAATCTTATACAGTATCATAAATGAATCATGATCGTGACTTCAGCTTTCATACATCCTCAGTCTCTTAAACGCTTTTGCATATTTTTCCATTCTTTCTTCAATTTTATAAGGGATCCAGGAGGTGTCACCAAAATATTCCGATAATAATTTCTGCATCAGATTCGACATCTTTGAATATTCAAATCGATACCGGATCACTGCCAGCACACCGCTTTCTTCATTAAATTCCAGATTTATCTCTGACCATTCCTCTTTTTCTAACCGTGCGCCGTCTACCGCAAAATCATATGCACCATTCCTCTCTCTTTTCAGTTCTATACGTTCAGAAAGTCTCTTTTCTATAAAATAATCTTTCAATTCTGAATCATAAAAATTTTTCTCTGCCATAAACTGAATTATTTCTTCTTTTATTTCCTCACATCCGAAAACAGAGGTAAATGCCCATAGGAAAAAGCTTCTCCTTCGGAAGGCTCCCATTGAACACAGCCATATGGGCAGCTTTAAAGCGCCTGGTTTAAAGTCCTCCAGCGCATGTGACTTTACACAGACCAGAATTACCTCTGCCACTTTGCCTTGATTCAAAAAAGCCGGAGACATCAGCGTATATCCGTTCCTGCTAAACAAATACCGGGATAACTCCACCTGGCTTCTCTCCGGTACTTTAAATCCTCCTCCATAAGGAAAACCCGTCTGCAAAGCCCTGCTGCAGGAATCAAAGCCATCAATTAAACGCATATCCAAAAGACGCATGATTGCAAACTTATATCCCTCCGCCACAAACTCTTTTTCCGCAGGGAACTCTGTCAGCCGCTCTCTGGCCAGATTAATGTGCACTTTATTATCACGATCCACAATCGATAAAGTCGGCGTAGTCAAGGAAAATCCATACTGTTCTGCGTCAAGAACCGTTCCCTTCATAACCGGGATTCCATTGCAGAAGACTTTGATGCCAAAAAAGCGCTCCGACTCATAACTCCATTTATAACTTGCATACTCTGTATTCTTCAGTCTGTACCAGCCGTCAAATTTCTCATCCTCATTTGGCACATATTCTTCTTCATGGAAAATTTCTTTGCCGTCTAACAGATATCTTACTGCCGGCTTCTGAAAGCAATACCAGTCAACCCATTTCGGATACTCTGTTCCGCTTGTAATTTCATCCAATATCTCTTTTGTGGAATGAATCACCAGTTTTGTCCCAACCGGAGCTTTTATCCGTTCTATATTGATATTATCTCTTCCTATTTCGACCCCGAATCTATATCCCAGACGTTCATCCACAAATTTCGTTGTGATTTCAACATAATTGCCCAGAAGAAAAGCCGACAACACCCCGATCCCAAATTTTCCTGTTCTGGCTACTTTTGATTTCCCCTTCTCAATAAATTTTTCCTGCCACATATCACTGTTCCGAAAAGAGGCTCCCGAAATCAGAAAATAATTAATAATAATATTTTCTGTCATTCCCAGACCATTATCCGTAATACGAAATTCATTCTTTTCTTTGTCTATTTCCACACGAATCTGAGACTGATAGGATGTATTTCCTTTTTTTCTCTCCAATTCCTCCCGTTCATTGCAGGCATCAATCGCATTTTGCAGAAGTTCTCTTATTCCATACTTAGATTCTTCATTGTACAAAGGATATATCAGAAGTTTTAGGATATCCGGATTCGTATCCAGTACTGCCCGCTTTGTTACAAAATGTTCTTCAAAATCCTTCCGTGTATTTTCCTCAAGTATGTTAGAGTTAATTCTTCTTATCGTAAGTTCAACATGAGACCTGCCCTTATAGGATTCTCCGAGCACCGCCCAGCAAAGATCCAGTTCCTTCTGCAATTCAAGCAGCCAGTTCTCTATCTTCAGAAACTGGCTGGTACAAACAGGTTCTGCTTGAATCCACAGGCTTTCCTCGTCCCTGTCCCACGTATAGTCATCATAATCAATCACTTGATTCCATGAAAATTCTTCCGCAGAAACAGAAGAATGCAGTGTTTTCATGGCTTCAATTATATGGGATGCCCTGTCATATCCCGCATCCAGATAATCCGCCATGCGCAGAACGGACATTAGATAAAATATCCATGTTTTTAACCGTTGGGCTTGGGGAATAATGCCTCTCTGAATATCTGCGGACATCTCTTAACTTCATTCCATGACTTCGGGCAATCAAGCCAATAATATCTCGAATCCTGTCATCTATTTCTGTATTCCTAAGAACATCCACGTCTTCCTTTCCCGGAAATCCATATTTCACAATTTCATGTGCAAGCCTTGCGTGATTTCTTCGCAGGAACTCACCATAAATCAGAATATTTTCACTTGTAATTTTTCCTTCCTCTTTGATATTCTCCCTCGGAATATCTGTTTTCCCAAAAATTCTCTGCAGCTTTTTATCCGAACAACGCGAAACCGCAAGGCAATATTTTCTCCACGCCTCTTTCCATGTACAATTGTCCAGCGATTCTGTCCTGCGCTCGGAAATATCCCCCCATAAAAGCTTCTTTAAGCCGTCTTCCTCAATAAACATCCCGATATCATGCATAATGACTGCTATAATTAAACATCCCACCTCCCTGGATGTCATATCCTCCAGACATTTATCCGGTATCAGTTTGTCGCAAAGCTCCAGAGTTTTCTCAATATGCAGTACCCCATGATGTGTATATTCCGGGAAAAACCGCGGAGAACAATAAAAATAGTCCTTTACATTCATAAATACCTGATTTACATTTGCCTGCCATTTGATATCTTCACTTAATTTTTCTTTAAAACGCAAGGATATTTTCAGAATTCTATCCATTTTCTGTTTTCCCCTTTTCTCTTCTGTATCACTATTTTTTAAATAGTTCATTCTCCTTCAGCTAATGCTTTTCAAGCAATACAATTATCAATGCCAAAAGGCATCAAAAAAGTATTCGATGCCTGCTATTTTTGATATTATACTACATTTTTTTACATTTTTGTTTCTATGTCCTTCAATTGATTATTTTTGACCTTAAATAATTATCTACGTTTAACGTATTTCGTCTATAATCAAATTTGATGACGGAGAGTTAATTGAATCAGCAGTTATTAAGAAACACTTAATAACTGCTGGAATTATAAACTATAAAAGACTTCTTAATCAAAACAAATACAAAAGAGCAACAGCATATCCAACCAAAAAGCAATGCTTGAGGATTATGCGGAAAAGAACGGCTTTACTGGCATACGCCACTTTACGGATGACGGGATCTCCGGCACGACCTTTGAGCGTGAGGGATTGCAAGCCATGCTTGCGGAGGTTGAGAAAGGAAATATCGGCACTATCATTGTGAAGGACATGAGCCGCTTGGGAAGAAATTATGTGCAAATGGGAATGTTGCGAGAGCAGTTACGCAGGGCGAATGTAAGACTGATTGCAGTCAACGAGGGCGTTGACACAGGTTCGGGATTTGATGATGATTTCCTTCCGTTCCGCGACGTCATCAACGAATACTATGCAAAGGACATCAGCAAGAAAATCAAGTCCACCTTTAAGGCAAAAGGTGAAAGTGGAAAGCACGTTGCGAGCAGTCCGCCATACGGCTATCTGAAAGACAGCGGGGACAAAAATCAATAGATAATTGATGAAGAAGCAGCGCCCATAGTGACAACCGAGGTATATGCCAGATCGAACCCCAAAATCAAAGAAGAACATCTGCGAAAAAACAGTGCTTCTCTTGAAGTGTAGGAAAAATACAGTGCAAAGGAAAAGGATGATTTAATGAACTGGTTGAAAAAATCGCTTTAATGGGATAAAATTTTATGTAAAGAAAAATGATTCTGAACTCCTTTGTTTAGCAGGTGTTCAGAATCGCTTTACATAACAAACAGCTATACATAACAATCTACATGGACAGTGAATATTTTAGTAAGAGTTTTACTGTATTTGGCGCAAAGCTATCACGAATATTTTCAGCGTACCAGCCAAGACTATTATAAAAGCAAAAAAGTAAAAATGCCAAAGCCTGAACTTTATGTGATTTTTACAGGAAACAAAGGGCGGAAACCCGATAAAATATCTTTGACTAAGGAATTTTTTGAGGGCGCGGATATAGATGTTGAGGTAAAAGCAAAGGTTATCTATGAAAGCGATACAGATGACATTATCAACCAGTACATTATTTTCTGCAAAGTTTTTAACGAGCAGACAAAACAGCATGGAATGACGAGGAAGGCGGTTACGGAAACGATCCGCATATGCAAGGACAGGAATGTTTTAAGGGAATATTTAGCGCAGAGAGAAAAGGAGGTTGTGACGATTATGATGAGTTTGTTTGATAGTGAACAGATAATGAAGTCATTTATCAGAAGCGAACGGCATGACGCAGACAGGGAAACTGCAGAAAGAATGATAAGGAAAGGTAAAATGTCACTGGAAGAAATTGCGGATTATGTCCCGTCATTACCACTCGAAGAATTGAAAGAACTTGAAGCTGAGATTATGCAGTTAGCATAGTCAACAACATAATTTAATATCAAAATAACAGCGTAAAGGCGCATGGAACAGTAAATTGTAAACCATGCGTCTTTTTTTATGTGTGCTTGCACACATTTCCCAACAAGGAGGACTATGAGCGACAACATTCAGACCAACACCACAGCATCATAATTGTGGACTAAACGATGTCTGAGTCCGGAAATCATCGACCACGGAATCTCACTGTGCGCCTCTTTGTATTCATCCGACAAGTAATAAACATGTTCACCAATATTATATAATGGCGTTGTAACAAGCCACTGCAACGGAATTTCTGTCAGTAAATTCTCCCTTTTGATATTGTTTTTTGTAATATACTCATGTAACTTTACTGCATTTTCATAAATCTTTTTAATGCGCTGTCCATCTGAATATTTCATGCTACAAGCAGCCTTTCTTTCATAATTACATTATAGAAATCACTGTCTTTGTTAATTTCGTTGATTTCAAAAACATCAACATCTTTGTTGAGCGCCTTTCGTAAATCTTCTGCTAATGAAAATATTCTAGTAAGTTTAAAATTTTCACCGCCAAGCACCAAAAAATCCAAATCACTGCTTTCGTCTGCCTCTCCTCTTGCATAAGAACCAAATAAATATATTTCTTTTACTTTATATTTCTCGGCAATTGGCCTCACCAAATCTTCAATATCCTTGATTGTGAATATATGATTGTTCATCTCGGTAATTCCTTTCTTTAATTATTATCAACAAATGGATTCCCTTTCGAAAATCAACCCACAATGTAATGGCTTTTCCTATTAATTCTTTACTGCAACAATTTTAGTTTCATCATTCCATTCTTCGTCATCGCTGGTATACATTCCCAATTCACACTTCACCTTTGGCAAACTCCGTCGTATCGACCAAAGAGCCTTTCCGGAAACAGGAGCTTTTTCTTACTTTAACTTAGCATAAAATCATGATACCTTCAAGAGGCGACTGGTATCACCTATAGCTTATTTTTGACCTTGAATAGTTATTCTATGTTTAACGTATTTCGTCTGTAATCAAGTTCTCAAAAATTGCTCCCTTATATCCATCCATGAAGATTTCCTTTCAGAATATCATACTGCGTATCGTTCTCTGCCATAGGCAGTGCTTATCATCACGCACCCAAAGTAGAAAATTGACTGAATTTGCCTTTATAATAAAATAGACTACCGTTTCCAAATATGATATACTGTTCCATACAAAGGACAAAATAGCATCTGTGTGGAAAAGGAGTGTGAGTATAATGGCATTAACCAACGAAGATCTTCTGGCAATCTCTCAATTATTAGACACGAAATTAAAGCCCCTGGAAGATCGGGCAAAAAACATCGAGCTGCTGCTTGAAAATGATACTTTGCCAAGACTGCAGAATATTGAATCCTGCTATACTTCCACATACCGCCGTTATGCCAATGGCATCAGCCAGATCGAAGCAATGGCAGCTGATATTGGTGTTATGAAAAAAGTGGTTACTGAGCATAGCCAATGTCAGTAACTTAACAGGATTCTGGATCATCTATCCAGGATACTGTTTTTCCACCGCTAACTAATATTTTCAAATATATACTTGACAATTACCTCATCTTGTGCGGCCTTTT
>JAETRQ010000014.1 GCA_021770095.1 Eubacteriaceae bacterium | reverse complement strand
CAGTGCATGGGGGAAAGCCTTAATTCAAGGCAGAAGTCCATCATTGACCGCTGTGTGCGCAAGCTCTACATTGAGATTGCAAGGAACAGGGAGAAATATGTGCCGATCATGTCGGATTTTTATGAGATACTGATGAACCAGCCGGAGGACGAGGCAAGGGATATAGCGCTGTCACTGGAACTGTTTGTCAACGGCTCGCTGAATATCTTCAACCACCAGACAAATGTGGATGTGGATAACCGCTTTACGGTGTATGGAATCCGTGACTTAGGTACGGAACTTTCGCCTATTACCATGCTTGTAATGATGGAGAGCATACAGAACCGTATCATTGCAAACGGCAAGAGGGGCATTGCAACATGGCTCTATATAGACGAGTTCCATGTGCTGTTAAATTCGGAGTATTCCGCAAAATATTTACAGCAGCTTTGGAAGAAAGTGAGGAAACAGGGCGGCTTGTGTACCGGGATCACGCAGAATATAGTTGACCTGCTGCAAAATTACACGGCGACAACCATGCTTGCAAACTCGGAGTTTGTGGCACTCTTGAAACAGGCAAATACAGACAGTTCCCGTATGGCAGAGGTCATCGGCGTGTCGGAGGCGCAGCTACGTTTTGTTACCAACACGTCAAGCGGCATGGGACTTATGAAGTGCGGGAATGTGGTAATACCTTTTGATAATACCATTGAGAAAGGGACAGACCTCTATAATTTATACAACACGAATATCCATGAAAAAATCGCAATGGAGAAGAAAAAGAATGTTGAGCAGCAGTAAATAGCCACACTTTGGCATTACTTGGGTAAGGGCAGGGCTTGTGGCTCTGTCCTTGCAGATTGGAGGCTGTTATGAATATTACGGATATGATTCTTGTGACGGAAAACCACAAAGGGAATGAGACAAATTCACTTATGGACTTGCTTGATTTCATTGATTTTGCAGTGAAAGAGAGCTGGCTGTCATTAAAGGAACTTGCGGAGGATATGGCGACACTTGGAATGACATGCGGGGAAAAAGAAAAATGGATGGAAAGCTGTTTTGCTGAAAATACAACGCTTTCTGCAAGGTACTGTGCAGATGAAAAACAACTGGAAGCATTTCTGCGGGGAGGATACAACACGGATAAGGAATGGAAATTTGATGAACAGAGATGTTCCGAAAATTGTCTTGACAGCCTGAATGTATTGGGAATCAGCAGGGATGGAAGGTTACGGCAGGAGTGCGGAATGTCCGGGCAGATGAAGAAACTGGACGAATACCATTCCCGTCTGCGGAACCAGTTTGATTTTTTCTACACGCTGTCCCAAAATGTGTTTGCAACCGACAGTATCAAAAGTGAAGCGGTAAAGGCGATGTATGAAGAATTTGGAACAGGCAGACAGGAAGTATTCCTGAAAAATCTTGAGGGCGGAAAGTACGATTCAGGCTTCACCCATGAGACAACGCAGCGGAAAGTAAGGTAATGTGGCAGCATTTGCGGCATCTGAGCCATATGGTTTAGGTGCTGTTTTTTTGTCCTGAAACGGAGGTGGTGCAAATTGAACATTAAAAAAGTGGATGACAAGCCTATGGTGATCCACACAAAGGAAAAGCCAAAACTGAAAGTAAAGGGAGCGCCGGAAACAAAAATCAAGGGCAGGAATATCCTTACCGTGCAGCACATCCCGAAGATTGCCGGAAGTGCGGCAGAGAAAAGCGTGGCGGCAGACGGGAAGATAAAGTTAAAAAGGAGTTCCGCCCATGTTACGGATAACAGGAAAACAGTGCAGACAAAAACGGCTGCTGGCAGCGTGGAGTACAAGGGCAGAAACGGCGGCGGAACTGTACGGGACAGAAAAGGAAACGGGACAACACAAGGCAGGAATGGTGGCGGAACAACACAAGGCAGAAGCAGCGGAACCGCACAGGGCAGAAATGGCGATGGAACCGCACAAGGCAGGAATAGTGGGACTATACAAGGCAGAAGCGGTGGAACTGCACAAGGCAGATATGCGGACAGGAACACGCAGGGCAGACAGGGGAAGGAACAGGAAGTGCGGCAGTCCGTGAACAAGGAAAACCGTATGTACTCCCAGTACCGTATAGCGAAAGCGGAAAAAGAGGCGGCAGTCAAAAAGAAGCCTGCCCTTCCTTCTGGTATTGCTTCAGTGGCGGCTAGGACTGCATTGGATGAAATGGAAGGCGGCAATGAAGTCCATGATGCGTATATGACGGCTTACACACTGGCGAAGCCTGCCACAAATGCCGTCGATGCGGGCAGGAACCTTTACCGTTCACAAGCGGCAAAGGCAAAACAGGATAAACTCAGGAAAAAACAGTCAAGGAGCCGTATCAAGGAAAAGGCAGTAAAGGAGAGTGCGGTTAAGGCAGCAAGGAAAACCGCACAGACGGCGGCAAAGGAAACTGCGAAGGAAGTGGGAAAGAAAGCGGCAAAAGAAACATCAAAAACTGCGGCAAAGACGGCAGCAGCCACGGCAGGAACAGGGGCAGGCGGCGTACTTGTCGGGATTGCAGCAGGAGAAGCCGCCGGGATCGCAATGGATAAGCGTGATGTGAAAAATTCCACAAGAAACCGCATGATAAAGCTGTTTGTGGCAAAGCTGCGGCAGGAAGATAACCAGGATAGTATCGGCAAGGCATTAAAGGACATTGTGCTGATGCGCTTTTCCATGATGGCAAAGTATATCGTGCGGTATGTGGGGCTGTTCCTGCTTGCGCTGTTTGCGGTCGTGGCGCTCATTGCGCTTCCGGTCATTGCCATCATAGCGGTTATCTACAACTCGCCGTTTGCGGTATTCTTCCCGTCCATATCATCGGGGGAGACAATACAGGAAGTCCTGTCGGCGTATGTGTCGGAATTTAATGATGAGGTCAATGCGGAACTTACGGACCATGACGGATATGATACAAGCGAAAAAATCTATGTCAATTATGAAGGTTCCGGCACACCGGACAATTTCTGTGACATTCTCATGGTCTACATGGTAAAGCACGGGGACGGCGACACGGCAACGGACATGACGGATAAGGCAAAGCAGAACCTAAAAGCTGTTTTTGATGATATGTGCAGCTATACCATTTCCAGCAGGACGGACACGGAGACAGACGATGAGGGGAACACGACAACCACGACGGTCAAAGAGGTCAACGTGGAACTGAAAACGTGTTATGACATGGTTTCCGTCTACGGGTTCAATGCGGAAGAACAGGCGATGCTTGCCGAACTGATGAAGCCGGAATACCTTGCAATGCTCGGCTACACTGGCGGGGGCGGCGATCCGGGTGAAACGATTTCGCCCGAACAGTATCAGGCAATCGTGGATGCCATTTCAGATGAAAATGGAAGGAAAGTCGTGGCGTTTGCACTGTCAAAGGTAGGCTATCCGTACAGTCAGGCATACCGTGACAGCGGAAATTATTATGACTGCAGCTCGCTTGCCTACTATGCATGGCGCAGTGCGGGGGTAAGCATCATGTATGAGGGTTCCAATACGGCGGCAAGTGAGGGGAAATACTGCTATGACAACAGCCTGCGTGTGAACTATGACGAGATGCAGCCGGGGGACCTGATATTTTACAGTTATGAAAGGAACGGGCGCTTTATGAACATTTCGCATGTGGCAATCTATGTAGGCAACGGAAAGGTGGTGGAGGCGGCAAATACACGTCTTGGCGTTGTGTACAGACCAGTGCAGGGGCGTTCTTCCATTGTGTTCATAGGCAGACCGAGATAGGCGGTGCGTATGGGAAAGAAGAAAGAAAGTGAAAATCTTGCGAAAGAACTTGCGGATACTTTTGAGCGGTGGGAATATCTGAAAGAGCATGGCGGCAGCGATCCGTTTTACGCAGACGGCGGCAGCATGAACCTTGAACGGAACCACATCATTTATTATAAGCAGAAAATGGTGGAGGAGTACGGCAGGGATTATGAAAAATACCCGGAGATTTTCTACCGGGAGCCGCCGCCGGAGGTGGACGACAATTATATGGCAAGGGCGGGGGAGATAAGGGACGGTGCAGCGCAGGCACTGGAATATTATATTTCTGATCCCAACTTTCTGTATCTCCTTGCAAACAAGGACCTACTGACAGAAAAAGAGGCAAAGCAGATAAGCCTTTATAACGTGCTTGGTTATGCATCAGGACTTGCAAGCGCCATAAAGGACGGGGATCTGATTTCAATGCGCCGTCATGCGGGCAGACCGGAGGGGTATCTGGAGTCCTTTGCCCAGTGTGCCACACGGATGATGAAACTGATAGATGAAAAGAAAAAAGAGCCGGAACTGGTGCAGGGGAACGTGCAGCTTTCCCTGTTCCAGTTTGGCATGGAGACAGGGCGGTGCCGATAAGCGTGCTGCCTTTTTATGCGGATAAAAGGAGGAAGCATGAAATTAGAGGATATGGTTATGGTGGTTGAAAACCGGAAAGGGACGGAAACCAACTTTTTAATGGACCTGACGGATTATATGGGAGAGGTATTGAAGCTGTGGGATGATGATTATGTAGTGGAGAATATTGCCCAAAGCGTCAGCGAATTGTACGGGACAAAAGAGAAAAAGGCAGACTGGAGCGATCTGTATATTGCGGCTAACAAGAGTATCCATGCGTCATTTTGCAGGAGTGAAACGCAGTTAAGGCAGTTCCTTTCGGGACATTTTAACGACGGCGAATGGACTTTTGATGCGGAACGCTGCTCTAAGGACTGTCTTGACGTCCTGCGGATATACAACCTGAAAACAGACGGACATTCCCTGTTTCCATACCTGCACCATGAGCGTGTGGAGCATACTTTCCATGCCGGGGAGGTGCTGCATAACATGAACGGAAACGATTACCGTGTGCTTGCAGCATTAAGTCCTGATGACCTGCTGGTAATGAGCATGGCGGACAGCCAGCTCATAGTTGGCAGGGGCGTAAAGCTGTACGAGAGATACCCTAAAGGGGAACGTCCCGATGATGAAAGCGTGGTTACGGGCATAGAGTGGGATCATGGCGTTTATCTTGGGCAGGACATTACAAGAATTGACTTTGACATTCTGAAACAGGAATACGGGAAGCCTGATAAGGTGGAAAATGTTTCAGACCTGCGGGATAAGACACGGAGGGATTTTTGGATGCAGAAGAACGTGGAGCAGAAGGAGGGACTGCCTGACAGGGTAAGGAATGCTGCAAGGGATTGTCTGGAAAATACTTTTGGAACAAGTGAGCTGGAGGTATTCGACAGGATGCTTGATAATGGAATGTATGACGGAATGTACCATGCAAGGGAAGAACAGAAACAAATATCGGGAAAATCACGATGAAAAAGGGGGAAAACCATATGGAAAGAATGACAGGAAAAGAAACGGTTAAAAACATGGAGCAGCTGGTAAGGCTGCTCCATAAGGAGTGGGAGCGCTCCGGCAGGACGAAGGCAGAGGTATCCATAGACACCACGGATAAAAGGGAAGTCGGGGAAAAACTGGCGGCAGAGATTCAGGAAAGACAGAAGCAGCTTGAGACGGCGGGCATGGACTTTAAGGAGTGCATGGAGCTTTCAAAGGAGAATTTTGTCCTCCTGCGCCTTGCAAGGAAGATAAAGAAAGCGGGAGACAGGGCAGGACGGCGGGAAAATGCCGTTTCATTTACTGTTGAGATGGATAAGGAAGAATATAAACTTTTCTCCACGCTGATTAAGGTACGGGAGGTATAGGTTTATTGGGGAAGAAGTATAACATCATTTATGCGGATCCCCCGTGGCAGTACAAGGTATATTCCAAAAAGGGAGAAGGCAGGAGCGCAGAAAACCATTACCATACAATGAACATTGAGGATATAAAGTCATTGCCTGTTGAAAGAATAGCCGGTGACGACTGTATCCTTTTTTTGTGGATTACTTTCCCCTGCCTGTTGGAAGGAATTGCTGTCATGGAATCGTGGGGGTTTACCTATAAGACCTGCGGGTTTAACTGGGTAAAACGGAATAAGAAGGCTGACACATTCTTTATGGGACTGGGTTTCTGGACACGCTCCAATTCGGAAATCTGTATTCTTGGAACAAAGGGCAGACCAAAGAGGGTATCGAAAGCTGTTCCGCAGGTGTGCGATGCACGGATTATGGAACACAGCAAAAAGCCGGATGAGATACGGGAGCGGATTGTTGAGCTGTGCGGGGATTTGCCACGGATAGAACTGTTCGCAAGGCAGAAATACGAAGGATGGGACTGTCTTGGGGACGAGATAGACGGTAAGGATATTAGAAAATCAATTTTGGAGGTATAAGGCATATGACATTTGAAGATATAAAATCAAGCGAAATCAGGGAGAAGATTTTCCCTATGGTACTGGAAGAAGCGTGCAGACAGTGGTGCGATGGTCTTGCTGATGCGCCGGAACGTGCGGACGGGGAGGGTTTTGCAGAGTTTTTCTATGAAATTTTTCAGGAAAAGGAGCTGGAATATGCTGCACAGGTATATGAGATGGAGGCGCAGGAGACGGTAAAAACGCCAAAGGAGAAAAGCAGATAAAGGGGGCTGGCTATGGGCGCAGACACGAAAACATCAAAGCTGTATGATGCCGCAATAGACGAAGTGACCGCAAGCGGACAGGCATGGAAAAGCATATGCAGGCTTACGGGGCAGCTCTACCGCTATGAGTTTGACAATATCCTCATGGTCTACAAGCAAAGACCGAGGGCGACGCTGATTGCGGATTTCGACACATGGAAAAAGGTAGGGCGGTATGTAAGGCGTGGCAGCAGGGGTATCGCAATCTTCCCGTCAAGAGCCTTAAAGCCGGATATGCGGTATGTCTTTGACATATCCGATACCGGGGGCAGGGAAAGCCGACTGACATGGGAACTTGACAGGAACACCATGAAAGCGTATGCGGCATGGTTAAGGGAAAAAGAGGGCGCTGCCCTGCCCGGAGGGAAAGAATCTGATAAATCTTTCCTAAAAGACTTTACAGAAAGGCAGATCGGAGTCATAATGGATTCAGAATTTGGTGAACGCATTACCGAGTTCGTGAATCTGGCTGGAAACAAACAGATAACAGAAAATGGCAGAGCGCAAGAGATTACGGCAGGGGAAGCGTTAAAAAGAAGCGTCATGTATGCGGTATTTACAAGATGCGGCTTTGACCTTCCCACTGAAAAACAGGATTTCTCCTTTATTACCGCATTTACGACAGAGGAGGAAGTCTACCGTTTAGGATCTCTGCTCAGCGATATATCCTGTGAAGTGCTGAGAGGCATTGCAAATGATTTAAAGCAGATGGAAGAAAGGAGTATTGCAGATGGCAGAGATAACATTGACGTACCACGAGGGAGCGGACGGGATGCTGTACCCGGACCTCACGGCACCGGAGGAAACGGTGAGCATGACGAACTTAGGGAAGTTCGCAGTGAGGGCGATGGAGTACCTGAAAGAGAACCACAACAGCAGATACCGGACGTTACAGAGGTTCGGGAAACTGGCGGAGAAGATGCAGGAAGTGGAGATCGAGGCGAACCGGATGATGGACGAGCTGGAGGGCAGCTATCTCAGGAACAACCCGCCGAAGGACAAAAACTCGACAATGGAGATGTGGCAGCTACGGCAGCAGGCGAGGATGCAGGCAGAGGAGATCGTGATGAACGAAGTAGTGATGAAGTTCCATTAGGGGAAAGCGGACAGCAGGCAGAGGACAGTGAACAGCAGGATAACAGAAAAGCAGAACTCGACAGGGAAATTGAGCAGGAACTGAATGAAATCAATTCTTTGGGAAGTTCGGAAACGCAGAAAGGAAGCTATGAACAGGCTTCCTTTTTGATTGCGCAGAATGGGGATGTGGAGCTGCCAAAGGAATATTCCTACCAGAAGCCGGAGCCGGAGCTTACAGTGCCGCATGAATATGTGAAGCAGGTACTTATGCGTGGCGGGAATTTTTCAGGTGGGAGAAAGCGTATTTACACTATATTTCAGGAGATTTCCAGTCCGGGTGAACGTGTAAAGGCAATCCGTAAGGAATATGGTCAGGGCAGTGTCGGAAGGCATATTGAAGGGGACGGTCTGCATGGATATGATTCGTTCCCGTCAAAAGGAATCCGTTTCCAGTGGCGTGAGGGAGGGGCTGAAAAAGAAGGATACCTTAACTGGAATAGTATAGAGCGTGAACTGGGTGCGCTGATCACGGCAGGGGAATTCTATACACCGCCCAAAACCTTTGATCCTGACAAAGTATCGGCGGCAGCATGGCAGGAGCCTATGGACAGGTTTTTCCAGAACAGTTTCTGGAGTCCAATCCCGAACATGCTGTTGTATGAAGTGTTCACGAAAGACCTGCCCATGAGCGACAAGGCGCAGTTTATTGACAGGGTACTCTTTAAAAATATTTATGGAGCCGGAATAGAAAACGATTTTAAAAACCAGTACGGAAAATGCAACATTGAACAGACTGACGAAGGCATTTCCATTGAATTTTATGACGGCGAAGGCACGAAGTGGAAAACGGAGCTTGACTGGTGGGACTGTGCGGCTTATGTGGAGGGCATGATAGCTGACGGCGCATACCAGACACATGAGCCTTATGACAAAATCGGGGAAATCATGGAGGAACACCCTGCCGCCACATGGATAAAGATTTTAAAAGAAGATACGGACAGGTATCTTTCGGAGGATGCAGGGCAGCACCAGCAGAACCGCCTTGAAAACCTGCACACGGTCCTTGCCCTGAAAGGCATACAGGAACAGATGGAACTTGCATGGGACGATGCCCATGATGAGGTTATTGCCAGCGATGGGGAAAATGTATGGCATGGCAGGCAGTTTTACGACTATCTGTTCCATGAGGTACTTGTTCTTGATAACTTCCACCGGGACAGCAGTATTCCGTTTAACGTGCAGCAGCAGTTTGAACATGACAGGTTTTCAAGCCATAACCCGGACAAGACCGTGTTTATCCGCCGGGAATCCCCTGACAAGGCGGAGCCTGCCGCCGAAGAAAGGGAAAAGCAGGAAGAAAACCTGTGGCTGGAACCGTTAAAGAGATATTTCAATGAGGAAATCCAGTATATTTCCGTAAAGACGCTGATCTATGACATTTTTACCACAAATTTAAACATGGAAAGCAAGGCAGGGTTCCTTGCAAGCGTGTACGGGGAGCAGCGGGAAGGCTTTTTCATGTCGGAGTACACGGACAACTCCTATGGCAAGTGTAAAATCAGCAGGGATAAGGACGGCATTGAAATCTCCTATCCACGGGCAGACGGTGGGGAAGGGGAAAAGCGTGTGGATTACCGATACTGCGCTGACCTGATCCTGCACATGATAGAGGAAAACGATTACCTGACAGAAGGAATTTTTGAGCGTTTCAGGGAAGCACCGGGGGCATTTGCCGCAATGCCGTGGTTCATGGAAATCTACCATGAATACAAGGAACGTATGCTGAAAGAGCCGGATTTTGAGGCGGTCAGCATTGACGGGCAGGAGGAAGAAAGGCAGGAAGTACAGGAGCCGGAGGCGGCAGCGGAAGAAATACCGGAAACATGGCAGGCGGTGGAAAACGGACAGGAAGAAATACCGGAAGCATGGCAGACGGTGGAAAACGGACAGGAAGAAACAGCGGCAGTACAGCCGGGACAGGGAGATACAGGGGAAACGGCAGAGCGTGTGGAGGGGGAAGTCATAAACCCTGACGGGAGCGTGGCAAAGCCCGCTGCGGGCAGTCTGTTCCCGGAGGCGCTGCGGCAGGTGGAGGCAATGGACGGGGATCTGCGTGACGCACTGGAAATCTACCTGACAAAATGCTCCGCAGTCACGCCATACCAGCCATTTTTGCAGATGGTAGCAGAAAGCAGCCTGCCAAAAGAGGATAAACTTTATTTCCTCAAGTCCACGGTATGCTTCTGGGACGGGGAGAAACCGAAAAAAGGCTATCACAACAATGCCTATGGTCTGGTAGAGTATACTGCCGAAAATGACGGTTTTATTGTGGATTACAAAAACCAGGGCGGGGAGCGCAGGAAAGACACTGTAACCTATGAACAGCTCCATTCCGTCATGGAATACCTGATAAAAGCGCAGATGTTTACCGGGGAGATACGGATGTCGGCATACCTGCGTGATTTTGCAAAGCTGCCGTATGAAAAAATGTCTGCACTGGAAAAGCAGTTTGACGACAAACTGACTAATCTGCGGAACAGGCAGAGGAAAGGGAATTTCCATTTTGAGGACGAGGAACTTCCAAAAGGCGGGCAGAAAACAAGATACCAGTGGAACGTGGAGGCAATCCGGCTGTTAAAGCAGATAGAGCATGAGGGCAGGACTGCCACACCGGAAGAACAGAAGGTGCTTGCCCGTTATGTGGGATGGGGCGGCATCGCACAGGCTTTTGACGAGAGGAATGAGGGCTGGCAGAAAGAGTATGCAGAACTGAAAGAGCTTCTTTCCACGTCGGAATATGAGGACGCAAGGGAGACAGTCAACACGGCATTTTACACTTCCCCCGTTATCACGCAGGCAGTTTATAGCGCACTGGATAAATTTGGTTTCCGTAAAGGCACTATTTTAGAGCCGGCACTTGGTGTCGGTCATTTTTTCGGGACATTACCGGAAACCATGCAGGACAGCAGGCTTTACGGCGTGGAAAAGGACGACATCAGCGGGCGGATTGCAAAGCTGCTGTACCCAAAGGCACAGATAAAGGTAAGGGGATTTGAGGAAACACAGTACCCCGATAACTTTTTCGATGTTGCGGTGGGCAACGTGCCTTTCGGTGACTACAAGCTCTATGATGCGAAGTATGCAAAGCACAATTTCCGTATCCACGATTATTTTTTCGCAAAGGCGCTGGATAAGGTCAGACCGGGCGGCATTGTGGCATTCATCACAAGCAAGGGAACGCTTGACAAGGCGAACCCTGCGGTAAGGAAGTACCTTGCGGAACGGGCGGAGCTGCTCGGCGCAGTCCGTCTTCCCAATACGGCGTTCAGGGACAGCGCAGGAACCGATGTCACAAGCGACATCATATTCCTGCAAAAGAGGGAGCGCAAGATTGTGACGGAGCCGGACTGGGTGCATCTTGGCAGGACGGAGGACGGCATTGCGGTCAATTCTTATTTTGCAGAACACCCGGAAATGATGCTCGGAACAATGGAATACGATACACGCATGTTCGGCAACGGCAGCAAATACACAAGCTGTATTAACCATGATGAAAACTTTGACCTGAAATCCGCACTGGAAACAGCGGTGGGACGGCTTTCCGGCAGGATAACCGATGTTGTGGAGCTTGCGGCGGAAGAGGAAAACACGCAGGACATCATTGAGGCTGATCCTGACGTGAAGAATTACACCTATACCTTTGTGGACGGAAAACTTTACTACCGTGAAAATTCCGTCATGTACCGCAAGGAAGTGTCGGCAACAGCGGAAGAACGCATAAAGGGCATGGACGAAATCCGTACAATCACAAGACAGCTAATCTTCATACAGACGGAAGGGTGCAGCAGCGAGGAACTGGCGGCACAGCAGAAATTACTCAATGAAAAATACGATGCCTATGTGAAAAAATACGGACCGCTGACCGGGAGGGGGAGCCAGCAGGCATTCCGTGACGATGCGGATTACCCGCTTTTGTGTTCCCTTGAGGTCGTGGACGAGGACGGAAGGGTGGAAAAAGCGGATATGTTCTACAAACAGACGATCCGTGCGAAGAATCAGGTGGAGCGTGTGGAAACTGCGGTGGAGGCGCTGAACGTGTCCGTCAATGAGTTCGGGACGGTCAATATCCCGTTCATGTTGAGCATTTATGAGCCTGACATCAGCAAAGAGATGGAAAGCCTGCCGGAAGGCAGCACACTCTCGCCGGATGCGGAGGCGGAAGTAAAGAGGGCGGTACTCTTAAAAGACCTTGAGGGGCTTGTGTATCTGGAACCAACGGAATACAACCCCGACAATCTGAACATGGGATGGAAAACGGCGGACGAATACCTGTCCGGCAACGTGCGTGACAAGCTGAGGATTGCGGAAGTGTACCGGAAGGAGAACCCGGAGTTATTCGGTGTCAATGCGGAGGCATTGAAAAACGTGCAGCCGGAGCGCCTTGATGCGTCTGAAATCGACGTGCGTATCGGAACCACATGGATTGAGCCGCAGGATTATGAGGAGTTCATCTATGAGCTTCTGAAAACACCATATCGTGCAAGGGCAGTCCGCACACAGTATGCAAATTCGGGAATACAGGTAAAACTGAACACCTACAACATGAACTGGTTCATTGACGGGAAGCGGCATGACAACCATTCCATCGCCGCAACGGAGACTTACGGCACGAAGCGGATTGACGCCTATTCCATTTTTGAGGAAACCTTAAACCTGCGTACCGTGACAGTCCGTGACAGGATAGACGACGGGGGCGGAAAGTACCATTATGAGGTAAATAAAAAAGAAACCATGCTTGCAAGGGAAAAGCAGAACCAGATGAAGGAGGCGTTCAAGAGCTGGATATTCAAGGATCAGGAGCGGCGGCAGAAATATGTGGATTATTACAATGAGACATTCAACAATATCCGCCTGCGGGAGTATGACGGCTCACACCTGACATTCCCCGGCATGAACCCGGAAATCAAGCTGCGTGACCACCAGAAAAACGCAATCGCAAGAGTCCTTCTCGGCGGAAACACACTGCTTGCGCACTGTGTAGGAGCCGGGAAAACATTTACCATGATGGCGGCATGTATGGAACAGCGGCGGCTCGGACTTGCCAGCAAGAATGTCATTGTGGTGCCGAAGTCCATCGTGGGGCAGACGGCAGGGGAGTTCATGCGGCTGTACCCGTCCGCCAATATCCTTGTGGCAACGGAGCGTGACTTTGAAAAGAGCAGGAGGAAGCAGTTCGTGTCCCGCATCGCAACCGGGGACTATGACTGCATCATCATGTCGCACTCGCAGTTTGAGAAGATACCGATCTCAAAGGAACGGAAAGAGCGTATGCTGCAGGACCAGATACAGGAAATCTCCTTTGCGATTGATGAAATTAAGGCGGAAAAGGGGGAGCAGTGGACCATCAAGCAGATGGAGGCACAGAAGAAAAAACTGGACGAACAGTTAAAGGAACTGACAGAGGAAAGCCGCAAGGATGACCTGATTACCTTTGAGGAACTGGGCATTGATTCCGTCATGGTGGACGAGGCGCACCACTTTAAAAATTTGTCGATTTTCTCTAAAATCAACAATGTATCGGGCATATCCAGCACTGGTTCCAAGAAGGCAATGGATATGTATTTGAAGTGCCAGTATCTTGATGAAATCAACGACGGCAGGGGGATTGTGTTCGCAACCGGAACCCCGGTAAGCAATACCATGTGCGAACTGTATGTGATGCAGCTCTATTTGCAGAAAAGGACACTGGAACGGATGGGGATTTACCATTTCGACTCATGGGCGGCAAACTTCGGGGAAGTGACAACCGCACTGGAACTGACCGTGGAAGGCAGCGGTTTCCGCTTCAAGAGCCGTTTCAACAAGTTTACAAACGTGCCGGAGCTTATGACCTCGTTCCGTGAGGTGGCGGACGTGCAGACTGCGGATATGCTGAACCTCCCGGTTCCCGCATTGCGGGAAGGCAAGCCGATCATTGTGGAAAGCGAGCCGGACTGGTATGTAAAGCAGGTCATGGAAGAATTTGCGAAACGTGCGGAAAGGATTCATGGGGGCGGCGTCGATCCGAAAGAGGATAATTTTTTAAAGATAACAGGGGAGGCAAGGCTTTTAGGGACGGACGCAAGACTTCTGGAACTGGATGCGCCAAACAACCCGGACGGGAAACTGAATAAGGTAGCAGCGAACGTGGCAGCCGAATATTTTGCCGGAAACAAGGACGGTAAGATCGGCTGCCAGCTTATTTTCTCGGACATCGGCACACCGAAAACGGCATGGACGCCTGACTGGGCGGAGCGGATAAAGAATGGCGGGCAGTTCGACATTTACAACTACCTGAAAACCGAACTGGTAAAACAGGGCATCCCGGCAGACGAAATCTCCTTCATACACGACGCAAAGACCGATGCACAGCGGGAGGCGCTCTTTAAGGACATGAGGAGCGGCAAAAAGAAGATACTGATCGGTTCCACGGACCAGTGCGGGACGGGCGTAAACGTGCAGACGCACATTACGGCGATGCACCATGTGGACTGTCCGTGGAAGCCCTCATGCATTGAGCAGCGTGAGGGGCGTGGCGTAAGGCAGGGCAATGAGAACGACGAGGTCGCAATCTACCGTTATGTCACAAAAGGGACATTTGATGCGTATTCATGGTCGCTGGTCGAGAACAAGCAGCGTTTCATCTCGCAGGTCATGACAAGCAAGGCTGTGTCAAGAACCTGTGAGGACATTGACGAGGCAACCCTTTCCTATGCGGAGATAAAAGCCGTGGCGACGGGCAACCCGCTGATAAAGGAAAAAATGCAGCTTGAAAATGACGTGCAGCGCTTAAAAATGCTGAAAAGCAGCTATGACAGCCAGAGGTATTCCTTACAGGATAACTTCATGATCCGTTACCCGAAGCTGATTAAGGCGGCAACGGAGAAATTAGCCTGTGTGCGTGAGGACACAAAGACAGCGGAGGCTGCGCTCATTGCGGAGCCGGATTTTGCGATTACCGTGGACGTTGCAGGGAAAAGCACAAAATTTACGGAACGCACGGAAGGCGGGACATTCATGCTGCAGGCGGTCAGCCAGTGCAAGACCGGGGAAACAACCCATATCGGAAGTTTCAAGGGGTTTGAGCTTCTGGTGGAAAAGAATTTCATCGGGGTAAACAACATGGTATTGAGGGGAAAGACCGACTATAAGGTGGAACTTTCCACAAGCCCCGTAGGGAACATGGTAAAGCTGGAAAACCTCTGCCACGGCATATCTGTCAATATACCGGAACTGGAAAAGCGCATCGAGCAGTACCAGCGTGACATGGAGCAGTCAAGGCAGGAATACGAAAAACCTTTTACACAGGAAGGGGAACTGAATGAGAAAGTGGCACGGTTAAATGAACTGAACGTGCAGTTAGACCTGGAGAACGGAAAGACCGAAGATGTGGACCTTTGCGAAACACAGGACAATGCAAGGGTAGCGGAGCCGGAAAATTACCACTGCTTTCCGTCCGGGAAGGAGGGAAGATGATTCGTAAAATCTTGGCAGTAATATTCATTACGGCGGGACTGGCGGCTATGTCGGTCCCCCTTTTCTATCATTTCTACGGGAACCAAAAGACAAATGAACTGATAGAGCAGTTTGAACAAAACGTGGAACAGGAGCATCAGGAGGATGGAGAAAAAGAGGAAGAAAGGGAAACAGAGACGGAGACGGCGGATACCAAAGCCCCCGTTAGTAAAGAGGATGCAGCCCTGCTTTCGTCCGGGGACGTGATCGGTCTGATCGAGATAGAAGCCTTAGACCTGAAATATCCCATTGTGGAGGGGGCAGACAGTAAACAGCTTGCCTATGGGATCGGGCATATATCCGATACAGCGGCAATCGGAAGTACCGGGAACTGTGTGCTTGCCGGACACCGGGGGAGCAGATACGGCACTTATTTTAAGTACCTCAATAAACTTTCCGAGGGGGACACGGTAAAGATTACCGATAAAGACGGAAATATACACCAGTATGAGGTCGTTTCATGGGAAGTCGTGGGACCGTATGATAATTCTGTAAAAGCGCAGGGGGCAGAAAAGGAGCTTACCCTGCTGACCTGTGAGAACAGCGGGACAATGCGCCTGATTTACCACTGTATCCATAAGGAGGGCAAATAGAATGGAAGAAAACAGCAGGAAGTACCCGTTTGGCACAATAGAGGACATTCTGCGGGGATGTGAAACCGAGCCAGCGGAAGCGGACAGGCAGACGGAAATGGACGGCGGCATACTGCTGACCAGCGGTGTCCATGTCTATCTGCCACGCCTTGAAATCAACGTGCATGAGGGATTTTTCTGCCACATGGAAGATGGGCAGCTTGAACCGCTGTATTTCCTGACCGTCATTTATGACAGGACGGATAAAGAATTTCTGTATGATGCAGAAGAAAACTTTGTGGACACGGTGCATCAATGGCTGAAAGGAAAATGCACACTGGAACAGTTGGAACAGGAACCTTGCGAGGTAAAAGGAATCAGGGAGGATATTGTCTATGGAAAAAGCATACAGACTGGGGGAAGTGGAAGAAATCATTGCAGGGATGGAACAGCTTGCGGAAGTGCCGGACGACATCATGGAAAGCGATGAGGATTACCAGATTGTCATCAGCGGGTGGCAGGTGCATATCCCGGAACTGGGGCTGAACCTGCATGAAGGCATTTATTGCAATTATGATGAAGATGAGGGCGGGTATCTGCCCGACTTTGCGATAACCGTTGTGAAAGAGGAAGGGCAGGACGAATGGATTTACTATGAGCAGGACGGTTTCCTGATTACCCTTGCAAATTACCTTCATGGGAAAACGAATCTGGATTTAGGGCAGTTGGGACAATTATCCTGTTTTATCCGTATGCCGGACGGAAGCCTGCCAGCGGAAGAATGAACCTGCCTGACACTCTGAAAAGGAAAGGCAGTTCAGATAACTAAATAATATTTCATCGTCCAGAAAGGACAGAAAAGGAGGAACTTATGGAGTATTCAATTCAGTTGAACGCAGTAAACAACCCGGATAAGAGTGTGAGGGCATTTGCAACTCTTGTGTTCGGGGACAGCTTCAAGGTCACGAATGTGGCGGTGCTTGAGGGCAGCAAGGGCAATTTCGTGTCCATGCCCAGTTTCCGCACAAAGGAGAGGGACGAACACAACAACCCGGTCTATAAGGATGTCTGCAATCCGATCACGAAGGAGTTCCGTGAGGAACTGTACAGCGACATCTTAAAGCTCTATGAGGAAATGGAGCAGACGGGAAAGGCAGAGGTCAAGATGGAGGCGGAGGAGGCGGACGAGCCGGAGTTCACGGTAAGGGTAACGCCTTTTGAGCGTGAGGGCAGCAACATGGTAGGTCTTGCGAGTATCGTGCTGAATGACAGCTTTGCGGTAGGCAATGTGAGCGTGGTGGAGGGCAAGAACGGAATGTTCGTGGCAATGCCGTCCTATAAGGCGGGCAACAGGTACAGGGACGTTTGTTTTCCGATCACAAAGGAGTTCAGGGAAAAAATCAACGATGCGGTGCTTGAGACGTACCAGCAGGCAAAGGAACAGGCAATGCAGGAGGGAAAGGAGCGTGCATCACAGCAGATGCAGACCGATGACAGGGGCTTTATGAAAGCAAGCGGGGAGCCGCTGCCGTTCCGCTAGGCAGAACCAGCAACCAGAAAGGGGCAGGGCGGGCAACCGCCCTGCGGAAAGGAAAAGAAAAATGGAAATGACAGCAAACGTGGAGCTTACAAAGGAAAAAAATCTCATGGAGCTGCTCGACCTGCTCCGTAAAAACAATATGAAAGAGGCTGCAAATAGCATCTTTGAAATGGCGGCGTATGTCGATGTCATGGAGAAAAAGATGGATTCGGTATTAGAGGAGCTTGTGACGGTAAAGGACCAGCTTCATAAGATGGAGGAACGTGAGGCAGAGAAAGGGCTGAAACAGTCACTCAAAAGGGCGGTAAACAAGCTGGAACAGGACTGCAAAGCTATGAAAGAAAAACTGTTTGAGGTCAAGGCAGAGATCAAGGCAAAGGCAGGGGAAATCGTAACGGCGGCAAAGCAGAAAGGAAAAGCTGCCTTAAACAGAGTGGCGGAGTTTCTTGGAATTAAGAAAAAGTTAGAGGGTATCCGCCAGAATGTACAGGAGTCCATAGCAGACGTGGACAAGAGCATTGGAAAAATAGACGCTTTCGGCACAGGAATGAGGGAAGCAGGACAGAAGATCGCCAACACGTTCCGTACATTTGCGGATAAACCGGAAAAGGAGTATGGGGAGAAGAAGTTCTCAAAGACAGAGCTGATAAAGAAGCCTTTTCAGGCAAAGAGAAAGCTGCTGTCCGGCATTTTGAATTGTGCGGATGCCGTAATAGAAAAGACAGAACGGCTTGCCGCAGACGTGAAAAAGTACCAGACGGATAAGGCAGAACGGGAAATGGGCAGCGTTGACAGCATGGAGCCTGTTAATCCGGTTGAACTTGCAGTAGTGGCAGAGCCGGAGTTCCAGTATGGGGCGGAGGCGTTTGAGGCACACCAGCAGGAAACAACAAAAGCGATGGCAACGGATAAAGCGACAAAGAATGTGCCTGTAAAGAACGGAAAAAGCCGATAGGGAAAAGTCCTCTTGAATTGAACTTTAGGTTTGATTCGGGGGGACTTTTTTTGTTTGGGTGGTCGTTTTCTGCAAAAACGGGACACTTTCTGCAAGGGGGATTTCTCTTTTCATTAATATTTGATATGATTTTTTTGTTCTATGTAGCATATTAAATATAAGAATGAAGGGGGGATTTTGTAATAAATATAATCGTTAATGTGCTATATATAATAGAAAAAATAAAAAATATTAGGAGGTATAAGAGTATGTTAAAAAAAATTAAAAATTGTTTAGCGTTTGCATTGGCATTAACCATGTTAATGGGGATGGGTACAATGGCGTTCGCAGCAGAAAGTGAAAATGAAATTCCTGAGTTGACAAAAGTAGACGGAATGACGGTGGCTATTGAGGATAATGATGATGGGATTAGTCCTTTGTGGTGGTCTGGTGACGGTCCGGCTCCACAAGTAACCAAAATCGAGCTTTATGATCATGGTTTGTTAGATAATGGAAACTACTGTGTGATCATTAAGGTTTATGGTTATGGAAGTGATACTACAACTTTTAACGGCAGAAGTATTTCGTGGTTTAAGCAACAGCCATTTATAATTTCGGGTAATGGTGCGGATGGTTTTTATTACTGGTATGATTGCGGAAAAATAACAGCTCCCGGCGATTATACATTTGCTACAAGATTTAGATCTACCAACTTTCCATATGGAGAGAAATCCTTTTCATGTGTATTCAGAAAAAATTAAGGCAAGGTATTATAAAGAAATTTTGAGGCTGATTGGAGGAACAGAAGTATGCACATTGGTTCTGGCTTAAATGCAGTAGCTCCATTGTATGGTCAACAGAAAAGCAGTAGTACCAAAGCTCCTGAAGAAAGGACATTTAATGCGGTTGAAACGCCAAAAGTATATCAGATATTCACGACAGATAATATGTTGTGGACAGGAGGTAATGGTACAGGTCTTTCTTATTGCCTTAAATATGCTGATGAATCAACAGATGAAAATCCTGTGGTGTTAGCTAAAGGTGTGGATGAAAACGGAAAAGAATTTGAAAGAAAAATTTATATAAACGATGTTAATCCATCAAACGCTACGGTAGTTGAAATGCGTGCATTGGAAGCACACTACAAGGTGGAAAAGCAAGGTGGCTTTACGTCTTTGCCGCTTGAAGCTGGTAATATGGGACTTAATGACAGAAGGGATTTTATCTCAATGTTTAAAAAAAGCATAGAAGATCTAAAGAAATTGGGAAAGTTTGACTTATCGTTGCTTTGGATGAAAAGTATGGATACTTATCTTAATTTGACAAGTGCAAATAGTAGGTATAAATAAGGCTTTGGCATGTAAACATAGGTGAAACAGAAAACTAGGACTCCGTAGGAGAGAGCAGCTTGGTTCTGACTGACAGAAGAATCATATGATTTCTATGTTTATTTAGCGGGTAATAATTTTTAGGTTATTACCCGTTAAATTTTTAATATTGCTTCTACATTGGGAAAACCAGATAAAGATATTTTGTTTTGATGGTCATTTTCTGCAAAAACAGGTCACTTTCTGCAAGGCATATTGAAAATCTTTTTTTGGGTAGGTAATATGTTTATAGTGTATCGCTTACTTTAAAATACATGTTCTGAACTATGATGTTTTACTTTAGAGATTTAATCTATGTAGTTTCAGGAGTGGTATTTTTACATACTATAGCAGTTAGATTTCATAGGTTCTTATGTAAAAAGGATAAGCGATGTACAATGAGTGGAAAAGGAGGGTAGATATATTCTTAGTAAACAAACTTGTTGGAACAAAATTTGATGTCATATTAATTTGAAAGGAGATTTTAAGATGAAGAAATTTAAAAGTTTAAAGGCACTGGTAGTGAGTCTGATGTTATGCTTGGCAATGGGAACTACTGCGTTTGCAAGTGAAATTCCGATTACAGGGCAGGTTACGCCTAATGCAAACAAGGCAATAGAAGTAAATGATTGCAGCGATCTTATTGTAACGCCGGCTTATGAAAATGATGATGTAGTTGCTCTTGCGGATACTGTTCAGTATGATGCAAATAGAACTATTACAAGAAGCAACTCCAGAAGTGGTGTATTCAATGGAAATTATACTTATACCATTAATAACTCAAGTGTAACAAAATTATGCCTGCTTGTTTATATGCCTAATGAAAGTGGCACCGATTATCTTCAGGGATCAATTACACTGAAAGGAAGTGATGGTTCCAGCGCTGAGGTAAAGATTGCCAATTATGCAAACGATTCATATACATTAACATTTACAGGCGTTAGGACAGGTGTGAAATACCATTTTTATTATGAGTTGTATTCCGTTGGATCTTCACAGGTAGGTTATATTCTGTCTGCTGCTTATGCGGAATAATATGTGTCTGAATGTGTTGCGTTGAACAGCTACAGCAGAATGGCATCATAAATTGTACGTTGCGCTTTAAAACAATGTGTTATAGAGCGTAGCGTACAATTATGAGTAATATTTATAACAAATTGAAAAAGCGGGAGGCTTATAAATATGGTCAATATGATAAATACCTCTGTAAATAATAGTATTTATACAGGGAGAAGAACTGATTCAAAGTATAGCCAGACACAGGCTTTTCAGCAACAGGAAGTGTTGGAGAAACCAGACGTTGCTGAAGCTAATAAATATGCTGATGTTCAAGGAATATATGAGGCATTAAAATCAAATGCATCAACTAGAGGGTATGAACAGGGGCAGGATGAAATTGCTAAGAAAGATGTTCAAAATGATGAATCAGAAATGAGCAATAATTCTAGCGGAAAGATGACCGTGTATTATAAGGGGGTTCCTTTGAACGAGTGGGCATTAACAGATCCTAAATACACGGATTCAGAAACAGGTATCTCATGGTTTGTTAGAGATGGGAAATACCCATATATGGTAGGTGAGGATGCAGAAAAGTTCTGGAAACTTTGTGAAGAATCCGGTGAGTTCGCACTAAAGAAATTCGCAGAAATGACGGGATTAATACAGCAATTAGACGACAATACGGTTGCATATGTGGGCGATAATGGAATTGCAGTTAAATCTAAAGACGGGAAAGAGATGTTTGTGGATACATCCGGCTTATCATATGATATTGTCATGGATATGTTTAGAAACTTGCCTAGAAATGGCAATTTCTTTAGCAGTAAATATTGGTCAGATAATATCCAGAAGGCGCAGGCTCGGAGCTGATAATTATGTTGCAAAGAGTATGTATGCTTGGACTCCAATAGGAGAGAGCAGTTTGATTCTGACTGACAGAAGAATCGTATGATTGTTATACTTTAATAGGCAGGTAATAATATTAAAATTATTACCTGCCTATTTTTTGATACTGTTGTTTATTAGACAGTATTGGCGAAGTTTGGTTTAAAAAAGAGTAAAGCTCACATTAGAAAATGGATATCGAATATTTGTTATGTATGTCAAGGCGTAGAGGAAAGTTTTGGTAGTGCCAGATTATTTTAGGAAAGGCTAATACTGTTTATTGACCGTTTTCTGCAATAAAAATTACATAAAGTGGACTAAAACCAGTCTCTTTTCGATAGCTCTATTGAATACAATACTTAAAAAAGAACCGAAACGGGTTCAGGAGTGTGGTGATGATATGGAGCAGAAAATAAAGCAGGACGAAATATTTATCGGACAGAACATCAGACGGATCAGAAAAGAAAAGGGTATGCGGCAGACGGAAATGGTGGCATTGATGCAGTTAAAGAATGTACCATTGACAAGAGAAGCATTAGTGAAGATAGAAAGGGGAATCCAGCACATACAGGCATCACAACTTAGAGCAATCAGAGATGTATTGGAAACAACATATGATGAATTGCTGAAATAAAAACGACAGATCGGTGTGACCTGTCATTTCATTTGCATATAGTACATATCTATCCATTTGATAATAATTCTTTCATAGCCGCTGTAAATGAATAAGAAGATGAAATGGTTTCCTTTAGTGTATATTCACTACAGTCAGGCATTTGTGAAAGCATACTAATTTTGTATTTTTTCCAAAGCAGGGTAGCATTATTTTCAGGCAGAATCTCAAAAATGTACTTATCCTGCCAGTCGTCAAATACAATTCCATTATCTTTCAAAATATAATAGGACTGCATGGTAAGGCTGTAATCTTCCTGACATATACGGTATAAGTCATTTGCTGTCATGTGTCTAAAATCATCTAAACAGGATATATTGTTTTGGAACAGCAGGGGGTAAATTTTTGAGGGCAACTGGTATTTATCAAAATATTCTTTAATAGATAATATGGATCGTAATTCTATGTCGTGTTCCTGACAAATTTGTTCCAATTCTAAGATGGTCTTTTGTCCCAAGTTTCGGAAATGTAGAATATCTTCTTTGGGATAAGAAGCAAGCTGCGAAAGGTACATAACACCATTTCGCACAAGGGCGTTCTGCAATCGCTTAGACATGGGGATATCATAGATGGATATTTCGTTACTGGGTGGCAGTAGATAACCTAAAGCGTTCAATTCGTCAATCAGAGGTTCAATATTAAAATTCTTGGGGAATTTATTTATCAGGGTAATGTAGTTTTGTCCTGCAAGTTCTGAAACCATTGTCAAGCCGATACTCTTCAAGGCAGATTTAGAAGCGGCAGAAATGTTTAGGTCTTGAATCTTCATATCTATATCTTTGCTCCTTTATTCTTAAAGTTTGAAAATGGACACAAACCTAGTATAGCACTTTTTTAGAAAAAATAAAATAAAAATGGACTAAAACGGGTTCTAATCCAAAAATAAATATTGCTGATTTTATGCTTGTGTCAAATTCTGCATAATATGGTCGTTTTCTGCAATTCAGTTGACTAATGTGCTAAAGAAAAATAAAATAATAAGGGGGGAATTGTAGATTTTTGCGTGCTTTTTTTCTTACGGTAAATGTAAATAAAAATTAATAAATTGAGTAATACATGTCGAAATACAAAATGATGGGGTATAAAGTATCAGGGGTAGATTGCTATCAATTGGCAAGGAAGGAGGAGACAAAGCAGATGTTCAAAATTGCAATATGTGATGATGAAAATCTTTTTACAGAAGAACTAAAAGAACTGATCTCCGGCTACATGATAGAAAATGATCTTATTTATGAAATAGATACATATAGCTCCGGGGAGGCACTGGTAGAATTAGGTGTCGGGGTAGTGCGCTATACGGTCGTGTTTTTAGACATAAATATGGAGAAAATTGATGGTATTAAGACGGCTGAGATGATCAGAAAAGTAAGCCGGGAAGTATTTATAGTATTCGTGACTGCATATGTGGATTATTCGCTGGAAGGATACCGATTAGATGTTGTAAGATATTTGTTAAAGGGTAATGCCAATTTTCAGAGCAATGTCAATGAATGTATGGATGCCATTATTGATAAGATGAATTATTCTGTGATAAAAAGAAAATTTGACTTTAAAGAGGGCAGAAAAGAAATCGTGCTGGATAGACTATTGTATATCGAAAGTAATCTGCATAGACTTGAGTTTCATGTTATGGAGGACGATGAAATAGTCTATACCATGTATGAAATATTAAATGTGATGGACGATATGCTTTCGGAGAATGGTTTTATCAGGACACACCAGAGCTATCTTGTAAATGTAAAATGCATTAAGAATGTTGCCCGGTATAAAGTGATATTGACAAATGGGGTGGAGCTGCCCATACCAAAGGTAAGATATACGGAAGTCAAGAAAAAGTTTATAGCGTGTCAGGGAGAAGTGTAAATGTTTGAGTTAATGCAGAGTATATTGTTGATGTTTATTGAATTAATGTGTTGTAAGATTTTTTTTGAGACATTTGGGAAAATACGATATAAAGGCTGGATCAATATACTACAGTTTGTGTTGTTGCTCGGTAGCATATGTTTTCTTTCATATAGCTTTTCTGGACATTTTGTAATAAGGCAGATTGCTATCATTTTGACAGTTTCAATTTTTATGCTTTGGCATATTGAAATCAGTCTAAGAAAATCTATTGTATTGGCTATACTGTTTGATGCACTGTTGCTGGCATTGGATTATCTGATTTATCTGATTAGTAGATGGATACCTTTGGATAGTGAGCTACTAGGACAGCAGTATGTAATTGGGCGTAATTTGGTATATCTATTAGGGAAAGTTACACTGTTTTTTATTATTCTTGTCATAAGGAAAAAATTTGGAAAAAAGTCTATGGAGATGATGTTGGATACAGAATGGTTAAGATTTCTGTTTTTTCCTGTTTTTACTATAGTATCTATTTCGGCAATGTTATCTGTTTTTGAATATATACAGACGGTAGAGCAGGCAAATTTGCTGGCTATCATTGCATTTGGAATGGTTGGAATGAATATCATTGTATTCTATCTCATCAATGATATTGTTGAAAGAGAAATGAAGATGCATGAAAATAAGGTTTTTCAAATTCAGGCAAGAGATCAGTTGGAAATGTACAAGTCTATTTCTGAAAATTTTGATAATCAAAAGAAAAAGACACATGAGTATAAAAATCAGATTTCATGTATTGAATCCTTATTGGATAAAAAGCAGTATTCCAAATTAGAGGAATATGTGAAAAAGATTAACGGTTCTTTGAATAATGAACCAGATACCATTAACACTAATAATGTAATAGTAAATGCCATACTTAATACGAAGTATCAGGAGGCAGATGCAAAGGGAATTGTTTTTGTGTTCAGGGTAAATGACCTTTCAGAACTGAAAATAAAAGATGAGGATGTGGTTACTATTCTTTCCAATCTTTTGAACAATGCCATTGAAGCGTGCGAGACTTGTGAGGGTAAAAAGGTTATAAAGTTCAAGTTTGTTAAAGAAGATGACATGACAATTATTGCAGTTAAAAACACATTTAATTACGATGTAAAATACGAAAATGGTGAGATAAAATCTACAAAAACCACAAACGTTGATGAGCATGGTGTAGGAATCAAAAATGTGTTAAAAAGTATTGAGAAGTATGGCGGCTCATATGTCATTGAAGATAAGAATAAGGAATTTTTCTTTTCAATTATTATTCCTGCGTGAGTGAACTGTTAAAATGAATAAGTTTTCAATATTTATTGCCGTTTTCTGCAAAAAATGTTCGTTTTCTGCAAATCAACTTGATTTTTTCCATATATAATTCATACTTAATAACTAAGGAGATGCGTTTATGATAGAAAACATGGTATTAAAGCTCGTTAATCAAATGGAAATGGAGAAGATAATAAATAAAGCAAGCTGTGAATATTATGAATATGCATTAATAGGTATGGTTGAACATGCAATAACAGTTGGAACTATGCTGCTTTTAGGAGTGATATTCAGGCAATTTTTACCCACTATTTGTTTTATTGTTTTTTTCCTTTCTTTGAGGAAACGGACAGGGGGATTTCATGCGAATAAGTTTTGGCAGTGTTATCTAGGAACAGTTATAATTTATAGTGTGCTTGTGCCAATCATACCTATACTTTGCAGAAATCAGACTGTTATGTATACAATGCTGTTTCTTGCAATGCTTTTGATTTGCATAATGGGGACAATAAATCACCCTAATATGGATATGAGCAAGAGTGAATTGCAAGAGTCTAAGAAAGCGGCGAGATTGCTGGTTTTAATGGAAGTAATGATACTTGTTGCTTTAGTTTATTTGAAAGCTGATATTTTGTATATTGGCTATATGTCGGCGGCTATTATATTATGTGCATTCTTGATGTGTTTGGCAAAAATTATAAAACAGGAGGTATGTGTAAAATGAAGAAAAACAGGAAGATTAAAAAAATGGCACTCAAGGTGGCGGAGAGGATTGTCCGTAATGAAGTTAGAAGAGATGAGTGGGGAGATCCCCCGATTTGTTGGGGAATTACTCACCAGCCGAAAAGACCGAAGCGGAAAGCGGATTAAGACTTATAGTTAATGGAGTGGCAAGAAATAAATCATTTACTGGACAAGAAAATTAAGTATAAGAAAGAGCCTTTCAGGATGATATGTATGCTGAAAGGTTTTTTTGTGCCGTTTTCTGCAAAAACAGTCCACTTTCTGCAAGGGGAATTGACCTTGAACCATAATTTGCTATTATAAAATTGGAAAAGTTTATTGGATGTACATAAATGCGCAATCATGCAAATTATAAGTAGATATTTTAACGAGGAGGTGTTGAAATTAATAAGAATTTTATAAGGAGACATTATGCCTGATTGTGTATTTTGTAGTAAACCTGATGTGAAAACATAAGGGAGAAATAATCATTTTTATTAAAGGAGGAATTTTTCATGAAACGCAAATTATCTTTATTTCTTGTTTTGACACTGTTATGTACTTTGTTTGTAATGCCTGTATCTGCGGCGGAGGTAGAGAGTCATACAGAAGATCAGGTAGTGGTGGCAGCTACAAGTGGTTCAAGTTATTTTAATAAGTCGTTCAATACAGTGAATTCCATTAATGGAAATGCTGCTGTAAGGCAATTTTCATCAGGAAGTTGTTTGGGCAATACGAGAAGCATTACAAAGGTATCTGTAACTTGCAGAGTAAGCACCGGAAGTTCAAGATATTATTTAACTGTAGTAGCACCGAGCGGAAATTCATCAACCATATTGGCAGGAACCAATAATACGACATATACATTCACTGCTTTTAATGGAGAAGATCCGAAAGGAGATTGGTATATTATTGTTGAGTCGCTTGGCGCTGTTACGACTGTTAGTGGATCAATGAGGGTCGAGTATAACTATTCTTATTAGATTAGTTAAGATGTTGGTTTGATAAATTGAGTGGAAAGGGGGTGTAGATATGTCAATTAGTATATCAGGGAGTAACTACGGACAGGGGTACATTAGTTCTAGCGCAAGCAACAAACAATATAAGGCGGCAGAAAAATCTGTTTTAGCAGATGTTATGGCGGAAGAAGCCATGATGTCTCCTGAACAGAAAATGATGTATGAGCTGTTAGGTGGTCGTGAAGCGCACATGAAAAATATGATGCGTAATTATAATTCAGATGGGGATTATGTTGGTCCCGGAGGGATTATTGTTCCGGGTATGCATCATGGAAGAGATGGTTCTGTAGATCGCTCAACTTGGCAGCAGATAATAAGTGTTTCTGATGATGCACGACAAAAGATGTTCGATAATGTGAAGAGAGAGTTCATTCAGGAGAATGGAATTTCCAATGGCGACACAACGAAAAGGTCACAAATATTCAGAGAATATCAATTAAGCGTAAAGAAAGAAGATCGTGCAAAAGGAACATGGACTTTGCAGCAGTATGAGGGCAATTATCGTTCTGCTATGTATGCGGCAGTAAAGGCGGCTAATCCTGACTGGAAACCGGGACAGCCGTTTGATTCCAGCATATTGGATAGTGTAACAAGGGAATCGGTGGAAAGTAATCTGGTACAAAGAGGCAATCAATTTGTTAGAAGCTCCATTGATTACAGTGTTTAAGTTCATGCGCATATTGAAGTATTTGTTTCAGAGTGTTGTTATACTATCTAAAATGGAGCTGCATAGTAATTTTTGTGACTTCATTTTTAAGAATGTATGACAATTTATTCTGTTTGTAAAGAAAGGAGATTTTTATGAAAAAATTAAGCAATTTGTTGAGAAAAAATCTCCTATTGCCTATTAGGTATATGAGGAATGTAGTTATATGTGTGCCTGTTTTAATTACATTAACCGCATGTGGAAACATAAATTCTGATCAATCTAAAAATGGGGATTTAACTACATGCGAAACAGAGATTGAACACAGTACGACTAGTGAGACAAATTGCAATTTGAAAGGACAAATTTTATTATTGGATAGTGAGGTGAATAGTATTGCATTAAATGACGAGGAATTAGGAAACATACAAAAAATTATAGAAAGCGGAACGTGGAATGAAGAAACCGCTGAGTGTATTGATGATTGTTTAATATCAATAGATGGTATGGATTATTATTATCATCGAGAATGCGGAACTATAAATGATAAAATACATAGGAGACATATGATTTTGAATAATGAGGACAAAGAGATGCTAAATAGTATAATCGCAAACTGTTCAGATTGATTCCTATGGTTATTCAACTAAACAACATGAAGTTTAAAAGGAGATTATAAAAATGAAAAAAAGAATTTTGGCTTTTTTATGCCTGGTAACGCTGTTTGTTTCTAGTATAACAGCAAATGCAGAAGAAATAGAGGTTGGTTCAACCGAAAGTGTGGTGGCATCCGCTAATGAAACATATGCATATAGTATTGGCGGAGTAAATAGTGCCGGGGATGATTTTACTCCGAATGTAGATTATTCAAGTACAATATTTGGATTAATGGGAAGCGTAAGTCACGCTTATAAGAATACAACACCAACATACAGCTATTTGAGTGGGAACAATCCGGGAAATTATAAAAGACTTGGAAGCAAAATAGTATTATTAACTGGTCATGCCAATGGCTCATTAATTGAACTAGATAATGGTAGCACAAAAGTGGGTGTGCATACGGGAGATAGTTATACAGCAAATAGTGGTCGGAAATATGTAGGACTAAATAGTATATCTATGAGTAACACGGATTTAATAATGTTTTTTGGATGTAGCACTGCAACAGGGGATACAAATTTGTGTACTGAGAGTGTGAGTAGAGGTGCAAAATCAGCAGTGGGAACTACTCAGTCCGTAGTGTCTAGATCAGGGGAAGGTGCCACATGGGTACAAAGATTTATTGATGGATTATATAATGGAAAAAATATCATTCAGGCGGGTGCATATGCTAACAATTTTGTAAGCTCTACTTGTAGTATGCGTACTGGATGGACATATAAAGGAAGTGGTTACACCGTTGTCAATCCAAAAGCAAGTGCAAGAATGTCGGAAGTGCAAGATATTGATGAGAGATTTGCTTTGGATGCATCGATTGTTGATGAAGATGTGCAAATCCAGTATGGGATATTTAATGATAATGTAATAGCTGCTAATGCCTTAGATTTTGAGGAAGGTTTGAAAGAAGTTGTTTCATATTTAAAAGGTATTGATGATTCATTTGATCTCTCCAATTATAAGATTTCTATGAGAAGTTTTAATGGTAATGAGGGAATTGTAACTTTGGATTATTATATTGGAAATAATATTTCTACAACAAAAGGGTTTACCTTTATATATTGTGATGGCATGCTTGTGTCATTAACATATAATAGTCAATTATACAGCAATGGTAGATCTACTTACCAGACTGTTGATGAAGATAATATGATTGCTCTAGTAAATAGTTATGAGGCAGATAGATCAAGCACAATGAATACAAGTATATTGGAAGATGAAAATACTACATCGTATTATACTTATGATTATAAAACAGGTGAATTAAAATATGTGTCTGAAGTCTATACATTTGATGGTGAAGCATGGAATGGAAATGCCACGGAAGTGATTTTAAACTGATGTACTTTTAATAATATAGAATGAAAGACAATAATATAATTATTATCGTTGCGACGTGAAGAAACTCGCTTGGCAACTGGAAAATGGTTATGTAAAAGTTATTCAATGCAAGACTGCGTAATTCAAATTTTGTGTTACGCAGTTTTGTTTATGATACGCATGATATATTATCTTGTATTATCATGCGTAGTTTTTTGTATAAATATTGGGATTAGTTCCCCGCAGCTTTGCAATAGGGACTGTCTGAAAAGATTTTTGCCGTTTTCTGCAAAAACTGTCCATTTTCTGCAAAGGCACTGTTATCTTAGTTGATTTTTGGTATGATGTAATTCATTGTGCAAAAACACAACACGAAACTTATGAAAAGGATTACTTAGATTACACCTGATAACATATAGCTGTTGTTAGGTGTATATTTTTATGCCATAAATCTTGATGATATATTTTTTACATAGATTTGTATATAGAGGATATATAAAATGGGCAATCCAGTATAATATATTCCTTAGAAACGAATACGGTTGCTTACGAGTACACAAATCGACATGGCAGGTCGATGCGGTGTACTCTTTTTTTTGCCACTGTCGAAAATTGCTGATTTATCAGGATTTATACATACGAAGGTCGGAAAGAGGACCACCTACAGATTCTTCATTTCACAAATAAATAGAAAGAATGGAGAATCAGAAAATGAAGGATATAAAATATATTATTGCCGATAACGTGAAATTATACCGGAAAAAGCAAAATTTAACCCAATTTGAACTGGCAGAGAAAGCGGAGCTTTCAGTTGATTCTATAAAACGGATCGAACACGGGAGCAGAACAATGTCGCTGGAAAACTTTATGAGAATAGCAGATGCATTGGCTGTCCCTCTCTCATATCTCATGTATGAAGATCTCAATCAAATCCCCATAACAGAACGTATTCTGAATATCTTAAACAGCAGAAGTGGAAAGCAGCAGGAATATTTATTACATATGCTTGAAGAACTGTCATTTGGTTTGGACAAGCTCTTATAGCAAGTGCAAAAAAGACGAAAAGGTGTATAGGGATTTTATGCGCCTTTTTGTTTTTTGCTTAAAAAGTGAAACCAAATTCTTACAAGCCCCGTATTGATAAAAAATTTGAGCAGATAGGATTTGGAGGAATGGACGAAAAGAGCATACTAAAGAGGTTGCGGAACAGGGATGAAAAAGCATTTGAAGAAATAATTGATTTGTATAGCGCTTATATCACTGCCATTGTCAGAAACCTATTAAGCTCAAAGGGAACAAAGGAAGATGTGGAGGAGGTGGTCGCAGACACATTTATTTCATTGTGGAATACGGTTGAAAGGATCAATTATGAAGAATACAGCAGTATCAAGGCATACATAGCAGTTATAGCAAGGAACAAGGCGAAGGACTGGCTGAGAAGTGCCAAAGTGCAGAATCTACAGTTAATGGATGATATTCTAATAATTGATAACAGCGTGGAACAGCTAATAGTCCAAAGGGAACAGCAGAGGATTATAGCAAAGATTTTAGAACAGTTAAAGCCGTTGGACTGGAAGATTTTTGTGGCTTACTACTACCAATACAAAAAAGTGAATGAGATTGCGCAGGAGCTTCAGATGAATCCCCAAACGGTAAAAACCAGACTGCGGCGTGGAAGAGAGGTGCTAAAAAAATATCTGATTAAAGAGGGATATGAAAGCAATGCAGATTAAGATAAGCGATATGCTTGATAATGCTTCAGTATTGATTGAAGAAAACAAGGAAGTCAGAAACTCAACCAATAATGACAGGATCAAGAAAATGGTATTTTCAGAGATTGACGCTACACCAGAAAATATTGTAAAAAAGAAAGGAGAAAGAAACATGAGAAAAAAGATATTGAAGATTATGAAATGGGCGGGTTTGATTTTGTTGGGAGCTGCTGCAGCACTGATGATTTGGAATTTTATCTGCAAGCAGGCAGAGCGGTCTAAAATACAGGCTGCATATGGAACGGTTGTCGAAGTGCAGGGGCATAATATGGTGGTGGATATAAAGGGAGAGGACAATGAAACGACAATCATATTGCTGCCCGGCTGGGGATCGCCCTCGCCTGTTCTGGAATTTCTCCCGCTGGCGGAGGAACTGTCAAAGGATTTCAGGGTTATTACCATAGAGCCGTTTGGATACGGGCTTTCCGACAGGGTTGGAACAGAACGTGAGATAAGTGTTGTGGTGGAAGAACTGCATGAGTGTACCCAAAAGTTAGGCTACAATCAGTATTATTTAATGCCACATTCGCTTTCCGGTCTGTATTCCCTTTACTGGGCAAATGCCTATCCGCAGGAAGTAAAGGGATTTATAGGGATTGATCCGTCTGTTCCCAAACAGTCCGATGAAGAGCCGCTCCCGATCAGCATGGCAGCATTGAATAAGTTATCAGCGTATTTTCAGAAAACAGTAAATGTTTTAGGCGTTACCCGCCTGCTTTCTATTGGGCATCCTGAAAATGCCATTTATGCCGATACTGTTTATCCATATTCAGATAGGGAGCTGGAAGTATTCCGCATTTTATCTATGGATTACGCATACAGCAAAGATATTATGAATGAAATAAAGCATATGGAGGATAGTCTGGAGTCTGTAAGGGATATGAAATTTCCTGAAACAGTTCCAGTATTACAGTTCGTTTCAGAGGATAACTGTGAGCTGCTGGAAACATGGGAGTTGTTGCACAGGGAGATCATTACAGAAACGGATATGAGTGAGGTGGTGCGGCTGGAGGGCGGACATTATCTGCATTTTGAAAGGAAACAGGAACTTGTTGAAAAAGTGAGGGAATGGGTGCGAAAGGTGGAAACCGTCATGTAAATTTGCCTTTTTCTGCAATATAAAGTCGTTTTCTGCATAGATAGTGTAGTCGGAATGTAATTTTGCTATGATAAATATGTATGCAAAGATTTTGTACATATAGGTTTTCACTAAGATTAAATTGTTTCTATAAAATTCGGTAAGGTATCAAAACTCATATTTACGGGAAATGTGGCTTGCACACATTACTGCATTGGACGAAGGAGAGTGTATGATGGATAAATACAAAGGACTGATAAGTATTTTTTCGGATGTTCTTGAAAAATCGAAGGATTACCATATTGCGTATATCTATCAGGTGGGTTATGTGTCCCTGGTTGGTTTATTGAGCAAAGCGGAAGGACAGAACCTATCAATGATAGTTGATGAAATCTTTTCCTCGCCGGAGGTTATGGCGGAGAGCCTGCTTCGCAACTGGCGCTGGCAGTGGTTTTACGAAAACAGGGAGCTACTCCCAAGAAAAGACTATGATGATATTTGCAGGCTTGATGATGAAGTGCCGGACAGCCTGCGGGAGCAGTACAAGCAGGAGATTCTAAGCTGGCAGGATAAAATACAGGCTGTGTTGCAACAAGGAAGCTAAGTCTGCCTGTATATCAGACGTCCGATGAGGGAAGTAGCAGAGATAAAAACAAATACGATTGCTTGAAGCAGCATATATCTTGCATTTTGCATGAAAATGAATAATATAGCCAATAAAAGGCTGGCAAACAACGTAAAATAGGTTCTCTTAATGAATGTGCGGTTTTCCTGTGCATCTACTTCCCGATTCGGATGGTCAACCGGACCAATAAACAGGATCAATATGGCAGCAAGCAGATACAGTGTAAAAGAAATCGGAATGGGGATTGTTAAATATTTTACTGCTAGCAGAGAAGTTGTGAGTATGAGGCAGGAGCCTATAAAACAGGCAAAATATGTTTTCATATGCAAGCCGCCGCCGTAAGAGCGCATGGGGATAAAAAGCAGGAAAAAGAAGAGGCATTCAGGCAGCATACCGAGAAACAACGCTATTATAATGCTGCATACGGTACTCGCAGACAGTTCCAAAAAGCACTGGAAGCCGTACTGGTAGACCTCCGTCATTTCCTCGGTAATAATTTCTTTTTCACATATATATTCTGCTAACCTTTTTGCTAAATGTTCCATGACAGCTCCTTAAAAAAATGAAATCAATCATTTGTTATCCGGCTTTCTCTGAATATGAACCATACATGACGACAATGACCTGAAACAGATTGTCGGTGTCTGTTATATCCATTTGCCCATGATAATTTACAACAGCATGGTTTATGGATGAAAGCCCAAGACCATGATATATGTTGTCGTTTTTGGTGGTTAGATAGTGACCGATATTATCTTTTTTCCGCTTTGCCTGATAGTTGTTTTTTATGCATAGCTGAAAAATGTCTTTGGCATAAGAAATATCAAGGCATATAAATCCTTTTTCGTCTGGAATATCCCGGCAGGCTTCCAGAGCATTTTCCAGTAGGTTTCCTAAAATAATGGCTAAATGTCCGCTTTCAAATGGAAGGGATGCGGGTACGAGAACATTGACATCAAACTGTATGTTATCTTTTTGCGCTGCGGCATATGCATGATTGATTAAGGAATCTATAACGATATTACCGCTGCGGGAAACTTCCTCCGAACGATTTCCGACACCGATATCTAACATTCGCAGTATGTATTCCTCTGCATCGCTGATCTGTCCTGTCTGAACCATTCCAAGAAGCCCGGAAAGATGATTTTTTAAATCATGCCGGATTCTGCGGATTTCAAGATAGAGGCTTTCACGTTCTTCTGCCTGCTGGCTGCAGAGTTCCAGTTGCTGTGCATACAGTCGGTTTTGTTCACGCAGTTCAGCGTTCCGACTGATCCAGTCGTAGACTTCAAAGATAATATAGTTTACAACAAGCAGCAGGAAACTCGCAGTGGCGGAGAATATCCTATACTCACTATGAGTAGCCGCAATGAGGAATATATGGTGCATCACATAAATGCTGCTGACTGGTATCAGTAAAATACTCAAAAAGTAAAGCAGGGGAATTTCGGAATAGTGCTTATCCTTGATGAAGTGGTTTATGATAACTGATAACAGCAGCATACATATTTTAGATATGAAACTTCCGGCATCCTGAAGCGTTCTGGAATCAAAACCGACAAATGTCAGTATCATCATGACAATGACTTCCACTAACATCCATACAGTGCATATCAATAAAGAAAATATGCAACGCTGCTTAATGCTTCTCTTACGGGTAGCCGAGCTGATCATAAATATCAGAAGGACATTCCCAACCAATAACAGATGGGGTGGGAACACAGAACTGATATTGCCTACGAGCAGAAAAACATAATATATGCACCACTCTATGTAACCTTTTAAATTCCGGATCTCCGGTCCCCAAAATACATTCATATATTTTCGTATAATGAGGAGATGGAGCAGCGACAGGAACAGTTCTGATATTATCGTTAAATATTCAGTCATTCTTCTATGACCGCCTTTCCGCCTGCAATTTTACAAAGCTGCTGGCGCACTTCCTTTTGCCGATCCTCGCTGATTTTCAATTCCATTTCTTTTCCCATGTAGCTGATAGTAATATTGAAAAAGTTCATCTTCTTAACATAGTCGTAATTTACTAAAAAGGACTGGTGTATGCGCAGAAAATACTGCCTGCTTGCTGCCAGTTCCTTTTCCACATTATTGAGCTTTCCATAAAAATGTTCGTCAGAACTGTCTTTCAGGTGGATATAAACAATCCTGTTATTGCTTTCAAAATAAACGATGTCTCTTACTGGCACTTTCCGAATTTCCTTGTTGAATGAAAACTGGTAGAATACTTCCGTCTCATTGATGCGCTTACATGATTCCTTAAAATAGCGGGCAAACTGGGCAGGGTTTAAAGGCTTTGACAGAAAGCGGAATGGCTCCACTTCAAACAGCTCCTTTAAATATTTATCATAACCCGATACATAAATCAGCAACACAGTCCTGTCTATCTCACGGATGTGCCTCGCAGCCGTTATTCCGTCCACCTGCTTCATTTCGATGTCAATAAATATAAGTTGATAATGCTCGCCGTCCTGAATGCTTTTTAAAAGCGTTTTGCCGTCAGAAAAAACTTCGGTTTCCACACGGATGCCTAACTTACGGCTTTCCTGAAGCACAAGAGATTCAATTTCCCCGGTAAATTTTGAATCATCATCACATATTGCTATTCTCAGCATTTTTATCCACTTCCTTTGCAGATGCGTCCTCGCTTTCCTTTTGCGCCTGCTCTAAGCGCTCAAGTATGCAGCGGAGTGTCTTTTGGTTGATTTCGGATAATTTCTGATAGCGGCGGACAATATCATAGCACCTATCCATTTCCTGATTCATGCGGTACTGTCCGTTGTAATCACGTTTTACATCAGAAATTCCAAGTATGTAGTCGGTAGTGACATTATATTTGTCTGACATATTTACAAGTATATCAGTTGGAATATCATAGGCGTTATTTTCCATTCTGCTTACCGCTTGCTGTGTAGTTCCTAGTTCTTTGGCAAGAGCTTCTTGGGATAAGCCTAAACTCTTTCTAAGTTCACGAATACGATTGCTTGGCATATGTACAACTTCCTTTCTATTATTATTTTTACACATTAGTTAGAAATATTCCAACAACATGAGTGAGTAGGCAAATACGCATATATGAGTAAAGATATAGATACAATATCGGTAAATGCACTTTCTAAGGGAAAAATTACATGCTGTATCGGAATTTCAACATGTCATCAGAATAAGCTGTAGAATAAGGTATACTTTTACTGAAAAATGAAATTGGAGGTGTATTATATGTCAGGCAACGGAAAGAAAAATATTACAGCTACAATTTTGGAAAAAGTAGCACGTAATTCTGTGAAAGCAGCAGCCGACAGCAGATGTATGTACTGTCTACATCAGCCCAAGCAGCCGACAGGGATCAAGAAGCTTTTCAGATAAGAAAGGCATACAGAAAAAACTGCCATATGTGTAGGGCGACTTACATATATGGCAGTTTTTTTGTAAAAAGAGGTTTACATTATTTCAGGTTATGTCAATCTATTTCCCAAATATTGAGCATTAAATATATTGTAGACAATTTATAAGGAAGAAGCATATTGATTTTATAGTCTAAAAAGGGAAAAGTTTCATTTAAACTCGGAAAAATTACGAGTAAAATAATTTCGGAAAAATGAATGATACAATAATCACATAATCTATTCGGGCATGAAATACATTTTAAGGAGGAATAAACAATGAGAGAAGACATTTTGAAATTAACGAACCCGATGGAAGAAAACGAGCTGGAGCAGATCCTTGGCGGCGGAGATGGTGTGTTTACCACTATCAGCCATGAGTGCAACATGAACACTTGGCAGTTCATATTTACTTGCTGCTCATAAAGAGTAACCATGATGCTCGAATAGGATTATTCATGAGCCGCTTAGAAAATCTAAGCGGCTCATGTGATAATATAAAAACATAAACAAATTTTCAAATAAGTTAGGAGATAATGATATGGATAAAAAATTTTCGGATAAAAGATTTTGCGTGCTTTATATTGAGTATATATATAGGTATATTGTAAAAAAGCTGGAAAAAGAAGAAAAGATAAATATTGAGTTTTTATACAGTGATATTGTCAAAAACTTGTTTGAAAAAGACATTTTTATAAAATGCTTTAAATCGCTGGTGTATTGTATGAATTTAGAACGAGTTTCTGGAAACTTGGTTGGAGATACGCCTGAAGAAAGATATAGTTTTTTCGCAAATACAGATTATAGTATAACCGCTATGGAAAAAACTTTCCCATTAATGAAATCACAAATATATAGTGAAATAAAAGAAAAGTTTGTGTATATATTAAATGTCATTTCATCATTTAAAAGTGATGAGAGGAAAATTTGTAAATATTTCTTTGGAACAGAAAAAGAAAATATTGCAGAAATAATTAATGGTGGTGATTGGCATAATAACAAATGTGTAGTAGTTATACTATTTGAATCAGGAAATAAAATTGTTTTTAAGCCAACAAAGGGGGAAAATATAGTATTTTTAAAAGAAATATTGAGATTTTTTTTCTGTGAAGAATATATAGATTTATACGATTGTGTGTTAGAAAAAAATGGTATGTGGGTTAGGTTTATTGATCATACAGAGATTTATAAACAAAATGAGATAAATCAATTTTATTTTAATTATGGAAAAATTCTATTTGTATCATATCTGCTTGGGATAAATGATTTGCATTATGAAAATATAATTGCACATAATCAATATCCAGTAATTACTGACGTGGAGACAATTTTTTCTTCATATCTTTTTTTTGATACCCATAAATTTGATTATAATGCTCAGTATCTGGCAACAAAAAAATTAGTGTATGGTGTAATGGCAACAGGTTTAATTCCTATATTTTCAATGACGGAATATTTTGGTGGAGATGTTAGCTGTCTATCTAATAAAGGTATAAAAATTACAGTAGAAAAAATAGAAAATGAAAACAGAGACGATTTATATATATATTCAAATAACGAAATTATAAAGCAGTATAATCATTTGCCCAACATGGATATAGATCCATTACTGTATGGTGATTATGTATCTAAAGGTTTTGAGGAAGCTGCATTAATATGTGAAAAAAATATTGATACAATTAAAAAATATATTTTAGATAATTTGAGCAAAGTAGAGGCACGCATAATTTTGAATATGACTAAGGGATATTCAAAAATTGTGCGTATAAAAAATGAGCCTAAGTATAGAAATAATATGGAATTGTTTAATAAATTATTGCTCAATTTAAAAAGGAATAATCAATTTAATCAGGAAGTTTATGCTTTTGAGGTCGCTGAATTAGAGAGTGGAAACATTCCTAGTTTTTATTGGAATATTGATAGGAATGAAGTTTATGGTTATCACAAAAGTGAGACAGTTAAGGTATTAGAGATGCATGAGATTTCTGCAAGTAAAATATCTGAAATTATTGACTATCAAATAAATGATGAAATTATTTCAGAACAAAAAAAGATGATAACAGATTCCATAGCAACTAATATTGCTTTAGGGATTGAATATATGAATATGAAATTAGATGAAAAGAATAATATATTATCTAATAATACTCATGAAATGTTAAGGAATGGAATTGACAGCAAAAGGATTGTGGGATTGGATAAAACCGTAAGCTGGATTGGTTTGATGGTAAATGATAGAGAACAATTGGAATATTCAATGTTGGATATGTCGCTATATTCAGGCATAGTCGGTATTGGATATATGTATATTTCAGAATATATAAATAAAAAAGATAAAGAAGCAAAATTAATCATTCATGATATTTTCTATACAGTTGACTATTTGTGTGATAGAGGTAACTTCAATGAGTATAATATTTCGTATTTTTGTGGACTTACTGGAATATATGCTTTTTTGGTTTTGATAAAAGAAAATAATATTTTAGATGTATCAAAAGTAGAGAAGTGTATTGAAAAAATACAAAGGTTAATTAGAAATAATATAGTAAAAACAAATGAAAATGATACTCTTTCGGGTATTCATTCCTCCGTGATTTATTTCTTTTCACGACACGAAAAAGATGAGTTCGCAAAGGATATGATAATTAGCATTTCAAATTATTTTTTGAAAAACTTTAAGATAGAAATTATGGTTAAAAATAGCAATTATGCCAGTTTTGCGCATGGATATTCTGGAATTATCACTTCGATTTTGTGCATGAATAGATTAACAAAAAATGAAAGTTTTTATACTATTGTAGATAAATTATTAAAATATGAAAATAAATTATATTTGGGAGATTTTGAGTGGCAAGATTTAAGAACAGATAAAAAAAGCCATTCACATTTTTGGTGTCATGGTTCATGCGGAATGATGATTGCAAGATTGATATGGAAAAAATATGATTTTGTTAAGGATGGAATAATCGACATAACGGATCAAGAGTTGTCAAAGCAATTACATCAATATTATATGGAAATCCTTAGCCTTAAATTGGATACTCAAAATTATTCGTTGTGTCATGGTAATTTTGCCTTTATTGACTATCTGCTTTCTTATAATAAAATTTTCAATATAGATTTTGAAAGTAGTAGGTATATTAAAAAAACAAAGGAACTCGGAGAACTGAATGGCTTTAGTTGTATTGGAGCAGCCGGGGCAATTAATTCATTAGGCTTTATGGTTGGTGAATCAGGGATTCAATATGTGTTAAATAGAGTGAGTAATGAACAACTGCCTTCAATATTATTTATTGAAACTATTTAGAAATGAGGTAAAAAAAGTTGAAAATAATATTACAAACGAACAAATCAGATTGTTTACTAACATGTGCAGCTATGATTATGGATTCATATGGATGTAAAATTCCAGTTTATCAATTAGTTGAAAAAGTAGAACTTTCTATGGCTGGAAGTAATGTTCTGCAATTAAAGCAGGTATTAGGCGAGTTGGGGTTTAATGTTGAAGGCTATAGACTGGGTTTTCATGAAATGAGTGGGGCAAGTGTGCCGTTCATTGCATATGTAAATAATTCACATTTTGTAGTAATAAGTAAAATTACCAAAAAGAAAATTATCGGGATAGATCCGGCAATTGGAAAAATAACATATTCCTATAATGAGTTTGATTCTATTTATAGTGGAGTTATTATAACGATTGGGAAAGCAAAAGATCATGTAAAGAATAGACGAAAAAAGAAAAATGATTTAATAGAATTTATTAGTGATAAAAAGTTGATTCTAATTTTAGCTGGTTTATTTGTCACTTCCATTTTTACTCAAATAGTTGCTGTTAGCTATTCATATATGTATTCTTTGGCGGGGACAGACGAATCATATTTTCAGTTAAGTTTAGTAGTAGTGTTAGCCATTGTATTACTTGGAACAGGGAGTATGATTCAAGGGATGCTGACGAAAAGATTTAATATACTGTACGAACAACTGTATGGAAATAAATTAATTAATAGGTTAATGGAGAAAAATTATAAATTTTTTTCTTTTAGAAGCAATGGAGATTTACTGTATCGTATAAATGCAAGAGGTATGATTAAGGATGCAATACTATTGAAAATAGTTCCATCACTTATATCTTTATGTACTATTATTCTGGTACAAATATTAATATTAAATAAAAACATTTTATTGAGTATGGTTTTACTTGGTGTAAATATCATATATTTGCTGATATATATATCCATCAGTAAAATTTCATATATGGAAAGTAATAAATATACACAGAAATTAATACAGTTAAATACAACAAGTGAAAACATTATTAGAACCATTCCAACAATAAAAGTTTTAGATGTAGAAAAAGTTTTTATGGAAAAGTGGCATAGTGAGAATGTTATTCAAGCTGAACATTATGGACATTTAGTCGTGATACAGAGTATTCAAAGTATTTTCACCAATATATATACATATATGGTTCCAATTGCGATAAGTATTCTTAACATTGTACTCAATTCCGGCGAAGATGTTTTTAATCAAATGGCATTAATACCGTTATTGTATTTGTTGGTTCAAAATGTGGCAATAATCGCACAAGCTTTAAATTCCATATATAATGTTTTGCCTAATATTGATAAAACACAGGAATTATTAGATGATCAATTTATGCAGGATAAAAAGAGAGAGTATGCAACGTTGGACAGTGATCAGCAGGTCATTATTAAAAATATGTCATATTATTATGGCAGAGTTAAATGTCTAAGTGAGGTAAATATAAACATAGAAAAAGGGAAAAAGTATGCTGTTATTGGTGCATCAGGTAGTGGAAAATCCACCTTGTTAAAAATTATTGCAAATTTACTAAATGATTATCATGGAGAAGTTTTATTTAATAAGGAAATAAATACATCAAAACCTATTTATCTTGATCAGGAAACTTCTATTTTAGATGGGAGTATAATGGAAAACATTTTATTTGGTCAACAATGCTTAAATGAAAGATTACTGGAGATTTGTCAGGCAGTTGGGATAGAGGAAATAATTAAGAAGCAACCGCAAAATTGGATGACCAATATTTCTAAGGGGAGAAATTTGTCTCGTGGACAAGAGCAAAGAATCTGTTTGGCTAGGTGTTTGATTAAAGAAGCTGATATGTATTTATTAGATGAAGCAACTAGCAATATTGATATTCTAGATGAAGAGAAAATAATAAATGGCTTAATTGGAAAGGATGGGATATTAAAGAATAAAACTATCCTCATTTCAACGCATAAGTTAAACATGGTGGATTATGTGGATGAAGTTATTTTTATTGACGATGGTAGAGTATATCAAAACTCGCATCAAGAACTTTTGGCAGAAAACTCATCATATAGAGCGTTCTTTGGGAAAAACAAATAATAAATATTCCGGCAATTTAGTTTTGAAGAAATTGCCGGAATATTTATTATATTGGGAGCTTAATTGTAGTTTTGTACCCTTTTTGAAACTCGCTTTCTATTTCAAGTGTTCCATGATGAACCTGTATTATCTGCCGTACCAGTACAATTCCAAGACCATGTCTTAAATCTAGCCGTTCATCGGTACTCTCCATATAGTGGGGACGTGTTGCTAATTCTTGCATTTTTTCTGGCGATATGCCAATACCATTATCAGCTATAATTAAAGAGAGCAAATTGTCACATAAATCAAGGGATAGGACTATATCACATCCGTTTGGATTATGCTGGATACAGTTATGGATTAAATTGGTAATTGCCCTTGTGATTAGTCGAATGTCTAATTCTATAGAGATAGTTTCTGCTGCAGTAGAAATATTGATTTCTACGGAATATATATCAGGCAACCCATTGTTTAATATATCAATAATTGTAGAACGGAGCAATTTTGATAAGTGAGTAGGTTCCTTATGCAAAGGTTGTACATCATATTCTAATTGTGATACAAGATTTAAATCGTAAATTAGTTCTTTTATTTTAATGCCTTGATTTAGAATGATGTTTGATTGCTCTTTGACCTGAGTGCTTATGTTACTATTATCGCTTATTTGTGTAGCATATCCCATAATTATAGAAAGTGGTGTTCGTATGTCATGGGATACACCACTAATCCAATTAGCCCTTGCTATATTAGTGTTATTCAAGATTGCAGAAGCTTTGTTTATACTGTTGGAAATATCTGAAAGTTCGCCTTTAATACAAAGATCAGTTGGTTTTCCTTCAGAGAGCATTTCAATGGATGAGATAATGGGTTCAGTATATTTTATTATTTTTGATTTTGATAAATAATATGCTATAAATATAAACAAAAAATCGAATGCAAATATGCCAACAAAAAAAATAGCAATTATTTTAACTATACCAATAGGGTAGTAATTGTTGATTAGTTTGGTGTAACTGTTTTGGGGATAACCAAGTACAAGCAATCCATTTTCATGAATACGAACGAATACAGGATAATCTTTAATGTATCCTTTTGAAAAAACGGCGACATCTTGTATAGAATACTTTTGCGGTATTTCTTCTGGCAAATTAACTGTCCATTGGCAAAGACCGTTCTCATTCAGAAACATAGCCCAAACCTGATTCTCCTGTAACTTAAAAGACATTTCTTGCGAGATGCCTTGTGAGTCAGAATTTGAAATAGTTTCTGCTAACATATTTTGGGGGGCAGTAGTGCCATAGTCAGTTTTAACAATATCATGAAATGTCCACATAAATCCAATGATATTGAGAAATGCCAGCAATAAAATATAACCAATAAATCTAAGCAATGATTTTGAAATAAGTTTTCCAAATGATTTCATATTTATCACTTCCTTGCGTTTAACTTGTAACCTAATCCTTTAACAGTAATTAAGGAAACTGGTTTAGAGGGATTAGACTCTATTTTTTCTCGAATGCGCCGGATATGAGCATTTAGACTATTTTCGTATCCAAAAGGATTGTCGCCCCAAAGAGCTTCACAACAAGTATCTATGGATACAATTTTACCAGAACTGCGGGCTAAAATTTCAAGTAATATATGTTCTTTAGCTGTTAATGAATATGTTTCTCCATTTTTCTTATATACTTCAGCACGACTAAAATCAATGGTACAGTCAGCTAATTCTATGGTTTGAGAATCTTCTTTATAGCAGCGGCGTAATACTGCATGAACACGCAATAATAACTCTTTTGGTAAAAATGGTTTTACAACATAATCATCAGCCCCAAGCCCCAGTCCTGTAAGTCTGTCCGCTGCTTCATCTTTGGCGGTTAGAAATATAATAGGAATATCTGTAAAATCACGCAGTTGTTTCATAAGAGAAAAGCCGTCACCATCTGGAAGCATAATATCAAGGATTGCAAAATCAGGTTTTTCTTGTTTGGCAACCAATAGGGCTGTTTGGCAAGAGTCTGCTAAGATAATATTTTGAAATCCGTCGCTTGTTAAAATGTCTGTTACTAATTCTTGCATTTTGGGTTCGTCATCTACTAGCAAAATCTTTTTTACATATAAAATTGATTGTTCCATTGTTAATTCCTTTCTTCATGCTCTTTTAATCATTGTGAAGCACCTTATTATGTTCCATGTTTGGATTATATCATAGAATAGCAGTATTCGGAATCATTCAGTAAAAAAGTAAGGTAAAAGTAAGGATATGAGAAAGTAAATGTCAGGTTGAAGTAGTATCATAGAAAAAAAGAAAGGAGATGTTTTTATGAGTTATATTCTTATGACGGAACAGTTGACGAAAAAATATAAGAATTTTATTGCCGTCAATAATGTTTCTATTCATATTCAAAAGGGCAGTATTTATGGATTTCTTGGTCCTAATGGTGCAGGAAAATCCACTACAATGAAAATGCTTCTTGGACTGACTGCACCAACAGGAGGTAGTTTTGTGATTGACGGAAAGAGTTTTCCTCATGACAGGCTTGCAATTCTCAAAAAAATAGGTTCTTTTATTGAAACACCATCTTTTTATGCAAATTTGACAGGTAGGGAAAATCTTGATATAATTCGTCGGATTTTGGAGTTGCCTAAGAGTGCAGTAGAGGATGCACTGGAATTGGTTGGTCTAACAGAATTTGGAGATAGGCTTGCTAAAAAGTATTCGTTGGGGATGAAACAAAGGCTTGGGCTGGCAGGTGCATTATTGGGACGTCCACCTATTCTTATTTTAGATGAACCTACTAACGGGCTAGATCCTTCTGGCATTCATGAGATCCGAAATCTAGTAAAATCTTTGCCGGATGTTTATGATTGTACGATTCTGATTTCGTCACACTTGTTATCAGAAATTGAATTAATGGCAGACGATATTGGTATTCTCAATCATGGACGACTATTGTTTGAAGGGAGTTTGAACGATCTTCGTCAAAATGCAGTATCCTCTGGGTTTGCTACGGATAATTTGGAGGAAATGTTTCTTTCCATGATAGATAAAGACAATGCAGCCAGAAAGCAGAGGGCACAACTATGAAAGCATTTTTAATTGAACTTCGGAAAGAGAGAAGGACTGGTGTTATCCCGGTGCTGATAGCAGTCGGGATATTGGGAGCGGCATATACTTTTATTAATTTTATTGTGCGTAAAGATACATTGCTGAATCTTCCATTGGCACCGATGGATGTCCTTTTGACACAGCTTTATGGCATGATTATGGTCTTAAATATGTTTGGGATTGTGGTTGCGGCTTGTATGATCTACAACATGGAATTTAAGGGAAGTGCAATTAAAAAAATGTATATGTTGCCGATTAGTGTTCCACAAATGTATATGTGCAAATTCTTACTTTTGACAGTGTTTTTTATTGTAGCAGTCGTGTTACAGAATTTAGCATTGATAAAAATTGGCATGAATGATTTGCCACAAGGAACATTTGAAATTGTAGCATTGATTAAATTTGCAGGTTATTCTTTCATTACCTCAATGCCTGTTCTGTCATTTATGATTTTAGTTTCATCCCGCTTTGAAAATATGTGGGTGCCGCTTGGGATTGGTGTTGCTGGTTTTTTGAGCGGCATGGCATTGGCTAATTCGCATTTAAAACTGTTATTACTCCATCCTTTTGTTGTAATGTTAAGACCTGCAGTTGCCATGAATGCTCAGCCGGATATAGCAGTTGCTGCAGTGGCTTTTATTGAAACACTACTTTTTCTTGGTATAGGTATGTGGCTTGCAAAGAATTTGCGTTATGAGTAAGGAGGGTATTTGGATAATGAGTTTTTTAGAGCTTCTCAAAATTGAATTTATGAAAGTAAAACGTTCAAAAATCGTACCGCTGATTTTTATTGCTCCATTGCTGGTGGTTGTATCAGGGGTTGCAAATTTGAGTGTATACTTCACACCAGAATATACGAATGCATGGTCTGCAATGTTCATTCAAAGTGCATTGGTTTATGCCTATTATCTGTTGCCGTTCTCAATGATTGTGGTTTGTGTGATGATTGCAGGAAGGGAAAATGGAAATAATGGCATGTTAAAAATGTTGGCTCTGCCGATCAGTCGGTATGCGCTTTCTATAGCAAAATTCTGTGTGTTGGCGTTTTATCTTTTTATGGAGATGGTTGTGTTCTTTGTGGTGTTTATAATCGCTGGAACCATTGCTACAAGTACTATGGGTGTGGACGAAGCAATGCCTGTTATTTATCTAATGAAATGGTGTATTGGATTGTTTCTGACAATGCTTCCATGTGTGGGAACCATGTGGGCAATTACCGTCCTATTTGAAAAACTGTTGTTTTCTGTGGGACTGAATCTGCTACTTGTTATCCCTGGAGTGTTAGTTGCGAATACACCCTTATGGATTGCCTATCCCTACTGTTACAGCGGTTATCTTGTATCCTGCTCGCTGCATGATTTTACAGTGGAATCTAACACATTGACATTTTCAATGTTTCCGTTTCTACCGATTGCAATGTTGGTTTTTGTATTGGTATTAGCGGTTGCTATTACGCAATTTGGAAAAAAAGAAATGAGGTGAATAATTATGGAAAATAAAAAAATGAAAACATTAAGTATGGTGTCGCTGATTATTAGCGTTCTTCCTTTGGTGACACTTATCCCTGTGTTTCTTAAAATTTCGCTGCCGGAGGGGGTAAGTACGGCTTGGTCTGGTGTGAATATCGTTTGTGTTGTGGCGGGATTGATTCTCTCTATTGTATGTGTTAAGAGTGATGAAAGTCGCAGTCCTGTGAATATTGCCTCAACAATCATCAGTGTATTTTGGTGTCTGTTAGTGGTTGGTATGGTGGCTTTGGCATTGATCTTGACTTTTATTAAGTAGGGGGATTTATGAAGTTTTTTAAGAAAGGGTTTGTCATTCTCCTTGGTGGAATACTGTTATCTTTCTGTACGGCGTGTGCTGGAATGGAGGGGTTGGCTGATGGTCTAAAGGACGGTGCGGAGCAGCTTGGTGACAATGTTACTATCGGGAAAAGTAATGCGCTCATTACGCCTTATCAGTCTTTTAATGGAAGTCGCACTTCAGACAATATGGCTTTTCAAGCAACCTATGATGCAATTGTGACTGGTTTTGATGGTCAGGACATATTAATTGGAAACACTGATCTCAAGGTCAAAGATTGCCGTGAAATTATGATAAACTATTCTTTTGATCCTATTTCTGGCACTTGCCAATTGATATATATTAATCCTAAATTGGAGGAAACCATATTGGCTGAAAATGGAAAAGGAAGTATTACAATACAACTTGAGAGTGGTGCAAATTATATTGGACTTTATGGCGCAAGCTATGAGGGCTCTATACAGATTACAGTAGAGTAAGCATAATTTTCATATATTGAAATTTATGGTATGTGAGAAAAAGCAGCAGCATAAAATTTAACACAGTCTGAAATGGTTTGAGTGATTTTAGACTGTGTTTTTTATTATTCTTTAAATAAATGCAACAGTAAAAATGACATGATTTATCGTAATTTCTACACTTAGCCTCTATTAATCAGAGTACATAGTACAATTTATTTGAATGACAGGAATTTCTAAAAGCTATGTATGGTTAGGGAGGTGATTAAGATTAGAATATAAATTATACAGTTGCCCATGCGGACAATTTGTTTAATGGAGGATTACAGATGTTCCGAAAAAGAAAGAAATGGATTATATGTTTTATTATAATCATGATTTTTTCCACATTATGGATTTATTGGGGAAATTGCTCTGTTCAAGTGACAAATATAAAAGTTGCTGACGAGTTTATTCCTGAGCGATTTAATGGCTTTGTTATTGCTCACGTCTCGGATTTACATAATGCTCAGTTTGGGGAAAATCAACAGGTTTTGCTTGAAAAAATCAGCGATGCAAATCCCGATATCATAGTAATTACAGGGGATCTTATTGATTCTAACCATACTAATGTTGATGTAGCAATGGAATTTGTAGAGGGGGCATCTGAATTGGCTCCAATTTACTATGTGACAGGTAATCATGAAGCATGGAGCGAAGACTATCCTATTTTGCGAGAACAATTGAGACAAAAGGGTGTTTCTGTTTTGAAAGATGAATCAGTTTTTCTTACACAAGGAGAAGACACAATACAGCTAATTGGGCTGACTGATCCTGATTTTACGTTACATAATGATTTGTTTGATGAAAGAGAAGCAATGATTAACAAAAAATTGCAAGATATAGTTATAGACAATTCCTATTATTCAATTTTGCTTTCTCATAGACCAGAACTGATAGAAGTATATTCTAATAATTCCATTAACTTGGTGTTAAGTGGTCATGCGCATGGCGGTCAATTTCGTTTTCCATTTGTAGGCGGGATTATTGCCCCCGATCAAGGGATTTTTCCGAAATATACAGCGGGAAAATATGTTATAGGTCAAACACAGATGGTTGTCAGTAGAGGTCTTGGAAACAGTATTATACCCATTCGGATCAATAACCGTCCAGAATTGGTTGTAATAGAACTGAACCATTTGGACAAATAAAAATGATAGGAGGAACCTGATATGAAGAATTTTAGCGTAAAGGCATTAGCGGTTGCAGCGATTATTTCCCTGATGGGAGGAAGTGTGTTACAGGTATCGGCTGCGGAAGTTAAAAACAATGAAGGACAGACATACCAAAGTGAGGCAAAGTACAATTTTGCGGAAGAGGTAACTACTTTTTCGGATTTAGGTTGTATGTCTCGTGCTCTGGAAGCTTATGTAGCAGAGAATCCCGAAAGTACAGAAGCAGAGCAGGAAGCATTCTTGATTCAGTTTGTAGAAAGCGGGGGGCTTAGGGCAGCAAGAAGCAGCCGTGGAATTGGTGATTATATTCCGGGTTATGGCAGCTTAAATTCTGCGGAACGTGAACTGGCTTTAAAGCACCCAATTCAGGCAGTAACGGTATATAACTGTGCAAACAAAGCTACGGATGCCACAATTGCTTATTATGGTACAAATGGCTGGCAGGATAATAGCGATGCGTTTAGACATTGTTGCTGGAATGCTTTGATGAAAAGTGCTATGAGTGCAAGTGATGCAGATGCATGGGCAACTGCACATGAAGCGGAGTCTTCTGGAATTGATAAGGATATGGATTTATTTAATAACGCTGTGGGACGTTCCATCAATGTATCCGGTAAAAGTGATTCTGAAATATATGAAGCAGTTAAAGGAAAAGTAAAAGGCGGGAGTTGCCGCAGGATTGTTAATAACGAATTGGTGGCTACCGATGGAACTGGACTGATTAAGTAACATTTCCTTATACATAAGAATAAGTTGGCAAAAATATTTACTTAAAAATACAAAGCTGAAAGGCAGAAAAAATACAGTCTGAAATTATCAATGTTATTTCAGACTGTATTTTTTAGTTGTCAGGGGGGATATATTCCAACAGATCAGCAATGGAACAATCCAATGTCCTGCATATTCGCACAAGCACTTCCGTATCTAGCCGTGTAATGGTATTATTGATATATCCATTTAGTTGAGAGCGTTGAATTTCTGCTTTTTGACAGAATTTGTTTTTACTTAAACCGGACTCTTTGAGTAGCTGTCCTAAGTGAATTTTAATACTTCCGTTTTGGCTCATTTTCTACCTCCCTGTCGAAAAGTGTCATAATAAGTAGACACAAACTGTTTGACTAATTAAGTATACATTAGTTAAAATTAACATATCAGTTATATGAAATTACGGATAAGAAGTTATACCACCAGAAAGGAAAGAGACGAATGAGCAAGAAAGCTGCTAAAGATGCAATTAAGAAAATTGCTAAAAGAGAAGGAAAAAGCGAAAGTGAAATCAGAGAGGAAATGGAGGAAGCTATTATGATTGGTTTCTTAAACAAGGAAACAAGGCATAAGTGGGATAGCCTGTTTGGATCAGGACGTTTGCCAAGCTCGGAGGAATTTATTACAGTTTTGTCATTGAAGGTTGCGAAAAGATAGATAGAGCAATAATGGCATAGTAATTTAAAGAGAGCAGTTTTACCATTAAGTGTGGTAAAGCTGCTTTTTGTGACCGTTTTCTGCTCAAAGAGTCCATTTTCTGCAAAGGATATTGATAATCTTTTCAGAATCGTTTATATTAACAGCAAATTCTGATGTGAGGTAATAGAGATGGATATATCAAATGCTATCAATGCGGTAAAGGTGTCTGGCAGTTCTAACAGTAGTGTTAAAAAAACTGCTGAAAAGAACAAGTGGAAATTAACAGATTCGTTAAAAGAAAAGATTGTTGAATTAGCTAAGAAAGATGCGAAAAACAATGTATATATGGGAAATGAGTTTATGAATTTGCGGAAATCAGAGGTTGCTAAAGTGGCACCAAATCGGGCGGCACTGATAGGTAAGTTCAACCAATCAATGAGTTCTGGAAATATGGGGGATATGAAAAAAATACAAGAAGCAAAAGCAGAATCGGAAGTACATTCAGCGTTAAAATCAGCATATTATGAGGCATACCATGATGCAAGAAAGGCGCTGAACACTGGAACAAATGTGGAAATCACAAATGAAAATGTTGTAGTGCAAAGTAATTTCGATATGAAAGCATAAAGTATGTAATTCAGCAAATGTATATAAGGGGAATTTGACAGACAGGAGGAATATGATTATGGTAAAGTCAATGAAGAAAGTAAAGAGAATAATTGCAGTTGCTTTGGTATTCACAATGTTATTTGCTTCACAGGTAACAGCGTTTGCAGCAAGCCCGGAAACAAAGTCGGCAAATAAAGATATGTCGATTGCATTGATGCCGGGAGTTACAGGGGATTCCAATACAGTTACTTTCAATTTTAGCGGTCTGCCGGATAATGCGATTGTAAAAGAAGTTAAAATTGATTGCTCCAATGCATCTGTAATCGGTGGAAAAGGAGCGATATTGGCACAGAGCCTAACAATAACCTGCCCTAGTGGGGAAACGCATACTGTTGGTTGGGGCAGGGGGAATGTGACTACCACAAATCTATTTATTGCGGAAAAAGCTGCCGGAACATGGTCTGTGTATATGACAGGAACCAATATTGCATCTCCGAGTCTTGGTTCAGCATTTATCGGGGGTACAAAATATTCAAGACCTAAAATGATAATAACTTATATTTTAGAATAGTAGAATTAAATATTCCCTACATACACATTTGTATGAATAACATTAAATCAAATCAGTCTTTGAACTATAATGGTTCGGGACTGATTTTTTATGCTGTTTATAGATGGAGTAAAAATGAAAATATATTGGTTTAAAGTGTCCATTTTCTGCGATAGAGAACCGTTTTCTGCAAGTCTAATTGTATTTTAGGATTTTTTGTTATAAAATTTTTTACTGGATAATTCTCGTTTGCGATATGTAATGTGGTATTAAAAGCTCAATATGCAGAATATCAGGTAATGTAAGGATTGGGATGAGATATTTGAGAGAAGTTAGAGTAGCTATTATTGATAATGGAATAAACAGAGATCTAATATGCAAAGAAAAAATACAGGCGCAAATAGTTATAGATGAAAACAACAGGTGTATAGAAGATAAAAACGAAATTCGGGTTACGGATTTTCAACATGGGACGTTCTGTGCATTGATTGTTGAAAAATATAATTCTCACTGCATATTGGATAGTGTACGAATTTTGGATAAAACTGGGAAAGGCGGGATTGAAAAGATAGAACCTGCCCTTGAATGGTGTTATCAGAACAATATAGGGGTTGTCAATCTGAGTTTCGGAACTACGAATTTTAATGAGTGTGAGAAGCTTAAAAAATTGGTCAATAAGTATGTATATAATGGAATGATTATTGTGGCAGCAACGGCAAATTCAGGATTCGTATCATATCCGGCTAGTTTTACGAATGTAATCGGTGTGGCAACAACAGGCAGTCCTTTAAGTTATTCCGAAGATTATTTGCAAATGGGGATTGATACTATTGTTCCGTCTGAACATATGGTTAAATTTTTTGATAAAGAGATTAAAACATCATTGAGTAACAGTTATGCAGCACCATATGTATGTGCTTTGATTGCAGACAGGCTGAGCATAGATAAAACGCTCGACATAAAGAAATTGAAGGACTATGCAAGAGAGCAAAGCCATACAGAAATGGTTGGGGGAGTGTATGAACCAGACTGGGTTTATAAGGCTTATGTAACAGGCAGGAAGAAAACGAGCAGAGCAGATTATTACTTTGAAACGGTTTCGGGAGAATTTAGCGAAATACGAGAGGAAGTCGATACCGTAATAGCTTGCTCTGTGGCTGATTTGGAAAGTCTTGAGATAAAAAACAAGAATGTAATATATCTTGGGAAAGAGGATATTTATAATATAGATGTGCAGGGGTTCTTTTGGAGCGGGGAAATTAGGCGGCAGCAGATTTTGAACAATCATTATCAGGGAAATGGTCTTGAGGTTCCGGTAGTGATATTGGCAATCGAAGCTGCAATAGACAGTTTTTACATACTTACTGAATTAAAAAGGGCATTTGCCCGTGATGGTTACAATGCATACACGATAAAAATGGAGCCTGAATGTGTACTGTATGGGTTAGAATATATGCCGGAGCCTGTGGCAGATTATGAGGCATGGAAAACTTTTATAGAAAGTCAGGTGTTTTATAAACAAAGTGATTTGGTAATATGGTGTGTTTCATTGGACGATAAGGAGAAATTTTTGAAAGTGTATCCTGATTGTGATGTAGAGATTAACCTTTGCAATGAGGGAGAAAATATTTTGGCTAGATTTTCTTTTGAAAATGAAAAGGCTGAGAAAAGAATATCAGGATTGCTTGACAGGAAAGAGATTGATGAAATATATCATATTATAGAAAAAAAGCTGACGGAGGATGAAGATGGATAATAAAGAGGCTGTAAAGAGATTGCTTCTGTTATTGAACAGATACAAAAAAACTATAATTGCTATTGTCTGTTGCTTGTTTATTTCTACAGGATTAAATCTTTGTGTACCGCTAATCAGCCAGCGGATCATGGATAATGGTTTTATCGGTGGCAATAAGAAATTGCTGATTGAGCTGGTTTTGGCATCTATGGTAATATACACGATAAATTCCCTTATAGACATAATTAAGGAGAAAAAGCGTGTAGACATTTCAGCAAAGATACAGTATTTTCTTTCGGAACAGTCTTTCTCACATCTTATGAAGCTACGAATAAATTATTTCAATAACACTAATTATGCGGAGACTCTGAATAATATCAACACAGATATTAACCAAATGACATCTATTGCTGACAGCAGCGTTTTCTTTGTGGTTACACAGGCGTTCAGCATGGCAGGCGGCATAATCGGGTTATTTATTATAGATTTCAAAATGACGGTATTAGTGTTGTTGTTTATACCGATTAAATGCGTTGTAATGAAATACTTTGCCAAGAAGCAAAAACAGATTATGGATGAGTTTATACAAAGGAATCAAGAATATGCGAGATGGTTTGGGGATACTGTTGGAGGGGTACGGGAAGTAAAGCTGTTTCATATCTTTGATAAAAAGCATCAGGAATTTACATATAATCAGAATAACATTATTGAGAAACAGAAACAGATGAATATGTTAAGCCAGTGGAATATGATTATAGATAATATCATGGTACAACTTCTCTCTACACTGTTATATATATTGGGCGCAAATCTGGTGTTTGATTTGCAGCTTTCGGTGGGCAGCGTATTTGCGTTCATTACATACAGCGCATATGTTACAGGACCGATTTCTGCAATCCTTAATATAGGATACCTTTTATCAGGGATTATTCCGTCAACGAAAAGATATTACGCCTTTATGGAATTAGAGGAAGAAACGGATACCGAAAAGACCGCAGATCTGTGTCTGAATGATTTGAAGATGAAACAGGTTTCTTTCGCATATGAAAAAGATAAATACATTTTAAAGGGCATTGATATTTTGTTTGCCAAAGGAAGTAAGACGGCTATAATCGGGCGTAATGGTTCGGGAAAGACAACAATCATCAACCTTCTTATCAGAATGTATGAGCCGGAAAATGGAAAGATATTACTGGGAACAGAGAATATTTCAGATCTGTCATTGTCAGAATATCGGGACATGGTATCTGTGGTTAGCCAGCAAATATACCTTTTTAATGATACAATAAGGAATAACATCTGCCTGTATAAACAGATAGACGATACTGTGATAGAGGAAGCCTGCAAGGACAGTGGACTGGAAGATTTTATAAAGGAGGTTTCCCTGGATTATGTGGTAGGGCAGAACGGGGCAATGCTCTCTGGCGGGCAGAAGCAGAAAATAGCCCTTGCAAGGGCATTGGTGTATGATAAGCCGATTATTATATTTGATGAAGCCACTTCAAACACGGATGCTTATTCAGAAAAGCAGATTAATAAACTGCTGAATACGAAACTGAAAGAAAAAACAGTGATAGTGATAACACATAGAAAAGAGATATTGAGTAAAGTGGATCAAATTGTTGTGCTGAAAGAAGGAGTGGTTGATGGTATAGGAACATATGATGAGCTGATCGGAAAAAATGATGAATTAAATATTATGATGGAAAAAGCGGATTGAGTTTAAAAGTCTTTTCATAACAGCAAAGCTTGTTTGAAAAGTTTTTGTGCCGTTTTCTGCAAAATAAGGTCACTTTCTGCAAGGGGGATTGAAATTTGTTTTGTTTTTGATAAATTAATATCTGTAATAGGTCATCTTTGAGGGCTTGTTATAAAATATTCGGGGAAAGGAGGAAACATGATGAAAAAGACATTAGGAAAGAAAGCTAAGGTTCAGGATGGAACATTAGTAGCATTCTCTTGTAGCTGCGATTCACAGTGCGCTTCTATTCCGTGTTACAACTGCACTGCATCGACAGCATCTTCTACTGTTAATTTGCAGAATTATTCCAAAGGTTTAACCACTGCAATTCAGGGAAGATGGGCATTCTAAGGATGTCCTTAGCGGACAACGCAGATGCTACAACTAGATACAGAAAGATATTGTTGGTATTAATATCTTTCTGTATCTATGTACAAGGAGGCAGAAAAATTGAGCGAAATACCATTTGTAAAGTTATTTGAAACAGTAGAAGCATATTATGTATTTGATGTTAATACAACTTCCATTATTCGCATTGATGAAAATTTATATAAAACTCTTGAGAAAATAATTGCAAAGGAAATTGCCTATTCACAAATGGATAGTGTATCCATGAAAAAGGTAGAAAAATTAAAAGCGCAAGGATTTTTAAAAAGTTGTAATACAAATATAGAAATAAAGCATGCAGCAGCAGATCAGATAGAAGATTATATGAAAAATAATGTTCATCAGCTAATTTTACAAGTAACACAGAATTGTAATTTGAGATGTAAATATTGTGTATATTCAGGCTCATATGTAAATAGAGTACATACTAAAAAGAGAATGTCAATCGAGACAGCGAAAAAAGCTGTTGATTTTTATCATAAACATAATAGTAATTTGGAGAATGGATTAATTAGTTTTTACGGTGGAGAACCTTTGTTAGAGATAAAATTAATCCGTGAGATTATCGACTATTCTAATAAGGTTTTTGAGGGTAAGAAAGTTAAGTATAATATGACTACAAATGCAACATTACTTACCGATGAAATAGTTGATTTTTTATATGAAAATGGCGTAAATTTAACCATTAGTTTAGATGGACCACAAAATGTTCAAGACAATAGTCGGGTGTTTGCAGAAAGTGGTAAAGGAACTTTTGAAGTAATTATGGGTAAACTTGACCATATAAAAGAAAAATATCCTGATTATATGGAAAACATAAGTTTTAATGCGGTGTTGGATGAAAAGAATGATTTTCAATGTAGCAGTAATTTTTTTACTTATGACTTTATTTCTTCTGCCATAGTCGGTGCCACAACATTAAATCAAAATAGTTCAAAAAATGAAATCCATTACTCGGAACTTTTTGATACAAATTATAGATATGAGTTGTTTAAGGCATATTTGTATTTGATAGGACGATTAGATAGAAAATATGTATCTAAGTTGATGGAAGCCCAGATCGCAGTAATGAAAGAGAATATACATAAAAAAGTTATTGCAAAAGGAAATCGTGGCAATGTATATCATCCATCGGGTGCTTGTGTTGCAGGGGCAACAAGATTGTTTGTGAACGTAGATGAGAAATTTTATCCTTGTGAACGTGTTAATGAAAGTTGCAACGCTTTTGTTTTAGGTGATTTAGATACTGGGTTTGATATGGAAAAAGTTCACAAATTACTGAATATTGCACAACTGACACCTAATAAGTGCAAAACTTGTTGGGCAGGGGATTTTTGCAATCTGTGTGCTGCTGGTATGGAAGATGGAGATGAATTATCGGCGCAGAAGCGCATGGAGCGTTGCGAAAAAGTAAAACTGACGTGTGAAATACAGTTAAAGGAATATTGTGTATTAAGAGAACACGGGTATCATTTTGACTAAGTTAGGGGTGAATAAATTTGAATAGTAAGAAAATTTTAAATGTAGCAGTATTTCCTTATGATAACGAAATGTATCCATATTTGCAGCATAACTCAATGCTAAAAAATATTAATATTCAAGTTTTATTGTCCCCTAATGGATGGGCAATGGGAAAAGAAAGCATTTGTGGCTATATGGTTCAGACTACATTATCGGAAGTTGATTATCGAGGAATAGATGCAGTTTGGATAACAGATTCTTTAAATAAATTACAAGATGGACAACTATATGAGGTTATTGAAAATATGCTCAAGCATAACAAACAAATATTACTTGCTAGAGCAGTTCAGAAAACTGTATATAATAAAATTTCGGAACTGGTAAAAGATTATTCAGGAAATATGATAGATGTAATGAAAACAAGTGAAATATCCGATATAGAAATTAGCCCGATGGTTTTACATGACATATATACACCGATAATATGTGTAGCGGGTGTTGGTGAGCAAACAGATAAATTTTTGGTACAATTATCTACCAAAAGGTATTTGGAAGAAAAAGGGTATCATGTTGTTTTGGTTTCTTCAAGGAAAAATAGTGTATTTTTAAATAATACATATACGTTTCCCGGCTTTATGGATACTAATATTCCTTCGGAACAAAAGATTATTTTGTATAATCATTTTATTAAGAAAATTGAGCAAAAGGAGAAACCAGAAGTAATTATTTTGGGAGTTCCAGAAGGGATTATGCCTATAAGCAAATTTCAGGTTGGTTATTTTGGGATTCATGCATTTGAAATTTTAAATGCTGTTAATCCAGATTTTTTAGTCATGTGTTTATATGGAAATAATGTTACAGATAAGTATGTGACAGAAATAAAACAGATTGTAAAATATAAATATATGACAGATATAGAATGCTTTTACATAAGCGGTACAGCGCAGGATGTTTTTACTGTTAATCGATCCATACCAATAGAATATTTTTCACGGAAGCAATCTGATATAGAAGATTTGAGAATAAAGTTAGAGTCAGATACCGATAAACAAGAAAAAATATTTACAGAAACAAGTGTTGGAATTATGGGACAGTACATTATTGATTGTTTGAATGATAATGCTGAAATGGAAACACTTTAATTTGGAGGTTAAATGATGGAAAATCAAGTGCGTAGTGTGCTGTCAAAGGTTGTAAAAGAGGTACTCAAGATAGATATAGATGCTTTACCAGATGAAGCAAAAAATTATCCTATATTATCAGGGAGATTTGGAGTCGAGCCGTATCAAATGATAACATTTTTGGAAGTGGTAGAGGATACATTTAAAATAAAAGTTCCTGAAGCAGCAATAGCGGAACGTAGATTTAATACTTTTAATGATATTGTAGAAATAATTATCTCACAGAAAGGAGAATTGTAATATGTCATTGACGGTTCAAAACAATTACTTGCGGGAAAGCAGTATGGTAACAGAAACAAGGAATAGGAAAAACGAGGAGAAGGTGTTCTTAAAGGAATTATCTTCAAAACAGATAAGCGAGACTGAGAAAACAGAACAAATGACACCAGAAGAAGAACTGGAAGTTTTTAAAAAAGAATTTTATGATGAGCTTTCCAGAATAAATAATCACCGGACAGTTAGTAATATGGCGATTAATATATCAGAGGATGCTTTTAAAAAAATGAAAGAAGATCCGCAATATAAACAGCAGATTTTAAATTTAGTTCAGAGAGATTGGGGAGATTCATATGCCCCAAGAAATTGTTCAGTTATGATTACGGTTGGAAGTTCTTTAAATGATTATCGGGCGGATTCATGGCCTGTTGGTTATGATTCGGAATTTGACATACGTTCAAAAAATAGTTTTTATAAAAAGACAAGTGACAGTAAAAAGGATAAGCAAAAAGAGCTGCTGGAAGAATATTTAGAAAAACGGCAGGCTGCAAAGCGTATATCGCAGGAGATATTGGATAAAAAGCTTCAAAAAGAGGAAGATATGAGAGAGGCTTTAAGAAAGAGTGATGCGGAGAAGGCGTATAATAATCAAATTTTGTATAAGTAATTAAGGGTATTTAAATAAAGAGGGTATTGTGTAAAGATACAATATCCTCTTTTTGACGCTTATGAGAGATATGCCATTTTTTGCAATAGAAGTCCACTTTCTGCAAGACATATTGAATGCTTATTACTATGAGACATAATTTGTGATAGGGAATGGTAGTTATTTTAAATTCATTTAATTAGGAGGAAGTAGTACAAGCATAAGATCAGGTGACTGCTACTCTTCATGGTGCAGATAAAGAAACGGGTGATATTACAGTATTCTCAGGAGCGGAGGTTGTAACTGGATCATCTATTTCCGTTTATAAAACACAAGATTTTGATTCGGAAAATCCCGTATATAAAGTGAAAATATGGGATAAGACGGGAAATGTCACTGAACGGATGGTAGATGCGTCAAAGGTAGATCCTAAAAATTGTGATACGGCTGAAATGTATGCGTACACTGCCAGCCTGAAAGAAAGTGGAAAAGGCAGTTTTGAAGATACAGTGCTGAAAGCCGCAGTCGCAAAAGCCGTAAAAAATGCAGAGCAGAGAAATACCGCTTCATGGAGCTTTTCAGAGAAAACAGACTGGGTAAAGATAGTGAACGAGATTATGCAGTCGAAGTACAGCTACGGAGATTTAAAGGGCTATATGGAATGGAAAAAGTTTTTAGGATTTCTGGATAAGTAGGAGCGTTAGCTCTAATAAATAAATCGCTTGGACTTTCGAGAGAGCGAGACGGTTATGATTGACAGAAGAACCGCATAAAAAATTATCGTACATAGGAGACTAAATATATATCATAATAATGTGTTTTGGCTCTTATGAGAATAGATCAGACTTCGGATTATAATTTGGAGTCTGGTCTTTTTTTGTTTTCTGTCTGATAGTCAAGGTGGCATATATCAGCTATAAATAGCGGATACTGGCACTCTGAAAACAACTCCCTTTCAGTTATGATAGTTGCAGGCTTGAAAAAGCCAAAACAATTTTATAGGACACGCATACACCCGATTTTATTTTCGCCTTTTTATCCGTTCATGCTTATGTGGGGATAAAGGGGTGGCAGAATCCCATTTCGTGCGACGACATACCTGCAATGGATAACATTGTTGCCCGTGAAGGTAAAAAACGTAAGTTTTTAAGAGCAGAGGATTGTGCCTACTGGCATGGCAGTCAGAGGTAATGAGATAGAACGGCGCCGGAATTTTAGCGAAAAGCATTTTTCGGGAGTGGCTGCCTGCGGATTTCGTCTGGTTGGGCATGACGGAGGCGTAGTGTGGGATGGAGCCGTCCCAGTGTATGTTACCCGGTTCGGGGACAAGCGAGAGCCAGTCTGATATTTTCAGATTGAACAGAGGGGTAATGTGGCGGAAACGCCACGTTATCCTCTGATACAGGCAAGCCTTGCAGTTATCAGATAACAGCAGACAAGGCTTTCCTGTATGAGAGGATAATGCCGGCAAAAACTTCTCTTTTGTTTCAGTCAATGAAAATATGAGAAAGTATAGGTGATTATTATGTGCAGTAATGTAAAAAGTTTTGAGCTTGGCTTGCTGGTGCATCCGGCAGTCATGTTTATGAACTCCAACAAGTCAGAAAGCAATATCCGCCAGATCATTCAGCAGAACCGTCAGAAGTGTAGCATGGCAGGGGTAGCGTTAATGAATGAAACTATCGTCAACAAGGGACCGAACCGTGACATTGACAGGGATGCGGTAAACATGCTGATTACCCGCCTGATTACGGGGCAGTATGATACGGTTGTCGTGGAGAACATGGCTGACATCACGGCGGACGAGTCCGATCTGGAAGAATTTATGTATGACGCTGCCAACATTGGTGTTGGTTTTTTTGAGCTTTCCACCATGCAGTATCACATCTATGATACAACAAAGTGTCCTGCCGATAAGGAAAGACCGATATGGGGCGGAGACAAAGGCTGCTGATGAAAATAAGGAGAGGCGATATATTGTATGCAGATTTGGGAGTACAGTATCAGGGAAGTATGCAGGGCGGTATGCGCCCGGTGGTGGTAGTCAGTAACAACAGGGCAAACAAGCACAGCACTGTCATTACGGTAGTTCCGCTGTCTACTAAGATTTACAAGAAACAGAACCTGCCCACCCATGTATTCATATCGTCATATAAGACGGAGGGACTGGACCAGCACAGCATCGCATTATGCGAACAGGTAACAGCACTGAACTTTGACCGTATCATAGAACACATGGGAAAGGTTGATGAAGAAACGCTTGGGCGGATCACAGAGGGCGTACAGGTGCAGGTGGGCGTGTTTGACAGGTACAACGAATAAGGAAAGGCGGTAAATATGAGCAGAATTAAGATTTTTGTGGCAGCAGGCGTATGTCTGGTTTTATCCGTACTCGCTGTTTTTGGGACGGCTGCTTTCAGAAAGGGCAGAAAATACGGGCGCATGTATTAGAATGATAACGATAACAACGTGAAAGACAGGATTTTATAAAGCCGGGCAGATGTCCGGCTGTTTACATATCTGCCCGGCAGGGGCAGGATTATGTCATTCAGATCAAAATGAATGGAGGATTGCAGGACGAAAGGAGTATGCAGGAATGGGTTTTACAAAATGGGAACTGGTTCAGTTCTTTGACGGTCTGACGGAGCTTGTCAGTGATGAGAACAAGGGAAAAGCCAGAGTCCAGATACGGAAGTTTTTGCTTGAGTTTGAGAAAAGCTATCAATATGAAGATGCGGTAATGCAGAGGAATGTGCCATATTTACCGCCATACTATATACCCGCAATGCCGCAGGCTGTACAGGATGAAATCAGGAAAAAGCTGACTGCGAAACTGACAGGACAGGGAGAAAACACTCCCGAACAGGTGGAACAGTTTATGCGCTCACAGATTTATGACCTGAAAGGTCTGATTGACATTAAAGAATATGTGGAGTGGGTAGACAAGGAAATATACAGGAATTTTGAAAAGAGGCTTGAAGCAAGCAGGGGGTAAAATATTCAGCAGACCTTTCATAGCCGGATCAGCAGTCCGGCATACATAGCTGCCGGAAACATCCGGCAGTATTTTTATTGGGAGGTAACGCAATGACGGCAGAAGAATATAGAAAAATGCTCGATACAGACTTTTCGGACGTAGAACTGGAAGGACTGACAGACATAAGCGGGATTCAGATAGACCGGAATCTGCCACTGGAAGAAAGGAAACAGCAGTATCTTAAAAAGGTCGGCAATCCCTATCTGGTGCGTGTCGGCAGCATGAAAGTCAAGGTCCGCTTTACGGGCGGCATATCCTTTAATGAGGCATTTGAAAATATGCTCCTGTCCGTATAAAAATTTTTTCAGAATCTGGTGGAAATAATCCGCAGGGTGTGCTAGAATAGCGTTAGGACTAAATTTCATTATTTCTAACTTGGGACTAAACAGGCACTCCCTTTCGGGTTTTCTGACTTAGAAAATCAAAAGGAGTGGTAACATGAGTAACAAGATTAAGAAAATCTACCATGCAGCCATCTACGTTAGATTATCTAAGGAAGATGGCGATGTTTCCAATGCTGTGAAGGCAGAGAGCAACAGCATTTCAAATCAGAAAAATCTTATCCGTGATTTCCTGAAGGACAAAGAAGATATTGAAGTCGTGTCGGAACGGGTTGACGACGGCTATTCAGGCTCTAATTTTGAGCGTCCTGCATTTAAGCTGATGCTTGAGGACATCAAAAAAGGCATTGTGGATTGTGTCATTGTGAAAGACCTTTCCCGTTTCGGGCGTGAATACATTGATTCCGGCAGATACATTGAGCGGCTGTTCCCCGCATTGGGGGTTCGTTTCATTGCCATCAATGACAACTATGACAGTCTGAATGGGAAAGAGCAGGCAGATGAAATTATTATCCCTTTCAAAAATTTAATCAACGATGCGTACTGCCGTGATATTTCCGTAAAGATACGGAGCCACTTGGAAGTAAAAAGGAAAAACGGGGAATTTATCGGCTCCTTTGCCCCTTATGGGTATCAGAAAAGCGAAAATGACAGGAACAGCCTGATTATTGATCCGATTGCGGCAGGCATTGTAAAAGATATTTTCAGAATGAAGCTGCACGGACTCAGCCAGGATGCCATTGCAAACAGGCTGAATGATATGGGTGTTCTTTCCCCTATGGAATATAAGAGCGCAACGGGCAGTAATTATCAGACCAGTTTCAAGACCAGCGACAAGGCGGTATGGAGTTCTGTAACGGTCAGGCGGATATTAGAGAATGAACTTTACATCGGCAATCTGGTACAGGGCAGGCAGACAACACCCAACCATAAGGTCAAAAAGACCATTTTAAAGCCGGAAAAGGACTGGGTAAGGATAGAGAAGAACCATGAAGCTATTATTTCAGACAGGGACTTTTCCATCGTGCAGCGGCTTCTCGGCATGGACACAAGGATTTCACCGAAACAGTCAGAAGTATATCCGCTTGCAGGGCTGATTGTCTGTGCCGACTGCGGTGCGGCGATGGTAAGGAAGAACGCCTGTGCCGGAGGGAAGAAATACCAGTATTATGTATGTTCCCGCAACAAGGAGACAAAAGAGTGCAGCAACCACCGTATCGCAGTGGATAGACTGGAAGAAACGGTTTTGCAGCTTTTAAGGGTTCAGATCAGCAACATTCTTGACTTGAAACAGGTCATGGAAAAGGTTTCAACAATCCCTTTTCAGGAACTGGACATCAGGGAACTGGAAAAGCGCATTGAACAGAAAGAAACAGAGATTGGGCGGTGCATGGAACTTAGAAATATGCTCTATGAGGATATGAAGGACGGTATCGTGTCAAAAGAGGACTACATGGAGCTGCATGAGGCATACACGCAGAAAAGGAACTTGGCAGAGGATGCGGTGCGGAAAATGAAGCAGGAGATTAAGGATATACTTGCTTCAAATACGGACAAATACAAATGGCTTGATTATTTCGCAGAGCATCAGGACATCGACAGACTGACAAGGAATGTGGCTGTGGAACTGATTGACAGGGTAAAGGTAATCGACAAGGGCAGTATAGAGGTTGTTTTCAGCTTTGGGGACTGTTATAAGGAGATTATTGACAATCTGCAAAAGGCGGGCTGTGAGACTGTCTGTGACGAACAGGGCAGGGTACGGTTTGAATGGAAGGAGGCGGTGTAGCATGGCTAGGAAGTCAAAGAAAGTTGATTTTGTCAATGTCAGTGATTTAGGCGGTCAGGCTGCAACGGTTCCGGCTCCGGCAAAAACCGCCTGCTATAAAGCTGCCCTGTATGCAAGGCTTTCCGAAGAAACAGAAGCCAACAGGGAGCGGGCAACGATAGAGACACAGATGGAGCTGCTACGGAAGTTCGTGGCAGAGAATGACGATATGGTTGTGTGTAAGGAGTACGCTGACGTTTCCTATTCCGGCACAAACTTTGAAAGACCGGGCTTTGAGGAAATGATAAGGGATATGCGCAGCGGATTGTTCAACTGCATTGTCGTAAAGGATTTGTCAAGGCTTGGCAGGAACTATGTTGAGACAGGCAACTACATTGAGAGGGTATTTCCATTCTTTGACGTGAGGTTCATAGCGGTCACGGACGGCTACGATTCCAACAAGTCCGGCGAAGAACTGCTCATGCCGCTGAAAAACATGGTAAATGAGATGTATGTGAAAGACCTATCCAAAAAGATGAAGTCTGCACACCGGGCATACTGGAAGAACGGAGAATATTCGTCCGGTGCAGTTCCGTATGGATATGTCAACGTGGACAGACACCTTCAGCCGGATGATGATGTCAGGGAAAATGTACAGGAGATATTCAGGCTGTTTTTACAGGGCAGCTCCCTGAAAGAGATTGCAAGACAGCTCTCCCGAAAAGCGGTTAATCCGGCAGCATACAAAAAGATGCGGTTCGGAAATGAGATACCGGAGGGGATGAATACGGAATGGAACTGCGTAACAGTGAGGTCCATTCTTACAAATTATGTTTATGTAGGTGCAAGTGTCCATAACAAGAGGGACAGGGTGAATGGAAAAATTGTAAATGTGCCAGAGGAAGAATGGATTGTCATTGAAAATACGCATGAAGCATTGATTGGCAGGGAAGATTTTGACATGGTTCAGGAGCGGCTTGCGGAAAATGTAGCTAATTTCCATTCAACACATGGTAAAAATGGTTTTAACCATGCCCGGTTTAATCTGGTTGGTAAAAAGATTGTATGTGCCGACTGCGGCAAGGTTATGGGATTCCGCACAGAGGGGACAAGGCACGTCAACAAATTTTACAGATGCAAGACTTATCTTGATACGGCAAAAAAGGGCTGTACAAATCATAAGGTATCACTGGATGCGGTCAATAAAATCGTATTTGAGACGATCCATGAACACATGAATGTCTGCATTGACAAAGAGGAAACAGTAAGGCGGATGAACGCCAAAACAAATAACCTCAAAAAATACGATATTTATGGAAAAGAGGCAGACAAGATCAGAAAAGAACTGCAAAAGACAACGGAAGTCAAGGCGGGCATCTTTGAGGATTACCGGGATAAACTTATTGACGAAGAGCAGTATGTCCAGATCAGCGAGAAGTATGCAGGAAAAATAAAGGAGTTGACGGCAAGGCTTGATGAACTGCTGAAAGCACAGGCGGCGTATTCCAGAGAGTACCATATTGACGAGGACTGGAAAGCAGTAGTGGAAAAATATCTTAACAAGCGCAAGCTCACAAGGGAAATGGTAGAGGCTTTTGTGGACAGGGTAGTAGTCCACGAGGATGCAAGGATTGATGTATACCTAAAATATGATGATGTGCTGAATGACCTGAAAACCCTGAGTGCAGAAAGGGAGGCGGTCTAAATGGATAAGATAATGATTGCCCTTTACCTGCGCCTTTCCAATGAGGACAGCGACAAGGAAAAGTCAGAGGACAGCAACAGCATTTCCGCACAAAGGGTACTGCTCACAAAGCATACAGAGGAACTTATGCAGGGACAGCCGTACAGCATTACAGAGTTTTGCGATGACGGATATTCCGGCACCGATTTCAACAGACCGGGGGTGCAGGCACTGATTGAAGCTGCCAAAAGCGGAAATATCAATATGATCGTTGTCAAGGACTTCTCCCGTTTTGGGAGGGATTATCTGGAAGTAGGGCGTTTTTTGGAGTATATCTTTCCCATATTGCAGATACGGTTTGTATCCGTGAATGACGGTTACGACAGTGATGATAAGTTTGGCACAACAGGCGGTATGGGTGTTGCATTAAAAAACCTTGTATATGGAATGTACAGTGCTGACCTTTCAAAGAAAGTCCGTTCCGCAAGGGATACAAGGGTGCGTAACGGCGAGTTTGTGGGGCAGTTTGCCCCATATGGATACAGGAAGAACCCCGAAAACAAGCATGAACTTCTGATTGATGAAAACGTGGCTTGGGTAATCCGCAAAATCTTCCGCATGGCTGCTGATGGGATAAGCCATACAGAGATTGCAAGGCAGCTTAATGAGGCAGAAATACCCACAAGATATATGTACCACAAACTCAAAGGGGACAATTTCCCTGATAAACAGCCGCATGTGAAGATTAAGATATGGGACAACAGTTCAGTCAAGGACATTATTACAGACGAAACATATCTTGGCACAATGTTTTGGAACAGGGCGAAATGCGGAATGGACACCAATAAGAAACGGGTAGAACAGCCGAGGGAGAAATGGATCATTGTAGAAAATCAGCATGAAGCCCTTGTGTCAAAGGAAATTTTTCAGAAAGCAAACGATAATATTGTCGGTCTTGATATGAGCGGCAGGGCAACGGGAAAGAAAAATCTCTTTTTTATCTGTGGGTACTGTGGAAAAGGACTGAAACTTAGAAATAGGAAAAACGACAAATACTATTGTGGGAGCCGTACACAACAGGTAAAAAATGATTGCCAGAGAATCAATGTAGCACAGAAAGAGCTTGAGGATGCAGTCTTGTGTCAGGTAAGGGGAATGGCGGATATGCTGATTGAAGCAAGGAATAACCGCAAAAAGGCTCCAAAGAATGATCGGAAAGCAGTCCTTGAAACAACGATTGCAGATAGTACAAAAGAGGAAGCAAGATGGAAAGACACAAAAGTACGTCTGTATGAACAGTATAAAGCCGGAACAGTTACCAGAGAAGATTACATTTCTCGGATTGAAAAAGGCAGGGTAAGGCTTGAAGAACTGGAACAGATCAAGAGTGAGGCGCAGGCTGAACTTGACAGTATGCAGACAGTATCAGTGCAGGAGGAATTACCGGATAAAGAACTGGCAGAGCTATCCGTACTGGAGTCTTTCGATAAGGACAGATTGAAGATGCTGATTGATAAAGTCGTTGTTTATGGAGAGGATGCCATAGAGATTGTATGGAAAGTGGGCAATCCTTTTCAGGCTGAAATCACTGCATGAAAACCTGTTTCAATTATTGGAAAGGCATGGTAAAATATGAGCCATAGGCAAGTTTGCCTGTGGCTCGCTAAAAAATGAAATTTTTTTTATTCCTTACTTGACACAAGCAGAC
>JAETRQ010000013.1 GCA_021770095.1 Eubacteriaceae bacterium | reverse complement strand
ATATTTGCACAACCATTTTGTATGCGATAAACTATTATATTGATTTGCCATAAAATCTCCTCTCGTCTTTTAGTAGGCTTGAACATCTACTATTGTACTCGTTTGGAGATTTTTTTTGTATAACCTTCAACGCTCACCCGCTTAGCAGGTGGTTCTTTGTTTCGTGCCTTCGGCTCTCAACTGCCTAAAGGCATTAATAGGAGTACTTTTGGTGTTGTTCACACCAAAAGTATAGTTCACATAAACTTGGCAAAGAAATTTGAAATGGACGAATAATTTATTAGCTGAATAATAAATATATCCTATATTTCATCTGATTCTTCCAATATTTTTAACATCTGATCCACTTTTAATAGATGTTGGGAGTTTACAATCAAAAATTCTTCCTTTGCTTGAAGATAATATCGTTTTGCTGAAGTATAATCATCAATTGCCATATATAGTGCTCCGTAGGTAGAATATATAGTTCCTTGTTCCTCATGGCTAAGAGTGCTAAAAGCAGACAGAGAGTTCAGCAAATTACAAATTTCTGTAAAAATACTATCGTTACATTCTATTGTATCTTTATGTAATGTAATCATCCTGTTACATAAATTCAGTGTTAACGAACATCGATTGGAATAGAACATTTCTGTTTGCTCAAGAACCTTGCGCAATTGCGTTATAGCTTCGCTTTCTTTTCCAAGGTATCCTAACGCAATACATATTCCGTTCAAAGCAGTTAATATATGATTTTCTGCGCCATCTTCAGTCACAATTTTAAATTTATCAATTGCCAATTGATAGTGATCAATAGATTCATCATATTTTCCTGCTTCCAGAAATGCGTTGCCACAAGTTCCATATAAAATCCCCATTTTCAGCGAATCGTTACTCCATTCCTTTTTAAGCTGATTTGCCATAGCAAGGCATTTCTCCGTTTCACCAATTTTGCCTAATCGTTTTATCTCGAGAATATTTGATTCAAACTCTGTTAATTCGTTTTGAGAATTTTCAAATGTTAAAACTTTTTCTATGATATTGATTATTAAACTCAAAAAATTTTGGCAATCCGTAAAATTATCCTGTATATAAGGTAATCCCTCTTTCGCAATTTCTCCATAAGTATATGCCGATGCAAGCTCACCGATAATTAGTTTATAAATAGCAAGACTATAATATAACATATAGCGCTCTTTTTTATCAGCGTAAAGGGGCTGATTATGCTCTACATAGCGCACAAGTTTTTCGCTTTCATCAAGATTCTTTAAAAATATGGTGTTTACCTGTATTAGTACTGCAATTTGGTTAATTTCTCCTCCTATATCTCCCAAAGAAGATTTAATATCCAAGGCAGTTTTCAAATGATTAACTGCATTCTCATAGTTTTTTCCCTGCAAACTCCACATTCCCATATTGTTTTCACATCGTCCAACTCCATCAAGATCTTCAGTTTCTTTATATTTTTCTATAGCAATCCGCATCAATTCCCATGCTTGTTCTGTATCTCCAGTCTCATACAAATCAAGTGCCTGTGTAGCAATAGCTTGCGGAGGCTGATTTTGGATATCATCACACACTTGTTTTCTGTAGGTTTGACGCAGGAAATCTAAATACTCCTGAAAAGCAGCTGCATTTGAATCATCTATTATTGTCAGTAACTGTTCAGCAGCACTCTCTGCCTGTACAAGCAGATTACGGCGGAACAGAGCTGCAACAAAATTGGCAGCGGATTGCGTCAGTTGCTCCATATTTCCTAAATCCTTAAGCACTTGTAGACACATTTTAAAATGACGCATTGCTTGTGAAATATCACCTCTTCTCACTAATAAGCGAGCCAATTCGGAATGCGCCCATCCTAGTTTTAGATCATTGGAACCTTTACCCATATCCACAATCTGATTAAAATACTTTTCTGATTCTCTGTATCTTGCCAATTCCATTGCGGCACAGCCAAGAAAGTATAGAGCTTCTGACCGTTGCGTATCTGTATAAGCCGTAGACAGACCGCATTGTGCTACATCCAAAAGCCGTCGCCATGATCCCTTTTTCATATATTTTTCAGCTAACAGATAAAAAAGTTGTGACAAGTGCTCTTTTTCTTGTCTTGCCTCACACCAAATAATCGCTTGTCTTTCGCGTTCTCCTACACCGTTAATTAAAATTTTTAGCGTTTCTTCTGTCAATTCTGCCGCCTGCTCGCCACTTCTTAACCTGTACTCACAATCTAACGTTTTCCACCGCTGTGTTAAGACAACACGTCCAATATTTTTCAGCATATTTCGACTGGAATCCAATAAACTCCGAGCTATGTAGTATTCTCCAATCTGTAATCGGATTTTGCACTCTTCAAGAAGAATCTCTACTAATGTATTCAAACGCCCTTCCTTTTGAGCATATTTTTTACTGATGCACAATGTATCTATATAGTGATCAAAATTTCCATCAAGAAAATAATTAACCCTTGCTTGTCCAAACGAGACTAAACTGTTACATGGAATATTGGGGTTACATTTCAACAGTTGTTTTGCTAAATCAAAAATTTTTTTTGCATTTATTAGTGTATCGGCTTGTTCTGCAATTGCTATATAGTAATATACCGTTCCGATATCAATATATGCTGTAACCAAATTATGAGCATATTCCTGTTCCTGAAGTTTTTTCTGTTTCAAATTCACAAATTTATCAGTCATATTTTGAATTTCACAATTCAATGCATTAATATGTTGCAGACATTGAATAACTGCATAATAATCGCGAAGTGCACCCTGCCAATCTTTATTATGAAGTTTGTGGCTTGCAAGTGCATTTACACCTAATAACGAAAAGACATTTAAAGCAGACCAATCTAATTTTTTCTCATATATTTTAGCAAGTTTTTCTGCCTCTTTGTTAGCACCAATCATATCAAGAAGAGTAAGGCAGTAACCGACACAACCATGTGTGCCAATATGAGCAGAAGAAAACAATTCTTTGATTTTTTGTGTTAGCTTTTCTTTACTTTCTGATACTGTAACATAAGGGACTATGTTTTTCTCTTCATTATTATACTTTACACCAAAGTCTTCAAAAAATTCACATAATTCCATTTTGCGTATATATACATTTTGAGGATAACGTCTTTGAAGTTCCAACACATTTGGGTTAGGTGCAGCGTTCAGGTGAACAACCCACGTTAGTTGGCTACCGCGTTGAATTGCTTTCGACAATGGAATATAATCTAAATCGAAGTCTAAATCAGCACCTGAAAAACCAATCACAAAAATATTGCTACTAGAGAAAATGTTCTCTAATACTAATCGTTTTTCCAGAGATAATCCAACAACTTTTTGACTGATTGTATCAATTAACGAAACTTCATCATGTACTGAACCATGAATCTTAAATAATTTACAAGCACTTATTTGAGACGCTTCATAATAATTTTGGCTTTGTACAGCTGTATAAAGCGGTACAGCTTCATCTTGAAAAGCAGTTTCTATTAGAGTGTCGAAATTTGTTGTTATAATAGCATTTAATTTACCTAGCCTTGCCATCTCGGTCAAAGCTGAATGATTTGCGTTAGGAATAGATCCATTTAGCAACTTCAATAGTGGGAAATAGCTTTTTCCTGCACCTTGACTCACGATAAGTTGCGATATACACTGAACCGGTAAGTTTTGTTCTACATCAATACATGCCAGTATATCTGCAGCCTCCGGGCACAGTTTTAATGCCTCTGCTTTTATTTGGACAATTAGTTCTTTATTATACTCCCTCCAACTAGGTAAATTAGAAGGTGGATCTACGGAAATGCCAGCACCTGCAATAATTACATTTTGTTTCATCTCTTATTGTTCCTTTTGCGTGTTAAATATTAGCAATCTTATAACATGATATATTGGCTGGAAACACACAATTATCGTTTAGCAAAACTACCTTATTGTCATTAATCATATGTTATGAACATATTCATTCTATGATATTTGCAAAATTTAATTTACAAACATTTATTTTTTTCTTATTTCATTTAGTTTCTCTTTTGAATATACAGGGTAATTCATGAGTGGTTCTGAGGTTACAAACCTATATCCCGCGACCCATTCTTCTGACCAATTATAAGGTAACAGGATTTGGTCTGCACCACCTTCAAGAATAGTACCAGATAGTAATTTTACAGACGCAACAACACCCACATTTATGATTACATTCTTGGGAACAATGATTTTTTCTTCAATATACAAGGCGTTTTTCCATTGTGGGTCTAATGCAAGTCGCATTTTAACATCAATACGGGATTCTGCAAACTCAGTAGTTGCAAATGCACCAAATTGTTTTGCACCTGCATTGCCAGTAGGTGTTAACCCATAAGTCCTATATAATACAATTTCATCAATCGTTATATAGGTTTTATATTCACCATTTTTGAAACTATTCGTTATCTTTTAATTTAATAGCTGCTTTTCAATTTCTTTGATGTTGCTTTCATTAAGAATAGTTTTGAATTTCTGATTAGTACTTCCTGAAACAAACCCCAAACCTAATTTTTTCATTTCCTCAAAAGTCCAACGCATATATTAACTCCGAAAATATTTGTAATACAATTAGAGTTTCTATACAAAAATTATTCATTACACAATAGGTAATTTTTTAGGTAATTTTTTATTTTTCGATTTCGATATATTATCAATTTGTTTATACCATATTTTCCAAACTTCTTCAATTAATATTGCAAAAATGTTTAGAAAAGCGACAAAATCAGCGACTTTTATTAAGGAGGTAATTGTGTAAAATCACGATTACCTCCTTCTATCTCATTTGGGTGATGCGTTCTTCTCATCTGACCACCGCATTCGGAACAGAGCACAGGCATATTCAGTTTATAGATATAGCTTGTACGCTTCGTGTTTTTAGTTGTGTCACGCTCTGCCTTTGAACTGTTCGCTTGAGTAAATATACTGTTTCAATAATCTTTGGATATTTATCATCACCTAAATACCGCTTATCCTCAATAATTCTCTTGATTTTTCCCTTATTCCAATTTACTTGGTTTGGTAAATATTCGATTCCTTTTTCTGTGAGAAGATCGGCAATTTTGAGCAGCGATAATCCGTTTACATAATCTGTAAACACTTGGTTTACAATTTTTGCCTCGGCAACATGAACCACTATTTTGCCGTTATCAAACTTATATCCGTAATCCTTAATTACCTTGTTATTCAATTTTAAGGTTCAAATCCTTTCACTTGGCAAAAACACCTTAAATGCATCTATGAAACGGAATGCTGAATTTCCGCCCCTTTATATGCGAAAAACCCCGATAGAATCGGGGTTTGGGGGTCCAGGCATCTTTTTTGTATGTATTTGAACCCTTTAAATTATATAGACTCAAAAGATTTTAGGCAAAATATCTAAAACTGAAATGATACATAAAATCAAAAAAATTAAAAGTACTTATAATTATCAAATTTTCAATAATTTAAAATGATATAAATATTAAAATACTATTTTTTCTTCCTGTTGAAAATCCTTTTGAACAAATCTTTCTTCTTATTAATATTTTCTTTAGAAATATGGTTATTATTTTTACATTTCCATTCTTCTGTTTGGTTATCGATATTATTATTTATATCGTTTTCTTTTTTCAACTCTATTTTATTATCCAATTTCTCACACATTGTTAACTTTGCAAAATTAGCCATAAGTTTTTTCTTACCTACATGTTCAAATTCCACTTCAAGCACATTATCATTTCTTATGCGCTGAATTGAAAGAATAATACCGATACCAAAAGCCGCATGCTCAACCATATCTCCAACATTATATATACCTTTTGAAATCTCTTTAATTTCTGTAGTATTTTCAAAGTCATTTCTAACAGACACTGTATTCTCTTTATGAGAATTTAAATTTATATCTATGCGTTTCTCATTGGAAATTGATTTAGATTTGTATATTGCAATATTATACTCTTCAAATTTTTGTTTCAAATTCCTCATAATATTCAATTCATCTATTGCGTCACAAAATGCATTATGTGTTTCGCAATAGGATAGATTACCTGTAAGCAACCTCGCCATATCCTCAACACCTGAATTGCGTTTTAATCTTCCGGTAGAATAACACTCCATATCATCTGTAATTTTAGCATTGTACTGCTTGTATGCTGCTAATTTCATAATATCGTACCAATTATAGTGCGATAATTCAGGCAAATGTCTATAATCAAAAGATGCATTATAAGCAAAGATTGCCTGAATTCTATACTTTTGCAATAAGTTTTCTATATCTGATATTATATTTTCTCTTGTGTTCACCATATCGGGTTTCTTGTCTTCTATCTCTAAAGCATTTGAAAACATACCGCCCAATTTATATTCTGGATTTAAAATATAATATTTCATTTCTATTGGATGATAGTTTTCCGTATCAGCAATTACTATGCCAATCGACATTACTTGATCATCAAAATTTGTTTCTGTATCCACAATAGCAAATTTAGGTTTATTGTACTCTTTTATATAACCTTTTGTTATTGTATTCGTAACCAAGTCCAAAAATTCATCTTTATTTGGTATCATTATTTGATAAGCTTTATTATTTCTTGTATTCCAAAGAATTCCTTTATCTAAATTCAAAGCAATCATATAACAGGCACATTGCAAAAAATGAGTATGCTTAAGCTCGGAAACGAATTTAAGTTCGTAAACAGTATCTTCCTTTACGACATCTGCAATGCCCATTGCATCAAAAACTTTTATTCCGTCTTTATCATAAAACGGAATTTTACATTGTATCTGAACATTTTCATTTTCCGAAAACTTTTCACGCAATCTGTCAACAAGCTGAGCTCTGCTTTTCTGAGAAACAAACGGTGTATTTACTTGTGTTCTATATCTTTTTTGTTTGGTCTCTTCAGATACTAAAAATAAAATTTTCTTTTCTATGGAATCTTCCTTTAATATTTCATTATATATTTTTTTGTTTTTGCTGAGCATTTTTTCAAGTTCGATATCTTTATCTATATCATAACTATTAAAAAATTCAGCCATCTGATAAATACCAATACATGGGGACAAATCAATTAGTTCATCATTATTTTTTATGTATATTTCATTATAACCGTTATAATCAAGTTGTTCTATTCTTAATAAAGAAAAACATTTTTCAACATCTTCTTTATATTTAAAATCAAACATATCGGAAATATTTACATTATTAAATTTAAAATTAGTTTCTGTCTTCTCCGACAAAGTTTCTTCCGAAAGCATTGCTTCCTCATTTTTAACAAATATAATTTTTTCCTTACCTCTGCTTGCAGCAACACAAAAAATATTCCTTAATATTTCATAAGATTGTTGGGGTTTCTTTATTCTTACTTGCCAGTAACTTTCCGTAAAATCAAAAACAACACATATTTTTCTTTCCATGCCTTTACTACTGTCAAATGTAGTAAATATTGCGGAGGTTTTCTTTGGTTGAGTTGCTCCAGCATCATCATCCTGAATACTGGCATAAACTGTCCTTTTATTAAATTTATCTGAATAATTATTCTCTAATTCGTTTAAAGTATCAGATAATTCACCTGTTCTTGAACCAAGGCAAAGGATATCTTTAGGCTCTTGTTTAGATAAAAACTCAACGACCTCATCTGAACTCATTTGTTCAACAATACAGTTTTCATTGATACCATTAATCTTTTTATGCCAAACACGACCAAGCATATCAGCCAAATTTGATGAAATCCTAAAACAATTTGTAAATTGCAGTTTAATATGGTTTTCTAAAAACTTATTAATGAAACTAATAACATCAAGAGTTGTCTTGTCATAGATTTTCTGATCAATATCACCAACTGCAATAATCTGCATTTGAGGATTTGTTGATTTAATATATTCAAGCATTTCAGCAAATTCCTGTTCAATATCCTGATATTCATCAATTATAAGAACATCATACTTATCCAAATCAGGCTTTTTTAAATTAAAACATTGAATTAAATCCGAAACGCTTGCGGGTATATTATATTTTTGTAAAACATAATATGCAAATCCATGATAATTTGTAACAAAAACATTTTTATTTTTAATCTTTGATTTAGCATCCAATTTCAATAATTTATTATATGTAAGATAAAGAATATTAACGCTTTCAGGAAAATCACAACACAATCTCTGTATAGCGGTTGTTTTTCCGCTGCCGATACATGCATCAACAAGAATATTTTTTCCCTCTTTTGCTTGGTCAATAAATAATTGCTGCTCATCAGACAATATAATATCTTTTTTCTTCACTTAATTAATACTCCTTAATTTCTTTATATTGATTATATAATAAACAAAAAATAAAAATTATTCAATGATTTAACGAAATTGTACATATTTTATCTTTGTACAATATATAGTGTCAAAAATTGTAAAAAGTAACAAAAAAGTTCAAAATTTCAGTAAACAAGCCAATAAATCAAATAATCAATATTAGAAAAAGGGTTCAAATTTATTGTTTCTTATTATTTTCCTTTATAATTTGAAAATTTTCAGTTTTAGTGTTCAATTTGAATTTACATATAAAAGCCTAAACATGCATGAAATCAATAGAAAATGAAAAATACCTATAGCTAGCCAGCCGTTAATAGTTTGGATTAGTTATAGGTATCCATTTTTTCAATTAATCATTATTTATTTTTGATAAACAATCTGTTCAATATTTTCCTGAAATGTTTGCCTATATATATTCTCATTTAACGAATAATTTCTATCATCTAAAATATGTATATGGAAAGTCTTTGGATAAAAGAAATGATATTGATTTGTTTCATCTAAATAATACTTAATTGGATCTTTTCGAATATAATCTTGTAAAGAAAAATATTGGCATAATTTTTCCATCCAAATATATTTCTCTACATACTTTTCATTGCAATATTCAGCAGCTTTGTGTTTTATATATTCTTGTATAGGTCTAATATCTGGATTTAAGAAGAATGGATTTATAAACCAATAATTGTCTTCATCTTGAATTAACAAATTATTTAAATCATATAGTGAATCCATTTGATTCAGTATTTGATTTAAAGCTTGTTTACTGAGAACAATACGTGGATATTTAGAAATTTTACTTTCTATTTCAGAAGCTTGAACTAATCCTTCACTTACAATATATGTATGTCCCAATTTGATCTCGGAATAATATTTACCGTAACCAATACCTCCTCGAAAAAGGAACTCTTTACTTAGAAGTATAGACATGACATTGGCGACTTTAAATAGTAAAGCCTTCCAATCTTCAGAATACATTATAATAGAATCAGAAAATATCAAATCATCCACAGAAGGTTGGTTTATTACAGTTAATAATTCGCTTTGTTGTAACCCATTCGAAACAGTATTTACAATACTATCATGAAGTTTATTAAAAATATTATATTCGTTAAAAAAATCTCGGTAAAATCCAAGTGCTTTCTCGAAGTTGCTCATCTGATTTCTAAATCCTAGTATATCGATAAAAGCACAAAATTGTTCATTATAATTCATGTTATCTCTCCTCTCTCAAAACATCCAAATAACCTGCAGTTATAATACCGGAAGGAAGAGTAATAATAGCAACACCAACAAATGCTGAAAGCATTGTAAATAATCTGCCGATATCTGATACAGGCGTTATATCACCATAACCTACACTTGTTAACGATATTGCTGCCCAATAAATAGCGTCAAAGAAATTACCGAATGTATCAGGCTCAATATTGAACATCACCAATGCTGTAAACAATACATAAAATATAGCCATTGAAAGCACTGCAAATAATGATTTAGATTGCTTTTTCAAAACCTCAACAAGTCTTGATACATTTTTAGAATATCTGAATATTTTGAAACTACGAAACACCTTGAATGTTCTTATTATTCTGAATAATCTTAAAACTTTAAAACCAGCGTTTATCGGTATAAGCGACGGTAAAATTGATAATAAATCAATGATTGCCATAGGCTGAATCGGATAAAGAAAATATGATTTTACACCTTTATTTAATTTAATCTTTGCAGTCATCAATCTCAATATGTAATCAATAATAAATATAACAACTGTGATTTTATCAATAATACTTAAAATCATACTATTTGATTTCACTGCTAAAGGAATCATACTTGCAATAATGCAAATCAGCATAACAATATCATAGAATGAACTCAACTTTGAACTTTCATTATCAGATGGTTCAATTATCTCATATAAATTCCTTAACATTTTCATTCTCCTTTATGTATAAAATCAATACTGTGTTTTATCATCTCGTATCTGAATTTCATATCATTCCACATTTCAAAATCACATACTATAAACGGGTGAGCCATAGTACACCCATTTTTACCTCTTTTTGATGTTAAACCTATTGCATTTACTGTATCAATCCATTTTGATGGTGTTAACGTATAAGACGGTGAACGAACATCAATAATCAATTTTTCAAATGCTGATTCATCAAATTCATGGTTATTATTTCGTTCCCATTCTCCTAAAAACTCAATAGTATTTCTGCTACGCAACCAACTCTGAATCAAATAACTTGGATTCTCAGAATCAAATTTTCTCGCAATATCTGTTAACGATATATAATCATCTGATGGATAAAGATATTTCTGTACTGTTTTTTCAAGTTGATTACTCATATTAGATTCATAAGTATCAGCTTCTCCACTAACTATCAAGTCGATCAAATAGTCTCTGATTTGAATCCAGTCCTCTTTGTCTATTCCAACCTTTTTATCTAAACGCTTCAATATCTCTTCTCTTGTTATAAGATATGCCCAATGTAATTCTTCTTTAGTAGCTCTTGGCACAATGAATACCTCTCATCCGTTCGGTTAGTATTTCGTGAGTTAAAGATTTTCATAACATACACATCACAAAAATCGTTATATGATATAATACCTTTCGTGTACTTATAATTATTTAAGATTTTATTTAAAACATCTCTGCTCCATTTTGCTTTTCCTGATGGAGAAGGAATATTATTCTGTAATAAATATGTTTGTATATCCTCTAAACTATTTCCACTTTTATATAAACTAAATATCTGTTTTACAATATTTGATTTTTCAGAATCTGTTTCTATAAGACCTTGTTTATTACGCCTGAAACCGTAACAAACTTTTTCAAACTCTTTTGATTCTAATCTTGATAATGTCATTTCACATCATCCTTTCTTTCATTATAATTTGATTTCGTATTACATGCAATATAAAACATAAATATTAGTGGAATTCACTTTTAACTTGATTTAAGTAAACATTTCTATTAGTAGGTTTTATAATGAATAATTTCATAAAACAGGAGAAAGCAAATAAGAAAAGAGCTGATTTACTTAAATATCAGCTCTGCAAAAGTAAATATTTAATTGTAATCACTATAAAAAAGATGTATTTTGCAATTTTGTGTATAGATTTGAACCATTTAAACAATTAAGTTTTTAATCTGCACTGAATTAAAAATCCATATTCAAAATTGTTATTGTACTTTCAGAATCAGAAAAGGGCTTTTGATTTATTGATTCTAACTTTTTTGATTTCTATTTCCATACTCATTAATTCAGAGTCTAATTAAAAGCATTATTAAAATAGTATTAGATATTGATGCTAAATTCACATTAATTACCATTGAATATTGGACCTAATACTTTTTGTATCTCACTTACAGGCATCGATTCAACAAGCATATTGATTAAATCTTTCTTTATAATTATTTCATTATCACCGGTTGTACCAGTACATTTATTAATAAAAACACAAAAACGATTTTTCGCCAATGATCTAGGCTTGTCAGAATTGCAATTTTGATATTCTTTACTATTTAGAATAGTGGAAATTTCACAATGCATTCTATCTTTAAATTTCAACTTTAAAGTTTCATCTGCTTCTAATAACATTTCTATAAACTTAACTTCAGGAGTAACAGAAAGATTTTTTATAATTTCACTATGCTTATTCAAAAGTTCTTGAAATTCAGGTTTGTTTTCTAAATCTTCAAAAGCATCAGCATCAACTAACGCAAACACTTTTGAATGACCAAACAATTGATTACTTGTCCTTACTGCAATATTAGCTGTCTGAAAGAAACCGCCAACAGGAATAACTGAAGTCGATGCCGTCGAATGCTTCGGAGTTGACAAAACATATCTACTTATCATCCCCTTTAAAAGTGTTCTTGCAGTATCATCTTCAACAAAGAATACATAATCAAAAATATTAGACTCTTCAAAATCAATACCACCTAAAGCTCTTGCTGAATAACAAGGAGTACACACTTCAACATTACCCTTTTCGTCCGCCTCTAATAATATTATTTCTCTTTCATTAGTTGCTTTAATCAGTGTAGGAGAATGGGTGGAAATAAAAATCATTAAGTCTTTTTCTTTTGCTTTTTTTCTAAGATAGTTTAGCAAATTAACTTGCACTCTAGGATGCAAAGCCATTTCAGCTTCATCTAGTAAAACCAATGAACCATTAGTAGTGGACTCAATATTCTCAATTAGTCTAATAAGTGCAATTTCACCGGTACTAAATCTCTTTTCTGTATAATAAGACCTTCCGTCTTTAATTACATTAAAATAAGAGGATGACTTACCTCTTCCATGTGTAACTTTAAGTTTCTTTAAGTTATTGTATTTTTCTGTTTCAAAAATTTGATTTAATGTTTGCATCAATTCTGAATTTGCTGGTTGTATGTTTCCTCTTTCTATTTCTTCAGCAGTAGCATCAATTCTTTTAGAATCAGCTTTTATAAAAATAGAATTGTTATATCCAAATTCTTTTAAAAGTTTTGCAGCATCTTTTCGAGGAGAAGAAGCCCATTTTGATTGCCTTTTTCTAAAATTCACACAAGTATTGTTAACATCATATTGAATTGTTGCATTGTAATACTCATCATAACCAGTAATGTTTTTTGGATGATAGAATCCTCGAGCAAAGGCATATGAATTACAAATTCTATCCATACAAATCAACAAGGTGGTTTTGCCAGTTCCATTTGGTCCTACAAGTAAATATACACCCTTACATTCAGGAAAGGTAAAACTCAGTTTTTTTATACCTTTAGTTTTACTTATACTAATTTTCTTCGACATTTTCTTTTTCTCCTACTTATGTTTATTAAATTTAGTGTCAAAAGTTTTAATCTAATTAAAATTTATTTAAAATAATATAAAACAACGGAAATTAATATATATAATTAATTTCAAAAAAATCTATTTTGCATTTAATATAATTTTTCATAAAATATAGTTATTATCAACCCAAAATGCAAAACTGCATATTTTTTCGACAAAAATGTATCATTTTCCCTCTTTACATTGAAAAATAACGAAATTTTGTCTTTATAATATAGTGTCGAAAATTGCAAAAAGTAACACAAAAAGTTGAAAAAATTTTGATTGCTCTTTCGTGCTATAATCTTTTAAAAAGGAGATGATAGTATGAAATATACTTATGAACAAAAACAAGATATAATTAATCGTTATGTTAACTGGGAATCTGTTTTGGATATTGTTACTGCTTACCAAATCCCACGCAGCACAATCTATTCTTGGATAAAAGAAAATTAAAATAATAATGGTAAAATGAAAGAAGTTAATTTAAGGAATTTTCGGGCATTTGAAAAGAAAGTTAATCGTTTAGAAGGTATTGTTGAGATACTTCAAAGTATTGACTGCACTGCAAATTCACCTTTAGATATAAAACTTTCCGCATTGGAAGAATTGTATGGTCAATACAGTGTACATATGATTTGTGATGCACTCAAAGTTCCTCGTGGTACTTTCTATAACCATATATTCCGTAACAAGCGAGATAACACTTGGTATTCAAAACGTCGTGAAGAACTCAGAATCAGAATTCAAGAAATCTATGATGAGAACAATCAAATCTTTGGTGCTGCAAAAATCACAGCCATTATGAAAGAAGAAAGCTATCGCATCAGTATTGGTATGGTTCGTGAATTAATGCGGGATATAGGATTAATCAGTATAAGACAAGATGCGAAAGATTTATATGATAAAGAGCAAAAGAAATATAAAAATCATCTTAATCAGGAATTCACGGCAACCCGTCCAAATGAGATATGGGTAAATGATGTGACATACTTTCGATGGAAAGATAAAGTATTCTACATATGTGCTATTCTTGACTTGTATTCGAGAATGGTTGTTCGTTATCGAAACAGTCATAAAAACAGCACACAATTAACCAAAGGTACATTTAAACAGGCTTATGAAAATCGCAAACCGGAAAGCAATCTTCTTTTTCACACAGACCGAGGATCAAATTATCGTTCTAAAACATTTTGCTCATACTTAAAATCATTGGGCGTAACTCAGTCATTTTCAAGAGCACATGTGCCATATGATAATTCTGTAATGGAATCATTCTTTTCATCATTAAAACGAGAAGAACTTTACAGAACAAAATACCGCTCTGAAAATGAATTCAGAACGGCAGTTAAAAACTACATGCTATTTTATAACGAGAAAAGACCTCATGCGAAAAATGGATACAAGACACCGGCAAAGCGAGAATTTGAGTTTTTCAGTAAACAAGCCAAAAATCAAACAATTAATTTAGACAAAAAAGTTCGGATTTATTGTTTTTTATCTTTTGGTTTTCTATTTTGAACTTTTTCGATTTATATATCCAATTTCAATTGAACATATAAAAGCCTGAAATCCGCATAAAATTAAGGAAAAATGAAAAAACCTATAGCTGTCCAACTCTTAATGGTTCGGATTACTATAGGTATTTCAATTTCATCTCTTACTTTTATTCAATATATTTTGTATTATATGCGAAAAGACAAAATCTTTTCTTAATTTATTTTTTTTTACTAAACAAACACTACTTTTTTCGCTTTTCACACTTTCTAAACATTCATTTCTTAATTCATCATTAGTAATCAAAGCACAAAATGCATAATGATTTGTTGATTTTTTATTAAAATAAGTTTTATTAATCAATTTTTGGTATTTTTCTAGCATAATTAATTCTGTATCATTATGAATACTACATACAATTCTATTTATATACATATTGCATAAATCATCTAATGCATTCAATAACAACACAAATATTTCATCTGTTTCATTGTTTTTATTTTTACTTATATTCTCTAATTCCTGCTCATATCCATAAACAAACATATTTCTAATAATTTTGTTTTCATTATATTCTTTCGCAATGAATAACTGTTTTAATAAAGATATAATCAAATTATATCTATAGTATCCAGCTCGAATTGTTATTTCACTATCGTTTACAAATTCTGTTTTTGTTACAGGCATAATTATTCGTTCTTTGTTTACATCAATATTATAAATTTTTTCAGCTGTCATTTCACAAATTGCATTACTTATGCCTATATGTTTATCATTACTTTGGAATATTACCTCAGTTACTCCTTTAAAAAAATTTATTTCATATAACTTAGAATCTTGAGAATATAATGTATTATAAATATACATTGTTTCATTTTCTAATAAATAATAATCCATTTTATTAACTTTTTTAAAATCATAGCATATTGATTTTATTTTTGAAGTAAATTTATTTACGATTATAGGCAAATCTTCTGGCATAAAATATCCAAGATTCAAGCAAGCAATAAAATACCTTCTTAATAATAACATTTCGTCTTCACTATAAAAAGCCATACTATTTTCCATTCTATTTTCTACTATAGCTTTTATCGGAATTAGTATATTATTTTCAGATTCTTCACTAACTGTTGTTAAATTTTTATTGTTTTCTTTAAACTCCATTATATCTCCTCAATAATTAAAAGTTACTTTTATTGATTTGCTTGTTCATTTCGCTTATTATATCCTCAAGTTTGTTATCTAAATCTCTTGGAGTTGGTCTATCTAAATCGTTATTAAAAATAAAATCTATTGTTATATCATCTAATTGTGGGCGTTTCTTATACTTTATTATGTTTGCAATTCCGAAATCCAAATGAGAATACATATTAGCTATGATACTTATCATCGGCTTTCCATTATCAATTATTATTAATGCTTCATTATTATCTTTGTCTGGATTTTTAAAATTTTCCTTATCGCTTAATTTTAGAAAATCGTAAAAATCTTTAAATAATTTTATATCTCTATTTGGTAAAAGTATTAAATTTGTACAATTCGAAATAATAGTTTCTGATTCATTCTCGTAAATTGAATCTAAACTATTTTTACTGTTAATGGCTAGTAAAAATTTTATACCTCTATGTCTTGCAGACAAAATCATAGATTCAAGTCCCTTTAAGTAAGGTAAAGACGATGTTAAATCATCAAGTATAAAATTAACTCTTTTATGATTTCTATCTCTATTAGCAAAAACAATGTAATCATAACATTGTGAAAAGAATAAAGACTCTATTTTTTGATAATCTTTTTTTTCATCATGCGTTATTGCAAAAATAGCAGTTTTAGTTTTAGTAATTTCCTCCATCTCAAAATCACTAAAACATAGCATGTTTGAAAGAGATGGTTGTATTGATAGCGTTCTTAAACACGAATCCAATACAGATAAAATACTGTTTGCTGTATCAACTGGAGCATAAATTATGCCACTCAAATTATTTTTTATAATTTTATCTTTTTGAGCATATTTCCAAATTTGAGTATGTTTGGCACGATTTAAATCAGAAAATAAATTGTTTTTAAGTTCTAATATATTATTAATATTAACATACTCAACGCTTATATTATATTCCTTGCAATATTTAAATAGAAGTATTATTAGACCAAATAACAGGCTACTTGCACTATTGTTCCAAAAAGGATCATCTCCAGTTCCATCACTAACAGTTAAGTAGTTCGCAATATCATTTGCAAATTCATAAGCCTTATCAATATCTCCATTGATGTAAAAACTATATGGCATTTGAAACATATTCCAAGAATTACCAAAATTAGGATTTCGAAAATTAATTAGTATAATATTATATCCTTTTTTATATAAGTAGCCACTAAGTTTTTTATATATTTCTTCCTTACTATCATTTATTATCATATTTTCACCAGCATCGGCAAGAACTTTTACTGATGGTATAACTATATTGTTCGTTTTACCAGACCCTGTTGGTCCAATTACTACTGTGTGGGATTTATTTTTATTATCGTTGATAGCATTTATAATATTGTTCAAATTAATACCTCCAGTATTTTTTAATAATTTTAATTAGTATATCCGTTTGCTAGGCAATACTTCATTTTCACAATATTGATTATACTGTATTCGGAAATTAGAATTTTCACGATATACTTTTAAACCAGTCATTTCACGCACTTCTAACAGAATTGTATTCAATTCCGACTTATCTTTTGCCAAGTGTCCTAATAGATCCATTATTTCATCAACATTATTTTCACTGGCATCTTTCGATAAAACAAATTTTTTTATTTCAAAATCTAAGTAATACAAAACAATTTCATCGGAAAGATATTCATTTATAAGTTTTTTTATGTTTTCCATACTTGGCTTGAATTCTATATTTGAAATTATACTTAATAATTCATTTGCTTTTTCATGGATTAATTTTATATTCTCATTTTGAATTATTTCAGTAATGGTATTCTTAATAACTTTAAGTTCTTCAGTAGTTATATTCAAGCCATCACCTCTATCTTAATTCTTTATTAGCATTAATTTATTTAATAACAAATTAATAAAATATTATTAATCAATAGTTACATTTTTATAATATTTCTATCTCATAATATTTATTTGATTATTTATATACACTAAATGGATAATCTTAATCCCATTTGACATAATTCTTGTCTAATTTCATTTTTCCAATTATCTTTTGTTATATATACTGTATTGGCAATGTCACCTGGAAACTCTATGTTTTTTTTATCTGTAAAAATAATAACTCTACCTTTTCCTAATTTCCCCATAAAATATCCTGCTTCAAATACTACATTTTGTCTTGCTCTATATCTTAGTTTTTTTATTTTATCTTCAGTTGATTTCATACTGTTTAAATCTTTACATGAAGCTCCCTTGTCATCTCCAGTAAACAAAATTATTGCAGCTGAAACATTCTTAGATTCACGTTCAAACTTATCTATCAAAGCCGTGGTCCCACCATTGGTCTGATCACTAAGAACTATTGGTTCTAAACCACAATCTCTAAGAAAATCTTTTATTTCTAATCTAGTAAGTTTTTTATGACCGTGAACAACAAATACTTTATTATTTAAGGGGGTTGAAGACTTTTCGAAAATTCTTTCTGGCAAATTATTAAGTATAGCTTTTACCAATTCAAGTCCTTTTGCACACTCTTCCACTAATATATAATGAGCTAAATTCTTTGATGTTTCTTGATAAAACTTAATCTTCTTAAATTCATCATAAACAAAACTGTCTTTTCCATAGTTATTAATTATCCACATAGTAACCGTTTGTTTCCAAGCTATGAATGTTGTATCTTTGTATGTAACTTTACTATTCTTTAATATATCAATATTTTTTATCAAATCATCTAATTCAATCATAATCATAAACTCCTATAAACAAAAATTATTTTTTAATAACGATATATTTCAATGCAATTGATAATATATCATAACCATTTAAATCGTATCATTACTTCTATTATCTATATATAATTATATATAGATAATTTTTCAATATAAGATGCTAAACTGCACGAAAAAACGACAAAATTGCACATTTTTATAAAAATATCTATCATTTTCAATCGACTTTTAAGATATTCTCCGTCATAATTGATTTATCAATATACGGAGGATTTTTTATGTTTAATTTAGTTGATGAAAAGGATAAATACCTAATTGCTTGTAAGTCCTTAAAAGGATTAAGTGACCTAACCCTCAAGGCATACAAAATTGATTTAAAACAGTTTTGTGATTTTATGAATCAGCGTGACTGCTTTGACAAGAACAAGCTCAATTCATATATCAATATGCTGCATTATCGGTATAAGCCTAAAAGTGCAAAACGAAAAATTGCTTGTGTGAAAGCATTTTACAGGTATATGGAAATTGAGGATATTATTGATTTCAATCCATTCCACAAAATTATTCTTAAATACAAAGAACCGATAAAACTTCCACGAACAATACCTCTAAATTGCATTCGGGATATGCTTACATACGCATATAAACAACATTCCATTGTTGTTACAAAATATCAAAGGGAAGTAACACTGCGAAATATCGTTGTTATTGAATTATTATTTTCTACCGGTATGAGAGTGTCAGAAGTATCCAATCTTAAACTCTCAGCCGTTAATTTGGGTGATAACACAATTCGCATATTCGGTAAAGGCTCTAAAGAACGAATAATGTGTATCAGCAATGATTTAAGTAAAACGATAAGCAGTTACCTTAAAATCTGTTCTCGCAAAACAGATTACCTGCTCACAAACAAGTCAGGCAACCGCTTATCTGAGCAGTCTATACGATATATGGTAAATGATTATGCTAATGCTGTTGGCGCACCATTGCACATTACACCACATATGTTCAGACATACTTTTGCCACCGAGCTCCACAACGAAGATGTGGATATACGATACATTCAACAATTTCTTGGACATAGTTCTATTGCGACTACACAGATTTATACTCATATCAGCACAAACAAAACCCGTGATATATTGGAATCAAAACACCCAAGAAATAAAATGAATTTATCCCTGTAAAATATATAAATTTACAGTTTTAATATAGGCAATATATATAAATTGTCAATGCAAAATGCAAAACTGCACATTTTTTCGACAAAAATATATCATTTTTAGGTATTGACAAGGAAAAATAACAAAATTTTGCCTTTCATATATATAGTGTCAAAAAATCAAAAAGGTAACATAAAAAGTTTGAGAAATTTTAAATATTTTTAATTGAGGTAAAATGAGAAAACAAAATGAAATATTCACAGGAAATTAAAGAAAAGGTTATATCAGATTATAACAGCGGGATTAAAGCATCTATAATATCTAAAAACACGAACATATCAAAAAGTACAATTTACCAGTGGTTAAATGAAAAACAATCAACCACCCCTCTTCCAATAAGCCATAGAGAAAGTCAAAAACTTGTTAGAAAAGTTCAACGACTTGAGACAATGCTTGAAATCATTCAAAATACTGATTTTTTTAAACAAATTCCGTTAAAAGAAAAATTGAAGATTGCAGATAATCTTTATGAACAATATGGAATTAATGTTACATGCGATGCACTTGGTATGCTCATGAAACTTTTCACAATCATCAAAAACGTGGCAAAGGAGACAATTGGCTGCATGAAAAAAGAAAAATGGAACTTGAACCGGAAATACGATTAATATTTGAAGAATCCAATCAAACTTATGGAGCACAAAGGATTACGGCTGAATTAAGAAACCGTGGATACAAAACATCAAAAAATACTGTAACTAAAATTATGCGAGAATTAGGTTTGTTCAGCGTTCGTACAAAAGCAAAAGAACTTTACTATAAAAATGTTTATCATAAAAAGCAAAACATTTTGAAAAGAGATTTTTATGCAGATAAACCAAATCAAAAATGGACTGGTGATGTAGCACACTTATATGTCAATAAAACAAAAAATACGTACTATTTATGTGTCATTATAGATTTATTTTCTCGTAAAGTAATTTCTTATTCAATAGGTAAGAACAATAGCGGTCAGCTTGTAAATACTACTTTTAAAAAAGCATATGAAAATAGAAATCCTAAAGATAAATTAATATTTCATAGTGACAGAGACTCTAACTATACATCAAAATCATTTGCAAAACTTCTTACAGATTACAATGTTCAACATTCATTTTCCAAAGCCGCTACTCCTTATGATAACTCAGTTACCGAATCCTTCTTTGCAACATTCAGAAGAGAATGTTATTACAGATACAATTTCTATTCTTATAATGATTTAATAGAAGTAGTTTCTGAATACATCGAAAAATATAATAAAATCAGAATTCACTCATATTTAAATTACAAAACACCTGACAGTGTCGAAAATGATTACTACAATCGTTCCGATACTTAATGGTTCGAATTCTTATTCTAAAAACAAAAAATGAGACTACTTTCCAACTTTTTGAAAATATAGTCTCATTAATATTTGTATATACTTGTTAATATAAAAAGAAAATTAGCCCCTTCATCGAACTAAAGTGGTTCGAGAGACTAAACCGATTCAATGCAAAGACACCACAAGAGAAATTTGCAGTAACCTTGAGCCTGCAACTTTTGGTAGAGTCAAGCGCTATTTTATTATTGATATACTTGAATTTATGTACAATCAAAATAAATAAAAAAGTCTCTATATTAGCTGGACTTGTACAAGTCTCTGTGGTAATGTGTGTGTTGCCGCAGAGGCAGAAAAGGAGGTTTAAATGTACGAACTATATGACAAAGATGGTAAGTTTATTTGTTATCGTATGACGAAACGAATCAAAAATGATAGTGGTGAGTACGATGTGCTCACTGCAAGGTCAAAGAAATCCAAAAAAGAATGCAGAAAAATTATGGATGATAAAATTCGTGATTACTACATTCAGAAAGAAACAGAAAAGCATAAAGGTGTTTATCCCGATATGTTATTCAAAGATTTTGCAGACAACTGGTACGAGTTAAATGTCAAAAATGCTGATTGCAGTCAAGTCAACAAAGATAACTACAAGAATTATGTGTATACTCACATAATCCCTTATTTCAAAAACTACAAACTATGTGAGATACAAGAGGATGACTGTCAACGATTCTTGAATCAATATGTCGGCAAAAGTAAAGCTATGGTTTCAAAACTGCGTATGACCTTAAGACGAATTATGCGTAAGGCTAAAAAGCAGAAATTGATACCTGATAATCCCGCAGAAGATATCGTACTACCGAGCGTCACTCAAGGCAGCAGACGCCCCATCACAGACGAAGAACGAGCGATGATACTTGAAACTGCTAAAACGCATTACGCTGGTACAATGATTTTAACAATGCTTTACTGCGGACTCAGACCGATAGAAATTCGCAGAATGGAATGGGATTGGTTGGACTTTGAAAATTCAATTCTCACAGTCGGTAAATCCAAAACCGAAGCAGGTACAGGCAGAAAGATACCGATTCCACCACAACTCAAATCTGCTTTAATTGAACATAAGCTAAAAGGACAAAATGATAAATGGGTATTTGTACGATACAAAAATCATACATTACCACTTGATGAGAATGCATTTTATCATGCTTGGCATAATTTTTGCAGAGAAATGGATATTGCTAACGGCGCAACAGTTTACAGAAATCAGATAACAGAATCAACATTAGCCGAAGATTTAGAACCTTATCTGCTCCGACACACATTCTGCACCGACTGTCAGGCGGCAGGTGTGCCGCTTAATGTTGCAAAAGAACTTATGGGTCATTCTGATATATCTGTAACTGCTAAAATCTACACTCACATGGTAGATGAAGTATTCGAGCAAAATAGGAAAAAATTAGTTGAATATGCTACTGCAAAAGAGCAAAAAGCGGTTAACGAATAAAACTAAAAATGAGATAGGACGCCCTGCAATATATACAGGATCCTACCTCAAAATTTGGTGACAAACAATATATAAAAGTTAAAACTTTTTATTTAGATAACCTGTTAAAATTCCTGTTAAGAATGGCTATCTGCTTGCTTCCCTGTATTTTATGGGAGTTAAACCAATATATTTTTTAAATAATTTTGAAAAATAATTCAAATCAAATATTCCGCATTGCTGTGCAATAATCTGTATTTGATCATTCGTTGTTTTTAACAATTGCTCAGCATATTCAACTCGTTTTTTATTAACATAATCTGTATATGTTGTTCCGACTTCTTTTTTAAATAAGTTAGAAAGATAACTCGCATTCACACCTAATTCGTCTGCCTGTGTTCTTAAAGTCAAATCTGCTGTAAGATCCGCATCTATTCTTGTAGTCAGCTTTTGAATTATGGGCGAATACTCTTTTGAAGAATGAAGTCTAACTAATTCGCAATAGATATGTATCATATTATAATGAAGCTTTTTTCCGTTCTCAATGGAGGAAAGCTTTTCTATTTCAACTGCAAAATCCGAAGATATTTTATCAATGTAGAAAGGATGAACCTTTCCGTACTCTGCAGCCTTACGAAGAAGCGTATTCAGGATTATAGAATAATTCTGAATATTTCTTATCGGATTATCAACTCGTTTTTCAGCTAAAAAACTAAAACTGGATTTATTCAGCATTTCTTCACATTTTTTCACATTTCCCTGTGATACCGCTTTTATGAATATATTTTCCTTTTCATACCTTTGTTCAAGACTTTTCAGAGATTCCTCGGTTGCTTTTTTACTATAATTATCAATTTGATATTTTTCAGCCATAAAATCAACTCCATCTTCTATATTATCGTATAATTTTTGCAAAAAAGCAACACTTAATAAAAATTTTACGAATATGTACAAAAATAATACTCACATATTCATTTTCTATATTGTAAAATTAAATTATAGAAAGAAAACATTGTATTTTCAATTTTCACAGGAGGAGTTTTATGAATTCAAAACAAGTAAAACCTTTTGGTATGCGTGATCGAATCGGTTATGCATTTGGTGATTTCGGATGTAATATGAGCTTTGCATTCATCAACAATTACCTTATGCTTTTTTATGTAACCTGTATGGGAATAAAGGCAGAACATTATGCAGTTATTATTTTACTTGCAAAAATATTTGATGCAGTTAATGATCCGATTATAGGAGGTCTTTGCGATGCAACAAAGCCAGGAAAAAACGGCAAGTTCAAGCCTTGGATAAAGTGGGCAAGTCTGCCCTTGCTGGCTTCAAGTATACTTATGTTCATATATGCTCCTGCTGCACCCTATGGCATAAAAATTGCAATGTGCCTTGGACTTTACTGTATATGGAGTATTGCGTATACAAGTGTAAATGTTCCTTATGGTTCAATGCAGTCGGTTATCACTACAAAAACAGACGAGCGTTCCTCCCTTTCAACATGGAGAAGTATTGGGGCAATGCTTGCACAGACTCCTGTTATGGTTGCCCTGCCTATGCTGGTTTATGATAAGAATGACAATCCGCGCGGAAATATATTCATTTATATAGTAGCCGTAATGGGCATAATAGGCTTTGTATCTTTTATACTTTTAAGAAGAATGACAACAGAAAGAGTTGAGCCTACTGTAAACAGTGAACAAAAATTCAATTATTTCAAAACACTTATTTCTTTCTTTAAAAACAAGCATATGCTTGGTGTAACAATATCTACTGTATCCTATTTGGCTCTTATGATGACGGTTACAAGCTCCATGCAGTATACATTTATGTGTTATTTCCAAAACACAAAAATTATTCCGATAGCTACAATTGTAGCCGGCAGTCCTGTTGCACTGGGCATTGTTATTACAAAACCTTTGCTGAAAAAATTTACAAAAAAACAGCTTTGCACTTATCCATTCCTTGTTTCTGCTATTGCCAGTGGTATTGCGGCATTTGTTAAATTCAACAATCCTTATGTATGGATTATATTTATAGGCATTGCCATGTTCGGCTCTTGTTTCTATCTTACGCTTATGTGGGCTTTAGTTGCAGACTGTATTGATTTTCAGGAGGAACAAACAGGCAGAAGAGAAGAAGGCTCAATTTATGCAACCTATTCTCTTTTCAGAAAAATTGCACAGGGTGTGGGCTCTGCTGTAGTGGCACTTGCATTAAGTCTTACAGGTTATGACGAAACAATAAGTGCACTAAACCAAGGTGCAGGCGTACCAGATAAAATTTATCTTATGACAGGATTACTGCCATTTATAGGCTCACTTATATGCCTATTCAGTATGCATTTTTTATATAAACTTGATGACAAAATGGAGGAATAGTTTTGAGAAATATAAAAATAATTAATGAGCACTGGGAATTCATAAAGGACAGCAAAAGCACCACTGTTAATTTGCCTCATACATGGAATGGAAAGGATGGTCAGGACGGCGGTAATGACTATTACAGAGGAACATGTATCTATAAAAAGAACATATTAAAATCAGAATTACCTAAAGGCGAGGAATTGTATATTCAGCTTGACGGTGTAAATTCAAGCGCAAAAGTATTTTTTAATGATAAGGAAATCGCTGTTCATCACGGCGGATACGCAACATTCAGAGCAAAACTTGAAAATATTCTTGATGAAAACGAAATAAAAATTGAGGTTGATAATTCGCCAAATGATTTTGTTTATCCACAGCAGGCTGATTTTACATTTTACGGCGGAATTTACCGTGATGTTTCAATAATAGCCGTTCCAAAAAGTCATTTTGATTTAGATTATAATGGTGCACCGGGTATTATGGTAACACCAAAGGTTAACGGTCAGAATGCAGATATTGAACTGCAGGCCTTTACCGATGGCGAAGTTCTGTTTGAAATTATTGCAGACAGCAAAACTATAAAAACAATATCTGCAAACGGCAAAAATCCAAAAACCTGTGTAACAATTGAAAATGCTCATTTATGGAATGGCACAATTGACCCATACTTATATACATTAAAAGCAAGTCTTCTATCTGATGGAGAAATATTGGATGAGGTGTCAACTCGGTTTGGTGTACGCTCCTTTGAAATCAATTCACAGAAGGGTTTTATCCTTAATGGCAGAGAATACCCGCTAAGAGGCGTATCGCGTCATCAGGACAGACCTGATATAGGCAACGCTCTGTTATCTGAGCATCATAAAGAGGATATTGATTTGATTTGTGAAATGGGTGCAAACACAATCCGACTTGCACATTATCAGCATGCGCAGACCTTTTATAATTTGTGTGACGAAAAAGGCTTAATTGTCTGGGCTGAAATTCCTTACATTTCAAAGCATATGCCAAACGGATTAGAAAACACAAAAACTCAGATGACAGAACTTATCTGTCAGAATTACAATCATCCATGTATAGTGACCTGGGGACTTTCAAATGAAATCACAATGGGTGGCGCAAGTGATAAAAATCTTATAAGCAATCACAAAATGCTCAATGATTTAGCACACACTCTTGATAAAACAAGACCTACTACATTAGCAGCAATCACAATGTGCAGCATGGATGAGGAATATGTTCATATTTCCGATATACTGTCCTACAATCATTATTTCGGCTGGTACGGCGGCAATGTTTCGATGTATGGTCCGTGGTTTGATAACTTTCACAAAAAATATCCAAACAAGGCAATCGGCATCAGTGAATATGGATGTGAAGCACTGAACTGGCACACATCAGAGCCGGTTCAGGGTGACTATACGGAAGAATATCAGACATATTATCATGAAGAGGTTATTAAACAGATTATGGACAGACCATATCTTTGGGCAACTCATGTCTGGAATATGTTTGACTTTGCTGCCGATGCACGCTCTGAGGGCGGAGAAAATGGTATGAATCATAAAGGTCTTGTTACCTTTGACAGAAAATATAAAAAGGATAGCTTTTATGCTTACAAGGCATGGCTTTCTGACGAGCCTTTTGTTCATATCTGTTCGAAAAGATATGTTGACAGAGTTGAACCGGTAACCAAAATTACTGTTTATACAAATCAAAATGAAGTTGAGCTGTTTGCAAATGGAGAAAGTGTCGGCAAACAGACTAAAGACAAATATCCATTCTTCTATTTTGAGGTTAAAAACGAGGACGAAACCAAGTTGTTTGCAAAAGCAGGAAACTGCGAAGATACTGCCGTAATTAAAAAGGTTGACACATTCAATGAAGAATATAGAATGGCAGAGGAGGGTGCTGTTATCAACTGGTTTGAAATTGATACACCTGCAGGCTATCTTTCAATCAACGATACACTCGGTGATATTCTAGCAACCTTCAGAGGAAAACTTGTTCTTCTTGGAATGCTTCCTATGCTGAAAAAAGTTCTATCTGGAAATGAGGATAAACCAAAGGATAAGAAAGATAAAAAATCCGGCGGAGGACTTTCTGCTGCAGGCTTTAAAATTAACAAGACAATGATAGAGATTGCTAAAGGTTTTGCTTTAAAGCGTGCATTCTCAATGCTTGGTGCTAAGTTCACCAAAGAACAAATACTGGGATTAAATAAAAAGCTTAACAAAATTAGAAAGAAACATTAACAAATTTTAATTTTAGAACTGTTCTGCATTGCACAGTCAGTTAATACAATTTGCTTACTGTTTTGTAGCTTTTGAGCTGCACCTTTGTAGACTGTAAAAATATCCATAATTAAATACACACTTACTTATATTTCGATTACTCCGATAATTGTTTTTCCATATTCGCTATTCTCCAATAATTTCTTTGTATCTTAGTACACTTAGAGTATAATTTATTGTATGTAAATTCCGAAAGTATATGTATGTTAATTAAGCCTATGTAAAACTTTTAAAACAAAAAAGTAACTGCTTTACAACAGCTACTTCAGGTAGTAGAATAATATTAATTTTAGTGTTTGGTGTGATAATTATGTGGATTGTATTTGCAATACTTTCATTTTTATTTGCTACAATAACATCTATACTTGCAAATATCGGCATTGAAGGTATTGACTCAAATCTTGCAACTGCAATAAGAACAGTTGTTGTGATTATGACTTGGGGTATGGTCTTCATCACAAATGCTCAAAACAGTCTGAACACAATAGGAAAGAAAAGCTGGATATTTCTTATCTTGTCGGGTATTGCAACGGGCTTGTCATGGCTTTGCTATTATAAAGCATTGAAAGATGGTACAATATTCGTTGTTGTTCCGATAGATAAATTAAGCATTGTAATAGCTATGGTTTTTGCTGCGATTTTTTTGCATGAACAATTCACCGCAAAGTCAATAATAGGATGAGTTTTAATAAGAGTTGGAACACTGTTAATGGTTCTGTAAATATATTTTGCAATTAAAAAAGTAGGAGTGCTGTAAAAATCACAGTACCTCTACCTCAAAATTTGGTGACAAACAATATTAAAGGCTAAAAATTTTTATTTGGTCTGGACTTTGGCAGAAAAATGTGGTATGTGTTGTGTTGCGGAAACGCATACTCCGATAGTCTCGAAACCAATAAGTAAAGGCAAGGGATAACTATATATTCCTTGCCTTTACCATTTAATATCAGTTAAAACGATTAAGTATTTTTGACAAAAATGTTATAATCCAACTCAATGCAACTACTGTCAGCACAATTTTCCATTTCACAGTTATCTTGGCAATAAATATAATTGTTACCAAACAAAATACACTGATTAATATTGCTAAGATATAAATCATTATTTTAAGAATTTTTTTATACTTATCTGTTTCTTTTACTTTAACATCAATATTCTTTACCAGTTCAATATCCTCTTTTAATAATACATCTAACGATATATTGAAATTATCACTAATTTTGATGAGCGTTTGAATATCAGGATAACTTTTTGAATTTTCCCAATTTGATATAGTCTGCCTCGTAACATTAAAGACTTCTGCAAATTCTTCCTGTGACATATTATTATCTTTTCTGATTTTAATGATATTATTTCCCAAAGTCATAAACATTCCTCCTTGGAAAATATTTTATTACTATGTTTATTATATTTCAATTAAAATATCTTTGCAATACAGAAAAATCATAGCAAAGTTTCTTTGCATCAACATTTTCACAACTAATCATGGCATCATCTCTCGAAAGTCTCTTACCTAAACGCTCCCGGTCGCTCTCGGTAGGTTTTAGAAATCGGAAGTTTTTAGGTCTCTGAAAGTCTCACAAAAAATCTCAACAAAACAGAAAAGAAAAAATCGTCCTTAAATCCACAGCAGATTGAGGGCGATTTTGTACTATTTGAGCCTATTTTGCATAGAAAAAGCGGTGACATCTATAATGTCACCGCCTGCTGGCAGAGGTATAAGGATTCGAACCTTAAATGACGGAGTCAGAGTGTAAAAATCACTTTTTGAAACATACCATTTTAAGCCAAATTTTGAGAGTTTAGTCTCTCAAAAATCTCTCGCACATTTTCTTAAATAATTTTTGTTACTTTTTGCAGTTTTATACACTTATATATTAGAGGATTGTTTTAATATATACATTTTTGTAGGTTTTTTGTGCACTTTTGCATATCGTATTGACATATCTACAAATTTATGCTATTTAATGCAAAAAATATAACAGGAGGGTTTTAAATGGAAAATAAGATTTTTATAAGTTGGAGTGGTGAGAAAAGCAAACAAATAGCTTCTACCTTTTACGATTGGTTCTACAATACATTTAAAATTGAGGCATGGTTTTCTAGTAAAAATATTAAAATCGGCGAATTATGGGAACCTAAAATTCAAGAAGCACTTCAACAAAGTACAAAAGGTATTTTCTTTATTACCAAAGAAAATGTTTTTGCGCCATGGATTAATTTTGAAGCAGGGGCAATATCTAAAGGGAATCCAGAAAATTTTGTTTGCATTATTAGAGTAGATTCAAATGAAATTCCAAAAGAATCCCCTTTATTTCATTATCAAAATACTGCATTCAATAAAGAAGGCATATGTGAATTATTAAATAATATCTTAATTGATAGCCCAGACTACAATGAGGAAAATTTCAAAAAATTATTTGATACAAATTGGAAAGAGTTTTATAAAAAATACTTAAAAATCATTTATAGTGATAATCCTTTATTAGATGAAAAATATGCTCCTGGTTTTAGTTCAATTATTCCAGAGAACAATAAAAAAGAACTTAAAAAAGCAGATAAAAGAAGTATAAATAATTTCTTTAAGCAGGAGTATGAAAAAATAGATCCAAATAGTATAGGAAAAAGGTTGCAGTTTATAATCGATAGAACAGTCATATTTGTATATTTAGATGATAACGAATGTTGGGGAAAATATGTAAGTGAACTTGAAAGAATAAATAGTGAACAAAACTCAAGAAAGGATTTTAAATCATATCAAATTGCCATACTAATCTTAAAGGAAGTGTTTAGTTATCATAAAATGATGAACGGAACAGAATATGAGTATTCGATAAACTCTGAACCTGAAGATATAAATGATGAATTATACGAATTATCTAAAATTATAGAAAGTGAACCAAATTTAATAAAAAACAAAATGCTTCTTTGTTTACTGTATGATTATTTAGGATTGTCTAGTTTAAAAACTGCATGTAAACAAATTGCTAAATCATTAAATAAAGATTATTTTAATATTTTGTCTAAAAATGATCGTGAAGAATTTAAAATATTAAAAATAGAAGATTCTAACGAAATAGTTAAAAATATCAAACATGCAATAGAATGGTTTGATAAGGTTTTAGAATTGACTGAATATAAAAATAAGTTAAATTTCAAGTTAATGAGAGATTATATTTGGGATGATTACGCTTTATATAATAAAGCAAGAAACCAATACTTACTCAATTGTTTAGGATTAGAAGATGATAGTTGGAAAACAACTATGAAGCAAGCTGTAAAGGAAAGAAAAAGGAGCGTTGATAAATATCAAGATATGCCTTTTGCAATTCTTAGTAATTTATATGCTGAATACCTACACGCACAATTAGAACAATTTTCATATTTGAATGAAAAACCTGATAACAATTTTGATAAAGAATATAACAAATGGATTGAATTATGCTATGAAGATATTCTTAATGTTCAAAATAAATATGAAAAAGTAAAACTAAATTGAACTTTAAAATCACTATAATTTCAGAACACATCAATATGTTGAAAGAAACACTTTTTTGTTATATAATTAATTTGGATTGTTTTACTTTCCATATTAATTTTTGCTGAGGATACAATCAATATGTTAACAAAAGCCGACATTGAATCTAAATTAATCAATAATGATGCATTATTTAATAACATCCACATAATACAACATAATTTTAAAATTATTCCAAATAAAGACACTCATATTGGTGCAAATATAGCTTATCAAGATATTCGAGAATTGCGCACAGAGTTTATTAATGAACTTTATGATACAATAGTGGATTGGGTATATGATTCTGAAAAATATCAGGAACTCCTCAAAAAAGAGATGCAAAACGGAAAAAGCCATGCTGCAGCGAGTTCTGCTGTTCAAAGAAAAGCAAAAGAAAAATTTAGAGGTAACAGTAAATGTGATAAACTACTCATTCAAGGTCAAATGGGTGAATTGTTATTATTCCATTTCATACAAAAATTTATGAAAGCAACTCCACTAATAAGAAAAATGAAAATTACTACATCATCTGATATGGAAAGATTTGGTGCAGATGCAATCCATTATCGAAAAGATGATGATAAAAATGTTTTTGTTTTAGGAGAAGCAAAGGTATATACTAGTGATTATCAGTTTAATTCAGCATTTAAGAATTCATTGGATAGTATTTTAAATACATATGATAATTTTAGCCAAGAACTAAACCTATATGTTCATGAAGATTTTTTATCACCAGAACTTGATAAAATTGCTGAAAGTTATTTAAATAATACAATTGCTAACCCATACTTAGAACTTGTTTGTATAGTAATGTACAATGAGAATAAAAAAATAGATGTTCTTAGTGATGTTAGTATATATAGTCAAATCGAGAAAATTATAAAGGATAGATTTAAGAATTTTGATAATTCAAAAATAGATATAGGAGCCCATCCTATTTTAAGTAGAATAAATTACATAGTATTTCCTGTATGGAAGTTAGAAGAATTAGCAACAGAATTTCAAAGTAAAATCTGATCGTGGAGAATATGGAGAATTTTAAAGAAAGCATTTTAAATGAATGGTTGAAAATTGATTATTATTCAATAGCTCAAAAACTAGGTTTTTCAGATAAAGAGTATCAAGTGACCGATGAATTGATTTACAGTACCATAAGATGTCTTGATTATTTGACGTCTATGGAGAAGCAAAGTGTAAATTTTGTGGTTACTATAATTGCATTGTTATGGAATCATGCAGATAAAGAAAAATTCAAATTAAAAGATGTTATTATTAAATTCTTGTCGAGAATTGGGTATCCTACATCTGCTATTATTGTTGATCAAGAGTTTGATAAGAACAACATAAGTTTTTCCCATTTGAATAGTCTAATTGATGAAATTACAACCACTTTAAATCAAAATAATAATGAAGTTCAAGTAAATGATAAAAAATTCTTACTTACAGACTTTCAAATGCAAATTTGGAATAGCATTGAACAAAGAAAAAGTATAGGCATTTCCGCACCAACATCTGCTGGAAAATCCTTTGTCATTCTATTAAAGTTAGTTGAGAAGTTAACAAAAAATATTTTTGATATTGTATACATTGTTCCAACATTGTGTTTAATGACTCAAGTAACAGAAGATTTTAATCAAATGTTAAAAAACATTGGTATAGAAAGTTTTACTATTTCTAATTCATATATTCAAGAAAACAACAATGAACAGATACATATTTATGTTTTAACTCAGGAAAAAGCAATATCAGCATTCTCATCAGCTGAAAATGTATTCGACAATAATTTAGTATTAGTAGTCGATGAAATACAAAATATTGAAAGAATCACTGATTCTACTGAAGAAAGAGCTAAGGTTCTTTTTGACACTCTAACGGAATTTAGATATAAAGAAAATCTTAAACAGGTAATCTTGTCTGGACCGAGAATTCAAGAAATAGACAATGTTGGTGAATCAATATTTGGTTTTGAAACTGAAGAAATTGTTACAGAAATTAGCCCTGTTTTAAATTTGACATATAGCATAAGAAAAACAGAAGGGAAATACTATTTTAAGCAATACTGTATTTTAACTGAAAAACCAATTTGCGAAGAAATAAAAGATTCCACATCTATAATAGGATATGGAGAAAATAACTATGATGAATATTATTATAATTACTTACAAAATTTTATTGACTGTGTTGGTAAAGAAGAACAAAATATAATTTTTGCACCAACATCTAATTATGCTAGAAAAATTGCAACAAACATTTCAGGTTTTAATTCAGAGAAACCAATTGAGGATTTAGTTAATTATTTTAGGGATACAATAAATGCAAACTATTCGATGTGTGAAAGTTTAAAAAATGGCGTTGCATATCATCATGGTAAATTACCAATGCATGTTAGAAGCACCATTGAAAAAGCAATCTCAAAAAAGTGGATTGGTACAGTTGTTTGTACTACTACATTAATGCAAGGTGTTAATATGCCTGCTCAAAATATAATAATAAGAAATCCACATTTATATACTAGAAGAACAAATAATGTTGCTGAACTTTCAAATTACGAAATGGCAAATTTAAGAGGGCGCGCTGGTCGACTTCTTAAAGATTTTATCGGCAGAACATTTGTAATGGACGAATCAGCTTTTGAGGAAACAGATGGATATGAACAAACAAGTTTATTTGAAGATGTAAATATGGAATTACCATCTGGTTATGAAAAGAAGTTTGATGAGTATAAAACCGATATAATAGATGTTATAAATACTGAAAAGCCAGTAGATATCAGTATGCAAAAATATGGATATCTAGTTTCATATATCAGACAATCTGTTTTAAGATATGGTGAAGAGTCTTTTGAAAAAATGAACAATGTTGGAATTGATTTATCAAAAGATCAAGTAGCAGCTATAATCTATAAATTGAATAATTTATCAATACCAAAAGAAATATGTTTTAAAAATAGATATTGGGATCCATTTGTTTTGGAAGAAATCTACAATAACTACATAGAAGATGTCCCTTCTACTCCAATGGAACGTGGTGCCGCAGCAAAATTAGATAGAATGTTAAAGTTCCTAAGAGATAATGAAGCCACAAATTATATGTATAATAAACACATAGTTCTTCAACTACAAAGAGGACCTGGCAGAGGATTTTTGAAAAATTTATGTATGAAATGGGCAAAAGGAACATCATTATATGAACTATTAGATAACAAAAAGTATAATGATCCTGAGGAAATTGAGGGAACGATTGAAATATTACAAAATACTGTATCATTTCATATTCCGCTTTTATTGAAACCAATCTTTGATATAAAGAATCCAGAAAGCATTTTTCTAACTTGTATGCAATGTGGAGCTTTTGATCCCATAACAAGAAAACTAATTGAAATGGGAATACCCAGAGAAACATCCTTATATCTCAATGAACATATTTTTAGTGAATTTGATATTTCAAATATTGACGATAATGATATGAATAAAGAAATAAGAAATTTACTAAAACAGAATATTGAAAGTATTCCATATTGGATAAAGATACAATTTGAAAATCTTTTATAAAGACAAACTTTTATGCCAAAATATTAACAGAATAAAATTAAGGCTCGCCCAACATTATGGGTGAGCCTTAATTTAGTATTCTTTATCGGTATAATCTTTGCCTTTGCTGTATGGTTGGAAATTTTGTGTTTGTTCCTTGATTTCTTCAATTAACTTATCACCGTCATAAGTGCCATTTTTGTATTCGATTATTTTAGTTTCAAACAGATTTAACCAGTCATAATAATCATCAAAGAAATCATATTTATCTTGTTTACTGCGAAGGCAATACATTTCAATTCTGTGCTTTTCTAACTGATATATTTTTAACACAGGATCAGCCTCTATCCTGTCATTAAACTTGTTCTTTGCACCAATTTGTTTGCAGGTAACATGTTCATTTGTTGTCCTATCACAGTAAAGGGTTAACTTTTTCGTTTTCGGAACAAATAATTTATCACAGTTTTGACAAACGGATACAATAGGATTATTGCTAACAAAAATATAGAAAAGTATATTGATATACTCGGTTACACTATTGATAATATGGCAATAATTTGTTTTGCAATCGCTGTAATCAACCTTGATATTTGCATCAAATGTAGGTATACATTCTAACTTTGGCAATGCGTACCTATCCTCACATTCACTTTGAGATATAGCAAGTTCCATTAGCTGTGAACCATCGGATAAAATCAAAAAGAATAGGTTGTATAAATCATCATAGCATTGTTCAATATCGCTGAGCTTGTATTCATCACTAATGATTTCAGTAACTGCAGGCAATTGAGTAAATAATATTTCTATAATGTCATTTATATTTTCTTTAAGATATTCATACTTGTAATCAATATGCTCCTGCGTAAAATACATTCTTCGTCTAAGAGGTAACGCGTTAAACGTAACAATTTTAATAACTTCATCATTAACAGTATTAGAGTATTCATATTGTCCATTTGACAATGTAAATGCTCTTTTATTTTTATCAATCCTTAATTCAAATGACATCTAACTATCTCCATGTGAAGAATTAATCTCTTATAAAATTTGGTGACATCAATCCCTCACTCAAAAAGTTGAGGGGCTATCTTCAATTCTGTTACTATAATATCACAAGGACATTTCGCAAGCAATATTATTTAATTAACAGTACAAAAATGTATTGACATAGGAGGTAAAAAATGAATTGTAAAGACGGTAATTATTTTCGTATTCCGAACGATATATTCGGAAGCGGAATTGAAAAGAGAGCATTTGTTGTTTATTGCTATCTGTCAAGATGCTCGGATATGAAAACAAGGCAATGCTATCCGTCACTTAAAACAATAGCAAAAGCATGCAACTTATCTGTCACAACAGTAAGGCGAGCATTAACTGATTTGGAAAATGGCGGCTGGATTGATATAGCACAAAGGTTCACAGACAATGGTCAGGAGTCAAACCTTTATACCGTGCTCAATATTTAGACCACCCCACTAGTCAAAAGTAGCAACGAACAATTAAAAACCCTTCCGCAAGAAAAAAGTTAAAAACAATAAACTAATCGAAATAACAATAAAACTCGATTTGTGGGCATTTGTCAAGGTCAGAAAGGTAAGTAAAGCACTAATTAAACTTACGATTTGGATAATGAAAATAGCCGCTATTTTTGAGCAAATAATCACAGAATATCACCAATATTCTCAATGATTATTTTAAGCAGGTTAAAGACAGGCGTATGCTGTGGCGCCTGACAACTCACATCGGACGGCAGAGCCGACCGAATTTCAAGGAGTATTAGAATGATGATGTATGCGCCATGATAGGCGTATGCGAGATTGGAGGTAAAATGGAAAATAAAAAGAAATATTCATTCTGGTTACAACCGGAAATGATAGAGGAAATCGAAAAAGCGTTGCCTTTTTCGTATGACGATAACAAAAGTTCATTTGTAAGATCAGCAGTTAATTTCTATATCGGCTACCTGATGCATAAGCAAAGTGTTGATTATGTTGCACCATTAATCAGCAATGAAATCAAAAATCAGGTTGAGTCTTTGCAGGATTGCTTATCAGAAATGATATTCAAATTAGCAGTTGAATCTGCAAAACAAAATCTTCTTTTGGGTATACAATACAAAATTGACAGCGAATTGTCTGAAAGACTTGATAATCTTTGCGCCGAGAAAGTTGCAGAAACAAACGGAATAATTGATTTTGATACAATCATAGCAAACAATGATTTAGCAAAGGAGTGCTATGGCTAAAATAATTTTCACAAGCAGATATTTCAAAAATCCTAAGCGTTCCAATGTCGGTAAATTAGTTAAATATATGGGAACTCGTGAAGGTGTTGAGAAACTTCCGAATGGAATTGATAACAGCCCTGCAACTAAAAAGCAACAGACATTAATCAATTCTATCACGAAGAATTATCCTGAATCTAAAAAATATTTAGAGTACAAAGACTATGAAAACAATTCTTCTAAGTCAAATGCAACTGAATTTATTGATACATTCATAGAAAGAAATGCTGACAGATCCGAAGAACTGAATGCATTGGTAACATACATTGCAGAACGACCGGGGGTAGAAAAACTCGGCAAGCACGGATTGTTTTCACAAACGGATGACAAGATTGATTTGGATAAAGTGGCTGATGAGGTTTCAAATCATAACGGAATTGTATGGACTCATGTGATTAGTTTGAAACGAGAAGATGCAGAACGGCTCGGATACAACAATGCTGACAAATGGAAAAAACAAGTCAGAAAGAATATGATTGAGATTGCAAAAGCGCATAACATTCAACCGAGCGATTTACAATGGTATGCAGCATTTCACAACACTACTCATCATCCACATATTCATTTGCTTGTTTACTCAAAATCAGGACAAGGTTATTTAACAAACAAGGGAATTGAAACCATGCGAAGTGCGTTCGGTAATGACATCTTTCGCAATGAACAGTTTAAATTATTTAAGCAACAAACTGAATACAGAAACAAATTAAAAGATGAATTTGACGAATTGCTTGACGAAGTTCTTGAAGATTGCAACTATATTTTTGAACCATCACCTCAATTATTCAATTTGATTTTAGAATTGAGAAAGCAGCTTGATAACTGTAAAGGTAAGAAAGTATATGGTTATCTTCCAAAAAAGACTAAGGATATTGTTAATGAAATCTTAAAAGAAATGATGAAAGACGAAAATCTTTCAGAGTTATATGACAAATGGAATGAGATTAATAACGAAAAATTGTCACTGTATTATGACAACAAGAACAAAACAATTCCGATTGAAGATAACAAAGAGTTCAGATCAATCAAAAACAAAATCATAGAGGCGGTACTGAATATGGACTGCAATATTCCGTATGAGAGATGGAATTATACAGACAACGGAATGATTTTATCTTCTGTTATTAGCATAATTGCAGATATGCTTAATATCAGTGCAAACAAAAGATTTGATAATCTGAACAACCAAATCGACAGAAAACAATTAACCAAAGAACAGGAAAAGCGCCTTGCTCATGGACTTAAAGACATATCATCCGATGGTAGTTACAATGAGGATTATGAGCAGGATCAACCGATTGGTTTAATTATGTAAGGAGAATTAAATGAAGAAAACAAAGGCAGAATTAAAAACAATGGCAAACTATATTTCATCACAGGAAGGTCAATATCTTTTCAGTGCAAGTGAAATATCCAAATTGCTTGGAGTGTGTAAAGATACAACAAGAGAGATTTGCAAAAATCTTGAGCCTGCAACCTTCGGCAGAGTAAAGAAATATTTTATCCTTGATGTGCTTGAACTTATGTACAATCAGAATAAATAAAAAAGTCTCTATATTAGCTGGACTTGTACAAATCTCTGTGGTAATGTTGTCGTTGCCACAGAGGCAGAAAAGGAGGTTTGAAATGTACGAACTATATGACAAAGACGGCAAATTTATTTGTTATCGAATGACAAAACGAATCAAAAATGAGCAAGGTGAATACGATGTTTTAACAGCTCGTTCCAAAAAGTCTGAAAAAGAATGTCGTAAAATTATGGATGATAAACTCCGTGATTACTACATTCAGAAAGAAACAGAAAAGCATAAAGGTGTTTTCCCCGATATGCTATTCAAGGACTTTGCAGACAATTGGTTTGAACTGAATGTCAAGAATGCAGATTGCAGTCAGGTAAACAAAGACAATTACAAAAACTATGTTTACACTCACATAATACCTTATTTCAAATCGTATAAGCTATATGAGATACACGAAGATGACTGCCAACGATTTTTGAATCAATATGTCGGCAAGAGTAAAGCTATGGTTTCAAAATTAAGAATGACACTTCGTAGGATAATGAGAAAGGCAAAGAAACAAAAGTTAATACCCGACAATCCTGCTGAGGATATCGTACTGCCAAGTGTTACACAAGGTACTCGTAGACCGATAACTGATGAAGAACGAGCAATGATACTCAAAACAGCAGAAACACACTATGCGGGATGTATGGTCTTAACAATGCTATACTGTGGGCTCAGACCAATAGAAATTCGCAGAATGGAATGGAGTTGGTTAGACTTTGAAAACAGTATATTGACTGTCGGCAAATCAAAAACCGAAGCAGGTACAGGCAGAAAGATACCAATCCCACCACAGCTCAAGACAGCATTGATAGAGCACAAACTCAAAGGTCAAAACGATAAATGGGTGTTCGTAAGAGTAAAGAACAACAAACTACCAATGGATGAAAATGCATTTTACCACGCTTGGCACAACTTTTGCAGAGAAATGGACATCGCTAACGGTGCAACAGTTTACAGAAATCAGATTACAAAATCTACATTAGCCGAAGATTTAGAACCATACTTGTTAAGACACACTTTCTGTACTGACTGCCAAGCTGCAGGAGTACCACTAAATGTTGCAAAGGAACTTATGGGACATTCGGATATATCTGTAACAGCAAAAATTTATACTCATATGGTTGACGAAGTGTTCGAACAAAACAGAAAACGATTAGCCGAGTATGCTAATCAGAAAGAGCAAAAGCAGTTAATTAGTAATGCCTAAAAACTTAAGGTAGGGGCGGTTCAAAATTTAAACCACCCCTACCTCAAACTTTGGTGATAAACAATAAATATTTAAACTCAAATAAAAAACACCATATACAATAAAAATAATTTTTATCTATTTATTAATTGCAATATTAATAATTCCAATAATTACTGTAATCACACCAAAAACGATAAAAATACCACTTAATCCTATTGACGGCTGCAAAGCAGAGGTAAGCAAAAGCGCTAAAGCATATCCTGTGGGAATGCCTGTTAAAAGCACTGCACAGCGGTTTGCTTTGCCGACATTTTCACAAGACATAATCAGATTATGAATCATATCTATCACTGCAATCAGACCGCAGCAAACACTAATCATCATAAAAACAACATTGGCAATAATTGCGATACCTGATACGGTCTGCACTATTAAATCGCCTGTAAATCTGCTGATTGTATAGGCTGACAAAAATGGAAGAACAATCCACAATGCACCCATTCCAATCATATAAAACGGATATATCTTTTTAGGTGCTTTGCATTTTTTCACTTTAACTGCAAATGTGACAAACGCAAGTATCCCTGCCACAAGAAGTAAAGCCTTAATCAGAAAATCTCTTAAAGAGTCACCCATAAGCATAGCAATTGAATAAGAACCTGCAGTTTGTTCTGCAAAGGTTATATAATATTTTACAGCAACAACACAAGCGGATGATAAAACAACAGATGTTAAAAAGGAAGATAATAACTTCATAAAATTATTTTTGGTATTCTGTTTCATTTTCTATTCTCCCTTCATATCATTCTTGATTTCTGCTCGAGTATCAATTGTTGTTTGAATTGATTTAAGCAGGCTTAAATCATTATCATATGGCAAATCTTCTGTGGCAGTAAAAATCATCATACCGCCAAGATTTTTTTCAATTGCGTATGCAGTTTTATCCATCGTCATCTGCGTGCCGGAAAACCACATTCCGTCAACACAATTTTGAAATCTGTCGTAAGGTGTGTAATTCGGATCGTCAAAATTAATCCATATTCCACCGCCGTCATAAGGTCTTGCATAGAACGGCAGACCAAGATTTATTTGCTCAGGCTTAAAGCCTTTGGCAAGGAAATATTCAACCGGCTGAACTGCTCCGCTTGAAAAGGAACTGTTGTGACCGTTTTCGTCAAACAAATCATAGCTCATAATTTCTATCTGATCCAGTGTTTCAATCGCCTCGTCTGACATATAGAAATTCCACGAACTTACGGCACAAGATACTTTGAAATCATATTTTGACAATGCATTTTTTAAATTAACAAGATGCTCACTGAAAACAGCCCATTGCTGTTTGTTCGGATATTCCCAGTCGTAGCTGACACCGTCAAAGCCGTATTCAATCAAAAAATCAACCGTGTTTTTAATCACTTCATCACCATGCTCAGCGAAAACTACATCAGGATTGCAGGCATTGAAAAATACGGTTGCAAAAATCTCAACATCCTTTTCACCGTAAAAATCTCTGATTTTCTGCACAGACGATTTCAGCTCATCCCCTGTAAGTCCGTCAGGGATAATCAGCTCGCCGTTATCATTCCATTTCGCAGCAGCGATAACATGAATCTGATTTACAACATCGCAGTATTCAGCAGGAAGATAGTTGCTTGATTCAGGGTCAAATAGTTCACCTTTTGCAAGCTGCGGTGTTACAACATAGTCGGAAACTCTGAATGAATCACGCTCTTTTTTCTCGGTGTTGTATACTTCAACTTCTCTTATTTTGAATGCACCGTCAGATTCAAGCACCTCAAATTTAATCTGCTTTGCCGTAACAGAATCAAAGGCGCAATAACGATAATCATTAATTGCATCCTGCTCATAAAATCTTTCCCAGTGCTCATTACCGGGCGTTTCCATATAATAGGAAAGTCTGAATTTTTTTACATTCCAACCCTTTTCACGCAGAATGATTGTATTAAAAGTCTGTTCATTTTTAAATGTCAGCACGAAGGAATCTGTTGTGCCTGAAGATTTCCACGCAGTGTTTGTATCTGAATCCACTGCCTTTTTGATACTTGCTTTGCCCTTTGTGTCCTCAATACTTTCAAGGTGTGTAACTGCTAAGTTTTCGAAATCAGCAGGACTTGGCAAATCAGAAAAGCCGTTGCCTGCAAATGCAGTTGTACCAATAATTAAGGCAAGGCACAGTATTATCGCAACTGCTGAAATAATCATTTTCTTTTTCATAATATCTCCTTATTAACAAGTAAATACATACTTATCCATTTTATTGATTTTTATTTCTTTGTCATTTATTTTAACGGCATATTCCTCACCATTGCTTATTGATATATTGAAAGATTTACCACACAATTCAATATTTTTTACCTCAAAACGATTCCAAGAATCAGGCAAATTCGGCTTAATTTCAAACTTGTTAAATCCTACAGGTCTGTAGCCTAAAATTCCTTCAGTGAAAATTCTGAGATATAAAGCACTCTCTGCTGAAAGCTGTGCCGAATTTCCTTCAGGAAACGCCTCAATAGGATAAGGCGGATGAAAACCAAGCAATCGCTCGTTTGTGTATTTACTGAGTAAATCGGATGCTTTTTCTGTTTCTCCTACATAAAACAAACCTCTGAGTGCATAAAGCAGTGAACGATCCCAATAGGTTTTTTCTCCGTTTCTTGTGAGCATTCCGTTATCCTTACAAAGCTTATCACTAAGCAAGGCACTTACAGTTTGTTCCTTTCTGTTATCAACTCCCATTACAAGAGGCAGGCATATCCACGAACGGAGATTACTTTCTTCTTTGCAGTAGCGATAAGTTTTAAATCCCTCAACATCAGCACCAAAATAACTTTCAATACCTTTTTTTATCATTTGTGCATTTTTCAAAACACTTTCTGCTTCTTCATCATAACCCAATTCACCGTATAAATAATGAAGAGATATAAAAGCATCATAGGTGATGCATGCAGTGGAAAGATTTGCATTTCCGCTTTCAAAACGGTTTTCAAGTTCATCACTGTCACTTTTCACAACTCCATCAGCAGTAATCTGACTTTGAACATATTTTTGCGCAGTTTCAATAGCAGGTAAAAATTCAGTTGCCTTTTGCTTATCCCCTGTGGATAAAAGATAACGGCATAAGCCGTATAAAAACATAGAACTGTCACCACGGTCACCGGCTCCGTTCCATATATCATCACCACAGGCAACGATGCTTGTGGGAATGGCTTTATCTGCCTTTGCAAATTTTGAAAACAGCTTATAACAATTTATACTTTGCTCCTTAGCAGGAGTATAGCCAAGATAAGCAAACAACGGATTTGCATACTCGCACTGATCATTTGTCCACAAGGCAGCATAATAATTACCGCCGCCGGGTGCATGCATTAATCCGTTTTTCGTATTAAAAATACTTTCACTTGCTCTGATTTTGCAAAACTCTGCCATTCTGTTAATTGCATTATCAGGTGTGATAATCTGCATACGATTTTGCATTTGAGTGATAAACTGCCGTCTTAAATTCAACTGCTCTTCAATCTGCTTTGCAGTTAATTTTTCTGCACCGCTGCAAACAAGAATAACTTTTTCTTCAAAAGGGGCAAGAGATATGGTTTGTGTTTTACAGTCAGAGTAAACATCATTCAAATACACATCCGTAAATACTGCTTGTGATTTATTCTTTGCAAGAAATACTTTGCTGATATTTTTATAAGGCTTTTTATTTTTCAATGTAAACGTCTGCTTTTTGTCACTTGTATTATTTAATACAAGTTTTTCAAGCAGTGCCTTTTTATTATAAGCAGGGCAGATTGTATGCTTTATTGTAATATTACCTGCATTTTGATAAAAGGTCAGCAAACCATTAAACTCAATTTTATCTGTTGCCGGCTGAGAATGAAAAGATAAATTCACACTGTCAAACTTATAAGACAGGCTGCCCCTTGTTTCATTCGGTATAACTCTTATCTGTGGAAAAACACAAAAACGATGTAGTTTCAATTTTTTGTTTTCATCCAGTTTATAACTAATGATGGATGAAGTTTCAAAGCCTGCCATTTCAATATGATTAAAATGCGGTAAACTACCATTATCTACTGAAAAAACAATTCCGTCTTTTTTCAAGGAATAATATTTTCCTGTTTTTTCTTTTCCGCTGAATTTTGTCCATAACGGAAAAATTCTTGGTTTTTTATATATTATCTTCATAAGCTAATCCTTGTTATTCATTTTGATTTCAAATGTAAAACAGGCATTATCCTCATACCAAAGCGGAAAATTTGTGCCCCATACATTGTTATAAAGAACATAGGAAATCCCATCTTTCTCTATATTTTCAATTTTATTATCATATTCAAGAATTTTACCTTTACCGATTGATATAAGCGGTGAATGATAATTAACAATATCAAAATTTCCGAAATTATTTTTCATAATGCACTTTTCAACTGCATGTAGATTTCTGCCGCCCATTGACACAGTGCTTTCATAATTTATTTGACTGCCAAGTTTGACCATACTGAAATCAGCAGTATTTGGATACAAATGCAGGAAAACAGCTTCCGTCAGTCGGTTTGCATCCTTCCCGCACCACAAAACATCAAATTTTAGTCCGTTACCATTTAACGTATAAACAATCTGAACATCCCTTGGAGCACCTGCCTTTTCACATACAGCACTTTCGCATTTAAGATTTGCAAACACTTTTATATATTCGTTATCTTCACTTACAAAAGCACTGTCCATCTTATAATAAAAGCGACCCTCAGGATATTTTCCGTCAACACATTTTAGTAATGGTCTGCCGAAATCGGGATAGCCCCAAACGGCATTTTTATCCATATTGCGTGCATAGTGCTTAAACCAAAAATCATAATCACGGCTTGTGTATACACGATATTCAAATAAAGCGCTCTTATTTTTCTTTATGACTTCGTTGCCTTTATATGTAAACGCACCGATTCCGCCGTATTCATTCAGTTCAAATTCAAAATCGGAAAATTTTACAGGCTTACTGTACGGTTGATATGCTGATACATCAGCTATACTTTCAGGCATCAGCCTTTTAAGGGCAGATTTTGCTTGCTGTTTGTGACTTGCCGACAATGCATCAACTGCTTTATTTATATAATCTCTCTGCTCTGTCCAGCTTTTTTCAATAATACTGTAGGCATAATTTTTTCTGCCGTCTTTAACTTTGTTTATTATGTTTAGAATATTATAAGGAAAATCTCTGAAAGGATGCTTTACGGATACAACATCCATTTTTCTTGCTTTTTGGAAATCAGGCTTCAGGTAATTTTCATAATCAGCAAAATGTGTTTTGGCATCCATACCGCAGGTATGCTCAGCAATGCAAAGCAGGGCGTCCGAAAAACCAATATACTCATCACTGTTTCTTTGCATACTGCCATCATTCAGCCATTTACGCTTTAAATGCATAAGTTCACGCAATGCAGCAGATTTATAAGGGTCAGAGGCCGCACCGTGAATCCAGGTGTCACCAATTTCGCCCTCAAAAACAGGCAGTTTATCCTTATGTTCCCAGATAATATCGACAAAATCATCCATTGTGCCTGCTGTAACTTCACAATCAGGAAACAGCGACTGAATTTTGCCAAATTTTTCCATAACTTTTCTTGGTGACGGTGCACCGTGATTATCAAGCGTATGGTCAAAATACAAAACCTCATCCATAAAATCACATTTAAATGCTCCGCCGTAATCACCTGAATAAATAACAATAATTTCAGCATTGCCGTCCTTCCACAAAAAACTTTCAGGCACATCAGGCATAGCTGATACACCGTTAACGCCAATATGTAAAAGCTTTATTCCGTGCTCAGCAAGGAGTTTAACAATGCCCTTTGTGTGACCGGGAACATCTGTCATTTTTGCTGCCACTGTTTTTCTGCCCCTAATTTCGTCAAGTGCATCAACTATGGAAAGTCCGTAATCAAAGGTATCATAATCGAGCAATTCGGAATGTGTTGTAAAAGGCATTGCATGAGGTACAATATTGCCGTTTTTAATTGCATTTATAAGTTTTTCTTTCTGCACATCATCTGCATTTTGAAGCATTTCCTTTAAAAGCCATGAACCTGTTGTCCACACAAAATATTTTTTATCTGCTGTGTTTACACTTTCAGCCAAGCTGATGGCATCAGGTATAAAGGTGTTCAAGTATTTTTGCCTGATATTTTCCGCATAGTCGGTAAAGCCTAAATCAAGATGTGTTTTTGAGACTACGATTACCTTTTTCATACATATCTCCTTAAACTCAGGAATAAAGTTCTCCTGTTTGGATGTTGAATTTAAACTTGTAATCCGCACCATTTTCAGTATATTCTATTTTCACAATATCAGGCTGAACAAATTCAGCACGGTGAATTTTTATATCCTTTTGTGCAAATGTATCTTTTAAAACATCAAGCTGTTCATCGCTGTATTCATCAATATTATCCGAAATAAACAGCAGACTGCCAAAGGTTGAATTGATTTTTGCAAGCAATTTTCTTTGTGCAAAATCTGTTTTAATATTCTTATCACGCAAAAGGAATACATCCGGATCATTCATCCAGGCTCTGCCGTCAAGATGGCGTCTGAATATTGTGTTGCACACTGCGTGTGTGGTGGATACCTCTTCACGGATTGCGTGCTTTCTCGGTTTCCAGCCAAGGGAAATATCCGAGCCTATACGGCAGTAATCCACCTTACCGAATGCAGGCATTAACGGAACACCACAGCCTAAAATCAATTTGTCGCCGCAGCATTCACAGAGTAAATCCATTGCATCACACATAATCTCTCCCCTTGATTTGTTGTGCATAGGAAGAACGCACGCACCATAGAGGAAATCAAGTTTTACCAAATCATAACCCCAGTCGTTAAGCACAACATCAAAAACACGTTTCAGATACGCACGAACATCAGGGTTGTAAATATCAAGCGAATAAAATCCGCCCCAGTTGTGACCTGTTTTGTAAGGCTTACCGTTTTTATCCTTAACAAACCAGTCCTTATGCTCCCTGTAAAGTTTTGATGATATAGTACCTGCAAAGGGAGCAAGCCAAAGTCCTGCAACCATACCATTTTTATGAATATTGTCTGCAAGGCTTTTCATACCGCTTGGAAATTTCTTTTTATCTGTATCAAGCCAATCACCGATTGCATTTTGATAACCGTCGTCAATCTGAAAACAATCAATCTTTGTATCCAGCTTTGAAATACTGTTCAAATCACGCAAAACAACCTGTTCATTTACATTGCCATAATAGTTATACCAGGTAGTGTAGCCAGTTCTTCTTTTGTTTTCACGGCACTGAATACCCATCTGCTCAAAATATAAATCAAAGGCTTTATTATATTCATCACTGATAAAAGCAAATGATAGTAGCTCGGTTTCATTATTAAAGGTTACACCCTCTAAATCCTTGCTGATATATATACAACTGTTTTCGGTATCAAAAGTTATGATTGTGTAACCGCTTCGTTCACTTAAAGAGCCAAAAATATCAATCTTGTTTCCGTTTCTTACATAAGCATAGGACCAGCCATAGAATATACCGCTTTTTCGTGGAAATTTATGAAAAAGGGTATCACCCGATTTACTGAATCCAATATACTTCAGTGGTGATTTGGTAACTAAAAATTCAGTCAATTTTGAAAACTCCTGCATTTGCCCGTCAGGTGTATACTCATAGCTGTCCGTCCAGCTCTGATAACCATTAACAAAAATTCTGTCATCAGCGTTAAAGCTGTAAGGAATTTTAACAGTGAATTCAGTTATTTTAATTTCTGTTTTCGGAGCAATGCTTACATTTAATTTATTATCAGCATCTTTAACATTTAATGAAAAGTGCTCTGTGTAAACAGAATTTGCAGTAAACTGTTTTCCGTTTGCCTCATATTTAAGCTTAAATGATATATTCATAAATTTTCTCTCATTCATAATTATTTATTCTTGATTGTTATGCAGTTTTCACTTTCCTCACCCCAGCTATCTACTGCATAGATTTTATAAATGTGTGCACTGCCATCGTTTTCAAGTTCAAGCTCAACTGTATCCTTCATAGTATTAATTCCGTTATAAAAATCACTGAAGAAATATTTTGTTTGCTTATCATCAATTACAACCTTGTAGGAATGAACAAAATCATCATCTGTACCTGCTGCGAATGATAAAACAAGTTTATCAATATTTATTACTGCTGTTCCTGTGGTATCGCTTATAACAGGTGCTTTATTTTCTGCTTTTCTTGAATCAAAGGTATACTTGCCATTATTTTCATAAGGGATAGGGAGACTCCACAGCATATCTGCCTTTTCTTCACATCCCATATTTCCGTCAGCAAAATTCATTCGATAAATGTCAATTGAATGATTTGAAAATTCCAAAATATATCCCATTGGCGTAGCATTTGCATTCGGCGGAATCGTTCCGTTATCCTTGCCCTGTTCCAACTCGGTATAGGAAAGGGACTGCGTATTGATAACAGTATATTCATCCTGCCATATTGAACGCTCATCAAGGAGTGAATAATGTACGTGACCACTGAAATTGACAACATTCGGATATTTTGACAAAACTTTGTTAAGGGATTTATCTCCCCAATCCTCACTGCCGTAGCTGGTGTTCATCGGCTGATTGTGAGTCATAACAAAAATTGGTTTGCCGTCCGAGTCGGAACTTGCTTTTTCAAGTTCCTTATCAAGCCATTTAGCCGTTATTCTGTAACCGCTTTTCATACTGCCGTAATTCGGTGACGCACCGATAAAATGATACCCGTTTACAACATAATGTGTCCAAGGGGATTGCTCCATAATATCTTCAAACGCTTTTATATGATTGATTGCTGTAAAAACATTTTTATTCCAGAAATCGTGATTGCCCATAATGGTTTGCACAATCGGCTTGTCATTACCAAACACCTCATCAATTGCATCAACATAGGTCTGAAAGGCAAAGCGTGTACCTAAATCACCTATATCCCCTGCAAATAAAATCATATCGGCATCATTGTTTTTTATAACCGTCAATGTCTTTTTCAGATTTTGTATATGAACACTATAATTTACAGAATCCTTTTCAGGCTCTTTTTCCAAATCCTGTTCAGTCGGAGCAAGTTGTGTGTCTGAAATAACTGCAACCTTGAAAGTATCATTATTGGTTTCAAATGTCTGCATTTCTGTTTCGTCAATTAAATTTGTATACTCATAACCGGCAAAACCGGCAGCTGCAATTCCGATTATGAATACAATACAAAGAATGATTACCATAACTTTTTTCATTTTACAATCAAACTCCTTGCTGGCTTTCTGCCAGAGCATTCAGTTCCTCAATTTCTCTTTTTTCCTTTTCCTCACGGAATGCTTTTAATTTACCCTCTTGTGCCTTTTCATCAAATTTGTAGAACAGCATAGGAATAACTTGTAGGATAAGACCCACTGCACCAAATGCAGTAAGCATAAAAAAGATTACATTCAAAAGCGTAGTATAGTTAACATCGCCGACAATTGAAGCTTTTGTTGTACTTTCAATAAGCGGCTTTGCGAGATTATTTGTGATTTTAGACATAACATCAGCATCATAGCCGAAATTATCAACAACCGCGAGCATAAGAACATTACCCACTGCGATTGCTAATTTATTCAGCAGACTTCTGAATGAGAACACTGTACCTTCCAGTCTTTTGCCTGTTCTCATTTCTATATCATCAATTACATCTGAGAACATTGCGGCAAACAGTACAGTCATAATACCAATTGGGAAGTTGGTAAAAAATCTTAAAATTGTATAGGTAACCGCCCCTGCCACAGTATTATAAGGAATAATCCAAACACCGATAATAAAACAGGCAATATCTGCAATAATACCGAAAACAGATGTACCTATCAGCAAGGTTTTTTTATCCATTTTTTTGAGGAATAACGGAACAAGTGCCATAGACAGCATATAAGATGCACCGCTGCCGACCTGAAGAAGAGGTGTAAGCAAGCCTTCACTTGTCAGCTGAACATCAAGACCGATTGTATTTTTTATCCACGCACAAAGCTCATCTATCGGAATAACGCCTGCACAATTCCATTTTGCAAAATAAGGCAGAAACATTGCACCCATATTTACAAGAGCAGAAAAGAAGAATGCTACAACAAGGCAGACAAATTTTTTATCCTTGAATACAATTTTTAAGCCGTCAATATATTTTTCCTTTTTAGGAGGAATGTACACCTTTTCCTTTATGCCGAAAGAGGCAAAAATCATCGGTATACCGCCGAGAATGGCAAAAATAAGTGCAGCGCTGAAATAGCCCATACTCTGGTTTTCTCTTCCCCATAAGCCTGCAATTGTGAAAAATAACAGTGAGGGCAGAACTGAACCGAGCGAGCCGATTATATTACTGAAAGAAAGAGCCTTAACTCTCTTTTTATCTTCAGGGAATACAAGCGGTGCTAGACCCTGATAAGGAATATCAAGCGCAGTATAAACCGTGTAATAAATAAGGTAAGCAATTATTGCATAAATAAAATTGCCCTTCTGACCGAAATTAACCGGTGCAAAAAGCAACGCTGTTGCTAAAATTACCGGTGCTGTCATCCATAATATGTACGGTCTGCATTTACCCATTTTTGTATGTGTTTTATCCACAAGCATTCCCATTAACGGGTCGTTAACAGCATCCCATATTCTTGTTGCAGATAATATGATACTTGTCATTGCAAGTGACAGCCCAAGAACATCCGTAAAATAAAGATTAAGTGCCGTTCCCATAATACCGTAAATGGTACTTGTGCCAAATGGAATCAAGGAAAATGCAAGTATTTCTCTAAAGGTTTTATCTTTTAATGGTTTACTCATTTTTATTCCTCTGCTTTCTTAAAATATCCATATTTGTTTATTAAGAATATCAATCCTGCAATTATGCTGTTATCATAGTCATTTGATATTTCAAATCTCGGTACAGCGTAATAAGGCAAACCTGCAACTGCTTTGTCAAATATTTCTTTAAACTGATTCTGTCTGTCTGACTTGTAAAATACAATAACTTCAGGATTTAAATACACAATGGCATTCCTGACAATTTTTGCAGGATATGAAATGCTCATTATATTTTTACGCAAATCATTGATAAAACCAACTTCACCTGCAAAGCCTGCACTGCCCTCAAGCAAATGTCCGTTTGCCATTTCACCAACACCAATACCGTTGTGACCAAACTGCATTGTGATAATATTTTTAGTATTCTGTCTGTCTTTTGTACTTTCTCCAAGAACTGTCAGTTTCATATCATTTTGAATTATTATGTTAAGTCCGTATTTGTTTTCAAGAGCGGATTTCAAATCAAAGCCATTGAGTTTAGGATTATAATACCAATCTAAAATTACTCCGTCCTTAACTACACACGGCATGGATAAGCAAATAGTTCCCAAATCATATTTGCTGATGATTTTATCTATATTCCTGCAAACAGTCCCGAAAAATTCACTCATTTCAAAATGAGCCGAATAACTTTCAACACATTCAAATTTAAAATTATTAATTTTAAAAATCAAATCGTTGTTATCTATAACAAGGAATAAAAAATATTGATATTGCTCATTAATAAGATATTGCTTTGCCTTTCGTCCGCCTGTCGAATCAGCAATATCCCCCTCAATAATCATTCCATAGTCCATCGCCTGAAAAACACATTTTTTAACAGTAGTAAGACCTCCGTCAGTGTTTTCCGTAAGTTCCGATAAACTACAGACACCTTTATCACGAAGCACTTGCAAAATATCGGAAAGATTTTTATTTCTTATGTTTTTCAAAGTATCCTGTTCAACCAAAATCATACCTCCCTATAACTTATCACACGGGGTGTTATAAGTTATTATACACGCATCTAAATAACATGTCAATTATTATCTTAATTCACTTATTATGTTTAAATACCATTATTAAAAAATCAATACACCCCCCTCAGAATTTAAACCACCCCTACCTCAAAATCTGATGACGAACAATATGAGAACCTCACTCATTACAAAATTATAAATTTGAATGGGTCCCGAGAACCTTGTTATTCGCTTCGCTCATAATAAAAAGGTAAAATTTTTATTTGGTCTGGACTTTGGTAAAAAAGTGTGGTATGTGTTGTGTTGCGGAAACGCAGGCTCCGTTTGTTGCGAAACGAAATCATAACCACCAGTTGAACTGGTGGTTTGCACAGGCCCTATAAGGGCCGCCTACTGGCTCGCCGACTGAAAGTCGGCACTGAAGTTTGACATCGCATTACTATTTCAAGCAGC
>JAETRQ010000028.1 GCA_021770095.1 Eubacteriaceae bacterium | reverse complement strand
GGATTTATTATAATACAATTTCCGATGTTATGGTCCAGAAAAATTGAAAAAAACAGCAAATTTTAAAAGGTGGTAGAATTTACTCCTGCACTGGAATTTACTTTTGCAATTAAGCAAAAATAACCAAGAATAACCAAAATCAAAAGAATACTATCCATGTCAGATAGAATGCTCCTGCTCAATGTACTGATCGAACAGACGGCGTTTGATTAACCGCTTATTACCAATCCACAAAACAAACCGACAGTTTTTCTCATTGGTAAGCTCATGCAGTTTATTGACGCCAATCCTTGAATACGCCGCCGCTTCTTCAAGGCTTAAATTGCTCTTTTCCCAAATCGGAACTTCTTTCACTGACTTTCGCCTCCCTCCATAAATTACTCCTTAAATTCACAAAAAGGACAGTGCCGACCAATTCCCCAGGGTCTGCATCTGCCCTTACGCTGTGTTAATGATTTCTTAAAATCCCTTATCTTTTTTCTGTTAGTAGTTGGGAAATATATTCCAGAAAAAGCAGGCACCGTCTGTGTCATGACACAGGGCGTAAGAGTTCTACCGATATCGGTAGAAGAACAGCATGAAAATTTCTATCTCTATGTATGCTTTTTCTGCCATTTGGAAATTGAGAGATAAAGCAAAAACCAAATGATACAATGTGCCATAAGAATAAACAGATCTTTTGAAATCATCGGCTTATCACTGTTAGCCAAATTCATAATTCCTTCAAAGGCCGCACTGGACGGCACAAAATAACAAAGTACTGAAACCAGACCGCCTGCCGCCAGCAAATAGGATACCAATGGCACTGCCATAAATATAATCATAATAATCTTAATATAAATAACACCCACCACTAGACTTTCAGAAAATTTACCGATAAACAATCCAATCAGTGCAGCTATAAACGCAGAGAGAATAATCAGTACCAGCATAAGAAAAGCGTTCTTAACCGGAATGCGGAAATAGCAACAGGCAGTTAAAACGGCAGACAGGCATCCACCTATAAAGCCTACAAATATTTTTTGTATCACATACCCGCTCTGTGTCATAGGCAATATCTGATTGACCAGATCAACACCATTTTCTTTCTCAGATATTATGTTCATCGCATTAAAAGTACATCCCATAAACATGGCAACAATTAACGTGATGGATATAAATATATTTTGAAGTCCTGCCATCATATCCGGACGCTCTAAAACAGTGACGCTTATCTGCCCTGCACTTTCTCTCCCTTCATACAATGCCGGAAGCGTATCAGCCGTTTGACGGAACAAATCCAGTTCATCGCCAGATACCATAGTCTGAATGCTGTCACCATCAGATTTTACTCCAATCATGTATGTGGAAGGTTCATTGATTGCATCGGTTAATTCTTCCTGAGTTTTATATATGGTTACGGAACCATACCTCTCTAACCAGACAATCGTCTGGGCAGACAGGTCACTTTCCAGCACACCAAAATGGAATTCAGCTACAGAAGAAAGGTCAATTCCACCGATAAAATCCAAAGCTAAAGCAACGACGACCGGCAGGAGAAAAGACATAATGCAAAGTTTGTCTTTCCATACACTTTTGAGCTGATAATATAAGCCTTTCATGATCAGCCCTCCTTTCCCATTTCTTTGCGAAATGCTGTCTGGACAATCAAGAACAGTATGGCAATTCCACAAACAGAGCAAATATAGTAAACAGGATTGGTAACAGGCGTTCCAAAGCAGGCATTTTTAAGCCCCATATATACATGATAGAAAGGGTGTAAGTTTATCCACGACATTTTTACAGAAGTATTTGCTGATAAAAATACGGGTGCCGATGCAAAAATGATGATTACCACATAGGCAAGGGAAAACTGCCTGAAGTCCTTTAGCATCATGGTGCATCCAAATCCCGTAAGCGCCATAATCAATGACAAAATTGCAGTCTGCACCAATACTGCAGGTAAAATAACAACAGTATCGGAAACTCCTATATTCAATACGGTCATCAATACCGCAAAAATCAAATCGGACAGCAGGAATACAGTCAATTTAGCCGTGATAAATAATTCCTTTTTGAATGGCAGGACTGCATGGACACGAATTACCCCCATTTGCTTTTCTTTAAATAATACTGAGGCAATCCCCAAAAAGCCAACGGCAATGATTTCTATAAACAATAATTCGCTGCACATTTCTTTCCGCTGTTTTGATTCCAGTGTATTTGTACCTGCTATCCCCGCAGTGTACTCATTTTCCTGATGAAGCAGTGACAATGCATAGTCAGCCCTGTGGTTATCACTCTTTTCACTTCCATAATAAAAAACAATACCCGGCGTACCGGAACTGGCATCTATTCCTATGCCATTTACATCAGAGGAAAGAACTGCGTTTAATTCTTCTAACGAAGCTACCGGAGAAATCAGTTCGGACACTTCCTGCTGTGTTCCCTGCGGATCATAGAGATATACATTATAAAGTTCGGCATTCATATAATGAACGTAGCCGTAGTTAATAAACAATGTATAAATAATCAGTGAACCAAAAGCGACAAGAAAAAATTTCCCGGCTATCATTATTTGGCAGTCTTTTTTGAATAAAGAACAGAAATCTCCCCACATCACGACAGCCCCCTTCCCGTATATTGGATAAACATATCCTCTAAAGTTGGTTCTTCTGAATGGACACTGATAATTTCATCATGCCTAAAAGGAATGCCTCTTTCTAATTCCGGGATTTCTATTATTTTTTCCTCACGCCTGCCCTGATACAGGTATTCAATCCGTACACGGTGATTACTGTTTTGTTCTTTTAATCTTTTCGGCGTGTCCAATGCAGCGATATTTCCGTTTGTAATAAAAGCTACCCTGTCGCATAATAAATCGGCATCCAGCATATTATGTGTGGTTAAAAATACTGTTGTACCCTTCTTACGTTCTTCTTCTATAATCCTGCGGAACAGAGCAGCACCGGAAGGGTCAAGCCCACTGGTTGGCTCGTCCAAAAATAATAGTTTAGGGCTGCTGATCAGCGCCCTTGCCATACTTACACGCTGCCGCATACCTTTTGAATATGACGAAACCGGCTTTTTCATAAAATCAGCCTTAAACTCCAATGTTTCTAAAACCTCCCCAATATCTCTGCGCTGCTTTGCAGGATAAAAAGAAGAAAAGAATTTAAGATTATCAACTGCGCTTAAATTTGCATACAGATAAGGAAATTCAAACAAGACGCCTATTTTCCTGAAAAAATCCTGCGTATGCACTGTAGAAATATCCTGTCCGAACAATGATGCATAACCGCCATGTCCTTTCAAAACTCCGGTGAGAATTTTTTGTGTCGTTGACTTTCCGGAACCATTCGGGCCCAGAAAACCAAAAATCTCTCCATCTCCTACAGAAAAATTTAAACCATGCAAAGCCTGCTTATCCTTCCCGTATGAAAAAGTCAAGTTTTTAACTTCAATCATTCGTCATCACCCCACTTCCCACGCCTGCTGTCTTTCTGTTCCTGCTGGCGTTTATTCCACCATTTCATAAACTTTAACATACACCATTCCTCCTTGTCAGTTGTTTAAATTTTACTTGCGCCGGCCGCATGCCGCAGCGCGGCTAAATTCCTTATGCGGCTGTGTGCATATAAAATAAAAAAATGAGGTGAAATCAAAGTGTGGTCTCTGTGAAATTGGTGTGAAATATGAAAAGCGGCTTCCCTTTTACTTCTAAAGGAATAGCCGCTTCTAAAGATAATCTTATTTTATGATTGGAATGGAAAAGAAAAAACTCACACCATCTGATAAATTTTCTGCTCCGTATTCTAAATCCTGCATGGATAAAATTTGTGCAGCAATGGCAAGACCCAATCCCGAACCATTATATTTCGCATTTTTATCACGGTAGAACTTTTCCCATATTTTAGGCAGCTTTTCCGGCGGTATGGAAGTGCCCTGATTATAAACGGAAAAATGAAGCATATTGTCTTGTTCAACTAATGATAATCGTAAAATTCCCTTTGGCGATACATTCTTTTTCGCATTGACAATTAAATTGTCCAAGACTTGCTCCATACGCTGTTTGTCCGTATAAACAAAAACTTTTTGTTCCGGAAGTTCATACTGCAATTCAAAATCGGTTTCCGGCATATCTATCAATAAGCGCCCTGCTATCGTTTCTACAAATTCTACGAAGTCAAACCGTTCCGGCATCAATGATACAGCCCCGTTTTCCAATGCGGACAAATCTAACAAAGTCTCAATAAGCATACCCATTCTTTCTGTTTCAGAAATGATGATTTCAGAGTATCTCTGCCTTTTCAATTCATCTGTTTCATCCTGTATTCCCTCCGCATAAGCACGGATAACCCCTATAGGTGTTTTCATTTCATGGGAAAGCCGGTCTGTTAATTCCTTTCTTTCTCCCAACAGCTTTCTTTCCTGCTGCACATCTTTTTCAAGCTGGATATTTGCTTTTTCCAGTTTTTCAAGCGTATCCTGCAAATTTTCAGACATTTTGTTAAGATTATCTGCAAGCTCGCCAAATTCGTCCTTTGATGTTACCCTGCAAGGCTGGGAAAAGTCTAATCTTGCTGCCCTGTGCGCCATTTCACAAATTTTGCTGATTGGATTTGAAATAAATCTCCCCAATAAATAATCTATCATAAGTGTCAGTAAAATAACAAAGATTATCCATAGCAGAAAAGAAACATCCTCTTCCAAAGGCAGCCGTGTTGAAATAAGGTATGAAACCATCAAAACGATACCTGCAATCTTTGAAATCATAATTATTTTTTTCCGTACCGTGCGGAGTGAAAATTGTTCTTTCATTTTGCTGCCTCAAATTTATACCCGGAACGGATAAGCGTTACAATGGATTTTCCCTCGCTGCCCAACTTTTGCCGTAATGTTTTGATATGCGTGTCAACCGTCCGTGTATTCCCCTCAAAATCATATCCCCAAATACGGTTTAACAATTGTTCCCGCGAAAAAATCTGTTCAGGATTAGACATAAAGAAATGCAGCAGTTCATATTCTTTGTGTGTCAGCATGATTTCCGTACCGTCTAAAAACACTTTATGTGCGGCAGGGCTTATTGTTATTTTCCCTGCACTGATTGTATCCGCGGGTACTACAGAAGTACGGCGCAGCAAAGCGTTTGCCTTTGCAAGCAATATTTTCGGACTAAACGGTTTTGTCATATAATCGTCAGCGCCGTATTCATAACCTTTCAATTTATCTTCCTCATCGCTTCTAGCGGTCAGCATGATAATTGGCAGACTGCTCATTTCCCTTGCCATTTTACATACCGAAAAGCCGTCAAGATGCGGCATCATAATATCCAGCACCATCAAATCCATAGGATTATTTTTCATTAACATCAGAGCATCTACACCATCATCAGCAGTAAAACAGGTATGCCCTCCTCTGTGCATATATTCACAGATAATGTCCTGCATATTCTTTTCATCTTCTACAATTAAAATATTTGCCATGAAATCATTCCTTTCAACTATGCCCGCATTCTTTGACTGCCGATTCTTCTGCACATTTTGGTATTATCCACAAACGGTTAAATTTTTTTACTTTAGTAGAAGTTATGGGAAATTTTTTACATGATTTTTCAGAGGTTGTGCTCTTTCCTAAACCATTTTTTCCATAGATTAATGAAAGCCTGTCTTCTTCACTAAATAACTTCACTTCTGTTTCATCGTCAAAAAATCATGCCCTTACATTTTTTTGTTTTGCATTGACTAAAGAAATTACGAAGAAACAACTTCCTTACCAAACAATGACTAATTCTTCACTTTCTTAATTTTTGCTACACCATATTGTCCCGATTCTGCCCATTATAAAGAAATCTTCTAATTTGCTGCCTTTGGATTCTTCAGTTTCCCCGCGATATAGGTTACTTTTTCATCAAGATCGCTATAAAAAAGCGGCAGATATCTCAATCTGTACTTTTTACTGAACATTTACTTTCCTCCGCAGTCCTTCAAAAACTTCCTCATGGCTCATCCGTGTAGCATTTTCTGCCGCAAACCTATCTGCCTTATCTAATTCAGCCTCCACACCATCCGTCAACTTTGAATACTCCTCAAGACTAAGCACCACCATTGCTCCATATCCGTTTTTTGTTAAATATACCGGATCACCCGCATTTACAATTTTCTCAATATCAGGAAACTTATTTCTTAAATCTGAAACAGGTCTAATCTGTAACATAACCATTCACTCCTTATCAATATTTTATCTTAATTTTATCATCATACATATTATAACCTACTATTCTGAAAAAAAACCATCGCTGTTAAAAATCTTTCTTCATTAGTTCTATGTACTATATTTCAGATAAACGGCAGTTTTCCTACTATTAAGATAACTGCCACCTCGTAAACTGATTTATTTAGTTATAAACAATGCCACCTCAAGGCTCTTCCAAAAATGGTGTAGCAGTAGTGTAGTAAGCGCCTTATCTTGCTGTGAAATCATTGATTTTACAGATTTTTCCGGAACATTTCAAAATATTGCCGTGGCATACAAATTAATTTTAATTTATACCAATCAGCTCTGCAATTTCCTCACGCATATCCCGCATGATATCCTTCCAATCTTTCAGCATATCCATAGAGCCTCTTTTGACTGCGGTATGCTCGATTGCCATTTTTAAGATATCCGGCCTAACTTTGTCCTTGCGCTCACGATAGAGAATATGTAAATCATAAAAATCCCTGGCTCTCGTATTTCCTATATTCCTGCGAATAATGGTTTCATACTTCTCAGCCAGCACCGTCTCAATGGTATAAGCCATAATCGGAACTGTTTTATCCTCAAATATAAAAGGATAATCATATCGAACAGCTGCTGGAGTAATCTTATCTCCGGTCGTAACATCCACCTTCATAGGGCTGTTGAGCTTCCCATACTTTGCGGCTATATGGATACGGAAATTATTATAAGCATCCTCTTCACGGATCGGCTCTATGCGCTGGTATTCAAAGGTTATCCCATCGTTTATATCAATCGCAAGAATCTCCTTAAATATTTTGACGATTTCCTCTTCCTCCAGCTGTATCCCTCTTACGGTTGTATCCATATCCATTGTGGTTCTGGATCCAACCCCAATCATCGAGGAAATCAGCAGGCCGCCTTTCAGGATAAAATTCTGTGCGTAGGGCGATACGGCAAGCCTCTCCAAAATGCGTTCAAACATAAACATATGCTGCACATCCAAAGCCCTCAGATGATTCTT
>JAETRQ010000053.1 GCA_021770095.1 Eubacteriaceae bacterium | reverse complement strand
TTGAGAAATCAAGGGGTTGCGGTTTCTTAATGCCTAAAAATAATAGCGAACAAAAGGAAAAGCCACTTGCCGGAATTTCATTGAAAATGGCTTGTGGCTCTAAAATGGCTCTATTTCTATTCGCTGTCATTCTGATTTTTCTTAAATTGCCGCTCCAAATGTTCATTTCGGAGTTTCATTCTTGTAGCATTGTCTATATCTTCATACACTTTCTTTGTCACTGGCAAGGTGGAGTAATCAGCAATTTTCTGTTTTTTCCAAATATCAAACATATCCTTTGGTGTAAAGTAGGATTCAAAACTTTCCCGGCTCTCATTCAGTGAAGCAAGGAATTGACACATATCTGCATTATATAAATGTCCTTTTTCGTTCCCATAGAATTTAATATTGGTATACCAACGGTTATCTTCGGTTTCTATGTCATTGAAAAATTTATCGTTGATTTCCAGTTCATATCGCAATTCTTTTAATTCGTTCAACTCCAATAGAAAACTGATAATATCGCCCATAGACGATAAAGAAAATTCATTGTCTGAAATACCAAAAAGCCAATCCAAAGAAACGTGATATTGCTTTGCTATGGCATAAAGTACCTCGTTGGACGGAGATACCGTTCCGTTTTCATAACTGGATAGGGTGGATTGCTTTATGCCTAGCTTTTTACAAAATTCACTTTGGTTTAAACCTAGATTTTTACGGAGTTGCTTTATCCGTTCTGCTATCTGAATTGTATTATCCATGCCGTTACCTCTTTTCTTTTTTGCTTTCTTATAGTATAGCACTTTCAATAAATATTGACAACAATAATAAATATGAAAAATACAAATAAAAATTATTGACATAAATGATAGACGGTGCTAGAATATTATTAACGCTAATAAATAGTGAAATAAATGATAAGGAGAGATTGCATGAACGGACAGAACTACTTATTGACTGCCGGAGAAGTTGCGGAAACATTGGGTGTTTCCAAAGGACACGCTTACAAACTGATAAGAGAATTAAATGAAGAATTACAGAGCA
>JAETRQ010000027.1 GCA_021770095.1 Eubacteriaceae bacterium | reverse complement strand
GGAACCTCTGGTATTTTTACCTCAAAATCCAGATACACGATATGCTCCTTTCAGAGTTGTATTTGAGCGCTACTTCTCACTCATTATTATATCGCTTTTCTATGATTTTTTCAAGGGTTTTTCCAGAAAAATCCAGTATTTCTGCGGTTTCCGGAACATTATTCATATCTGATCTGCTTTGAGTGAGAAATCACTCAAGAAGTTCACGTTTATATTAAATCAAAAAGATTTACCTAAATTCGGCTTAATTCTCTATAACCAGACCTTCTTCATCGATCCGCACACCAAAAGACAGCTCCTGTAACCTGTGGTAATAATCCTGCTTTTCTCCCAGAAGCCGCATCTGGTTTCCCTCGCTTGCGCAGGGGACGACACGCACCTTTGTTTTCCCTTCTGTAAGCTCTAATTCCACTACAATACTTTCATAAGCACCGTTACTGAAAATAAAGTTGCCCAGGCTATAGAAAATGGGTTTCCCCCGGTAATACTCGATTCCCTGGAGCACATGGGGATGGCTGCCGATAACAGCATCCGCGCCTGCATCAATATACTGCCTGGCCAGAGTCTTCTGGTAGTCCTCCGGAAAAGTATTGCGCTCAATGCCCCAGTGTACCAGAACCGCCACAAAATCACAGCTCTCCTTTGCCTTCTGAATCTCCGCAAGAAGCAGCGAGGCATCATAGGTGGTAAAAACGCCGGAACTGTATCTGGACGCATTCCAGGAGGCTTCCGGAATCACACGGCTTGCCCCTAAAAATCCCAGAGTCTTTCCCTGTATCTCAAAAGTCACCGGCGCCTTTGCCGCTTCCAGATCCTCCCCGGCTCCCACATGGGCGATTCCGGCACCGTCAAGGGCACTAAGAGTCTCTGTCAGCGGTTCCCGGCCAAAATCCAGCATATGATTGTTTGCCAAAGTCACCAGATCTACTCCCAGATCTGCCGGAACGCTGGCCAGATCCGGCGGCACGCGGAAGGTATACTCCTTTTCCGCCATAGCCTCTCCTGTAGTCCCGAAAGGGAATTCCTGATTGAGAATAAATAAGTCCCCCTCCTGCAGAAATGCAAGAAGCTCCTCACTGGCCGCAGCCCGGATTCCGTTTTTCCGGTACTTGTCCTGCAGAAGTTCTGTCAGATAAAGATCTCCGGCAAACAAAAGCCGGATTCCCTCTGCTTCGGATTCTTCCGGTTCCAAGGACACTTCCGCTTCCATGTCCTCCTGGATATCGGATACCTGTTCTTCCTGCTTCTGTACATCCGGCTGTACCTCTCGTCCGGCTATCACTGCGAATCCCACAGACTGTATGGAAGAAGAAAACGTCTCCCTCTCCCCGCCGGCAAAATCCAGTAATCCGCTGAAATAGCAGACGCCTATGGCAAGTCCCACCACAATAAGGGAACCTATGGTTCCTATTATCAGTCCTCTCAAAAACGCTTTCATGCAGCTTCTCCCGTCTCTGTCTGTTATATCTTATTGTCTGTTTTTATATATGTCGATTATTCCGCTGTCCAGTATTTTTCCATAAATTTGTCTGCCTCCTCAGAGGAAAGAGAAAACTTCTCTGCAAGCTTGTCAAAAACGGTTTCCCTTGGCAGGGCGTTTTCCTGGCAGATTTCTATAAAGACCTTCATCCCCTGTTCCAGCCCCTCCTTCATTCCTATCTCCAGTCCTTCTTTTCTTCCTTCTTCTCTGCCTTCTTCTCTTCCTTCTTCTCTTCCTTCTTCTCTTCCTTCTTCTCTTCCTTCTTCTCTTCCTTCTTCTCTGCCTTTTTTCAAATTGTAATTCATAAGATAAGTGTGATCCCGAATAGCTTTCTCTCTGGCCTCATATTCCATGCGTTTCAAATCGTCCGCACTGAGCTTCACCAGTCTTTCATAGGCTCTCTCAATATAAGAACTTTCCTCTGCTGCCATCTCAAACTCCTCCTCCTTTTCTGCATTGAAAAAACGGGCCCAGTTCAACAGCTCTGTCTGTGGATATTCTCTTTTCGCAAGCTTGGGCAGCTCCAGGATGCGGATCTCCAGCTTGTCCGTATACATCTGGTGTCTGGTATCCTCCCAGAGATGAAAACAAGAATAAAACTCTTCATCTCCCTCAAAAAGAAAAAAATCCAGAATTCCTACATGTATGCACTTCTGGAGCACGTCATAACTCTGCCCCATTTGAATCGCTGCCGTATACATCTTAGCCAGATAAAATACAGAGCGTTCCGGCCACAATGGAAAAGACGCAAGCTGAATTTCCAAATCTACCTGGCTCGTTTCACCTTGATTTCTTTCCTTCAGGGAATCTTCTTCCACCCTTTTGCTGATGAATACCCGGACATCCAGAATCCCCTCTTTATCCTCGGGATGTTCCCTCCTCAGATGGGTAGGGAGCAGCTCGCTTTTCTCAATCTCCTCCGGCTTCATGTCCAGCAATGCAGAGATAAATCCCTTGCGGATCTCTGCATCCTCCATCAATTCTTTAAAGCAGAAGTCCACCTTCGGCTTCATTAAAAATGTTTGTTCATTAGTCAATACTGTGTTCTCCTCTCCTTAATCTGCTCATGCTTTTTGCGCATAAAGGTATATGCTGCAAAGCATTCGAAAGAAAGATATGAACAACAGTAAATCTGCTTTTATTATAAAGGATTTCCCTATTTGATACAATATCTTTCTTCCATTACCAAATTGTGTTTTCATCTCATGGATTTTTCTGACAGAAATGTCTGAAAATTGCCTGGAATCTTTCGATAGGGATAGTATATATGAAATCTGCCGGAAGCACAAATTAAATTTTTATAAACTTTCCTTCTAATGGTATACTTTATTTGTAAGCGCAAAATGTTCCTACGCTAACCGTTAAATAGAATCGCATCTCTACCATAAATGTGAGCATTTTACTCTGCTATCACTTGATAGATGCCTAGACATTTCAGTAGTAGTGATAGCTACATTTTCTTTAATCAAAACTAATATTTTCATTTCTATTGCAATGGATCAAGGCATTAAAAACAGCTTTTCTTACGGAATCACGAGCAAAAGGATAAGTTTCTACTTTTATTTCTTTGTAATATGAAATTGCCGCATTCCATTTATGTTTCTTTTATTTTAAATTTAACCTCTTTTATTATACTTTCTAATTGATTTATTGCATAAACATTTCCTATTTTTTGCAAAACAGCTAATGCTTCTTGTAGAAGTTCGAGCGCTTTATATGAATTCCCCATATATCGCTCCAAATCGCCCAATCCCCACAAAGCATTTGCCTTCGCTTCAATATTTATTCCTTCAGCTCTGTTTTTAACAATATGATATATTTTTTGTACATGTTTCAATATATTTTCTTGTTCATCTTTACAAGAAAGCGTAGAGGCATATACATACTGCATTGAGGCATAATTGATTAGTGAATTTAGATAAAAATCCATATCTTTCATTCTCCAACCAATAAGAACGCACTTTTTTGCAATTTCAATTGCTTCTTTATAATCGCATTTATAGTATAATGCCGACGATAAATAATATAGTATTTCTAGCAAAATTTTAGGTGGAGTATCTGATTCCATTATTTCCCTGCTTTGATCAATTACATATTGATAATTTTTTAATCTGAACTCTGATTTTATTTTTTGCAAACGTAATTGAAGGTTGTCCCCAAGAATAATAACCTCATCGTATAAACCATATGAAAGAAATATTTCATTACACAAAACATATTTTTCAACTTGTGTTTTATATAATTGAAAAATATACTCTTTTACCGTAAACTGTTTTTTATGCTCTCCCTCACACAAACAAAAAGACGCCTGCTTACTCCATTCAAGTAAAAAGGGTATTAAACGACCATTGTAATATAAAATTGGAATGTTCTTCGATAGTTCCTTGATTTTTATATTTGAAATGTCATCGGTAAATATTGGCATGAAATTATTATAATCAAAATTAAGCCAAACAACTTCCTTAGGTTTTGATTCTGCCAACAATGGTACAATATCAAAATCATCTGAACATGAATATCCCATTACAACTACTATTTTATTTGATATTAAATTTAATAAATACTTCCGCCAATTAGGAAAACTTTTAAATGCCCCCTCAGTTTTAGCTAAAGCTTTTATTGTAATAACTAACTCCCCTGTTATTTCTTTTACAATTGGTTGACTGCCATGTATTTTAATGAGAACATTTGATAACGGTTTTTCATCATTGCTTAAATCCACTCCATTATATACAAAACGATTACTGAATTCATAATTTTCAAAATAACACGCATTTTCAATGCAATTGTCAAAATTTGTTGTAATAATCGATGAACCTTTTCTCAGCATCAAAGACAAAAAATGATGTATTTTATTAAATGAAGATGAATCAAATAATTTTGTAAGCAACAAATCAGCATCACAATTTTTTCTAATTTGATCTACTAATGATTCAAATCTGTAATTCATTTTCCCAAACTGATTATATACTCTATCTATTGTTTCATTTGATATTCCACTTTCTTTAAGAACGTCACAAATAAATTTATTCACTGTCGGTAAAGAAGCAGGCGCATCTAATGATATCCCCGCTCCGCAAAGAAACAAAATATTGTTAGAATTTTCTTCCATGAGTTTTTTTAATCTATGGTACATATTTCCCTCTATATTTAATTTAGCATAAAAAAGTGTATGCTGCTCCTATAATCTCTTTTTATCCATATAAACCATTCAATTTTGGCACAGCATCAAAATAAACTTTATATAATGAATCTTTTTCTAAATCAGGAAACATATCTCCAACTTTTTTATTTGTTACTATATTTGTAGATTTTAATTTTATTTTTGCAACGATTCTATATGCGTATGTATTTCGAGCAAACATATTTGCTCCTATCATAAGACCACATTTTTGATTTTTAATCCTTATGGGAACAGGATAAATATCATATAGCGATGCATTTTCAAATGCATATATTGAACTGTTAAATGTATTATCAGCTACCTGTGCAAAAACATAAATTATTCTTTCGTTATTAGGAGTACATAACTCATATTTTTTTGTCTTCTGATTCAAAAATGAATGAGTAAAAAATAATGCAACATCTATATCATCGGTGATATCCAGCATTGAAGTATATCCTCCATATTGTTGCATTGATAATATTTCTGCAGGTTCTTGCCATTTACTTTGATAAAATATATATTCACCTATATCATAAGGTATTTTATCCATAAATGTATACATCTTCATGCCTTCCAGACTTTTGATAGCTTCTTTATAAAGCAAGCCATCTAATGTAAAATCATATTTAAATTCTTTTGATTGGGTCAACGTCCAAACTCTAAAAGCCTCTATCCAATACTTCATATCATCATGTATACTGCTATAATTTTCTTTTGTCAGAAATCTAGCAAGTGATGGAATCAAAGAAGGCATTCTGGTATAATACTCTGGCAAATTCAATTTGCTTATAGTCTCCTCAGAACGATTTTGATAATACTCGTTTTGTTGTCCTCTAAACCATATCTTTTGAACCATTTTTGAACTAAGTAAAATTTCTGTTAATTCGCAAACAATATCATTTAAATCTTTTTTGGAACTTGCTACATACTCCAATATCGGTACAGAAAAAAGATTCGCAAGATTATAATTCATATGATATTTCTGCGAGTCATAAAAAACATTTTTTTCTTTTCTAAAATTTTTATCCATAATGCAGCGCCTTAAATATGCTGCATCGAAAATATCATATTCTAAAGCGTAACAACATTTTTCTGCAATATAAAAAATACTATCTTTTACATAATAAACCAATCCAATATTTCTATCTAAATAATACTTTTTCCCTTCATCATCTGTAGCCAAATAAAGAATTTCATCATCTAGCATTGAATTATCAACATCCTCTTCTTTGCTGCTTTTAACAAAGTTAGAATAATCATAAGGATCAAATTTATGAAATTCTTTGGTATGTGTTGAACCCTCTCTCCAAATATAGTATTTTTCTAAACTATATTTTAATTTTTGCTCAAAATCTTGTTGTTTTATAATTTTTTCATAATCAATCATTTATACATTCCCTCTACATCATATTCTATGGTAACTCGAATTCTTTCCATTTCAAGATAGTCATCTTGACTTTGCCCTTACGGTCACAATAGAGAATATGTAAATCATAAAAATCCCTGGCTCTCGTATTTTTAGCAGAAGCCCTGGATTTATGCCGGTTTGAGCGATATCCACATTTGAGTTTATCAGACTTTTGGTTGGTAAAAGATTTTTGCCTCTGATTTTGGTATCAAAATTGAGGAATTTTGAAAATTGGTAAAATGGTTTGGGGAATCGGTAAAACTGCTGTTTATACTATATACAGAAGAAACAAGCAAAGTTTTCATCGCCCTATCCCCACTATCCGACATCATTTCCCCTATTTCTGTTCAAATTAAATTCTTCTTCTGCTAATTCAATATGGTGCTGAATCTCTTTCTCGGTAGGCAGCTGCTTCTTAATCTCTTCCAATTTAATATTATCATAAGAGGCAACTCCCATGGGTGTTTGAATTCCCTGAAATGCCCATTGCACTTCCGTCTGGTCTTTATCTTTGCAAATCAGCAATCCTATTGTAGAATTTTCTTCAGGAGTCCGGATAAGATCATTCACTGCATTAACATAAAAATTCAATTTTCCGGCAAATTCTGGTTCAAAGGAAACCGCCTTCAACTCAACTACTACATAGCATTTAAGGCGGATGTGATAGAACAACATATCAATCTTTCGTGTTTTGCCTGAAACTACAATTTCTTTTTGCCTTCCGATAAACGCAAAGCCGGTTCCCAGTTCCAGCAAAAATCTTGTAATATTCTGTTCCAATGCCTCTTCCACAGTATTACATCTTGAAACAATTTCTACATGATGACGCCACGGCACAAAACCGAAAAAAGAAGGAAATGGTATTTCTGCACCAGCCTGGTGCAGTTTTATACTATCAATTTTAATTTATCATCCACTGCATAAATTAAATCACCTGAAGTTCTAGCCAATGCATAAAAAGAATACCATTTTTTCATATTCCAAAGATTTCTGGCTGAAAATCCCCTCACCTCTGGGAATTCATGCTGTAAATCAAGGCTTAACTGCTCAACAATACCTTTTCCCCATTTTTCCTCCGATTTTCGCAAAACAAGATCCCGTCCTAGCTGCCAATTGAATAACAACTATTCTGAGTTTACCTTCACAGCTGCTTTTATCTGTGCACCTCTAAAACGTTCCTTTATATCATGAATCCACTGTACATAATCAGAATCCAAATGCACATCATGTGAGCTCACAACGATTGGAGTATTATTTTTCTTATTTCGCATTGATTCTCCTTCTTTTGATAATATTCTTTCCAAACTTTAATATCTTATATTTTGTTTTATTTTTTGAAAACTACATACTTTTTCAATTATATCCGTAGATATGTTTGCTCATACTATCTGGCACGAGAGGATAGGAAGTACGTCATTTCCCGGTCGGTTCGTCCAGCTTAATCCACCGCTGTTTTTAGTGTTGCAGTCGCAGGAGGGAACATATCTGTATTCCATACCTCTGTCAACTTATTTTCATTTCAAGTGTGTCACTTAGATCGCCTGAAGAATACTTTGAGTGAATTTGATAATCAACTACAACTTTGCCATCAACCGGTCTGATTAACATCCCGCAACATAGCCATTTACATTCACCAGGACGTAGGCTTGTAACGTTGAATTCATAGTATCCACGTCCATCTGTTGATGCAATAAACTCTTCTAATTCCTGCCTATAATCTTCTTTTGTCTTATCTGGCTGAGAAAATCCATTGGCAGTCAATATTGGTGTCTTTGGAAAATACCTTGATGGATCATAGGGGACATCTTCTATACAAATAACTCCGTCTTCGCTTAAAGCAAACAACTCACAAATTATCCCCATATCGGTTTCATCGTAAACGGTAGATAGTCCGTACCTATACAAAACCGGAGCAAACCTGTATGATAGAAACAGATTTGCTCCAGTCTTATTATTTCACTTCATCTTTACCGGGCTTGCGGCAATTCGC
>JAETRQ010000026.1 GCA_021770095.1 Eubacteriaceae bacterium | reverse complement strand
GGCGGCTGGACGAGTTACTCAAGGAACTCGCCGGACAGGAGGACTTGGTAAAGGAGAAGAACCGGGAGATTCTTAAAAAGGACAGTCAGATCCGGGAGCAGGAAAAGGAACTGAACGAGGCCAGGAGTGAACTCACTGAAAAGAAAAATGAGATAGCCCGGCAACAGCAGCAGCTCGACAAACTTCTTCCGTTGATAGTGAAGGCGCAGGACAGGCTCGACACTTACACTGAAGCCGGAGAATATGCCGAAGTGCGCATAGAGTCCGCAGACCGTCTTCTTCAGGCGGCGGACAGCAGGGAGAAAGAGGTTGCCAAGGTTGAGAAGGAGGCATTGGAAAGGATAAACAACGCCTCGATAAGTTTCCTTGCCAAGAAAGAGGTGGAGAGGCTTGCAAAGGAGAATGCGGAGCTGAAGTTACTCGTGTCCGGCAACGCCACCGCACTGGAGAGAGAAGCCACTGCTACACGGCATGAGAAAGCCGGAAGAGAGAAGGCGGAACGGGAACTGCAACAGTTGAAGGAGACCGTGTCCGGTACACAGACCGCACTTGAACGCAGACATCCTCTTGAAGCCCGGTTGATAAGGGAACTTGTGTCGATACGGATAACTAATCCGGAGATGCAGGATCTGGTCCTCGATGGTGGTGTTCTGCGTCTGAAGCCATTTGCGTTTAAAGATCCGGCGACAGGCAGGCGTATTCCGGATGAATACTGCGAGCCTACCGAGATAAAGGTTGAAGGCAAGGGAAAGGATTCCTTTATATCCATCTGCGGCAAGCGCATTGCAGATTTCTTCCGTGACATCTGGGCTAAGGTGGCGGCAGCACTTGGGCTGAAGCAGCGTCAGGAGGAAGAGAAACGGAAGCAGCAGACACAAAAGCCGGATACCTGGCAGACTCAGGAACAACCGAAGAAAAGCAGGGGAAGGCGAATGTAGGGATTATACATAGAGAGTCTGCTTGCCGTATAGGATGACAAAAAGGGAAACTACAATAGGTGTAGTCATAAGATAGTCATAAGATATATGCCCGAAAATAGTTGCGGCTTGTTTGGGCGTTCATTAAACATAAAAAAAATGGAGATAATGAACGGCCAAATGAAAAATATTTAGTAACTTTGCCATCGCAATGGAAACAAGTACAAATATAATAGGGCGAAAAGAGGAATTGAGAATTCTTCGGGATGCTGTAAATTCATGTGAATCAGAGTTTATAGCCATATATGGACGCCGTAGGGTTGGCAAAACCTATCTGGTAAATAAGGCATTTAAGGGTAGATTCGCTTTTCAGTATACGGGGCTGGAAAATAAGAATAATAGAGAACAACTTGATGCCTTTCACTTGGCTTTGGTTAATCAGGGATTGCAGAAGTGTCCTAAACCCAAGAATTGGATAGAAGCCTTTTATCAATTACAACATCTTCTTGAGTCTATAGAAACTAAATCTTTGGTCAATGGAAAGAAGGTGGTATTCCTTGATGAATTGCCCTGGATGGATGTACCGAGAGCCGGATTTGTAGAAGCTTTGGGAAACTTTTGGAATAGATGGGCAGGATGGACAGAAGATATTGTGTTGATTATTTGTGGGAGTGCAACTTCTTGGATGTTCAACAAGGTATTCAGAAATCATGGAGGGCTATATAATCGTATTACCAAACGTATCCCGATATATCCTTTTTGTTTAGCTGAATGTGAACAGCTTTGTAAACGGATGAATCTTGGATGGAATAGGAAACAGATTGTAGATGCCTATATGATTTTAGGTGGAATACCTCATTATTGGACTAAATTTAAGAAGGAGCAGAGTCTTGCTTCAAATGTAGATAGGCTTTTTTTTAGGCGAGGCGCGGAGATGAAGGAGGAGTATGGAGCATTGTTTTCGTCTTTATTTTCCCATCCAGATGCATATGAGGCTGTTATTAACAGTCTATCACAAAAGAAAAAAGGATTAAATCTAAAGGAAATTTCGGAGTTGTCAGGCTATAAACTATCTGGTCGATTATCCACAATCCTTAAGAATTTGGAATTATGTGGATTTATTGAGAAAGTAAGTCAACCGAATAAGAGGAAGAGGGATGCAACGTATCAATTGATTGATAATTTTGTGCTGTTCTATCATGAGTTTATTCTCAAAAAAGAAGTGGAATCAAATTATTGGAGTACGCATGTGAAGACACATGCCCATTCCGCATGGAGTGGATTGGCATTTGAACGAGTCTGTTTTCAGCATAGAAATCAGATAGCAAAGGCATTGGGAATATCTGGGGTATATACCAATTGGTATGCGTGGAGTGCGGAATCCGATAAAGAACATGGTTATCCTGGAATGCAAGTAGATATGGTAATCGATCGTGCAGATGATGTTGTTAATTTGTGTGAGGCAAAATTTTCAACAAAGCCTTATGCCATTACGCCGGAATATATGGAGGAACTTCATGTAAGACAAGGACGCTATCAAGAAGAAGTATCTCCTAATAAAGCCGTACATATTACGATGATAACTGTTTCTGGTGTCGTTAGTAATCCTCAAAAATACGAGATTAACTCATTTGTGGAACTTGATGACTTATTTATGATAATATAGGAATACGCAAAAGTTGTTTGTATAACCTGATAAATTTAGTAATAACTGTTCGTGAAGAAGATTATGAAAGTCATCATATTGATGGTTATTGAATTATTATCGTTTTTGTTTATTTCTTGTAGCTCAGGAAATGAACAATTAAAACACATAGACCAAATTATGGAGTCAAATCCACAAAAGGCCTTACTGGATTTAGATAAGATTAAAAAGAAAGAACTATCATCTGATGACTATCCATACTACTGTTTATTGTATACACAAGCTCAGATAAAAAACGGAATTGTAGTATCTTCAGACTCCCTAATAAAAATACCGTATGAAATTTTTAGAAGAAAAAAATCGGGTGATTTAAAAAAAAGAGTTTGTTTCTATAATTCTAAAATATTATACAATCAAGGGTGTCTTGGGTTAGCAATGCGTGATGCGCTTATTGCTCGTGAAATTGCAAAAAATGAAGGCAGTTCATATTGGATAGCAAAAACAGCTGAACTCATGGGTGATATATTTTCAGCGGCTTATAACTATGAAGAATCTGAGGTGTGTACTATTGAGGCATTAGAAAATTATAAAAAAAGCAGACTAGAATCAAATTATAGGTATGCTCTATGCGATTTGGCTACAATATATCTTAATGAAAATAGAGATAGAGAAGCGATTGCCATTATAGATAGTTTAAGTAATATAGTAATGCGAGAAGAACCGCTTGATTCCGCTTTGTTAGACTATATTATGATGACAAAATATTCATCACTTGTAAAAAATGATAGGTTTGATGAACTTAAAGATGGAATACCGTTGTATATACATGCAGAATCGAATGATGAAGAAATTGATATTTCTATAATGAAAAGTTATTTATTGAACCGGGATGGACAACTAGATGCATCATTAAACCTTTTAATGGAAGCATCTAACTATGCTTTAGATGAAAAACAAAATATTCGAGTTATGTATGCTCTATATCAACATGCCTTGGCTATAAATGATTATCATAAAGCTTCTTTATTGGCAGACTCATTATTGTTGATACAAAGCAATATTGCTAGAGAAATGCTAAAAGAGTCTGTTACTGGAGTACAACGAGATTTTTATTCGTCAAAAGCTAAACAACAGGAAGATAAATCAAAGATTTTATATCAGATACTAATAACCGTGATTGCAATAGCGGTGGTTATAACTGTTCTATTGGTAGTTATATATCAATTAAAAATTAAAGCAAAGAAAGCTGAACTTGAGGTAAATATATCTTCTTTAATGTCAATTAAAGAAGATGTCAAATATGTTAGTAAAGAGAACGAACGCTTAAATGCTGAACTTACAGATAAATCAGTTGTCCTTGAAGATTTACAAAAGAGATTAGATGATAATACACAAAAAAATATCCAAAACAGAACTGTAATAGAGTATTTGTTTAGAGAAAATTGGGGTACACTAAATATGCTTTGTAACGAATATTTCGAAATGGGAGAATCGGAAGTTACTAGGAATGCAATATTAGTTAGGATAGAAAAAGAAATAAAAAAACTCAGTAGCAAGAAAAATTTGAGAGATATAGAAATAGCGGTAGACTTATATATGGGCAATGTAGTGAAGATGTTACGTGAAGAATGTTCCTTTTTAAAGGAAGAAGATATTGTATTTATATCTTTAATCTTCGCTGGACTATCCGTACGAGCTATTTGCATGTTTACGGGTATGAAATACAAACACTATTATTTGAAAAAATCTCGTTTAATCAAACGTATATCATCTTCATCAGTACTGCATAAAGAGATATTTCTCAAGAAGATGAGCTAATATACTGGGATTCAACGATATACAACGGGGGGGGGGTATTTACGCTGTGTAAACATCTAATAATCAGGGATTTATGCGAAAGGGTTTAAGTGAGGCATTTTTGATTTTTATATCAGCATGTAACGCGCGGTAAATCAATGCTATACGTGTAAAGATGAGGCAAATTATATAGCTTATTTTTTATGTATGTTTGATTGGTTGGTTGTAACTTTGCACTCGAAAACAATCAAAAATTTATCACATGAAACCAGTAAAGTTATTGACACTTATCCTTTATGTGTTTGCTTTTACTTCGTCATTTATGGCGGAGGCTGCCGATACAACAAAGAGTGTATCTCGTGGTAGTCAGATTATACTACAAAAACACGGTGGTAGGTATCCCAATAAACGACCGAATGCTCCGAGTCGTCAGATTATCGTGTGCGCATATGATGGAGATGCCATAACAATGAGTTTTGTGTTGCCAGAAGGACTGTGTGATATATATATAACGGATTTAAATACCGGACAAACCATTTTGTATAATGTAGATTCTTCTGATTTGTCAGCTGTATTTATTGTAGGTGATATTGAGGAGTCCTCAATAGAGGTTATTACAGAGTATGGTAATTCATATTCTGGAATTTTATCCGATGAAGAAATATAATTAACCAATTCTAAATAAAATGTATAAAAAGTCATTTACTTGGATTATGGCATGGGTTATGACCGTAATCGCTACCGCTGTATCATTCACAGCGTGTTCTTCTGATGAGGACATGAATGTCCCCGTTTCGCAGTCTTCTGAATATGAAGAGTTGATGGATGCTCTGGAGAACTACTCATCTCTTTTCACCGCAGAGCATGGAATGGTGTCAAGAGGTGATCTAGGTTGGGGTAAGTTCAAGGAATCAGTGAAAGCTGATCATCTTGGATATAATAATGGCAGCACAGTTCTCAGCATCAGCGCTTCAAGAAAAAAGTGGAAAGAACTGAAAAGGGAAGAATTGCAGAAGCAGTTGGAAACGTATGAGATGGCTCCAGCAGAAAGAACCGCTATAAAGGCTCAGGTGGATAGTCTAAAATCAATATATAAAGCTGATGCTTCAAATATTGGGGCTATTCATAATGCAGTTATCTTGCAAACGCTTCTGGATGATGACATGGATTTTAATACAACAGAGGAACTTGTGCAATCGGTGGTCGGTGCAATGAATAAATTAGACGTTTCAGTACCCAACCTTGATATGCAGAAGACAGTAGAAGAGGTAAACGACTTCTTTGATACAATCTATGATAGCGATATCACAGTGATGTATGATCGCTTAACAGTTAAATATCCGGAGAGAAAAGAAGAGTTTAAGATATTAAATCAATATTTACTAACTACAGAAAATCTAAACTCTGTTGAGGACATAGTTGAATTTTCTAATGGATATTCAAAGATTATTGATCAGTCTAAAATTTCTCCATCTGTTAAGACTGAACTAAAATCAAATATATCAATAGCTCCGGCAAGTCATAATCTTTGGAGGACGGTTGATGTGTTTGCAAAATAAAATGATAATTCAATTCCCTAAAGGCAAGCATTACGTAAATGCTTGCCTTTAATCTTTAATTAGTGAGAGTATGAGGTTTATTATAGTTGTAATATTAGGTTTTTTAGGCTTCGTGTCTGCGAATGCGGAACATATACGAGGTATGGTCCTCGATGAGGCGGGTAATCCGTTGTCATATGCCACTATTAGATTAGAGAATCAAAGAATTGCAACATTGAGTGACAGTCTAGGAAACTTTGGATTACAGATATATGGAGTGAATGATTCTTTAATTATATCATATATTGGATATAAAACCAGGAAATTCGCTATTGAAAGTTTATCTGATAAATCCGTAGTTAGATTCTCTCTGGAACCGAATGTGACTAATTTGCCGGAAGTTGTAGTATATCCGCAGTCGAAAATCAAATATAAGAACAGAAAGAAGGGTAAAAAACATGGTTGGGCATTTCTGAAATCTTGTTTGAATGGAGAAACTGCTGGAGATTGTTTTGGGTATGAATTCCATTCAAAGAAAAATAGGAAACTGCTTTTAGATAAAGTCGGATTCTTCTATTGTGAGGGAGATAGCCAAATGACAAAAATGAAATTTCGCATAAACATTTATGATATGAGTAGCGTAAAAAAATCCCCCTCTTCTGAGTTTATAAATATTTTATCTAAACCAATATATTTTGAGTATGTACTTAATAATCAATTAAGTGGTAAATTCGAATATATATTGCCAGATAAGATTGAATTACCAGAGAATGCTATGGTTGAAATTGAGTTTTTAGAAAATCTAAAAAACGAGATATTTTGGTTTAAGAGTAATTTAATAGGGAAACGAACATGGTCAAAGTCTATTATTGATGGAGAATGGGAAAAAAACCCGTTTGCAACACCATTTTTCATTGAATGTATAGAATTAAAGGACTGATATTTGAGAACATTGGTCAAGAAAAAGAGGATCTTTTATCAAAAAAGCACCTCTTTTTTTGTTTTTACGCATTTAGTTATTATATTTGCAGCAATAAAACAATATAAAAATGAAACATTAAATAAATATAACAATATATATGGCCGAAGATAGAGTGAAAGAACTCAAGAGGATATTGCCGCAGAATGAGGTTAGCATCGCCAATGCTCATGAGGCTTTGGAGCACCATATCAATCAACTGCACCGTCTTGGGGCAACCTTGGAAGATAACGTGTGTGATGTCCTTAGGAAAGTGATTGCTCAGGCAGAGGCTATCGAGGAACTTGACCGAATAACAAATTGGACATGGCGAAAATAATAGCGATAGCCAACCACAAAGGAGGTGTGGCTAAAACAACGAGTTGCGTAAATATAGCCGCAGCCTTGGCAAAAATGGGCCGTCGGGTATTGTTGGTGGATGTAGATCCACAAGCGAACCTTACGAGTAGTTTCACTGACGAAAGTAAAATAGAGGCTTCAATCTATGATGCAATGAAAGGAGCACCGGCACCGATCATACACATATCGGATAACCTTGATCTGATACCATCCCACATAGACCTTGCTGGAGCAGATATGGTATTCAGTAATAAGATTGCCCGGGAACAGATTCTGAAGAACATTCTTGAAGAACTGAAGGCTGGATATGACTATATAATTATAGATACTCCCCCCGCTCTTGGTTTGGTAACAATCAATGCTCTCACTGCCGCTGACAGTGTGATCATATCAATCTGTGCGGAAACTCTCCCTCTCCGAGGATTGGTAATGCTCGATGAAATGATAGGAGACATCGCTCAAAGCATCAACAAGGGCCTTCATGTTTCGGGCATCATAATCGCCAAGTACAATCGGCGCAAACTTGATAATGCGGTTATCGAGGCTATTCGTGAAAAGTATGGAGATAAGATCTACAAGACCTATGTAAGAACATGTGTGTCGGCGGCAGAAGCTCCGACCTATCGTCAAAGTGTTTTGGACTATGCTCCGGGATCCACCGTTGCGGAGGATTATAGAGCACTCGCAAAAGAAATAGACAATCAAACAATATAAAAATAAAGAATTATAACAATATATAAATTAAACAATATAAAAAGCATGGCAAAAAAGACATTGACATCAGGATTGCTTGGTACAGTGACAGGCTTGAGCAAGGAGGCTGAATCAGTATCTACTAATTCGGCTGTTGCCCCTGTCGAAATGCCAAAAGAAGT
>JAETRQ010000003.1 GCA_021770095.1 Eubacteriaceae bacterium | reverse complement strand
CCATAAAATCTCCTCTCGTCTTTTAGTAGGCTTGAACATCTACTATTGTACTCGTTTGGAGATTTTTTTGTATAACCTTCAACGCGCACCCGCTTAGCGGGTGGTTCTTTGTTTCGCACTACCGTGCTCAACGGAGCTCTTTGCTCCATAAATATAACAAAAGAGCAATCTCAGCTATGCGTAGGTGTCATAACGAAGTAAATCCACTAATAGAAATTTCTGTTAGTGGATTTTTTATTTATAAGAAATTAGTTTATATAATTGATTAATCAGTAAGCAAATTATATACAGTGTTAAATGTTGTCATTCTTGCTCCTACTTCTGCATAATAAGCACTGTTTGCGGTATTTTCTTCAATAGCTATCATTTGGTTTGATACTCCGTTGAGGCGGCTTGTAACATTATTGTTCATATTATTTACTGAATTAATCATCCTGTCACTTGCTGATTCCAAATCGGATAATCGTTCATTACATTCTTGTATAGCCTGTCCGACATAAGTCATTGAATTATTAAGCTGACCAAGTTGTTGTGATACGATATCAAGTTTGTTGATAATCATACCCTTCATTTTTTCATCTTCATATAAATTATACGCGCCTTCGTGACCTTGTAATTGAGTGCATCTGCCTGTATCAAAATAACCGTAGATAATAGAAATCGGAACTAAACCCTGATAATTTGGATGCAGACAAAGTACGCCGTTAATTCTTAAATTATATAACATTTCCAATGTATCGTACACGGCACTAAGTTGTAGTTCTATTTCCTTTTTTTCTCTTGCGATAATTGGTCGTTCATTTTTCATAAAGTTTTCCCTGAGTTCGTCATTATCTTTAATTAGTTGTTCTTTCCAATATTTATATCGCCCTTGATTATATTTATCAATTTCTAAATTTTGTTTCTTTACAGAATCAACTTCTTTTAGGTATCCGTTATACTTGTCTTTTTCATTAACATACTTATAAATGCCCAAAACAATTCCTATAATAATGGCAACTATAAAAACAACGAGTCCAGCTTTCCAAGAATTGGATGCAATGTCAAAGATGATACCTGCTATAACACCTCCCAAAGCAGTAACTGGAGTATATTCAAGTATATAGTCACCAATAAACTCTATTGATTCTGTTTTAGGGGGTGATACTTTGTTAGGAAAAGGTTTTTTCTTTTTACAATCGTTACAATATTTTTTATAATAAGAAGTATGCTCAAAGTTAAGGTTTTCTGATAATATTGGACCACCCCATTTCACCATAGTGGAGCGCCTCATTTCTTCAAGAATATACTTCTGTTTTTCACATTCATAAATGTCACTAATGAATGTGTGCTGATTAAATACTAAATTATCGTTTTGTGCTAAATTTTGCTCTTTTACTGTTACTTTGACCTTTAAATTGTTTTCGCTCATCATATTTCCTCCAATAAAATAAAAAATGCGTAGCCGAAGCCACGCAATAAAACGCATAGCTCAACTGTCGCCAAACAATATCACATAATGAATACAACAAATTCATATGCAAAAAAGAGCATGCATTTTTATCAAGGAAGATAAAAACAGCATACGAATATGTTGTAAATAAAAAATATTCATTTGTGATATTATTTGGCTCTTTCATTTTATCATCATTGAAATAAATAGTCAATAAAAATGTCATATACCTTAGCGAGCATCGGATTTTGATATACAAAATCCATAAATAAAAAACTACGAACAAAAATGTTCGTAGTTTACTTCGTTATCGCACCAATGCATAATGAGACTGCTCTTTTTAATTTATATTTTTATCCGATTAATTCTCTGATTATTGTTTCTGCCTTTTTGACATCAGCCTTGCCGCGTGAATTTTTCATAATATAACCGAACATAACATTGATTGCCTTATCTTTGCCGTTTTTAATATCCTCAACTGCCTTAGGGTTAGCATCAATAGCACCTTGGCAAAGTGCCTTGAGGTCATCATCACTGAGACCTGCAAGATCTTCTGCCTTGATATATTCGGTAACATCTTTACCGCTTTCAAGCATTTGAGACAAAACTTCTTTCGCCTTATTGGCTCTGATTTTGCCGTCATCAATCAACTTAACAAGAGCTGCAAGTTGTGATGATGTAGTCTTGATTGCAAAATTCTCTTTATCCTCTTCTGTCTGGAGCGTTGCAAAAATAGGACCGATAATCATATTAAGAACATTGGAGGCACCAACACCCTCTGCCACAGTATCGTCAAAGAATTTGGTTACATTCCTGTACTTATAGATAAGTCTTGCATTATTTTCAGGCAATCCCATTGCAAGATAACGCTTCAGTTTATCATCAGGGAGTTCCGGCAAAGATGCTCGGATTGACTCTACCATTTCAGGTGAAATATAAAATCTGAGAATATCAGGTTCAGGGAAGTAACGGTAATCATCAGCATTTTCTTTTGAGCGAAGGACATAAACCGTATCACTGTTTGCATCATAACGCATAGTAGACTGAATGACTTTCTCACCTGAATCAAGTATATCCTCCTGTCTTTCCATCTCAAGTTCCATTGCACGGACAATGTTGGAAAGCGAGTTGATATTTTTAATTTCAGTTCTTGTTCCCCAAGGTTCATTCGGCTGATGGATGGATACATTGACATCACAGCGCATGGAACCTTCCTGCATTTTACAGTCGGAAACACCTACATTACGCATAATCAACTGGAGTTTTTCAGCATATTCTCTTGCTTCTTCAGGTGTTTCAATATCTGCCATTGAAACAATCTCAATAAGCGGAACACCGCCGCGGTTATAATCAACATAGGTATAGCCATTTTCGTGTACAAGTTTACCGGCATCTTCTTCAATATGAATACGCTCAATTCTGATTTTTTTGCCTGAATCCAGTTCAACATAGCCGTTGATACAAACCGGTTCATCAAACTGAGAAATCTGATAAGCCTTTGGCAAATCGGGGTAAACATAATTTTTTCTGTCCATATGAGAATTATTGTTAATATCACAATGAACAGCAAGACCTGCACGCACGGCATATTCAATAACCTGCTTGTTTAAAACAGGAAGTGCACCCGGCTGACCTGTACAAACAGGGCAGCAATGGGTATTCGGTTCACCGCCGAACTGCGTTGTACAGCCGCAGAAAATTTTTGTCTTTGTGGCAAGTTCAATATGAGTTTCAATACCACATACTAACTGATAACTCATAATACAACACCTCCATCAAAGTCTTCTACACCGATTTGTGCATTTTTCTCATAAAAATATGCAGTATTCATAATCGTCTTTTCACTGAATTTTTTACCGATAATCTGCATACCAATCGGCAGTCCGTTGCTGTCATTCTTAATAGGAACACTGATTGCAGGAACACCTGTAATATTGATTGGAACTGTAGCAATATCGCTGAGATACATATCAACAGGTGAAGCCCCTGTGAAGTTAAGCGGAAATGCAGTGTTCGGAGCAGTCGGAGCAATCAGAACATCACAGGTGTTGAATATTTCATCAAAATCTGCAATAAGATTTTCTCTGAGCAAACATGCTTTTTTGTAATAAGCATCATAATAACCTGATGAAAGAACATAGGTGCCGAGCATAATTCTTCTTTTAACTTCATCGCCGAAACCTTCTGTACGGGTTTTGAGTATCATTTCTTCAACATCGTTGAAGTTTTCTGTTCTGTAACCATAACGGATACCGTCATATCTGCCGAGATTTGAGGATGCCTCTGCACAGGCAATAATATAATAAACAGGCAATGCCTGTTTGAGCACAGGCAAACTTATGTCAATGATTTCAGCACCATTATCTTCAAAAAATTTGACAGCACTGTCAATTGCATCTTTCAGTTCAGGATTAATACCTTCAAAATATTCTTTTGCAATACCGATTCTAAGTCCCTTAACATCACTCTGACCAAGAGAATCGCTGATATTGCCAAAACGGAAATCGACACTGGTCTGGTCATTTGCATCCACACCTGATATAGCATCAAAAACAGTTGCAGTATCCTTAACCGAATTTGCAAGAACACCGATCTGATCAAGTGATGAGCCATATGCAATAAGACCATATCTTGAAACCGCACCATAAGTCGGCTTAAGACCGACAATACCACAGAATGAAGCCGGCTGACGAACAGATCCGCCTGTGTCTGAGCCAAGAGCATAAGCAGCGAGATTTGCACAGACGGCAGAAGCACCACCGCCTGATGAGCCGCCTGTTACATGGTTAACATTCCTTGGATTGAGCGGAGCACCATAGCAACTTGTTTCACTTGTTGAACCCATGGCGAACTCATCCATATTTGTTTTTCCAAGCATTACTGCACCCTGTGACTTAAGTTTTGACCATACGGTTGAATCATAGTAAGGGCGGAAACCTTCAAGTATTTTTGAACAGCAAGTAGTCAAATCACCGTCAGAACAAATATTGTCCTTGAGTGTCATAGGAATACCTGTAAGTGCAGTTGCCGTACCGTTCGCAATCATTGAATCAGCAACTTTTGCATTCTCAATTGCTTTGTCGAATGTGGTAGAAACATATGCATTAAATTTCTTATTATCCTTTTCAATCTCGGAAATATATTTTTCAGTCAGTTCAACTGAAGAAATTTCTTTTGAAGAAAGTAATTTTGAAAGCGGAGCAATGATTTCTTTCATTTATATACCCCCTTTAACACAGAACATACCCTTTGAACCGTTAACATTTGAAAGTATTTTTTCATTCGGCAAAGAGTCTTTCACAACATCTTCCCTGAATTCTTCAGCAGGAGTTGCTTTTGATGATACATTCCTGATTTTATCAGCATCACCTTCAACAGAATTATTAATTGTATCAGCAAAGGCAATAATATCATCCATATCTTTAATTATCTTGTCGAGTTCGTCATCCGAAAAATCAAGACGAGCGAGTGCGGCAAGTTTTAATACTTCATCCTTAGTAATCATAATTACACCTCGTTGTATGAAATATGATTTCATTTTTATCATAAAATCTTTTAAATGAATAGCAGCATAACAAAAATACAATTTAAATTATTTTCTTAATTTAATATGAACCTCACGGAGCTGCTGTTCTGTAATCTCATTAGGCGCACCGCACATCAGATCCTGTGCTTTTCCGTCCATAGGAAATGCGATTACTTCACGGATATTCTCTTCATTGCGAAGGAGCATAATCATACGGTCAATACCGGGAGCCATTCCTGCATGAGGCGGAGCACCGAACTGGAATGCAGTATAAAGAGCACCAAATTTTTCTTTAAGCACCTCTTCATCATAACCTGCAATTTCAAATGCCTTTTTCATAATATCAATATCGTGGTTACGAACCGCACCGGAAGAAAGTTCAACACCATTGCAAACAATATCATACTGATAAGCAAGAATTGTAAGCGGATCCTGATTGTTAAGAGCATCCAAGCCCCCCTGCGGCATAGAGAATGGGTTATGGGTAAAGCCGATTTTCTTTTCTTCTTCCTTATATTCAAACATCGGGAAGTCATTGATGAAACAGAAACGATATGCATTCTTTTCAATAAGATCAAACATTTCGGCAAGTTTGGTTCTGATCTGACCGGCATAGTTTGCAGCCTGGGCCTCAGCATCAGCGATAAAGAATATTGTATCACCGATTTCAAGCGAAGCTATATCAGCAAGTTCCGCCTTCATATCATCAGGGATAAATTTGTCAATTGGTCCTTTATAGGACTTATCTTCCTGAACGAGGAGATAACCAAGACCGCCCATACCGATAGACTGTGCAAACTTGAGCAATTTTTCATGTTTGCCTTTTGAAATATCTGCATGTACTTTGATTGCTCTTACTGTCTGATTATGGAATGGTTTGAATGTACAGCGCTGGAAGAAATCAGTAACATCAATAATTTCAAGCGGGTTTCTGAGATCCGGTTTATCCGTACCGTATTTCAGCATTGCCTCTTTATAACTGATAATAGGATAAGGTGCATCTGTAACACTATAACCTTCTGGCGCGAATTTTTTGAATGTTTTTGTAAGAATTTCTTCACCGACTTTGAATACATCTTCCTGTGTAGCAAAACTCATTTCAAAATCAAGCTGATAAAATTCACCGGGTGAACGGTCTGCTCTTGCATCTTCATCACGGAAACAAGGCGCAATCTGGAAGTACTTATCAACACCTGATACCATAAGAAGCTGTTTGTACTGCTGAGGTGCCTGAGGGAGTGCATAAAACTTGCCCTTATGAACACGGCTTGGTACAACATAGTCCCTTGCACCTTCAGGTGATGAAGCACAAAGGATAGGTGTCTGAATTTCAAGAAAGCCCATATTGGTCATTTCCTGTCTGAGGTAAGAAATAACATTGCTTCTGAAAATCATATTATCCTTGACTTTTTGGTTTCTTAAATCCAAGAAACGATATTGCAGTCTTTTATCTTCTCTTGTCTCTTTTGAAGTTTGAATTTCAAAAGGAAGCGGCTGACGAACTTTACCGAGAGTTGTAACAGTTTTAGCCTCCACTTCAATTGTGCCTGTCGCAATTTTAGGATTGATTGTATCTTCATCCCTCTTTTCAACCAAACCTTCAATTGAAAGGCAATCTTCTTTTGAAATTCCGTCAAGCAAAGATGTATCACGCATAACTACCTGCATAACGCCGTACATATCTCTCAAATCAATAAAAGATACACCGCCGTGGTCACGGATATTTTCTACCCAACCTGCAACCTTAACAGTGCTGTTAATATCATTTTCTGAAAATTTATCCATAGTTTTTGTTCTGTACTGTGTTGAAAATTCCATAAAATAATCTCCTTTATATATAATAAAAAGCAGTCTTATGTCCGAATAGGACGAAAGACTGCTTCCGTGGTACCACCTAAATTAGTTGCATACACAACTCACTCAAAAGGATTAACGCTCCAAACACGCCCGATTCTACTAATGAAAAATCACTTTCCTTCGGGAACTCATGGGTGTTTTTCAAAAATTGCTCCTGCTGCCTTGCACCAAACGGCAACTCTCTGAAAGGAAATACAATTCATTACTCGCCCAATCACAGTTTTAATTTATTATAAATATAATAACATTTAAGAATAATTTAGTCAACATATAATATCATTCTCATCATCTATAATATTATATGCAATCAGCAAATATTTAAAATTATCCCTCAGTCGTATTTTCTGCTGTGGTATCTGCTGATGTCTGGGTACTTTCTTCATCTTTGAATGAATCGTACCTGTTTTCAAGTTTAACAAACTTGCCGTTTTCCATATTCTTCATCAGAACTTCTTTGCCGTCAAAAGAAATGTAATACTCGCCCTTTGTTTCCATAGAGAAAGTTTCTTTACCGTCTTCTGTTGTAACATCATTTCTTACAATAACATTTGCAACAACTTTGATATAATTCTTTCCGTCTATTTCAACACCATTTGAAGCAACCATGAAAGAATAGTTCTTATCCACTTGTGCAAGCCCTAATTCTTCTTTCGTATAAGCACTTTCAATAAAGTGGATTGCTTCAGTCTCTTTAACTTTTGCTGCTTCAGTCGGCACCGCAGTTGTGTTAACTTCCTTTTCTTCCTCTTTGCCAACAGAAGAACAGGCCGTAAAAGCAACACAAATCATAACTGCTGCCATGAGCAGGACAATTATCTTTTTAATATCAATTACCCTCTTTCCCAAGGATTAGCAAAAGCAGTAATCAGTCCTCGTCTTCCTCACACTCTTCAATCTCAAACTCCAGCAGTTCGCCGCAGTTAGGACAAGGGATAGTGCCTGAAAGAACTGTGTCTTCATCAACAGCAAATGCTTCACCGCAAAGCGGACATTCAACTTCGAAATCTTCACAATCTTCGCAATCACAGCAATCATCACAATCGCAGTCACAGTCACAATCACAGTCATCTTCCATAAGATAATCTTCTACTTCAGCAAGGTCTTCATCAACAGCATCAATCTCTTCTGCCAATAATTCCATACCTTCTGTAATATCATCAACATCTTCTGCAAGATTTGAAAGCACATCAATAATTGCATTGAAAAGTTTTGTTTCTTTTTTGTTTGGGTCTAAATCAAGACCATCAAGTAAACCTTTGAGGTAACCTAAGCTTTCTGTTGTTTCCATAATAAAACTCCTATAATATAAATTAATAAATGATTATGCTCTTTCCATATATTCACAGGTTCTTGTGTCAATTCTGATCATATCACCTTCATTGATGAAGAGTGGTACACGAATTTCAGCACCTGTCTCAACCTTTGCAGGTTTGAGTGTATTTGTAGCAGTATTGCCTTTAAGTCCCGGTTCAGTCTCTGTAACTTCAAGAGTAACAAATGTAGGCGGTTCAACACCGAATACCTTACCTTTGTATGAAAGGATACGGCAAATCTCATTTTCTTTAACAAACTTAAAGTTGTCTGAAAGATCAGCTTCAGAAACAGGAACCATATCAAATGTTTCATTATCCATAAAATAATAAAGTCCGTCATCATTATATGAATAAGCCATTTCTTTTCTTTCAATAAATGCTGTTGGGAATTTTGCTGACGGGTTATAACTCTTTTCTGTAACTGCACCTGTAATAACATTCTTTGTCTTCGTTCTTACAAAAGCAGCACCTTTACCCGGTTTTACATGCTGGAATTCAATTACCTGTAAAACATTTCCGTCCTCTTCAAATGTAACACCGTTTCTGAAATCGCCTGCTGTTACCATAATATTTGTACCTCCAAGTTTATAAAAATCTATAAATTTATACTTTCTTATTTATTTTATATTATTTCCATCAATAAATCAATACCCATTTTATAACTGTCTTTACCATATCCGCAAATCTGTTTTACGCATACATCAGTGATAACAGAAATTTTTCTGAAATCTTCTCTTTCATGAATATTTGACATATGCACCTCAACAAAGGGAGTAAAGTCCTTAACTGCTTCAATCGCATCGTGAATCGCATATGAATAATGGGTATACGCACCGGCATTGATGACTACGCCGTCAAATTCATCTTTGCTTTCATGAATAACATCAATAATATCCCCTTCATGATTTGACTGAAAAAAAGTTAACTTGGCACCGTTTGCTTTGCCGTACAGTTTCAGTTCATCATTAATTTGCTTGAGAGTTTCTGCACCATATACATTTTTCTTTCTTATACCGGTCATATTCAGATTAGGCCCGTTAAGAATCAAAATTTTTTTCATCATTTAATCACCAATGATATATTAATCTAAAAGTAAAATTAAGTCAATAAAAAGTAGAAAAACTTAAATACACAAAACTAAAATTATAAAAACTTCATCATCTTATTTGGCTCATACTCAATGTAACCATTTTTATTATAAAACGCTCTTGATTCAAACCACTCTTTGCCTATTCCGAGATTGAGGAATATTGTTGATTTATTTTGGGATTGAATATGCTTTTCTGCTGTATTTAACAATGCTGTACCGATACCCTGACGCTTTAAATTATATTTTACAAATAATCTGTGAAGGGTAACATCTTTTTTATTATCATTAGTAGAATATCCTACACTGCCGATAACCCTGCCATTATCGTCAATTGCAAGCCAGAACATATCACCTTTAGCAATATAATTTGATTGAATGTCAAGCAAATCCAAATTAAGACCCGGTACTCTGCCCAGAGCATTTTTAGCCTCAAGTATCATAAAAATCATATCATCACGATATTTATCTTCAAATTCAATAATTTTCATTTCTATCTCCTGTTAATTGAGATTGAGCAATTACCGATTATATTTTTTCCTTAATACTCTTGCTATAATAAATACAATAACACTCGGTATTACAAATGTGACTGTTCTGAAAAGAATAAATACATAAAAAGGTGCTGCCCCAAAATAATCTGTATAATAATAGAAATAATCATATCCTACTAAAGCTACAAAAGTGATAATTAAAAGGATTGATATGGCATACAGAATTTTATAGATATTTGACTTTTTCATAAATCATCCCTGCAATCAAATATAAATTGGATTTATACTTATTAACAATTACTTTAACTTCATTAGAACACAATTACAAAAGAAAATCAAGAAAAACAAAAAAGTAGGAGTTAAAAACTCCTACTGCGGTATGTATAAAATTATTTATACTTTCTTTTACGAGCAGCCTCGCTCTTCTTCTTACGAGCAACAGAAGGTTTCTCATAATGCTCTCTTTTACGAACTTCCTGGATAATACCATCACGAGAAGTCTGGCGCTTGAATCTTCTGAGTGCGCTGTCAAGAGATTCATTTTCTTTTACTTTAACTTGGCTCATTCAATTCCCTCCCTTTGCCCACTTCAAGGGTATTTGATATATCTTTAATATCCGTGTGAGATTATATACAAAATCACCGCAAAAGTCAAGCATTTTGACAATAAATATTAAAAAAATATGAATAATGTAAAAAAAGAACTCGGTTCAGGGGGCCTGTGCCGAGTTCTAATCATATTTTGATTGCTAATTATCTTTAAACAAGCTCAATAATACACATCTCCGCAGCATCACCGCGACGAGGGCCTGTTTTGATAATACGGCAATAACCGCCGTTTCTTTCTGCATATTTCGGAGCAATTTCATCAAAAAGTTTTTTAACAACATCTTCCTTTGTTACATAAGAAAGAACCTGTCTTCTTGAATGAAGTGTGTCATTTTTACCGAGAGTAATCATCTTCTCAGCCATTGCACGAACTTCTTTTGCTCTTGTAACGGTTGTTTCAATCTTGCCGTTTTCCAAAAGATAAGTAACCATACCTCTGAGCATAGCCTTTCTGTGATCAGTAGGGCGACCCAGTTTTCTGCTACCTGGCATTGAAATTCCCTCCTTTAGTCCTCTTCTTGACTAAGTCCGAAACCGAGAGAAGCAAGTTTAGCAACAACTTCATCAAGTGACTTGCGACCAAGATTTCTGACTTTCATCATATCTTCTTCTGATTTACCGATTAAATCTTCTACTGTGTTAATACCTGCTCTCTTGAGACAGTTGAATGAACGAACGGAAAGATCAAGTTCTTCAATCGTCATTTCGAGAACTTTTTCTTTACTGTCGTCATCTTTCTCAACCATAATGTCCTGATTTCCGATTTCTTCAGAAAGATCAACAAAGAGCATAAGATGGTCATTGAGAATTTTAGCAGCAAGTGAAGCTGCTTCGTCGGCAGGAATAGTGCCGTCAGTCTCAATGTCGAGAATGAGTTTGTCTAAGTCGGTCTGCTGACCAACACGGGTGTTTTCAACTGTGTAGTTAACCTTAAGAACAGGTGTATAGATTGAGTCAATCGCAATTGTGCCGATTGGTAAATCCATTAACTGCTTGTTACGGTCACAAGGAACATAACCTCTTCCGTTGTCGGCAGTGAGTTCCATTACCACACTTGCACCTTCATCAAGATAAGCGATATGAAGGTCCGGATTAAGAATTTCAACATCTGCATCGTGCTTAATATCACCGGCAGTAATCTCACCTTCACCTGAAACTTCAATGTAAAGGGTTTTAGGACTTTCGTCATGTATTTTAAGGATTACGTTCTTGAGATTAAGAACAATCTCAGTAACATCTTCTTTAACATGAGGAATGGTTGAAAATTCGTGTAAAACACCATCAATCTTTACGGAAGTGATAGCATAGCCAGGAAGAGAAGAAAGAAGTACTCTTCTCATACTGTTACCGAGAGTCGTACCGAAACCTCTTTCGAGCGGTTCAACGATAAATCTGCCTGTGCTGCGGCTTCCGACAGTAGAAACATCTACAATCTCGATTTTAGGCTTATCAATTTCGATCATTTAAAAGCCTCCTAAAAATTTGTTGTATTTTGTTTTCGCTAAATAACAGCAAAATAATGCTATTACTTAGAGTAGAACTCAACGATTAAATGCTCTTCAACAGGAGTTGCAATTTCATCTCTTTCAGGAAGTTTAACAACTTTTGCTTCCATAGCATCTTTATTTGCATCAACCCACTGTGGAACCGGACGAGAAGCATTAGCCTCAACAAGAGTTTTGAACTCATCTGTAGTTTTGCTTGTTTCTTTAACAGCAACTACATCACCGGCTTTGAGGAGATATGAAGGAATATCAACCTTTGAACCGTTAACAGTGAAATGAGCATGGTTAACAAGCTGACGAGCCTGAGCTCTTGAACTTGCAAAACCTGCAGTGTAAACAAAATTATCTAAACGGCTTTCACAAATCTGGAGAAGGTTAGAACCTGTAACACCAGCCTTGCGTTCAGCCATAAGAAAATATTTGTGGAACTGTCCTTCGCTGATACCGTAGTAACGACGAGCAGACTGTTTTGCACGAAGCTGAAGACCATATTCAGAAGTCTTCTTTCTGTTCTGACCATGTTGGCCAGGTGCATATGAACGGCGTTCAATTGCACATTTGCTTGTATAACATCTGTCACCTTTGAGGAAGAGTTTCTTACCTTCACGGCGGCAAAGTTTACAAGCAGGTCCTGTATATCTTGCCATATCAAGTAACCTCCAAATTTGAACTATACACGGCGTCTTTTTGGTGGACGACAACCGTTATGCGGAATAGGAGTAACATCTTTAATAAGACTTACTTCTAGACCTGCTGTTTGAAGCGCTCTAATTGCTGATTCGCGTCCTGAGCCCGGACCCTTAACATAAACTTCAACTGTCTTCATTCCACAATCAACAGCTGTTTTTGCTGCAGTTTCAGCAGCAGTTGCAGCAGCAAACGGTGTAGATTTTCTTGAACCACGGAAGCCCATTTCACCGGCAGAAGCCCATGAAACTGCATTACCGTTTGTATCTGTAATTGTTACGATTGTGTTGTTGAAGGTTGATTGAATATGGGCAGCACCACGCTCAATATTTTTCTTCTCACGACGTTTACGTGAGCCTGTGGTCTTTTTAGTAGCCATACTATTTGTTTCCTCCTACTTATTTCTTCTTATTTGCTATAGTCTTTTTAGGACCTTTGCGTGTACGAGCATTATTCTTTGAAGTCTGTCCTCTAACGGGGAGACCCTTTCTATGTCTTACACCGCGATAGCAACCAATTTCGATAAGTCTTTTGATGTCAAAAGCAATATCTCTGCGAAGGTCACCTTCAACAGTAAGATTGTTTGTGATATAGTCACTTAATTTTTTAACATCGTCTTCTGTTAAATCTCTGCAACGAGTATCCGGATTGATGCCAGTTGCTTCAATAACCTTTTTAGAAGTAGTAAGACCGATACCATAAATGTAGGTAAGGCCGATTTCTACTCTTTTGTCATTAGGTAAGTCAACACCTGAAATACGTGCCATTTTACAGTTTACCTCCGATTATTAATTCAGGATTAGCCCTGACGCTGTTTATGCTTTGGATTTTCACAGATAACCATTACTCTTCCATTGCGCTTAATTACTTTGCACTTTTCGCAAATTTTCTTTACAGAAGGTCTAACTTTCATTTTGAATATCCTCCTAAATATTTACTTTGAGCGCCAAATGATACGACCTTTGGTAAGATCATATGGTGACATCTCAATTGTTACCTTGTCACCAGGGAGAATACGAATGTTATTCATTCTGAGTTTTCCACTGATGTGGGCAATAATGATGTGGTTGTTCTGAAGCGTTACCTTGAAAGTAGTGTTTGGTAAAACTTCAACCACTGTACCCTCAACTTCTATCATATCTGACTTTGACATCTTATACCTCGCTAATAAAATTCATTACGATTGATGTTATTGATTTAACTGGAATCACATTACAGCATTTGCAGCAATTGATTTTATACTTTCGTTAAAATGACCGGACCGTTTGTTGTGATAGCAATTGTATGCTCAAAATGAGCAGATAATTTTCCATCAGCAGTTTTGACAGTCCAACCGTCAGAAAGTTGTTTAACCTTATAGGTTCCCAGATTTATCATTGGTTCAATTGCCAATGTCATTCCGGGTAACAGTCTGATACCACGACCTGCGTGACCGAAGTTTGGTACGCTTGGTTCTTCATGAAGTTTTGTGCCGACACCGTGACCGACATAGTCACGAACAACACTGAATCCACGTTCTTCACAATACGTCTGAACTGCATTTGATATATCACCGATTCTGTTGCCGGGAACTGCCTGTTCAATACCTTTATAAAGGCTCTCACGGGTAGTATCCATCAGCCGCTTTGCGTCGGGAGAGCAAGTCCCGGCAGCAAATGTGGCAGCATTATCGCCGTTATATCCATTTTTTGCAGCACCCAAATCTATACTGACAATATCACCCTCTCGGATAATTCTGTTATGACTTGGGATACCGTGGATAACTTCATCGTTTATAGATATACATGCAGTAGCAGGAAATCCACCGTAGTTAAGGAAGTTCGGCGTTGCTCCATGTTTTTTTATAAACTTGTATGCAATTTCATCAATTTCCTTGGTAGACACACCGGGCTTTACCGCCTCTCCTGCTACCATTAATGCTTCAGCCGAGATTTGACAAGCTTCTTTCATAAGTTCAAGTTCTCGGCTACTTTTTAGCACTACCATGTTAATTCTCCAATGCAGCGAAGACGAGAGCAGTTGTATCAGCAACTTCTTCCTGACCTTCAACAACAACAAGTTTGCCAAGATTACTATAAAAATCTTTAAGCGGTTCTGTCATCTGATGGTATTCAACAAGCCTTGCCTGTACTGTTTCAGGAGCATCATCTTTACGCTGTATAAGTTCTCCGCCGCAAGCATCGCATACACCGTCAACTGCCGGTTTCTTATATTCAATATGATAAGAATTTGCACACTTTGCACATACACGGCGACCGCTCATTCTCTTAGTGATTTTCTCATCAGGAACTTCAATATCAACAACCTTATCAATTTCGATACCTGCATCCTCAAGTGCTTGAGCCTGAGGAATAGTTCTTGGAAAACCATCGAGAATGAAGCCATTTTCACAATCTTTTTCTTTAAGTCTATCCTTGATAATACCAATTACAACTTCATCAGGAACCAACTGACCTGCATCCATAAAGGATTTAGCCTTAAGTCCCATCTCTGTGCCGTCTTTTACTGCGGCACGGAGAATATTTCCTGTTGAAATTGCAGGGATACCATATTTGTCAACAATCTTTTCTGCCTGTGTACCTTTACCGGCACCTGGAGCACCGAGAAGAATAAGTTTCATAATTTATATCTCCTTATAATTAGTCAAGGAATCCTTTGTAATGACGCATCATCATCTGAGACTCAAGCTGACGAACTGTCTCAAGAGCAACACCGCACATAATGATGAGTGATGTACCTCCAAGAGAAATTGTCATACCACCGTCGTTTCCGCCTTCAGTAAGAGGCTGAATTGCCAAATCACAGATAAGTGAATAAATGATTGGGAATAAAGCAATAACTGAAAGCATCAAAGCACCGATAAGTGTAAGCCTTGAAAGAACTCTGAAAATATAATCAGATGTTGGCTTACCCGGACGGATACCCGGAATTGCGCCATTGTTTTTACGAAGATTATTTGCCATTTCAATTGGGTTGTACTGGATAGTACTATAGAAATAAGCAAAGAATATGATAAGAAGGAAGTACATTAATGCATACCACCAAGAATCACCCTGGAATGCATCGAAGAATTTCTCCCAGAAAGTACCTGCATACTTATCACTTGAAAGGAACATCTGAACTGTTCCCGGAAGAGAGAGGATAGATGAAGCGAAGATAACAGGAAGTACACCTGACATATTAACCTTAATCGGCATATGTGTTGACTGTCCGCCCATCATCTTTCTGCCAACTACACGCTTAGCGTATGAGATTGGAAGTCTTCTCTCTGAATTGTCCATAAATACGATATATGCAATCATCAGAATGAAGATAACACATACGATTGGAACAAGGAATCTATAAACAAGTCTACCTGTATCAAGATACTGGAATAATTGTTTAATAAGAGTAGGGAAACGAGATACGATACCAGCGAAAAGGATAATAGAAATACCATTGCCTATACCACTGATTGTAATCTGTTCACCAAGCCACATGATAACAGCTGTACCTGCAGTAAGAACTGCAATAATAACGACTGCCTGGAACACAGCATCAAAACCTGTGAAAGCAGCACCGTTAACATCCATCATCAAATAGCCGTTTGCACGGAGATAGAAGAAATAAGCGAGTGACTGAAGCAACCCAAGTGCAACAGTAACAAAACGGGTAATAGAAGCAATTTTCTTTCTGCCCTCTTCGCCTTCCTTTTGCAATCTCTCAAGTGCAGGAATTGCAACTGCAAGAAGCTGCATAATAATTGAAGCATTGATATAAGGTGTGATTGACATAGCAAAAATAGTTCCGTATGTGAATGCACTACCTGTCATCAGGCTTAAATATGTGAGAATTGTGTTTCCTTTACCAACACTGATTTCATCAACTATGTTGAGAAACGGTACCGGAATGACTGAACCTATTCTGAAAACGAGAATGATAAATGCAGTAAACAGAAGTTTCTTACGTATATCTGCTACTTTCCATGCATTTACGATGGTTTTAATCATTTAAAGCACCTCCACCTTACCGCCTGCAGCTTCAATCTTAGATTTAGCTGTTTCACTGATAGCAGTTACTTTAACAGTAAGAGCTTTTGTGATTTCACCTTTACCAAGAATTTTAACACCATCAAGTGTCTTTTTAATAACACCTGCTTCAACAAGGCTTTGTGCATCAACTGTTGCACCGTCATCAAATCTGTCGTTAAGAACAGCAACATTTACAATTGCATATTCTGTAGCAAAAATATTGTTGAAACCTCTCTTCGGTACACGTCTCTGGAGTGGCATCTGACCACCTTCAAAACCAGGACGGCTGCTGTAACCTGAACGAGATTTCTGACCTTTCTGACCTTTACCAGAAGTTTTACCCTGGCCGGAAGCAGTACCTCTACCTATTCTCTTTACGCTCTTTTTAGAGCCTTTAGCAGGAGAAAGTTCATGTAATTTCATATCTGCACCTCCCCTTATTCTTCTACAACTGTAACAAGGTGAGCGATTTTAGCAATCTTACCCTGTGTTTGTGCGTTGTCCGGCTGAACTGTTACGTTGCCGATTTTACGAAGACCAAGTGAGTGGGCGGTGGCAATCTGGTCTGCTTTGCTGCCAATTAAACTCTTTGTGAGTTTGATTTTGATATCTGCCATTATTCCACCCTCCTTAACCTAAAATTTCTTTAGTTGACTTGCCGCGGATTGCTGCAACTTCATCTGCTGTGCGCAATTTGCTCAAGCCGTTGATTGTTGCTCTGACAACATTGCAAGGGTTATTTGAACGAATAGCCTTTGCTCTGACATCCTTGATACCTACTGTTTCAACAACAGCACGAACAGGACCGCCGGCGATAACTCCGGTACCTTTTGGAGCAGGCATAAGCAAAACTTCACCGGCACCAAATTTACCCTTAATTTCATGAGGGATTGTTGTTCCCTTAAGAGCAACTTTAATTACATTTTTCTTAGCGTCTTCAATTCCCTTACGGATAGCATCCGGAACTTCGCCGGACTTACCGATACCGAAACCTACAAGACCATTACCGTCACCAACAACTACAAGTGCTGAGAACTTGAAAATTCTACCACCCTTTACAGTCTTTGATACACGGTTGATTGTTACTACTCTTTCTTCAAGTTCCATTGAAGATACATCAATTTTTGCCATAAAAATTTACCTCCTTCGTTAGAACTTAAGTCCGCCTTCACGAGCGCCATCAGCAACTGCTGCTACACGACCGTGATATACGTAACCGCCGCGGTCAAATACACATTCTTCAATGCCCTTTGCCTTGGCTCTGTCTGCTAATGTTTTACCGACAGCTGTTGCTGCCTCAACGTTGCCGCCGTATGCTTTGAAGTCCTTTTCAACTGTTGATGCGCTTGCAATTGTTACACCTGCAACGTCATCAATCAATTGTGCATATATATTGCTAAGAGAGCGATATACATTAAGTCTTGGACATTCAGCAGTACCGCTGATCTTACCACGAACTCTTGCGTGGCGCTTCTTTCTTGCCTTATTGGCGTCTTGTCTTGAAACCATAGTATTTCACTCCTTCCCTTATTTCTTACCTGCTTTTCCTTCTTTACGACGGATATGCTCGTCTGCATACTTGATACCCTTGCCCTTATAAGGTTCAGGTGGTCTCTTTTCACGAACCTGTGCTGCGAACTGACCAACCTTCTGCTTATCAGTACCACTGATAACAATTGCATTTGCTGATGGGCATTCAATCTTAATGCCTTCAGGAGCTTCCATAATAACCTGATGTGAGAAACCAAGGTTCATAACAAGGTTGTTGCCCTGCATCTGAACACGGTAACCAACACCATTTACTTCAAGATTCTTCTTAAAACCTTCTGTTACACCTGTTACCATATTGGCAATAAGTGAACGAGTAAGACCATGAAGAGATCTGTTTTCTTTTGCATCGTTAGGTCTGCTAACGATAATCTCGCTGCCTTCAACACTGATAGCCATATTTGGATGAGCATCCATTGAAAGAGTACCATTTGGTCCCTTAACGGTAACAGTGTTATTGTCGATGTTAACATCAACACCAGCAGGAATTGTGATAGGCTTTAAACCAATACGTGACATCCTGACTGTACCTCCTTACCAAATGAATGCTAAAACTTCGCCGCCAACGTTTTGCTTGCGAGCTTCTCTGTCTGTCATAATGCCTTTTGAAGTTGAAACGATAGCAACACCGAGTCCCTTCATTACTTTTGGCATATCTTCAACATTTGAATAAATACGAAGACCCGGCTTAGATACACGGCGCAAACCGGTGATAACCTGGCTCTTGCCTTCGCCGTACTTAAGTGTTACACGAATAACACCCTGTTTTCCGTCTTCAACAACTTTGAAATTTTTGATATAACCTTCATCAACAAGAATCTGAGCAATTGCCTTCTTCATGTTTGACGCAGGAATATCTACTGTATCGTGCTTTGCTGAATTTGCATTACGAATTCTTGTAAGCATATCAGCGATTGGATCTGTAATATGCATTGATAATTCCTCCTTATTTGATTAGCAATTCTCAGTTCTTACCAAGATGACTTCTTTACACCCGGAATCTCGCCCTTGTGAGCAAGTTCTCTGAAGCATATTCTGCATACACCGTACTTACGAAGATAAGCATGAGGTCTACCGCAGATTTTGCATCTGTTGTATTGTCTTGTTGAATACTTAGCAGGCTTAGCAGCCTTTACTTTCATAGATGTCTTTGCCACGATAATCCCTCCTTACTCAGCAAACGGAGCGCCCATTAACTTGAGAAGTTCACGAGCCTCTTCGTCAGTATTTGCAGTTGTTACCATGATGATGTCCATACCGCGAACAGCATCAATCTTGTCATATTCGATTTCAGGGAAAATCAACTGTTCTTTAACACCCATAGCATAGTTACCACGGCCGTCAAAAGAGTTAGGATTAATTCCTCTGAAGTCACGAACTCTTGGAAGTGCGAGATTGAAAAATCTCTCAAGGAATTCATACATTCTGTCACCACGAAGAGTAACTTTAACACCGATTGGCATGCCTTCACGAAGTTTGAAGTTAGCAACAGACTTCTTAGCACGGCATACTACCGGACGCTGACCTGTAATAACCTGAAGGTCAGTCATGATAGCGTCAACTACCTTTGAATTTTCACGGGCTTCACCGCAACCAACATTGATTACAATCTTGTCAAGCTTTGGGATTTGCATAACAGATTTGTATCCGAATTTCTTCATCAATGCAGGAGCAATTTCGTTTCTATAAGTTTCTTTTAACATTGCTGCCATTGTTATGTTCCTCCCTTACTTAAAATTCATTAGCGCATTTCTTGCAAACACGCTTGCCATCCTTACGGCCGACACGAGTTGCCTCACCGCATTTAGGACATACCAACTGTACTTTTGAAGCATAAAGAGCAGATTCAACTTCGATAAGTCCGCCCTGATCACCCATCTTCTTAGGTTTAACGTGCTTTGTAACAACATTAACCTTTTTAACGATGACCTTATTTTCTTTTGGGCTTACAGCGACAACTTCGCCCTTAACACCCTTTGATTTACCGCTGAGAACCAATACGGTATCTCCGCTCTTAACAAACATTTTACTCATAGTCTTGCACCTCCATTAAAGTACTTCCGGAGCAAGAGAAAGTATTTTCATATAATCTTTCTCTCTCAACTCACGAGCAACCGGTCCAAAAATACGAGTACCACGAGGGGTTTTATCCTCTCTGATAATTACGGCAGCATTCTCATCAAAACGAATATACTGACCGTCGTCACGACGTACACCTTTAGTTGTACGAACGATGACTGCTTTAACAACTTCGCCCTTTTTAACAACGCCACCCGGTGCTGCCTTCTTGACACTTGCAACGATAACATCGCCGATATTAGCATATCTTCTGCCTGAACCGCCGAGAACTCTGATGCAAAGAAGCTCTTTAGCACCTGTGTTGTCTGCTACTTTAAGACGACTTTCCTGTTGTATCACAGCAATTTCCTCCTTCGTACTGCAAAATAACACTTTGCTAAGTTGCAGTTATTATTTTAATTGACTAAATTTATAAAAAGACGCAAATCGTAACGATTATTTAGCCTTTTCAACGATTTCAACCACACGCCATCTCTTATCCTTGCTGTATGGACGACATTCCATAATAAGAACCTTGTCACCAACGCCGCATTCGTTATTTTCGTCGTGTGCTTTGTACTTAACAGTACGGTTTACGATTTTGTTATAAAGTGGATGACGAACTTTGTCCTTAATTGTAACAACAACAGTTTTATCCATCTTATCACTTGTAACCATACCTACTCTTGTTTTTCTGAGGTTTCTTTCCATTATTTAGTTACCTCCTTCTTAAGAATTAGCATTTTCAAGTTCGATTGCTCTCTCAACAGTTTTGATTCGAGCGATATCTTTCTTGACTGCTTTAATTCTCATAGGGTTGTCGAGCTGGTTGATAGCCTGCTGGAAATGGAGATTAAAAAGTTCTTCTTTAAGTTCTGCAAGTTTCTTTGCTCTCTGGTCTGCAGAAAGAGCCTTGATTTCAGATGCTTTCATTACTGCTCGCCCCCTTCTTCTTTCTTAACAAACTTACATTTAACAGGAAGTTTGTTTGCTGCAAGTCTCATAGCCTCACGTGCTACATCCTCGCTAACACCGCCGAGTTCAAACATAACTCTGCCCGGTTTAACTACTGCTACCCAGTAGTCAACGTTACCTTTACCTTTACCCATACGAGTATCGGCAGGTCTTGCTGTAATAGGCTTATCTGGGAAAATTTTGATCCATACTTTACCGCCACGCTTTGTGTAACGAGTCATAGCAATACGGGCAGCTTCAATCTGTGCTGCTGTAATCCATGCAGGTTCAGTAGTCTGAAGACCAAACTCACCATAAGTTACCTTATTACCTCTTGTTGCTACACCGGTCATACGACCTCTGTGCTGCTTTCTGTGCTTAACACGCTTTGGTAATAGCATTATCTTTTTCCCCCTTCCCTACGATTTGATCTCTTCTTATTCTTGTTACGAGATTCGCGAAGTACTTCGCCCTGATAAATCCATGTCTTAACACCGATTTTACCATAAGTTGTGTTTGCTTCTGCAAAACCATAATCAATGTCAGCACGAATTGTCTGAAGCGGAATAGTACCTTCTTTATAAGTTTCTGAACGAGCGATTTCTGCACCGCCGATTCTTCCTGAAACCATAATCTTAATACCACGAGCACCAAGTCTCATTGTATTTCTGATAGCACCTTTAACTGCTCTTCTGAAAGATACACGTCTTTCAAGCTGCTGAGCAACATTTTGTGCTACGAGAGTAGCATCGAGGTCAGGCTGCTTGATTTCAACAATGTTGATGAAAACTTCGTTTGTGCTTTTGCCCAACTTCTTAGCACAGAGAGCCTTGAGTTTTTCAATTTCAGCACCCTGCTTACCGATAACCATACCCGGTTTTGCACAGTGGATGTTGATTCTTACTCTTTTTGCGTCTCTTTCGATTTCTACTTTTGGAACACCTGCGCCGTAAAGTGACTTGAGGAGATACTTACGAAGATTGTAATCTTCTACAAGTGTATCACCGAACTCACCTTTTTTAGCATACCAGCGAGAGTCCCAGTTCTTAATAACACCGATTCTTAATCCGGTTGGATTACATTTCTGTCCCATTAACTCTTCCTCCTCGCTTAGTCTTCCATTTCCTTAACGGTAATGGTGATGTGTGATGTTCTTTTATTAATTCTGTATGCTCTGCCCTGTGCTCTTGGCTGAACTCTCTTGAGTATCGGACCAGGAGTTGCATTGCAGTAACTTACAAATAATCTTGATGTGTCCATATTGTTATTGTTCTCAGCGTTTGCCATTGCTGACTTAAGAACTTTCTTAACCGGTTCACAAGCAGCCTTTGGTGTGTACTGAAGAATAGCCAAAGCCTTGTCAGCAGGCTGATTTCTAATCAAATCAAGAACAATCTGCACCTTTCTAGGAGAGATACGGACATATGTTGCTTTTGCTGTTGCTTCCATAATAATTCTCCTTTCGATTACTTAGATGTCTTTGAGCCTGCGTGGCCTCTGAATGTTCTTGTTGGTGCAAATTCACCAAGTTTGTGTCCAACCATATCTTCTGTAACATATACAGGGACATGCTTTCTTCCGTCATGAACAGCAAATGTGTGTCCTACGAATTCAGGGAAGATTGTTGAACTTCTTGACCAAGTTTTGATAACTTGCTTATCACCTGAAGCATTAAGTGCTTCAACCTTCTTGTAGAGGCTTTCTTCTACATAAGGTCCTTTTTTAGTACTTCTACTCATTTTAATCTTCTCCTTTCTTCTTATTTACCGTTACGACGGCGAACGATCATCTTGTTAGATGCCTTCTTTTTATTACGTGTCTTATAACCAAGAGCAGGTTTACCCCAAGGTGTACAAGGACCGGGACGTCCGATAGGTGATTTACCTTCACCACCACCGTGAGGGTGGTCATTCGGGTTCATAACAGAACCACGAACTGTAGGTCTCCAGCCCATATTGCGTTTACGACCTGCTTTACCGATTTTAACATTAGCGTGGTCAGTGTTACCAACAACACCAACAGTTGCCATACAATCTCTCGGAACGTTACGAAGTTCACCTGATGGAAGTCTGAGAAGAGCATAAGGTCCTTCAAGAGCCATCAACTGAGCGCTGTTACCTGCTGAACGAGCAAGCTGAGCACCATTTCCTGGATAAAGTTCTACGTTGTGAACGATTGTACCAACAGGCATATCCTTAAGTGCAAGTGCATTACCGGGGATAATGTCCGCATTCGGACCAGCCATTACTGTTGCACCAACTTTAAGACCTTCAGGAGCAGTGATGTAACTCTTTACACCATCTTCATACTGAATAAGAGCGATATGTGCGCTTCTGTTTGGATCATATTCAATTGTCTTAACAGTAGCAGGAATATCAAACTTATTTCTCTTAAAGTCGATTACACGATACTTTCTTCTGTTTCCGCCGCCACGATGACGAACTGTGATTCTTCCGTATGAGTTACGGCCTGATTTCTTGTTGAGTGGTTCAAGCAAAGATTTTTCAGGTGCAACTTTTGAGAGAGAAGAATAATCAGTTACTGACATATTTCTCCTTGAAGGAGTAGTCGGCTTGTAATTCTTAATTGCCATTTCTTTTCTCCTTTCCGGATAACTTTGCGAAAGGATGGCACCTTTCATACCTCATCATCCGAAATCATTTTGTTGCTTAATGAGCAAAAAGCTCTTTACTATTATATAATAGGTATGTGATTACATCATATCGTTGAAGAATTCAATTTCTTTTGAATCTTCAGTAAGAGTAACAACAGCTTTCTTCCAAGATGGAGTATAGCCTACATTCATACCCTGACGACGCTTACGGCCGCGAACATTGATTGTGTTTACCTTAGCAACCTTAGTGCCCGGGAAAACTTCTTCAACAGCCTTAGCAATCTCGATTTTATTAGCATCCTTCGCAACTTTGAAGGTATATTTTTTCATCATAATACCCATCATTGATTCTTCAGTGATGATTGGCTTGATGATAATGTCTTGAGCAGTTTTCATTATGCATATACCTCCTCAATTTTCTTTGCTGCGTCCTTGAGAACTACGAATGAGTCACAGTTGAGAATATCATAAACACAAAGTGTGTTAACTGTAACAACCTTAACGCCCTCAATGTTACGAGCACTCTTATAAATTTTTTCATCAGTTTCTGATGTTACGATAAGAGTTTTCTTTGCTGCTTTAAGAGCTGCAAGCATATCAACAACAGCCTTTGTCTTGATTGCTTCAAGTTCAACTTTGTTGATTACCATCATTTCATTAGCAGCAACTTTACTTGAAAGTGCAGACTTCATAGCAAGTCTCTTAACTTTCTTGTTAAGTTCAACCTTATATTTTCTTGGCTTAGGGCCAAGAGCAATTCCGCCGTGTGTCCACTGCGGGCTGCGAATTGAACCCTGACGAGCACGACCTGTACCCTTTTGTCTCCAAGGCTTTGCACCGCCACCGCTTACTTCTGAACGAGTGAGAGTTGACTGTGTGCCCTGACGCTGATTAGCAAGATAACTAACCACTGCAAGATGCATTGCTGATGTGTTTGGTTCAATACCGAATACTGAATCAGCAAGTTCCAATTTTGAAGTTTTCTTACCTTCCTGGTTATAAACCTGAACCTGTGCCATTATTATCTCTCCTTTCGTTAAGCTTTAACTGCGTCTGCAATAACAACAATTCCGCCCTTTGGACCAGGGATTGCACCTTTGATTGCGATAAGATTGTTTTCTGCATCAATCTTAGCAATCTTGAGGTTCTGAACTGTTACTGCTTCGTGACCGTAGTGACCTGCCATCTTCTTACCCTTGAATACTCTTGAAGGGCTTGAACAAGCACCGAGTGAACCTGCGTGACGGTGGTTAGGACCTGTACCGTGTGTCATTCTGAGTCTTGAGAAGTTCCAACGCTTAATTGCGCCTGCTGTTCCGTGACCCTTGCTTGTTCCCTTAACATCTACTACTTCGCCAACTTCAAATATGTCAGCTTTAAGGATGTTGCCAACTTCAATTCCTTCAATACTTTCAAGACGGAATTCTTTGAGTGTTTTCTTCGGAGCAACGTCTGCCTTGTCGAAGTGACCCTTCATTGGCTTATTAACTCGTGATACTTTAACATCACCAAAGCCAACCTGGATTGCTTCATAACCATCGTTGTCCATTGTCTTAATCTGTGTTACTGTGCAAGGACCAGCTTCAACTACTGTTACCGGAATTACTTTTCCGTTTTCATCGAAAATCTGAGTCATGCCAATCTTTTTGCCGATAAGACCTTTTTTCATGATTTTATTTCCTCCTTTGGTTATTGGTTGGTTTTACCCAACATGACCTCAGCAGCGATTAGAGTTTGATTTCAATCTCAACGCCAGCTGGAAGTTCAAGACTTGTTAACGCTTCAACCGTTTTGTTTGATGGTCTGAGAATGTCAATAAGTCTTTTGTGTGTTCTTTGTTCGAATTGCTCACGGCTGTCTTTGTACTTGTGAACAGCACGAAGGATTGTTATTTTTTCAATCTCTGTCGGAAGAGGAATAGGACCGCTAACCTGTGCGCCTGTTCTCTTAGCTGTTTCAACAATCTTTTCAGCAGCCTGATCAACAAGACTGTGATCATAGCCTTTAAGTCTGATTCGAATCTTAACTTTACTTGCTGCCATGTTATTTCCTCCTGAAAAATTATGGTGCGAGTTACCGAATTAGTTACCACGCGTCCGTGTGTTTCAACCCTCTCTGTAAATAAAACCGAATGACGAATTTCATTCGGGCAGAGAAATAACGCACCTTTAGCCAGTGTTCGCAAGTCGCTGACTATACGCTAGTTACCTATCGGTCATTTTCGCCCGGTTTAAAATCGGACATACTCCGTGTAAATTCCCGTCTGGGTTAAGACGCCACCTTACACATCATCGCATATCTATATGCAAGAATCAGTCAGTAATATATAAATATATAACTCACCTATTCCGCAAGCCTGTTTATTATATATTATATATTGCCTGTTGTCAAGGAAATTTTACAACTTTTTCAAAAATTTTCTTGTGCAGTTTTAACGAATTTATTTGTAAAATTTCTGTAAAAATGCACAAAAGAAAAATCTTGTGGTGTTTATAGCTATAATGCCATTTTCACCACAAGATATAGTTTTTTAAATATAATTAGATATATTAGGAATTAAAAAATTATTTTAACATTAAGCAATCTTTAATGTTAGTTTCAGATTGTCTGCAATCATTGCAATAAATTCACTGTTTGTTGGCTTACCTCTTTGTGACTGAATTGTATATCCGAAATAGGATGACAATACATCAACATCACCTCTGTCCCAAGCAACTTCAATCGCATGCCTTATTGCTCTTTCTACTCTTGAAGCAGTGGTATTATATGTCTTTGCAACAGTCGGATATAAAACTTTGGTTACAGAACCGAGCATTTCACTGTCTTCTATTGAAAGTTTGATAGCAGTTCTTAAGTACTGATAACCTTTGATATGTGCCGGCACTCCAATCTGACGCATAATATCAGAGATAACGACTTCAATATCTGCATCATTTGTGAATGCTGTATCCATTTTCTTTTTCTCTGCTTTCCACGATGCAAGACGGCTGACACGCTTGGCTACCGAAACGGGTTTGACTGGCTTGATGAAATAATAATCAACACCTGCTCTTACCATCTGTTCTTCAAAATCCTGAGAATCAACCGAAGATAAAAGAACAATAAGCGGTTTTTCATTAGCAGAAGAATTAATATGTTCAAGCACGTCAATCGCATCTTCGTTCGTCATAAAAGCATCCATTACAATAACATCTATATGCTGTGTATCAAAAACAGAAATCACTTTGCTTCCGTCTTTGCTTGTAAGGATAACATCAAATCCGTCTGATTTTAATTCTTTTTGACATTCTTTGCCAAATTGCAGAGAATCGTCAGCAATCAGCACTTTTAAATTGGTTTTCATAGGTAAACCCTCCTTAAATATCTCTTCCACATATTACCATATAAAAACCTAAAATGCAATACTTTTTCACTATTTTTTGTAAAATCTTTTCACAATATCGAAATTTATGATTTTTTCTGATAAAAAATCCTGCATTATTTTACATTGTTCGACTCTTTGACCATTTTTTCCGCAAATATTGCATAACCCTTTTCAGGATTGTCAACAATCACGTGCGTAAGTGCTCCAATAAGCTTACCGTTTTGGATAATAGGAGATCCGGACATACCCTGAACAATACCGCCTGTTTTTTCAATAAGTTCTTTATCTGTTACTTTGATGACCATATTTTTTTCACTATTATTTTCTCTGAAAGAAATTTTAGTGATTTCAATTGCGTACGCTTTCGGTCCGCTGGCATCGAGTGTGCAAATTAATTTTGCAGGACCTTTCTCGACTTCCTGTGAAACCGCAACTTCATAAATTTGCTTGTCAGAAACATTACACTCATACTTCCCGTAAATTCCGCAGTCGCTGTTCAGGCTGAGACTGCCTATTGTATCATTTGAAAAATCACAGCATAACGAACCTGTTTCGCCATCCCTGCTTTTATACAACTTTGTTACCTGAGCCTGAACCGCTTCACCATTCAGGATTGGCATAATTTCATTTGTATCAACATCTGTTATCGGATGCCCCAATGCCGCAATTGTATTGTTATTTGGGTTATAGAAAGTTACTGTGCCGATACCGGCAGTTGAATCCCTTACCCAGACACCTACTTTATACTTACCTTCACTTGGTGAATAAACGGGGGTAAGTGTAAATGTTTTAAAATTACCATTTCTTTTTACTTTTATTCTGTATTCTTTGCCGTTATTGTCGTTGAACACATCCTCAACCTGTGTTGATGAGACCATTTTTTCACCGTTAATATCAACAATAATATCACCTTTTTCAAGCCCTGCCTCTTTTGCTGGATTGCATTTTCCTCCGTCAATTTGAACATCCTTGGTTCCCACAACAATAACGCCGTCAGTATAAAGTTTTATACCAAAGCTTTCACCGCTCACATATACATTGGTTGGTTCAATCTGAGTGACTGTTGTTGTTTTGACAGGAATAACTCCAAGCAGTTTAATTTCACTTTCATACGGTGAAACTCTTTGACTGCCCTGATAATCAACCTGAGAATCATCAGAAATATCCAATGAATAAAATGTTTTATAATTAATACTTTTAGAAGTATAAGTATTAATCTCACTCGGCAGGAAAACTGTACCAAATCCAATAAAAGAATAAATTACACATAATACTACTGCAAAACAAACATCTGCAATTCGAATAATCTTTTTCAAAATAAATCACCGATTATAGTATTGACAAAAAAATAAGGACATCTCAAAGATGTCCTTAAAAATTTTAAAATGTTAAATAGCAATTTTTGTATTATTTTAATTTTAACTTAAATTGAAACCTCGTGGGCGATGTTATAAAGTTCCATATCAATCGACTTTTTCATATTGAGTGCTTCAAATATATCAAAGTCGACAACTTCTTCTTTTTGTGCAGCAACCACACGATTGCCTACATTGTTCATAAGAAGTTTTACTGCATAATTGCCCATACGTGTTGCCATTACTCTGTCCTTAACAGTAGCATATCCGCCACGCTGAACATGACCGAGTGTAAGGGAACGGGATTCAACGCCTGTGCGTGCCTGAATTTCTTTTGCCAATTCATCAACATCAACACCGACACCTTCGGCAACAATAATAATAAAGTGCTTTTTGCCTGTTCTCTGTGTACTTTCCATACGCTCAATAACATGTTTTTCAATATCAAATTCCACTTCAGGAATCAAGATGGCAGTTGCTCCGACAGCAATACCCGCATTGAGTGCAAGATAACCTGCTCTTCTGCCCATAACTTCAACAACAGTGCAGCGGTCATGACTTTCACTTGTATCACGAAGTCTGTCTACCATTTCCATAATTGTATTGAGGCAGGTATCATAACCGATTGTATAATCACAACAAGCAATATCGTTGTCGATTGTACCGGGGATACCAACACACGGAATTCCTCTTTCAGACAAATCCCTTGCACCGCGGAATGAACCGTCACCGCCGATAACTACAATGCCTTCAATTCCCCATTCCTGACAGGTACGAATTGCTTTGCGCATACCTTCTTCAGTAGCAAACTCAACGGAACGTGCTGAATAAAGAACTGTACCGCCACGATTAATAATATCTGAAACTGAGCGAAGATCCATTTCGATAAAATCGCCGTTAATAAGTCCGTTATAGCCACGGATAACGCCATATACTTTGACGCCGTTTTTACAGGCTGTACGAACTACTGCACGAACAGCAGCATTCATACCCGGAGCATCTCCACCGCTTGTTAAAACTGCAATTGTTTTCATAATAGGTTCCTCCTGTATCATAATGTATGATAACACCGATAGATGATATTTTAATATTTCGTGAAAAAAATGTCAAGTATTGACCTGTTTTTTAGTTTAATATTAACGAAAACTTAATTTTTAAAGACCACATTTTCGTCACCGAGTATACGTTTGAGTTCTTTTAACTCTGTTTCATTCACTTCAACAAAGTCTGTTCTCGGCTGTAATTCATACTTTCCACTCTCAATATAGTAAAAATATAGCGGAATTGTTCCTTCAAAAATGGTTGTTACTCTTTTTGCAAGATAAATTCTTTCATCATTTTTGTTATTGAAACGAAGAAAAAGACCTATTTTTCTCTTTTTCTGTTTCACTTCGGTATTGTTGTTCTGTCCATTTTTATCCGCACTTGCAGGCGGCAGAGTAATCTCATTTGCAAGGATTTTTGCATCCTTTTGCTCCTCGAGAGATAAACTTCCGGTAACACTTATAACACTGCCGTCATAAAGCAAATCCGAATATTTTTCCAAAGTATTTGGGAAAACAATAACCTCAACAGAACCATACAAATCCTCAACGGTCACAAATGCCATTGTGCCGCCGTTTCTTGTCTGCTTGAGAGTAGTGCGGATAATGATGCCGCACAGTTTTACATGGCTTTTATCTTTATATTTCGGATTTTCACCTTTTGCGGCATCAATCAATTCAATCGTATCGGCATAACCTAAGTCTTTGCATACATCAGAATATTTATCCATAGGATGCCCTGAAAGATAAAGACCTGTCATTTCTTTTTCCATTTTCAGAAGTTCATTTTTTGAAAATTCAGCAACATCAGGGACTTCAAAATCAAGGGACATAATCTCGCCCTGACCTATATCAAAAAAACCGACTTGTCCATATTTGGTACTTTGCCTGTAATTTTCAAGATTCGTAATCAAAGACGGCAAGGCCTGAAGCATCTGGCGTCTGTTTGTATCAAAGCAATCCAATGCGCCGCAGCGTATCAGACTTTCAACCGAACGGCGGTTGAAGTGGCCTTCCTGCATTCGTTTGCAAAAGTCCATAAGGTCTGTAAAACGACCGTTTTTACGTTCTTCCACAATCTCATCGACGAAATCCGAACCAACATTTTTAATACCCAGCAATCCATAATTGATCACTTTACCATTGGCAGTAAAGCCTTTCATGGAAGTATTAATATCAGGCGGACCAAGACGCAGTCCTATACGTTTACATTCGGCAGTATAACGTGCAATTTTATTTGACTGATCAAGCACAGAGGTCATAAGAGCAGCCATAAATTGGGCAGGATAATGGCATTTCAGATATGCAGTTCTGTATGCTACCAGGGCATAACACGCTGCGTGGGATTTATTGAACGCATATTTTGCAAAATCCGACATTTGGTCAAAAATCAGATTCGCAGCATTTTCATCAATCCCATTATCATTACAGCCATTTATAAAAGTTTCCCTCTCGCGCTGCATAACATCTATCTTCTTTTTACTCATCGCACGGCGGACAATATCCGCTCTGCCATATGAATATCCGGCAAGCTCACGAAAAATCTGCATTACCTGTTCCTGATAGACTACACAGCCATATGTGTTTTCAAGTATCGGTTTTAATGCTTCGGTAATATAAGTTACCTTTTGCGGATTATGAGAATTTTCAACAAAAGTATCTATCTGTTTTGCAGGACCGGGACGATACAGAGAAGTAGCAGCAATCAAATCTTCAAGAGCAGTGGGCTTTAAATTAATAAGCATCTGCTTCATCCCAGATGATTCAAACTGAAAGATACCTTCGGTCTGCCCTCTTGAAAACAGATTATATACATCTTTATCATTATCTATCGGAATATTATCAATATCCACACCTGCTGCTTTTGCAGCATCGTCTATTACTGTAAGTGTTCTTAATCCGAGGAAATCCATCTTCAAAAGACCGAGTTCCTCAAGTGTAGTCATAATATACTGAGTAACAGGCACACCGTCATTCGTAGCCAGCGGAACATATGACGATACAGGATTATGGGTAATGACAACACCTGCGGCATGCGTTGAAGTATTTCTGGGCATACCTTCAACCTGTTTTGCTGTTTCAATGAGTTCATTGACCTGAGGGTTTTCAGCCATAAGGGCTGAAAGTTCCTTTGACTTATTAACTGCCTGTTCAATTGTAATATGGAAATCACTCGGCACCAGTTTTGCTACGGCATCCACCTGTGCATACGGCATACCCATTGCCCTGCCGACATCACGGATAGCCGCACGTGTTGCAAGTGTGCCAAAGGTTACAATCTGTGCCACATGGTCAGCACCATATTTTTTTGTAACATATTCAATAACTTCTCCACGGCGTTCATAGCAGAAATCAATATCAAAATCCGGCATTGAAACACGCTCCGGATTCAGAAAGCGTTCAAAGAGAAGATTATACTTCATTGGATCAAGGTCGGTTATCCCCATGCAATAAGCGGCAATTGAACCTGCACCTGAACCTCTTCCGGGTCCGACAGGAATATGATTATTTTTTGCAAATGATACAAAATCTGCAACAATGAGATAATAATCCGTATATCCCATTTTATTAACCGTATCAAGTTCATAATGAAGCCTGTCATAATATTCCTGCGGCGGATTGGAACCATATCTTTTTTTCATTCCCTGCATACAGAGCAATTTGAAATATTCAAAATGGTCCATATTATCAGGTGTTTCAAAATAAGGGAGTTTTGTATTGCCGAATTCAAAGTCAAAATTACATTTATCAACAATGGCCTGTGTGTTATCTATTGCCTCTGGAACATCGGCAAAAACTTCACGCATTTCATCCTCACTTTTCAGATAAAATTCATCTGCATGAAATTCAAGTCCGGTATCTTCACCAATAACATGATTGGTTGCAATGCAAATCAAAACCTGCTGAATTCTTGCATCTTTCTTCTCAATATAGTGAACATCATTGGTTGCAACAAGTGGAATATCCGTCTCCCTTGAAAGGCGCTTTATCCCCTCAAGCACGATTTTTTGCTCGGGCATAGTGTGGTCCTGAATTTCAAGATAATAGTTGCCTTCACCAAAAACATCGTAATACCACAAAGCCGTCTGCTTTGCCTTGTCATAATCTTTCTGTAAAAGTGCCTGCGGAATTTCTCCTGCAAGACAGGCAGATAAACAAATCAGCCCGTCATGATATTTTTCAAGCAAATCGTGGTCAATCCTCGGCTTGAAATAAAAGCCTTCCGTAAAGGACTTTGATACCATATGAATCAGATTTTTATATCCAATTTCATTCCTGCATAAAAGCACCAGATGATTATAATCCTTATCAAGCACCTTATCCTTATCAAACCGTGTTCGCGGTGCAACATACACTTCGCAGCCGATAACAGGCTTTATTCCCGCACTTTTACATGCCTTATAAAAATCAACAGCCCCATACATATTACCGTGATCAGTAATAGCAAGAGACTGCATACCAAGACTCTTTGCACGCTGTACCAACTGCTCGATTCGGCAGGCCCCGTCAAGCAATGAAAACTCTGTATGAGTGTGCAAATGAGTAAACATATTTATCTTCCTTTTTCAGTTATATTTCCTTTGCAATTTCAAGAATTCTGTTTAGCCTGTGATTGACACCGGAACGTGACAATCCGCTGATTTTTGCAAGTTCAGACAAAGATAATTCAGGATTTTCAAGTCTCAGTTTTGCCATATCCTGCAAGTCTTTTTTTAAAAAATCAAGACCTTTTTTCTGTTCTATCTTTTCTATTGCTTCAATATGAAGATAACTTGCTTTGACAGTGCGTTCAATATTAGCTGTTTCACAGTTGGCTGTTCTGTTTGCTTTGTTTCTGATGTCCTTGACAATTTCAATATTCATCATCTCAAACATAGCAGACGACGCACCCATAAGATAAAGACAATCTTCAATTCCCTGACTGTCTTTAAAATAAACGATATTATATCCTTTTCTGGTTGATAACTTCGGAGACAATTCTGTTTCTTCCAAAAAGGTTACAAGACTTTTGGATAAATTCATAAATGGTACAGTAAATTCAAGATGATAATCTTTCTTAGGGTCTGAAACTGTACCGCATGCCAAAAATGCACCTGCAAGAAATGCATTTGTACATTGCTGACAGTCAAAATTAGAATAATCTATTTTCAGACTGCTGTTATCATTATGGCCAAATGCACCCAAAATTTTATCACAATCGCTCTTGTTTTCTATATTAATAGAATAACTGCGCCCCATAGGAGATACTTTCACTTCACAATTCACATTGCAATATTTTTTAATAAGTTTTTTATAAAGCATTGCGACGCCTTTATTCTCTGTCTGCACATTTATTCCAAAAGAAGAAAAGCCCTTCCCGAATATACACAAACCATAGAGCAATGCTCTTTCGCAGCAACTGTTTTCATATTCAATTTGCAATAGTTCTTTTTTTACCAACTGTGAAAATGACATTTTATCTACGCTCAATATCCCTGTGATTTACAGAAACATTATCCCACTTTTTGGAAAAATGCTGTTTTAATTTTTCTGCAAAAGCAACACTTCTGTGATTGCCGCCGGTGCATCCGATTGCAATAACAAGTTGACTTTTGCCTTCTTTAATATATAACGGATTAAGAAAATCCAAGAGACTTATCAATCTGTCAAGCAGTTCTTTTGACTGGTCAAAAGAAAATACATAATCGCTTACTTCTTTATCCATACCGGTTTTATTTCTGAGATTTTCAACCCAATATGGATTCGGCAGACAACGAACATCAATAACAAAATCCGCTTCAGCAGGAATTCCGTGCTTAAAGCCAAATGACATACAATGAATGTTCATAACTTCACTGTCGTTATTCAAAAGAATTTGGGCAAGTCTTGCTCTGAGTTTTTGGTCGTCCATATCAGAAGTATCAATAACATGATCCGCCCTCGCACGAAGAGAAGATAAAATCTCCTTCTCATAGGCAATAGCCTGTGAAATACTGCCGTTAAACTTATCTGCAAACGGGTGCTTTCTTCTTGTCAGTTTGTATCTCTTGAGTGCCTCTTTATCATTAATATCAAGATAGACGATTTTCACTAAATAATTATAGTTTTCAATCTCCTGTACACTTTCAATAATATCTTTAAAAACATGACTTGAGCGTACATCTGTTACAATAGCAACCTTGCTGTAATTATTTCCGTTTTCAAGAAGACTGATAAATGTAGACATCAGTTCCGGCGGCATATTATCAATACAATAATATCCCGTGTCTTCCAAAAATCTCATTGCAGTTGACTTTCCTGCACCGCTGACACCGGTCAGCACCACCAAATTTTTTTCATTTTCCATAGAATCCACCTATTTTGTAACCCTGATTTCCATCTCCAGCATAACGCCTTTTTCTTTATAAACAGTATCACTGCAGATTTTGCACAGTTCCAAAACATCATTACAACTTGCATTACCTGTATTAATAACAAAACCTGCGTGTTTTTCACTCACCTGTGCCCCGCCGACACGTTTTCCCTTAAGATTACATTCCTGAATCAATGCACCTGCAAAATACCCTTTAGGCCTTTTGAAAGTAGAACCGGCTGATGGATATTCAAGCGGCTGTTTTTCTCTCCTGCGGGACATAAGTTCATCCATTTTTTCTTTAATCTCTGCTTTATTTCCTTTTTTCAGTTTAAGATAAAGCCCTGTAATAATACAACCATTATCATAATAAGCAGAATGACGATATGACAAATTCAGTTGTTCCTTTTCAAGATAACCTTTGTTACCGTCTTTATCAATATGGTCACATCTGTAAAGTACGTCTTTCATTTCTCCGCCGTATGCACCGGCATTCATAAATGCAGCACCACCGCAGGAACCCGGTATACCATACGCAAATTCCAGACCTGATAATCCATTATCATAAGCAAAACGGCAGGCTTTAATCAAAAGAGTACCGGCACTGACAAATACAGTCTCATCATCGACCAGACTGATTTTACCCATATGGTCATCAAGAATCATAACACAGGCATCAATCCCGTCATCATCAACAAGCAGATTTGAGCCGTTGCCGATTGTAATGATACGTATATTTTCTTCATTTGCAGTTTTAACAAACAGACTGATTTGTTCCTCGCTTTCAGGATAAATAACAAGTCTTGCATTGCCGCCTATCTTAAAGGTAGTATGCTTGCTCATAGGCTCATTTTCAGCATAACTGCAATGGAGTTTATTGCAAAGTTCAATTATCTTATTCAAATAAAATCACCAATTAATCTTTAACTTTACCAAGAATTGCTGCACCGATGACACCGGCATCATTGCCGAGTTTTGCCTTAACAATCTTAGTCTGAATTTTACTGTAAAGAGAATATCTTTCAGCCTGAACAAATCTTCTGAGCGGTTTCATCAGTGTTTCGCCCTCATTGCAGATACCGCCGCCTACACAAATAATCTCCGGCTGGAGTGCATTGACAAGATTGATAAGACCGCATGCAACATATTTTATGTACTGGTCAACCACTTTGATTCCGGCAATATCACCTTTTCTCATTGCATCAAATGCAGTTCTGCCTGAAACTTTGCCTTCTTCAGCAGCAAGCTGATGCATGACAGAATCCGGATTTTCCTCCATTGCCTGCTTTGTCTGGTTAATAAGTGCAGTTGCAGAAGCATAGGCCTCCCAGCAGCCTTTACGGCCGCAAGTACACTGCTCACCGTCAACCATAATAACCATATGTCCGCACTCGCCGCCTGCAAAGTTGACACCGTTGACAATCTTGCCGTCAACAATAATACCTGAACCAACACCTGTACCGAGTGTAACGGCAACAAAATCCTTTGCACCGTTGCCTACACCGGCATATGCTTCACCAAGAGCGGCACAGTTTGCATCATTTTCAATATATACTTTTTCAATACCAAGACGCTCAATAAGCATTTCTTTTGCCGGAACATTATTAAAAACAAGATTGTTTGCAAATTCAATCACACCATCACCATTAACAGTACCCGGTGTACCAAGACCGATTGAATCAATGTCTTTAAGTTCAAGTCCTGCATTGCTTACAGCTTCTCTTGACACTTTCGCAATATCGTCAAAAATCTCCTCTGCACTTCTTGGGCTGTTTGTAGCGGTCTTTGATGTTGCCACAATCTCATATTTATCATTAACTACTGCAGAAACAATGTTTGTTCCTCCAAGATCAATACCAATATAATACATAATTCGTTCCTCCTCTTTAGTTCTGCCAGATTTTAATTTCTTTATCTTCAGGATGAATATCATCCATTCCCAAACTTACCATAAGGTCTTTTGCTGCATTATAACCCATTTTCTTCTGTCTGTTATTCATAGCCGCAGTTTCAACAATAACAGCAAGATTACGTCCGGGAGTAATCGGCACAGTGATTACAGGCACCTTGACATCAAGAATATTTGTATATTCATTATCCAGTCCGAGTCTGTCATATGCTTTGGTTGAATCCCATGCCTCAAGCTGAATAACCATATCAATCTTTTCGCTGAGTTTAACAGCACCCATACCGAAAATACGCCTTGCATCAATTATACCGATACCACGCAGTTCAACAAAATGGCGGATATTGCTCGGTGAATTACCAATAAGTGTTTTATCGCTTATCTTTCGGATTTCAACAGCATCGTCAGCAATAAGTCTGTGTCCTCTCTTGATAAGTTCTATTGCAGCCTCACTTTTTCCTGCACCGCTTTCACCTGTAATCAGTACACCTTCACCATAAACTTCAACAAGTACACCATGGCGTGTTATACGCGGTGCGAGTTCACCATTGAGATATGCAATAAGTCCTGCAAGAAACGGCGATGTCTCTTCTTCGGTTTTAAGGAGCGGCACTTCATATTTTTTACACGCTTCAATAAAATAATCAGGTATGTCAAGACCTCTTGTAACTACTGCAGCCGCAGGCTTCAGCCCAAGCCAGTAGCCCAGTGCCTTTTCACGTTCTTCATTGCTCATATTAAGCAGAAATCCAAGTTCAGTCCAACCGAGAATCTGTATTCTCAGTGGGTCAAAATAATCCGTATATCCGGTTAATACAATGCCGGGTCTGTTGATTTCATCTGTTTCAATCAGTATTTCATCAGCAGATTTCGGCAAATAAACCGTCTCGAGATTATGACTTTTTATTATCTTTTCAAGGGATACTGAATAAGTCTGACTCATATACTTCTCTCCTAAACAATATACATCAACTATTATAAAGTAAAAATGGATTTTAATCAAGCAATATTTTAATAAATTGATAATAAAAGGTAAAGAATGCAAATGTTATATTTACATATTTGATACTTTGTGATAGAATTGTTAAAAATCGCTTAACATTAAAATCTAACAGTGAGATGAATTATTTGAACGATAAATTAAAAATCGGTATAGGTACAGATGCTTTTCCGCCCACAACTGACGGAATCAGCAATGTTGCACAAAACTACGCTGACCAGATAAACAAACATTTTGGAACAGCAGTAGTCATTACACCAAAAAATCCTAACCAAATGGACAGCAAGTATAATTACGAAATATTCAGATATAAAAGTTGGTGGATACCGTCAAAAGAAGGCTACAGTATCGGCTGGCCGTTTAAGGATGAACTCCATCAGGCAATTATTGATAAAAACTTTGACCTGCTTCATTCCCACGCACCATTGGCAACAAGTTATTATTTCAGACGTGTCACACAGAAGAAAAAAATCCCTGTTGTACTTACATATCACACGAAATATGAATATGATATAAACAGAAGAGTGCCTACAAAACCCGCAAGAGATTTTGCATACAACTTTCTTCTCAACAACATCAATGCGGCAGATGAGGTCTGGGTAACCAGTGAAGGAACAGCAGATTCATTAAAAAAACTTGGTTATACAGGCGACTATATACTGATGCCAAACGGATGTGACCTTCCGCTTTTGAATGCATCCGAAAATGAAATAGCAATAAAGAAAAGAAAATATAATATTCCTGAAAATATTCCGATATTCCTTTTCAGCGGCAGGATGATTTGGTACAAAAACATCCAATTAATCCTTGATGCCTGCACAAAACTGAAAAAGAACGGAAAAAATTTCAAACTGATAATGGTCGGATTTGGTGCAGATGAAAACGCTATCAAACGATACATACATAAATCAGGTTTAAAAGAAAATGTTATCTGGACAGGTAAAATTCTGGACAGACAGGAAATACAGGATTATTACGCTGTTTCCGATTTGCTGTTATTCCCGTCTGTATTTGACACAAACGGACTGGTAGTCAGAGAGGCAGCAGCTTGTGCAACACCGAGTCTGCTCGTCAGAGACAGTTGTGCTGCCGAAGGAATAATGGATGGTGAAACCGGATTTTTATGTATGGAATCTGCACATTCCATTGCAGCGACACTGTCAAAAATAATGGATAACAAACAATTACTGCAAACAGTCGGTAAAAATGCACAATCAAAAATTTATATCAGTTGGGAAGATGCTGTCGGAAGAGCATACAACCGCTATCAGATTGTTATAGAAAACTTCAATAAAAAAAATAACCTTTGATGCAACCATACATCAAAGGTTTTTTATTTATCTATTTATTAGCATCTCAATTTCAACATCGAAACTACACCAATGACTTTACTTCAGGAACAGGAGCAATAACCCGCGGCAAAATCCCCTGCACATATGCCAGTGCTGTTCCGTAGTTCGTAAAAGCAGTACCCTGCTGCTGAGCAGAATTCATTCTGTACTTCATTTCTCTGTCGTTGACCATACAGCCGCCGCAATGAATAACTAAATCGTATTTACTCAAATCTTCAGGGAAACCGTTTCCGCTGCTCCATTCAAATTTCAAGTCGGATTGTGTATATTGTTCCAACATTTTCGGCAGTTTTACAGTTCCTATATCATCGCATTGGCGATGATGTGTACAACCCTCGCTGATTAAAACTTTTGAGCCGTCTTTCAGGCTGTCGATTTTTTTTGTTCCGCATACAGCAGTTTTAAGAAAACCCTTATACCTTGCCATAAGTATGGAAAATGATGTCAGCGGAATATCTTCAGGCACAATTTCATTCACCATTTTAAAAACCTGTGAATCGGTTATAACAAGGTCAGGCGGATTTTTTAAGGATGCAAGTGTATTTTCAAGCATATCTTCTTTCGTAACAACGGCAATTGCACCGCAATCAATAATATCACGAACAGCCAGCTGCTGAGGCAAAATGAGTCTGCCCTTAGGCGCTGCTGAATCAATCGGTGTTACAAGAACCACAATATTGCCCGGAGCAATTAAGTCACCGACAAAACTTACATCCTTCTTTTCATGTTTTACGCATTTGCCGAGTGCATTTTTTAATTCTTCAATACCTGTTTTTTCCAAAGCACTGGTATAGATTAAATTTCCCGTGCTTTCGGGTAAAGAAGTCATCAAATCCGACTTATTAACTGCTATCAAATAAGCAGTATCGTTCTTTTTGAACAGTGAAATAAGCCTGCTTTCAATATCATTAAGTGCAGGATGGGTTGTTACCAGAACTGCAATATCACATTGGTGCAAAATTTTTTCAGCTGCTGCAATTCGCTTTTCACCAAGCAGACTCTCATCGTCATATCCCGGTGTGTCAATAATCACAACAGGACCAAGCGGCAGAAGTTCCATTGTTTTTTTTACAGCATCGGTTGTGGTTCCTTTTATATCACTTACAACAGATAAATCCTGACCTGTTATCGCATTAACAAGACTGCTTTTACCCGAATTTGTACAGCCGAAAAAACCAATATGAATTCTTTCAGCCGACGGCGTTTCATTAAGATTCATAAACTTCCCCCGACAAATTTAAAAACGGAAATCTCTTTCTCCGTTTTCTATTTTAACAAGTCTTTCTCTGACAATATCCTTAATTTTATCCTTGCCGATATTGTCAATTTCTTTTTCTATCATAGCCTCACCGATTGCTCTTGTATCATCGCTTGCATAATCCATAAGAAATTCTTTCAGAGTCATAAGTGCGTTTGGATGACAGCAGTTTTGAATTTGACCTGTTTTGCAGAGACTCATAAATCTGTCTCCTGTTCTGCCTTCCCTGTAACAGGCAGTACAAAATGACGGAATATATCCTTCACGCATAAGCCAATTCACAACTTCATCAAGCGTTCTGTTATCAGAAACATCAAACTGCTCTGTATCGTGAGGGCGTTCTTCTTCACAGTAACCGCCGACAGATGTTCTTGAACCTCCGCTTATCTGACTTACACCGAGACGAATAATTTTTTTTCGGATTTCGGGTGTTTCACGAGTTGAAATAATCATTCCTGTATAAGGAACAGAAATTCTTATTAAAGCGGCTATTTTACAAAACATTTCATCGCTCAGAGAATTGTCAAATTCCGTTGGGTCAATATCATCAGCAGGCTTAACACGAGGAACACTGATTGTGTGAGGACCTACACCGTGAACAGCCTCAAGATGTTCGGCATGCATCAGAAGTCCTGCAAATTCATATCTGTATTTATCAAGACCGAAAAGCACCCCTATACCAACATCATCAATACCGGCCTGCATTGCTCTGTCCATCGCTTCGGTATGATAAGCATAATTATGTTTAGGTCCTGTAGGATGAAGTATTTCGTAATTTTCTTTGTGATATGTTTCCTGAAAAAGAATATATGTGCCTATTCCTGCATCCTTGAGTTTTTTGTAATTTTCAACCGTAGTAGCAGCAATGTTAACATTCACACGGCGGATTGCGCCGTTTTTATGCTTGATTGAATAGATTGTTTTAATACAATCAAGAATATACTCAATCGGATTATTTACAGGATCTTCACCTGCCTCAATAGCAAGCCGCTTGTGGCCCATATCCTGAAGAGCAATAACTTCTTTTGCAACTTCTTCCTGCGTAAGTTTCTTGCGCGCAATGTGCTTGTTTTTTAAATGATAAGGACAATAAAGACATCCGTTAATGCAGTAATTCGAAAGATAAAGAGGTGCAAACATTACAATTCTGTTGCCGTAAAAATCCTTTTTAATCTGCTCTGCCAAATCATAGATTTCTTTAATTTTATCTTTATTCTCACACGCAAGCAGAACGCTCGCTTCTCTGTGTGTAAGCCCTTTGCGAAGTTTAGCCTTTTCAATAATTTTATCTACCAGTTCAAAATTATCTTTATTTTCATCAGCATATTTCAGTGTGGCCTTAATTTCTTCATCGCAAATAAATTCTTCTGCCTTAAGTGATTTCGGATTGTATTCAGACATATTGTTCTCCCTTGTAATCGCCGCGGTCTGTTACGATTTGACAACCGATTGCGTTTATTTTTTTTCGTAAATGATCAATGCCTTGTGCGGCTTCATCACCTGTATAAATTTTATTGTCATAAAGTGTATATTTTTGTCTTGCGTTCAACGGCGAAAGATTTGGCATAATTACATTTGCTCCTGCCAAAATGCCTTTTTCATGTCCAAAAGGGTCAGCAGTCGCAAGTGCCGTTGTAGCAGGCAACAGCACATTCGGCAATGTCAGTCGTATCAGCGCAAGCATAAAAAGAGTAAGTTCAGCCGAACCTTGGTTTTCATTTGCAAACGGCGTGTCCTTATGTGGTATAAACGGTCCTATGCCGACCATCTGCGGATTCAGTTTTTTCAAGAAAACCAATTCGTTTGACAAATGCTCCGGCGACTGGAAAGGTGAACCAACCATAAAACCTGCTCCGACCTGATAGCCGAGTACTTTCAGATTATTAAGACAGTCTATTCTGTTTTCAAATCTCATTGAATCGGGATGAAGGCGACTGTAATGCTTGCTGTCCGCTGTTTCATGGCGCAGCAGATACCTGTCTGCACCGGCATCTTTCAGTGCCTTATAACTTTCAAAACTTCTTTCACCGAGTGACAGTGTAACTGCACAGTCTGCGTGCTGTGTTTTCAGGTTTTTGATTATTCTGCAAAGTCTTTCATCCGTAAAAAATGCGTCTTCTCCGCCTTGAAGCACAAAGGTACGAAAGCTCAGATTATATCCGTAATCGGCACATTCAAGTATTTCTTTTTCACTGAGTCTGTATCGCTCGGCTGATTGGTTGCTTCGCCGAATACCGCAATAATAACAATCATTTTTGCAATAATTGGAAAATTCAATTAGTCCTCTTATATAAATAGTATTACCGTAAATCTGCCGGCGAACATCCGACGCATTTTCAAAAATCTGTTTTTCACACTGCTTGCGGTTTTGTATTAAAAACAAGTATTCTTCAGATGACAAAGCCGAATTTGTGCGAAGTTTATCAATTAATTTATTACACTCTTTGTTCATAAGCACCGCCTGTTAGCAGTATATTTATATCCATATTCTTAAAAGGCTTGCAAAACATATGTCAGCAAGCCCTTTGTTCATAAATATTAAATCTTATATTTTTCTCTTGGGGTATATGAAGTATGCAAATCATGATGCGCTTTTTTGCCGCCGAATCCATCATACCATTCTTCATAAAGTTTTTTAACAACAGGTGATTCGTGTGACATACGAAGCGTCATTGCTTTATCCTGATCATAAAGGGCTTTTGCTCTGATTGCTTTAAGATCAACCGTATCACGAATATATTGCGGCTGAATAGGCTGACCGCCGCCGTTTACACAACCGCCCGGACATCCCATTATTTCAATAAAACCCCAACCGTCAGGATTGCCTGCTTTAAGCCTGTCCATAACTATTTTTGCAGCGGCAGCACCTGAGGCAACAGCAAGTTTGAGTTCTGTTCCGTTAAGATTTACACTTGCTTCTTTAAGTCCTTGCGTTCCTCTGACTTTCTCAAGTTCCACCGGCTCCGTTGCTCCATTGAGCCATGCATTGGCAGTTCTTACAGCCGCTTCCATAACACCGCCGGTTGCACCGAAGATGACGGCAGCACCCGTATCATCACCGAGAGGGCTGTCAAATTCTTCATCAGGAAGAGCCGCAAAGTTGATTCCGAGTCTGTTAAACATTCTGCTGAGTTCCCTTGTTGTTAATGCAATATCAACATCAGGAACACCTGCGGCAGACTGGTCCTCTCTTCCGATTTCAAATTTCTTTGCAGTACAAGGCATAATAGATACACTGACAATATCTTTAGGGTCAATTCCCATTTTATCTGCATAATATGTTTTAATAACTGCACCGCCCATTTGCTGAGGTGATTTACATGTTGAAAGATGGGCAAGCAAGTCAGGATAATAGAATTCACAGAATTTTACCCATCCCGGTGAACAGGATGTTATCATCGGCAGTGTTCCGTTATTCTTTATGCGTTCAACCAGTTCATTTGCCTCTTCAACAATTGTTAAGTCAGCGGCAAAGTCAGTATCAAATACTTTATCAAAACCAAGTCGGCGAAGACCTGCAACCAATTTTCCCTCAACATTTGTTCCAATCGGCATATTGAAACATTCGCCGATTGTCGCACGAATGGACGGAGCAGTCTGAACAACAACGTGCTTTGTCGGGTCAGCAAGTGCCTCCCAGACTTTGTATGTGTCATCTCTTTCTGTCAAAGCACCTGTCGGGCAGACAACAGTACACTGTCCGCAGGAAATACACGGTGTGGAATTGAGCGGAAGATTAAACGGCTGACCGATTGAAGTGTCCATACCACGGTCATTTGCACCGATAACGCTCACATACTGCTGTTCACACGCTGCAACACATCGTCTGCAAAGAATACATTTGTTGTTGTCTCTGATAAGATGTGCTGTGCTTGTATCCTTTTCATAATGCTTCTTTTCGCCCTCAAAACGAGAGTGATCTACACCGTAGTGGTAGCAGAGATTCTGCAGTTCGCAATTTGTCGAACGGCTGCAGGAAAGACAGTTTTTGTCATGAACGGATAAAAGAAGTTCAAGCGTTGTTTTTCTGTAACGCTGTATTTTTTCTGTATTCGTCAGTACCTCCATACCCTCTGAAACAGGGTATACGCAGGATGTAACAATTTTAAATCCTCTACCTTCATTTGCTTCAACGATACAAATACGGCAGGCACCGATTTCATTTATATCTTTCATAAAGCAAAGTGTCGGAATTTCAATTCCCGTGTGACGAGCCGCATCCAAAATTGTTGACCCTTTCGGTGCAGTAACAGGAATACCGTTTATCGTTAAATTTACCATTTCTTCCATTTCAGATACGCCTCCTTATTGCTTGCTTATTGCTTTAAATTTACAGTTAGAAATACATACACCGCATTTCACACATTTGTCAGGTACAATTTCATAAGATGAAAGCTTGTGATTCGGTGCAGTATAAGAAGTCGGAATAATGGTTCCGGCAGGACAATTTCTTGCACACATTCCGCAACCGATACATTTATCTTTGTCAATAACATAAGTCAAAAGTTCCTTGCAGACGCCTGCAGGGCATTTCTTGTTCTGAACATGAGCAATATATTCATCACGGAAAAATTTAAGCGTTGCAAGAACAGGATTAGGTGCCGTCTGACCAAGTCCGCACTGAGCATTTGCTTTGATATAATAGCAAAGATCCTCAAGACGGTCAATATCTTCCAGTGTTCCTTTGCCTTGTGTAATTTTTTCAAGAATTTCGAGGAGACGCTTTGTTCCCACTCTGCACGGAGTACACTTACCGCAGGATTCATCAACTGTAAATTCAAGGAAGAATTTAGCAATATCAACCATACAAGTGTCTTCGTCCATAACAATGAGTCCGCCTGAACCCATCATACATCCGATAGCCGTAAGGTTGTCATAATCAATTTTTGTATCCATCAGAGAAGCAGGAATACATCCGCCCGAAGGACCGCCTGTCTGTGCAGCCTTAAACTTTTTCCCGTTAGGAATACCACCGCCTATATCTTCAATAATCTGACGCAGTGTTGTTCCCATAGGTACCTCAACAAGGCCTGTGTGTTTGATTTTGCCACCAAGTGCAAATACCTTTGTACCCTTTGATTTTTCAGTACCCAGTGATGAAAACCATTCTGCACCGTTAAGGATAATCTGAGGAACATTTGCAAAAGTTTCAACATTGTTTTCTACTGTCGGCGAATTATAAAGCCCCTTAACAGCAGGATACGGAGGACGGGGACGGGGTTCGCCTCTGTTGCCCTCAATGGAAGTCATAAGTGCAGTTTCCTCACCGCATACAAATGCACCTGCACCAAGTCTTATTTCAATATCGAAATCAAAGCCGGAGTCAAATATGTTTTTACCGAGCATACCATATTCTCTTGCCTGATCAATTGCAATCTGTAAACGATTAACCGCTATCGGATATTCTGCGCGGACATATACAAAACCTTTTGTTGCACCGATTGCAAATCCGGCAATCGTCATTGCTTCAATTATACAGTGCGGATCCCCCTCGAGGACAGAACGGTCCATAAATGCACCGGGGTCTCCCTCATCCGCATTACAAACAACATATTTTTGAGGTGCCTTATTCGGTGCGCAAAGCGCCCACTTAAATCCGGTTGGAAATCCGCCGCCGCCTCTGCCGCGAAGTCCTGAGTCGGAAATACATTTGATAACATCATCAGGTGTCATAGTTTTTAACGCTTTATTGAGTGCCTGATAACCATCTCTTGCTATATACTCATTAATATCTTCAGGATTAATAACACCGCAGTTTCTGAGAACAATTCTATCCTGTGAACGATAGAACGCAGTTTCTTTTAATGTGACGTATTTCGGATTTTTAGGCTGAACCTTACCGGTATCGGCATAAACAAGCCTTTCCACAATATGTCCTTTGAGAAGATGTGATTCAACAATTTCCTCAACGTCTTCAATCTTAACCTGACTGTAAAATGTACCTTCAGGATAAACAATAACTACCGGACCAAGCGCACAAAGACCAAAACAACCGGTCTGCACAATCTGAACTTCGTCATCAAGTCCGAATGCACTGATACATTTTTTAAATTCATCCTGAATCTTTTTACTTCCTGAGGAGGTACAGCCTGTACCGCCACAAATCATTATATGTGAACGAATCATTATTTATCCTCCTCCTTGTTTTCATTTTCTTTTAAGAGATATTCTTCAACAATATTGCCGTTTATAATATGTTCTTTAATAATACGGCGTGCCATGTCTGAAGTAACATTAGCGTAAACAGCTGTTTTCACGCCATCCTCAACGATTTTAACAACAGGATTGCAGCCAACACGGCTTACTCTCGCTTCCTGCATAACAATAACCTTGCCGTTCAAATCCTCTCTGTCAATTTCCTCAACAATGGTTTTGAGAATATCACGTGCACCTGCAACTATACCACTGTTTCCCATACCGATGATAATTCGTGTTGCATAGTCACTTGTACGAATCAATACAGCGCTTTTATATTCCTGCTTAATTGCATTAAGTTCATCCAAAGATTTCATTTTTGCTCCTCCTTATCAAGTTAATCTGTCAGTCCTGATATTTTGCAAGAATTCCGTCAATATCATCTGCCGTAAGTTTACCGTAAACTTCATCGTTAATCGTCATTACCGGACCAAGTCCGCATGCACCGATACAACGGCAGGCGGTGATAGAAAACTTTCCGTCAGGAGTACATTCATCAACACCAATGCCAAGTTTTTCAGTCAGTGCATCAAGAAGGGTTTGTGAGCCTTTAACATAACAGGCAGTACCCATGCAGACAGATATATTATATTTGCCTTTCGGTGCTAATGAAAACTGTGCATAGAAGGTTGCAACACCATATACTTTTTCAAGCGGAACATCCATACCCTCTGCAATCATACTCTGCACTTCAATCGGCAAATAGCCGTAAATTTCCTGTGCTTCCTGCATAACTGCCATCAAACGGCTTTTATCATGCTTGTTTTGCTCAATAACTTTATCGAGCAGAGCTTTCTGCTTTGGAGTACCCTTAAAAGGAAGTGTACTTAGTTTCTTTTGCATAAATGTTTTCCTCTCTGATCATAATTGTTATTTGCTCTGCATAAATTTTTACAAAAATTTATGCTTTACACCATTTTATTTTATTTATTTTAACATAAGCTTGTTAAAAAATAAACAAAAATTTTATAATTTTCATTATTTTACAGTGTTTTTTGTGCAAACAAGAGAAAAAGTCCCCTGCAATATGGCCATTTCGCTCTTAATTTCGCACTATAAACACGTACAAAAGCGTTGAGGTTAAATGATACGCCCCTTTTTAAGAGGACAGGCGAAATAAATAAAAAATGAAACATATTATTTACACACTATATCCTAAAGTAAAAAGAGGTTGGAAACGTATATAAACAAATCATTTTATTGACAACAACCCACGAATAAAATATCATATAATTATGATTAAGATTATGTTTGTGTGCCACGGCAACATTTGCCGTTCGCCGATGGCTGAATTTGTGTTAAAAGATATGGTTAAGCGAAGAGGGCTGGAGAATGATTTTATAATTGCCTCGTCAGCTACCAGTACAGAAGAAATATGGAACGGTGTGGGCAATCCTGTTTATCCGCCTGCAAAGGCTGTTCTTGAAAGTCACGGCATTGACCCAAGCGGTAAAAGAGCCGTTCAGCTCAAAGTAAGCGATTACGATAAATACGATTTGTTCATAGGTATGGACAGTACTAACATCCGCAATATGACTCGTATTCTCGGCGGAGATAAGGACAGTAAAATCCATAAGCTGATGGAATACACAGGTATCAGTGCAGATGTTTCCGACCCGTGGTACACCCGTGATTTTGACAGGTGCTACAAGGATATTTGTGCAGGTTGTCAAGCCTTGCTTGATTCTTTTAATATTGATTAAATGGAAAAACCGATATTTGCATATTGATTTTCAAAGTGACATTCAAAGTGACAATTCAAACAATCAAAATGTCACTTTGGATGAACTAGCATTGCTTAAATTGATTGCGCAAAATCCATCAATTACTCAGGTTCAGTTAGCTGAAAAAATGGGCGTAACTGATAGAACAATAAAGCGAAAAATGAAATCATTACAGGAAAAAGGCTTTATTAAAAGAGCAAACGGCAAACGCAACGGTCATTGGGAAATATTGATAAGTATTTAATTTAAAGGGATAAGTATATGATTAAAAAAGCTAAAATCAAGGATTCATCTTCGCTGGCACATATGGCAGTAAAGATGTGGCGGAACAGCAGTGTTTTAGATTTAGAGGAAGAATTTGAAGAAATTATCCATAATGATAATGCTATTGTTTTTATAAAAATTGTTGATGAAAAGCCAATAGGTTTTGCACAGTGCTCGCTTCGTTTTGATTATGTTGAGGGTACGCAAACCTCGCCCGTCGGATACCTTGAAGGCATATTTGTTCTTGAACAATACCGAAACAATGGCTATGCCAAAGAACTGTTAATGGCTTGTGAGCAATGGGCAACAGAAAAGAACTGTTCGGAATTTGCGAGCGACTGTGAGCTTGATAATCACGATAGCTATAAATTTCATACGGCAGCAGGCTTTACAGAAGCAAACCGCATCATTTGTTTTAAGAAAGTAATTTGATTTGAAACAAAGAACGGAAGAATGCGAGAGTAATTCTGTATCTTTAAGTCTTATTGAATTCATTAAGGAGAACAAAAAATGGCTGAAAAATACATAATAAGCGAAAGGAAGTATTTATGAATTTAGGCTTTTCATATGTTGGGCTAATCTATCTTGCAATGCTGTTTATACCGAATTTGTTCTGGACAAAAAACAAGCCTGAGAATTACGATGTATATGTCAAAAATGAAAATAGAACACTTAAAATATTTGAAAGTATAGGGCAGGTGTCTGTGAGTTGTGTTGTGCTTATTTTTAAGGACTTTAATTTTACAATAAAACCTTGGACAATATGGCTTGCACTTTCTTTTTCCTTTATGGTACTGTATGAAGTTTATTGGTTGAGATATTTCAAAAGTAAAAAGACAATGAAAGATTTTTATGGCAGTATGCTCTGCTTTCCTGTACCCGGTGCACTTTTACCCGTTATTTCATTTTTACTTTTAGGAATTTACGGAAAAAATATTATTTTAATAATTGCAACGCTGATTCTCGGCATAGGTCATATAGGAATACATATTAATCATAAAAAGGAAATTTAATTATGCTTAAATTAAGACAATATAAATCATGTGATGCTCAAGCAATAACAAGCTGGCTAAGAAATGAATATGCCTTTCGTCAATGGAGTGCGGACAGATATGAGAAATATCCGATAACAGCTGAGAATATGAACAGTTACTATTCGCAGTATAGTGACGAGGATTTGTATAAATTAACCGCTGTTGACGAAAACGGAATTATCGGACATCTTACAATACGATTTGTTGATGAGAAAAGAAAGATTGCACGGCTTGGTTTCGTAATCGTTGATGATACGAAAAGAGGACAGGGTTATGGAAAACAGCTTGTTTTGTCTGCATTGAAATATGCCTTTGATGAATTAAAGGCGGATAAAGTAACGCTGGGGGTTTTTGAAAATAATACCCCTGCCATTCAATGTTATCTTTCCTGCGGTTTTAAGATAGTTGAAAAGGAAATACCTGAAAGTTATCAGTGCATGGGTGAAACTTGGAATTGTATTGAGATGGAGGTTGTTTTATGAAAGCAATATGTGGTGCAGATTGTAACAAATGTGGATTTAAAGAAAAATGTGCTGGATGCCAAGAAACAAATGGGCATCCATTTGGAGATTCTTGTATGCTTGCACAGTGCAGTAATAACAATAGCTGTTATGAAGGATGTAAGTCATGTGCCACTGCCTGTAAACTGAAAGCAAAGTTAATTGAAGAATTCAATACACTTGGAATTGAAGATATGGAAGAGGTTACTAATCTTAATGCACTTAAAGGTTCCTTTGTAAATCTGGAATACACTCTTCCAAGTGGACAAACCATCAAATTTTGGAATGACAACAGGATTTATTTAGGAAATCAGATATGCAAAAAGAACAGTGACAGATGTTATGGTCTAACTGCTGATGAAAATTATCTTTTAGTTTGCGAATACGGTGAAAACGGAGCAAATCCTGAACTTGTTATTTTCAGAAAAAGATAATCACATAAAAGAGTGGGTGAATGATATGGCAAATACATATAAGGTAATTGATGAACAAAATTGGGAAAGAGCAATGCATTGTGCTGCTTTCAGAAACAGTATTGAGCCGGCATTCTGTGTAACTTTTGAGGTTGATGTTACCAGTTTTTTGGAGAAAATAAGAAAACAGAATTTATCCTTTACGCTTTCTATGGTGTATGCCGTATGCAAATGTGCAAATGAAGTTGATGCATTCAGATATCGCTTTTTGGATGGACAGGTTGTTTTATTTGACAGAATTGACACGGCTTTTACTTATCTGAATAAAGATACAGAACTTTTTAAAGTGGTGAATGTTCCTATGGCAGATACGCTTGAAGAGTATGTAAAGTCAGCTGCAGAAATTGCAATGGAGCAAAAAGAGTATTTTACCGGACCTCTCGGCAATGATGTGTTTCAGTGCTCGCCTATGCCGTTTTTGACCTATACTCATATTTCCCATACAAATTCAGGCAAAAAGGATAATGCTACACCTCTGTTTGACTGGGGAAAGTATTATGAGAAAAACGGCAGAACGGTTATGTCTGTGTCTGTTCAGGCACATCATTCCTTTGTTGACGGAATACATATTGGTCAGTTTGCAGAAAAATTACAGGAATATTTGAATGAAAATTTTAATTGACGCAGACGGTTGTCCAGTTGTAAAGCAGACAATCGAAATAGCAAAAGAGAATAAAATTGAGGTTATTGTGTTTTGTGATACAAGCCACATTATAAACAGTGATTACGCAAAAATCGTAACCGTATCAAAGGGTGCTGACAGTGTTGATTTTGCACTTGTTAATCAGGTTAGCAGAGGCGATATTGTTGTTACGCAGGACTACGGACTTTCTGCAATGGTGCTTTCAAAAGGCAGTAAACCAATCACTCAAAATGGGCTTATTATCAATGACAGCAACTTAACAATGCTGCTCACCACAAGGTATGAATCAAAGAAAGCAAGAATGGCAGGAGCACACCTGAAAGGACCAAAGAAAAGAACCAATGAAAATGACAAAGCATTCATTGATTCGTTGAATAAATTATTGAATGATTGGTATTAATGTTGAATTGTTCTATTATTGAACAAGAACATCGCTTAAATTTTTTTTAGAATATACAAAAACCAAAACCTCGAAAGAATTGATAATCTAAGGAGCTTATAGTATGAAATATGATTGGATAGATGAATTTTTACTTGGTAAAAAAGGTGTTACAAAGGACTTTCAGGCAGATTGGAATTGGATAAGATACAAGATTGATGACAAGATGTTTGCTGCCATTTGTCTTAATGCCGACAACAACCCTAAATATATTACATTAAAGTTAAATCCTGTTGACGGTGAATTCTTCAGAAATAACTATGAGGATATTATTCCCGGTTATTATATGAACAAACTCCATTGGAATTCCATAGAAGCCGAAGGCAGTGTTCCTGATGATATTGTTAAAGAATTATTGGATAAATCCTACAACGAAATTCTTAACAAGCTTACAAAGAAGAAAAAAGCAGAAATATTATCCTTGTAAAACCATGCAATAAGTTTAATGTTATATTGTTAAAATAGAAAGCGACGAAAAATTTTGCCTTAAGCACAAGGCTTAAGCCTGCATTTGAAATGATATAATAAGATACAATCTATCGCTTATATCAATCAAGTATATCTGTAACATAAATAAATAACGGACATAGAATAAAACAGAAATTTAAGGAGTTGACTTTATGTTCAGTTATATAAAAAAATTACAGTACCCAATCAATATAAAAAATCCCGACCCCAAAGCAGCCTCAATAATCATCAGCCAATACGGTGGACTGTATTGATAAAAGAGATAATACATTCAACTTAAGTGAAGTTCATATACACTCTTCATGCGTTTGCAGAATATATACAATCTCTCTTACTCTCTGATAATGGAAAGTCTTTTTGATAATATGATTTATATATCTGGATATTGAAAAGAAAATAATGCTTAGTAACATAATATCAATCAAATTGTGCGTTGCAGCAAGTTGGTTAATATAATTTGCAAAAATCTTTATTGCTTTGTTCAAATCAGCCACATCCAATAAATTAAATCCTATCGAGTAAAAAAACTCTATTATTTTATTACCAATCATATTAGATAAATTGACAGAATCATTATATAATCTGAACACAGTTTCAACCATCAAAATAAGAAAGGAAATAACTCCTATAAAAAAAGAAGTTGGATTCAGTATTCTGTTTGCATACCACATTGCAGTCATAAATCTGATATGTGCCTCACATTTTAACATATACATCATTTTTTCAGGTACTTTATTATATATTTCAACTTTATACTGACAAATGATTGATTTGGATCTATTTGTAATCTGATTATCGTCCGTGCACTCCCATGTTACATATTTTTTTGCTAACTCTGAAAAACCTCGATCGCAAAGGTATTCTTTTAGATGAGAATATGGATAAACGGCCGAGACCATAACACGATCTCTTATCTCCAAATGAAAATCCTTGAACTCCTGAATATATTTCGGAAATTCCACATTTTCATTTAAATATTCATAGAACCGAAAAATCCGATACTTATTTCTCGTTTTTCTATATATATATTTCAGCACCGCTGTCTTAGAATACAATTTTTTACCAAAAAAACGTTTTCTTCTTTTCAGAAAAAGAATAACATGCGGAATATGCAGACCACACAACATCATCAAAATATTATACTTTTTGTCAGTTTCTTTCTGCTCTTCGTTAACATCCAAATCTTTACGTTTTGTTTGTTCAATAATTTTAGTATAATCATCATCACTAATCATACTCGCAAAGGCAAATGAATTATCATCTTTCGGTAAAGAGTGGAAATAAATATATCGGGCACTTTCCAAATCAACCTTCCCCAAGTGAGCCCTTCTGAACGCAGTTCCAATAACATAGGATATTGCTAATAAAGGGACAATCAACAAATACTTTTCAATATTAAGATTTGTAAAAGTTTTTGGTGTCAGCCAAAAAACTGCACAAAAAAGTATATAGGAACAAAAATAAATGCCCGGAACAATGCTCCCCAAAATTTCATCCAAAAAATCGTATACTGTTTTTGGCAAATCTTTCATTTTTTATATCTCCTGTTTTCAAAATATAATAATATTTATTTGTTATATTTTAGTTTACATATATTTATTTTTCAATCAAGTCGTCAAAAACTGTATATTTTTTCGACAAAATTGTACACTTTCTTTTATTGTCACAAATTTTAATCAAAAAATAACCACAGGGATTAACCTGTGGTTACTGTTTTTCAAACAAAAAAATATAAAACATTTAAAAAAAGGCTTGACTTTGCACGCATTGCGTGTTATACTATAAGAGTAGCAAGGAGGTGAGACAAACGAGTGTAAAAGACATAATCGAAATTGTCTTGACAGTATGGTCAAATGTAATAGCCACAATAACAGTTGCCCTACTGATAAAACAGGACAAAAAGAAAACCGCTCCGAAAAAGTCCAACAAACAAAAACGGAAACGGTAAAGGAACGGGGAGGAAACTCCCCTGACCTTGTGTCTTTATTATATCAAAATAATATGAAAAAATCAATACTATTATTAATAATCATTGCTTGTGTCGGTTGTGTTCTTGCATTTACAGTATTATCTAAATTCAGGATTATCACATTGATAATATCGGCTGTAAGTGTGACTACTGCACTTATAATGGCATTGAAGAATGAAAGGAAAAACAAATGACAATTAAAGAGGCAAGGCAGAACGTAGGTCTGACACAAAAAGGAGTAAATGACTTTATGGGAATTCCTATCCGCACATTGCAGGACTGGGAATCGGGTAAAAGGAAATGTCCTGACTGGTGCGAAAAACTTGTTATTGAAAAAATACTGACTTATGAGAAAAACAGTAAATAAACAAAAAATCCCCGACTCTGTATGAGCCGGGGAAATTCATATATATTTATATTTCTGACGTCAATCTTTTCTGACAGTACCTTTCTTAGCGAAGCCGACTTTGTAGCCGGATGCGGTTTTGTACGAAATCATGGGATTGCCTTCGCCTGTGCCGAGTTGGTTGACACGTTCGCCTTTTGATACTGTGCCGACTTTCAGCGTGAGGTCACTGTCTGCATAGACTGTCTGTGCTGACGCCATTGCTGCATTGCCGTATGCCATTGTTGTGTTCCTTTCTGTGTCAATATTCTTTCTGTCCTTTGGTCTGAGAATGCCGTTGATATAGTATGATGTGTACGGTCTTTCTCTCAGTGTCATTTTATCACCGCTGCCTGTTGCATTTTGGTCATAATATCTGATCCTGCCGTTTGCGGTTGCCTCTTTGACGATAAAAATATGACCGTATGCACCGCTTGTCCGGATACCAATATCACCTGCTTTGAGTTCACCATTCCTATAACTTGGTGTAATGAATTCAAAATTGTCTTTGAGCCATTTGCTTGTGTTTCTTTCTGTCCACCAAAATTTTGCATTGCCCCAGTACCCTTTTTTCAATCCAAGGCACTTATCTATGTAACAGTCAATCAAATCTACGCACTGAACGCCGTATACGCCGTCATAATCGGTCTTTCTGCCGAGATATGTATTTATCCACCGGCTGAACTTCATTGTGTTTGCTCCGCCTTTTTGTTCTGTATCATTTGACGCTCTTAACTGCAAAAGCACATCTTTCAGTTTCTGTGGTATCGGGATGAACTCTGACGAATTCTCAAGCAGTGATATTGCCTCGTTGCAGATAAAGAACATAATCGTCACTTCTCTGAGCGGGATTGCATTGTCGATAACACGCTGAAGCACAACAGCGGTCACAACCACAATGAATATCAAAAACTTTTTCAGAAGTCCTTTAAATCCAACTTCACTTGATACTGTCTTTGTATAAAAGGCTTTTATCAAGCCTGTTATGTAGTCAAGAATAACCAAGACCACCAATGCGATGAGTATTGCATCTGAACCGCCGAACAGATATGCAAGCACTCCCCCTATTGTTCCGCCTATCAGACTGAACATATTAAATATTTTTTCCATTTTATTCCTCCGTATTATTTTCAATCTCAATCGGCTCGGACCACGATTTCGTTATCACGCTCTCGCCGTCAATATATCTGACTGTCCTGTAATATCCTTCGGGTGTTGCGGGATATTCTTCTGTTACAAGTGTTTTGGTATAACCAAATTCTCTTTGCATTTCCTCACTCGGATTTGCTGTTATGGTATCCTCACCTGTCAGATACGCAGGGCAGCGTTCAACTGTATTTTCATCAATATATTTATACAGTTTCATTCTGTTTCTCCTTATACAAAAATTCGCCTGTTCCTTGGTTTGTAAAAAACTGACCTGATACCTTATCATACATACCGATTTCATTATCAGATTTGCGGATTACAGGAACAGCGTCAAATACAATCTGTTCACCTTTAGTAATAACAAATTGCTTTTTTCTCGCCTTTTGTCTGGTTGCTGCTGTTGCATATGAAGTAAATATGCATATAGGCGAGATATTTTCTGTTTTGCTGTTTTTATCTGCAATAACTCCCTGATACAAAACTTCATTATCACAAGCAAGACTGTATGTTCCACAGTTCTTAAAATTCGTCTGTGCCTGATAAAAAACATTCAACTTGAAACTACCGGCTGTTGTTATATTTATATAATTATTCCAGCCATAACCCGCTTTGGATGCACTTGACAGATATGGCGGATAAAGTCTGTTGTTTTTTGTTGTATCCTCATACACGCCGTCGGCTCTGTCTCTCCAGCCTGTGTATGCAGTTATGCTCATAATTCCCGTATTACTGTCTGCAATAATGCCTGTATTGATATACTGCTCGCCTGTCCCTTCAATATATTCCAGTTCAATATACGGCAAATCTTTGATAACACCGCTCAGCAGTGCTTTCTTTTTCATTTCAAGATAATTCATCTATCCACTCCCCGCACGACTGCCTGTAATCCGCAGTCATTGCTCCAGAACACAATATCATAAATTTTTTCAGCAGTCGGCACAAACACATTGTCGTTGCAGTCATCACCTGTGAATTTGATATTTTTTGAATATGTAAACTCTGTCGGTGTTTCTCCGCTGACAAATACAAGACCGCTTATAAAATCACTGCCGAATGCAAAACCATTATCCATTTCCAACTCTGCAACAGGAGAATATATTGTGCCGAATCTATACTCCGTATTGGTTTTCGGAGAAAAATAGAACTGTGACGGACGTTCAATCTTTGTTTTCAGGCTGTTTAACTCTGTGGTAACGGCTTTGTTTGATACAGGAAAATCCGACTTATCATTCAGAGTATCATCCGTCAGGGTCAGCAAATCGTTTTTATTGATAATCAGGGATTGTGCTATCGGGTCATCAATATTTCCCACTGCTGACCAATCAGCAGAAAGAATACTGTAAGCAGAAGTGAACTCAATGTCGTCCGCCACCACTCCATATATTTTTACAATATCACCTGCACACAAATACACCTGACTGTTTTCACTGTCTGTTATCATCACATCGCTTTTCATTTTCCATAATCCAATATGAAAATCAGCGATGTTTGTCCCTTCCTCAACCTCAAGTTCTACGATTGGCTGATGCTCAAGGCTATTATAGTCCGTTGTGCCCGGCTCGCCTTTTTCCCCTTTCGGTCCCTGCGGTCCTGCTGCTCCGTCTTTGCCGTTGAATGCTCCGTTTTCGGCAAGTTTTTTCAATTCATCACCTACTGTTTTTGCGTAGGATACAAGTTCGGCATTTTCTTTAACATAATCGGCATATTCTTTCACTTTCGGCAAATCGTCAATACATGGGACATCTGATGGATACTCACGCCGGTTAAGATGAATGCGTATAGTACGCAGTGTTGTTCCCTGACACTCCTTTTTATCAAAAAGCCAACAATCAAAACTTGTAACACTTTGTCTTAATGCAATATCAGGAAGTAAAACCGTGCCTGTACCATTAGCAAAGTGACCCTTCACTACTTCTGCACGGCCTGTACCGACACTGACATGCAGTTCAAACTCATCAGGCAGGTCAACACCTGTTATTTCCAGTTGCTGACCGTAATCATATTGATACATCGAAATATCCACTCTGTTTTTGTTTTCAAATTCAACTTTCATACTCATACTCCGAATACATATCTCAAGACATAATTCTTATTATTAAATTTGATACCGTTTGCTGTTGATGAAACAACATTTCCGTTATCACCAATTATTCTGTCATCATAAATATAAAGATATTTATTACCGATACTTGCAAACTGTGAACTGATAAGCGGAAATTGATGTCCTTTACCATTGAGTAATCCAATTTCAATCTTAGGTATAAAGAATTCACTCAGACGTGCATCACTCGGTCCGTTGTTATAACTGCAAAATACAACAATAATGCCGTTTTTTTGATTTGACACCAAATCGTTTAACTGTGCCGTCTGGCCTCCGTCCATATACGACGAACCTTTCCACAAAACTTTTTGAGTATGGCCGAGATTATCATCAGTAACAGTAAATAATTTGTTTACCGTTACCTCTGACAAACCGTCAACTGTTATTTGATACAAAGGAAAGTATGCAATAAGTGAACCGTCACGGATATTGCCTGTTTCAATAACAGGCAGATTTCCTTCATTGTCTCCTTTAACAATAGTAAGCATTACACTTTCATATAATGTAGATAAATTCTTCTCATACTTGGCACAAACCAAATCTTTTCTTATTCCGCCGCTTGTTCCGCTTTCAACAGATAAATCATCATAATTTCCTGCCGATATTGTTGCAATACAGCCCTGCATACAGAGCATACCGTCATAAATCCTGAGCAGATTTGAGGACTGCAATTCACATCTCAGTTGTTCGCCTATCGGCAAAACATAATTCTCTGCGCCGAAAATGGCTGCATTTATTTCTCTGTCCTGCTGCGATGTAACATGCGGTTCACCGGTCTGACCCGTTACAATTTCCATATCTTATTCCTCCAATACATATTCAATACTCAGTTCTTCATTATCAGTGATTATCTTTCCTGCAAGGGACTTTTTCATACTTATACCTGTTATGTAATCCCTGCCGCCGATTATGTCACCAATTGCAATATCAATGTCCAGTTGTTCAATATCCATAGAAAAAGAGGAAACACTGCAAATCTCACCAAAATGTTTGATTGCATCATCCTCTAAATCTTCACTGTTTGCATTTTCATATGTCTCGGTAATTTCATCAATACCCTTATAATACTGTGTTTTACCAATTTCCCCGTCCTGACTGAGATAAAAGTGAATTACCTTTCTCTGTTCCAATTCACCTGACCCGAGTGCAATCAGATGATTGATACCATTCTGTACATGATCCATGATAAAGTTCAATTTGTTGTCCTGTGAAAGTTCAATACTTTCAGAATAATCGACTATCGGAACGGCAGAAACTTCAACATAACCAGCCGTATCCTGCTCACACTGTATATACTTTATATCAGGGCGGTAATTTTTTGTTCTGAGCATTTTTGTTATACCGGCAAGCACAGTGGTATAACGGTCATAAGAATACGCACTGATAACACAATCCGTTATATCGGCACTGCCTTTTATAACTCCGTCATAGAGACTGTCAATCTCTGAGCGAATAATTGTATTCACTTCACCCTTAACGGTTTTGTATGCACTGCCGTTCGGCGGACTGATAATTCTTTTGTTCAGATAACCTCGCCATGTGTAGCCTTTCAGCGTTATAGTGTTATCAGCCGTATTGGTCTCAATCCCGCCGATTCGTCCGCCGATTTCACTGTCAGGCACATATATCCTTCCGCCGATTTTTATATCACTGCTCCAGTCATCTGCATCAATTACTACGGCAAAGTCAAAATTGTCTTTCAAATCAAAATCGCAGGTTTTATAATCAAGGATTCTTAAATCTTTACCGTTTATGTCTGTTAAAATCAACTCCATTCAGGCAAACTCCTTTCAACAAAAGCAGTAATATCAAACCTGAAAGCACCGTTCCACGATACAGTGAGCGGTGAAGACGGCAGTTTTTGAAACACACTGTCTTGTTTACCACGCAAATCGAAACAATTCACCATTGTGCCTGTGCTGTTTACTTTATATACAGTGTTATACCTTGTATCAATCATCAATCGTTCATCAGCTGCAACCGAAGTATATACGATATACTGATGACCATTGATATGGATTGAGGGGTTTAACACTGCACCATAGATTACAATTTTTGCATGACTGCAGGAGTATGAATTTAAATTCCATACCGACACACCGTTAATACCTGCTGCATAATCATAAAGATAATCAAAAGGATAATCCTGATTGGTTTGATCTGCATTTGCTCGACTGCCTATAAATGTTTTTGTAACAGGCTTTATCCATATATTTTCTTCACTGACAACAGTAAATTTTACTTTTGCAATGCTTAAGCCCTCTTCGTATAAAACTTTATCTGATTGAATCACTCTGCATGGATAATAAAAGCCTGTATCTGCTTGTATTTGTCCGTTGACATTATTATTCGTATCGTATTCAAACAGAGCAAAAAGCCTGTTAAGATACTCTTTCACAAGATAGCGGCGGTCTTTGAGCGGCAAATTAAAATCAGGCACAATCGCAACAGTAAAATTTCTTTCACCTACGTCATGCCTGATATTTTTAATTTTGTTTTTGCCGTCAACCGTTTCATAGTTCCAACTGTAATCCGTCAAATCATTTTCCTGCATCAGATAAGGATAATCATCAAAAGATATTTCTTCCCCTTTTGCATTTTTGTATGAAAACATCACATATATTACCCCCTGACAAATCCAAGCGCAGAAATAAAGCGTCCTGCTTCACGGTTATTGACCACCATACGAATGCTGCTGATTCCTTTTTGCAGTGCATCTGCCTGTCTGTCTGACAGTTCGGCAACTGCACTTACTATATATTCACCAAGGTTATCGGTATCCATGCCGTTTGATGCAGTATTGGAAGATGCAATTCCGGTTGCATAGTTCAGTGAAACATCTTCAATCATATGCGTTGTAACACCCGAAAGACCGACACCTGCATCAGCAACAGAATACATAGACGCAGATGTAATTCCCGAAACAGCATCAGACACACCCGAAGTCATCAGTTTAAGCGGAATATTATGCTCAAATCCTATACCGAGACCAAGTGCCATCATCTTGCCGACTTCATCTCTGAACACTCTTGACGGAGAATGAATTTTTAATACTTTTTTTATGGCATCCAGCACAGTTTGTCCTATATTTTTTGCGGCTGCGACAAGATTTAATGCAACTGACGATAATCCTTCTTTTATTCCGTCAATGATATTTCTGCCTATACTTCCCCAGTCAAAATCGGCGAAAGATGAACGAAGTTCCTCAATCAGTTTCGGCACTGCACTGATGAGCTGCGGTATAGCCTGGATCAGACCGACTGCCAATTTTGTAACCAGTGTAATACCTGTTGTAATGATTTTAGGGGCCATTTTCAACAAACAAGATATTAAATTAACAATTAGGGTCGGTGCAGATGAAAGCAAAACAGGAATTGCCATTAAAATCCCATCAACAAAACCGACCAGCAATTCAAGTCCTGCTGATATAATCAAAGGAAGATTTGTGATAAGACTGTTCACAAGAGTTAATAATAAATCGATCGCAATCGGAATCAGTGTCGGAAGTTGTCCTGCAATTGAGGTAACAAGTGTACTGAGAATTAATGCCGCACAGCCGATTATGACAGACAGATTGGAAATAATTGCATTGAGCAGATTGCCAAGCAAAGTGCCGCCCAGAGCAACCAATGACGGTATTTTGGACACAATACCCTCAACAAAATTTGCAATGAACATAGGTCCTTTTGTTGTTGCAATATTAAGTATCTGGTCTATCTGTTCGCCGAACTGCCCTTGGAGTAATCCAAGTACGGCAAATACAATACCCACCCCTGCAGCAATATTAAATCCTTTCATAAACATAGAAGAAAAGGTCAGTGCCTTACTGCCAAGTAATAATAAATTGGAGCCCATTTTGTTTCCGCTATTCAACATAATTGATGACAAATTCTTCATGGAAGTAACAGAACTGCTTGCAAACGAAGTTATGCCTCTGTCTGCTTTATTGAATAGTTTTATCCCGTTACCCAAAACGGTAAGCCCCGGTCCCATACCTGCTGCTAACGCAACACCGACACCGGCAAGTTTTATCTGACTGCTCTGTGTTGCAGAATCGAGCGACTGAAAGTTCTCTTTCAACTGCATCACTTTATCCACAATGCTCTGAAAAGCCTGTCCGAACTTCTGTCCGAGTTCGGTCGCCTTACTTTCAAGCACACTGAGATTGTTATTAAAATCCACCAAAAGCGGTTTGAGTGTGGAGAAGAAACCTCCGCCCGTTCCTCCAGCATCAAGGAAATTTGCACCGATTCGACCGATACTTGCGCCGATATTCGCAATCGTTGCCTTAAACGAATTTTCTCCTATAATTTTTGCGGCACCGCCGATATTCTTTTCAATAGCGTTCAAAAACATTTCAGACGATATTTCGCCGTCTTTTGCCATATCTTTGACTTTATCGGCAGACACTCCGGCAGCATCGCCAATCCATTGATATATGGGCAGACCTCGGTCAGCAAGCTGTTGAAGATTTTCCGTATAAGCCACTTGATTCGTCTGCACTTTATTGATGATAGAACCCATATCCGCCATGGATATACCAGCCTCAGCCGCGGCGTCAGCCGTGAGCGACAAATATCGTGTGAGTGCTTTTCCGGGTTTGATTCCTGCTGCGACTGCTCCTGCTGCAGTTGTTGCCGCCTCATCCATCCCGTATGAAGTGCCCTTTACGGAAGAAAGAGCAGAGTTCATAATGGTTTCAATTGATTTTGCGTCATGTCCCAAGCCTTTTAATTTTGCTTTTGCATCATCAATTCCTGTAAGACGGTTAAAACCTTTGACAAGGGTAAGGCTTGTAAGTGCTGTGGTTGCACCGATTGCAGGAGTAGTAATGCATTTTGTCAATTTTTTACCGGCAGAAATCAGTGAAGTACCTATTGAATCAAATCTTTTAGAAAATGAATTGGTTCTGCTTTCAAAATTGCTGACTGTTTTTTCTGCATTCGCAAAAGCCTTTTGCAGATTACTGTCATCACCCAATAATCTGACAGATAACTTATAATCCGGCATTGGTGCTCACCACCTTTCTCATTGGCAAACCATTTGCCTCATAAATTCTTTTAACCCAGTTATTATTTTTATTTGTGTTCTCCACAACTTTTTTACTTTCTCTAAACAGATTCTCATCATAAGGCTCAATATGTTTGAACAATTTGACAGGTCTTTGCCTTTTTGAGCGATTGGCATTGAAAAACGCAGTATAACATGCATTGTAGATTCCACTTAAGTCAGAAACTTTTTTGCTTTCCCACGCCTTATAAATAAAAGCCTTTTCTCTTGGGGTCAGTTGCTCATATTCCTGTTTGGAATACCCAAAATTAACTGCAAAAAAAGCGAAGTCAATATCATTACGATACGGCTTCGCTGTTTTTTCATATTCTGCATCTGTATGCTTCGATTGAAAGTATTCAAATTCAATCAGTCGGCTCGGAAGAAAAAAGGACAGTCACGCTCCAATGCATCAAGTACATAACCACAGGCATTCTGATAATCCTGTTTAATTAATGCCTCGGCGATTTCAAGTGCAGGTTTGGGCATAACAAAAGCATCTGCACCCTTTTCTTTAAGTCCCATCTGCAAATAGATTTTTAAATCCTTTACGCCAAAATATCCAAGCGTTTTTTGGATTTGCGCCACGGTCGGCATACTGGTTTGGCTTTCAATCATCTCAATACGCTTGAGATTATATTTCAGTTCATATTCTTTATCGTTATATGTAATTTCAATCGACATTTTATTTTTCCTTTCTGTAAAATTATTCCTGAGGCGGTTCGCTGACTGTCTGTTCATCTGACAAATCAACAAGCGGGCCCATACCCTCGAGTGTCATGGAATATGTCATTGAATCATCGTGTGGTGCTTCAAGCGGAAAATCCGTAATAACCGCAAGACCGCCGTACATATCTTTTGCAATTTTCTTGTTTGTAATTTTAACAAGAACCGGATTGCTTTCTTCAAATGCTCTTGAAAGTATCTTGTGGCTTTCATCATTCGCATAATAAATACCGTCGGTATCAATACCCCATTCTTTCATTCCGGCAATTTTTGCTTTCCAGCCGCCCTCAGTATCTTTTGAGGTAATCTCAACACTGTCAGATGAACGGTTGATTGTGAGACCGCGCTGACCTTTGATTGCAAGAAGAGTTGTTCCGTCAGAATTCCAAACCGACAAAATAACATCTTTTCCTGCTACGGCTTTGTTTTCAATATCAGTGGGATTGCCGTACTTTCCGCCGTCAAACGGCTGTGTATCCGCAAAATGCTGTAAATTAAATTCTTTCATTATTTCTCCTTAATCCTTTGTCATAAAACCATATCCAACTAAAAATCGGAATGACATTACTGCATGTTTTTCATTCGTCTGTGTTTCGTTATAAAGTGCTGATACTCCATTATATGTCTGCATAATCAAATCAAAATCTGAAGGAAGTTCAATATCCTCCGTCATCGTTTCCTCAACGTCCTGTATCATTTTCAGTATAGGAACACTGCTATCAGCAACATCCGATATACAGTGAATCAGAATGTTATATGCTGTCCTGTACGTAGTTTTTGAATTACTCGGCTCACTGCCTGTAAATTCAACAAAATAAAGCGGAGACGGACTGTCATACGGTGTGAAGTCATAACATCTCATCCCTGTGCAATCTTCTATCCGCTTTTGCACGGCACAGATTAAATCCGTGATACTGAGTTGTTTAAGCATTTGTATATCTCCTTATTTCATTATCAACATCGGACTTCAAAATCTTCGACTGAATATCCACATTCTTCTGAAGAAAATGCTGACCCGGTATATATCCGCCATTGACAGTCCTGTGACCGTATTCAACATGCGGAGAGTACTCAGCAACATAACCAAACCCTCTTTCTCTGCCCGAGCCGAACACACCCCTGTGCACCCTCATCCAGCCTGTGTCAACAGGTGTTCCGCCGTCTGACGGGTTTGTACCTGCTGCACGGTTAAATATCTGCGTTGTGTTGTCGGCAATAATTTCATCCACTCTGACGTCATTGATTTGATTCAACTGTTTCATCAACTGTCCTGCACCCTCAACTCTGATATTCATATGTCACACCCTTTCGATATACAACAGAACAAAGCGCGTCAAATTCTGTTTTTCTTTCACTGTATACTTTTGTGAGTCCATCTCAACAAATTCACAGTCCGCAAGATTTTCATATTTATCACGCACAAGAATTTTCAAAGTGTTTTTATTCACTGTACGCTCAGAGAGATTCACGTCTGCTTTGGTAACAGGTGTAAAACGGAAATATGCTTTTTTATAAACAACATCATCATAGATTGTATTGCCGAGTTTGTCTGTTCCTGTTTTTTCTCTTTTGATAAGATTACACGATTTCCAAATCATATAAAACGTACTCCGTTCCCTTTTGATTTCCACGCACTGATTTCGTTATTATATTCAGCAAGAATATCATCAACGAAAGATGTGCTGATTCCGCCGTCATTCTCGCTTGAAATTCCTTCATAATAATAACGGCGGTGCATTTTCACTACTGCATCGGCACATATACTTTCAAACCGCAAAGGGAGTGTATCAACACCAAGTCTGACACAAAGCCTGTCTTCAACAACGTCAACATATTCCTGAATGACTTTTTTGCTGACGTCCTCACCGTCAAGCCTTGCAAAAACCTTATCGGCAATCATTATTGTTCACTCTGATTGGATCCCTGAGCAGGTTCCTGTACAGGCTCAGCAATGGTTGAAACAACAATTCCGTCAAGTCTTTCAGGATAGAACTTAACACCTGACATCAGGAGTGTCTGCAAGGTTGCATTATCATCAACCGTACTGTGTTTCATCATCACATATCCGGTTTCATCTGCCGTCATACCAAAACTGGATGCAACATCTCCGCTTGCAGGAATATATGCACCGTTCAGATTTTCTTTAGCGGTGGCAATAACTGTTCCTGCTGTCACTTTTGGCTGAACAACAAGTGTTCCCATACCAAGGAAATCCTGAATATAGGAAAGACCGAATGCACTCTGCATTGTTACATTGGCATTACCGAGATAATCTCCCACATCTTCAGGATTTACAAAATAAATTGCATTGACATCCGTGTCTTCATAAAGGACCTGCAACTTTGCCCAAGCCTTGGCACAAGCCTGTTGCAAGTTTGCACCCTGTGCTTTGCACGTACCGCCGTTAATAAGTGTAAAGAAATCCGATTTAATTCCTTTCTGAATTTCACCGACAAGTTTCTGATCAGTGGTGTTAACGGCATTATTATAGCCAACCTTTTGAATAGATTCTGCTGTTACAGCCTTTCTGAACTTATTCAGTTTAAGTTCAATTGTCTGAGCGAGTTTGCGTTCAATCTTGGTAAGCGGAATGGTTTCACCTTCACCAACCTGCTGAACATTATTCACTTTTGTTGCCTTATAAATTTTGATAATCGTTCCTGCTGCCATTGACTGCATAACAGGAATGCCAAGCACTTCCATAAACTGCTTGAGACTTGCTGCAATTCTTGATGTAAAATCAATTGAGATTGCAGGTTCAAGGTCTGCTGTTTTTGTTACATTTGTTTCTGCTGCAAATAATTGCAAATTTGTTTTTCTGTTCATAATTTTCTCCTTTTATGATTGGAACAAGTCCATATGTTCCCTGATTAAATTCTGGCGTTCATTCACATCTTTTACTGCCATAATCTGCTCTTTGGTAACAGTGTGTGTTCCGCCTTTTTTCGGTGCAGTGCCTTTAATCTGATTTGTCACTTCTTTTTTGACTTCTTCTTTAAAGATTTTGATAAATTCTTCCACTGCACTTTTGGTTTTTTCTGCATTTGAGTTAACAAGAACCGAAAGCAAATCATCACTGATATTGATGTCATTGTCAGCACACATTGCTCTTGCAGTCTTTGTTATCTTGCCAAGTTCAATTTCTCTCTGCAAATCATCGACTTGTTTCTGCAATTTATCGCGCTGATATTCTGCCTTTTGCTGGGCATTCATCTCAGCAAGTTTTTGTGCTTCAGACACTGCCTTTTCCTGTGTTGCTCTTTCACGGGCAAGGCGCTCTTTGATAATTTCATCGACTTCCTGCTGTGTGAATGTTTTGTTTCCCTGTTCTGTCTTCTCCTGTGTTCCTTTTTCTGCTGATTGTTCAGCAGTCTGTTCTTCACCTTCTGCAAAGAACTGCAAATCCATTGCTTTGTTCATAAATACCTCCGTTTCCGGCAAGAGTGAGCCGTATTCCATCGCCATTGGGCAGTCGATGTCTGCGCCTTATTCCGCCGCCGTTATGGTGGTCAGCGTCTGCACCTTTATATTATCGGGATAACTCTCTGCAAGCAGCGTTAAACCGCATATAAACGAATGAACAAGCAGTGCGCCGTCACAACCGAGTTTCTGCCATGTGATTGTCACTTTACCGTCTGCATAAGAAAAGCCCACACGCTCATCCGTGTAGGCCGTAATACTATTTTCAAGTGTATAAACAAGTGTGCTGATTCCCGCACACACAATGTCCTGACCAAGCGGTGCATATCCCGCATGACCGCTCAGCATAATCTTATTTTTTGTTATTTCAACGAATGTCATATTCTTCTAAAAAATCGCATAATAAAAGCACCCTGCTACCGCAAAGTGCTCTGTCAATTATTTTTCTGCTGCCATAGTGGCTTATATTTCCCTGTCTGAACTAAATCTTCAAAGTGTTCAGCATAGTATTCTTCTTCTTTTAAATATTCCTCTGGTGTCATGCCCTCTCTCCAATAAGGAACTTCTTTGACATTATGATTAGCCCAGTTTGTTTTATTCAAATTTGTTTACTCCTTTTGAATCGAGTTTTGATTATTTTCAATTTCTTCAATCCATTTGTCAACATTCCAATCATTACCAAGTATCTCATCCGATAGTTTAAAAGTACCTTTATTCTGTAATTGTGATTTTGAATCCATATTTTTTTCCTTCTTCTAATAATGATTTAGAAAATTCATTCAACAATTCAAACGAATACGTTTTATAGTTTTCATTTTCTGAAATATATTGTTTTAGTTCTCTTTCCAAATAATTTTTATATTTTGATATATTGCTGTCAGAACTTTTTACAATTGCACATATTTTTCCATTATTGCCAACACTCTCTAATCCAGTTAATTCTTTCATGGATAAAAACTTATAAATATCAGGCGGACTTAACACCCCATTATCAGGATGATTGTGAATAGCATAATATGGTTTTATACTTTCATATATTCCTGTTTGTCCATATGTACCTACTTTAATCGGAGATATTTCAGAACCATCCAAATTAAATGAAACAGAGCCTTCGATACCAGTATCCATATTTTTAATTTCTCTAAGTAACCGTTTGCGTTGCTCAAATGCTATGTTACATTGTTCTTCATTTAGTCCATCTATATGTACATTCTTTAACGATTCTATTGTTTCAGAAGTAACAGGAATGTTTGTATCAGTATTATTATAATATTTGCTATTGGAATTTGCAACATTGTTTTGTTTAACTGTTTTTTCTAATAATATCATAAACGAACATCGGCAGTATGGGTGCATTGGCGGGAAGTTTACCCCTGCCTGTCTGTCAGAAATAAGAAAACGCTGTCCTTTGAGAGATGAACACACACTGCAAGTTTTCTCATCGTTTATGGGACTGAATTCATATTCGTCATACTGTTCCTCAAATACACGGATTGATGCCTCATTCATCACATATGTACCCTCAGTATATACCAGCCTGAATGCATCCCGCCGTGTAACATTGGCAAAACGGTCTTTGAGATTGGTTATCAATTTTTGATAAGAATCTCCCCTTGCTACACCCTGTGCAAAATCCGTATTGAGATACTGTGCGAGTTTATTCGCATTTTCCCATATCCTCTGACTGTAATTTTTACCTGCTGCCCAATCAGTAATTACAAATGTTTCGGCAACGCTTTTATTCACTGCATTAAATATAGTGCCATGACCGATTGCAGTTGCTGCCGCTTTGCCGTACTTCTCTGCCTGTTTTGCAAGATGAACAGTTAACGCCTCATTTGTAACTGCACCGATTTCCTGCTGCTGAAGGTAAATGGAATACTGCAAACCCTCAAGCCTGTTGAGTTTATATATGTATTTGCGCACAGGCATAAGTTTTGCATAATCAGGATATTTGACAAAGAACTCGTCCATACGCTCCATAAGGAGCGCAACATCCTCAGGCTCCATACTGACCAGCAAATTACGATATGCAAGAATGTTGTTATCACCGTATCGGGCATAGAATGACGCAATTTCTTTTTCAAGTTTCGTCTGCTCCTTGTCATAATATGCAGAAAGACGTTTTTTCAGTAATTCTTCATCTTTCTCCAAGGACTTATCAAGTTCAATCTTCCGCTTGCTCCAATAATCCACTTTCTGTTCTCTCCGTCGGATAATCTGTCATATAAGATGTCTTATCCTGTTCTGTCTGCATTTTGCGTTTTTCTTCTGCCACATCGTCAACGGCTGAAATAATACTGAGCCTTGTCTCCTCTGATGTGATGCCAACCATTTTGGATGCAATATCCACTTCTTCAGCAAGATTGGCAGGATAATTGAATGAGAAATCAAATCTCAGTTTCATCCAATCGTTTCTATTCACTGTACTGACCGGATTTGAAAAGATTATCTTGTATCTGTTATTAAGCAAGGCTGTGAACTTTCTCTTTTTTACATTCGCAAGATTACTCATAGACTGCAGTCTGTACCGCAAGGCTATACCTGATGTTGTACCGAAATTTTCATCATTGATATTTGCAACCATTGTTGTGGTGAATATCAGTTTTTCAAGCCTGTCAATAAGATTTTCCTGTGTAGTATCTGCATTCGGTTTTTCCATAAAATCGCATACAATACCTGCCGGATTTTCAGTAGGAATATTGACGATTCTGTCTTTGCGCAAATTTGCGGAAACAGATTCATCAACAGAAGGTCCAATGATTTTCATATATGCATCGGCAAAATAATCAACATCATTTGCTTTTTCACTCAGTGCCTTGTTAAATGCATTAATCAGTGACATCGCACTTTCAAACAGTCCTATACGCTCCTCATTCTCTACAAGTTCACTTGCAGGAACATACTGAAAACCGTGTGGTTTCTCTTCATCAAGGAATTTGATACTGCTGTCTTTTTCAAAATATCTGATATGTGTCCTGCTGCTGAAAGAGCCGACTGTCTTGTTGTCTGCATCTTTATAATATCTGACAAAATATAATGGCTCAGGAACAACACTGTCATCATAAATCATAAACGCCTCAAGCGGTGTGTTATTCACCGTACAGATATGACCGTCGTCATCAACATAATACATTTCATAGCCTTTGCCGAATATATCAGCCAGTTTTGACAGTTCCGCATCCTTGTCATCCTGCATATTATAGGCGTTTTCCATTTCAACATATGCCTTCACATCAGCGTCATCCGTACTGATTTTGATAGGATTGCCGATAAAAAATCCATTCATTGTATCTGTAATATATTTTGCAAAATTTACTGCCACTCTGTTATCGGGTTTACCGTCCTGCTTTTTAGGAAGTTTAAAAATTTCATACTTATTCCTGTACGCATCAATCAGCGGTTGATACCTTTCTTCTGCCATTTGTTCATTATATGCAATAAATTCCTGAAGAATTTCAGGTGTTAACTCTTTATTCTTATTCATTCTGAACAAGCCGTTTTCATCAACAAGTATCATCTAAATCCCTCCTTTGAATGTTCTGATTGTTGTCCGCTTTTCAAACGACCTTAACAGGCTTGCCGAACTGTCGGGTGCATCATCATGCGGTGAATGTTCACTGTAATCCAATATCTCGTTTATATATTCCGCATCTGTATCATCGAGCCACAGAATTTTGTTCCAGTACTTTTTCAGATAGGTACTGATTTTGACATATTTATTCATAGATTCATGATAAACAGATGCCTTATGACCCCGTTCAGTCAGTTCACTTTTCAGATAACCTTTATCCGCGTTTTTTTCGCAAATAATCGACCCTGCTCTGAACTGCTCCATATACATATCAATGTCAGTCATACAGTCATCAACATGCTTATGCCACAGTTTGCCGAAACCAATAATCCTGCCGTTATCAAGCGGTTTGAATATTGTGAATGCCGTGCTGTCCTCTCCGCCGTAAGATGCATCAATATGTGCACTGCCGTTAAATATCAACTCAGTTTCAGATATAAACTGCGGATTGTTGAACAGCACATCTTCTGCCGCAATATGTTTTAATTCATAATTGGCACAAAAAAGACTATCCGTCATTTTTGAACGAATAGCCTTGATTTCCTCTTTACTTATTAACCCTGTACTGTAGCAGTCATAAAATATTTTGTTCGGCATAATACTGATTGCATCATCTTTATGCCATGGTGTCCCTGTATTGATAAAACGGCCGCTGCGGTTTTTGATATTCTGCAATTCCATATAACGCAGCCGTGTTTTGTCACGTTCTGCACGTGATATTCTGTCAGTCAGATTTACAATGTCATCTGTTACCACTATATCGGCGTGTTTACCTGTTATACTTGTTCCAATACCAAGACCGATGAGTTGACTTGCGCCTTTGATGGATGTCCGCAAATTTGTATCAATCTCATTTGCCGTCTTTTTATTGAACTTCAGTTCAACACCATAAATCAAGCGGATTATATATTTCATACACCCGCTGCTCAGGATATTCACAACCTGTTCAATAACCTCAAAAACATCTGTGTCTGTCTTTCGGAAAAAAAGCACAGATTTATTCGGATATATAACAATATTCAATGCAAGCATAAGGCTTAGTACGGTAGTTTTGTATGAACCTCTGTGTGCAAGCAGTGTTAAATCATCCGTACCGAACAAAAACGCCTTGAGCCATTTGTTGTGCAATCGGGTTAAATCTTTGAATCCTACCCATATTCCAATCTTATACGGTTCACTGCGTATCAGGTTCAATATCTGACTTTTGGTTATCAAAATACTGCTCCATTTCTTTTATACTTTCATCACTTATGTTTGTTAATTCAACCTTTTGCGTAAACATACCAATATGCTGTCCGAGAAGTTTGATGGCTTTCAAAGCCCCTTTTGAATCGAACTGATATTCCCCTGTCGGCACAAGACTGTGTTCATCGTAATCCCACTCCATAACCGGAACTGCGGACATGCATCTGTTGAGTATTTCAATAAGTTCTGCCAAAACCCTGTCTTCCGTCATACAATGCGTATCAAGAAGTTCCTTTTGTTTTTCTTTAATACGTTCAATTACAGCAGGGTTCTTCAGCAGTCTGCTCGCCTGAGATGAGGCTGTCTTTTCACTGTAACCTGCTCTGATTGCCGCTTGTGTTGCGTTATAATCTTTTACATATTCATCACAAAATTGTTTCTGCTTTGCAGTCAGCACATCCTCACATCCTTTCGCCCTGCTGCCTTATGTTCAACGCAGAAAAGAGCGGTACTGCATAAATCACAGTCCACTCATCACGCTTATTCATTTGTCATATCATCACATTTTATATAATAACACACATTTAATGTGCATTGTGTGCAATATAATTCTTCAATTTACGCATGACTGTTGTCCTGCTGCAAAATATCACATCACCTATCTGCTCATAAGTCTGTCCAGCAATAAATCTGCGTATAGCAATTTCTTTGACTTCTTCATTTTTGATATGCAGTATGTATTTTGTCAGCACTTCAAATTCATCAAGCAAGCGCTTATATTCGCTTTCACACTCTTTGCTGATTTCATATAATTTCAGTGCCATATCTTCTGCCGGTCTGCTCACCTTACCCGACTGCACTGATATTTTGCTTGTGTCAACACCCTTCAGATAAGAAATGCCCAAATCAGATTCAAATATTATAATCTGTCTTTTGATGGACTGATACTGTTCGAGCCTCGCCATTGTGATTTTATTTTTCATCCGTTCTCCTTTAACAATCCTGCTGCTATAATCAATTTAAAATACCCAACTTATAAAATTTAATCTTCGCGTGTGTGCAGGAAACGCCTTAACTTTTATTAACACTTTACACTATCAATCTGATATACCTGAACGTCTGGAAACGGAAAGTCAGATGATTTTCAATCACTTCAACATAGCCATTCTCAAGTGAATCATAATCAATCTCATATCCTTCGCGTTCTTCCGGCTGGTCATCCCAGTTTGGACCTTCCAGTATTTTTATATCAGGCTCAGGACGATACAGATTTCTGCTGCATCCAAGTTCACCTTTGCCTTTGCAGTCAGGGTTGTCCACATCATATGCAATCTTAACGAAGTATTCCCCGATAGAATGATACTCTCTGTCATCAAGGCACTCTATGTGAGCAATACCGAACTCCCACTGCGGCAAATCAGCAATATTAATACCTGGATTGTTAAAAAGCATATGGAAATGCGGCCGCACACCCTCATGCTCAAAGGCATAGATATATTTGAATTCAAATCCGAGCTTTTTATAATAATTTCTGATTTTTCTTCTGTATTTTGCCCATAGTTTTTTGCAGTCTTTTACTGACGGAGGAAGAAAACTTTTTCTAAAAGTGTATGTAATAAAAAAGTCGCCCTTCTTAAAATTCGCATTCGCAAGAATAGAATAACGAAACATTGCATTTCTGTCATTCACCCTTTGCTGAATCTCAGTAGTCTTATTTGTTATGTGAGCAATTTCCTTTTTTGCTCCGTATCGGCTCGCATATCCTTTTTTCACAATGATACAATTACCGCAATTGTATTCTTTTTCAATCCAAGGCATTTTCTCTCTCCCTTTATAATTCATTGTCGTAACTTTATTACTTGTATCAAGTCTCAAATGTGAGCGACCGCCCACATTGTTTTTGACTATATATAATGTAATTAATAGTATCTTTTATAACATTCTTTACAAAGAACTTTTGCAGTTCTTTCGTTTTCTTTAATTGCAATCCGGCATTCTTCCAACAATACTGTTGAACAACAGTTATCACATGTACAGACTTTACTTTTCAAATGTTCATTTATTTTGCTTTCCATTTCACAAGACCTGTAATTGCCATAATAAAATTGAACAAGTAAAGCAGTGACTGGGCATACTGATGATTTATAAGATTATATATGCACCAAAAAGCATTTGTGCAAAGCCATATATAAAAACACCAGCGTTTTTGAAAACTGTTTGCGATCGTACCGATAATTGACATCAATGTCACTATGTATGCAAAATTATTCATCAACATCTATATCCTCATTATCAAGTTGCAGTTTAATTCCTTGACATATTGCAGTTGCACATTTTGTTACAAATTCCTTGATTCCATCAGCCAATACTTCTACGGCTTGTCTGAATTGAACCATATCAATCCGACATACCCGAAGTGCATAACAAGACAGAATATTTTTAAATTTATATTTAGTACAGAATTTCAAATCTGCATTTGTTAAATGCTGACCTGCTGCCACTTTCCTTTTTTATATTTTTCTTCCTCTTGCGTATGTTCATTTCAGTTCTCCTTAACCTTTTGCATAGCCTTGTCATAAATAGCCTTGCAGCGGTTTCTGTGCTGACATTTGATAAGAGTGTTGTGTTTTATCCTGTCATCCCAGCAAATACCTGATAAATGTATTTCCTCTTTTTCAATATCAGGCTCAAACTCATCACATTCGCTGCAATAGAATTCAACATCAAGATTTATCGACATTTTATCCCTCCTTATTTCTCTTCCACTCCGCAAGAATATCAACATACTCATGATACTTATGCGGTCGGATTGGTCTTTCAAACGGCGGTGTGCTGAAGGTCAGCAATAAACACTCGCCAATACTTTTGTAATTATCTACATACACATAACCTATCAGCTCGCCGTTTCTTATTCTTTTCTTGATTGTGTTGTGATATGGATACATAGTTATTGCTCCTATTCATATCTTATAAAATCATCACCATACAGGCTGTTGAGTTCATCGAAGACATATCGCATACCCAAGCCCTGTTTATTCGGCTGCCATAAACCGTCTACAAACTCGCCACCGTTCAAGCAATAGTTATACTGTTTTGGATGCGTTTCCTTTAACCTCTGAAATCTTGTTTTGCCTTTTTCGAGGTGAGCGCCGAAAGCACAGAACATACAGCCTGTCCTGTCACAGCCTGTTGTTGCATATTTGCACTGCTCACCGTCAAAGGTGTATTGACATTCGGTTTCGATAACCTCACCATACGGCTCTGCTATACCTGTTTTGCTGTAATTATGTATTTTTAAAAATTTGCGTGCCCTTTTTCTTTTACTGCCCTGTAAATACTGAACATTTTGCCACGCTTCTCTAAATTTTGGTTGTATGTATTTGTATATGTATTCAAGTACATCCTGTTCCGTCCAAAATGCCATAGGTGTTGATTTAGGGTATTTCATATCAAAACCGTTGCAACCGTGTTGTAACCATTTCTGTTGTCGCAATCTGCTTTCTGATGCCATTTCAGCGATCACAAAATACACGCCATTTTTTACTGAATATTCGTGTGTAGGTTGTTTTTTCATAACATTACAACACTTATCAGAAATCTTAAAATCCGTATCAAGCAGAGATTTCCACTTGGTGCAGTTGTATGGTGACGGCTCACCTTTGTACAACAATTTGCCATCAAGTTTTTTCATACAATAGCTACCCGTAGTCCCCCCCGAGCGAGCATAGTATAAAATCATTGACACTTCTTTTGAAATAATCGGATAACCATACTTTTTGATTACCTCAACAAAGTTCATTTTAGGTCTAATGATTTCAACATTGTCAAAGGTTTTAACAAATTTTCTGATTTCAGAATATTCAAGTCCTGTGTCTATGAATACACCCTTTATATCAAAATCACACAAAAAATGATTTCTTGCTATGTGCATTAAAACTGTACTATCTTTACCACCACTAAATGAAATAGCAACATTTCCGTTATAGTATTCATACCAGCCACGAATACGCTCTGCTGTCATTTCAATTTTTCTTTCAAGCGGTAAGGACTGCATATACTTAAGTTCTCTTATGTCTCGCATACTGCTCCTCGTCCATTTTTGCTCCGCACCACGGACACGATTTCAATTCATCCATCATCACACCTCATTCCCCCAACAATCCCAGCCGTCCACCTGTTGCCTTGCAAATAGTTCAATACGGGGTAAGTCACCTATAAGTTCAACTATTTTGTCTCTCACTACAAAAGGTTTTTCAGAATGTTTTGTAAACGGTGCAAATATCAATTGACTTATACTTGCAGAAATTCTTTTTGGCTTTCCTTTGACAGCAATCAGGCAAGGCTCTGTATTTCCTCTTGTCCATCTGCCAAGACCAAAATAACAGCCTATTCCATTCTTGTTTAGTTTTATCCATTGAAAACCAATTGACTTATATTTGAATCCCCATGCGTCAATAACCTTTAATGCTTCATCAATTTTTGGATATGTAGCCCATAAAAACAAAATGCAGTTTTTCTCTGTAATCTGATTCACAGGCAAATTACAGATTTCATCCAATTTTATGGTACTGTAATTTTTTTCAGCAGCACCATTACAACCCTTATCGTTATAACTCCATGGTGGGTCTGCGTAGATTATGCTGTACTTTTTATTTGTGTTATAAATATCTGTTTTCATAATTTTTTAGTCACCTTGCTAATAATTAAAATTTAAGTTATAATATTCAAAAAAATAATAAAGGAATGATTAATTTGAGTGATACGAACCCCCCTGAAATTATCGAGCAGAAATTCAAAGCAATGAATATTTATCTTCAGGAATATATGTATCGTAACAAACATATGTGGAATTTATATCTGCGTTTTTTCTTTGCTTCATTGGTTGTGATGCTTTTGCCTAATTTAACTGATAGATTTCAGATAACCATACCTGAAATTTTTGAATCAAACAAATGGATTTTTCCAGCATTTGGCATTATTTTAGCCATAGTTTTCTTATATATTTCTATTTGTCAGGTAAAAAGATTTAAAGCAATAAGCAAAACTTATAATAAAATAGGCAAATCACTTCCGGATTACATAAAAAGAGAAGAATTAGATGGAGATCCAAACAGCATTATCAATCGACCAAATGCTCATATAACACCTATAATTATGTTTTTAGGCTTAATTGTTCTTGGAATAATTATGTTGCTTGACTATATTCTTTAACAGCAGTGATCATACTGCTGTTTTTATTTTGCCTCGCTTTCAAGCCATTTAATTATATTTTTTTTGCAGTATTCAACTCTACATTCGGCTGTCAAATTTGCATAATCACATTCGCTTGACATTTGACTGCAAATCATTGTACACGAAGAACTATTTACATCTTCCAAAAACTCCGCCATTTCATCAATACGCATTTCCTTAATCCTGTCAAAGTTCGTATACGGTTTTATTAATGACACTGCTTTCTTTTCTTCACCAGAACGACAGTTTGGACAAATGCCGTTGTAATCCTCGTTAAAATGCTTTGCAGATTCTTCCGTTACCTGCCATGTTCTGCCGCATTTTTTACAACTTATCATTGCCAATTTTCTATTTAATCTATATCCGTTTGCTAATCCTGTACACATTGTTATTTCTCCTTTACTTTGTCCTGCTGCTTGATTTCATTTATCAAATCACTGATATATTTATTAATTTCCTTCTTGGTTTTCAAAATACCAAGCAATTTTGAGATTTGCCGCATCAGTTGGCTTTTCTCGGATTGTTTAATCTTTGATTCAACCATAGTTTCATATCCCGATGCACAGGATATGTCGTCCAGTTCCACGATATACGCCGTGCGCTGATTCTGTTCAATCTGCGCTGAGTAAATATATCTGTGGTCTCTTTGCCTGTATGATTTTGAAATCTGATTTATCCTGTATTCGCCGTTAGCAATCGGCTTAAGATTATCACTTGCGCCTGTTATCACACACGGCAGATGATATTTCAATATTACATTTGCTTCTTCAAGTGTCATGGGTTGCTCCTATAATTTTATTTATCTTTTCATCGAGAACTTTAACAATTTCGTCACAATCGCCGAAACTTGCATGAGATTTCCATGCTGTATAGCATTCCTGAAATTTAGAATACTTCATCTTCCCTTCCGAAACTCGTTTTGCCATTCTGACATATTTCCTAAAAGCACTCCGCTTTTTATCATTACTGATTCTGCAAATAATTTCGTTATTATGGACATAATTATGGAATCCAAGAAATTTAATACCCTGTTTAAAGGGCATTATCTGTGTTTTCCCGTTGAGTGTCAGTTTCAATTGCGACAGATGATTTTCAATGTTTTTGAGACAATCTTTTAAAAACTGCTTGTCGTGATGGATGAGATAAAAATCATCTGCATATCGGCCGTAATATCGGATATGGAATTGTTCTGTTATCATATGATCCATTTCATTAAGATAAAGCAGAGCAAACACCTGACTTGTCTGATTACCGAGCGGAAGTCCGGGGTTATCCGTACTGTCAATAATCACATTGCAAAGCCACAATATATTTTCATCATCAAAATACTGTCCGAGTAAGGCTTTCATAATATCATGGTCTATTGTGTAATAGAATTTAGTTATATCCGCTTTCAGAATATACCCGTCCATTCCATATTCGCTATAAAAAGACATCATATGCTCCTTCAGTGTATTCAGACCATACAAGGTGCCTTTTCCGATACGACCGGCAAAATTTGTTTCCACAAAAACTTCTTCAAGTTTTGGAATCAAAACACTATCACAAAGACTATGTTGCACCACATTATCTTTAAAAGGTGATATTTTTATCAACCGTTTCTTCGGCTCATAAATATATTTGTCGTGATAGGGTGCAACAGTGTATGTCTTATCTTCCAACGACTTCTTTAACTGATGTATTCCGTCAAGGCACCTGATTTGAAACTTACCTGAACTTTGTCGGTATTTTTTACCGCTCTTAGCCTTTCTATATGCTTTATATAAATTATTAAAATCCGTTACTTTTTCAAAGTCTGTCATAAAATATTTTTATTATGAAGAACAGAAAAAAGGTAATATACTCTTTTGACAGGAGTGTACTGATTTCAGCAATTGGCCTACTCTGTCTGACTTTCCTCCAGAACGCACGAACACCATTGTTGTTGTTACAATTATTGTTGTTAATGTTACCATTAGGCAAAAGGCAGCAAACAAGGGTTATACAGTATATTACCTGTGCTGTCATCTTTCTTTATCTTTTGTTCTCCAAGCAATTGTCATATATTTAACGTCTGAAACAAGTTTTGACCAATATTCAGCACTCTTACCGGTGATAATTTCTTTCTCCATACACACTTCAATCAAATACAGAAAAATATCACATTCTTCGATAACCCTGCTTTGCAGTTCGTATCTTCGTTTTCTGTTTACATTCAAATTCGTTCTGTTCGCTTTCATCAGCATTTCAACAATGTCAAGTGCTTTATCCTGCATACGAACTCTGAGCGTAAATCTGTGTCTCTTAGGAAATTTACTGCTATCGGTTTTATCAATTGTGTAACTGCTTAATTGTTTTGCTTTGAGAATTACTTTTAATTCTTTTTCCTGTTCCATCATTGCTCCGTTTTAAGATTCAAAGATATTAGATTTAAAGATACAAAACGCACGAACACCACAGTAGTAGTAACAATAATGGTTGATAACGTTACCATTAGGCAAAAGGCAGCAAACAGAATATTTAAGATTTCCGTCATTTGGTGTTGCCCATGGTGTTGCTGTGAATTCCCAATCATTAAGATTTCTTTGATATTGTTTTAAAATATTGTGATACTTTCTGGATTTGTCGTATGTAATAAGGCCAACTTTGCACTTAATACTGCTGTATTCCGGAGAGCCGTTCATTGCAGTTAAATCAATTACCTGCTCTTCAATATTTTCTTTACCAACACTTTCTTCAAGTTCTGAAAGAAATTCTGTATTCAGTTTTTTCAAAATACTGCTTTGAGCGAAATCATTTAAATCCTCATCAAAAATAATATTTTCATAAACAAAATTCTCTGTTATGCAAATTACATTATCATCCTGAATATCAAGGATAATATAGTTTCTGTTTCCGATTTTCTGGACTGTTCCAACTTTTAAATTACTCATTTTTAATACACTCCTTTATTCACAAGATACCAAGATTGAAGATTTAAAGATACAAAACGCACGAACACCCTTGCTGCAGTCACAATAATTGCCGCCAATGCAACCATTAGGCAAAAGGCAGCAAACATTATACTTATATCCTGTATCTTCCGTTGAAAAAGCTGTTGCAAGAAATCCCCAGTCGTCAACATAATCTTTATATTTATCAAACACATCTATGTTTGCTCTGACAAAATCAAATGTTGGCAGACTTACAAAATCCTCGCAGCATCCAAAATTCTTTCTGCCATCAAGAGTTGTAAGGTCAACAGTATGTTTAATAATATTTTCTTTACCGACTGTTGAAACAAGTTCGGGATAAAGTTCTGTATTCAGCCTGTCCCTTATAGCACTTTTGCTGTAATCATTACTGTTTTCATCAAACTTTACATTTTTTAACCAGAACTCTTTTGTAACCAGCTGAGTGGTTCCGTCCGGCAAATGATTAAATACAATCCATTCTCGGCCTCCGATCATAACTGTTTCACCGCGATTGTATTCGCCAAGCGGTTTAAATTTTTCATCCACAATTGCAATGTCTTCTACACTGCAATCAAACTTTTTTGCGATTTCTTTTAATGTTAATTTCATTATGTTTTATCTCCTTTAAATTAAATATCTGTATTATTCATTGCATCTGCCTTGATTCTTTCAAGGTCGTAGGTGGCAGTACTCCTTAAACGACCTGTATTTGCTCTTCTTTTTTCACGTTCGGATAATTCCTGTTCACGTTGTTTCTGCTTCTTGTTTTCGCGTGTAATCCACTGACACACAACCGCATAATGATTCTTATATCTTTTTGCCTTTTTCGGCTCTATTTCTATATATCGGCTCAGTGCCTCAATTGCATCGGAATATGTATCCGGATATTTATCCTGGAGTTTCTTTAAATCTGAATCAGAAATAAAAACATTGCCGAATTCACCCAAGCCCTGTTGCTTATCTTTCCATTTCACTTCCGGCAAATCATATACATCCTTTTCAACAACCGCAATTTTGTCCTCAAACTCATATGTGATTTTTATATGGAACTTTTCGCGTTCTTCAAAGCACTTGCATTTCACTATCTTTTTTGAACATATATCAAATTCAACTTGGTCAAAACCAGCCTTACATGTATCAAAACTGACCTTTTTACAACTTTTGCATAAATCCTCTATCTTTGGCATAAAACTCCCTTCTTGACAAAAGGGCACCTATGCGATAAAATAAGAATATACGTTTTGGGTTTATCGCACAGATACCCTTGCAGTCGGCTTTTGTCGGCTGCTTTTTTATTGCCATATTTCATTTAATATTAATTCCTGATATGCTGCAGATATTTCGTCAGAATCCTGCTGCTTGTCCGCATCTTCACAATGTCTAATAACACGCTGATATTCTTTTTTCGCTCTTTTGCTTATCAGATAAAATCCAAGTGCCAAAGTCAATGTCCCTGCAAGGAACAGCACCGGCGGAACCATCCAGAATTCTTCCGTACTCAGACATGCGCCGATTACCCATTCAATAAATCCGACTGCGATCAGTATGTAACTTGCAATCATAATTTCACCGCCTATTAATCCATAATTTTTACAAATTCATCAGGATGCTGCGTGTAATAGTCACTCATAACTCTGCCGAGCCGTTCAGACATCTTTTTGCAGTCTTCTTCCGGCACTGTTTCAATCGGCACAGTCTCGCCGTTTTTTATTATGTATAAAGATACTTTTAATTCTGCCACGCAATCATCCCCTTTCTTATGAATATTATTGATGTGTTTTGTCCGATAACCAACTCTTAACTAAACAGCAGAGTGCCTACTTTATGTGTACGAAAAGGATAGATAGGTAAATATGGGTAAAGGTATTGCGGCACGTATCAGCGGTGTTCGGTAGGGTGCTGATACTCCCCTGCTGCTTAACTAAGAGTTGGTTTGTCTTATTTACTTTTTAAAATTCGGTGCAAATCCCATAATTGCACACAATACAAGAAATCCTACTGTTATAATCAACAGTATCTGTACACCCGATGTCATAGCATCACCTGCCTTTCATTTAATCAATTGTTGTGTTGTTATATTTTGGTAGTTTTTGACATTGTCTTTATTCTTTGCTATACTCAACTTGAAGGGCGGTAATTGAATGTCTAACGATAAACATGATTTTGAAAAGTTAAAAGCACAATTTATAAAAAATACCGAAGACTATATGCAAACAGATGAATTTAAAAAAGAATTTAAAAATCTTCAACGTGATAATAAGAAGAATGAAGTCAAAGGTATTTTTAAATGGTTGAAATCAAATGTTTGGAATATATCCACCCTTGCAATAGGTATTATTACTCTGATTTTTGCTGTTCTGACGTACGCAAAGGCATAGTTTTTAATAAATCTAAAGTTGCATTTAATATATTTTCAATACTCTTTATGTTCTTGGATTTATCCGGCAATACATGAAGCAAGTTCACTGCTACGTATGTCGGTATTTCTTTTATATCCATATCATCACCTGCCTTTCTTTGACAATCTTTTTGACATAGTAATGCAAATTTGATATACTCACCTTGAAAGGTGGTGAATATTTTGGAAAATTTAAACATCGATTTATCAATTACGATTTCTGTAATAATTGCTCTTGCTGCTATAATTTCTCCTATACTTACCGCAATAATCAACAACGCTCATCAAAAGAAAATGAAAAAATTAGAACTCGACCAAGAGCATTACGAAAAAACAGTCTCTTATCAAAAAAATATTTTTGAGGAATATCTTCGTAAGGCCGGAAATCATATTGGTGTAAATTGTTCAGATGTCAAAGCATCAAAAGAATATTACAACGCTTATCTTGCCGCACTGCTTTATGCACCAAATTATTTACAACTACTAATGAATGAAACTCATAATCACATGAGAGCTGGACAAGGTTTTGATGCATCAATTGCATTTGAAGAACTCATACCATCAATACAAGAATATTTGAATACACTGTAATCAGTACACAAATAACCAATACATATACTGCGTACAACCTGCAACTCTCAGGTTGTATTTTTTTCATGATTAAACAACCGATTGCAGCAACTACCCAAACCATCAAAATTAAAACCTTTGAATATGTGCTCATATGCTTTATCCTTTCAATTGTTAAGTTGATGGGTTGTCCTCTCTTTCAGAATTTGTTATAATCAAATTTGAAAGGGGTTTTGTTATAAATATGTTTCCGTTTGACCTTGAAATTACTGAAAAAAATTTTCCGTCATTATATGAGGATGGCGAACATCCGTCCGAATTACTTCAAGAGATAAATAATAAACTTGACAGTAAAGACAAAATCATTGAAAATCAAAATAGAATAATCGATAAATTACAAAAGCAAATTGATTTGGCTGAAGATACAGCAAATAAAGCAAATATTGAATCTAAGTCAGCCAAGAAACAAACTCAAAAATCAAATATTTTAAGCATTATTTCAATTCTTATTGCCGTTTGTGCATTGATATACGAAATAATTATTAATTTAATAGATTAATTAAAAAACAAATACATAGACTTACTGATATTATCAATGTTACTGCCGAGTGCCATAAATTACTTTTTTTCAAAGAATTCATGTTAGTTTCTAATTCTTCTATCCTTGCCGCTATATGCTCATTATGCTTCAATTGTAAATTATTACTTTCAATATTATTTGAATTGATAATTGTTTGATTATCGGTAAAATCACTTAACAATTCTATTGCTTTCAAAACCTCTTCTTTATTTGCAGAGATTTCTTCTAACTCTTTATAAGGCGTTGTTTCGTTTTTCATATTTACTCCTTTCATTCTTTTTTTGTAGCCATTTTGCCTACTCTCAAGATAAAAAATATAAATGTGCTTCACTTTTATTAATTTTTAATACTTTACACAATTTTTCAATTTCCGAAACTTTAAATTCATTAATGCTATTTAATTTATAATTAAAAGACTGATAAGAAATGCCCATCTGTTTTGCAACTTCAAGCTGCGTATATCCAAGTTCCACTATTTTTGCTTTTAATAAGTTAGTATTAATCAATATTTTCTCATCCTCCTTTTGTAGTCGTTTTGGCTACAACAAAACAATACCACAACGTAGCCACTTTGTCAACATATTTTTTGATGTTTTTTCAAAAAATGTTGATTTTTTGGCAACAACATGTTATTGTATACAAAAGAGGTATGAAACCATGACTATTTATGAACGAATAAAGAATTTGAGAGAAGAGCAAGGTTTATCGCAACAAGATTTGGCTAACAAATTAGGATATAAATCACGTTCTGCAGTCAATAAAATCGAATTAGGATTAAGAGATATATCATATAGCAAAGTGATTGCTTTTGCTAATGCATTAAATGTATCGCCATCTTATCTTATGGGTTGGGATGAAAACATCTCTTCTCTCTCTGATGAAGAACTTGACAGACAAATACTTGAAGTATTCAATCGCCTTTCTGATGACAAGCAGAAACAGGCGCTTGATTACTTGACCTTTCTTGCATCTCAAGAGTAAGTAAATACTTCAAGAACTGCTCTTTCTTTATGCGATTAACATCATTTAACTTATTAGCGATACTTCTATTTTCCATATGTACTACCCCTTTACCGTCGTTGAACATTTGTTCTGTGATTATACTTTACAATAGATTTTTTGACTTTGCAATAGTTTGTAACCCAACAGTCCAAAAATATGGACTATGAAAAAGGACTTTTTCACAATTGGAATTTGTAAAATTTTCCCTCTCATTAACTTAATCGAATGGCAGGGGCAGATTGTGAATGGTAAGTTTTACCAACTTTTACATTTTTTGATATAATTCGACAAATTATGCGGTGACACCGTACTTTTGCCGTGGTTATATAAACTTTATAATGGAATTAAAAAAAACGAACGGAAAACAAAATTTTTAAGTCCATTTATAATGGCAGAAGGAGAATATTTATGAAATGTCCAAAATGCGGAAGCGAAAATGTTAATGTTCAAGTAATCAATGAAGTTGAAATGAAAGACAAGCACCACGGCTTTTTCTGGTGGCTTTGTGTTGGCTGGTGGTGGATACCATGTAAATGGCTATTTTTAACTTTACCTGCACTAATTTTTAAAATTTTTGGTCATAAAAAGCAAAAGGCAGTCAACAAACAGAAGACCATATGTGCTTGCCAACAATGTGGTCATACTTGGGAAAAATAATAAAATAAACTTTTGATTACTTTGCAGTAATCAAGATGTTAAACAAAATACGCAATTTATTGAAAAAATTTAATATTTAGCCTATATATCTTGTTGTTGATTTTCGGTTGGTTTTCGTATATAATAGAATTGTGGAAAGTTATTTCCACATTAGAGAGGAAAATGATTTAACATTTTTTACTCCTTTCTTTTTAAGCGGAAAGTCCGAGCCGTTAAATCGGAACTCAAAAAAGCGGAAAGTCTGTGCCGTAAGTCAGAACTTAAAAAAGCGGAAATCCCTTGCCGTAAGTAGGGACTAAAAAAAGTGAGATAGGCTGATGTCTATCTCTTTTTTTATTGGAGGAATATGGAAAATCTAAAATTATATCGTATAAATAACAAATATATTCGTTATTTACAAGGCTGTGACAGTAGAGTACAAAATAATAAAAACCAACGCCGTCCATATGTCGGAATTGTTTTATGCGTGAGCAGTTACAATTATTTTGTGCCTATGGAATCACCCAAAGCAAATCACAATAATGTTAAATCCGGTATACATATTCTGAAACTTGATGATGGAAAGCTCGGAATGCTTGGATTCAACAATATGATACCTGTTCACGAATCTGCACTGATTAGTTTTGATATAGACCAGGAACCTGATGAAAGATATGCAGAATTGCTTAGACGACAAATATCATATATGAACAAAAGAAAAGCAGATATTTTTTATCATGCTTCTAAGACTTATTACAAAGCCACTAAAGGCAATATTAAATTCTTGAATGAAATTTGCTGCGATTTCAAAAAACTTGAAAATGCATGCAATCATTATAATCCTAATTATTCAAAAAAATCCAAATAAAAAAACAAACCCCTCGACTACGCCAATAGCCGAGAGGTTAAATAGCAGAGTGTAAAATACATCCCTACCGAACAATAGGATTATATCACGCTCTGCCTGTAAAATCAAGCAGGGGTATTTTTATGCCCTTTTTCAAGTAAAATGAAATAGGATGTGATAAAATGAAAATCGCAGCGGCATATATCCGTGTATCAGATGAAAGGCAGGATGAATACAGTCCTGACAGCCAACTTAAATTAATAAGAGATTTTGCAAAAAAGAATAACACGTATGTCCCTGATGAATATGTTTTCTTTGATGACGGCATCAGCGCAAAAAGTTCAAAAAAACGTATTGAATTCAACCGTATGATTGCCATGGCGAAGGAAAAAGACACTCCGTTCAAAACAATTTATGTATGGAAATTCAGCCGTTTTGCAAGGAATCAAGAAGAAAGTATCGTTTTTAAATCCCTGCTGCGAAAAAATCATGTTGATGTCGTCAGTATTTCAGAACCGGTCGTTGACGGCGTGTTCGGTTCACTGATTGAGCGCATTATTGAATGGATGGATGAATATTATCTTATCCGCCTGAGCGGCGAAGTCAAGCGCGGTATGACCGAAAAGGCAGGGCGCGGTGAACCTATGTGCCATCCGGCTCTCGGATACAAATTAATTGATAAACAATACTATCCGGATGAATCCGAAGCACCCATTATCCGTCAGATATTCAATGATTATGCCAATGGTAAAGGTTTGAGGGAAATTGCAACACAGTTAGGTAATCAAGGTGTACGTACGCACCGCGGCAATCCGCCTGATAACCGTCTGATTGATTACATACTCCACAATCCTGTTTATATTGGTAAAATCCGTTGGTCTACCGACGGCAAAGCCGCATCAAAACGTGATTATGATAATGAAAACATACTGATAACCGACGGCAGTCACGAACCACTGATTGATATGGATTTGTGGAATAAAGTACAGGAAAGATTAAAAATGCAGAAAAATATGTATAGCAACCGGCAACGAAAGGACCAGCCTGTTGACTGGATGCTCAAAGGACTTGTCAGGTGTTCCTGCTGCGGCGCTACACTGATTCGTTCGCAGACTGCATGTCCATCCATGCAGTGTCATAACTATGCAAGAGGATCATGCAAAACTTCACATTCACTTTCAATAAAAAAAGCAAATAAAGCCGTCATTACTGCTCTTGAGCAAGCGGCTGAAAATATGCAGTTTAACTTTGCACCAAAAATAGATAATAAAAAAGAACCGCAGATAGACTACGATTCTTTGATTGCAAAAGAAAATGAAAAACTGAACCGCTGCAAAGAGGCATACCGCAACGGTGTAGATTCACTTGATGAATACGCGAAAAATAAAAAAGACATACTTGATAATATCGAATATCTCAGAAATAAAAAAGATACAGAAATCAATCCAACTAATCAGATAGACCGCTCTGCATACGCCAACAGAGTAATGAATATTGTCAGATTGATTAACGACCCCACAATCTCCGAAAAAGCAAAAAATGAAGCCCTCAGGACCATAATTTCACACATTGTATACGATAAGGCTAATTCAAAATTAGCAATTTATTTTTATGCATAATATAGTCTCTAATAACAATACAGTGGACCTGATGGTGAACTTGGTGCATCACTGCGCTATCTTTCTCAACGTTATTCCATGCCATTCCCTGAACTGAAAGGATTATTAACAGATATAGGTTCAGAGCACACACAAGAGTACTTTATTCTCTCGTATGCCTCAATTTCCTGTCTTCCTGCGAGGATTCTGCCCTGCCGCTTTTCAGGTATCCGTTTCAGGTGAATATCTATTTTTCTGCCCTTATAAATTACAATTTTGTCAACGATATTTCTATAAAACGCATCGTTCCATCCCTCGCCTGTCGATATAGCATTTACATATGCTTTTATATCATCAATAATTTTTTCCTTATCTGCAAACATCTTCTGATTGCTTTGTTCTTGAATCATTTTCTGCTCCAGGGCAGTTATCTGACAGTTTAAATCATCGCATACCTCTCGATACTCCTTATTCTCAATATATCCGTTCAGGCACAAATCAAGCAATTTCTTTTTCTTGTCCTCGCACCTAGCAATATCGTTTTGAAAACGTGCAATGTTATCATTGTCACTTGCACTTTTCACAACACTTTCTACTGTCTGCAAAAGCGTATTAATGATATTTGTTCGGCTCAGCATTGTATCTGCAAGCACCGTTTGCAAAATCTCTTTTATATCCCTGTCATTGATGGAATTTGTTGTGCAGCCCACAGCAGTTCCGTCTTTTTCTTTATGTTGACTACCGTTTTTCTGACTTTCAGCACACACCCATTTCACGGTCATTGTGCCGTCTTTTCGCTTTTTTTGCCGTCTGACAAAGCTTGCACCACATTCACCGCAGATAATCTTGCCCGACAGTGCATACCTGTTTGCAAAGGTTTTTACCGTGCTCTGAGACGGTTTTCTTCTTTCCAGTTCTCTCTGCACGGCCTCAAAGCGTTCACGAGAGATAATCGGCTCGTGATGATTTTTGATTGTCACTGTTTCAATCTCGCCGTAATTGCGTTTTTTTTGATGTGTGAGATAGTCGGGCGTATAGGTCTTTTGCTGAACCAGATCACCGCAGTATTTTTCATTTCGCAGTATACGAAGAATCACTGTGTATGACCAGTCTTTTATTCGTGTAGATGTCTTGATGCCTTCCTCACGCAGTTCCTTTGCAATCCTATGAGCACCCTTGCCCTCATCAAGGAATTTGTGATAAATCAACCTTACTGTTTCAGCGCCTTCATCGTTGATGATCAGTTTGCCGTCACGCACATCGAATCCCAGCATATCTCTGCCGAGGACGACGCCTTTTTCCATCTGTCTGCGCAACCCCCACTTCACGCGCTCACTTGTTTTTCGGCTTTCCTCCTGTGCCATTGTGGAGAGAAACGCAAGCCGCATTTCCGCATCTCTGTCAAGAGTGTTAATGTTGTCATTCAGAAAAATCACGCCAACACCGAGTGCTTTCAGTTCTCTTGTATAGCCAATGCTGTCGAGAATATTTCTCGCAAATCGGCTGATTTCTTTTGTGATAATCAAATCAAATTTACCGTTTTTTGCATCTTCAATCATCTGATTGAAAGCCACTCGTTTTTTCGTATTCGTGCCTGAAATTCCATCATCAACATAAATATCATAAAGTTCCCACAAATGATTTTGCCTTATGTATTCGTTGAAGAATTTCTGCTGGCTTTCAAGTGAATTTGCCTGATCCGTCTTGTCTGTAGACACTCGGCAGTAAGCAGCAATCCGCTTAACCTCAGCATCCGATTCAAACATATTTTTACTCCTTTCTTTAGGCAGGTAGTTGCCTTCTTATCAGTTGTGCATTATATTAGAACATCTAAACATCTAATTTTTGAAATGATTTTTGATTAAAATATGTAGTTATGATATACTGTAACTGCGAGGTGATAGTCTTGAAAATAATGGATACTTACAGTGATATATTCAATTGTTATGAAAATGGTGTTTTCAATAAAGCATTATGGGATGACTATGCCATTTCTATATTTCCCGAATTAAAAAACAAAGTAGAAAAAGATTTTTCAAGAATTTCAGAATATAAAGATAAAATTTATGCAATTTTTAATGACATACAAAAAAATATCAAAACAGCAGAAGTGGCACATCAATCATTTATAAACGCCACAAAAAATCTGTCGGATGAAATCAAAAAGAAATTCAACATTGATTTGGATGTTACAATTATCTTATATTTAGGCTTAGGAAATGCTGCGGGCTGGGCAACTACTATTAAAAATCAAAAAGTTATACTGATTGGTCTTGAAAAGGTTGTTGAACTCGGCTGGTGCAGTGAACGTGATATGCAAGCACTGATTTACCACGAACTCGGTCATATATATCACTCACATTTTGAACATAAAAATCATTTATTGAATAATAGACAAAAAGGCATTTATCAACTTTATAGTGAAGGCATTGCAATGGTATTTGAACAGACCCTTTGTAATGATACGGACTATTATCATCAGAATACAAATGGTTGGCTGGATTGGTGTAAAGAGAATAGAAATTTAATTAAAACTGAATATCTTAAAAGAATTCAAAATAAGGACAGTGTTCAGGATTTCTTTGGTGATTGGCGAAGCTTTATGGACCATTCCGATGTTGGCTATTATTTAGGAACATCCTTTTTCAGATTTCTTATGAATGATTACTCTTTACAAGAAATTGCATCAATGAAATTAAGTGTTGTTCTTAAGTATTTTTATAGATTTGCAAATGAATAACAGTTTACAGCCGCTTTTCAGTGGCTGTTTTTCATTCAATCTTCAATCTTCTTTTACACTCGTCATATTGTGCTTTGCTGATTTTTTTATCTTCCAGAAGTGCCATCAGCACTGCCTTCATATACACTTTTTCAAATTCTTTATTTTCCTGCTTTGCATATTCGTTTTGACTTTCCAGAATAACTTTCGTTTTCATAGAACTCGCCTCAACGAAATTTATGCAAAAGCATCTTGTCCTTATGCCATTACTCCTTTCACTATTTCATTGAATGGTAATTATTTTTATCATAGAATTCTTTTATAATTCAGTTGTTTGTACAATAAATTGTCTGATTCATAAATTGACTTTTTAGATTTTAATATGATATTATCAGGTTATCAAAACACAGTAGGTAGGAACAAAAATGTCACGATATATTGCTTTTGATGTTGAAACACCGAATCGGTTTAACAATCGTATGAGTGCAATCGGTATTACGATAATTGAAAATGGAATGATCACAAGGAAACTCTATTCCCTCATCAATCCTGAAACAGGTTTTGATTATTTCAACACGCAATTAACCGGAATCAGTGAGGAAATGGTGCAGGACAAGCCAACCTTTCTACAAATTTGGAATAAAATTGAACCGATTATGAACAGCGGCATTTTAGTTGCACACAATGCACCGTTTGATATGAGTGTTCTCAAATGCTGCTTGCGGGATTATGGAATAAATTGGAAAACACACGCACCATATCTCTGCACAGTGCAGATTGGCAGATGCATTCTTCCTAAAATGAGCCACAGACTCAATGCAATGTGTGACTATTACGGCATTGAACTTGAACACCATCACGCAGGGAGCGACAGCCTTGCCTGTGCAGAAATTCTTTTGCGATACATAGAAAGCGGAGCAGATATAAATCAATTTATAAAAACATATTATTTTTAAAGCACAAATAAAAAAGCGTCGGAAAAATAAATTTCCAACGCTCTTTTCATTCCTATTTTATTATCATAAAACCATTAAGAGTGTGCCAATGCTGATTAAAACCAAACCGATAATGGATTTCGGCGTAAACTGCTCGTGCAAAAATACAGCGGCAAAAACCATTGTGATTACGACGCTCAGTTTATCTATCGGCACAACAACAGATACCGTTCCATCCTTCAATGCTTTATAATAGCAAAGCCACGAAAGCCCTGTTGCCGCACCTGAAAGGATAAGAAATATCCAGCTTTTTCTGTTTATTGATGCAAGCCCTGACTGGGCATTGGTTATAAACACCATACCCCACGCCATAATAACAACCACAACGGTTCTTATTGCAGTTGCAAGATTGGAATCAATATCATCAATTCCGATTTTTGCAAGTATGGATGTTGCTGCCGCAAATATGGATGAAAGTATTGCAAACACTACCCACATAAATATGCATCTCGATTCTGATTGTATTCTGTATTCATTATACTTCCCGACTGAAAATATGTAAAGCAGATTATATCAATTAAACACTTTAAATCATTATAAATAAATCGTTTTCAGTCAATCATTCTGAAAACAACAGAAAAGCAAAATTGTGCTGTTCAGATAAAAGATGAACTCCGATATAATGAAGGCATCAAAAGAAAAGGAGTTATTTTTGTGAACACAGACAAAATTTACGCAGAATCAATCGCAAAGGAATACGCACCGAAAGAAACCTCCAAGGTTGTTGCACTGCGAAAGCTGGACAATAAGGCAAAACGACCTGCTAACATTTTCGCTTACACCTTTGGCATTATCAGTGCTTTGGTACTTGGTATCGGTATGTGCCTTTGTATGAATCAGTTTGATTTAAACGGCACAATATCAATGGTTTTAGGTATTATTATAGGCATCATCGGAATTGCAGGTGTCAGCATAAATTATCCTATTTATAAAAGACTTTTAAAAAAAGCAAGGATAAATATGCTTTTGAAATCGTTGAACTTGCAAAAGAAATCAGTGAAAACGATTAAAACTGTACTTAAAAGGAGAGGACTTTGAATAAATCCGAGAGTAAATATTTTAATACGGAATCAAGATGGACAAAGCATTTTTGGATTTACCGGCTGAAAAAGACTTTGAATATATTACAGTAAAGGATATTTGCAAAAGAGCAGGAGTCAACCGTTCCACCTTTTACCTGCATTATGAAACAGTTGCAGATTTACTTGATGAAAGTGTTGAATATATGTCAGACGGTTTTCTCAAATATTTTTCTGAAAATGACATTCGTTCTAAAATAAATAATTCATCTCTTGATGAGCTTATGTTCATTAAACCCGATTATATTATCCCTTACCTTTCCTATATTAAAGATAATAAAAAACTGTTTCAGACTGCTGTTTTACACTCAGGTACACTGCAATTGGACAGAAATTATAAAAAGCTGTTTGAATATGTATTCAGCCCGATTTTAATGCGATTTGATGTTCCTGAAGATGAATGGCAGTACACAATGGCATTTTATATAAACGGAATCATTGCACTGATAATGGAATGGCAAAAAAACAACTGCAGGGAAAGTATAGAAGATATTGCAGATATTATTATCCGTAATATAAAATCCACCCAATCATAACCACCGTTGAATCGGTGGTTATTTTTTCTGCAGAAACAATAAAATGGGATTATCTCATCTAAATGAAATAATCCCATTATCATATCTGTTTAAATCATTTTATTGCCGACTGTTTCGCACTGTCGATAGCATCAAAAAGTGACTTTTCACTATCAGCAGGTGTGTCACAGGAATAATGCCAAATCATCATTCCGCCCATTCCGCTTTCAAGTGCTATTTCTGTTTTTTCTTTTATAACATCATAGGTATTAAATGAAAATGTAAGACCGGTTTCAGCATCATTGTACAAACCATTTTCATCCAAATCATCACAGTAGTATTTATACTCATACCAATAAGCATCCTTGGTTGTAGGGCGTGCATAAAATGGTACGCCTAAATCAAGTTTTGACTTATCATAGCCTTTTTTCTCAAACTGTTTTATATCATCTTTTGCAATATCAATAGTCGCGTGATTTCCGTCTTTATCCCATAAATCATAACTCATAACCTCAAAGAAATCTGTTGCATCCATGGCTTCTTTTGACTGTTTAAGATTCCAGCCAACCATAGACATACCGATTTTGTAATCATCACCGAGTACAGAATCAAGGCTTATAATAAATTTATCAAACGACTTCCAATCCTTTTTCCTTAAAGGGAATTCATAGTCAAACACAACACCGTCAAAATTATACTTGGAAAGAACATCTTTTATCTCCGTTTCCAGTACACCGCTTTCAAATGCAGATGTGTTTCTGTCCGCCAGATCATACATCTGCTCATTCCAATCATCGGACTGTGATTGTGATGACGGACCAAGAATATTCAAATAAAACCTTTGGTTGGTGATAAGACTTCTTAAAAAATCCACATCAGAGTCAAAGCTGTCTGAAAGATTCACCTTTCCGGTTTCATCATATGTAGCATTGCCAAAAAGAATAATATCTGTAACCTTATCCAGATTGGAAACATCAAATGTTTCATCAAGTCGGTCAGACACAATATATGCTGTAACTCTGAAATCTTGCGGCTCAACAGGTGCTGACACTGTTTTATGGGAACAAGCAAAGAGAGATAAACAAACTATAATTGCACATAGGATTACAGATAGAAACTTGAATGCTTTTTTCATAATAATCAACCAACTTTCCGAATTCATATTTTTCATACACTGGTCCAAAATTACTACCGGACATTATATTTTTACAAAAATATAATATCATAAGTCATAAAAACTATCAACTTATGCAATTCTCTTGTCCCCAAAATATTGGGTCAATATCAGAATTAACGCAGTGCAGGCGAATATTCCATCCATTATACCGGCGGGCAATAAAAACATCATCAGTGCCATAGTAACTATACAATTGATAACAGACAATGCCAAACCCCACATTTTATTTTTCAAAAGCCCTGCTGCCCCGATAACACGAACCACTCCATATATTGCACCCATAATAATCATCAGATATAAATTATCCTGAAAATATGGCAGCTTGAATGAAAAATACTGACCAACGTCAAACTTATCATTACCCAGTATCAGAGCAGGAATCATTGCAAAACACCCACCGATTTCCATAAATCCGCCGTGGATAATCATAAGAATTGCGGCAATTTTATACTTTTTCATATGTATTCCTCCGGTTCCCTGTTTAAAACTTACCACCAAAACTTTTACACATACAATATTTTTTTATTATTTATTAAATAAAACTCGGCAGTTCATCCAATGTAATCACATACTCACTATTATAGATTTCATTCAAATGTTCTTTTGCATTTGTATCAATAAGATATTCTGTATGCCAAGCCATAAATGAGCACCATGGTGTCCCGTTTAACTGTTCCTCTGTTGGAATAAGTCCGCATTCGTGAAAACATAACGGCTTTCTGCCCTGCGTAACTTCTTTCACCTTTCTGAACAGTCTTTTCTCTGCCCCATTTTTGGACACCTCATAACTGTCTGCTCCGACAATATCACAATATTCATCTCCGGGGTACCATTTTGAAACATTTTTCCCGTTATGAGAATATCCTAAAACCCAGATAAGATTATTCAAGCCCAAATCATTTGTAAAATGGTCATACATCATAATCCAGAGTTTTTTAAAATGATCTGCTCCGCCTTTTCCCCACCAAAACCATTGTCCGTCAAACTCATGAAAAGGACGCCACAATACAGTTACACCTGCATCCTGCAGTTTAAGAAGTGCATTGCCAGCTTTGTCCATATTTTCAATAAAATCTGTGTTTTCAGGTGTTCCGTCAGTAAGAATCAAATCCCAGTTATCCGGTTCATCACTTATACACGCATCATAACTGTCTGCAAAATCGGAACCGCAATGCCAGCAGATTGTGACAAGTCCCCCCTTATTCCACCAATCAACGCAACGCTCAACTACACCGTCAAAATCGTCATCCATAAAATCAAGACCGCGCATGGCAGGGAGCTTACCTGTGGCATCGTTAATATAATCCATTTCGTATTCACTGCTGCCCATCCATGTGGATTCCTGCTGAGCAGAAATGATACCATTTTCATATGTATCGCAGATGTAAGAATAAATCTTTTTTGTGGTTTCGTCTGCATTAGCATTGCTTAATTGCATTGCCGATTTATCTGTATTCACCTTTGAGCAAGAACAAAGCAGAACCAAACATAATAATATTGATATACAACTGATAAATTTTTTCATATCCTTACACCTTTTATCTTTGCCGTAATGGCAGTTTTTCTGTTTTACTTTTAATGTTTAACAATATAACGATAATGCGGCATATCCACACCTTTATAGTGCTTTATCCGGCAATCCGTTTTAACCATACCGTTTCTGCGTGCCACATTTTGTGAGGGAATATTGGTATCTCTTATAATCGAGCAGACTTCATCCGCATCCAATGTTTCAAAAGCATATTGTTTACAGGCTGCGGCGGCCTCTGTGGCGTAACCTTTATGCCAATACCGACGCTGAAAAAGATAGCCTATTTCAAGCACCTCTTCATTCTTCCATGGCTGCATTGTCAGTCCGCACTGCCCAATCATTTCATCCGTTTCTTTCAGAATTACTGCCCATAGTCCAAAGCCCCACATCTGATAACGTGCGATCTGACGGTCAAGCCATTCCTGTACTTCATCATTACTGAATGCACCTTCATATGCATACATCACTTCTTCATCTTGCAATATTTTGCATAATGAATCAAAATCATCCTGATTCATTTTACGTAAATATAATCTTTCTGTTTCGAGTATCATACCTGTACTACCTCTGAGCTATATTCATCTGACTCATTCCGTTTATAATCAATATTTGCCAATTTTGCCTGTCTGCACAAATCTTTCGTCTGTAAAGTATACCTCTTGGAATCTTTTATAAAATAAGTACCGCACTGTCTGAATTCAAAATCCGTATTTTGACGCACACACTGCTCACGTATATTCAGTACCCAGTCATAATGAAGAGGTCTGGCATTTCTGTCTGATTCACCGCCGACAACCACTAATTCTATATCATCAAGGTACTTTTCAATATCAATCTTTTCAAGCAGCGGCTGAGCAGTAATACATTTGTGCTTTATCGGCAAATCTTTAAAAATATTAAGTTTATAATCCGCATTCTTTTGATTTTCAACTGTACAGCAGACAACCACATTATTGTATCCGTCAGCCCAATTATCGGGAATACATTTCATAAACCTGTCGATTCTTTTTGTCAGGAATAAAAAGGTGCAATCCTGCCTTTCCTTTATCATTTCCCAGCATTCATCCCGCCAGACATCTGCTTCTTCAATAAGGAAATCAGAAGAAAAGCACAAATAAACAATGCCTGATTTCATTTTATAATTACCATTTTTCAGTCTTTGAACAGGCTTATCAAAATCTTTTGTTTTTACAATTCTATTCGTATCAACACCTCGTTTTGCATCACCCTTGTGAATGTAGCAATGCAGACAGCCGTCACTGCATTTTTTACATCCGTGCCATGGATTCCACATTGCCATACCATCACACTCCTGAATTATAATTTATTTACATTTCAATCAAATATTTTTCGACTTCATCTTTTGATAAACGTTTAATTTGAGTATTTTTATATTCTTTATACTCGTTCATCGAAAATACTGCTTTATTATCTTTACATACTTTATCTTTGTTTTTTGATAAATATTTTTTAAGTTCTATATCACTTGCAAATATTTTGTATGATTTTCTGCCTTTTGCATTTTCTATTTCATAAATACCACAACACTTTTTATTCGTGTAGTCTGCTGTTCTTAAATATAGTTTTGCTGTATCCAAACTCTTAAACGGAAAATTCCATCTTTGCAAGCCTCTGCTTTTATCTTTATCAATACAAATACATCTTCCGCAAGTTCCACAAACATATTGTAAATGATTTTCTAAACATTCTCTTGCACCCAGCAAAGGTGTAATTCTATTTTTATTACTATAACACTCTTTACATTCCATAATCAAATCTCCACTGTCTTTCACTATATTATCTATATAGAATTTATCATAAGATTAAAAACTACAATCGGCACATATTAGGCAACCTAAATAGGATTATTGGAAGTTACACAGATACTCCTGCTATTTTTCTGCAAATTTGCAATAACATTTTTGGCACAAAGAAATGCCATAAACCTATAAGCATGCTTATTGACAGTACAAAATAATAAATATTTTATACTTTTTTTCACTTTATTCTCTCCTCATATATTGCATTATTTTAAACTATCTTTGCCTTTTATTTTATCAATAATCCGCCGTATTCCCAAAGTAATAGCAATACATAACGGAAAAAAGGGCGTGAACGGACCTGCCCAGAATGCAAGATATGCCGTTGCCATCACACTGCACCATTTCCAGCCGAATATAGCGTGGCACAAATATCCGCCCCAGACAGGAGAATACATAACCACTACTACGATAAGAAAAATAACAACTGTGTGCCAATCCTTACATTCTTCCCATACCCATTTACAAAACTTTATAAACTTGTTTTTCAGTTTGATAAATAAATCTTTAATCTTCTCCATTTTTCACATACTGCCTTTGAATAAATTACGATTTATCTGATTACTTCCATCTCAATACAATCCCATGTTTAGAATCATCATTTTATTCGGTCTGCAAAAACTTTTAAATCTCTTTTTGTCTCGTCAGACAACATAAAACTTTTTTCATTACATAGGTTTTAGGTTTTTATTTAATCTGTCTACCATCCATGCAATTCGTTTTTTGCGTCCTACATCTGTTTTAGCATCAAAATATGCACGTGTATAAGTTTTCTTTACAGACAAAGACATATTTTGAAAATTTGAGAAAGCAAGCTCATATTCTTCAAGTAAATGGGATAAACAAGCAATCTGTTCATCAGTGATTGCTGCGGACTTTGGTGCATCCCACTGACCATTGTTTTTAGCTTCCTGTATTTTTTCTCTTCCAAAATCAGTCATAATTCCCTGTTCTTCAAGACTTTTAACTAATGCCTTATTTTTCTCTGACCACTTACTGTTTTTTCTGCGCATAGAAAAATATTTCTTATAGGTTTTATCGTCAATGCTTTGCATTTGACCATCTATCCAACCAAAGCACAGTGCCTCTTCAAGTGCTTCGTGTGCTTTTATTGTTTTAGGACCTTTGGATTTACCAAATACAAGCCAGACACCATTACTTGATTGACAATTATCACAAAGCCAGTTTCGGAATTCTTTTCTGTTTTCAAACTTCATAATATTGCTCATATATAATCTCCATCTCAATGCAATTCCAAATTTCAACCATACACGGTAACTTTTATATCTTGTCCGCACTCCGTTGACGAAAAACATATACCTGTGTACCTTTTATATAATCATAATTTCAACATCATTTGCTCCCGAGTATATTCTGTTTCTTTCATGTCAAATTATATCGTACAATTGAATTATCTGCACTGTTTTTTACAAAATTCAAAGCGAACACATCAGAATCAATGGTCAGACAGCATCTTCACTGCTGTATCCGTATCGGACACAAAGTAAATATCCTTTCCTTTATTACTTTCGTAGATAAAATCTTTTAAAGGCTTGCTTGTGTATTTTGAAAAATCACCGCAAATAGCAAATTTAACCCTGTAATTAATGAATTTCTGCAAAATTTCACCTGCGATACCCTTGCTCAGAATAAAAAAGTCCTCTGTAATTGCCTCTTTGTTCAGTGCGATTTTACTGCATCCGGTTTCATATTTTACGCTCATAATCAAATCCATTGCTGTCTGTACATCTGTCATTATTACTTCATCGCTGTTCACAATTGCTATATCGTTAATTCTCTTTATCTTCATTGTAATCCTCCTTATTTATCTTTTTTATCGGGTGTCTGATTACTGTTTTTAATTTGCTTTCATCACATCTTCTCGGATCACTCAAATAAATTTCGTGATGCAGTCTGCTGTCCGTTATATCCAATGCATAACCATTTTCTTCCATATATCTGTGCATCAAATCAACGGTTTCAGGCTCGTTATCATAAGAGCCGATATGCATACACTGAACACAAATTCCCTCATCATAAGTTAAAAATTCAACCTTTGAGAAATCCTGTTTTTTCTTTTTCATTGCCTCATCAACAGCCCACTTAAAATCATCTTCGGTAACAAAATCAGGAAGTCTGATAACAGAAATAAAATTCATATCCTCTTTTCTGTTATAGTCAATACCGTTTGTATTTTCCTGCCACCAAAATCCCTCAAGCGGAGGCACAACATATTCAAAATAACCATCAATTTTATGCGTGCCTTTATAACTCATTTTGATTGTAAAAGCAATGGCATATAACAATCCGATACTGTTTTTGTATTCACTGTTTTCTTCATTCGGGTTACCTTTTCCTCTGACTGCAATATAATTCATTTTCGGGATTTCAACAATACTCGGTTTTTTCTTCGGCATATAAAATTCTTTGTATTCTTTTTTGTAATCAAAAGCCATAATACTATCCTTTCTCCATTCTTTTAGTCAATAAAATAAACATACTGTAATTCACGCAGTTGCTTTCCGCCTATAACATTATGCATATATTCGCCGCTGTTTTTAAACCCGCATTTTTCATAAAAATGCCTTGCACGATGATTATCCTCAAGTACCCAAAGAAAAATCTTTTTATATCCCATCGCTTTCAATTCTTCAATAGCCTGCTCCAGTAAACCTTTGCCATAACCCTTGTCCATATATGCAGGCAAAAAGTAGATTGATATGATTTCGCCCCAATCCTTATACTCCTCAAAGCGCGATTTGCAATAGGATGACGTGCCGATTATCTTGTCACCATCAAGCATAACAAGATTATATCTGCCGGGATGATCCAATGTACCGCACCATTGACCGCTTGGAATACTGTCCAAATATTCCTGTGCAATAATGCCGTTGTAAGCAAACTTCCAGCTTTGCTCATAAACATTGCTTATTTCTTCTCGGCTGTCAGTTGGATTTATTTTTCGTATTACCATATTATTCATAACATCCTCATATCCAAAGTGCCAATTTCTCTCATCGTTTAATCATATCCAATAAATTCTGTTTTATTATAGCATATAACAACGGAATATAGAAGTTTAAATTGAATTACATATGCACTGATGTTATAATGATTTTATAAATAGCAAAACTTATATTTCATAAACAATCCATAAATTTGGGGAGACAAATATGAAAACGAAGCAGTTTCATGGGTACGAAAAACTATATCCCGAAAATATTGACGGCACCACGGAATGGTTTTATTGCAAGCAACCGGATTTTCTTGATGTTGAAGATTTACTTGAAACACCGGACAACTTTATTTTTGAAGGAAATCAACTATTTTTAATAAACATTTCAGGCAGGATATTTGAGCCAATTCAGCAGGAACACAATGTATTTTTAAGTAAGCCGATTTATAATGCTGATGACAATGCACTTGCAATTATAAAATATGATTTCAGCAAAGAGTGCATACAGATTGTTAAATATGATATTCAGACGGATTCTTGCAGTGTTATCGGTGAAGTACCTTTACCAAAGGGAGGAGATTTAATTAATGTAAGAATTTTACAGAATTCTTATGTATTAATTAAACACGAATTTATAGAAGATATTACCAATATTTTATATCCTGTTGAAAAACAAATTCAGTTAGAAAAAAACGAAGACTTATTTTTGATAAGTGACGGCAGATTAATATCAAGCAAATGGATTGAAGACCCTGATTACAGAGAAGAAATCATTGTAAGAGATTTTAATACAACTGAAATAATAACACGAAAAAACGGATATGTTTCTATAATGCCAAACGGTGAGATTTGGATGTTGACAGAATAACAAATAATTATATCAAGTTTACTGTTATAAAAAAGCATCTAATAAAATAAACAGAGAATAATGCTCTCTGTTTTAATTTATGCTAATATTACATTCACTTCGTAATTTATTTTATAATACTTGTCCGGTTCAAGGACTTGTTTTAACTTGTGTTCTGCTATTTTGCTCAATGACACAAAGCAGTAGATTTTATATACACAAAGGGACAATTGTGTGTCCCCGACCGGGGTAGAAGAACTGGGACATCTTGAGATGATCGGAACAATGGTACATCAATTGACCAGAAATCTAACTGAAAAACAGATTGAAGATAATCCGGCATTTGCTGCATATTTTGTTGACCATACAAATGGCGTATATCCAACTGCTGCCAGCGGTTTTCCATGGAGTGCTGCAAGCATGGAAGTAAAGGGTGATACAATTGCAGACCTCAATGAAGACCTTGCAGCTGAACAAAAAGCAAGAGTAACTTATGATAATATCCTGCGTTTGGTTGATGATCCGGATATTATTGAACCAATCAGATTCTTGCGTGAACGAGAAATTGTTCACTATCAGCGTTTTGGTGAAGGGCTGCGACTGGTAACCGACAGGTTAGACAGTAAAAACTACTATGCAGCCAACCCAAGTTTTGACAAATAATAAATAAAAGATGATAAAGGAACCGCACTTTCAACTTAGAAACAAATGAATATATCGGTTCAAATCATTTTACACTCAACTGCTTGACTGAATAATAATAAAAAGCAGAATACCAATTTGTGCAAAATTACCTTTGACAATATTTTATAAATCACTATAATATTAAACAAGATGTGTAGCTTACGGCGTAATTCCAATCGTCAGTGGCTGCACATTTTTGTTTTTTCAGGAGGTAATTATGGATAAAAGAGATGAAAAAATGGCGGTTGTTCCCGTAAAAAAATTAATGCTTTCAATGGGTATTCCGATGATAATATCCATGGTTTTGCAGGCACTTTATAATATTGTTGACAGTGCATTTATTTCAAATATGCCACAAGACGGCGAAAATGCATTAAACGCTTTAACGCTTGCTTTCCCTTTTCAGATGTTAATGGTTGCAATTGCAATAGGTACAGGTATCGGCACGAATGTACTTGTGGCAAAAAATTTGGGCTTAGGTGATAAAGAACGAGCAAGTAAAGTTGCAGGGAATGCACAATTTTTAGCAATTATAATTTATGTAATATTTTTATTGTTTGGACTTTTCGGTGTGAAATTCTATATATCAACTCAGACAACAAATCAGACAATTTATAATATGGCTGTGAATTATCTCTCCATTTGCTGTATTGTATCACCCGGCATAATCTTTTTTGGAATATATGAAAAATTACTCCAGGCAACCGGTCATTCCATGCATTCAACTATTGCAATGATTGCAGGTGCGGTAATCAATATTGTACTTGACCCGATTATGATTTACGGCTTGCTCGGTTTTCCTGAAATGGGAGTAAAAGGTGCTGCACTTGCAACTGTTATCGGTCAGTGTGCATCTTGGATTTTAGCTCTCGTATTTCATTTTAAAATTAACAAGAGCATTTCGAAAAAATTATCCTATCTAAAGCCATCTGCCAAAATGATTAAAGGTATATATTCTGTCGGTTTGCCTGCAATTATTGCACAGGCACTTATGTCTGTTATGACATACGGACTTAATATTATTTTAGTTTCAGTAAGTGAATCTATGGTCACTGCATATGGATTATTCTACAAGATTCAGCAGTTTGTTCTTTTTGCGGCATTTGGTCTGCGTGACGCCATTACACCTATTGTATCTTTTTCATATGGTATGAAAAACAGAGAACGTATAAAGGACGGAATAAAATACGGATTATTATACACTTCAATTATTATGCTTATCGGCACAATTGCAGTCGAAATACCGGCTCAACCCTTTGCCAAGATGTTCAGTTTATCAGGTGAGACAGAAACTGTATTCGTCAGTGCTATGCACATAATAACCATCAGTTTTATATTTGCAGGCATCAACATTGCACTTCAGGGTGTATTTCAGGCATTGAACAAAGGTTTTGAATCTTTGATTGTTTCACTTGGCAGACAACTTGTTTTTGTTTTACCTGTTGCATGGGCTTTTGCACAGTTTGTATCCAAAACACAATCCAATCATTGGATTATCTGGATTACTTTCCCTATAGCAGAAATTGTCACCCTGATTATCGCTTATTTGTTAATGAAGAAAATTAATAAAAATAAAATATCAAAAATATCATAATATAAATACAGACATCCTATTTAAAAATTTTGCGTATCATTTGAAAGACTGTTTACGAGATTACGCATTTCTGCTCTTGATGTTACCGAATGCGTTTTGCTGATAAAATCACTCTTTTCCGATTCAGACATACTTTCAAATCGTTTTAATGCATCTTCATTCTGAGCCAGATTCATAACAAAACTGAGTGGTAATTCTTTTTCGCTCATACTATCACCTCAGTATAAAGTGTTTGAACAATTCGAAGTTTGATGAATGGTAAAATATGAAAAGGTCAACTTTGGTTATCCCTCTGTTGACCTTTTCTTATTTTTTTATTTACCTGAAAGAATGGAAATGATTGAATCAAGTTGTTCACTCGGCACACCGAATTCAACCAGACAATTATACGTTTTCTCACGCAGCGAATCACCTTCTGCCTGCATCACAGCAGTATAATATCCGCTTTCTTTGAGTTGACTTATCTTTCGTGTTCCGCCGATATTCGCAAAATTTGAGAATAAATAGTCTTTGAACAAATCTTCTTCCGGCACACCGAGCAGTGCATTCACCAAAAATGCAATCATACCTGTTCGGTCCGTTCCGATATTGCAATGGAAAATTACTGGATAATTATCACGATTTGACAAAATTTCAAACACTTTCAGCAATTGTTCCCGATTATCAATAAATGTATTGCCTTCCCACTCCATAGGACAACTGAAATAATGAATATCATCACCCAAAGGACTTGCGGTTATTGCACCGACTTCGCCATCATCAACTTTTCTTACATCAATCTCAGATTTGATGCCAAGCTGGTCACGCATTGTTTGTATTCCGTCTTCAGTGATTTCAATATGCACAGTTTCGGCACTGCTTTCATTGAGTCTGCCGCATCTGTAAATAAGTCCCTGTTCGGTAATCGTGCCGTTCTCTGTTTTCCTTCCGCCAAGGTCACGGACATTTGTTACTCCGTCAACATACAAATTCCTTGGGGCAACAGATGTGGTTGTAAATTCCGCAACAGAACTTGTTTCGCCGTTTGCACTGACTGTCCAGTAATAAGTTGTTGCTATTTTTAAATTATATACTTCGAGTGTTTGCGAAGATGTTGAATAAGAGATTGAATCTGTCATATCTTCATTTTCGCTTATATCGACAACATATTCCGTGTTTTCACTCAAGGTGCCGGAATCCCATTGGAATTCAACCGCCTCAGGCCTGCTGTTTTCTTTTTTACCATTGCTGTAAAAAATGGTTGATAAACCCGATTTTGTAAGATAGGACGATTGCTTTTTTGTATGTATATCCACAGTTGTGTCAACAGGATATACTGTACGAATCTCCTGTGATGATGAACTGACAGTAGAATTCGTATTTTGATTTTCATTATTCTGTGCCGCATTACATCCTGCAAACACAGTTATTATCATTACCAAAGATAATATAACGGCAGTCAATTTTTTCATTTTAAATCCCTCAATTATTTATAGTTGTAGAACAGTCTTTATTTCAGTTTCTCTTCCCACTCTTTTGGTCTGAATCCTGTCAGTATCGCTTGGTCCGACACGATAATCGGACGTTTAACAAGCATACCGTCAGTCGCAAGCAGACGCAACTGCTCGTCTTCACTCATATCGGGCAATTTATCTTTAAGTCCCATCGACTTATACAAAAGTCCGCTTGTGTTAAAGAATTTTTTGAGCGGCATACCGCTTTGATGATACCATTCTTTGAGTTCATCAAAAGTCGGATTTTCTTCTTTAATATGCCTGCTTTCATATTCAAATTGGTTGTCATCAAGCCACTTTTTTGCTTTCTGACAAGTTGAACATTTAGGGTATTCAATAAATAACATAACTTCCTCCTGAAATCTTAGGCAATGAAACAGCTTTCATTTTTCTTTGACTTATATATTAACATAAAAAAGAGCAGTTATCAACAACTGCTCTCTGATATATTATTTATAGATTCAAACTTCGTTATTTGACTATTATTGGACTGCATCATTCTTCTTTATTTTGCTGTATAATGAAATACTTATGCAAATCCAGACAGAACCCAAACAAAGACTTGTTGTACTTTTGCAGCCAACAAAATAATTCATATAAAAACACAATCCTGCAATCAGTGAACAAATGGCTGAAATTTTTAATTTATTCATAAATACCATCCCTCAAATTAATCAATGTTGATGCCTTTGTTCAACTGCTGCTTACCGATAAAATAGAATGCCACATTATAGATAAAATAAACAGCAATTGCAATATACATAACACTTTTGATTGTAGCTATTTGTATGGAATCCGTAGTTTTAAACAAATTCATTATATTGTCATTTACTGTGCCTGCTGCAAATAAAACAGCAACGGACAGAACATTTGACATAAGATACATCACAATTCCGGCAATTATACTTTTGAGCATTTTGTTCTTATTCGATCTGTGTCCTATCACTATGCCTGCATACCCTATCATCAGGATAAAGAATACTTCCATAAGAATAACTGCAGAAACAATCAGCAAAAGATTAATCACGGTAGTATCAAAAGTATCTGCCGCAACAGACAAAGAATTCTTTAATGCTTTCATATTTGCATCTGAATAGTAACAGATAAACATACAGCCAACGGAAATTGCAACAGTTGTAAAAGTACATAGGATTGCAGACAATACCTTTGACAAATAAACAGTATCTTTGGACACAGGGAGAGTGTGGGTAAGATAAGATTCGTCTTTATACATATTTATGGTGAATCTTGCCCAGGAACGCATAATACAGTTTATCAGCGCACTTACAACCATGCTGACTGCAAAACCTGCTGCAACCTTACCAAGCACATCGAAAATAGCCGAATTCTCAATACTGCTGAGTATTCTTGCAATAACAGCAAATATCAGTGACAAAAAATAGAATACAATAAGAACTTTATATATCCATTTCAAATCATATTTCAGTAATTTATTCAGCATTTATATTCCCTCCTGAAAATTTCATCAATACTCATTTTTTCATTATCTCTTAACGCATCCGCAGAAGAAATCAAACTGATTTCCCCTTTATCAATAAAGATAACATCATCCAGTATTCTTTCTATATCAGCAATCAGATGTGTTGAAATGATTACACTTGCCCCTTCGCTGAAGTTGGACAAAATGGTATCAAGAATATAATCCCTTGTTGCAGGGTCAACCCCGCCGAGCGGTTCGTCAAGAATATACAAATCGGCATTGCGTGACATAACAAGGATTAACTGCACCTTTTCCTGCATTCCTTTTGACATTTTTGTAAGTTTCTGCTTTGTATCCAGTTCCAAATCAGCAAGCAGCCTGTGTGCTTTCTGTGCGTCAAAATTGTCATAAAACTCGCTGAAAAATTTTATAACCTGTTCCACTGTCATATCTTTATCAAGATAGGTTCTTTCAGGGAGATAGGAAATTATTTTTTTGCTTTCAACATCAGGTGATTTACCATGAATCAATACCTCTCCGCTTGTGGGTGTCAGCAAGCCGTTTATCAGTTTGAGTATGGTTGTTTTGCCCTGTCCGTTTTTACCGAGCAGACCTACTATCTTGCCGCTTTCAACAGTCAGATTTATATTTTTTAACACTTCTTTATCATCAAAACTTTTACAAAGATTTTTACACTCAAGCAGTTTCATTTGGTTACTCCCTTTCTCTGTTCTGCAAATATTCAATGATTTCCGTGCTGCTGATGCCTATATTTTTCATATCCGCCACAAAGCCGCCGACTTTATCGTTAATAACATCTGCTTTGAATTTTTGAATTACATTTTCATCTTCAGTAACATACTTCCCATTTGTGCGTTCGGTATAAATCAAGTTATCCCGTTCGAGTTGCGCCAATGCTTTTTGAACGGTATTGGGATTCACTTTGACTTTCAGTGCCAGTTCTCTTACTGACGGTATTTTTTCACCTTTTGCAAGTCTGCCTGATATAATTTCAAATCGTATCTGCTCAACCAACTGAATATATATCGGGCGCTCGTTATCAAAAACAAATTCCACAGCATCCTCCCATATCGTTGTATCACTTAACTAATACAATGATACTACGTTAACTTATATTTGTCAACTAAAACTTTTGATGATTATAAATTCGGATAAAAAATAAAGCCCTGATGATAAAAAGGGCTAAAATAAAATCAAGAGCAGACGAATCTGCTCTTGAAGTATGTAAAGGCAAGTTGGGTTTAATGGAATTAAAATTAATAAAATAACGAACGGAAAATCTTGCCTGTACACCATATTAAATTGGGACCGAATGTGTCCTTATCATTAGTATCTGTAAACGATAATCGTTTCACTGCCCACTGTTATTGTTGCTTTGAGTCTGTAAGTGCTGAGAACATTGATTGTTTTGGACTTATTTGTTGCCAAAGTCATTCCTGTGGTACTGCTTGTCCATGTCTCAACTGTTGAATACGAACTGCCTGATTTTTTCTGCAGTTCCATAACAATTTTGATATAACTGCGTGATTGTGCATTTACACTGACACTGCAATTGGCTGTAACACCGCTGATTGTAATCGCCGCCGAATAACTTTGTATATCTTCATACAACGGCATAATTTGTCCTTCATCCGGTGACTCTGCTGCAAAAACCGTGTTTGCACAAACTGAACAGCTGCAAATCATAATTACGGATAAAACAACTGACAATAACTTCTTGACTTTTGTCATCTTTTCATCCCCCTCCATTTACTATATCGTTTGAAACGGACGGATTGTGAAAAAATTTTTGAATTATTTTAAATTTTCTGCAATTGTTAACAATTCGTTCATATTTAGGTTTGAATATACAGAATAAATATACTCACCATTATTCCATATAATCTCAATATTACCTTCCTCATTAGTTGAACAAATATAGTCAATACCTTTGATTTGAACTACTTCGTAATTATTATTCTCGTTGTCTTGGTATATCGATGAATCTATTTTCCATTTAACTATTGTTATCCAACTATCTTCACTTTCATAAATTGTTGTTATTCTATCTTTAGCTACATCCTCTTGGTTCTTAACAAATCCATCAGGAAGATAGCCAACGGATATAGGCTCTATCTGTTCTGCCTGATCAACATCTGCAACTGTATAGACGGCATAATTTTTGAAATGGTTAAAGATATATTCTCTTGTAGTGGGGATTGCAAAAGCAGTTGTGGCAATAGACATTATAATTGCCGCAGCAACAAGGACTTTAACAGTATTTGTTGTAAATCTGTGATATTTGTCATTTCTCATTTTATTGAACAGTTTTTTCATTTTTCGTTCATATGATTTGCTGAATTGGAAATCATCAATTGTCGAAAGTGTGTTCACCCACTCTTCACAAGACAGCAAACATGCTTTTTCAAAATTAGTCATTACAAATTCCTACCTTCAATTATTAATCGAAAACTGAATAAGCTAATCAAATGATTAATTCCATTTAAAATTTTAATATCAAAATACCCCTTCATAATACTATATCGTTTTTCAATACAGGATTGTGAAAAATATCTGCAATTTTTTTAAAATTTTATTTTGACTAAGATTATATATAAGTATATAATATATGAAGGTGATGCTATATGCTTATTCATCCGGTTAAACCAATATATGATAATAAATCAGAAATATTAATATTAGGTACTTTCCCTTCTGTTAAGTCAAGGGAAGAAAAGTTCTTCTATGCCCATGCACAGAACAGGTTTTGGAAAGTTATGGCAAAAATATGCTGCTGTGACCTGCCGAAAAATGCGGATGAAAAGACAAGAATGATTCTTGACAATCATTTTGCACTATGGGATGTTATCCATTCGTGTGAAGTGACAGGCTCGGCAGACAGTACGATAAAAAATGTTGTACCTAATGATATAAGTATAATAATTAATCATTCTAATATAAAAAAGATATTTGTCAATGGCAAAAAAGCAGAATCACTGTACAAAAAGTATATTGAAAAAGATATTGGCATTGAGGCAATCTGCCTTCCGTCAACAAGTCCTGCAAACGCAAGATGGAGCGAAGAGAACTTATACCAATACTGGAATGAAAAAATCAAACAGGAGTAAATAAATATGGAATTGCAAAAAGGACGACCAACCGACGAAACAGGCAGACTTGAAAAAGAAATAAAGGTCTATGACCTGCTTGACGAACTGAACATTGAATATTACCGCACCGACCACGAGGAAGCAAACACAATGGAAGTGTGCAATGAAATTGATAAAATATTAGGCACATTGATATGCAAAAATTTATTCCTGTGCAACAGAACAAAAACGGAATTTTATCTTTTGATGATGCCGGGCGACAAGCCGTTCAAAACTAAGGATATTACAAAACAAATCGGATGCTCACGCCTGTCATTCGCAGATGCAGAATATATGGAAAAATATCTGAACATCAAACCGGGGGCAGTATCCATTATGGGACTTATGAACGATACAGAAAATCATATCCGTCTTTTGATTGACAAAGATGTTATTGATGAAGAAACGCTCGGCTGTCACCCATGTGTAAGTACATCAAGCCTGAAGTTCCAAACAAAAGATATACTTGAAAAATTCCTGCCGGCAGTTAACCACGAACCGACCTTAGTCGAATTGCCGGATTATAATGAAAACTAAGAAAATATATATTCTACATAAGATAACCCATTTGCACCGACAAGTGTAATATGGGTTCTTTTTTTATGATAAAATAAAAAAGAAGCCCTGATACAGGACTTCCCTTCATAACGACTTACGGTGGTGGTGCCAATTCCACATTTCTTTTGACCCCAAGGGTGCGTAGCAGCACGCTCTCTACTTCTAAAGTCATCTTTCTTATTGTATCTTTATTATAAACGATTTATTCCCGATTGTAAATAGTTTTATGATTTTTTCTAAATCGTTTTAAATTTTTCGCGCCCAAACGATAGGCGGTTATGATTGAATTTTTATAATCATTATTATCTGTTTCTAATGATAACCGCACTACAATATTGATATTTGTTTCTTCAATATATTTTATGTAAAAAACGGTATTTTTGTTTTTAGAATCCTTCAAAATCAAATCAGGAATTTCAATCACGTCAAATATACACTGATAAAATATTTTATAATCTGTTTCATGTCGTTCTTTGATATGAGCATCTCTCTCATGGGTAAGAATCAAATCATCTGTTGAAAGTTTGCCGAATTCCGTTTCAAGATAGTCTGTATTCAGTTTACAAATATACTGAAATTCTTTAAATTCCATATTTTCCTCTTTAATGTAAAGTACTATCTTTTCATTGCATTATATGAAGTAAGCATTGCATCCTGACTGATGTTGCAGCCAAGTTCATAAAGAGGAACTTTGGCAAAAATCTCTTCAATCACATTGAACAGATTATCCATTTTGTCCCGATTCAGTTTGCGCACCGTTTGGGAAAAAATATTGAACACCGCTTTTGCTGTATCCGCCTGTTTTATCCAGTTTTCCGTACTTCGTTCAAGGAAACAGATGCCCGCAAGTTCAACCACCTTAGGTGTGGAATAATCATATTTACCGCTGAACGGCGTTCCGCAGGCATAAACCTTTGAACCGATTATTCTGATTGCAGGTTTATCATCATTGAGCATATATGCCCGATCACCAAAGTAATCAAGCCACAACTGCGTATGCGTTGACTTCCCTGTTCCGCTGTCAGCAGAAAAAGCATATGCCATATCATCCACAACAATACACGAGGAATGAAGCAGAATACCGTTGAAATTAATCAGTTCAGTATAAAAATCAGAACCCGTAAGCATATATTCCCAATCATCCTGACGAAGTTCAGGATGTTCTGCCATAGCCTCTTTGATGCGCTTATCCGTAATATCAATCGTAATATCAATATGCTGATTTTCACTTTGGTCCGCAGCAAGATAAGGGACCGCCTGTTTTTCGGTCCTGCCGTGAGGATTGACAATATTCACTTTTAACCCTGCAATATCATAAATAGCCATATATCCACCTGAGTTAGTTGTTACTATCTATTAGTATAAACGATATAGTAATTTTTAGCAAGAGTTTTATTCCGTATTGACAAAACAGAACAATTGTTCTATTATAGTACATATGTTCGGTTAGGAGTTAAAAGAATATGGAAAAAGAAATTTTACATGTTGACTGCAACAAATTCTATGCAAGTGTTGAATGTTATCTTCATCCGGAGTTAAAAGACAAACCTGTTGCGGTCGGCGGAAGTGAAGAAACAAGACACGGAATCATACTCACAAAAAATGAAATTGCATCAAAATATAATCTTACAGTTGGTGAACCGCTATGGAAAGCACGGCAGAAATGCCCTGAATTAATCATCGTTCCGCCGAATTTTCCTGTATATGTTGAATTTTCAAAAAAGGTTCGAAAAATTTTAGAGGACTATACAGACCTTATTGAACCATTCGGACTTGACGAGAATTGGCTGGATGTAACCGGTGATTTTTACAGAAACGGGTATGAAATCGCTCAGGAAATCAGAAAAAGAGTGAAAGAAGAAGTCGGTATTACAGTAAGCATCGGACTGAGTTACAACAAAATTTTTGCCAAACTCGGTTCTGATTATAAAAAGCCTGATGCAGTAACCGTTATAAACAAGAACAATTACAAAAATATTGTATGGCCGCTGCCGTGCAGTGACCTGCTGATGATAGGCAAAGCAACGACAAAAAAATTCAATTCATACGGCATATACACAATAGGTGATGTTGCCAATGCCGATGATAAATTTTTGAAAAACATACTCGGCAAAAACGGACTTATGTTAAAAAGATATGCAAACGGACAGGACACCTCACCCGTCAGACATATGAGTGCTGCACGGGATATAAAAAGCATCGGTAATTCAACAACGACTGTACGGGATTTGAAAAACGATAAAGATGTTAAAATTGTTTTCACCGTGCTGGCAGAAAGTGTCGCAAAAAGGATGAGAGAACACAACTTAAAAGGAACAACTTTATCAATACAAATAAGGGATAACCAACTTGACAGTTTCATCCGCCAATGCAAAATGGAATTTCCTACCAATGTGAGCAATGAATTTGTTGAAAATGCAATGAAATTATTTAAAGCCAATTATAACTGGAAACATCCTATCAGGAGTTTAGGGCTTGCAGTCACAGATTTTGACTATGATGCTGTTGTGCAGTTTGATTTGTCAGGCTCTGCCGAAAAACGAGAAAAACTCGAGCGGCTTGAAACAGCAGTAGATAAATTAAAGAACCGATACGGCAACTTTTGTATTCAAAAAGCAACTGTTTTGTGTGACCAAAAACTCGGCCATTTCAATCCGTTTGACGACCACAAATTTCAAACTCTGTCTGTCAGATAAATTCAATTGTAAACCTTTTATCAAAATTTAGTTGACAATTAAAATGCACAGTGGCATAATCTCTAAAAAAGAATGGAGAAATGCTATGCGTAAAACAGAAATAAAAAAAGAACAAAAAAAGAATAAATTCAGAATAGTGGACCTTGCTTATATCGGTGTGTCAGCTGCAATTATTGCAATATGTTCATGGATTTCAATCCCGCTGACTGTACCGATTACACTCCAAACCATGGCAATATGCTTGGTTGCAGGACTGCTGGGTATGAAAAGAGGAACAATTGCAACTATCATATATATTCTTATCGGTGCAATCGGTGTACCTGTTTTTTCAGAATTCACAAGCGGAATAGGAATTCTTTTAGGTTCAACAGGCGGTTATATTGTGGGCTTTATATTCACTGCACTGATTGTCGGATTTGTATCCGATAGATGCAAGGGTAAACTTTTGCCTATGATTCTTTCAATGGTTATCGGTATACTTGTGTGTTATGCATTCGGCACAGTATGGTTTGCCGTTGTATATGCAAAAGATAATGACCCCGCATCCATCGCAACCATACTCGGTTGGTGTGTCATTCCTTTCTTAATTCCCGATGCAGTTAAAATTGCAATCGCAGCAATACTCACCAACAGACTGAAAAGATTTATAAAATGATAAAGATAAGATACCACCATCTGATGTGTATTCCGAGATACCAAGGCAATGGATACAGCCATGATTTCTGTGTGAATTTAGAAAAAGTAAAACAAAGTTTAAAAAATAATGATTACATTCTTGTTGAGGAATGTGATGATATATGCCTGGTCTGTCCTAATAATATTGACGGCAAATGTGCTGACGAAGAGAAAGTCAGCCGATATGACAGTATGGTAAAATCGGCAATGGAACAAGGTGAAATACCTTTCCCAAAAAATATTTGCAGTGATTGCTCTTGGTTTTATATCTGTAAAAATATTTAATAATTATACAAATATCTATTGTAATACAAAACTCCATATAGTATAATATCGCAAAATATACTATATGGAGTTTTGCTATGCATTTACTTGAAATTGATAAAGAAAATTACATCGGTCAGGCTGACCCTTTTATTTTTGAAACAAACGGTAAATTTTATATTTACACAACAGGTGCCGACGGTATTTATGCTTATGAATCAGATGATTTATTCGGAAAATGGAATTTCTGCGGCAGAGTATTCACCTTCCCTGATGTTGAAGATTTCTGGGCACCTTCAGTTATTGAGGTTGACGGAACATATTATATGTACTGCTCATTTGAATTTTATGAAGACACACCTGACCAGGGAGGACACAGACAGACAATGCATGTTTCAAGCAGCAAAAGTCCGCTTGGTCCGTTTGAAAATGCAAAACAGCTGCTTCACCCATTTTCAATCGACTCACATGTGGTTAAGAATGAAGACGGTATGTTCATCTTTTATTCCACTAACCGATTTGACGGTGACAGACCCGGAACATATATTGTTGTTGACAAACTCATTGACCCGATGACTGCCAAAGGCGAACCTGTGCCTGTAATCGTACCGACACTTGATGAAGATGTTTATATGAAAGACAGATACAAAAAAGGTGTTGACTGGCACACAATTGAAGGTGCATTCTATTTTAAAGAAGGTGACTGGCAGTACGTCATGTATTCCGGCAACTGCTACCAGCAGCCGACTTATTATATCGGATATGCACGTGCCAAAACAGACGAAACAGATTTAACCAAAATTAAATTTGAAAAATTCCCTGACGATAAAACGTATTCCCCTGTCCTCAAAGCAAATGAGTTTGAAGAAGGCACAGGCCACCATTCCATGATAAAATACAAAGACCAATGGTATGCTGTATACCACGCAAGGGATATTGAAGATGACGGACTCGAGGGCGACAGAAGAAATGCCAGAATCTGTAAACTCCATGTCAATGACGGTATTATAACAGCAGAAAGATATAAAGATAAAATTTAATTATATATAAAAAATCCCCATTGTTATTCGGCAGCAATGGGGTTTGAATTTTCTTTTGGTTCAGTATCATTTTATCGCTTTGTCTATTTTCCACAAATAATTGATCATATTTTGTACATAGACATTGGTTGAAAAAATGATATAACTAATGTAAAATTAATATAATAAATATAAAAGGAGCATACCATATGGACAAACCGGTTTACACAATCACATCACACAGAGACGAACGAGTATTCATACACGCAATGCCGGGTCATTTTATTTCAGCATCAAGCCATCTCAATTATTATATCGGAACATCTGACATAAAACATAATCACAATGTTTCGGTTGATGCAGCAATGCTGATGGCTCAGTATTATACTGAAAGAAATATAAACGTAGACACTGTTCTGTGCCTTTATGAAACGCAGGCACTTGGTGCTTATCTTGCACATGAACTTTCACGGCCGAGTATGCTCAATCCTAACCCAGGTAATACGGTTTATGTTTTGGGACCTGAATATGATGCATCAGGCAACATCATATTCCGTGATAATCTGAAGAAACTTATCAGCGGCAAAGATGTTGTTATCCTGATTTCTTGTATAACAAGCGGTAAAACAGTGCAAAGAGCAATGGAAAGTGTTTTGTATTACGGCGGTAAAGTCGCAGGAGTGACATCAATCTTCTCAGCAACACCGGTAATTGAAGGGATTGAAGTGAATACAATATTCACACAGGAAGATGTTCCGGGATATGAGGCATACACTCCGCATGACTGCCCGCACTGCAAAGCAGGAGAACGCGTGGACGCCATTGCAAACGGATACGGATATTCTTTACTGTAATAAAAATATACCCACTTGACAAATCAAAATATTTTGATATAATATTTTTACAATTTAATATTACCCACATAAAAACTAAGAAGCAGAAAAAGACCTTATAATTTAGTTTCAGAGAGTCGGCGGTTGGTGTAAGCCGATACATATTATACGGTGCATAGCTCTCTGCGGAGTTGCTGTTTTGAATAGGAATAAATAGGAACAGCCGTTTTGCCGCGTTACAGGCAAAGGCATTGATTGATGCTAAAGGGCAGTTTAACCTACTGCTGAAATAGGGTGGTACCGCGTAAAACATTACGCCCCTATACTTATAATGTATAGGGGCTTTATTTTTGCTCCTGTGCAAATATGGAAGGAGATTATTATGAAAAAAGGTTATGAAAAATACGTCGGCTTCCAGCCGATAAACATCCCTGACAGAACATGGCCGAACAAAACAATTACAAAAGCACCTATCTGGTGCTCAGTTGATATGCGCGACGGCAATCAGGCACTTGTTGACCCAATGAATTTGCAGGAAAAACTTGAACTTTTCTCCACTCTCGTTAAAATCGGTGTTAAAGAGATTGAAGTCGGATTCCCTTCTGCAAGTGAAACAGAATATGAAATTTTAAGAACACTGATTGACGGCGGATATATCCCTGATGATGTTACCATTCAGGTGCTTGTTCAGGCAAGAGAACATCTTATCAAAAAAACATTTGAAGCAATCAAAGGTGCAAAGAATGTTATTGTGCATTTTTACAATTCCACATCCACCCTTCAAAGGAAAGTTGTATTCAAAACCGATATGCAGGGTGTGATTGACATTGCTGTGAAAGGTGCAAAATTAATCTACGAATTAACAGAAGAACAAAAGAAAACAAATCCTGAAACCAATATCAGATTTGAATACAGTCCTGAAAGCTTTACAGGCACAGAAATGGATAACGCTGTTGAAATCTGCCGTCAGGTTATGGAAGAACTCCATATTACGAAAGAAAATCCGATTATTCTCAACCTTCCGTCAACAGTTGAAGGTTCAACACCAAACGGATACGCAGACCAGATTGAATATTTCTGCCGTCACCTTCCGAACCGTGACGCAGCAATCATTTCGCTCCATCCTCATAATGACAGAGGAACCGGCGTTGCCGCTGCCGAACTTGCAATGCTTGCAGGTGCAGACAGAGTTGAGGGTACTCTTTTCGGTAATGGTGAAAGAACAGGTAATGTTGACATTGTTACACTTGCTCTGAACATGTGGACACAGGGTGTTGATCCCGAACTTGATTTCCATGATATAAATAAAATCAAAGAAGTGTATGAAAGAACAACAAAAATGACAGTTCCTCCGCGTCATCCGTACGCAGGCGAACTTGTATTCACCGCATTCTCAGGTTCTCATCAGGATGCAATAAACAAGGGTAAAATGTATATGGACGAGAGCCACTCGGATTTGTGGGAAGTTCCATATCTCCCGATTGACCCTGCTGACGTCGGCAGAGAATATGAGCCGATTATCCGTATCAACTCACAAAGCGGCAAGGGCGGCACTGCATATATTCTGGCAAACGAATACGGCATCAAAATGCCTAAGGCAATGCATCCTGAATTCGGTTCGGTAGTACAAAAGGCTTGTGATGAAAAAGGTAAGGAACTCCAATCATCAGAAGTATTTGACCTTTTCCAGAAAGAGTATAGAAATGTATGCGGACCATACAGACTCCTGAACTATAAAATCAGCGAAGAAAAGAATGAAGAAGATTACCTCACATCCGTTCACTTCACAGGTGAAATTAAGTATAAGGATAATGCGCCTGTTAAAATTGAAGGAACAGGCTCAGGTCCTATCGGTGCATTCTTCTCTGCAATACAAACAATCGGTATAACCGACTATGAATTTGTTGATTACAGCGAACATGCAATATCAGTCGGCAGTGATTCAAAAGCAATCAGTTACATTCATCTTAAAAACCCACAGGGCAAAGATGTTTTCGGCATCGGTGTAAGCCACAATATCAGTTACGCATCCATGAAAGGTATCATCTGTGCAATCAACCGTGATCAGGATGACACAATGCGTGACGATACAATGCCCGGCATTTTTGATGTTTGTTAATAAATGGAGGAAACAATGAACAATTATAAAATTACAGTATTAAAGGGTGACGGAATCGGCCCTGAAATCGTTGACGAATGTATTAAGGTTCTTGATAAAGCCGGTGAAAAATTCGGTTTTACCCTTGACTATAATTATCAGTTGCTTGGCGGTGCTGCCATTGATGCAACAGGTGTGCCGTTCCCTAAAGAAACCGAAACTGCCTGCAAGGCGTCAGATGCAGTTCTCCTTGGCTCTGTCGGCGGACCAAAGTGGGATACACTCCCAAGTGAAATCAGACCGGAAAAAGGACTCCTTGCAATCCGTGAGGCTCTCGGACTTTTCGCCAACCTCCGCCCTGCAAAGATTTTTGCTCCGCTTAAATCCGCATCTCCGCTTAAAGAAGAAATTATCGGTGACAATCTTGATATTCTCATTGTAAGAGAACTCACAGGCGGTATCTATTTTGGTGACAGAGCAACATATGAAGAAAACGGTGTTGTAGGCGCTTATGATACAGAGCGTTACACTTATCCTGAAATCAAAAGAATTGTAAAAGCAGGATTTGAATACGCAATGAAGAGAAATAAGAGACTCACCTGTGTTGACAAGGCAAATGTTCTTGATTCATCAAAATTATGGAGAAAAGTTATGGAAGAAACTTCAGCAGATTATCCTGAAGTTGAAATTTCTTATATGTATGTTGACAACTGTGCAATGCAGTTAGTACGCAATCCTAACCAGTTCGATACGATTGTTACATCAAATATATTCGGTGATATTCTTTCAGACGAAGCATCCATGATTTCAGGTTCAATCGGTATGCTTGCTTCTGCTTCACTTGCTGAGGGAACATTCGGTATGTATGAGCCGATTCACGGTTCAGCACCCGACATTGCAGGTCAGGGAAAAGCAAATCCGCTTGCAACTATCCTTTCAGGTGCAATGATGCTGAGATATTCACTCGGTGAAAGTGATGCCGCAGATGCGATTGAAAAAGCAGTTGACACCGCACTCACCAAAGTGAGAACACCTGATATTGAAGAAACCGGACTTGAAACAGTCAACACCTCACAAATGGGTGACATGGTAGCAAGTTTGTTATAATGATAAAACAAGAACAGGACTGTGTACGGTTGAATCCGCGCAGTCCTGTTTTATTTGGAGATGATGATATGAGCGATTGGAATTCCAATCAATATTTAAAATTCAAGGCTGAACGGACTCAGCCATCTATTGATTTGGTCAACAGAATCAATATTGAAAATCCACAGCGGATTATCGACATCGGCTGCGGACCGGGCAACAGTACATATGCACTGAAAAAGCGTTATCCCGATGCTTACATTTTGGGTGTTGATTTTTCGCCAAATATGATTGAAAGAGCCAAATCAGATTATCCTGAACTTGATTTTATGTTGTTTGACGCAACAAAAGATTTTGATAAATTAGATGAGAAATTTGACATCGTATTTTCAAATGCCTGTATACAATGGATACCAAATCATAAAAAATTACTTGCTGATATGATGCACATACTCCATACAGGCGGTATCTTGGCAATCCAAAAACCTTGTCAGGAAGAAATGAAAATACATGCTATTATCTCTCAATTGACGAACAGTGATAAGTGGAAAGATAAGTTTGCCAAACGAAGAGAATTCTACAGTCTGTCAGATGATGAATATTTTGACTTGTTATCAAATATTTCCGCCGATTTTTCTATGTGGAAAACCATATATTATCATCGGCTTGCATCACAGGAGAGTATCCTCGAATGGTACAAATCAACAGGGCTTAAACCTTATCTTGAACAACTTAGTGATGATGACAAAACGGAATTCGAAAAAGATATATTATTAAAAATAAAAGAACAATATCCGCTGCAGAAAAACAACGAAGTTATTTTTCCTTTTAACAGACTGTTTTTTACCGCAACAAAATAATATAAAAAGGGAGTGTATTTAACCACTCCCTTTCCTCATTTTTCAAACGGATATACCAGATTCATTTGCCTGCGGCATTCATCCATAATTTTCATACAATCTCTCGTGGCACTGAATGGAATATAAGACGATTCTTTTTTGCCCTGCTTTATTTCCTCAGCAACTCTTGTAAACTCTGTCAGATAGTCTGTACTGCCGTTAAAAACCTGTTTGCCTTTATCATTCTTAAGTATTGCTTTTGATGCCATATGGAAGAAAACCGGCAGACTGATTGAACCTTCGCTGCCTTTTATAAAACAACCCTCTTTCAGTCCGTAAAGTGACATATTCAGCGTACATTTAAATTTGCCGTAATCCAGAATCACCTTTTCACTGAGGTCTATTCCACCCCTGACTTTGCCTTTACAATAAATTTTATCAGGATAGCCAAAAAGATTATAACAATATGTGATGGGATAAATACCGATGTCAAGCAAAGCACCGCCTGCTGTTTCAGGCATCAAAAGGCGGGACGTTTTGGGCATAAGAATACCGGGGAACGCATAATTGATTATAACTTTTTTTACTTCACCGACTGCACCGTCCTGCACCCATTTTTTCACCGTCAGTGCAACGTCGGAAAACCAAGTCCACATTGCCTCACAAAAGTATGTGTCTGTCCCCTTTGCTGTGTTAACAAGAACATCCACATCTTTAACCGAGATACCGACAGGTTTTTCACACAAAACCGGCTTGCCCAACTCCATTGCACGCACGGCATAATCCACATGAGAAGTATGCGGTGTGGCAATATACACGGCATCGACATCATCTCTGTTGACAGCACTGTCAAAATCATCAAATGCATCTGCATGATATTTTTGTGCAAAAGACTTCGCTTTTTCTAAATTCCTGCTGTAAACAGAAATGATACTGTGATTGCCTTTAACAATCTCTTTAGCAGTAGACTCAGCAATACTTCCGCTGCCGACATATGCCCATCTGAATTTTTCCATAAAATCACCTGATAAATGAATATATCCCATTATACAACGATATGGAATTTATATCAACAAAAACCGAGTACCTCAGTGAAGTACCCGGTTTTAATCTGTTTACTGGAAGTCAAAAACATTAACCCAAGAATCAAGGAGTTCTTTTTCTTCAGCAATATTCTTAACACTCTCTGAGCAAGCAACAATCGGCATCCATTGCTGAACCAACTGCTTTGGTATATCTGCTTTTTTACAGAAAAGATCAAGATATTTTTCAGCCATATCCTTTTTGTCCTGAAGACAGAAAGTAAGATATGTTCTTGCTGCATCTGCAGACGCATTACCCTGTGTTGCATGTGACCAGTCAATCACGTAAAAATCGCCGTCAGGAGTAACGATAACATTTGCAGGACAGAAGTCACCGTGAAGAACTTTTGTATGTTTCTTCATACCTTCAAGTCTGTTATGAAGGTCATATCTCAATGTTGCTTCATAAGAAGAAGCACTGATTTTTGCATGCATTTTATCCTTAATTTTATTAAGGTGCGGTGCTTTCTTCGAATGAATTTCCATTTGCAGGTCAACAAATTTTTCAAGATATTCATCAGCCTTATCAGGATTTTTCTTCATAAGGTCTGACAAAGTTTCGCCCTCAACATATTCTCTGGTTATAGCCCAGCCTGTTTCAGTCTTTTTTACGTCAAGAAGTTTAGGAATTTTAAGTCCGGTTTCTTCAACTCTGGCATTGTTAAGTGCTTCGTTCAGAACTTCTGCCTTTGTAAAAGTACTGTCAAATTCTTTAATAACCTTATCGCCGTCACGATAAATCTTTTTATGTTCTCTTTCTCCAATAATAGTTGCCATAATGATACCCCCTATAAGTATTATACTTTAGTAATAATAAATAATCAATCATACAAAATGCACTAATATACAGATAAATATTAGTGCATTTTAACAAATTAATCCTTATTTACCGTAATATGCACGCAAATACATATCCTTAATTTCACTCATAAGCGGAAGTCTTGGATTTGCACCTGTACACTGATCATCGAATGCCTGTTCAACCATATCATCAAGTGTATCGAGGAAGTATTGTTCATCAACACCATAATCTTTAATGCACTTTTTGATACCGCAATATTCTTTCAGCTCATCAATCTTCTTCATAAGACCTTTGAGTTTTGCTTCATCCGTTCTGCCTTTAACCCCAAGTGCATCTGCAACCTGTGCATAACGGGCAAGTGTCTTTGGATAATCATACTGGCTGAATGTGCCCATCTTTGCAGGAACTTCGGCAGCATTGAATTCAAGAACATAGTTAATCATAAGAGCATTTGCAACACCGTGCGGCAAATGATGGAATGCGCCAAGTTTGTGAGCCATTGAGTGACATACACCAAGGAACGCATTTGCAAAAGCCATACCTGCCATTGTAGCAGCGTTTGCCATTTTTTCTCTTGCTACAGGGTCATTAGGACCGTTGTCATATGCTCTTGGGAGATATTCAAATATATTCTTAAGAGCCTCAATAGCAAGACCGTCTGTATACTCTGTTGCCATCATGGATGCATAAGCCTCAAGTGCATGTGTAACAGCATCAATACCGGATGCAGATGTAAGTCCTTTTGGTGCATTCATATGAAGATCTGCATCAACAATTGCCATATTAGGCATCAATTGATAATCAGCAAGCGGATATTTTGTTCCACTTACTTCATCTGTAATAACAGCAAACGGTGTTACTTCAGAACCTGTACCTGCTGATGTAGGGACAGCAATAAAGTATGCTTTTTCACCCATTTTAGGGAAAGTATAAACTCTCTTGCGAATATCCATAAAACGCATTGCAAGATCAAAGAAATCTGCTTCAGGATGTTCATAAAGCACCCACATAATCTTTCCGGCATCCATTGCAGAACCGCCGCCGACAGCAATAATGCAATCAGGCTGGAATGCATTCATCTGTGCAACACCCTCTTTTGCGCAAGCAAGAGTCGGATCCGGAGCAACATTGAAGAATGTTGTGTGTACGATACCCATTGAATCAAGTTTATCTGTAATCGGTTTTGTATAACCGTTATTATAAAGGAATGAGTCTGTAACAATAAATACCTTTTTCTTACCTAAAACTGTACCCACTTCGTCAAGAGCAACAGGGAGACAGCCTTTCTTGATATATACCTTTTCAGGTGCTCTGAACCAAAGCATATTTTCCCTTCTTTCTGCAACCGTTTTAATATTAAGCAAGTGTTTAACACCAACATTTTCAGATACAGAGTTACCGCCCCATGAGCCACAGCCAAGTGTGAGTGAAGGTGCAAGGTCAAAATTGTAAAGGTCACCGATACCGCCGAAAGAAGATGGTGTGTTCACAAGGATACGGCAAGTTTTCATTCTTGCTGCAAATTCATCAATCTTTGCTCTCTGTGTAGTTTCATTGAGATATATAGAAGATGTATGACCGTAACCGCCGTCTGCAATTAACTGTTCAGCCTTTGCCAGTGCATCGCTGAAATCTTCGCTCTTATACATTGCAAGAACAGGAGAAAGTTTTTCGTGTGCAAATTCCTCACTGATGTCAACAGATTCAACTTCACCAATAAGAATCTTTGTTTCTTCAGGAACCTTAACACCTGCCAAAGCAGCAATAGTTACAGGTTTTTGACCAACAATCTTTGCATTAAGAGCACCGTTGATGATAATTGTTTTACGTACTTTTTCAATCTCATCAGCCTTGAGGAAATAACAACCTCTGTCTTCAAATTCTTTGCGTACTTCTTTATATATCTTCTTATCAACAATACAGGACTGTTCAGAAGCACAAATCATACCGTTATCAAATGTCTTTGAATGGATGATTGAGTTAACTGCCTTGAGTATATCAGCACTTTCATCAATAATTGCAGGTGTATTACCGGCACCGACACCGAGTGCAGGCTTACCGCTTGAATAAGCAGCCTTAACCATACCGGGACCACCTGTTGCGAGAATGATGTCTGCCTCTTTCATAACAAGATTTGTCATATCAAGAGAAGGAGCATCAATCCAAGAGATAATGCCCTCAGGTGCACCTGCCTCAACAGCAGCATCAAGAACAATCTTTGCAGCAGCAGCAGTTGAATTCTTTGCCCTTGGATGAGGAGAAATGATAATACCATTTCTTGTTTTGAGTGCAATAAGCGTTTTAAAAATAGCAGTTGAAGTTGGGTTTGTTGTAGGAATAACTGCAGCAATAACACCAATAGGCTCTGCAACTCTCATTGTGCCGAATGACTTATCTTCTTCGATAACACCGCAGGTTTTTGTATTTTTATACTTATTATAGATATACTCAGCAGCATAGTGGTTTTTGATAATCTTATCTTCTACTACGCCCATTCCGGTTTCTTCCACAGCCATTTTTGCCAGCGGAATTCTTGCCATATTCGCAGCCTTGGCAGCAGCAAGAAAAATTTTGTCAACTTGTTCCTGAGTATATGTTGAAAATACTTTTTGTGCAGCACGTACTTTTTCAAGTTCTGCTTCAAGTTTTTCAACACTGTCAATAATTTGTCTTTCCATAGAATAACCTCCATATATGCAATTAATTGTTAATTAATTAACAATTTGGTTGTTCATATAATAATATTAACTAAATAAAATTTCAATATTTTTTGCAAAAATTCTATGATTATAATAAAAATGACAAAGTTTTAACAATAAATTTGTATGAGTTTATAGCACTTTGTGATTTTTTTAACGATTTAACAAACGTGTTTAACAATTAAATTATTGTTTAATTTATGTAACCTTTTCACAAGCAGTTTTGTTATAATAGTGAAAGGACCTTTCAGACAGGATGGTGAAATGATGACGGAAGAAAATTTCATAGACTGTGTAGAGCGCAACAACCAGCGGTTATTTTTAATCGCACTTTCTTTTACACAAAACCGCAATGACGCTGAGGATATACTTCAAAACGTATTCCTGAAGCTATGGAAATATGATAAGCCCTTTAATAATGATATGCATCTTGATAAATGGCTGACAGCAGTTTGTGTAAATGAAAGTAAAAATTATATTAAATCCCCATTCAGAAAAAGGAATGTACAGCTTAATGATATAAAAGAGACATACACCTTTAATGAGGACAGCAGCTATGATTTATTCAATACCGTTATGTCACTGCCTGCAAAAGAACGCATTGTGATTCACCTGTTTTACTACGAAGATATGACGGTAAAAGATATATCCTCTCTGCTCAAAATAAAGGAATCTGCCGTAAAAACAAGGCTTCACCGTGCGAGAAAAGAATTAAAAAAAATTTTAGGAGATGAATGGATAAATGGATAATCATTATAAGAGGACGTTCTCACAAATCCGTCCATCTGATGAAACAATTGAAAGGATTTTTGAGATGAGTGAAAAGAAAAATAAAAGAATAAAATTCAAAGGCTTACTTGTTGCTGTTGCCTGCCTTGCAGCACTGTTCTGCGGAACACTGACAGCAAATGCTGCTACCGACGGAGCACTGTTCGAAGGCATTAATCTTATCGTCAACGGCGAAAATGTTAATCTTGTTGACTATATCAAAAGCCACGATAAATATGTAACAGAAGACGGAGCTGTTATGGAAACATTCGAGTTTGAAGTTGATGACGAAGACGATGAAATCAGTTTTGAGACTACAGATGACATTACCGTAGAAGCCGGTGAAAAATCTGACGACGGAACAGTCACCTACAACATTACGGAATAACGAAAAAAAGGCTCAGTTTGGATACCCTTCATACTGAGTCTTTCTTTTTATATATTATTATTCAAAATCGTTTGTAATTCTTCAAGTCTGTTTTTATCAAGAGCAGGGGTATCACTTAAGGGATTTTTAATTCCAAGATTTTCATATTTGAAAAATCCCATTGTATGAAAGGCAAGCAACTCGTATTTTTCAAACTTAAATTGTTTTGAAAATTCGGCATATTTCCTGATACTTTCCTCATCATCATTTATATCGGGGACAATAACCGTTCTCAGCCATAGCCGTATTCCTCTTTGTGTACAATACTTCCCTATCGCAATAAAGTTATCAAAATTGCCTTTTGTATATTTCTTATAACTTTCTGCATCAAAAAATTTGACATCAAGGATTACAAGTTCTGCACCATCAAGCGCTGTCTTTACGTCATCTGTAAGTGCAACACTGCCCGAAGTATCAACCGCATAATGAATGCCGTTTTCTTCCAGCAACTCCCCTGTTTCAACAATAAATTCTGCATTAAGCAGCGGCTCACCGCCTGAGAAGGTCACACCGCCGCCGTTTTTGAAATATGGCTTGTATCTCTTAATCTTATTCACCAAATCTTCACTTGTCCACTCGTTGCCGGACCTATGCCATGTGTCAGGATTATGGCAATAGGCACACCGCAGCGGACAGCCTGTAAAAAACACCGCATAGCGAACTCCGTCACCATCCAGTGCCGCCATAGATTCAAAGGAATGTATATCTGCTTTCATATAAACAGTCGCCTTCTTCAAATAATAATTATCAATAAGATAATATCACAAAACCCATTGAAAACCTTATGCATCAATGGGTTTTGTGATTAACATCAAATTACATCGCTGTGTGGAAAGTTCTTGCAATAACTTCTTCCTGCTTTTCGCGGGTAAGTTTATTGAAGTTTACAGCATAACCGCTGACACGGATTGTAAGTGACGGATAAAGTGTTGGGTCATTCATTGCCGCAATCAGTTTTTCACGGTTCAGGACATTAACATTAAGATGGTGTGCATCCTGCGCAAAATAGCCATCAAGCATGGTTGTGAGATGCTCAACTCTTTCATCATCATCCTTGCCGAGCGTATCAGGAGTAATTGAGAATGTATTTGAAATACCATCCTGACAACAAGCATAATCCAATTTTGCCACAGAGTTAAGAGAAGCAAGTGCACCTTCGGCATCTCTGCCATGCATTGGATTTGCACCGGGAGCAAACGGTTCGCCCGCTTTTCTTCCGTCTGGTGTTGAGCCTGTCTTTTTGCCATACATAACATTCGATGTGATTGTAAGAATAGAGAGCGTATGTTTTGCACCACGGTAAGCAGGCGTTTTGCAAAGTTCTTTATAGAAATACTCAATAAGATCTTTACCGATAAGGTCAACTCTGTCATCATCGTTACCATACTTAGGGAAGTCACCTTCAACCTTGAATTCGGTGATAATTCCGCGATCATCCTTAATAGGTGTAACTTTTGCATATTTAATTGCTGAAAGTGAGTCTGTTGCAACAGACATACCGGACACACCGAATGCCATAAGTCTTTCAACATCTGTATCGTGGAGAGACATCATAAGTCTTTCATAAGCATATTTATCGTGCATATAGTGGATAACATTCATCGTGTTAACATACAACTTCGCCATCCATGAAAGATATTTTTTGTATGCCGCCATTACTTTATCATAATCAAGTACTTCTTCTTCAAATACTTCGCCTTCAGGCGCAATCTGTTCAGCACCGATTTCGTCCTTACCGCCGTTGAGAGCCATAAGAAGAACTTTTGCAAGGTTACATCTTGCACCGAAGAACTGCATCTGCTTGCCCATTTTCATAGCAGAAACGCAGCAGGCAATAGCGTAATCATCACCATACATTCTTCTCATAACATCATCATTCTCATACTGAATGGAATCCGTATCAATTGAAACCTGCGCACAGAAATCTTTAAAGCCCTGAGGAAGATGTTCTGACCAAAGAACTGTAATATTCGGTTCAGCAGAAGGTCCGAGATTATAAAGCGTCTGCAGAACACGGAAAGAAGTCTTTGAGCACATTGACTTACCTTCACCTGTTACACCTGCAAGAGCAAGTGTTACCCATACAGGGTCACCGGCAAACAGGTCATTATATTCAGGTGTTCTGAGGTGACGTACCAAACGGAGTTTGATAACGAAATCATCAATCAATTCCTGTGCACCCTGTTCATCAAGTGTGCCTTCTTCAAGGTCCCTTTGAATATAGCAATCTATAAATTCAGCAATTCTGCCGATTGAGTTTGCTGCACCGTTTTGCTCTTTAATTGCACCAAGATAGCCGAAATACAGCCACTGGATTGCTTCCTTAGCATTTGTTGCAGGCTTTGAAATATCATAACCATAGTCAAGCGCAAGTCCTTTGAGCTGGTTCATAAAGTCAAGCTGTTTTGAAAGGTCTTCAAGAAGATGAATTGTTTCCTCAGTAAACACATCTGATTCACCGACTTTTTTCTTGTCGAGTTTCTTTTGCTCAATAAGATAATCCATACCATAAAGAGCAATACGTCTGTAATCACCGATAATTCTGCCGCGGGCATAAGCATCTGGCAAACCTGTAAGAATACCGGCATGACGAGCCTTTTTCATTGTATCGGTATATGCACGGAACACACCTGTATTGTGTGTTGTTCTGTATGTGAATTCGTCTTTTACTTTATCAGAAATCTCATATCCGTATGCTCGGCATGCCTGAACCGCATTTCTGTAACCTGCAAAAGGAGATACACCTCGTTTAAGCGGTTCGTCTGTCTGAAGACCGACAATAATATCCTTTTCTTTATCAACATAACCGGGAGCATGTGAAAGAATTGAGAGTACTTTATCTGTATCAACAGAAAGGACTCCGCCGTTTTCATTTTCTTTTATAAGAAGTTCTTTAACTTTCTCAAAAACTTCTTCTGTTCTTTTTGTTGGTCCTGATAAAAAAGACGCGTCACCGTTATAGGCTGTATAATTCATTTTAATAAAATTTTTAACATTGATGCTGTCGCACCATACGCCTTCTTTAAAACCTCTCCAAGCTTCCATAAATAATTCTCCTTATTCTATATTATCATAATGCGAAACATTCTCTGCCGGGTTCGTGGAATATGCCAATGCACATTTCACAACTGCCGTGCTTACATCTGCCGCATTTATTCTTTCCGCATTTACCGCAGCAATGGTCTGAATTTTCACAAATCTGAAAATCACCGCCATCAACAATTACTGTTTTGTTATTAATAATTGAATCTGATATTTTGTATCTTGCACTGTCATAAGTTGCTGTTACAGTAGAACGTGCAACCTGCATTTGTTTGGCACACTCTTTTTGCGTCAAACCGACATAATCAATCAACCTTACAGTTTCATATTCATCAACAGTCAAATTAATTGGTGAGGATGATAATTCGCCTTTGTTAAAAACTTTGTCCTGCGGCACTGAACAAAGCCGTCTGTGTTTTCTGGGACGTGCCATAAAAACCATCCTTTCCATACAGCAATCACACATTGCTATCATTAATTATAACAAGTTATTGACATATGTCAATAACTTGTAGTCAAATTTGTCTTAATCTGTTCATTATCGTCTGTTTGAATAAAAAAACAACAACAATAAAGCAGTTTTTGTACATATTTTATTTAATAGGCAATGCGTAGTAATCCGAACCTGCACAAAGCACTGTATTAAAGCGAATTTGTGAAGCTTTCACTGTTACCTTGCCAGTACTGAAAAATCGGATAAAACCAACCAACTATAAATGGTGAAAATAAAAAAACAGGCAGTTAAAAACTGCCTGTCAATTCGTTTTAGAACTCTGTATCCGGGTTCTCTCCACTGATATAACTTGTAGTAATAACTTCATCCACCGTGAATTCTTCAATATTCATTTGCGGAGTAATATATTTCTTCAAATTCAGAACCCCTTTCCGTTCAGTCTTTTATACCTTATACAGTTTATCACCATTGTCGCTTCTTGTCAAGCCTTTTTATCTTTATAATAAAAATAAAAACAGGATAACTCTCAGTTGAAAGTTATCCCATAATCATTGATATACCATTATGCCTGAGCAGGAGCACTTACAGGGCAAACGCCTTCGCAAGCACCACACTCGATACAAGTATCAGCATCGATAACAAACTTGCCGTCGCCTTCAGAAATAGCGCTTACAGGACATTCAGCAGCACAAGCGCCGCATGAGATACAATCATCTGAAATTGCATATGCCATTGTGATACACCTCCCACATCAAACTATTTATAATATAATAGTTATAAATAAAAAAGTCAAGTTATTTTTGTTCTTTTATACTTTTTCAGTACAAATCCATTACTTAACAACTCTGACTTCACTGCGATTAACAACCACCGGCATGCCGTCCGGCGTATTATCCATCTGAACTTTCAGCATACCTGTCAAAAGCGAAACATCAACAACGGTTCCCCTGCCCTCACGGCAATCCACAACTGCGCCTTTAGGCGGAGTAATCTTGCGAAGATGCTCATATGAATTTTGCTCATATTTAAGGCAGCACATTAATCTGCCGCAAGTACCGCTGATTTTACCAAGAGCAAGTGACAATCCCTGATCTTTTGCCATTTTAATGGTAACAGAATGAAAATCATCAAGGAAAGTTGAACAGCAAAACGGTCTGCCGCAAATTCCCAGACCGCCGATAAGTCGGCTCTCATCACGCACGCCGATTTGCCTGAGTTCAATCCTTGTATGGAAGCAGGATGCCAAATCCTTTACAAGTTCCCTGAAGTCCACTCTTCCGTCAGCAGTGAAATAAAAAATAATCTTTGCTCTGTCAAAAGAATACTGTGCACCTGTCAGATTCATTTCAAGCTTATGTGCCTTTATTTTTTCGGCACAGATTACAAGTGCTTCCTTTTCATCTATTTTATTTTGTTCAATAATTTTTAAATCTTCTTCAGTTGCAATTCTTCTGACAGGTTTAAGCGGCGAAACAACTTCGTCATCTTCAACCTCTTTGACCGCATACTGAGCAACACCGTGCTCAATACCGTTAGCAGTTTCAACAATCAGAATATCGTTTTTTGAAATTTCAATGCCCTTGGGATCAAAATAATAAGTTTTGCCCGTGTCGGTAAACTTAACACCAACAACTTTTGTCATCTATATAAATCTCCTATCTTCCGACAGCCTCTCTGAGGCTATAACAGATTTTGGTAATAAGAACTGAATTATTCGAATTCATAAGTGCCATTGTTTTAAGTTTATCACAAACAGAAATTAAGTCAATAAGTTTTTGTTTGGTAAGTTTTGTTTTCAGCATTGATGCAACATCCCCTCTGCCTGACAAAACATTACTGTCTCCGCTGTAAACTAACGAATCACGAAAAATATTTTTCAAAAAATCACATGCAAAAACGATTGACTGTCTGTCTTTTTGAAAAACAGAGCAGGCACGCAGAAGGCTGTATTCATTATCCTCAACCAATGCACGGCAAATATCACAGCAGATATTTGCAAGTTCGAGTGTTTTACCGTCTTTAATACTATCAATCGTCTTTCCGATATTTCCGTTAAAGGTGGAAAGTGATTTTTTTGCATCATCAAATCCGATATTATCACAGTGGGAAACAATATATTTTGCACCGGCATTTCTATCCACGCCTTCAAGTGTAATAACAACCGAACGAGAAAGTACAGTTTCAAGAAGCATACTTTTCGACTGTGCAGTAAGAATAAACACAACATATTCCGGAGGTTCTTCAAGCACTTTCAGCAATGCGTTCTGAGCAGATACACTCATACAATCTGCATTTCCAAGAAGATAAACCTTATAGTCAGCCTCATTCGGCTTTATATAAACATCTTTAATAACATCACGCACAACATCCACATGAAATGAATTCGCCCCGCCTGATGCCGAATATTCAAAAATATCAGGATGTATATGTCCTTTTGCTTTATTACACTGTGTGCAGTCAAAACAAGGTTTATTTTCCCCACGACAAACAAGAGCCGCTGCAATAAAAGATGCTAAAGTCTTTTTACCAAGACCTTTTTCACCTTCAATCACAACAGCATGCGGAAAATGTCCGGAGTCTATAAGAACCCCGACTTGTTCTATTGTTCTTTCATTACCGACAAAATCAAATGAATTCATATTACAACTTTCTGAACTGCTCCACATCAATAACAAATGCTACAGCACCAAATTCTTCAACATCAACAGGTTTTTTCAGCAAGGAACCTTCGATTGTACTTTCAACGCCCTTTTGACGCAAAACTCTTTTTGTGACATTTTTTTCAATAATACCAAAAAGTTCTTCAACCTTTTCTTCCTCTACGCCGAACAGAACTGTTGTGTGTCCGCCCTCTAAAAATTGACCGGCGGTTGAAATTCTTGTTGAAAAGAAGCCTTCTGCCCCTGTTACTGCAAGAACTTTACTCAAATCTTTGTTGGAAAAAATAGCAATTACAAGTTTCACAAAATCATCCTTTATTTAATAATATAATCATCTCTCTTCATTCATCTATACAATTATATATCAAAATCAGGAGTAATTCAACTCTTATCCATTTATTTAAAATAAAATTTACATTTCATTAATCAATTAATCACTGTTGCCAAAGCCACAATAACAGGCATCGTGACTATTGAAAGCACCGATGACTGTGCCGCTATTTCAGAGCCGAGAGCCGTATCATTATCATATTTCGCAGCATACATTGCTGTATTTGTAGCAGTCGGTGCAGAGGCTGAAATGAGCATTGCAACCAACAGATTACCGCGGACACCGCAAAGATAGAAAAGTCCCAGCATGCAAAGCGGAATAAATACCAGTCTTACAAACGATACAAAATAAATTTCTTTTTTAACAAACAGATTTTTAAAACTTGAATTTGCAAGAAAAGTACCGAAAACAATCATTGCAAGCGGCGAATTGCAGTTGCCCACAAGTTCCATAGGATATTCAATAAAATACGGAATATCGAGCTGCAAAAAATACAATGGCAAACCGATAATAACAGACATTGAACCAGGGTTAAGAATTAATTTTTTCAAATCAATTTTTGCCTGATGCCCCGAAATTTCATAAATACCAAGCGTAAATGCAACCATATTAAAAACAGCAACATATACTGAGCAATAAAAAATTCCTTCACTGCCGATAACACTCTTCGCAAGAGGAAGTGCAAGAAATGCCGCATTCGACAATATCATGGCATAATGATAAATTCCTTTTTCTTTAAGCGAACGCTTTCTGAATGTAAATTTCGATACAATTGCACCAAAAATATGCGTTGCAAACGCACACACAAATGCAATCAGTATGCCTTTAACATGCTCTTTTGAATATTCCATCGTCATAAAAGTATGTATAATTGCAATGGGTAATATTACATTAAAAAGCAAATCAATCAGTCTTTTGGCATCAATCTGTTTGAATATTCCTATTTTATCTGTTACAAAACCAACTCCGGCAATGAGATATAAAATCAAAACCTGAGTGGCAATCGTCTTTAAATTCTCAAAAAACAAAATAATAATCCCTTTAATTCTTCTGACTGCTGCGTTTGATTATATCGCACAATAAAACAAGTGCAAACAGACCAAACATAATATAAGTAATTCCGGTATAAGTGATTTTACTGAGCAAAATACCCTTGCCGCAAATCATAACAATATAGCGCGGCAAAACCAATGTTGCGGCAACCGCCGGCAACACAACGGATGAAAACACAAAAAATTTTGATATATGATTTTTTTTATTGTCAATAGTCAGCAGGAATGCAAAAATAAAGCAAAATACGAATATTAAAACTAAAAATTCAAGGCAAATTTCCACACTGATTTTAACATCAACAATATCAAGCATAATTTTGAACAGTTTTGTAAATGCCCAAAAAAGCGGCATCAAATGAATCAGGGTAAAATTGGTAAAATCATAATTGCTGTTATTAATACTGATTGCAAAGGATACAAAATAAAAGCAACTGATAAGCGCAAACAATCCCGATAGAATCAGCGGTACCAAATATGCATATTCAACAAAAGACACCCGTTCAATATATTCATAACAATTATAGCATTGGTGAACAAAATCAAGAAACATTGAAATTGCAAAAAATACAGTCGTAACACGCAAGATTCTGTCACTGCTTTCTTTTGCCAAATCAATAGTAAGATTCGCACGATTAACAGCATACACGGCAGATAATATGATTATTAAAAATTCAAGCCCATAAACGACGAACGAAATATTACTGTGGCTGACAATCATACCGGTAACTGAATCCGTATCACGAACCAATTGAAAAAAGCGCAAAACACAAACAGCAGTTACCGTTAATAAAATAAATAAAACAGGTAATTTTGCTTTTGTCTTTTGCACTTTAATTCTCCTTAAAATCTTAACTTCTGTGACTCAGGTCAACAAACTTTCTTGAATGGCTGACACTCTTGTATGCAGGACGCATAATTTTGCCGCCCGAAGTGAGTTCTTCAAGTCTGTGTGCACACCAGCCGGCAATTCTTGCTGTTGCAAAAAGCGGAGTATACAAATCCTCAGGAATACCGAGAACTTTGTATACAAGACCTGAATACAAATCAACATTTGCGCACATAACCTTCTCAACACCTCTGAGTTCCGAGAAAACCTGCGGAGTAAGAATCTCAATATTTTCAAGTGTTCTGAATTCTTTTTCATATCCTTTTTCATAAGCAAGTTTTCTTGCATTTTCTTTAAGGATAACTGCTCTTGGATCGGATTTGGTATAAACAGCATGACCCATACCGTAAACGAGTCCGGTTTTGTCACCTGCTTCTTTATTCATAATCTTAACAAGATAGTCCTTCACCTGGGCAGGATCTGTTGAATCAGGCAATGCTGCCATAATCTCATTCATTTGCTCAGCAACTCGGATATTTGCTCCCCCATGGCGAGGCCCTTTAAGAGAACCAAAGCCGGCAGTAATTGCAGAATATGTATCTGTACCGCTTGATGTAAGTACTCTTGTTGAAAAAGTAGAGTTATTTCCTCCGCCGTGGTCAGCATGAAGCATAAGACAAATATCAAGCAGCTTTGCTTCCTCGCGGGTAAACTGTTTATCAGCCCTGAGCTGATTCAAAATATATTCAGCTGTTGACTGGTCCTTCCTGATTGGATGAAGAAACATTGTTTTATTATAAAATGCACGGCGTTTAACCTGATACGCACTATTCATAATTGTCGGCATCTGTGCAATGAGTTGAAGTGATTGACGCAAAACATTCGGAACAGAAATATCATCCGGATTTTCATCAAATGAATAAAGCCCCATAACACTTCGTGCCATTTTGTTCATAATATCTTTTGAAGCATTTTTCATAATCATATCTTCAACGAATTCATCAGGCAACGCTCTGCATTCCGCAATGACTTCATTAAGACTTATCAACTGACTTTCTGTGGGAAGTTCGCCGAATAAAAGCAGCCAAACAACTTCTTCGTAACCGAATCTGTCTTCTTCTATACAATGATCAACAATATCATTGATGTCGTATCCTCTGTAAGATAATTTACCGTCTTTCGGAACTTTTTCACCATCAAGAACATAGTAACCTTCAACCGAGCAAATACGCGTAAGACCGGCCATAACACCGGTACCATCGCTGTTCCTTAGTCCTCTCTTAACCTGATATTTTTTGAAATCCTGTGGCTTTATAGAGTTATTTTTGTCAAGTTCACAGCATAAACTTGAAAGAGCATCCATCGAAATCGGGGAAATGTAATAATTATTAGACATATATTTCTCCTTTCTTAATATTCAATAAATCAAATATAAATTATATCAATATATTATACATATTATTCAAAGTAAAGTCAAGGAGATGGAAATATGAAAAAACTTATAATTATATATGCAGTTATGTTTGCACTGACAATAATAATACCAGCCATTGTCTGTTTCTTTCCTGAAAGCAAAGCAAACAGCAATGAACTGGTAAATATTTTCAGACAATATATCAATCTAATTGGGTATTATCACTAATCTTCTTCAGCGCAATATCCGCACTTACTTCATATTCAACAGTCGGGAAATAATCATCCCACTGTTCTGAAACAAGTTCATATGATTTTGGATTATCTTTTGCAAGGTATTCACCTACTCTGAATGCATCACTTCCGTGATTCTGACAAGCATAAAACGATTTTCTGCATAAGATTTCAACTTTATCGCACGCCAATCTTCTTATACGTTCCATTTTTTCTTTATCAAGCGAAATCAAAATACCGTTCTCAATCTCATTAATCATGAGTTCGGCTTTAATTTCCGTTATAAAAACAACTTTGCCATCTCTTATTTCTGTTCTATTTTTCACTTTAGGATTTAATATATCAACAACTATTTTTCCTAAATCCTTATCTTCAAATTCTATTGAAGTTGTTTTTATCTTTCCCTTGATAAAGGTGTATCCCTTTGTTTCATTATCATTAGTAACATATACAAGTTTATCTTTATTGAATATACCGATACCTTTGAGTTTAGCATTTTTGGTCTCGTCGTCCATCTCAAGCATCGGTATTGAAATATCGGATGTTTTGTCATAATAAATATTCAGAAATTCACCAACGGTAATATACATACTTTTGCCTGAATCCTGACCGTTTTTTATCAAATAAACAACATCTTCAATCGGCACATGCGTATCATTTTCTTTACTTTCAATAATATCCTGTGCCTTTGAATCAGACAGGCATACAGCCACATCAGGACGCGAATCAGAAGAACGCAGAAAATAATCTATATTAACATCAAACTGTGTTTCCGCCAAATCACGGCTGAAAACAATCAGTTTGTTTTGACCGAAAAAAATTTTCTTGCTCAAATAATTGCCGAGATTTGAAATTGCATGATAAACGGTATTCCCTTTTTCTGCTGTTACAACCGTCATATTCCCCTGCATGGATTCACCGCTTGATGCTTCACTGGCATTGAGCGTCTGAACACTGACGCTTATTTCATCATCCGCAATATCCACACCCAAGCCTTCAACAACCATCATATCTTTTAAATGGACAGAATTCATACAACCGGTGAACGTTAATGAAATAATCAGAACACAAATTATTATTTTAAAACTTTTCAATTAATTCATCACCTGAATTTCTCTTTTTAAACATCAGTGTTAACAACGGAATAATTACACATAAAATTATATATACAACAGCAACCACAAGAACAGACTGATTGCCAATCTGCGTCATTTGACTGAATATCAATGCCAATATCAAGGTTAATACTGAGCAGATTATGCATTTTGTACTGTTTTTGCCTTTTTTTACAGAAATGGATGCACAATAAATCAACAGCACAGCTTTGATAAATATGGCGAATATCCAGAATGAAATATGCAGCGCGTCCAGTCTTTCAAAAATACCGATTTTTGCAAACTCATACAAAGTATACAGAGGAAAGGCCTGAAATGAAGCCGCATCACCCATAACCGCATTTACAAAAAGGACTAACAAAAATATAGTAAAAAATGAAGCAACTACAGACCAAACATATGGTTTTACTGCATTACCGTTTGTTTTTTTCTGAAGACAAAGCAGAACCAAGATTTCCGACGAACTTGAAATGATATAAACCGTGTTATCAAAAATTGATTTTGTATCATTCATAATCACAGGATAAAGATTGATTTCCTGATAATTTTCATAATTGCAAAGCAATGCAGCCACCACAGCTATGATAAGCAGTATAAAAGCAAAAGATGAAAAACGGGCAAGGCTTTCTATACCAAGATAAGCGCCGTAAAAAGCACACAAAACAATAACCATCGAAAAAACCCATGAGCGCGAATCCGGATTAAGTGTCGTTGAAGCAAAATATGAAAATCTGGCTATATTAATTGCAGCAAGAATGATAAAATACAGAGAGTAAATAAATCCTACTATTTTTACATCAAAAGGATTTTTATGCTTAAAATAACAATATATCGCCGGCAGAGCCAAAAGAAGATTGAATCCTAAAGCAAAAACAATACTGATAAGCATATCCGTATTCATCAATCCTGTTGAAACAGACTGAATATTCGTCATTGTAACGACTATCCTGCTGATATAAAGCAGAAAAAAAATACTGATAGGTGCAATCCTATCCCTTTTTGCCAACGTCAATATCAGCACCCCTTAATTTGTTAACTCTTACTTTGCGTTTTGATAACTTTCTCCACGTTTCACGATAGAATATGTCACCGACAGAATGTTTATCAAACGGAGAAATCGGCGATGACAACGGAACACCAAACGGATTAATGGCACATATATTTATAAATACAACGCCGGCACCGAGAATGATTCCGTAAATTCCCATAAATCCGCCTGCCAATATGAATAAAAATCTTAATACGGAAACACTTTCATACAGCGGATATACAACATATGATGAGATTGCTGTTGCTGCAATTACAACGAGCATAGGCGCACCTATAAGTCCTGCGGTTACAGTTGTTTCGCCAATAATTATACCGCCTATAATCGAAACCGCATGACCGATGTTTTTCGGCAATCTGAGACCTGCCTCACGCATAATTTCATACAGTACAAGAAGCATTAGTGCCTCAGACATCAGAGAAAAAGGAGTTGTAATTTCTTCCGCTGCAATGGTAAAAAGCAAATTAGTCGGTATCAGTTCCTGATGGAAAGTACCTACAGCAACATATATTCCCGGAAGAAATATTGAAATCATAAAGCTGAAATATTTAAGCACCCTCATAAATCCTGAATAAAACGGAGGATTATCATAATCATCAGGTGTTTGAAAATGGTCACTGAACAAAGACGGAAGATAGATTGCAAACGGAGAACCGTCAACTAATATGGCAACTCGCCCTTCCAGAAGTTTTGACACAATTACATCAGGCCGCTCTGTATTTGCAACCGCAGAAAATATAGATTTAACATCTGTATCGACAAATGGGACAATCTCCCCGTAATCAACAATCGTATTAAAATTCGCCGCATTCAGTCTGCGCTCAACTTCTTTTACCAGTTCAGGATCTGCTCTGTTATCAATATAACTGATAACCACAGGCATATTGGCAGCCGTACCGAGTTTTAATTGTTTAAACTTCAAATGATGTGTTTTCAGTCTTCTTCTCAAAAGTGCTTTGTTATCATTCAGAATTTCAATAAAAGATTCTTTTGCGCCTTTGACATTGCTTTCATTAGACGGTTCATCAATAGAACGCTTTGAAAACCCCTGAAGTCCGAATACGAGTGCTTTGTTCATTCCGTCAACAACAAAGACACAAAAGCCTGACATTAAAAAATAATAGCAATCATCAAATGTGTTCACATCATTCAGTTCAACAGAATTAACAACACTCAACTTCAGTTGATTATACAAATCATTGCTGTCTTTAAAATCCAAATCACGTTCCAGTATTGGTGAAACAACCATTTGCGAAAGCTGCAAAGAATCAATCAAACCATCCATAACTGCAAAAAAGCCTTTAATTCCGCAAAATACTGCCTCACGCAGCAAAAAATCCGAACAATCTTTAAAATCATCTTCAAATCTTTTTTTATTATCATCATAACTTATAAATAGATTTTCCATAACACCACCATTGTTAATTTTTGCAAACAGCGTTTTATTATTCATCAAAAATAATATTGATGCAAAAATATCACACAATATATTTGGGTGAATAATATGGCAATTAATTTTATAAGAGCAGCAATTATTTACGTTTTTATTATTGTTGCTGTGAGACTTATGGGAAAAAGACAAGTAGGTGAACTTAAACCGCATGAACTTGTTATCACAATATTAATCAGTGCAATAGCCGTTATACCGCTTGAAGAAAACAGTATGCCGCTCGCCAACTGTCTTGTACCGATACTGTTATTTATCAGCATGGAAATCCTTGTATCTGTTTTGTCCATGAAAAATCTTTGGTTCAGGAACTTAATTCAGGGCAGACCGATTTTTATAATAAGGAACGGAAAACTCGACCAAAAAAAGCTCAGTGAAATGCGCTTCACTATGGATGATATAGTGGATGCACTCAGACAGCAAGGAACTTTTGATATAAGTGAAGTTCAGGATGCAGTTATTGAAACAAACGGCACAATATCCGTATTGCCAAAAGCAGAATATAAACCTCTGACTGCAAACGATGTCGGTATCAGTGTAAAAGAAAACGGAATGCCTGTTGCAATCATTATTGACGGCAAACCGATAAGCGAATATTTCAACGAATACAAAATTAAACAAAGTGAAATTGAACTGGTACTGCAAACCGTCAACAGACAACCGGAAAATATTATGCTTCTCACGATTGATGATGCAGGGAATACATTTTTAATTGATAAGGAGAAAAAATGAAAAGAATATATATAGCCGTCTTATTTTTATGTATTTCAATCGGACTGTGTATTTTTGAACAATACACAGTGAAAACCGCATATGAAACCACAACTGATTACATCAATACCGCTATTGAGCAGGCAGATAAAAATGATTATGAAAGTGCAGAAAAAACATGTGAACAACTAAAAAAATATTGGGACAAAAAATATCCGTATATGACCGCTATGATTGAACACGGAATGTTGGATGAAACAGGAATAACCATCAACTCGCTTGAAAATCTGGCACAGAACAAAAGCGAAGATTTGCAGGAAGAACTCATAACTGCTAAAAATCAAATAAAATCAATCCGAGATAACCAAAAAATATCATTCGGCAATATATTCTAGGTATATACTATAACCACAAAAACGAATCCCCTAAGATTAAATTTTAGGGGATTTCTATATTATTTATCTGCTTTTAACTCTTTTACCGCTTGCGTCAACATAATAATTGCCAACCCACTGGCTGCTGTACATTGCACCTGAACTGTTGAAACAGTACCATGCTCCACCTATCTTCTGCCAGCCTGTGAGCATTACACCGCTGCTGTTGAGATAGTACCATTTGCCGCTTAATTTAAGCCAACCGGTCTGCATCCAACCATCTTTATCGAAATGATACCATTTTCCGTCAATCTTTTCCCAGTTATTTTTTGTATAACTTCCGTCAGCATGCTTATACCACCATCTGCTTCCTGATTTTACCCAGCTGCCGGCAGTAAAGTGAACGGTTGCACTTACAATTTCAATATTGCCTTCATCTTCACCGTTGATGATTGTAATTTTATCCCATTGTTCCTTAGTACCGTTATAGTACACATCCGTTAAACTATAACATCCCTGAAATGCATAAAATCTGATGTCAGTCAATGTAGATGTAAATGTGATTGACTTAAGATTTCTGCAGAACCAAAATGCATAATTCTGAATAGATTCAACTGTATCGGGAAGAACAACTTCAACAATATTGTCGTTCTTTGCAAATGCCTCTACGCCGATACCGACTACACCATAGCCGTCAATAGATTTCGGAACAACTACTTTTGTATCTGTGCCTGTATAGCCTGTTATCCAGACATGCTCAGGATTGTCAAGCACTTCGTACTTAAAACCCCCGCTTTCTCCGGTCTGAGCCAAAGCCGTCAAATTCAGACCTGCTGTTATACTGAGAAGCATAACCAATGATAAAAAACACTTAAAATTCTTTTCATATCCAATATCTCCTATGAATTCTTAATGTTTTTTATACAGACATTATATCACACTGTTTTTTAATTTGTAATACATTTGTTATGCAATTGTATATACAAACGAATATAAAAAATAACTTTCGTGCAAAAAGATAGTATCTCCAATCACAAAAGTTATTTTTATATTAATATTCAATTACAATTTCCAATATTCATCCGATAATTTCATAAGTTTAGCACCCAGCAAATCATCACGCTGCCAGTCATCTGCAATACCACGCGGATAATATGGAGCAAACGCACGGTGATTCAGCCAATATTTCATTGATCTGAGTTCGCTGAGAATCGTTTTCAGCTGATTGGCATTATAACTGCCTTTCCCTTCTGCACAAAGGCGGTATTCTTCGGAAACCGCACCATATACAGAATCCAAATGGCGGATAAATACTTCTTTTTCCATATCATTCATCATCACTTGAGAGTTTGAGAACTGCAAGGAATGCTTCCTGCGGCACTTCAACAGAGCCGAACTGACGCATACGCTTTTTGCCTTCTTTTTGCTTTTCAAGAAGTTTCTTCTTTCTGGTAACGTCACCGCCGTAACATTTTGCAAGCACATCTTTACGCAAAGCCTTAACCGTTTCTCTTGCAATAACCTTGCCGCCGATTGCGACCTGAATAGGAATCTCAAACAAATGACGCGGAATATGTTTTTTCAACTGTTCTGCAATCTTTCTCGCACGGGTATATGCCTTTTCTCTGTGGATAATAAAGGAAAGTGCATCAATAATATCACCATTGAGCAGAACATCCACTTTGCATAAATCCGACTTTCTGTACTCTGAAATTTCGTAATCAAAAGATGCATAACCACGTGTTCTTGATTTGAGTGCATCAAAAAAGTCATAAATAATTTCATTAAGCGGGAGTTCATAATGAATATCCACACGTTCAGGTGTAATATAATTCATATCCTTGAATACACCACGGCGTTCCTGACACATATCCATAACGGTACCGACAAATTCGCTCGGTACATAAATATGTGCATTTGCAAATGGTTCTTCACAACTGTCAATCAAAGCAGGATCGGGATAATTGGTAGGATTATCAATCTCAACCATTGAACCGTCTGTCATATAGATTTTATAAACGACGCTCGGAACGGTGGTTATGAGGTCGAGATTATACTCTCTCTCCAATCTCTCTTCAATGATTTCAAGATGAAGCAAACCCAGAAAACCACAGCGAAAACCAAAACCGAGCGCCCCCGATGTTTCAGGCTCATAGGAAAGGGACGCATCATTGAGTTTTAATTTTTCCAGTGCATCACGAAGGGCCTCATAATCTGCACCATCAGCGGGATAAACACCGCAGAACACCATTGGATTTACTTTACGGTAACCGGGAAGAGCCTCGGGAGCAGGATTATCTGCAAGCGTAACTGTATCGCCGACATTCGCATCGTGTACCGTTTTGATTGAAGCGGTTATGTACCCAACTTCACCGGCACACAATTCTTTTGCAGGTTCAAGCGAAGTTGCACGCATATATCCAACCTCAACAACAGAAAACTGAGCGCCTGTTGCCATCATCCGCATAGTATCCCCTGCTTTTATCTTACCATCCATAACACGGACATATACAATTACGCCGCGATAAGAATCATATACAGAATCAAATATCAATGCTTTTAACGGCTTATCATCATCGCCTTCAGGCGGTGAAATTTCATTCACAATATATTCAAGCACTTCATCAACATTCTCACCTGTTTTAGCACTTACTCGCGGTGCATCAAGGCAGGGTATACCTATAACGTCTTCAACCTCTTCTGCTACTCTTTGGGGGTCGGCAGCAGGCAAATCAATTTTATTGATAACAGGAAGAATATCCAAATCATGGTCAAGAGCAAGATACGTATTGGCAAGAGTCTGTGCCTCAACACCCTGCGACGCATCAACGATTAAAATCGCACCCTCACATGCTGCAAGTGAACGTGAAACCTCATAGTTAAAATCGACATGACCGGGTGTATCTATCAGATTAAATTCATAAGTTTCTCCGTTTTTTGCCTTATAATCGAGTTTAACAGCATGGGCTTTTATTGTTATTCCACGTTCTCTTTCAAGGTCCATATCGTCAAGAATCTGTTCCTGCATATCACGGCTTGCAACAGAACTGGTAAGTTCAAGAATTCTATCCGCAAGAGTTGACTTGCCGTGATCAATATGTGCAATGATTGAAAAATTCCTAATATGTTTTTTATCTACTGCCAAGGGGTAATCCTCCAAGTTATTTTATCTTTTTAATCTCTTTTAATTCTTGTTTTGCTGCCTTTGAATTATATTTCATTTTAGTGCAAAGTCTGATTATATAATACGCAGGGAGCAGATACGGTTTCTTTTCAAGTATTCTGTAATCTGCTTTCATTTTTTTCTTTGAAGGGAAAATTCTGTCAAGCAGGTATTTGAATTTTGAACCGTTAAATGCATCCAGCTTCTGGCTGTAATCAACAATCATATTGCCATACACACCATTGCTCAGCATAAAATCAAGCATTTTCTGCTGTTTATCCGTAACATCATTATCATCAAAAACGGCATATGCAAGGCTGACAGCATCTTTTGAAAAATCCGATATTCCTATTTCTTCTAATTTATCAAATGCCTGTTCAAGATGAATACAACACTTTTTCAGCATAAGATATATATCACACAAAAATCTGACTCCGCAGCCATTTGTCGCATAATGCTTGTACATATGGCATATTGTATAAATAAAATGCTCCGTCTCTTCAATATGATATTTATAACGATTCTCTTTATCAGCAACTGCATTTGCCCATAAATCAAAATGCGGGCAGAAATCTGATTCTTCAAAAAAAAGTTCTCTGTGCCACTCAAATGTATAAAACGGATTTTTAAAAAAGTCGTCCGAATTTTCACACGAAGCAGTCAGTCTGTAACCATGCGACTTCATAATTTTAACAAGGGTATCACGCTTTGAATAATCATAAAGAATATCCATATCGCTCATCTGACGCATTTTTTGCTGCGGGTAATATTCACGCAGAACACTGCCTTTTAACGGCATAAACTTAATCTGATTATCTTCAAGTTCCTTTTCAAACTGTTCAAATTCACTTTTCATTGCAAGAAGACGAATCAACTCAGACTGCGAGTATGCATTCAGTTCCTCTGCCTGTGCAGGCGGCAAAACAGTACTGTCAAGTAAAACGGAAATGACAGAATATACCTGCTGCTGTTTTGACAGTTTAATCAGTTTATCCCAATTGATATTTTCAGGCGGAGAAGGTAACGGCTGTTCCTTGAGTGCGCACTTAATCAACTGAATCAAATATTCACTTTCAATGGATGAATATTTCATAATTAGTCCTCAATCAGTTTTTTTGATTTTAATAAGTCAATCAGTTCTTTAACATCTGCACGTACAGTTGCTTCGTCAACATCATATTTTTCCATCATTGCGTTAACAATGCTGTCTTCTGTCTGTTCACACTTGAGCAATTCAAAAATGAAAGCCGCACTGGGATTATTTTTAACCAAACCGTTAAATTCCTTTGCTGCTTTACCGGTTGCAATAGCGAAACTTTCACCGTCTATTGAGTTTGTAACAATGCCGTCTTTCAATTTCATATATATCAATCCTTAATTATTTTTATTTTATTAAAGAGAATTGTCAATTATCTTTAATTATAGTTCATAAGAGTATGCTGTCAAGTTTATCTTTGCCGTTTTCATATACCGAATGCACTTCACAGTATAAATCATTATAAAAAGATATGGCAGTCTGCTGCCTTGCTTTTGCAATTTCCGTTCCCTTTTCGGTATAGAAATTTGTATATATCTTCTCCAGTTTGTATTTATATTCTTGGAAAAAAGATGGTGTTTTATCATCTTTTCCGTCAGATACCTTGCCGTCAGATGTCAAAGAATATATAGGCTCACTAACAATGCCTTTGTAAATCAAAGTCCTTGCAATACCCATTGCGCCTGCTGCATCAATTTTATCTGCGTCAAACAGAATTTTTGCTTCAATGCTTTGCGGCAGATTATTTTTCCTGTATCGGTGTGTTTGGATGCAATCACGGACATGTCCTGCAAACGCATCGCCAAATCCGTTATCAATCAAAAATAAATATGCTTTCTCACTGCCGATAAATGCATGGCACAATGACGGATTTTCAAACTGTTCTTTACGCCCAATATCGTGCAGTAAACAAGCAGCAATCAAAACATCATAATCAATATCGACTTCTCCCTGCGCAATTTCCAAAGCGGTATAAAGCACACGGTAAATATGCTCTTTATCATGAGCACTGTCTTCCATACAGGAGAGCATATAATTTTCTATCAGCGAATATGTATCTTTTGTCATTGGTATATCCTTAACTTATTTCTTAATCAATCTGATTTTTGGTTATCAAAGCCACACATTCTACGTGAGGGGTACGGGGGAACATATCCAGTGGAGTCACTTTAACTGTTTTATAATGCATGTCATCAAGGATTTTCAAATCGCGTGCGAGGGTTGCACTGTCGCAGGAAACATAGACAATCTTTTCCGGAGACATTTGTTCAATCACATTGAACAAAGATTGGTCACAGCCTTTCCTCGGCGGATCAAGAATAATCACATCCGGTTGAAGTCCTTTTGCCTTAAGGATTTCTGCCCCTTTAGGTGCGTCAGCACAGATATATTCTGCATTGTCAACGCCATTCATCTCTGCATTCATCTTTGCATTTTCTATCGCCTGCGGGACAATCTCAATCCCAACCAATTTTTTGACGCTGTCTGCCATTGTAAGCCCTATTGTACCTACACCGCAATACAAATCTAGCAAAATTTCATTGCCTGACAGGTCGGCATATTCCTTTGCTTTCAGATATAATTTTTCACACTGATTATGATTAACCTGATAGAAAGAATTTGGAGAAATCAAAAATTTTTTACCGAGAAGTATATCGGAAATTGTATCACTGCCCCATATCGTTTTTGATTTTTTACCAAGTATAACATTTGTTTTTTCTTTGTTGATATTCAGTACAACGGATTTTAAGCCGTCAATTCTGTTGACAAGCAAATCAATCAATTGTTCTTTATTCGGGATACTGTCACCATTGATAACGGCACACACCATTATGTCACCTGTAACAAAACCTTTGCGCAAATAAATATGGCGTAAAAGTCCTTTGCCGGTATTTTCGTCATATGAGGTGATATGATTCTTTCTAACCCATTCAGTGAACACATCAAGGCACTTTTGGAATTGTTCAGGCTGTAATCGGCAATCTGCACAAGGAATAATTCTATGGCTTTTGTATGCATAAAAGCCTGCATATAACGCACCGTCACAGATGTTTACAGGGTACTGTGCCTTATTTCTGTATGCACACAAATCATCAGCACCGATAATATCTTCCACTTCAACATCAAGATGCGCAATTCTGTTTATAGCGTCCTGTACTCTGCTTTTTTTATATTTCAACTCTTCATCATATGTCATATGCCGGAAGGAACATCCGCCGCATTTTAAAGAATACGGACAGTCACTTTCAATCCGTGACGGACTCGGCTGAATCATTTTATCAACAATTGCAACAGCATAATTTTTTGAGCGTTTAATGATATGGGCAATGATTCTGTCCCCCGGTACTGTACCGCGGACAAATACAGCCAAACCGTTATACCTGCCGACGCCGCTGCCCTCGGAAGTCAGAGCATCAATTGTTAATTCAATTTTATCATTCTTTGCCGCTTCCACATAAATCACCATTGTTTATAATATCATAAATGATATAAATACGCAACAAAAAAGACTTGAACAAAATCAAGTCTTTTATTGCCTGTTTCATTATTCAGTATCTGTAATATGCATATATCCATCCCTGTCAAAAGCAAGATTTACACTTGCCTGTTCACTTGAGCCATCATCATAGCGGACCGTAAAAATGATTGTATCTTTAATCTGTGACAAATCGAAATTGACATCATTTCCAATTGTATCATATAAATCATGACTTGCTTCCCACTGAACACAATACCCTTTATTAACAGTGCCATTTTGAGTATGCGTTTCATAAAATCCCTGTTCTATACTGTATCTTATCTCTTCACCTGTTGCAGAAACACAATGACCGTGTCTATTATAAACAGACAAATCCTCACCTTCAACATCCAATTGCAAATTAACATTGCCGTATTCACTGGAATTCTCAATTGTTATGCTTTTAACATTGCTGTAATCGTTTAATGTTAAAACAAATTCCCCTGCACGAAGGGTGTATAACATTGCTGTCTCTCTGTCCTGTTCACTGCTATAGCATCCGCTACCGCCGGAACCAACGCCTGCAGTTATATTTTTTTCACCTAACTCGGATGCCTTTTCAAGCTGTTCTGCTTTTTCGTTACCCCACTCCGTTTTAATGCGATTCCATTGCTCTTTATCATCCATATCGGCAACATATATTCTGTAAAACAATTGTTGTTCATTAATACTGCCTGCCGAAAGCAGTTCTCTTTCACCTGCCATTGCAACCATAACTCCGAGTTTGTCATATGACTGTGTTTTTTTACCGATAACGGTATTTACCCCGAATCCCCCGCTGATTACAAGTACAAATGCCAGCACGACAGCAGCAACCCGCTTAAATATAATCCCATTTACAGATTTTCTGTTATCCGTCGTCATTTCAAAAATCTTTTCAACAGCCGTATCTGATGGATTGAAGGCTGCAAAGGTTTCTTTATAATTCTGATTATTTTTATTCATTTATCCATTCATCTCCCAAAATAGCCTTAATCTTTTTTCTTGCACGAAACAATCTTGTTTTCACTGTAGATTCTTTTAGCCTGAGTATATCTGAAATATCAGCAACACACATATCTTCATAGTAAAACAGATGTATTATCGTTCGCTCTTTTGTATCAAGTGACATAATTGCTTTGAACAAATCAATATTCTGTGTTTTATCAAGAACAGAAATATCCACCGCTTTATCGAGAGGTAAATTCCTTTTCCTGAACGGATTTTTGATATAATCCTTGCTTTCATTAACACAGACAGCAGTCAGCCATTTTTTCAGATGTTCAGAATCGTTAAAAGGTTTTTTGTATTTCCATAATTTCAAAAACACATTCTGCATAACATCTTCTGCGTCACTGCTGTTCTTTGTGACTGAAAGTGCTATCAGATAAATACGCTTACTGTTCTGTTTTACAACACTTATAAATTCATTTTCGGTCATTATGCCACCACCCTTTCTGAAAGGTCCTTTCACTTATATAACGATGTGAAATACCAAAAGGTTACCGGATAAATTAAAAATATTTTCATTCCGAACCGAACAAAAAAACGGCTCGAATGAGCCGTTTTTAATCCGTTATAATTATGCCTTTTTTTCTTCCTTATCTTCTTTCTTCTCTTTGAAAAGGAGTTTGTCAACAGGGAAATAGAGGAAGAACTGAAGTGCAGAGCAAACTGCTGTTGCGATATTTAATGCCAAAGCCTCAGCCCAGCCCCATTTGTTGATAAACAAGCCATACAGAGTTGGTGAAAGCCAAGCAGAGAAACAGATAAGAGCAATTGTAAACACTATGTAAATGGGTAAAACAACCGCTGTGTTTGCACCTGAATTAAATGTCTTTTCTTTATTTACAAAGAAAGCGACAATCTGTGCAGCAATATTCGCTACATTGAACGCAATGAAATAACCGAGACCGCCGTCTTCAACAGGATAATCAAATACGAACCAATGGAATGCTGTACCATACATTTCTTTAACCTGTGGGATTAACGGAATCAAGTTAACCAATGCGAACTGAACAATACAAGCAAGAAGAGAAACAACAATAAATTTAACAAACTGCCATGCTGTTACAAGCCAAGAGCCTTTCTCTTCGGCCATATTATCAATGTCTTTTAAATTTTTCGCCATAAAATTTACCTCTCAATTCAATTTTTTCATTAACGCTTTATCAATTATATCATCAAATTATATCATATGCAATAGTGATTTAAAAAAGTCCGATTATTGCAATAATTGCCCACACAATAAGGGCAGCCGCACCGACAACAACTGCGAGAAGAAGAATAACCAAAAGAACGAAAAGGAAAAGTACAAGAGGTCCTTTCTTGCTCTTTTTGACCGTATCATTAAAAGTATTTTCTTCCTTATGCATTGGTGCAGGATTATCCTCATCATAAACGGGATAAATAGGAAGCGTTGCTTTGGCATCACAGTAACCGGAATTCCAAAGCAATGGTTCAATAAGACTCCTTACACTTGTTGCACCTTTGATAAATTTACCGATACTGAGATGAATGGTATCAAGGAAAGAATCAATAACATTGAGAAAGGCGCATGTAAGTTTATACTCTCTTGTATCAGGACCATACGGGGAGTCACCGCAATATAAATTCTGAACAAGTTCAAGAATAAAATCAATTACTTTGTTATCTGCAATATCTGCGATGTCCGATTTCTTCAGTGTGCATTCTTTTTTACACATACGCCAAATTTTTTTGAAAGTGAGTTTGTCCAAAAACTTACCAACAGGTTTTAAAATCCAACCGAGTTTCTTGATTTTTTCTCCCGGAATTGAAAATGCGTCTGACATTTCGGCAAGACGGTCAATGTCATAGCCCATTGCCCAGAGTACTTCTTTTATCATACCGAAGAAGAAACCCTTCATATATTCATCAAACGGTTTTCCGTTTGTATCAAATCCCGCAACCTCTGTGATTGTAACGGTTTCAACATCAATTTTGGCATTCTTCGGGTCAAAAGTAACATTACGCATAACAGGCGGACAACCAATAAGTGCACCGCACGCCACATCATAAAATCTGTTACCTTTCGGAGTCGTTATATAACTTATATCATGCACATGGGTGTGTCCTGTAAGCATACAGTGAAGTCCTGCATCAGCAAAAATTTCTCTTGTTGTTTCATGATTTCTCTGCATATTTCCGCCTCCGATTATCTTATAGAACGGAGATGGTGAAATCATCGGATGGTGAGTCATTGCAATAACATACTGATCATTTTCCTGCGCATCACGGAGTTGTTCCATAATCCAATTCATACAGTCATCGCTGTAACCTGAACCCTGTTCGCCTTCAGGTTTGAAATTTGTATCATCATTCAGTGCAAACAATCTGTAACCGGGTGCCAGCTGAACAACATAGCTGAGAGATTCCCTATGCGTGGAGATAGCCTCACTCGGACCGAAGTCATAATACATATCCCAAAGTTCCTGTCTGTCATCTACTGCAGGAACCTCAATTTTATCGTCACCCTTATAGCCTTCTGTTACACCGCCCGGTCTGAAATCATGGGTTGCAGTAATAACATAAACACGCTTACCTTTTGATTTTAAATCATAAAGCATTTCAATAAATTCTTTATGTGAATCAATCTCACCGTTGCGGGTCGTATCGCCTGCAAGAATCACAATATCAGTTGAAGTGTCCGCCGCCAGCATATCAAATCCTGCTTTTATTACAAGATCACTGTCCTTGATAATCATCTGTGATTTTGATTCTGCTTTATCATATGCTTTACCTTCGGTACCGTTTTTTCTTGAATAATAATGAACATCTGTAATAAATTGAATTTTCAACGGTTCATTATTGCTTCCAAAAATTCTGTTAGCCATTTTACCCCTTATTTCTCCTTTATTTTCAGTACACCTGAAGTTACATTTTTATCAAAAGTAAATTCAAGTGAACCTTTATTTCTTTCATTGAACACTATCTCTTTATCATCGAGATATGCAATATAATCATTTTCATCGCTGAGCGTAACAATCATGCTGTAATTGTCATTACTGCCATAATACTTAAAGGAAATTTCCGCACTGTTATCACTGACTTTTTGATAATCTGTCCACAAGTCAAAACCGGATGTCACGGTACCCGGTTTGAAATAACAATTCGCCCAAATACAAATAGGTGCCGAAAGACCGCCGAAATTATGGAACCATCCGCCGCGCTTTGTGGCAATACCAAAACATTCATAGGTGTTATATGTAAAATCAGTTTCTGCCTTCCACATATCAAGCGCAGTCTTTGCAATATCATATGCAAAATCCGGTTCACCGTTATCCAGCATTGTTTTCCATACATACCATTGATGACTCATCCACACATTACCGTTCCAATATCCGTCATCAAAATAGTATGACGCAGACATATCAACAGCAGAAATACCGGCTCTTGACCACATCTCATCAGAATTCTTAATATGCTGCAAAAGGCGTTTCTTTCTGTCTCCCTCAACTGCACCCGCAACAATAGGATAAATTCCGTCCATTCCTTTATTGAAATTCTCGCCGTCCTCTGTGCGCATAATGCCTGTTACATTACCGTTATCATCATAAATTGTGTAGCCAAAATAACCGCTCTCATCATCCCATGCAAGTTCATTGAGCGCTTTTGTGGAATAATCAATATCTGCATCATAGACTTTAACATCATCGACTCTGCCGAGTGAGACAGCGACCATTTTCATAATCTTGCCTGCACGGATAATCTGTGCCGTTGAAAGACAAGGACATGTATATTTCTGTGACTTTCGGTTCATCATCTCAATCTGAGCAGGATAATCATCCATACCGCAATGTGAATACCAATAATCATAAGTTGTGAGAAGTCCGTTATTGAATTTGGCAGTGGTTGAAGCATGTGTCCTTCCACGTAAAAATTCATAATAATGCTTCATTTTATCATATAAAAATTCTAACTTTGACTTATCCTCAGTGCGTTTTAAAAGTTCAAGATACTCGGCAAACTGAGTAGGTACCAGTGAGCCGTGCAGCAGGAAAGCAAAATCCTTGTTACTTTCATCACACAGATACATATCCAGCGCATATTGGCACAAATCATTTGAAAATTCCAAAAGTCCCATACCGATAAATCCGCTGTCCCATGTATAAAAACTATCCCATCTTTTGCCCGGTGTATGGTGAATAACATTCTTTCCGTGGCGGTATACAGGATACACAACATTTGTCAGCAGTGTTGACTTGAGTATTTCTGTCGACAGACTGTATTTTTCACCTGCTTTATTATATTTGGTGATTGTATTACCTGATTTTGCCTGAAGATAAATCTGCTCGTATTCATCATCTGTAAGTGGTTTGCATTTTTTGTTTGAAACGACTACATACTCTGTATGAGAGGAGTTCGGAGCAATGAATATTGATTTTATCAATGTGTTATGGAAAAAGCCGAGATCACTGCTCTTTCTTTTAAATGAATTTGAAAACGTCTCTTTCAAATCATCATATGTATGATCTCCGTTTGAAAGACGGTTAATCAGTGCATCTTCCAGTGAACCGGAGTCAAGTGTTCTTTCCCTCGTATTTGCATTATGGGTAAGAATATAAAATGGTGAATCTATTCCATCATATTTGAGTGATGTTCTTTTTCCTTTTCCTGTATTCTCCGTTTTTATTTCAGGGACATAGGCATATTGATGTATTTCTGTTTTGATTTTATCTTTTTCATCTTCTTCAACAACCGCCAAAAAATCAAATTCGACGCCTGCTGCACCAAGGCTTTCAAAGCGCATATGGTCATTATACGGTAAATATGCAAAAGTCAAATCATCACTATGCTCAAGTATAATTTTATCGGAATTCAGCTTGAATTCGGCATCGCCGTCCGTAACGGTTCTGTATCTGAGAACAACAATCGGATTTGAAAAATTTTCTGCTGAAAATTCATAAGATACCGTGTCCCCTTTTTCAGCACCGAAAGGCTTGAGATTAAGGAAATGAACATGATAATTTTCACATCTGTCGCCCAGACCTTTTGCAAGATAAAAATCTTTATCCGCAAACATTCCTTTGAACATTCCGTCAGGGTTTTCCTCATCCCACGGGCGCGGCGTGTTATATGAATACGAAATATAATCGTTTGCTTTTTTCAACACACATTTATCAGGCGTAATCACCTTGCAATAAGTTGGATACGGAAATTCAAGTGCACCGAAAATATTTAAAATACAATTTTGAGAAAGTGAAGTATTATTAAAAAATTCACATCGCATAAGATAAACATCATCTTCAATTTTTGAAAAAGATACATCTGCATAGACTTGATCTTTCCACATCAGTTCATATCTATATGAAAAATAAGTATAGTCGCTTTTACAGTTCCACAAATGATAGTTTGACGGAACAGTGACATTCGGTACAGGTGTTGAACTGTTCCACAGAGTAGGATGCACTGACAAATCAAATCTTGCACCTATATCAGCCATACTTTCAATAATTTTTGAAAGTCCCATATATTTTTTTGAATAAGGTCCCCACTGAGACATTGTAAAATTATTTAAACTCATACCATATTCCTTAACACAAATAAAATGAAATTCTATATAAAGTATTATTACCTAATTCATCCACTTTGTCAATAATTAATCTTTTTGTATCATTGACAAATTTTATAATATAAAGTAATATATATTTTGATTATAGTAACAAAAGCGGAGGAAAACCAATGAATTTAGATGCGAATATTCAAAAGATTTTAGCGTTATTGCTAAGAAAGTGGAAAGTCATTACCCTTTTGGCAGTTATCGGGGCATTGCTTGCTGCTTTTTATACTGCTTATTTTACAACACTCACTTATTCATCCAGTGTTGAATTCCTGTCATACGCACAGGAATCAAATAAGGAACTCTCAGATTCTACGGTTTCAGCACAGACCGCAAGCAATACCAGCAAGATGAACTATGCTATGAAAATGCTCAACACATATGTCGAACTGTTCCAGACAAATGATTTTAACAAATCTGTTGCAGACAGTCTGAATGAACAATATAACACATCCTATTCTGCATCACAAATCAAGCGTTCGGTTTCATACAGCATTGTTGAAGATACTGCTATGTTCAAAATCGTTGTTACAACCACAAACGCTGATATGTCTTACCAAATTGCAAGTCAACTTGAAAAAAGTATTCCGCAGAAAATGAAAACAACCAATAACGGTCTTATCCTTGCTTCTGTTGAAGACCCGCCAACCAAAGCATCCACTTCCGAGAGCCGCGGGTACTTAAAAAAATGTATTATCGGTGCTGCTGCCGGTGTTATATTGGCAATTGCATATATCATTCTTCGCGACCTTCTTGATGTAAGAATTAAAGGAAGCGATGAACTCACTGAAAGATATGGTATCCCCGTACTCGGCACAATTCCCGAATTTGAGATAAAGCAGACCAAAATAAAAGCATCGGACAAGTCTGAGAGAGGAGGACAAAATAATGGCTAAAAGAAAAAATAAAAACAATAAACTCTCGACTCAGGCTTCATCCAGATTACTGCTCAGCAATGCTCCGATTCAGCCTGCCCTGAAATTCAGAATAGAAGAATCTTACAAAACAATCCGTGCCAACATTATGTTTTCCGTAATGAAAAAGGGCTGTAAGATTATTGTCGTAACATCCTCTGCCCCAAGTGAAGGAAAAACCACAACAACCGTAAACCTTGCTGTTACAGTTTCTCAGGCTGACCAAAAAGTTTTATTGATTGACGGAGACCTCCGTAAGCCGAAGATTCATCATTATTTCTCTGTTCCGAATGCACCGGGACTTACAAACTATCTTGGTGATAAAGCATCCGGCAAAAGAAGTACGGATTTATTCAGCATTATTCACCCGACAGAATACGAGAACCTTTCCATCCTCTGTTCGGGTTCTATACCGCCTAATCCTGCCGAACTTTTGGGTTCGGATTTAATGGCGGACTTTTTGAAAGATATAAGCAGGGATTATGACTATATTATTATTGATACACCGCCTGTTAATGTTGTGTCCGATGCTCTGCCGTTAATCAGAGAATCTGACGGCGTAATATTGGTTGTACGTTCAAACAAATCAACCCATCCTGAACTGCAGAGAGCGCTTTCGGCACTCGAATTTATTGATGCTAAAATACTCGGATTTGTCGTTAACTTTGTTGAATCAAAGGCAGCAAAATACGGCGGCAAAAGTGGTTACGGCGGATACGGGAAATACGGATACGGAACATACGGTCCTTATGGAGGATATGGTATATACGGTCCTTACGGCGGATACGGAACATATGGACCATATGGCGGATATGGCAATAATAATCAACGTGGATTCAGTGGTCAGCCATATGATCCAAGAAATCAGGGGTAGTGTATGATGATTCATAATCTTGTTGAAACCCATTGTCATATTCTTCCAGGAATTGATGACGGTGCACCTGATGTACAAACAAGCCTTGCAATGATAAAAAAGTTGCAGGAGCAAGGTGCAAAATCCATTATACTCACACCGCATTATTATTCCGATTCCATTTCACTTGACGACTTTTTAGCAAAAAGGGATAAAGCGTTCCGTATTCTGCAAAGTGAACTTCCGCCCGACAGTCCACAATTGATTCCCGCTGCTGAAGTATATATCAGCAAATATCTTTTTAACTACGATAATCTGGACCGACTTTGTATAGCGAACTCAAAATATGTACTGATTGAGCATCCGTTTTCTTCTCCGTTCTCACAAGAGGTATATGACAGATTATTGAACCTTAACTATGAATATGGAATCAAACCTATTCTTGCCCATATCGAACGATATGCAGCACTTATGGAAGATGAATATCTGCTTGATGAATACATTGATATGGGGTGTCTTGTTCAGGTTAATATCAGTTCTTTTACCGACTCACCAAGGTCTGTAAGAAAAAAACTCTTCAAATACCTTGAAAGCGGCAGAATTCATTTAATCGGCTCTGATTGTCATAATCTGAAATCACGCCCGCCGATATATGAAAAAGGGGTAAAAGAAATCATCAAAAAATGCGGAAGCGGTGCAATTGATGTTTTAGAATCAAATGCAAACCTTTTAATAAAATGAGAACCTAACTTGTTGGTCTCTGTATAAAATAACAAAAACTCTTGATAATTCATTTTATCAAGAGTTTTTTATATGTCATTTTTATTGATTATACCGATACCAACACCAAGTTTATTGCCGTCGAGCATATATGCTTTTGCACTGCGCTGCAGAGATGTACTTTCAGGATAATTTGATTTCGCAATTCTTCTTTTGCCAAATATACGCTCAATTGCCTGCCTGTCATCTGTTGCACTATATACTATATTGAACAAAGACTGGAACTGCAAAATATTGCTTGAAGTATCCATAAAAGCAAAGTTTTCCTCAAACAACAGCCAACTTTCACAAAAGAAAAATTGATAATTAAAATCAGGAAAATAAATCTCAAAAAACTTTTTTGCAGACAAAAGGGAGTCTACACAATCTTTATAAATTAATTTTTCACCCTGAGGGATATGAATGTAAATAAGATTGTCTCCGAACTTAAAAGGCAGTTGCTTATAATCAAGAGTCGGATTTTTACAGCAAAACATTTGATACTGAAGTCTGCCGATTTTAAATAATTCGCACTTCAGATGATTTTTAATCCAGCCATAATTTTTCAGACCCTTATTATTATGATTCTCACACCAAATCGAAATATCTTTTAGCGTTGAATAAAAATATTCCTGCGGTATGCCGAGACGATTATAATGATCAAATGTATATGTTTGTGCATATTCAAGACAAACTGCAAGGCGCATTAAACTGCTGCAGCCTGCAAGTACATTAAAATCCTTATGGCAGCGGTTACAGAGTTTTTTTATTTTATTTTTATTCTTTTGCGTAAAAATCTCAAGCCTTGACTCGAGATTTTCATCTAAACACAAATCATCAATCAAATCTTTCATAATTGTTTTCCTAAACAAAACTGACATCACTGAAAAGAGATGCCAGATATGTCCGATTATTTATCATTCGCCGATGCAGATTCTGATTTTTCAGTCTTTACATTTTCAGAAGGCGTATCGGTTTTTTCTTGTTTCGGCGGTGCCTTTTTCACCGGCTTTTTCTTGATTTTAGCTTCATATACAGGGATAACATCCGTAACCGCACCCTGTGCAATAATCTGCCCGTGTTCAAGAAGAATTGCTGTATCACAAATCGCCTTGACCTGTTCAATACTGTGAGATACAAACAAAACAGTAACGCCGTTTTCAAAAAGAGACTTTACTTTTGCAAGGCTCTTTTTCTTAAATCCAGCATCACCTACCGAAAGAACTTCATCCAGAATCAATACATCAGGTTCAACAGCAGTAGCAATAGAAAATCCAAGTCTTGCTTTCATACCGCTTGAATAATTTTTAACAGGTACTTTAATAAAGTGACCGAGTTCTGAAAATTCAACAATTTCATCAAATTTCGATTTGATATATTCTCTGTCATATCCAAGTATAGCACCATAAAGATATATATTTTCTTCACCTGTATAGTTAGGATCAAAACCTGCACCAAGTTCAAGAAGAGGAGCAATAACGCCATCTTTTTCAATAGTACCCTGTACCGGTTTATACACACCTACTATGGTTTTTAACAGTGTACTTTTGCCGGCACCGTTAAGACCCAATATTGCAAGGTGTTCACCTTTTTTCACTTCAAAATTTATATCCTTAAGTGCATAAAACTTTTTATATTCTAATTTACGAGTAAGGAATTTAATTACATATTCCTTAAGATTATCGACTTTTTCCTTGTTAAGATTAAAGGACATTGATACATCTTTTACGGAAATTGCTATATCTTTATCCATAATTACCCTACCCCTTTTTCATTTTCCAAACAATTGTATAAATAATGATTGCAAATATAATAAGTATTCCGCTGATTGACATAATACTGTTTGTAAAAACAGAAAAGTGCTTTGCGAATATATCAGCCAGATACTGCGGATATATATCAATATGTTTAATTTTTAAAGTAATAACAGCCATCAATACAAACAAAATGTTGAATATACCTGCTGACATAAGGCTGTTACCGATTGCTCTGATATTACGATAACGCTTGTTGCCGATAAAAAACAATATCAGTGCAGAAGAAACAGCAAAAAATACACCAACAATGCAAATTACAAGCGACGCAACCGAACCCACATTCAGTATCTTTTCAATACTGTCTATAGCACCGAGCCCAATTTCTTCTTTAACATAACTTTCAAAAGATGATGAAAGTTCTTTAACAGCTGCATCGTTCGATTTTATTTGCTTGTTCAAGTCATCAGTATATGCGGATACAATGTCTTTTATCAAATCATTATATGTATCCTCATTATAACCCACACTTGAACGCAAATTACAAACAATATATGCCTTAACGACTTCTTTTATGTCATTATAATCAAAAATGCTGTCTAGATTTTGCCGGTCAAGTCCGTTTCTTGCATAAGTGTCTTTTGCATAGTCAATCAGATTATCTCTTACACCTGACACACAAATATTACTTGTGAAAGCATTTTCAATTCTGATTCTGTCAAGCGCAACCGCTCTGGTACAACTTGCAAGTACAATCAGTGTAATTGCAACAAACAGAATAAATGATAATACTTGTCGAAATACTTTTGATAATTTTTTCTCAGGGGTACTTGCCATTAATTTCCACCCCCAATTATTCTTTGTGCAAATACGTAAAAGCACTCACCGCTGTGCTCTGATAAATCAGAACAGATACTGCAGATAACAAGCATGTCCTCATCATCTGATTTATAGGCATCTTTATCAGCACTTATGTACTTCATATCAAATACTTTGTACTGATATTCACCTGACTGAGTAGTGATATTGATTATATCACCATTTTCAATATAGCGCAGACTTGAAAGATAAGTTTCATCATAACCTGTAATCAAACTTACCTTTCCGTCACCAAACATTGCACTTTTGTTTGAAAATCCAACACCATTGTACATGGATTTGCGATTTGCACCAAAATATATATTTGTATTAAGCCCTGTTTTTTCACAGGTAATAACACCGATTTTATCACCATAATAAGCATCTTCATCCGTGTTTGGATTGTTATTGATAACAATATCACGTACCTGCATATTCTGTGCAGCTTCAATATTATGCACCAATGAAATAACCGGTTTATCAATTGCAAGACATAACAGAACGGTTATAACCAAAGCAATGCATACAAATAATATAACTTTTAAAATATAATCCGTAAAAAATCTGTTTTTTGAGTGTTTCTTTTTACCGTTGCTCATAAAACGGACTCCTAATCTTCAAATACAGCACCTTTGGCACCGCTTGTTACATGCTGTGCATATCTTTTAAGGTATCCTGTAAGTTCCTGCACAGGAGGTTTCCAATTTGCTTTTCTTTGTTCAAGCACATCATCGGAAACATTCACTTTAAGAACTCTTGCAGGAATATCAATTTCAATCTCATCCCCGTCTTCAACCAGGGCAATGGTTCCGCCCATTGCTGCCTCAGGGCTTACGTGACCGATTGATGCACCTCTGGTTGCACCTGAAAATCTGCCGTCAGTAAGAAGTGCCACTGAAGAACCAAGACCCATACCGATGATAGCAGATGTAGGTGAAAGCATTTCTCTCATACCGGGACCGCCTTTTGGTCCTTCGTAACGGATAACAACAACATCACCTGCAACGACTTTTCCGCCGTTGATTGCGGCAATTGCTTCTTCCTCGCTGTTATAGCACTTTGCAGGACCTTTGTGCTGCATCATTTCCGGAGCAACTGCACCTTTCTTAACAACAGCACCATCTTCTGCAAGGTTACCTGTAAGAACAGCTATACCGCCGTCTGCTGAAAACGGATCTTCAATTTTTCTGATGATTTCTCCGTCTGCGTCAGGTGCATTGGCGATTCTGTCACCAACAGTTCCGTTAACAGTAAGTGCATCTGTATTAATCATTCCGCCCCTTGCCAGTTCTTTAACAACAGCCTGAATTCCGCCTACATCGTTGAGATCTGTTATAAATACAGATGATGCAGGATTGAGTTTGCAGATTTGAGGTGTCTTCCTGCCATACGCATCCAAATCAGCAAGGTCAATATCGTGACCTGCTGCGTGAGCAATAGCAGTAAGATGAAGAATTGTATTGGTTGAACAACCGATAGCCATATCTGTACGCATAGCATTTTCAATTGCTTTTTCAGTAATAATATCGCTTGGTTTGATGTCTTCTTTGAGCAGGTCCATAACCCTTTCACCTGCCATTTTTGCAAGTCTGAGTCTTGCACTCATAACAGCAGGGATTGTACCTGAACCGGGAAGTGACATACCAATGGTTTCAGTAAGGCAGTTCATTGAATTGGCTGTATACATACCTGAACATGAACCGCAGGTAGGACAAGCAGTAAACGCACAGGACTCAAGATTTTCCATACTCATCTTGCCTACTGCGTTTGCACCGACATATTCAAACTGCTCTGAGAGACCGATTCTGTTTTCAGTCTCAGTGCTTTTGCCCGGCAGCATAGGTCCGCCGCTGATGAATATACAAGGGAGATTGAGTCTGCATGCTGCAAGGAGCATACCCGGAACAATTTTATCACAGTTAGGAATAAATACAATCGCATCAAGAGGATGAGCAGTAAGCATAACTTCAATGCTGTCTGCAATCAGTTCTCTTGAACAAAGAGAATATTTCATTCCCTTATGATTCATTGCAATACCGTCACACACACCGATGGTGTTAAACTCGAACGGAACACCGCCGGCATTTCTGATGCCTGCCTTAACCTGTTCTGCAATTTTATCAAGGTGCATATGACCGGGAATATAATCACTCTTTGAATTTACTACCGCAACAAACGGTCTTTTCATTTCAAGCTCGTCAATACCCAACGCTCTGAGGAGAGAACGATGCGGTGCTCTTGACGGACCTTCTTTAATTAAATCTGATCTCATTATAATACCTTCTTTATGTATATTTATTTCGTTTTTATAAATGAACGACTGATTTTATTTGTACTTTATGAATTATCCGAACAAAAATGCAAATAATGCGGTTTGGACACAGCATACCAATAAAATTTCTCAGGTGTACTCTGTCTGATTTTTTCATTATTGGATTTCCATTCTTTTAAATTTTCGCCTTTGAAAAAATTCAAAGCCTTACTGCATGGAAATTCATCACATTCACCGCAGAAATCTACATTGTGCTTTCGGGTACATTCGTCAATAAAACAATCGGGAATGCAGCATCTTTTATCTGCACCTGCACGACATCCCATACAAGGTCTGTCAGATAATTTGTCAAGCTGTTCAGTAAATTCTTTAATCTTTTTAACGTAGTTTCTGTATTTGAACGGAAGAACTTTTTTGTTAAACGCATAATAGCCATCAAGATAATGATTCAACTTTTTTGCCGTTTCCTCAATCACACCATTTTTCATTGCAGCACAGGTAAAGCAGCAAAAAGCACACGGAGCAACAGCATTAAGAATACTGTCTCTGTCAATATTTCTATCCATAATCATTCTCCTAATTCATAAGAAACATATCCGACAGCATTATTTATCAAGCGGCTTCATTGTAGGAAATAATAAAACATCACGGATTGAATAATTATCTGTAAGCAGCATTACAAGTCTGTCAATACCGATTCCGAGTCCGCCTGTCGGAGGCATACCGTATTCAAGAGCGGTAACAAAATCGTGGTCAATCAGATTTGCTTCATCGTCGCCTGCTTCACGCAACTTCATCTGTGCCTCAAATCTGCCCATCTGGTCAATCGGGTCATTGAGTTCGGAATAAGCATTTCCGTATTCACCGCCGAGAATGAAAAGTTCAAATCTTTCAGTAAGAACAGGGCAATCAGGCTTTCTCTTTGTAAGCGGAGAAATCTCAACAGGATAATCCATAATGAATGTTGGCTGAATGAGATTTGCTTCAACAAATTCTTCAAAGAAGGAATTGAGGATGTCTCCCCATGTTGCCTTGCCGTTTTCAATTTCAATGCCCTTTTCTTTGGCAATTTCAATTGCCTTTTCATTGTCAGACATAAAATCTGCAAAATTCACTCCGCTGTATTTTTCAACAGCCTCAACCATTGTGAGACGAGCAAACGGCGTTTCAAGGTCGATTTCTGTTCCATTGAAGGTGATGTGGAGATTGCCGTCACAAACTTCATTAGCAGCATTCCTGATAATATTTTCAGCAATATCCATCATTCCGTAATAATCTGTATATGCCTGATAAAGTTCAATACAGGTGAATTCCGGATTATGCCTTACATCCATTCCTTCATTTCTGAAGTTTCTGCCGATTTCATAAACTCTTTCCATACCGCCTACAATAAGACGCTTTAAATAGAGTTCTGTTGCGATACGCAGATACATATCCATATCAAGTGTATTGTGATGGGTTATAAACGGTCTTGCTGATGCACCGCCGGCAATAACATTGAGTATAGGGGTTTCAACCTCAACAAAACCAAGATTATCAAGATAACTTCTGATGGAAGAAATAATCTGTGAACGCTTGATGAATGTATCTTTAACATCCGGATTCATAATCATATCAAGATAACGCTTTCTATAACGTGTATCTGTATCAGTGAGACCATGAAATTTCTCCGGCAGCGGAAGAAGTGATTTTGAAAGGAGCGTGACTTTCTTTGCGTGAACAGAAATTTCGCCTGTTCTTGTTTTGAAAACAAATCCGTCAACCTGAATAATATCTCCCAAATCCCATTTTTTGAATTCTTTGAACGCTTCTTCACCGATGTCATTCATACGAACATAAGCCTGAATTCTGCCGCTTCTGTCATGAACATCAATAAAGTTGGCTTTGCCCATATCTCTCCATGTCATAATGCGGCCGCAGATGGAGACATCTTTTTCTTCAAGTGCATCAAAGTTATCAATCACTTCAAGGGCAGTATGGGTTTGTGTTGCCTTTGTAATTTCAAATGGGTCATTACCGTTATCCTGAAGTTCTTTGAGTTTGTTTATTCTGATTTGCTTTTGCTCATTCTCAGACAAAACAACTTCAGCCATCTGCATTTGTGCGGCATTTGCGTTATTTCCGATTTTTTCTATATTAGCAAGTGCGGTATCTTCATCATCTGCCCAGCCTTCAAGAGCAACTGCTCCAGTCTGAAGAAACAGCGTATATTTAACCTTATCTCCGTCCTGTTCAACAAGATACTTTGGATTTGTTTTTTCCTCATCATTTTGCAGAGTGTTCTGAACTTTCATTCTGCTGTTCTTCTTAACAGCTTTAACACCCCTTTTGCACATATCTTCTTTTTCAAAAACAGGACTTGTGCCGACTGTATTATCATCAATAATAAATTCAAAAGTGAAAGTACCGTCACCGGACTTGGTGATTTCAAACTTTCCTGCCATATATTTATTCTCCTTAATCTGTGGTAAAAGAAATATTTATTAAAAATTAAATTGAGTTATTTGTTATTCTACTGATTTAATTTTAAGTTCCAGATTACCGATTGGTGCCTCAACAGTAACAGTCTCACCCTTTTTAGCACCCATAAGAGCTTTTCCGACAGGGCTTTCGTCACTGATTTTTCCTTCAGAAGGGTTTGACTGAGCAAAACCGACAATCTCATAAGTTGCTTCAACTTTATCACTGTTTCTTACAACAGTAACCTTTGAACCCATGCTTACTGTATCCGAACCTGCTGTATCAATAATAACAGCATTATCGAGCTGATATTCAAGTTCACTGATTCTGGCTTCAATCTTAGCCTGCTCAGATTTTGCTTCATCATATTCACTGTTTTCTGAAAGGTCACCGTATGAACGTGCAACCTTAAGTTTTTCTGCTATATCAATTCTGCCTTCGGTTTTAAGAAAATCCAACTCTTTTTCAAGTTCTGCTTTTCCTGCTGCAGTCATTTTAAATTGTTTTGCTGCCATAATAAAATCTCCTTATCGCATTTTTAATTATATTATTATATATTATAAATAATATAGTGTCAAGTTTATACAAAATCATTCCCGTTTTCAAATAAAAAACGGGAATGATTTTGCCTTTATTACTTTTTCATTTCTGCTCTTGCTTCTTTGATACGCTGAACAAAGAGTTTACCTGTCTCAGTGATCTTATCATAATCACCTGTTTTTGCCCCTGCGATGAGTGAAGAACCGGCACCACAGGCAACCGCGCCTGCTTTAATCCAATCTTTGACATTGTCAACATCAACACCGCCTGAAGGCATCATAACCGCATTAGGGATTGGTCCGTGAATATCCTTAATAAATGCAGGACCTGCTATATCGCCGGGGAAAACTTTGAGCACATCTGCACCGCATTCCATAGCATGTACAGCCTCAGTCGGGGTATAAATACCGGGCATGGAAGGAACGCCGTAACGATTACAGGTTTTAACCGTCTCAGGGTCAAAATAAGGTGAAACAATATATTCTGCACCTGCAAGAATAGCAATACGGGCAGTTGCAGCATCCATAACAGTACCTGCACCGATAATGATTTCTCCTGAATTATATTTTGCTTTCATTGCTTCAATCAGTTTGTCAGCATGCGGAACTGTGAATGTGAGTTCAATTGCTGCGACACCGCCTGCAATACAAGCATCTGTAATTTTTTCAGCCTGCTCAATGGATGTTGCACGAACAACTGCAACAATACCAACCTCTTGTATTTTTGCTAATGTTTCAATTTTATTTGCCATAATTTTATCTCCTAAATATCAATTCCTATTCAATATAAATGTCTTTTTATCTTTGTACTCTTGCTGAACCGCCATTAACCTTGCTTTCAACCTCTTTAAGCGATGCCATTGAAGTATCACCGGGAGTTGTCATAGCAAGTGCACCGTGAACAACGCCGTAATTCACGGCTTTTTGAGCATCATTATATGTCATAAGACCATAAATAAGACCTGATGCAAAGGAATCTCCGCCGCCGACACGGTCAAGAATCTCAAGAGCAGGAAATTCCATTGACTGATAAATCTGACCGTCTGCCCAGCAAATTGCCTTCCAGTCATTTACTGTTGCTGTCTTAACCGTTCTGAGTGTGGTAGCAATTACCTTAAAGTTAGGATATGCTTTTGTTACGGTTTCAATCATTTTGTAATAACCGTCCATATTGAGTTCTTTAAGGTCAGCATCATTACCCTCAACTTCAAAACCGAGAGAAGCAGTGAAATCCTCTTCATTGCCAATCATAACATCAATATATTTTGCAATTTCCCTGTTCACTTCCTGTGCTTTTGCCTGACCGCCAATATCTTTCCAGAGTGAAGGACGATAGTTAAGGTCGTAAGAAACAACTGTGCCGTATTCTTTTGCTTTTTTGACAGCCTCAATAACAACATCAGCAGCACTTTCAGAAAGAGCGGCATAAATTCCGCCGGTATGGAGCCAGCGTACGCCGAGTGTACCGAAAATATAATCCCAGTCAATATCTCCGGGTTTTAACTGTGAAGCAGCAGTGTTACCACGGTCAGATGCACCGATAGCACCACGAATGCCGTATCCTCGTTCTGTAAAATTAATACCGTTTCTGACTGTTCTGCCAATACCGTCAAACGGCATCCACTTGATGAGAGAGGTATCCACACCGCCCTGAAGAATCAAATCTTCCATAAGATAGCCGACTTCATTTTCGGCAAAAGCGGTTACCACGCTTGTCTTGAGACCGAAACATCTCCTGAGTCCTCTTGCAACATTATATTCTCCGCCGCCTTCCCAAGCACGGAATGAGCGAGCAGTTTTAATTCTGCCTTCACCCGGATCAAGGCGGAGCATAATTTCACCAAGTGAAATTTCATCAAACATACATTCTTCTTTTGGTCTTAATTTCAAATCCATAGCATTATATCCTTTCCATTAATCAAAATCAAAATATTTTATTGCATTATTATAACTGATTCCCTGCACAATTTCCTTGAGTATTTCTTCATCATATGCATACCAACCGTCCTCAACCCATCTGCCGATAAGTGCACACATAATGCGTCTGAAATATTCATGCCTGCCGTATGACGTGAATGAACGAGAGTCAGTCTCCATACCTACAAATTTTCCAAGAACACCGAGATTACCGAGTGTTTTCATCTGATTCGTCATGCCATCCATAGTATCAAGGAACCACCACGCAGGTCCGAACTGAATTTTCGACTCTGCTTCTGCGGATTGGAAATTGCCGAGCATAGTTGCAAGAACCGTATTATCCTTATCATTCAGATTAAATAATATTGTTTTTGGAAGAACCCGGTTTCTATTCAATGCATCCAGAAATTTTGACAACGGCTTTGCAATCTCGCAATCATCAACCGAGTCAAATCCTGTGTCAGGTCCGATTTGTTCAAACATCAAAGTATTATTATTACGCAATGCACCGATATGAATTTCCATTGCCCAGCCAAGTTCATAATACTTTTTACCCAGTGCAAGGAGGACCGGTGTTCTGTATTTATCACAATCCTGAGATGTTATTTTTTCGCCATGCATAGCACGCTGAAATACATCCTCAATCTCGTCATCATCCGCAATCAGATACGGAGGATAATCAAATGCCTGATCGGAAACTTTACAGCCGACTGAATCGAAATAATCTGCCCTGCGCAAAAGTGCTTTGATAACATCTTTATATGACTTTATATCTACACCGCTGACTTTACCGAGTTGATGAATATACTCTGCAAAACCTTCCAGATGTGCATTCAGTGCTTTGTCAGGTCTGAAAGACGGGAGTACCTTACAGTCAAATCCATCTGTGTTTTTTAAAAGTTTATGATATTTCAAATCATCCACAGGATCATCTGTTGTGCAGACAATTTTAACATTGCTTTTTGCTATCAGGCTCTGCGGTCTGAAGTCGCCGTTTTTGATAGCGTCGTTTGCTCTGTCAAAAATACCATCTGCCGTTTTTGCATTCAACGGTGTATCAATACCAAAATATCTCTGCAATTCAATATGAGCCCAGTGATATAAAGGATTACCGATACAATATTGGAGAGTGTAACCGAATTTCTGAAACTTTTCTCTGTCAGAAGCATTACCTGTACAATACTTCTCATCAACACCGCAGCTTCGCATTGCTCTCCATTTATAATGGTCGCCGGAAAGCCATAATTGAGTAATATTCTCAGGTGCTTTATTCTCATATATTTCTTTTGGATTCAAATGACAATGATAATCACAAATCGGCATATTTTCTGCAAATTCGTGGAACAACTTCTTTGCCATCAGAGTATCTAAAAGGAAATCTGCATCCATAAAATTCTTCATACTAATCACCAAATCTGTATATTACTGTTTTTCTCACGACAATTATATACCTATCTGTCTGTCATTGCAATAATAAATATTGCATATTTTTTAAGAAAAATTATGTTAAAATATAACAAAGAACACCGATTAGTAATTACTAATCGGTGTTCTTATTTTATCAAATCAGTCAGCTGTATAAGGGAGAATAGCAATATGTCTTGCTCTCTTAATTGCTGTTGTGAGTTCTCTCTGGTGCTTTGCACAAGTACCTGTTACACGACGAGGAAGAATCTTTGCTCTTTCAGAAACAAATCTCTTGAGTTTTGTAACATCTTTGTAGTCAATTTCTTCAACCTTTTCTACACAGAAAACACACACTTTTTTACGGCCCTTGCGTGGACCACCGGCTCTGTTATATGCCATAGTTAGTTTCCTCCTTTAAAATGGTAAATCATCGTCATCATCAACGATTTCTTCAAAATCCGAATTATCAGCACTTGCATAACTTGGTGCAGGCTGTGAGAATGCAGGATTTGATGTACCGCTTTCTGCTTTTGAGCCGCAGAAGGATACATTATTTGCAACAACTGTTACAGACTTTCTCTTATTTCCGTCTTTGTCAGTAAAATTGTCTGTCTGGATTGAACCCTCAACAGCAATCATTGAACCTTTGTGGAAATAGCGAGAAATGAATTCAGCAGTTTGGCGCCATGCTGTAACATCAATGAAGTCCGCACGTCTTTCTTCCCCTCTTGCCTGATACTGTCTGTCACAAGCAATCTGGAAACTGATAACGCTCAAACCATTTGATGTTGTTCTCAATTCCGGTTCATAAGTTAATCTGCCCATAAGGACTACAGAATTAATCATTATTCACCCCTCCATTATTCGCCTTTAGCGACGATAAGAGAACGAAGAACACCATCAGTGATGTTGATTATAAGCGAGTCTGCGCTTGCCCCATGTTTCAACTTCGCCAAGAGTGCCATTCTTGCTGATGAGGTCTGTAAACTTTGTTTTGAGAGCCTCAACTGCATCCTCTCCATTTGAGAGAGAGAAAACCATTACGATTTCATAATTTTTCAATGCCATTCTTTAGCACCTCCTTCTGGTCTTTTGGCCTATACTCCACGGTATAGACAAGGATTACCTTTTCATAAAGGCTTATGTATTATATCAAATAGTACAAATATTGTCAACACAAATTTCAATTGTTTTCATATTAATACTTTGAAAACAAATCAAGATAATATTTATTATCCATATCATCCATCTTTCCATATCTTGTGGCGAGAATAATCACAAATCCGTTGCCTGCCTTTTTAACCGCCATAGTCTGCACTGCTTCACTGACAGAATAATCAACATCAATTGCTCTGTACGTTTCCCCGCCGATAACAACACCATAAACATCACTGATTTCTGCCTGTTCATCGCTTTCCAAAATCGTATCACGTGTACTTTTAAGATACAAATCCGAAGTGGATTTTTCTGCATATCCTTCTTTTTTTCCTTCAGCAATAGCGACTTCCACACTTGAAGCATTTATATCATTAAATGCAAGCATATCATAGTAACATATTTCCAGTTCATTTTCAGTATAAACTTTTCCGCTGTCATTCATCTGTGCGTTATTATCGGATTCAATTTTCTGAATTTCCTCTGCGGTTTTAAAAGTCCAGTTTTCATCCGGTAAAGTAAATGACAAATGGCAGTAACTGCTGTTATAAATATCATTATCATATTCACCGAATTGGACAGAACTTACATAATTGTTGTTTGAAGAAGAAAAACTATAATCTTTTTTAGGTATAACGGAACCGCCTATACCAAGAACATCAAATAAAACATAAAAAACAACCAATCCCAACACGATACCGATCAACGTACCGGCCGCCTGCTTTTTTGCACTTGTTTGATTCGGATTTCCATAATTTCTGTTTTCTTTATTCTTCAAAATAAATCTCCTGATAAATAACGAAAGTAATCTAAATAAAATCAAGATTACTTTCCAAAATTAAACATATTTAAGTACATCAAGAATATCCTCAATAACAGGGACATCCTGCCGCAAATCTTCATCTTTAAACCAGCCGTAATTCATACGTATTGCCTGCATCCCTGCTGCCAATGCACCCTGAATATCATTAACAGGATGATCACCGACATAAACACATTCTTCTGTTTTCAGTCCGAGTTTTTCTGCTGTATAAGCAAAAAGTGCAGGGTCAGGCTTATGAACACCTACATCTCCGCTTACCACAACAATATCACAATACGCTCTCAGCCCGCTTGTGTCCATCTTATGGTTTTGCAGATATGAGGGTCCGTTAGTGATAACACCGACAATATAGCCCTCTTTTTTCAGTTCTTTAAGAAGTTTTGGTGAATTCGGGAATATCACATTATGGTCACCGAATCGCTCATCGTAATGATTGGCAAGGACTTTGCTCGAAGGTGCATTTTTCCATTGCCATCTTTCTATTAAATCATCATACCATTCTTCACGATTGGCATATCCGTTTTGTGTAACATAACCGCCGTTACCTGTTACACGCAAATCTTCTTTTCTTCTTTCTATCTCTTCAGCACTTATATCCGGGCAAAAATCGGCAATAAAAGTGTCCATATATTTTTCAAATGCCTCTGTACGGTCCTGAAGTGTCTCATCAAAATCAAATAATACTGCTTTTATCATAATTCAGTTGCTTTTTCAATTCATTAACCGATGAAAATTCTTTTTCACCTCTCAAATATCTTATAAGTTCAATTCTTATTATTCTGCCATAAAGATTACCGCTGTAATCAAAAATATGTGTTTCCGCCATTGGAAAATCTACTCGCCACGTAGGACGTATACCTATATTCGTAAACGCCTTATACGCAACTCCATCAACAAAAACACGGCTTTCATACACACCGTATTTAGCAACAATAAGACCATCAGGCAAATTCTGATTAATCGTAGGGAAACCTATTGTTCGTCCCCTTTTATCCCCTTCAATAACTTCACTTTCAAAAGTAAAATTATAACCAAGCATTTCATTTGCCTGTTCAATATTGCCGTTTTCAATTGCTTTTCTGATACGGGTTGATGAAATGGGTTCACCATCAAAATCCAGATGTTCAAGAATTCTTACCCAAACATCCTTTTTTTCAAGATATTTTCGCATATCCATTGCTGACCAGGACGCATTTTTACCAAATCTGAAATTAAAGCCGCATAATACTATACCTGCTCCGAATTTATCAACAAGTATTTTTTCTATAAAGTCCTTACCGTCCAGATATTTTATATCATCAAAATCTGCAAAAACAGTATTTGGATAACGCCTTTCAAAAATACTCTTCTGCAAAAGTGAGAATTTATTATTAACACAATAAATAATAACATCATCTGCACCGGTGATAACGGTCTTATGCGCTTTGTGCATTCCATCAAAATCGCCCAGAGCAAGCGCTATTCTTTTTTTTGTTTTATCATTCGCCATATATTAATCTCGTTTAACCAAAAGTCGTTTTACACCAAGTTCGTTCTTCGCTGTATCACATTCCCCAAGACCTAAAAATTCTTTTTCCGGAGAATAAACGCGATATTTCCCGTTTTCAAGTTTTTTCTGTATTCTGTCAAGTGACAACGCACCGCCGTTTGAAAATCGCTTTGACTGAGCAGGAGAAACCATAACTGTATCATAACACAAAAACATTTTTTCAACATCAGTCACAACGCCATCAAAAGACAAATGATTATCTTTCATTTGCTGCAGCTCTTCAATAGTAACTGCATCGTCAAGCGTAAAGCCCATTGCAAGAGTCCGTGTTAACTTGGTCATTGTTGCACCGCAGCCGAGTACTTTACCTATATCGTCAACCAGCGTTCTGATATATGTACCCTTGGAGCAGACAACATCAATTGTATATTCATTATCAGAATAATCGATGAGTTCGAGTTCTTTGATTTCAACTTCTCTCGCCTGACGTTCTACCTCAATCCCCTTGCGTGCAAGGTCATATAATCTTTTACCGCCGACAGATACCGCCGAATACATAGGCGGAACCTGCATTATACTGCCTTTGAAAATTTCAAGAACATTCTTAACATCATCACAAGTTGAGTGAACAGGGAATTCACCCGTAACATTACCTGTAATATCAAGTGTATCTGTGGTTTTTCCAAGAACAAATGACGCTCTGTAACCCTTATCACTGTCAGGCAGATAATCGAGAAAGCGAGTAGCACCGCCAAGCATAATCGGCAATACGCCGGTTGCCATAGGGTCAAGTGTACCTGTATGCCCTGCTTTCTTCTCTCCTGTAATGCCTCTTACTTTTGCAACGATACCGAAAGATGTAATATCACTTGGCTTATCAACGCAAATTATACCTGTCATTTAAGTAATTCTCCGCACTTTTCAACAAGACGTTCCCTCGCCTCTTTAACATCACAGTCAAATCTGCACGCAGCAGCCTGAGCATGCCCTCCGCCGCCGAATAATTTGGCAAGTTCTGCTGCATTTACACTCTCGAACGTGCGCACGGATGCCTTGCAGGTTCCGTCAGCTTTTTCTCTTATCGTGATACCGATTTCAACACCTTCAATCTGTCTGGTCAAAGGGGCAATTGCTTCCGTTTCCTGTTCGTTTGAGCCTGTAAGTTTATACATTTCCTGTGTGATTGTAATAATTGCAACACGCTCATTTTCATAAAACCGCATGGAATCCAGAGCAAGTCTTTCCAATCTTGCATAAGTTTTGCTCTTGGTTTCAAACATAATACGGTTAATTCTGCCGTTATCCGCACCGCATTCAATCAATTTTGCAGCAACGGCATATGTGTTTGCAGTTGTTGAAGCATAACGAAAACAACCTGTATCCGTAGTCAATCCGGTATAAAGACAATCCGCAATTTTATTGTCAATTTCCGTACCGAGCGCATTTACTACATCAAACATAATTTCACACGCTGCAGGGCGGTCTTCAAGCAAAGTATTGTCAGCATATTCTGTATTGGTTGAATGATGATCGATACACAAATCAATATGATACTGCCCATCCAAATCACCAAGCAGATTTGTTGTTGCAACATCAACTGCAACAACATAATCAGGCTTGAACTTAATCTTCACAATATCGTCATAAAGATAATCATATTTCTTCGGTATCTCATCACAATTTTCAACCGCACAGATTTTGCCGATTTTCATCAATGCTCTGCAAAGTGCAAAACCGCATCCAAGTGTATCTCCATCGGGATGAGCATGAGTCAGAATCAAAATATTATCATTTTGCTTAAGGAGTGCTACGCACTGTTCAACATTAATTTTCATTGCTTATTTCCTTGATTTTTTCAAAAAGGTCCATTCCTTTTTCAATAGAATCATCCGCTATAAATTTGAGTTCAGGGCTTTTACGAAGGTGAAGACGTGTGCCGAGCTGCTTTCTGATATAACCGCCGGCACTTTCAAGTCCTTTGATAGAACTTTTTGCAGCCTCAATTCCTTCGATAGCACTGATATATACTTTTGCGTAACTCAAATCTCCACTGACATCCACTTTGATAACCGTCAGCATATCACTGATGCGCGGATCTTTCAGTTCACGCATAATAGAAATTATTTCTCTTTTAATATCTTCCGATATTCTGTCAATATGAAATCCTGCCATAATTAATCCCTGTATTCTTCAACAATATAAGCCTTAAGAATATCACCTGCCTGAATGTCATCCCAGCCTTCCAGACTGATACCGCATTCATATCCTGATGAAACTTCTTTAACTTCATCCTTAAAACGCTTCAGATTAGCAAGTTTAACATTTGCAATTTCTTTTCCGTTTCTGATAACTCTGACTTTACCGTTTCTCTTGATATTACCTGATGTTACAAGAGAACCTGCAATCGTACCGGCTGAAGAAATTTTATAAACTTCTCTTACTTCAACCTCACCTGTATCAACATCACGATACTTAGGCGCTCTCATACCGCGCATTGCACGCTCAATATCTTCAATCGCATCATAGATAATATCATATGTTTTAATCTCAATACCATCGCGCTGAGCATTGTCATTCGCAATCGGGTCAACACCGATATTAAAGCCGACAATAATTGCATTTGATGCAGATGCAAGCATAACATCACTCTCACTTACAGTACCAACTGCACCATGTACAATTTTAACATTAACTTCGTCATTTTCAATTTTAAGAAGAGACTGTTTTACGGCTTCAACAGAACCCTGAACATCAGCCTTAACAATGATATTGAGTTCCTTCATCTCGCCCTCCTGAAGCGTGTCAAAGAGCGTATCAAGAGTAACTTTCTGGAAGAGGTTGAACTCTTCTTCCTTAGCCTTTGTTCGTCTCTGTTCAACAAGAGTTCTTGCAAGTTTTTCATCAGAAACAGCATTAAACTCGTCACCGCTCATCGGTGTGCTGTCAAGTCCCATAATTTCAACAGGAACTGAAGGACCTGCTTTGCTGATTGGCTTGCCGTGGTAGTCCGTCATGGCTCTTACTTTACCGACTGCTGTTCCTGCAACAATAATATCCCCTGCATTAAGGGTACCATTCTGGACAAGAAGTGTTGCAACAGGACCGCGGCCTTTATCCAGTTTTGCCTCAATAACAACACCTTTTGCAGTACGATTCGGATTTGCCTTGAGTTCGCCCATTTCAGCAATGAGAAGAATTGTTTCAAGCAATTTATCAATACCCATTCTTGTTTTTGCAGAAACAGGCACACAGATAATATCACCGCCCCATTCTTCAGGAACAAGTTCATGCTCTGTAAGTTGCTGCTTAACCCTGTCAGGGTTTGCACCTTCTTTATCCATTTTGTTAATGGCAACAATAATTTCAACACCTGCTGCTTTAGCATGATTGATTGCTTCAATTGTCTGCGGCATAATACCGTCATCAGCAGCAACAACAAGAACCGCAATATCAGTAGCCATTGCACCTCTTGCTCTCATTGCAGTAAATGCTGCGTGACCCGGTGTATCAAGGAAAGTGATTTTTTCTGAATTAATTTCAACCTGATATGCACCGATAGCCTGTGTAATTCCGCCAGCCTCTGTTGAAGTTACATCCGTATCACGGATAGCATCAAGAATTGAAGTCTTACCATGGTCAACGTGACCCATTACACAAACAACAGGCGGTCTTGTAACAGCATTTTCATCGTCTTCAATTTCTTCTTCAATAATCTGTTCTTCGATAGAAACAATAACCTGATGCTTAACTTTTGCACCGAGTTCTGTTGCAACAATTTCAGCAGTATCATAATCAATCACTTCATTAACGGTTGCCATTACGCCGAGAGCCATCAGTTTTTTGATTACTTCGGTTGCTGTCATACGAAGGAGTGCTGCAAGTTCACCAACTGTAATTTCATCAGGAACTTCAATTGTAATCTGCTGTTTTTTCCTCTGTTCCGCAATACGTGCAAGACGCTGAGCCTCTGTCTCTTTCTTTGAGCGAGCATGCATACCTTGCGGCTTTTTCTTTCTGTATTGCTTTGACTTCTGGTTGAGTTTCTGCTTTTTCTGATAATCATTAATATTTGATGCAGGTGCAATATCCTCATATTTTTGATTATACTTTTCAAGGTCAACTGTATTTACACGTGTATCAATACGGCGTGCCTCACCCTTTGTTCTTGCCTGAGGGGTCTTTCCGGCTTTTTTCTTTGCCTTTTCTTCGTCACGCTTAGCAGCCTGCTCTGCCATCTGCAGAATAGCAGCCTGATTCTGGTGCTTCTTATTTTCTGTTTTCTTTGCAGCTGAAGGTACTTTCTTGTTTTGCGATTTTGAATTGCCCTTCTTACCGTTTGCAAAATAGGAATCAAAATTCTTGACGCTGTTATCCTGAGTCAATTTATCAAAAAGTTTATTGAGTTCATCTTCTTCAAGAACAGTATTCGCTGTCTTTTTACCCTCACAGAGATTTGCAAGAATGCCGATAATATCTTTGTTCGTTTTCCCAAAATCTTTTGCGACATCGGAAACTTTAACTTTAATGACCATTCGCTTTTCCTCCTGTCTTAGGCTTCGGATTTCCATTCATTGCCTAATCGTTAAATAATTCAATCAATCGTTTAGAAAAATTTTCGTCGTCAACTGTCATTACTCCGACCTTTTTGCCGACTGAAAAATGAACTTCATCCATAGTTATATCTGATTTTATTATGGGGACATTGCTGTTTCTTTTTTCAAATTCATTTATAAGCCTTGGTGAAACATCACTGCAAAACACGATTAATTTTGCTTTGCGTTTTTTTAAAGATTCAAGTGCCATATCATGCCCCATTGAAAGTTTGCCCGCTCTTCTTGCAAGCCCTATCATGGATAAAATCTTACTATGCATTATTCATTTCTTCTTCCATTTCGTTATATACTTCTTCACTTATTTTCATAGAAAAAGCACGTTCAAATGCTCTCTTCTTCCTTGCTGCCTTCAGACAATCAAGATTTTTACAAACATATGCACCTCTGCCGGATTTTTTTCCTGTCAAATCAAGAGATACTTCACCGTCTTTGTTTTTTACAACACGCACAAGTGTGCGCTTATCAAACATTTCTCCGCAGCCGGTACACATTCTGAGTGGTATTTTTTTCGTTTTCATATCATCACCAAATCAGTGTAATTATTCCTGTCCTTCAAAGAATCCGCTCTCAGGTTTGATGTCAATATTCCATCCTGTAAGTCTGACTGCGAGGCGAACATTCTGTCCCTTATTGCCGATAGCGAGTGAAAGTTGATCATCAGGAACAGTTGCTCTGCAGGTTTTAGCCAATTCATCAATAATTTCAATTGAGCAAACTTCTGATGGTGCAAGTGCTGCACTGACAAATTCAGCAGGGTCTTCGCTGTATTTTACAATATCAATTTTTTCGCCGCCGAGGACATCAACAATATTGGATACTCTCTGTCCTCTCGGTCCTATACAAGCGCCGACAGGATCAACATCTTCATCCTTGGTAAACACAGCAATTTTTGCTCTTGAGCCTGCCTCACGTGATACTGACTTGATTTCAATAGTACCATCATAAATTTCAGGAACTTCCTGTTCAAATAATCTGCGGACCAATCCGGGATGTGTTCTTGAAATCATAATCTTAGGGCCTTTGCCGCCTTCTTTAACATCAACAACAAATACTTTTACTGAAGAACCTTCAACAAGAACTTCACCCGGCACCTGTTCTGCTTTTGGAAGAACAGTCTGATTTTTGCCGATTTCAAGAGTTGCATTGCCTGTAATCGGGTCAACTCTTTCAACTTTAGCGGTAACAAGTTCCTGATTCTTTGACTTGAATTCTTCAAGCATCTGTCCTCTTTCTGCCTCACGGATACCCTGACGGATAACGTGCTTTGCAGTCTGTGCAACAATTCTGCCGAAGTCTTTTGTCTTGAGCGGAATGTCAACCGTCTTGCCGACTTTTGCTGACTTTCGGATTGCCTGTGCCTGTTCAAGTGTCAAATCGGTATCAGGGTCCTCAATCTCTTCAACTACATTTTTTCTTACATAAACTTTAATTTTCTGCTTTTCTTCATCAATGTCACAATGGACAATATCTTTACCGTTATAATCGTGCTTTGCTGCAACAATAATTGCTGCTGAAATTTTTTCATAAAGGTAATCAGCAGGAATACCTTTTTCTGCCTCAAGCATTTTTACTGCTTCAAAAAACTCTTTGCTCATTTTTCCTATCATCCTTTCCGGAAATTATTATTTATTAAAATCATTGATGTCAAAATCATCAAGTTTAACATACGAAGTTTCTTTTTTTGTTGTGGTGAGTGTTTCACCGTCAGGGAGTTCAACAGTAATTTTACCGTCACTGTAATCCATCAATTTTCCATTGAAGTCTCTTACCTTATCAACCGCTCGGATTAATCTTACCATAACATCTGCACCAATATATTTTTCAAAATGGGCGTCTGTCACAAGTTCTCTTTCCACTCCGGGTGAACTGACCTCGAGCGTATAACTCTGGCTGATTGGATCAGCCTCATCAAGCGGCTTGGTTATTGCATGCGTTAAATCAACACAATCATCAATAGACACACCGCCGTCTTTGTCAATAAAAATTCTGAGATACCAGTCTGTACCCTCTTTCAAAAAACGGATGTCCCAAATATCAAGACCCAGTTCCTCTGCAAAAGGGGTGACAATCTCAGCCACTTTTGACACAGTATTACCTTTCCCTGCCAAACAAAAACCTCCTAATAAATACAAGAGAGCGAGCCCGCTGACTCACTCTCATCCTGAAATTATAAACTTACTATATAGTATAATAACACTTTTACCAAAAATGTCAATACTTTTGCAAAGAAATAAACAAAATACGGATAAATTTGAAATTGTTTGGCAGCAATCAGACAATGCAGCCTTTTTGGCAAATGAATTTTACAATAATATGCGACTTATTTGTTATCGTCGTTGTAATGTTTTTTCTTCACGTGTGAAACCTATCAGATAGTCTGCTGAAACATTATAAAATTCACACAAAGTTACAAGATGCCTTGTCGGTAATTCTGTCTCTCCGCTCTCATACCTGCTGTAATACTGCTGTGATATTCCCAGAACTTTGGCAACATCTTTTTGCCGCAAATCCCTGTCCTCTCTGATATTGCGCAGTGCATTTTCATATTTCATATTATCACCCTATGTAATTATAGCAGATAATATGAAAAAGTATGGAATATAACACAATATTGTGCTATATAAATACTGCAAAAGAATAGAAGGATTACACTTGATAATATTAAATTCTATTTATTAACAGGCTATTCATCTTCGTTTAATAAATCTAAACTATATTGTATATAATGAGGTGATAAAATGACTAAAAGAATCAATAAGCGTACTCTAAAAACCATTATGGCTATTATAATAATCGCTATTATCTCAATTTTGATTTTTATATTTGGATGCTTTATTGCATATCACGAAAACAGACTATGCTACGAAGTCAATTCTATTGTAGCATATCAGTATGAAGATAACCCTGATTATTACAGAATAGAAATTGACGGCACAGTAAAAACCTATTTCTTTGACAATAGAGAATTTGACTCTGTTTCAATATTAGGACCAAGTATGGGCGGTGAACCCGAATATTCTAATGCATATGCAGAAGCAGAGCCAATAAACATAACAAAAGAAAAAGCAAATTTCAAATTAAAATATGATATAGATTTGTCAAGTCGAAACGGTGAAATCACAACAGATGAATCAAGACGCAAAATGCTTATAGAAAATGCTTTTTATGGAGACTGCTTTATTACAACCATTGATGATGAGGGATACGAATACAAATATGCTTTATATGGCAGTGCGTTCTGCAATATTCCATTTGAATGGAAAGAAAATCAAGTAGTTACAGACAGTTTATTAGATGAATAAAATCATAACCACCAGTTGAACTGGTGGTTTGCACAGGCCCTATAAGGGCCGCCTACTGGCTCGCCGACTGAAAGTCGGCACTGAAGTTTGACATCGCATTACTATTTCAAGCAGC
>JAETRQ010000012.1 GCA_021770095.1 Eubacteriaceae bacterium | reverse complement strand
TTTTTTCGCCAATACTCTCGCCTTGCATTAAGCTCGGCGAGTTTATTTTTACTAAAGCTTTTTATTTCCCCCGGTTGAACCGGGGGTTGAGTCTTTGCTGAAGAGACAAAACAAAACAGATAAAGGTTATAAACCTTTATCTGTTTTTATTTTATATTGCATAATACACCTCTTATCATTCATATATTTTTCAGGTGGTATTATGAATAAAAAAAATATATTAACACTTATATCCCTCGTAACATTATCCATTATAATTATCATATTTTCATCCGAAGCAAGGAATGGTGCAATTGAAGGGCTGGCACTTGCCGAGAACACGATTATCCCCAGCCTTTTACCACTATTGATAATCTTTTATATGATTATGAAAAGCAGTGCTAAAGACATTATTGCAAAAAGTGCAGGATTCATATCAACATATATTTTCAATCTGCCGCAAATAACATTCCCTGCTATTCTTTTCGGTCTGGTCGGCGGTTATCCCACAGGGGCATTGTTGACAAATGAACTGTTAGCGGGAGGAGAAATTGATGAAAAACAAGCAAGAAGACTGCTGAGATTCAATTTCTGCGGCGGATGTGGGTTTATTATCACTGCTGTTGGTTCTGCCACAATGGGAAGTTTAAAAAAGGGTACAATACTTTTTCTTTCAAACATACTGTCAGCCATAACGATTGGAATCATTTTGTCTTTTACCGAAAAAAGAGAGTACAATAAATTCTATTCTTTCAGTGAAAACAAAAATATCAGCGATATACTGACAGATGCTACAAACAGTGCTGTAAAATCCGTTCTGAACATCACTGCATTTATCATACTGTTCTGTGCAATTAACAATATAATCAACCTCCCGCAAAGTATTATGCCGTTTATAGAAATAACAAGCGGCATCTGCGGTGATGACTGCAAATTTTCCTTACCGCAAATCAGTGCTTATTTATCTTTCGGAGGAATATGTATACATTTTCAAATCCTGCAATGTATTGGTAAAGCAAAAATGAAATATACGGATTTTTTGTTTTTCAGGATTTTTTCCGCATTGCTGTCATATTGTTATACAAAATTAATATTAATCATTTTCCCTGCCCAAACTGCCGTTTTTTCAAACTCGGCAACAAATGTTGCTCAGTTTTCAAGTGTTAATCTACTTCTTTCCTGCCTCATGGTTGCAGGATCATTTATCTTCATTGCAGATTTATCATCAAAAAAATTTAAAACAAATTAGGAAAAGGCGATTTCAAAATTGAAATCGCCTTTAAATATACCATAAAATTTATCTTTTGATTGCTGTTGCAGGAATGAAGGTATCACTTGTTTTTTCAAACTCAACTGTTATTTTATCACCCTTATTGACAAGGAGTACTTCCATTGCATCAGTCACTTTGATGTAATAATACTCACCGCCGTCAATCTGAAGGTAATATACCGTATTGCCATTATTAACAGATGTTTTAATATCTGTTACCTCACCTGTAACTACGCCGTCTTTAACCTCTGGTGCATCATTATTATCAACAGGAGGAACATCGGTTGATGGCTGATCATTATTATCAGAACTTTCCATATCAGCTTCATCGACTATAATATCGTCTTTATCAACATCATCTGCAACGCCTTTTTCTTTAAGTGCGTCAATATAATTCTCAAGTGCACTGTTGAGTGCTTTAGCATCACTCTTGGCAACATCAAGCAATCCTGTTCCTACAACTGTTTTATCCTCAAGGCTTACAAAAGCATAGCCTTTTACTGTATTACTGTCACCATAAAGAGACATAAAATAAGTTGGGGTGCTGTCAATACCGAGCAGGATAGGGAATGTTGCATTGTATCCATAGTTCTGAACAGCATCTTTTGCAGACTTCTGTGCAGCCTCTTCCATTGCTCCGGCATTCTCATAATATCTTGTTTCTTTCGTACGTTGATTACAAAGAACAAAACCAAAGTTTGATGCATCAGCCTCAGATGATGTTACACCGGTATATACCCATACATCATCGTCCATTGCAATATTACCGCTGCCGCTTGATGCAATATTAACATCATTCTGGAAAATCAGAGAGTTCCAAAAACCATTCTGAAGCTTTCCGTAATAGTTATACTGTTCAATAAGCAAAGACTCACTGTAAACAACATCTATCCAGCTGAGATCGGCACTTGTTCTTACTTCTTCAATATCATAATAATTACTTTCACCATTAAGTGCATCCGTAATGATTACGCCCTTAACATCTGTACCGCCGAAAAGACCGATTGTTTTATCCAAAACGGCAGTAATCCAATATGGGTGCATAGTATCATCAATTTCAAAATTAGGTGTATCCAAAAGTGCTGTCGGATACTGGAAACGAAGATGACGATAAATTTTTTCATTAAACAGTTCTGTAGGTGAATATTTAATACCCTCACCAAACTGATCGACGCAATTAACAGCAGTAACTTTTTGGCTTACAAGGTCAATAAACATATATGCCGGTAAACCGTCTTTTGTGTTATTAATCCATTTGAAAAAATCTGCATATTCAAGGTATGCAACACGTACAGGTGTATTTTTATAGTTAATCTGTGTTGAATGAGCAGAAACAACATACTGGCTCTTGTATTCAGACAGTGAGCCTAACTGCTGGTCTGCAAGTGTATGTGCACGTACAGCATCAATTCTCGGTACTTTATCATAACTGATTTCCTCAAAATCAGTTTCAAAATTACCCTCCTCAACCGTCATCAACTGGCTATAGGAATTCGCTCTGAAAAGAGTTATACCGGTAAGGAATCCGACTGCCATAACAACTGCAATCACAGCGACAATAATTATCGGAACAATTGATTTTTTCTTAACATACTCTTTACGTTCAATCTTTTTGTTTGCATTACAGGCAAATGAGAATACAATCATAAACACAGCCACAAGAAGAATAACAAACATATAAAGTTGTGAATCGTGAATATTGAGTGCAGGAAGCATCATATAATATGCTGCCGCACCAATAACTGCAGTAATTAATAAAGAAATCAGTATTCTGAGCGGCAGCTTTGTCGGTTTAACAACTGCCTGAACTTCGCCTTTTTTAGGCCATTTAATTTTTTCTTTGAATTCATTGATTACTTCATCAGCATCATAATCCATATTCGGCATTTTTTCGTTCATAAAAACTCCTTATTTTTGCATTCGCAAAATCATTCTTTTTATTATATACATTTTATTATACATAACAATGAAATATTGTGCAAGATAAAAATAAAAAATTAAAAATCTGTACATAACTTCAAATACAAAAAACAGCCCCGCATAATGCAGGGCTGTCGTTTTGTATTATTAAGATTGAGCATTAATTATGCACGTGTAACGCCTTTGCTTGTCTTAAGATATTCATCAGATGCAGGATATTTCCATGTCATTGTAACATCGAGAGAAGCGCTCTTATCTTTAATTACGGTAATGTTTGCATGATTAACTGCAACCTTAGCAATCATTACATATTCAGCACTTGTGATTTCTTTTGAAGATGTATTGATTGTAACAGTAGCAACACCGCCGTAATAATTTACCTTACAGTTTTCAGCAGTTGTACCTTCAGACCAGCTCAGCATAGTAATACTGTCAACAGTCTTATCAATAGCACCGAGAGACTGGAACATATGTCCCTGTGCGTCTTTACCCGGAGCACTCATATTAACTGCCTTCGGCTGCATCTTGAGTGTGATTGTACCATCACCATTGTCTGTAACATTAGCAGTAACAATATCGTCTGCAACAAGACGGCTTGTTACAAGTGTTTCACCGTTGCCATCCCATTCATCTGTGTCAAGATCAGGATTTCTGTTTGTACTCGGAACAAGTCCGTTAAGACCAGGAGTATACAAACCGCCGACAATACCTGGAACAAGTTTATTGATAGTTGGATTTTCTGAACCGTCAATCTTAATTCCGCCAACTTCAAGATTTTCTTCACCAAGAAGTTTATACCAAGACTGCTTAGCACCGCTGTCATCAATATAATCTGCCATAAGAGTCTTAGAATAGTTATAAGACTCAACATAGAAATTAACAACATCTTCAACCGACTTGAATTCTACGCCGCCGTATGTACCTGCCGCAAATTCATCAATAACAGGAGCATCAAAATCTTCTTCAGATACTGTATCATCAGTATTCTGCCAACTGCCGTCTTTAATTTCATTGATTGCCTGAATTGCACCATTCGTTACGTAATTAACTTTCTTACAACCGGCAAATGAAGTTGCAATAAGTCCTACTGCAAGTGCAAGACATAAACCTTTTTTCACATATTTGTTCATTTCAGGATTCCCCTTTCAAAATTGTACGAATCGTTTATACAAAACACTACATATTAAATTTATATTAAATTGCCCAAAAAGTCAATAGTAAATTTAAAATTGGCTGATATATTTTTAATTTGTATTTATTTTCCAGATATATTTGTTGAGATTTTATAATTGCTGTGCTATAATAATTGTAACCAAATTTTAATATCTTTCGGTTTCCGAAATATAAGGAGTAATCAAAATTATGAGATGTAAAAATTGCGGAACATATAATGACGACAACAGATATATTTGTGAAACATGCGGTTCTCCGCTTTATGATGAAGAAAATATAGATAACACTGTTCCTGCAAATGACAAAACACAGACTTTCAATACCGTGACAAGTCCTATAACTGATGAACCTGTCAATCAGCCGTCTGAACCAATGAACAACAATAAACCTGAAAATCCTAAAGACGGAACAGAAAAAAAGAGCATTATTGTGATTGCTATTCTCGTTGTAGTTCTTGTTGCTGTGATTGCATCTGTTGCAGTCGTTGCAAGCAGTAAATCAAAGGCAAAAGAAGATACTACCACAGAAATTTCCACTACGCAGGAAAGTACTGAGCGTACAACTGTTTCCACCACGCAGCAGACGACGGAAAAAAGAACGACCACCACAACCACCACAACAACTACAACCCAGCAAACTACTGTTCAGACTTGGTATATCAATGTCAGCAGCAGCGGCGGTGGTTCTGTCTCAGGTGCGGGTCAGTTCAATAACGGCAGCAAAGTAACAATCACTGCCAGTGCTGATGACGGATATGTTTTTGACGGTTGGTATTCTGACGGTGTCAAAGTAAGCAACAAAGCAAAGTACTCTTTCACCGCTAATGAAAACAAAAGTTTCTCTGCTGTATTTAATCCTGTGGAAACACCTGACAGCAACGGAACAGAAAATATGAATGATATGGACTAATGTATATGACTAAAGGAGAAAAATCAAAACAATTATTTTTATCAGGATGCAACTGTTCGCAGGCAGTTGCTGCCGCTTTTGCTGAAGAAATGAATCTTGATGAGGAGTTGGTTAAAAAACTGACTATCGGATTCGGTGGCGGTATGGGCAGAATGAGAGAAGTATGCGGTGCTGTATCCGGCATGACATTTGTAATTTCTGCAATATATAATGAAGATAAAGGCAAAATCTATGAGAGAGTTCAGGAAGTTGCCGATAAATTCAAAAATGAACACGGCTCTGTTGTCTGCCGTGAACTTTTGGGATTAAATATTAAAGGTGCAGATTCACCTGTTCCGGAAGAACGAACCGCTCAATATTACAAAAAACGCCCCTGTTCAGAAATAGTTGCATCAGCAAGTAATATACTTGAAGAATATTTAAAAACTCATTCATCAAAAATCTAAAAAAAGTATTGCATTTTGTTTAACGATGTGGTATATTAACAAAGCACAAAAATTAATTGTGCTTTGTTAATGCATTCGCGCTGGTAGCTCAGTTGGATAGAGTGTCTGGCTACGAACCAAACAGCCGTTTTTGCATATTGTGCATATTTAAAAATTTAATAGCTTGTAAGCGCTGGTAGCTCAGTTGGATAGAGTGTCTGGCTACGAACCAGAAGGTCGGGGGTTCGAATCCCTTCCAGCGTACCAATATTAAAATCCTTGAAACCGTTGATATTACGGCGTTTCAAGGATTTTTTATTGTCTGTTAAATGTTCAAGCCGGCATTTTTTACGACCACTTATTTTTCATTTTGACCACAATAAATGACCTTATTTTCTATATAATATATGTTTTATATTATTTAAATTATAAAATGTATAAAACCTGTAATTATTGTATATTTTTGCTCTGATTTACTTTTGACCACAATAACGACCACATATTTTTAAGTAAGATTTAAGCCATTACATTAATTTGTAACGGCTTTCTTTAATAATCTTATTAAATTATGGTAATAATACAGAATAATTACCATCACGATTAAGTGTTAACTTAATATTCGAAAGTATATCATGATACATTTTTTCTTTTTCCACAACGGAAATTTGAGCTCGGCTTTGAGTGACGGCTTCGTTCAACATATCATTTGCATTTGCCATCGAAAAACTTTCTTTAATTAATTTTTCAAGTTCATATTTAAATACAAGTTCAAAGAATTCATCTTTTTCAGGTGCTTTAAATTTATCAATATAGCAATAAAATATATCGTGATTTCTCAACAAATCTTTAAATTCAAAGCCACATTTGTCGCTTTCAGCAAGAACTAAATATTGTGCATCTACATCTTCTATTACAGACCAAAAATCAGAATCGCTTGATGCAAGTATTATTGAATCAATTCCATCTTTAAAGACCGCTTTAGATATACCTGCGACAAGTTTATGGTCAACAAGTGATTTGTTTTCAATTACTCGTTTTACCGGTATGGTTTCTACATCTACACCAAAAGTAAAATGTTTTAACATCATCCATGCTTTGCTTGAAAATCTTTCATCAAAATATACAACTACTTTGTCAATTTTTTGTATTTCAAAGTCTTGTAAACTATCAAACATAGCTGCCAATTTATAAGGATCGCAATTCTCTCCATCTACATGAATTTGAATTTTTTCGCCTCTTTTAATAAATTCATTTATATTAAATTTTACATTATCACTTGCATCCAACACCTTATTTAATTCATTAAAATATGTTCCGTTATCTCTGTAAATTATTTCAAGAATTTTTGAATCCGTTGCTAATATATTTCCCATCGGTTGTGGATGTTTCCAATTAAAATATCGTTTGAACGGATATAAATTCTGATTTCTTTGATATTTTTCTATTTCAGCCTTTATATTATTAGGCATAATAAACATATTTCTTATGTACTTAAATTCTATCCAATCCGGAAAGAAAGAACGAACATCTTCTATATGATTCAATATTTCCTTATTTATATTTATCAAATATTCATTCAAATCTTGCCTTGCTGTAACAATGTTTATATCATAATTTTTTAGAACAAGAAAATCGTCTTTATATATATCCATCTTATAAATTGGAGTATACTCTAATGATGAAATTCTTATAGTTTTACTTGTAGATTTAAAATTAAGAATAATATTCGATCTTATATTATTTAAACTTCTTATAACTTTTGCTTTATAATTTGAATTCAAATTATCTAATAAAATTTCACAAGAATCATTATCTGAATCAATTGTATGTATATAATTTTCTTGAACACCTAATAAATATGCAATAGTAACTGCAATGCTTTTTGTATGATTACGATAACATGATTTTTCGTCTGAAGTTTCAACTTCTAAATTTTTTAATTCTGATAAACTATTATAAGTCTCCATTTTTACCTCCTCTTTATTTAAAATTTATATATATAAATATTTAATATCTATATATTATCATAAAAGTATTAAGATTGCCACATAAATTAGAGGTAATTTTCATTTTAAAAAAATATAGTCATTACATAAATCGTAATGACTATATCAGAAATTATTTTACTACATATTTCGGTTAAGCCTCCTTAAGACCACACTGTGCATTCATCACTGTCGAGTATCCTATCTCAAACGCAGCTTCCATTTTATCTGCTGCACTTGTTTTCAGCTTCTTAGTTGCATGGACATAAGTGTTCATCGTGAATGCCACATCCGAGTGTCCAAGCATACTTGACAAGGCTTTTATCTCTACACCTTCCTCAAGTGCTATCGTTGCACATGTGTGCCTTAAATCGTGGAATCGTGTGCTTTGCGGTAATCCTGCTCTTTTCAGCATTCTTTTGAATTTCCTTGTTACTGCATTCTGATCTCTGTATGTTCCTGTTTCAGGCGATGGGAACATTAATGTTGTACCTCTTGCCTGTCGCATTTTTAATCTCGCAAGTGCCGATGCACAATCCGAACTTATTGCTATCGTTCTGATTGAGTTTTTTGTCTTAGGTGTTTCAGTTTGCAATACACTGTCTATTCTCTGAACCTGTTTGTTGATTGTGAGTGTCCTTTTATTAATATCTAAATCATCCCACTCCAATGCAAGGATTTCGCCAAGCCTTAATCCTGTTGTTAGTTCAAGGTAATAAAATTCAAAGCAACCGCTATTGAAGGCTTCTTCAAGTAAGCGGTTGCTTTGTTCTTTCGTTAAAGGATTCATTCCTTTTACCCTGTCTTTAGGCATATTTAATTTATCAGTAGGATTCTTATCTATTATTCCTTCGTCTACGGCTTTTTCAAGTACAGCATGTAAAACTATTTTTACATCTTTTACAGTTCTTGAACTTAAGCCTTGAGCGATGTCATATTTTCTTTTCTTGTTTACCCTGCCATTTTCATATATATCCATTATATATTGCTGACAGATGAGCTTTGTTAAATCCCTAAGATGATATTTTCCAAGATAAGGATTTATGTAATTCTTTATCATTGATTCGTAACCTGATATCGTCTTAGGTTTTAAATATCCTTTGCAAAAATCTTCAATGTAGATTTTACTCCATTCTTCAACGGTTGGATTAACACAATCACCGTATCGGTGTTCCTCATTGCGTTTTCTTTTCTCGTTTTCTTCGATTATGGTGTCGAGTTTTCTCTGACATTCGGATTTTTTCATACTTGTAACGGTTTTATATTGGTTTTTACCGTTTTCATCCTTTCCGAGAAAAAGTCGACCTTCCCACCTTCCGTCTTTTCTTTTTCTTAATGTTCCTGTTCCTTTGGCTCTTTTTGCCATATTATCATCTCCTTTGCAACACCAACAATACCACACTTTTTCCTGAATATCCAGACAAATATGGCTGTTTGGCTACGACCATTAAACTCCCTTAGAACTTGCCTTTACCCATGCCTTAAACTCATCTCTCGGCACTACTTTTCGTCTGCCCAGAAGGACACACGGGAAGGACTTATCTGTGCTTGCTATATCATATATTCTTGAGACTGACAGACCTACTGTATCTGCCACATCTTTAATTGACAGAAACATCGGCATATCATCATAGCTGTTGTATTTCATATTCACATACCTTCTTCCTATAAATCAAGATTCAAACTGGCTGCCACAGCTGTGTCAAGCCTTTCAATTTCTTCACTTGTAAGTTTTCCGATACACTCTCTTAATCTCGTTTTATCAATGATTCGTATCTGTTCAAGCAGAATAAGAGATTTATATTTAAGACAAGGATTATCTATTAACACATGAGTAGGTATTCTTGCCTTTTTTCTGCTTGTAATCGGTGCAACTATCGTTGTCGGACTATATTTATTTCCTTTATCGTTTTGAATAATTACAACCGGTCTAACACCGCCCTGCTCACTGCCAATGACAGGGCTCAGATCGGCATAGTATATTTCACCACGCTTAACTATGTTCATTATACTGCCTCCTGTATGTATAACGGCACAGGCAGTTATAGGTGTTGATTGAATACATATTATCACTAAAAATCAAACCTGTGCCGTCATAATTTAAAGTTATTTTGCGTAATGTCATATTTGTCCACGACACCCCTGACAACATCGGGCATATAACAAACTAAGGCTGGTTAACCTTATCATTGGAATCTCACCACTCCGTTACTACCGAGCAACCCCCATTGCCTGCGACGGTTTTATCACGCTCGGACTGTGGCTGGGCTGAAGTATCATTATCCTCACTATCTGTCATCGCATACCTATCAGAACCACCGATAGTTCATAGCCAACAAGCAAAGAGTCGTAAGACTCTTGTTCGTGCTACAGCTGCTCGCCCCTGTTCGTCAGAAACAATAATGAGAACGTATTTGCTATATGGTATATTCACTTGTCAAGGTACTTGAAATGTTCTTTAGCACTTCAATGACTTCAGTATAATTAATTTCAAAATACAGCGTGCCTTTTGAAAAAAGGCAAAACATATATCATTAGTCATTTTCACAAATTTTCATATAAGAGTCCTGCTGCCAAGTCTTTCTTTGTATCCGTTATCAATTAAAAATTGATTGATTTCATCAATATCATAAATTCTCATACAGATGCAATCATGAATAAGTCTGTCAAAGGATGGAAGGCTATTTTTCTGTTCAAACTCACTGTTGTATGTAAACGAATATCCCCCCTTAGCCAGTAACTGCACCGTTTTTTCAATGTTCAATTTTAATCCGATGCAGATTGCAAACAATATATCTTTCTTTGGTATATGAAATTTATTTGACTTCAAATTCCAATAATTATTTCTTAAAACACAAGTCTTTTGCTGAAAGATTCCATCTGTATAAATGCCTTTTTCCTGACATAGCGAAATAATATCTTCTGCCAAAGTTGATTCATATTTTTCATGACTAAAATCGTATGTTGACACTAATTGTTCAACAGTAATGCCAAACATTGATGATTTTTCCTCATCTTTTGCCTTTTTCAAAATAACATCTTTTTTATTTTCAGCGTTTTGCACAACGCACTTCTTATTTATATTTCTCATACTAAACCTCCGAATTTTGAATTGTCTTGATTTTTAAATTCAGAGATTATGGATACTCAGCCATATACGGCTGCCACTTAATCTTCATTGCCTATCCCTTTCAAAAAGGGATAAAAAAGAACAGCACGAAAGGCTTTGATGATTTATCCCTTTTTTTTATTGGGATTTCACCAAAGTTCTTTTTTGCTGTTGAAATTTGTTCATAAACTGACACAGAAATATGACAGTTTAGAATTTAATATTTTTACTTTCTATCTTAAAACTTTTTATGTAAGAAATTAATCGAAAAAAAATCTCCTCTTATGTATTAATTTTGACATTTATATTTCTAATTGTTATTATTTGTCTTTTTGTGTTATAAATTATTATTATGTGTAAATACACATCGGTATAATTTAAAACAGTATATGGGCCTGCTGTTTAAACTGATTGACTTGTACCAAAAAAACAAGCCGAAAGAAATCAATGGATTAAGTCCATTAATTCTTTCGGCTTCATAAGCTCTATGTATTAAATTTTTAAATCTCTTGGATATTTATCAATTATTTTATATCGTTGTCCGCTGTATTCATTAAACAACTTTACACGATATACCATTTTCTTTTTAACAATCACTACTATATTTGTTTCAGGATCCCAGTCAAAAAGGCGTTCACCTTTAATTCCGTTTGTTCTCACTTGCATAACAAAACCTCCTTAATTAACGCTTTTTTCTTTCATTCAATTCTTTTGTCTTTGTAATGTTATGCTGAATTAATAGATTCAACAATCTTTCGCTTCTATAAACCATTTGTCATCATCTTCAAAAAGATATGATTGCTTCCCGTCAATACGAACAGTGTATCTAATTCCAGTTCCGCCTACTTTTGTTGATGCAGCCCTGCGAATATCAATAACCTTATCGATGTGAAAAACCAAGTCCTGATACACAGGATCATCTTCAAATTTTATTCGGTAAGGTCGCTTATTGCCTTCTGTATCAACCTTGAGTAAAACAGAAACATAGACTTTTCTTGCCAATTTCTACACCTACTATTCATATTGATTTATGCACATTATTACTCTGCCAATCATTTTACCATCTTTAATCGGCGATAATGATAATTTATATTTTGGTTTTCCATTTACCTCATATACCATTAATGAGTCTTTTTTTATCTTTTTTGTTGGTTTAATAAACAAAAGCGAATTTTCTGCTATACCATAATACAAAAAGTTATTATCTGCATTAGCTGTTAATATAACTATATCGTCAGTATTATCATATAGACAGCCAAGTATACCATTTCCACCAACGCAAGGATGTTTATCATATAAATTTTTAATTTTCATATTCTCAACTCCTATCTGCACATTCCTGTGGGCATGGTCAATTTTGCTGTCATCGGTTTCATTCCAATATCCTGACAAAGAACAGCATTTTTAATTATGTCTTTGCCAAAGCGTTCTCGGAGTTTGTCAACAACAGCATCCAATCGTTCCATCTTCTCAATATTCTGCGTTTCGGAAAACAAATCAATCTGTTGGGGCGTGTATTCAGATACTAAATTGATTGCTCTTACAGTTACCGATCTAATGTCACAATTCCAATCATAATTCTCGCTGAAAAGTTTGTATGCCTTTTTAGCAAGAGTTAATGAATTGTTAGTTGGTTGTGGCAGTTTGGACTGCCATTCTTTAAAATGCAATTCGTTATTTCTAATACAAATTGCTATTCCTGAAGCATACTTTTTGTATTCTCGTAGCTTTATGCCAATGTCTTGTATTAATTCTAATATAACGCACCAAACATCGTTATTGTTTTCTAAATCTCGTACAGTGGTTATACCGTGCCCAATACTTTTTACAGGCACTTCAAAATCATTGGGAGTAACTAATGAATTTTCTGTACCATTAGCATATCTCCATAAAAGAACACCATTTACACCTAATAGTTGTTTCAAAAAATCAGGGGATGCTTTTGCTAAATCTTCAATAAAAAATATTCCATAATAGTTTAACTTTTTAATGGTAGCTCTGCCGACTCCGAGTAAATCAGAAGCAGGGAGCTGCCATATTTTTTTTTTGAAAGAGTCTTTATCTATAACAGTTATTGCATCAGGCTTTTTCATATCACTACCAAGCTTTGCAAAAATCTTGTTAAATGATACGCCTACAGATATAGTTAATCCAAGTTCAAACTTTATCGTTTCTTTGATTTGTTCTGCTATTTCATATCCTGTTCCGAATAGGTGCGTACTGCCTGTACAATCAAGCCAGCATTCATCCATTCCGAACGGTTCTATCAAATCAGTGTATCGGTTGTATATCTCACGAGCTAATTTTGAGTATTTTATATAATGCTCATAATGTGGATTTACAACAATTAAATCCTTGCATTTCTGCTTTGCTTGCCATACTACTTCACCGGTCTGAATATTATATTTTTTAGCCTCATAATTCTTGGCAAGGACTATTCCATGTCTGTCTGCAGTCGAACCACAAACAGCAACAGGGTGTCCTTTTAATTCCGGGTTTAACATACACTCCACGCTGGCATAAAAGTTATTCATATCACAATGCAGTATTGTTCTTTCCAATTTCTCTCAACTCCAAAAAATAAAAGGGTAGATATCTATATATCACCGAAATGATAATAGATACCGACCCTTTAATCGTATATTCACTGATACGAGGATGTATCTTTCCATCTGCATTTTATGCAGCACTAATTTTTATTGAAATATATTCTCCACATTTGGAACAGCGTATCAAAAAATCACCATCAGTATTTTGCGGAGATATTACTTCACAATCATCTACGATATTAACTTTTGTATGGTTCTTTTTATCCTTGCCAAGTGCCTTGAATAATTGGGCTCGACATTTAGGACATATTATTTGCGGACAACCTTTGACTTTTTTCATTACGACACAACCTTTATTACATTTGTTACTACACCTTGAATAACTAAATCGTAAGCAATTATATCATCATATTTTTCATTTTCCGGGTGAAGAATAAACCTTTTGTTTTTATTATCTCTATAAAACCGTTTTAAAGTAGTTTCGTCATTTACCAAAGCAACAATTATCTGACCTTCTTCAGCCGTATTTTGCTTACGAACAAGAACTATATCCTCATTATTAATTCCGGCATTAATCATAGAATCACCGCTTGCTTTTAATGCAAAAAATTCGCCTCTTCCAAATAAACTTGCAGGAAGTTTGAAATACTCTGTAATATTTTCTTCTGCGAAAGAAAGCGGACCACAGGTAATGGAGCCAACAAGCGCAACTAATATTTCATCTGTGTTCATTTTATCAGTTTGACTTGTACTTATTCCATCATCTTTTGAATAATTAAGTACACCTTCTTCTGCCATTTTCAACACATAGCGATATACGGTTGTTTTTGGTTTGTTGATGATGTCAGATACTTCTTGAGCATTTGGATTTCTGCTATTAGTTTTCCAAAATCCTTCAACACAAGTAAGTATGGCTTCTTTTAACTCTTTATCATAATGACGCATATATTGCACCTTTCGTTTAGTGGAATTACTGATTTCACTAAATGAATTATACGAATATTTGTTTCATTTGTCAATACTTTTTTATAAAAAATATCCTGTGCAAATATTTTCTTATTTGCACAGGACACTATACTATAAATTTAATTAAATCAAATAAATCGGTTTATCAAGAGATTTTGCAACCTTTTCATATAAATCTCTAAATAAAAAATATTCATAAGGTAATTTTGATTTATTAACTTCTCTATATGGATTTGTTACATCATGCCTGATTTTAAATTCTTTTTCATAATACTTCATTCGTTCATATAACAAGTCATATATCAAATTCCCTTCTCCTTTAGATATAGAAATATCCAGAGGTTGAGAAAATGTTTCCAATTCTTTTTTATGTAATTCACAGTGAGCTTCGTAAGAGCGAATTCGTCTTTCGGCTGACTTGCATAATTGATTTGCCCTTGATGGACTGATTCTCATTTTCTCTCCGATTTTATTATATGACATCCCTGTCTGACGATATTTATATGCTTCTTTTTCTCTGTCGGTAGCATATTTCAATTTATCTTCCATAAAATTTCCTCTATTAAATAAATTCATCTCTATTAAAAGGCACACCAATTTTATCTGCCATTTCTTGACAAATATTAATTAAATCTTTAGGATTATAAGATAATTCATCTTCTGACTGTGAATTGAGAAGTTTTAATTCCTGTAAGTTCTCACTTAATACATCCAAAGCAATTTTAATACTTTTTTTCTGTTCTTCGCTTAATTCAGTATCCCTATTTGGTATTTCACCATTTAATTTTTGAACAGCATAATAATAATTGGCTTTTACTAATTTTTCCGTTGTTCCAATTTTTTCTGCTATTGCATCAAATGCCATTCCATCATTATGCAGGGATATGATTAACTGTTGTTTTTTCGTAATTGAATTTTTATTTTCCATTTTTCATTTATCCTTTCAATACAAAATTGTGTATAGAGTACAATTACTCAAAATTGATAGTACAACTATCTGATTTTGGGCTATCGATGTTGTATAATAATATTATTAAATAATTTTAGGGGATTGTGTTATGACTATTGAACAGTTTACAGAGAGATTTGCCAAACGCCTCGCTGCGCTGAGAAAAAATAAGGGTGTATCAGCAAGAGATATGAGTATTTCATTAGGTCAAGCTGAAAGTTATATCAACAAATTAGAGAACATGAGAAACCTTCCTTCCATGTCCAGTTTCTTTTTCATCTGTAAATACTTAAATGTAACGCCAAGTGAATTCTTCTCAAACAATACAGCTTCAATGGAACAAATAAATAGATTAACCGAAGCCGTTGACGGTTTTTCAGATGAGCAAATTGAACACTTAATTGGTTTAATCAACGGTTTTAAAGATCTTTAATCATAAACGCAGTATGTATAAAATGCTGCGTTTATTTTATGCCATATTTATTAAGATTAACCCCTTTTCTTTAGCATAATTAACGGTATAAGCTGTCCCTCCTGTATCCTTAGTTAAATAGTAAATACAACAAGCACTGTGGTCTACCATAAACCGATTTCTTTTAAACATACACCCTCTATAATAATTTTTAGAAGTATAAATGATTTTATCGCTTTTCAGTTTAATTTTTTCATAAACCTCTTTATCTTTTTGCTGCCATTTTTGCGTTTGATTCTCACAAGGCAATGCAAGAATCAATTTAATATCTGAATATTTTTCTTTTGCATTAATTACAGTTAAAGCTGCTATTGTATCAAAGCCTAATGCGCCACCACAAATAAAATTCTTATATCCTTCTTTTATTAGTTTTTTAATTTCTTTTTTCAATTTTAGCGTGAGTAGCATTGTATCATATATACTAATTTGTCTATGCCCTGAAAAACAACAAGTATCCTCTTTCACCCTATAACTCCTAAATCATTTAATATATAAATTATAATGCTTAAAACAATTAAAGTCAATAAAAATAGATAGTATAACTCCATATTCTGCCTTATAGTTAATAGTTATACTCTTTACACAACGCCTTTATGTGTTATATAATATTGAATAACTGATATAATTAACCAAACAAAAGGATTTAAAAATGATTGCTTTTTTAGACTTATTAGACACAGAATACGAAAAAGAACAATTCACTGAACTTTATAATAAATACTCAAATTTGCTATATACAATTGCATTTAATAAAGTGAATAATGTTCATGATGCAGAAGATTGTGTGCAGGAGACATTTTTATACATTGCAAAAAACTTTTACAAAATTGAAGATATCAATTCAACTAAAACTAAATATTTTTTATCGACAATTGTATCAAGCATAGCAATCGATCGCTTCCGTCGGAGCAAAAAGATCGAATTTATTTCTCTTGATGATTATAAAAAGTACAAAGATTTGTCATATATTGATAATTATGAACCAAATGAAATTTCCTTTTGTATTGATAAATTAGATGATGATTCAAAAAATCTAATCTATTTAACATATTATTTTGGCTATAAGAGCAAAGAAATAGCAGAAATGCTCGGTGTAAAAAATGATGCAATAAAACAAAGATTATGCAGAGCACGCAAAAAACTTAAAAAAATTATTGAGGAAGGAGAATAAAATAGTGAATACACTTTATGAAGCCTGCCAATTATCTTGTGAACGATGGATAAACGATGTTGAGCAAAGTAATACAAAAAAGCACATATTCAGCAAACGACATCAAAAAGCAATGCATAATATATGCAATAAAATTAGCGGTCCTTATTCCAGGCGCACTTTTATCGCCATTGCGGTTGCAATAATTATTTTACTTCTTACTACCTCAGTTTTTGCTTTGTCAAAATATAAAGAATATATTATTGAAAAATTCTCAGAGTATTCAGCTTACTCGGTATCATCTGCTTATAATTCTATAAAATTTGAACAATTAACAATTGAATATTTACCTTCGGGATTTTATAAAAGCGACGAAAGTATAACCTCAATCTCCCATCAAGTTCGATATTTAAATCAAGATTTATACATACAAATTCAAAAATGTAAAATTGGACTGACCTGACCTTTGATACAGAAGATTTTGATTACAAAGAATTAGAAATTGACGGCATGAAATATATTTTATATTTCTCAACGGACAATACAATTGGAGTAATTTGGAACAATAATGAATATGAATATCTTGTATTAAGTAATATAGAACAAAATGAAATAATAAAAACGGTTTTGTCGATTCAGTAAAAATTTTAGAAAGAATTGAAAGTTTTTTCAATTCTTTCTTTTTTTATGTCACTTTTTACCATCCTTATTCGATTTAATTTATAAAGGGAGAATAAATATATGTGAAAGGAGGATAAAAATGTCAAAAGCAAAACACACAGCCTTACAAATTATCTCTATAATTATTTCTATGCTTACAATTTTGAGCGGAGGTCTTACGGTTAATGCTGATACAATTAATCCAGAAGACCAAATTTCACCACTTTATGCGACTATCAGTAACACTGCAACTTACATGAGCATTAATGGTATTAAAGCAACTTGTTATGCTTCTGTAACAGCAGATTACTCAACATCTTTAAGTGTAAAAATGGAATTGCAAAAGAAAAAATCAAACGGCTACGAAACTATACAAACATGGTCTGCAAGTAAAGATGGTAGTTTTCTTGAATTATCAAAATCAAGGAATATCAATATTTTAAGTGATTATCGCATTAAAGTAACATTCAAGGCTGATAAGGAATCTGTAACTTTATACAAATACCCGTAATAAAGGAGATAATAAATGGAAGAATTTTACGAGATGAACAAAACTCAACATAAGCCATGGAAGAAAGCATTGTGTGTCCTGTTGTCCGTTATCATAGCATTTGGCACATTTGTGGCATTAACTGTCGGCTCAAGCAAACTACAGGATTGGCTTGGAATACAGTCAATGCTTTCTGCTTATGCATCCGAAATTGTTGATACAAAAGGTGCAATAGCAGTTGATGAAGAGTCCATGCTTGCGGACAATCATGTTATTGATTTAGAAAACCGTGACGGCTCGAACACAGTTTATCTGTTTGCAGAACCTATATCATATACAGATGAAAACGGCAATCTCAAAACTAAAGACATATCTGTTGAAAAACAGTCTGACAAAGAGTTGAAAGCAAAGGGATATGAATACACAAACGGTCAGAACGATTACCGTATCAATTTCTCAAAAGATTCAAGCAAAGGCTTATACATAGAATTCGGCGAAAGCAGTTACTCTATTATTCCTCAGAGTAATCACTCTACAACAGGAACAGAAAACACTTCCGAGATTCTGGATGAACAGTTTGAGGATTTTGAATATAAAAACATTTACGGCGATGGAACAAATCTTAAATTCTACCCTCAGCTTAACGGCGTTAAGGATGAGATTGTTCTTAATTCCAATATCGGACAAAATGTTTTTTCATTCAAACTGACAACCAGTAACTGTACTGCTGTTCTCAATGATGACGGAACAGTTTCACTTATCAGCAATGACAGTGAAGAGGCTGTACAAACCTTTGCTGCACCATTTGCCTATGACAGCGCGTATGTTGAGGGTGACAGAAATGAGCATTATATAGATTGTTCATATACACTCGATAAAATTGATGATAATACATACATTATGTCCGTGAATGTGGACAAATCCTGGCTTGAAAGTGAAAGCACGGTTTACCCTGTTACAATTGATCCAACAACTGTAAATGTTGATACTTATAGAGATGCCGGGATTTATTCAAAATATCCTAATAATTCTTATGGAGCTGAACAAACTGCTTGTATTGGCAGATCAAGCGATTACGGTAACGGAAGAATTTATTTACAATTCTTTATGCCCTCTGAAATTAAAAAAGGAGCAAAAATCAATTCGGCATTTATTTGGATGAGAGAAACAACAGGCAGAACGAGTAATATGTATGTTCAGCCTTATCTTGTAAAATCTTCTTGGAATGAAGGTATTACATGGAACAACAGAGCATATATGGATAATACCAGTGATATGCCAACAAAAAACATTAACAGCCAGTCAACCGATTGGGCAAGCAGTCCGTATTGGTATAAAATGTTCATTACTTCTGCTGTTCAAAAGTGGACAAACGGAGAACGTACTAATTATGGTATAGGATTGTACAGTGATGAAGAAGAAAAAAGCACATACAACTGGAGAGCTTTTGCTACTATTCAAAATTCCACATCTTCCAACAGACCATATACCGTTATAAATTATACAAACGATACTACTGCACCAACCATTACAAGCGTAACAGGCAATCCTACTGCATGGACAAACAGTAATGTTACGCTTACTGTAAATGGAGCAAAAGATGAAAACGGCGGGTCTGGATTACACTCATCACCTTACTCTTTTTCAACTACTAAAGGCAGTTATAGCTGGCAGTCATCTAACAACAAAACATTTTCATCAAACTGTACTGTATACATTTATGTACGAGATGTACAAGGAAATATTCGTCTTGTTTCAACACAGACAATCAACAAAATTGATAAAACCAAACCGAGCACACCTACAGTAATCGGAAATGCTACAGAATGGACTACAACTCCGATAACATTGACAGCATCATCTTCTGATGCTGCATCGGGTATTAAAGATTATAGTTTCTCAACAGTAAGTGGAAGTTATTCTTGGCAGAATGAAAATTCTAAATCATTCAGTGAAAATGCAACTGTTTATGTAAGTGCTCGTGATAATGCCGGAAATATCTCACCTGTAACAGAAGTAGTTATAGATAAATTTACTACTGATTCTTCATATTTAATTGAACCTGCATTCTACAAAGATGGTCAACTGATTGGAATATATAATCCAAGAGTCGGCAAAGAAAAAATGCAGTACAAAATTGGAGAGGATGGAGAATGGACTGATTATACAGTTCCGTTCGCTTTGCCATTGAATCAGGAAGTTACTGTATATGCTAAATTTGAAACATCTCAAAATGCTGATATTAACAGCACATTCTCATCCACAGCTTCATCAATAGGCACATATACCGAATCAAATACAGATTTTTCTCTTGCATATAAAAATGTATCTTTTGATTTTACAAGGTCTTATGACAGTGCTGATAAAAAGTGGTTCTTTGCAACAGATAGCAAAGTAACAGTTGTAAACGATTATGTTATTTCTGCCGTTCTTCCTGACAGCACAGAGCTAACATTTATCAAAACTGCTGATAATACTTATACGAATGAAATCAATGGCTATACATTAACTAAATCTGAAAATGGTTATATCCTTCAGATTGACGATGTAAATTACACTTACGGCACTGACGGTAAATTAGCATCAATCAGCAATAGGTATGATGATACAATTACAATTGCAAGAACAGCATCATCAATCACAATCACAGACGGTGCGAACAGAGCATATACTCTTGCGCTTGATTCAAACGGCAATATCATATCTGCAACCGATCCTGCCAATAATGTTATCACCTACACTTATGATAACAATAATTTGACTAAAGTTGTAGATCAGGCAGGCGTTACACTCGGTCAGTATTCATACACCAACGGCGTTCTCACCAAGAGTATGGATAAAACAATCAAATACGGTACTGACGGCAGAGTAACATCATTTGAATATGACAGCGGAGCTTTTCTCAAACCGTACATTAACAGAAACGAAAGACGGTACGACAGTAACTTATACTTACGATTCAAAAGGCAATGTTTTATCAGAAGTGTCTGATGACGAAAATGCTGAAAACACATATTATAAATATGATGAAAACGGAAATGTAGTCCGTCAGCAGACAGGCAAGAATTACACCTATTCAGTGTATAACGAGAATAACGAACTTGTCATTTCTGCCACACTGAAAGAAAGCTACACAGGCACAATTCCTGAGCAGTACAATGCAGATTTTGATTGTTTTGATACAGTAACTTACACTTATGAAAATGGTATACTTGTTAAATCTGTTGACAGCAAAACCAAAGAAACCGTAACAAATACTTATGATGAGTACGGCAACAGTGTTAAGGTATCAACAGTTACCGAAAAAGACGGCAATTCAACAGTCGGCGTTGTTGACAACACATACGATATTATGGGCAATCTCCTGACTTCTGTCAGCGGTGAGGAAACCTCGTCCTATATCTATGACAAAGCGGGCAGAACATTACTTGCTAATGAAAAAGGTGACTGCACCCGTACTATCTACGATTCTCTCGGCAGAACAATACAGGAAATCAGTCCTGAAGACTATGACAGCACAAAAGACGGCTTGCCTTCTGAAAACACCTATGCAGATGCAAGTGCAGGACAGACATATAAATATGCTGCCAATGGTACGCTCACAAGTGAAACCAACCGTCTTGGCAAAACAACAAAGTATTTTTATAACGATATCGGCTGCAAAATCAGAGAAGAATTTGATATTTACAAGTTCTACTATCTCAACCATGGTGAGCTGTATCAGGTTAAGGTTGCCAACACTACTACTGTTTCATATTCTTACTCTACAGACGGCAAGCATTTATTGCTTTCTGAAACCTATGCAAACGATGAGATGATTCGTTACACATATAACGATAACGATGATGTTACTGCACAGTATCATAACAGCAATGCTAAGCCTTATGTAACATATACTTATAATGCCGATAATGAATTAACTGAAAAAGTTAATACAGATACAGGCTTGAAATATGTGTATAGCGGAGAAAATAAGGTTGATGTATATAAAAGAATACAATTATACGAATAAATTTAAACCTGACGGAAGTACGGAAGACAGGATTTATACTGACAGTGTTAGTTACAATAATGCTGTTGCAATCTCTGCTAAATATACTTATGATGACAAAGATAATATTCTTTCAAAGTCATACGGTGAAAACAACACAATTGCAAATACCTATGATGATAAAAATAGAATAACTTCAACATCATATTTAGGTAAGACTTATAACTATACCTATGATAATAACAGTCAGCTGACTGCTGTTTCGGGCAATAATTATACTGCAAACTATGCATATGACAATCGTGGTAATATTACATCAAAAACAGTAAATAATGAAACAACAAACTTTACTTATGCAAACTTTGGTTGGAAAGATTTACTTGTTGCTATTAATGATGTAGAACTGACCTATGATGAAATAGGTAATGTTCTTTCCTACGGTGACAGAGAATTCGCTTGGAACAGCGGAAGAAATCTTGAAAGCATAGTTGACGGAAATAACAATTATAGTTATACTTATGATGAGAATGGTATCAGAACATCAAAGACCGTAAACGGCGTTACTACATACTATAATACAAATGTTGGCGTAATTTTATCACAGACAGACGGTACAAATACAATGTATTTTCAGTATGATACCAACGGATCACCTCTCGGTTTCATTTATAACGGTACACAATATTTCTATCTGACTAATCAGACGAGTGATGTAATAGGTATTACTGATACTACAGGTACTGTTGTTGCTAACTATGAGTATGATGCTTGGGGTGCTGAAATCGGTAACGATTCTTCTGAAATAGCACAGGTAAACCCAATCCGTTATCGTGGCTATTACTATGATACTGAAACTAGTTACTATTACTTGCAGTCCCGTTACTATGACACAAGTATTTGCAGATTTATTAATGCGGATAGTGCCATGTTTTTAGATAGATATAGTGGTTCTGATTTAAATTTATTCGTTTATTGTCAAAACCATCCAATAAATCTATTTGATTTTAATGGATATAAATCAAAACAAGGATATTATTCTCCTAAAGCGGCAGAAAGATATGCTGAAAATTGGTGGAATCATTATAATCCAGTATTCAAAACATCTAACAAAGAACATGATTGTGCTAATTTTGTTTCTCAATGCTTATATGCAGCTGGTTTTCCAATGACTTTTAAATGGAGAAACACAAAAGTAAAAACTACATACGCATGGGGAAAAGCATCATATTTATATGGCTATTTAAGGGAAGAATTATCACCAAAAATATATTATATTAAAAAATATTCCGATGTTGATGTTGTTGGCAAAATTTTATATTCATATGACAGATGTAGTGCTCTTTTATTTTTTGATTGGACATCTAATGGTGGAATTAATCACGCGGCTTTAAGTGGACAAGTTATTAGAGGCGGTAGCAGAAATCGTTCATATGATATATTTTATTATGCACATTCTTCATCTAGGCGCGGTACAGAATATAATAAAAATAAAAGGAACAAATATTCATTAAAACAAATTTATAAAAATAATTATCCTAAAATGACAGTATATGTAATGATATTACCAAGGAGTTTTAAATTATGAAATTAAATAAGACAAAGATAATACTTACAATTACCTTAATAGGAATTATTTTAATCACGAGTATTGGCATATATATTTATAAGAATATTTCATTAAATGAAAAAAATTATTCTTTAGCGAATCAAGTGATTGTTGATATGTCATTATGCGAAATTGAAAATGTAAGAGACATTAAAGAATTTGATGATTCTATGGTAAATTTAAGCGATAAATTTACTACTCGTGCAAAAATAAAATGTAATATAAATAATGAATCCAAATATAATTTGGATTCATTATCATCGCTTCCTAAGAATAAAAACGGAATATACATTAAAGAGCAATTGATGTTTGATGGCGGATTTAAAATAGAACATTCAAATTCATATACATTTGATTATTATGTTTACTTTACAAAAGATTATACGCAAAATGACATAGTAAATTTTTTGCATGAAAACGAATTTGATTTTTCATTCAATGTTTTTGAAGTATCTAACAAACACTATGGTATTGAAAAAATACCTGATAGTGAGTTTTTTTATACTAGAGGCAGAATAAATAATGAATGATTATTTTTTATAATTAATTCTCTTGTATTGATAAAATAAAATTTATAGATTAAAATCAAATATCGTTTTGTATTAAATCTAAAGGGCTGAGGAAACTCAGCCCTTGTTACCAAAAAAACAATTAACTTCACTTATGCAAACAGTGGCTGGAAAGATCAACTAATCGCTGTAAATAATGTTGAACTTACTTATGATGAGGTAGGCAATGTTTTGACCTATGGCGATAAAGAATTCACTTGGAATACAGGCAGAAATCTTGAAAGCATAGTTGACGGTGATAATAATTACAGTTATACTTATGATGAGAATGGTATCAGAACAAGCAAAACCATAAATGGTGTAACAACATACTATAATACAAGAAATGGTGTTATTATATCCCAATCAGACGGCACTAACACGATGTATTTCCAGTATGATACGAATGGTACTCCCCTCGGATTCATCTATAACGGTACACAGTATTTCTACATGACAAATCAGATGGGTGATATTATTGCTATCACTGAGTCTGATGGAAATATTATTGCTCAATATGTTTATGATGAATGGGGAAAACTTTTAAATGTTTACATTGTAAATGAGGACAATGCAGAACAAGTTGAAGTTGCAAATGCCAACCCACTGCGTTATCGTGGTTATTATTATGATACCGAAACAGGCTACTATTATCTTCAGTCCCGTTACTACAATGCATCAATTTGCAGATTTATTAATGCTGATATTCCTGAAATTGCTCAAATATCAAAAAAGATTCCGGCCGGAACTAACCTTTTTGCTTATTGCTGTAATGATCCTATCAATAATGTTGATTTCAATGGACATTTTAAAGTTAGAAGATGGATGATTGCTTTTCCTTTAGATATGATATTTATGGCAACTCCAGCTGGTGCACTTTTTGCGCCTATAAAATATGCAGGAAAAAAATTCGGATTAGCTTTAGTAAAAACCAAATTTTCGCATAAAATTTTTAATGTATTAAACTGGATAATTAAAAATGTTACTAAATATGCTCAGAAAATTGTAAACACATTAAAATCAATAAAGGCTATCAAAAATTTCAAATTTATTAAAAACCTGACTTCTACAAAAATATCCTCTTCATTTTTAGGGTTTGCTTTATTTAAAACTCCAATTTATAAAACTTTGAATTTGCTATTAAAAAATGTAGATATTGTTTTATCTCTTGGTGGATTCATATCCGGAATGTTTGATTTATGCATTGACGGAAAAGTTAATAATGTCATTTGGAACATTTAACATGTACAGCAGGAGGTTCTTATTTGATAGATATAAAATTTAAAAATTGCTCTAATAATTATATAGAAATCATTTTTTTAGAAGAAGAATTAAATAAAATACTCGAGCCTGACGATTCATTTAATTTCCTTTGTAATGAAAATAATATTTCATTTATAATAAAAGAGCACATTGTTAAAAAATCTTTCTTTTCTAAAATTGCAGAAATATTTCTTGCTTTTTTAGTATCCATTCCCCTATGGTTTATAAATTATTTTGAAATGGAATCAATTGATAAATCTATACAATTTTCAACAAAATTTAAAGTATCTAATCTTAAAGAAGATATTGATTATAACATAATTATTAATAACTCTTCAGAGAAATATAAAGCGTTTAATTTATATGTAAATAACGAACTATTATCTGGAGAAATTGAATGTTCAGAAAAAGAATTAGTTTATCAAATACTTGAATATAGAAAATCATTAATAATATCTTGGGCATTTCCAATATTAATAGTTATCTGTTTATTAATCGTTTCTATCAAATTTAAAAGCCTGATTTTAACCTTGATTACTACTTTAATTATAAGCTTATTAGTATTTTTTCTTATAAAAAACCGTAAAAAAAATAAACTGATAATTGAAGAAATAAAGCAAAAGCTCATTAATACAAAGATAATATAATTGAAGGACAACGATATAATTATAATGTATTATATTAATGCAACAGGGCTGAGTTTTCTCAGTCCTGTTTTTTATTCCATAAATTTTTATAATTAAATTTTAATCATCCCATCGGTTAAGATATACCCAAAGATAATTAATATCAAATTTAAGAAGTTCAGTTAACTGTGATGATATTTTTATTAAAAGCAGCTTACTCCCTCCGTGTTTAAAAGAGTATAATCTATCTTTGGATATGCCAAGTGTTTCTGCTATTTCAGAATAACTTAAATCCAACACAATGCTTTGTACTTTGATTATATCGCCATTATAAAAAGATAAAAATTTTTGCTTTTCCTTTTCATACGCCGCATTAATTGTATTCATAATATACTTGTTATTTTGAACATTTAATTTTTCCACAAATTTTCTTAATTTTACTTCTGAAATTAAACGCTCATTGTTTTCTATTTTATTCAACATCCTCATAGATAATCCTACATAATCACATATACTTTTCTGCGATATTTTTTCTTTTTTTCTCAACAGTTTTAATATTGTTCCAAGTTCAGTTTCTTTACTAAAATATAAACTGATTGAATCATCTTCAAATTCTAATACCGACGAAATCTTATCAAGAAAGGAAAGTGTCGGATTTCTTTTTCCTAATTCCACTGCCGAAATCAAGGATGTATCAACACCGCAAAGTCTTGCCAGTTCACTTTGTGTAAATCCCTCCGCTTTTCGAGTTTCTCTGATAATCTCCCCTTTTGTTTTATTCCTCATATAAACTTTACCTTTATTACAAACATCACTTATTCGATTTCTGAAATAGATTTTAATTGATTAACATATTTTTTTACACATTTTTCACAGAGTGAAAATGAGCAATTTCCATGTGTTATACGAAACACGGGTCCTTCTTTGCTTCCACAAATATAGCAGTAATTAGCACGAGGAAACTTGCTTTTCACCATGCACCTGATTTGTTTTTCTTTATTATAAATCGTTTTTGCATTTTCAATAGAACGCTGCAAAATTCCGTTTATTTTTTTAGCACATTCCGGGCAATATGCTAACGCTAATATATTATGCTCCCGGTTAGTTCCTAAAACTACTTTAGCGTCAGATTGACTTTCTTCATCACAGAAATTACATTTAATTCCATGAACAGGAATATAAGAAAACTTATCTATATTTTGCGCACCAAATTTGTTTAACATAAATGAATACACTCTATCCCTGTTTTCAGGGATAAAAAGATTATTAAGTATTCTATCATTTTCCGATTGAGTAATTTCTTCCTGAATCGTTTTACGGAATTCTTTATACTTTGGTCTAAACAGTTCCCGAACGGCAGAAGTATTCATAACATTCTCACAAAATTTTTCAAAACACTTTCTACACATCACAAATGATCTGTTGCCTATTGTAACATCATATTTACATGCTGTACTGCCACAGGAAATACACTGTCCATCAACATCTTCCGTAGTTATCTTAATGTTTCCTTCTCTTGACAGCTGTATATCGTCATGGTGATAGAAGTCCAAAATAATGTTAATAAGATCATTTAAGCACTTTTTACAAAATGCAAAATCAAAATAATCAAATCGGTTACTGCTTATAATCAAACGAGAATCGATTGTTCCATTATGATTTCCAACTGAACAACTAACCCCTCGAATGCATGAATAAGTTACATACGAAAAGGATTTGAATTCCTTTTTATATGTAATGCGAATGTTTTTGTTTTTTCCCTCTTTAATAAGGTAGACAAATTTTTTATTTATCTTCCGTTCTTCTTTGTCATAAGGATACTTTGTTTCCTTATCAATTTCCTTTTCTATTCTGTCTGCCCACTTTTTAATATCTTCCTTCCTTACTTCCAAGTGGCTTATTGTATTACTACAGATATTTTCTTTTCCCATAATCATATACCTTAAATTCACTATATTTGCTTTAATACATTTAATAATTTGGTTTTGCAGAAATTACAAGTGTTAAATTCCACACTTCCGACCCTGATTCTGTTACAATCATCTCTGCTTAAACCACAAAATATGCAATGTTCACCATTCGCCCATGGCTTTTTTTGCACCCATATTGATGTTCCGATGTTTTCCTCATAATTATTTTTCTTTAATGCATCCTGTAAATTTTCAGCACAAGTTTTACATAAAGCCAAGCAAAAATCATCGTTTCTCTGCGTTGTTATTACCGCTGTAGAATTTCTCGATGTTGTATGACCGATACATTCACACTCCACAGAAGGATATATGGATCTATCAATTTGAAACTTAGCGGTTTTTTTTCTTGATTTCTCAACCGGATAGCCGACTAATCTTACAGACTGGCGTTCCTGCTTGCAAACCATTTTTCGTTCATTATAATTCGGATGAACTTTTTCCACTATAATTTGAGGCTGAAAGAATCTGTCTATTTTGAAAATCAATTTGCCCAGTTTGTTATAAAATCTTTTTGCGCAATCAGAGCAAAAATAGAAAACTGCACCGCCAAAGTGTATTTTAAGCAAATCTTCAGAGTTACCGCAGGAATAGCATCTTGACAGTTCATCAACCATTCTGTCTATTGCAATATTATCCTTTGTAACATTCTTAATTGCTTTGTCTGATAATACTTCAAATAAGGCTTGGTAAAGGTTATATAAGCATTCTTTGCAAACGACAAAATTAAATGAATTATAATTATCCTTTTTGCATCTTAAATGAAATTCTGCTTGCGGCTTTTTATTGTTTTGATGGGACAACGAACATTGAATAAACGGAAACGCACTTATTAAAAACAGTGAATTGATGAATTTATCATTCTTATATTCAAGAGGTTTAATCTCCGATTCTGCTCTACCAAATCCCTTGGCTTGAAGTTGAGATATAAATCGATTTCTGTCTGTTTCTCCAAGTCTATAGAAAAATTCTATTTCTTCGGCACTATGTAATTTCTCTACTAATAACTGCCCATCACTTTTTGCCTTAGCTTCAACTTGCTGAACTGATTCTTTAAGAGCTTGCATCTCTCGTATCTTTTCTCGTTCCAATTTTTCTTTTAAGGAAATATAATCCTTGTCTAATTTTGATTTATACTTTTCAGTATCGTTAATTTGCTGTTCTCTTTCATGGGCTGCTGCATTTATTTTGTTGCTTATATAAATCGGATTGTATCCATTATTATAATTCTGCACTGCCAAACGCAAATCCTCAAAACAATCTGCACATACAGGAAAACTCATACCTTTAATACGAAACATAAAGCCGTCTTTTCTCGGTGATACAATTTCACAGGCGCACTTTTGCTTTTTCTGCAATTTTTCAATAGTAATTGCTTTACCTCTGTATCCGTTTTTACCATTCACAGCAGTTATAAACGCTTTTGTTCCAAGTTTATTTAAACATGCATTGCACATAATTGTTCTTTGTTTCTTGTCAGCGCCATAAATAACCATCGCACCGTCAATATCTTCTCTTTTGCAGATAGGACACTGCTTGTGAGAAACTTTTGTTTTAGTTAAATAAGCATAATCATCCATCGGTATGACTCTCATGTTTGAATTTTTCATAATATAACCTCTTTCTATGTATTTAATTTTAATGACTGAAATTATAAGTAATTGTATTAACTTTGAAAAAATAACTGCACCATAATTAATTTGATAAGATTTGATTTTATCACTGTCTACAAGAACATCCAAGCAACACTTAACCAAAGCTACATCCATACCTTCACTCAGTTCAAGTTTTCTGTCCATGATTGCCATTGTTTCCGAATAAAAAACAAACATGGATATTTTAACAATAATTTTCTTGTCATCATGAATTACCCTCTTAAAACTTTTTTCAAATATATAAGTATCAAAAAAGTCAAAAGGTAACAAAAAAAGCGTATAGTATAACTATGCACTTTCTGTATATTTATAACAATGTGTATAGTACATCTATTTATACAATCCTGATGTTGCATTGTCAAGCATTTTGCAAAACTGCACATTTTTTCGACAAAAATGTATCAATTTAGTAAAAAAACACATTGAAAAACGACTTATTACTATTTCAATATTATATCATTTTTAGGCTCTTTTATAACATATTTTGATATAATTATTCATTTTGTTCATAATTTTTTTACATTTTGGGCATAAAAAAAAGGCACATTAAGTGCCTTTTTTTTCAATTTATTTATCATTTTCTTTTTTCATTAATATCAAAAAATATTTTAGGGCTTCTTTTTTATAAGCCTTTATAAGCCGGTAAACATTCCCATAATTCAAAAAGTTCAAATTGTGAGTCATTAAGAAATACATAGCGTTCATCTTCGTGAAAAAACTGTGCTAAAGTTATGCCGAAAGCCTTACATATTGCCTCTAAAGTATCAACTCTTGGGATTGTTTTTCTTTCAAATACATTCTTTACCGTTGCAGGAGATAGTCCTGCTTCCTTGGCAATGCGATAATTAGTCCAATTATTGTTTTTCTTAAGCTCATTTAATTTTTTCAGGACATCCATATCTCATCACCTCTTTTAATATTGTAATATAAATAGATACAAAACTGTTATAGCAATGTTGTATCCACAATTTTCAATGTTGTATCTATTTTTCAAATGCATTTTTTGTTAAAAATCTGTGCAATTTTGTATTTTGTCTTGACTTTTGAATAGTAATAATTTATTACTTTCCTGCACGGAGGTAATTATATGAAAAACGCAAATTACATGGATAGGTGTATAATTATTGATAAAATCATACCAACAAACAGAGAACTTTTTGAATATAGGCTTTGCAATAATATTTATAAATCAGACTGGTATCTCAATTTAACTAAGCGCATTAATGTTATGCTAAATAGTGGTTGTCAACATTTTACTTTGACGATAACACCAGCGAGTTTGATTGCAGCGGAATATATTTCACAGCAGAAAAAAAGCAACCTGAAATATCGCAAAATAAAATTACATATTATAATTCCCGAAAGAGACTTTTTATCTTTTTTCAATATAGAATTATCTGCGTATCCAAATCTTCTTAATCAATATACCGATGTTACAATTCTATCCAGCATTTCAAAAAAATATGCACTAAATAATGCCATACAATTTATAAAATCTATTTCCGGTAACATTCTCGAAATATAGTATACTATTCTTTCTGCTGTATATCTTAAAATGGGTACTTCACTACACCTATCCTGATGACAGGAGCCACCTTCCACCGAGAGAGCATAATACTCCCTTGGCAGAAGGTTTTTCTTTTTTTGCTCACTGCATTTTCAGTTTGTAAAGCAGACTGCTCTTGCCTCCATGCTTTCTGTACCTTTGTTCAGTAACAATAAATCCTTCTTTCCTTAGATCCTTTAAAGCTCTCCGAACGGTTGATTCAGAGAGCTTTAATTCTTTTGCAATGGTCGGAATAGAGGGCCAGCACTCACCGTCTTTGTTTGCCCGGTCATAAAGATAGATATATACCGATACGGCTCTGTGAGATAAGTCTGCTTTGTAAATATGATTAAGTCTGCCGATTGTGTTCACCCTCTTTTCTTTGAGGCGGTTCAACTTTGACCTTCGGCGATTCATTTTCCTGTGAAGGATTGTCTTTGTTAATTTCCTTTTCGGCTTTATCATCTGAGGACTGTTCATTTGTCTGTGCCTGACTTTGTCCGCCTGATGATGAACCGTTTTCATCTTCAACCGCGTCTGTCCATTCGGGATGATATTTGCGTATGATTTCATCTATCAATTCATTTTTATTAGCATATTTAACCTCACGGTTGCCTTGTTCAGTCATCTCATAAGGTTCTTCAAAATCAATGCCCCATTTAAAGAACAATTTCAGTTTTACACGCATTGGATAACATCCTGTTTTCATAACAATGAAGTTGCCTTTCGGAAGAGATTTCAACTCATCGGGTGTCATTAACGGTCTTTCAATCATCTGCAAAGACTGTGAAGGATCGTTTTTGCTTCTGCTCACGGAGCCTGTCATGACCGTTCTGTTACCGAGTGCCTTTGATAATATATCTGCCGAGCTACTGTTTGGTGCAAAGCCACCGAATATCGTGAGCTGGGTATTATCAATAATGATCTCACTGCCTTCTTTACCGTAATTCTTTTCAAGCTGAGCAAAGGATTGAATAATCGGTACAATCTGAAGTCGTCTCGAACGAGATGCACTGAACATCATTTCTGCTGATTCTATCTTGGGCAGCGTGCCGAATTCATCGCAGAAAAACACACAGCGGTTCTTGAGTTTGCCGCCGTTCTCATCAGCAACCGAGAGTATCTCTCTGTATAACTGCTGAATGATTAAAGAAATCATAAAGAATGTGTTGGGATTTTCTTCGGGCATAACAAGAAAGATTGCGGACTTTTCATTGCAGAATCGTTCTGCATCTATCTCTGTATCAAAGCAGAGTATCTGCTCCAACTCTGAATCGAGAAAGGCATTAAGTCTTGATAGTGCAGTGGACATAACAGATGCCATACTCTGTTCTGCCGTGTTCAGAGCTGCGCCTGCAAACCACTTGGCTTTGTGTTCATCGGGAAGAAGTTCCATTAAGGTCTGAAATTGATTCTTACCTTTGTTACCTTTACCTTTTGCAGGAGCCAACAATTCCTGAATGATTTTGAACACCGATACAATGTGCCTTTCCTGCGGCTCACAGAATTCTGCAACGAGTAATATTGTTGCAGACAACAAGCCTTCGGCTGCATCATAGAAGTATGCGTTCTGTCCGAATGAGGCTGCATCCATTCCTGAAAGAATAATTGTTTTGGCAATAATCTTTGCATATTTTTCTGCCTTTGCCTTGTATACCAGCATCTCAGGATTTTCCTGATACATATCCATATACTTGTTTACCAGGTGAAGGAGATTATTGCCGTTACTCTTGGTAGGATTACGCAAATCGATTACAGATATATTGTAGCCGTAATACTTTTTAGCTATCGTACCATAGTTACGCATGATATCTCCTTTGGTATCGGTTGATAAAAAGGACATACCCGATGCAAGAGCATATTCAATACACGGATACATCCAATACGCTGTTTTACCAACGCCGGCAGCACCAATCATAAGTGCATGAACATCTCCTGTATCTACAAATGCAGTGGTATCGAGTTTTGTTCCTTTGCAGCCGACTACCAAACCTTGTTCTGTAGGCAGACAGTTTCCTTTTCGCCATTCTTTCGGATTGAATGGAACTTGTACATAAGTGTCATGAATTTCTTTTTTCGTTGCCCAACGGGCAGTACCATGCTGTCCGTTACCAACCGTTTTATTTTTAATCCCATTTAGGCTGTAGACATGGGTGAGCAATGTTATCCCACCAAGAACAGATGCCATAACTACTGCTACAAAAACTAATGACATTACATTACCCATTCTATATCACTCCCTTCTTCATCCAATTCCAAATAATCTTCATTCCAATCTTTGTTTTCAGGAACAAGGATATGTGATTTGTATCCACCAAGATTATCCAATTTGGCTTTTGTTCTCTTGGCCGCATTTTGTCCGTATATATCACTATCGTAGGCGATATATACTTCGTTGATATGCGGATAATCTTTCAGGCATTGAAAAAGCACCCTGTCCGAAATGGAGCAGGATGCTGCATAACTATTATTTTTCCAATCTTCTTGCCAAGTATCTTTGTTTAAACAAATAAGCGAGAGTGCATCAATGGGAGCTTCTACTAAAAACAATTTATTATTTGTTCCAATCCAATGAAATGCAAACTCATCCAAGCTGCCTTCTGCGTTTCCTTTGAAAGTGCTACCTTTGAGTATACCTCGCTTATTGGCATGCCGTGGAACACCGTTTTTATCGAAACCAACGAACACAGCATTGTGATAATCTGACGACTCAAAAATCATATTTTTATCAACAAATGCCTCAATAACATCTTCGTCAATACCCCTGACTTCGTGCAGATAGTATTTCACTTTATCCATATTCCAATACGCTTGCGGCATTTTGAATTCCTTTTTCTCTCGTTCAATCGGTTTTGCCCTGATAATAGTTCCGCATTTTCCATCCAAGAGAAACTGCACAGCTTCGGAATATTCTTTGTTATAGAATTTTCTGACAAAGCCTACCGCATCACCGCCAACTCTTTCGTATTGATGAAACCAAAGGTTTCCCCTGATGGTTACCTTCTGTGTTCCGTCAAGCCATTCATATTCACTGCCTGACCTTTTCAGTGTTTCCCCCTGACTTTTGAGCAATTCCGCAATATTAACAGTCCTCGCTCGTTCTTTTTCTTCTTCTGTAAAATAAATATATGACATTAGATTCCTTTCTCAAATACAATTACATACTCGGTTTTAAACCATGAGCTTGTTTCTTTTCGTTTATCTTCTGTTGCATCTTACGGTCAATCTGTCCGATTTTTCTTCTGTTCTGCTCCTGATTCTTTCTTCGAATCAGATTAGAAATGTGTTGAAGCAATCGCAGTGAGCTCATTGCAGCCATAATGTTTTTTTGCTTTTGTATACTGTATAGCAACTGCTCGGCATATTGGTTTCCGTGTTCGGCAGATAAATGCAGATAATGCATTGCAATATCATGTTCCTTTTCCACACCGTTACCATAAAGATATATTTTGCCGAGCTGATATTCTGCGAACGAATTTTGATCCTGGGCAGCAATCATAAAATAATCAATTGCTTTACTCATATCAATATAACCTTCTTCACTTGAATAAATCTTTCCCAATTGATAAGCTGCAAACAGATTTTTCCCTTTGACTGCTTTTTCAAAATAATAAATTGCGGCATCAATATCCTTTTCTACACCAAGTCCATTGTAAAACATCTTTCCGAGAAAATACCAAGCAGGAATACAGTTCTTTTCCGTTGCTTTCAGTAACAACTCAAATCCTGCACTGATATCCTGCGGCAGTAATTCACCTTCGATGAAAATCTTTCCTAATGTATAGGAAGCATATTCATTTCCCTGATCCGATGATTTTAACAATAATTCAATCGCGCCATATACACCCAAAGGCATATTATCATCCATAGGCAAATATTCACCTTTCAGTATGGCTTTGCCTAACAGATACTCAGCGTAACTGTTATTCTGCTTTATGGCTTTGAGTAACCACCGGACACCATATTCTGCATCCTGTTCTACGCCTTCACCTTTAAGATACATTTTGCCGAGTGTGTATTGTGCATACTGATGATTCTTCTTGGCCGCCTGATATAAATAATCTACGGCTTTCTGCGTATTGGATTTAGAAAAATCTTTGTTAAGATACAGTTTACCTAAACCATATAAGGCATCAACATTTTTCAGGTCTGCTGCCTTTTCAAAATAGTCACAGGCTTTATCCAAATTAATTTTTGTACCCAAGCCTTTTAGATTCATCTGTCCGAGACGATAATATAACTTATCATCTGCCATGTTTCTTTCAATGGATTCAAAGCCACGATATGCTTTCTTGTACCACCTGTCAGATGCTTTTTCATTTTTATCTGTTCCGTTACCTTCAGCACACATTCTGCCAAGTTCATAGGCTGCATAAGCATTCGGCTTTTCTTCATGATCCGCTGCCATAACAAACAGTTCGTATGCTTTCTCTGCATCTTCATCTACACCCTGTCCACGAAGATATAAACTGCCGAGAGAATAAGCGGCAAAGGGATTGCCGAGTGCGACAGCTTTTTCATACCATTTAGCTGTTTTTAAATAATCTTGCTCAACGCCATATCCAAAAGAGTACAATTTTCCGATTCGATATTGAAGATAATCGGGTTTATCTGAATTCTTTTCTGTCTCTATAAAGGCTTCAAAGGTTCTCTCGAACCATTCCTGTGCGAGTCTTTCATCCTTACTGCATCCGAGTCCTGACAGATACATTTTTGCAAGGTCATGCATTGCAAAGCCATTTCCTCGTTCCGCTTCTGCTTTTAAGAATAATAAAGCCTTTTCAAAATCAGGAGTTTCAGTTTTTGTTCCATATAAATACTTTCGGGCTTCTTTGTATTCAGATGTCCACCATGACTTGTCATTCTGCGGATAATGATCTGATTCTTCATCACATTCTATCGGTTCATCCGATATATTTTCAGTAATATCATCTTCTGTTTTTTCAATTTCTGTTTCAATAATTTCATCATCCTCATCTGATATATCTTTTTTTGCAGAGATATTCATTGCCTGAGTGATAATCATATTCTTAACAGATTTGAATTCTTTGTTCTGTGACAAAGGAATTTTATCGGGAAGTTCATCAGTATAGGTTCGTATGATGCTGAACTTATTTTCATACCATAAGTCATAAAGCTGTGATACTCTATCATCCTCTGCAATTAAATCTGCAATGGAATCGATTAAGTTTTTTACATCTGCTTTGAGATAGCCATACACCTTTTTGCCTGATGTTCTCGCCAACTTATCCGCAAGCAGTAACAGCTTTTCTTCAAGCAGAGGATTATCATATATTCCCGAATTGATTTGAGAAACAATTTTATCCATAATATCTTTACTGCTCTCTTTGATTTTTCTGCGATGCTCTGTTTGTTTTTCATAAACGGAAATTAAATCCTGATGAAAAATATCAGAGGCAAGGGAAGATCTCATTCGTTCTATCCCTTGCCTTGTCAGATAACCTTCGTTTTCAACAATAGAATAAGCAATCAAGTGTATATGCGGATGATATGATTCATTGTGAAAGGCAGCATACCAACGCAGATTTTTCATCGGTATTTTCAGATTTGCTGAGAGCTGCTCGACCTGAGTTCTGAGCATATCACGCCATCTCTCACCTCTGTTGAAACCAAGTCTTTCCGCATCCTCACGGTGAAGGGACACTATCATCGTCCAAACATTTCCGTTGTGGTTTTTTAATTCTTCGGAAACTTTTGAAAGATTTATTGCAACACCATCGTCTGTAAACAATCCGTGCGAACCGAACTTCTGTGTACGAGGTCGGGTAGCAATATAGTCTGCATAGGTTTTTGAGTCAGCTATGACATCAATATTGTTTTCCATTGTTCGAGAAATCAATTCGGATGCATTGATTCGATTTGGTTTTTCAATATAATCTGCATACTCCAATGACTCAGCAGCATCGGGAAAGTCAAGCAGCATTTTTTCAATAAACTGTTTTTGTTTCACCGTTGCTGGAGCATATTTTTTTGAATCATCAATCATTTCTACGCCTTCACGGGTAGAAATATATTTTACATATTTTCCTGCAGCATTACTTCCGGGCTTAAGATATTTAAACTTTGTGACAAGCTTTGCCACTGTTAATCATTACCTTTCTGCCAATAGAATGCATCGTCAATCGAAAAATGACCGTTAAGTCTTTTGACTTCCTTAACACATTCTCCTCGCAATCGTTCAAGAGTAACCTTGTCAACATCCTGTGATGATGCAATAAGATTCATCGTAATTGCAAGTTCAACTGCGATTTTAAATATCGCACCTGTCAAACGATTATCACTTTCCTTGACAATACTTTTCAAAGTAGAAGTGATTATGTTCGGCAGATATTCACTGTTTTTGTTGGATGAAAGATAACCAGCATAAAAAATAATTGCCTTTTCAATAAATTCACTTTGGCTTTGGCAGTTATCGGACTTGTATAATTCTCTTGCCATTTTCAAAGTGGAATCTCTTGCCCATAAAGCAAATTTGCGTTTTTCTTCTTTTGTTTCTGTTTTTTTACTCATACTGTATTTACCTCATTTCTTTTTACAACCCCTTGTCTGACACCCTGTTATATGTCCGACAATTCGGCATTTTTTAAATTTGCAACACCCTGTGCAACCCCTAAGCCACTTTTACAACCCCTAATATCAAAAGGCTGAAAATGCCCTAACGCTCGGCGTTGCCGTGCGATGTTAAGCGAGTCGGGGAGCTCTGCAACCCCGACTCTTTCTCCTGCTTAAAAATCGACCTTGACTTTTACCGAATATAAACCATTCCGACAAGTGCCTTTATTGTGTCGATTTTTAGTTCGCCCGATTACTTTCCCCACTTCAAGTCAATCTCTCGACACAGGGCGAACCGTGGGGCGACAGGCTCTACATTTGCATTCCTGCACCTATCGATTCGGATTCACTTTGTTCGCTTATGATTTCATCGTACAGCATTTTGAGATTGGGAGGGACAATGCTACTCCAATCTTGTTCGCACTCAACTCCGATAACAACCAGTTCTTTTTGATTATCGGTAAGCATAGAGCAAACTCCATGAGTGGAATAATTATCGCAGAGCCTATCAGCTATACTTAAATCAAACACATCAGGTTCATTCGCTGCCAAGAGCAAGTCATAAAGACTTTTGTTGACTTCAGCAAGATTTGGATAAGCACTCCAACCGACAAATCTGTCATTTTGAAATAAACGATATTCCATTGGGATTTCAAGTTCTTCTTCAAAGACCGCAACAGAATCCACCAAGTCATTGTATGATGCAAGTCCTTCGACAACGATTAGATTTTCCATATTGGTTTTGAACTGATCCCACGGAGTAGAGTCAGGATAGTTATTCATGAATTTCCACTCGCCATGCACATCTCTGTATTCCTGAGTGGCATAATCAAAACTGATAACACTTTTACCTTCGGGATTTTCAAGATGCCCGGATCCGTCATCATATTCTACCCAATTCCAACCGTCATCAAGGAGCATTGCCCTTTTATTTGAAACACTCATTTTTTATTCTCCTTTGATTGTATATTTGGTTTTGATATAGCCTTTCTTTCCGATTCAGCTTTCATATCAAAAAAGTCCCTGACCTGAGCAGGGACTTGCTTTGTGTATTGACTGTCGATAAATTTTATAATTTCATCATTGATATTCAGTCCTTTTTTCTCCATAAAAATTTTTATGGTGGAGAGTTTCTCTTCATCGTACTGAACCGTTACTGATACTTTTTTCATTTACATACCTCCCAGAGCAAATCCTATCGGCTCTTCTGACTCATTATCAATAACCTCATTAATACTGATATTGGGTTCTGTAAACTTGATTGATATTCTGCTGTAGTCATAACCTACGAAATCAAGTATTCTGTTTTTCAAAACATTAAGCAGTGATTCAACATCAAACTTTGTTTCCAAATACATATCACCGTCAATTTGAATGGGAGCAACCATATCGGCAGGAGTATCGGCAAACAGCACTCTGCTTTTACCATATACTTTTCCGCATATATCTATCAGTGCATTATGCATTACCTCATCGGAATTACAATCCTGTAAAATAATTTGCACTGCCTCTTTCCATTTGCTGACCGCGATTTCTCTACCGTCTGAAAAGTTTACAGCTGTTATCTTTTTCCCTTTGAAAAATGTTGACAGTGAATTCAACGGCATTGTTTTCTCAATGCAATTATCACTTTCACTTAGAGACTCACCACTTTTTATTCTTTCAATGATGCTGTCACATTTTAAATCAATATCCTGATGCATCTGTATTCTTAATTCTTCAACAGTATTGATTGCTGTTTTACTATCCATTACATACCTCCTATTGAAATTCCTTCATATTCATGGCTGTTATCCTGTTCACTAAACCATTCCGATTCGTCATAACTGACATTCCTCATGTCAGCGATTTTAAGATTGCAGTCCGTACTGGTCCAGGATTCAAGGCAGCAATTCATAAAACTCACCTCATGAAAATTGCAGTCAGCCATTTTGGATTTTGAAAAATTGCTGTGTGTGAAGCAAGCACCTCTTAAATCACAGTTATAAAAATCTGAATCTTTGAAGTCAGCTTCCTCAGCTGTAAAATGCCTTAAACTGCATCTTTTGAATTTTGCATCTTCAAAATCTGCATCGCACATAGACGCATCATCCAGATTGCAGTTAATAAAAGTTGCACCGCTGAAATCTGCACCGCATAAATTGCAGTTTGACAAATTTACATTTTCAAGAAGGCAGTTAGAAAAGTCTGCTCGCTCACCGCCTGTTACACCATAAATCCATAGTGCGTGCTTGGCACAGATAATTTCAAGTTCTGTTGACGAGTTTGCATCATAGCGTTCTCGAAACTGACTACCGAGTGCCTGTTCGCTCAGATATAACTCAATGCAGTCATCGTGCAGGATTGTATCCTCAACCATTCCGCTGTCCGTCAGCATAGCATCAAGCAGGGCAGGACTGATAATCGGTTCGCCCGGTTTGTTATACTCGTCAAGTTCTGCAATATAATTTTGGTTATTCTCACTTGACTGAGCAACTGCTGTTGAGAGTATATCTTCGGTTACCTCTGACATTCTTTCTGCAAAATTTTTAAGTGACGGATATTTGTTGAATAATTTAAAAGACTGTTTCTGCTCATCCGAAGTGTCAATTTGACAGGTTATTGTACCTTCCCATGCATTTTGTATTTCCGCTAACATGTCGTATAAATCTTCGACATCGCAATTATCTTCTTCATAGTCAGTTAAAACTCTGCTTAATTTATCGTAAAGATTATTTCTATCCATTAAAATTGAATCTCTTTCATTGCTGTTCATAATTTAATCACCCCTTACTGATATTTGAATTATTGTGTTTACCTCCGCTTTATGATAAAATGAATTTATCAAGATTCGGAGGTGTACTGTGTCAAAAAGAATTGTATTTCATGTTGATGTCAATAGTGCCTTCCTGTCCTGGACTGCAACGCAAATGGTGAATGAGGGTAAAGACGATATCCGTCTTGTTCCTTCCGTCATAAGCAATGAACCTGACAAACGCACAAGTGTGGTTCTTGCAAAGTCTATCCCTGCCAAGCAGTATAAAATCAACACAGGCGAACCGATTTCCATGTCACTTCGCAAGTGCAAGGACTTAGTTATTGCACCGCCTGATTTTAAACTTTACACTAAATTCTCAAAAGCCTTTAAGGATATTTGCAGAGAGTACACACCTGTTGTTGAGGAATTCTCCATTGACGAATGCTTTCTTGATATGAGCGGTATGGAGAACGTCTATCGTGATATACTCGCAACTGCCTATGAAATCAAAGACAGAATAAAATCCGAGCTCGGTTTCACCGTCAATGTCGGTGTCGGCTCAAACAAACTGCTTGCTAAAATGGCAAGTGATTTTGAAAAGCCTGACAAGGTTCATACACTCTTTGAGGATGAAGTAAAAAACAAAATGTGGGTGCTGCCAATAAAAGATTTACTGTTCTTGGGCAAGGCTACCGCTGAAAAGTTAAACAATATCGGTATCAGAACTATTGAGGACCTTGCTAAAACAGATACAGCCACTTTAAAAGCTCTTGTCGGCAATAAGGCAAGTGAACAACTGCATCAACACGCAAACGGAATTGATGATGAACCTGTTGCCGAATTACCGAGAGAGGTTAAAAGCTACGGCCATTCCATTACTGTTGAAGAAAATATAACCGATAAACAAGCAGCGTATAACCTTTTGCTTTCACTGACTGATGCATCCGCTTCACGCATGCGTGCAGACAAAGTTAAGGCACATTGTGTCTGTGTTAATATCCGTGATAATCATTTTAACAACAAATCACATCAAAAGCAGTTCAGCGTACCTACAGATATTACCTACAATATTTACAACACTGTCAAAGAGTTATTTGGTGAAGTGTGGAACGGCAAAACTCCGCTTCGTTTACTCGGTGTTACTCTTACGGATATAACAAAAGACGAAAACGAGCAGTTATCTTTATTCGGAGAAAACAATGCTCAGAATGATAAAAAACAAAAGATAGATTCTGTTGTTGATGCAATCAGAAATAAATACGGTTCTACGACTATAATGCCGGGCAGTATCATGAATACCAAAAGACCTAAAAAGAAATGAAGTCCTACAATGATTACATACTCATTGAGGGACTTTCACTTTCTTCTTCATCGGTTTCGATTATTTCCTTGCCGATAAGTTGCTGTATAAAAATACTGTGTTTATCTTCAATAGTCAGTGTATCATTAAATGTTGCCTCATCAATTGCTTCACCAATATCGCATAGATGAAAACTGCTCCATTTACAGTTGTTTTTATTACAAACACTTAAAGTATCGTTTTCAAAATCGAATTGGTACAAATTTAAAACATCATCATATTCTGTAAGGTTTCGGCTGACAACAGAATAAGCAATATGATTTGTAACACTTGCGTTTTCAAATACACTTGCAAGACTTTCGAGTTTTAAGTCAGTTATTTTATTTTTTATATCATACTGATACGCAATAGCCATTCTAAATAAATCAACAGATTTGCTGAGATATAAATAACAGTCATCGTTTTCCTCGTGAAGATGAACCATTGATGCTCCTGCCTTTAGATTGAAGTCTGATAATTCAAAGCCGTAAAAATCTATTTCATCATCGGTCATTGTGAGTTTATCTTTCAGTATTTTATATAGTTCTTCAGAATCAAAATGTTCCGAAAACCAATCAAGTGCTTTTTCAATGATTTCAGTCTGCCGTTCTTTTGAAATATCGTTTATCATTCTTTGATATCCTCGCTTTCTTCAATATAGTTAATATACGGAACTTTCAGCCAGTGTGTCCATCCGCTTGAAGTTATCGGTGTTTTGATAACGCCGTCATAAGTGTTGGCCGCATGGATAACATATCCGTTACCGATATACACACCGATATGTCCTTTGTGCCATACTGCAAGACCGGGAATATCGGGCATTGTACCGATTGTTCCTTTTTCTGTTGCGGCAGCAAATATTCCGTCTGCCGTAACATCCTTCATTCCGTTCGTTCCGTATTTGATTGTTCCTGATTCTTCGTTATACCAGCCGTAGCCTTTAATCAGTCCAACACAGTCCGCTGTTCTTCTGCCGAGCCAATGTTCACGGATATATGCTTCCTTGTCTGTTACATGAGAACCGAACACGCCTTTCAGTCTGTTCAGTTCTTTTTCTGTCAGCACCTGACCGTGTGAGCCCCACACATATCCCCAGTGATTGTCATAGGCAAATTGAGCCCACTTGACTAAATCAAGGTTATTTTTATCGGTATCGGTTAAATCAATATCAATAACGGTATTCTTGATAACACTCATAAGATTATCAAATTCAGTCTTATCTATGGCAATGCCAAAGACAGAAAAAACTGCATTTCTCAAATCTTCATCCGTTTTCGATTGCTCAAAGCAGTCTGCATATTTAGTTATGAAGTCGGAATCGGTTTTCTCTATATCATAAAGGGCACAAGCGTACAACGCCTGTGCCTTTTTAATCGTATAGTTATTCAGTTTTCTATTCTGAAATTCTTTGCCGATTCCCACCATAACATCTTCAAGGTGCTGGAGCTTTGTCTTTTCTTCTGCTGACATATTCTGCACAATCATCTGCTGTGCCTGAACGGTATCAATCTCCATTTCACCGAGATTACTCATTACGCCCATATACACAATCAAAGGCAGAAAAAACAGCATAATTATTGAACATAGGATTGTAGCTATTGCAACTCTGCCACGCTTATCCGATGCAGCTGCAACGGCAACTTTAGCGGCAGCAACCTCTGCACTCATAAAAATCACCCCCATAAAATGAAAAATCCGATTGAAATTCATTAAGAAAACCAATCGGACTATATTGCTTTATTTAATTTTAGTTCTTCGAAAAATTGCAATTTATAGTTCTGCAAATCAAAGTAAATAAAAATTAAAATAATTTTGTTTCACTAACTATCTGAACAGCATCATTACAGTTTTCACAAGGTAAAGCAGCTCTTTTTATCATTTTTTGGTAAAAACTTTCTACCATATCAATAAGAAAAAGTTCATAAGTTTCCTTTTCTGATATCACAAATAAATTAAAAATAAGTTTTTTCCCAATTCCCTTATATCTCATAAAATTTGGCAAGAATATATTACTTATCAAAATTTGCCCATACTTATAATTTATTAAAAATCTCAGTAAAATACAAGTAGCTTGTTTTTCAGGATTATACTCATCTTTATAATATCCATACACTTCGATTTGATAAAGACTATCATCCGTCCAATAATCTGTTATCTCATAATCAAAACACTGCTTAACATAATCTTTTTTGTATGGTTTCAAAAAATTATCAATTTTTTTTATAATCTGCTGATGAATGGTTTTCATATATTTTCATCCTTCCAAATAGCAATTTGTCGATTAATTATTCTACAAGTATTATATCAATATCACAACAAATTGTCTATTGATTTATTATATTCATCCAGACAAGAAACAAAATGGAATATGCCGTGATCCTGTGAACAAACATTTTTCGATAATTTCTTATACGGCATTACTAATTTTCCGTTGAAAAAATCTATTGATTTTTGTTTTGGTAAAATTCTAAAAACATACTGCCTTGAAGTGTGTCCGTCTTTGCTATGCATTTCAATCGTATCACCTATATGGAGCAAATTCCCTTCGGTATCAATAGTTCCTGCACCGTCACCTACAAAACCATAGAATTCCAAATCACGATTGTTGTTTTCAACAAATACAGCCATAACATCATCGTTAGGCTTTGGCATTGTCTTACTATCTGATATTGTTTTTCCTATTGCTATCATATCCTCTATAACCTCATCAATTAAGGGAATGTGAATTTTGGAATAAGCATTCATTTTGTAGTCTGATATCTCTTTGCCTACACTTGACATTATCTTCCGCCTGCCTTTCCGAACATTTTCTGTTTAAATTCGGGTGCGATAACTTGGAGCAGATATCTTTCATTACCGCAACGATATAAACAAGTGCCTCGTTCGGGATACTTAATCAAATCAAACTCCGATTGTTCAAGCTGCATGGTATCAATATATACCTTTGGCTCAATATTTCCGGAATTGAATAAAAACTGATGTGTCGGAATAGAGAATAACGGCTTTGTGTATTCCTTTACACCATCAATCAAGAAATCGTCAATATTCTGACTTGCAAGAATAACAGAACTTTCCTTTTTACGAACACGCTTTGATGCATTTCGGATATACTCAATCGCAGTCATATTTGTAAGAAAGAGATAGAGTTCATCAATGGCTGCAACTGTATTGCCCTTGCCGAGCAGTTCATTTGTCATATACGATAACACATTGAAAAGCATTGCATCCTTGAGTCTGCGGTTGGTGTCCATAAGTCCTTTAACACCAAAACAGAGGAATTTATCGTCAACGATATTTGTGTGTCCGTTGAAATATTTTGACTCTGTGCCTATGCACATGGAGTGCAAACCGAGACATAATTCCTGTAAGGTCTTTTCTCTGTAGATATTCTTCTGATCGTGCTTGTAGCCTTTGTATTCCTTTTCAAGCAGTTCATAAAGGTCTGACATAATCGGATAGTCTGTTTTGCTCAGTTTATCATAATCTGTGTAGTCGGTAATGCCGAAGTTCTTGTATAACTTCGTAAGGATAATCTCAAGAGTATCAAGCTGTTCATCGTTGAATTCCTTGTATGCTCTGAAAAAGTCCTTTAAATATGCGATATGCTGACTTAATCTTGTTACTCTGCGAAAGGCTTCGGGAGTAGTTGAGTCATATTCCTTATCGGCTTCACCAAAGGACTTGGGTTCAAGTGGATTGATGATATATTCACCGCTCATAAAGTCGATATAACAACCGCCGAGTGCCTTAGTTAATTCTTCATATTCGGCTTCGGGATCAAGTGAGATTATTCGCTTTCCACTCTCTCTTAAATTCGTTAATATCAGCTTCATAAGGAATGACTTTCCCTGTCCTGAGTTACCGAGTATCAAGCAGTTTGCATTTGTCTTGTCATCTGCTCTGCGGTCAAAGTCAACAAGGATATTTGTTCCGTACTTATCCCTGCCGATAAAAAAGCCTTTCGGATCGGTTTTACCAGAATAATTGAAAGGATAAAGATTCGCAACCGAGCTTGCCGGGAGCACTCGTTCAAACTGTTCCTTGAACATATTCGCTCCGCACGGCAGAACAGACAAAAAACCTTCTTTCTGTCGGAGTGTTAATCTGTCCACTGACATCTTTGAACGTGTCAGTTCCATAATGATATCTGATTGCAGTTCACGAAGTTTCTGCATACTCTCGGCTTTCAGTTCAAGATAAACAGCACAGTGGAGCAAAGGCTCTTTGTTCTTTCGCAGTTCTGCAATGAGGGTAACTACATCCTGCAAGTTGCCTTCGGCAGTGATATTCTCAACAGCATCGTTGCTGCCTGTGCTGAGCTTGTTTCGTCTTGTTGCATTCTGTATAATCTTTCGCTGTTCAAGTGCATCAACAAGCCTTGAATACAAGCGGACAGTTAAATTGTTTCTGTCTGCAAGCTGTGAGAATAAAGCAAGTTCTTCCGTAGTGGGTGGATATTCCTTGATTGCCCAAACACATCGGTAACTGTCACCGATGATATAATGGTCTGTTGAAAATTTTATTGTTGACGGCAGAATACGGTCAAAGAAATCTTTAATTCGGATTTCTTCTTTTTGTTCTTCTGTTAATTCAACTTGTTTCTTTTTAAATAACATTTTACCTCCTGTCTTTTGCGACAGAAGGCAATAATCCTACTCTGTAATTGTTTTGCGTTCTGCCGCAAAACAACTCATTTTAATAGGTTATCTTCTTTTTGCTATAACAATTAATCTTCCGTTTGTCTGTGAATATTCACAAGTGGAAAGGGTTAAAAAATGATCCCCATACTCAGCCGATTCTTCGGTTTGGTATAGGGATTTATCTTTGATATGGGATATTAAATTGCTGAATGATTCCTTATCGGTCTGACTGATATATCCATACCAATCATCATCATTCTTAACCTTGCAGACTGTAACAACCTCATATTCCTGAACACCATTCGGCGTAATAAAATGAATGAGGTTATGCTCTTTAAAATAGGAATGTTCTCTGTATTTCAAAAGGTCTGCAAACATTTTTCCGTCTTTCATATTGTGTCCGTAAACGATAAGGTTGTTATCATAGTTGATATCACACCTTGAGTCCATGAACGGTGTACCTAAATAGGAATACTGCTTATTGAAATCACGGCGCAGATAATATTGAGGATTATCCTTTGTCTGCATAACAGGATAATCAATCTTCGTTCCGCTGACTCTTATCCAGCCGATACAATCGGAATTCCTGTTTATTAAATCGGTTATGCCGTTATTGTTGTTTTCTGTATCGTCATCGGTGTCCTCAATTGAAATCGTCTGTGCCATATCGTCAAACTGTTTCTGATCCTGCGAATCAACATTGAAGTTATATATCAGATAGCAAAGGACTACTGCAAAGATTATAAAGCAAATGGTAATCATAAAATTAAGCCACCGCCTTTTTGATTTCTTCTTCAAAGCAGTCACCTCCGTCTACATCCGGGATTAATTCGCCCTGCATAGATGCACCAAAGTATATTGCAAGAAATCTTTTTATATCATCTTTCTTTGCTCTTTTCACCTCAAAACCCTGTTCTGCAATAGCCTTTTCAACCTTGTTTACCTGATTAAAAATCTGTTCTTCCTTTTCTTTTCTGAAACGCGCGGAAAACATAAACTGCCTTGCTGTTGACATTTCAATCTGAATATTATCAAGATAATCAATATCTTTTTTTATACATTCTTTTACCGACAAATTGGTTTCCTCATTAAGTCTTTCAAGCATAAAGGATTTATTATCATCAAACCTTTCGCAAGAATCCATACAAGTGATTTCAATATTCGGCTGAGCAGAGAGAACCTGCATTAAGTGCCATATCTTTGTCTGAATATTCTCGTTTGACAATACAGATATATTTGTAGGGCTGATAATAAAATATACAAGTTCTCCGTTTTTCGTTTTTAAGCCCTTGTTGAAAAATGGCAAAATACCAATAAGGTCCTGAACAGTATTTTTATTCTTTTTCTTTTTGCTGAATCCGAACATAAATATTATTCACCTACTTTCTTGTTGTTGGTCGCAGGCAATAAAGCTGCCTCTTTATTTGTGCTTGTGTGCGAATTGACAGCGGAATCATTCCGCACCTCCTTTTTCTGCTTTACTAAGGGTTTACTTTTCAATCCCCATTCAAAATATTGCTGGGTTGAAATAAAGTATTTGACTGCATATTTAATGAAGTCAAGTATGGTTGTATCATCAGTGCGGATACTCAAAAATGCGAAGGCAGCAGTAAGCACCGCAGGGATTAAGATTCGTGTGGTGGCAAGCACCATGGCAGAAAAAAGAGCACCGACTACAATGATGGCAAAGTCTTTCAGACTCCAAAGCCACAGCGTAGCAGATGCTCTCATATTCTGCGGATATATAAATTGTTTATTCACTTTTTCCTCCTTGTTTTAGGGTAAAAAAATAACACCTATCGGACTTGATAGGTGTTCAAGTAATTATACTTAATTATTTAACTGCATCCTTGAGTGCAGCACCAGCCTTGAATGCAGGAACCTTTGCGGCAGGGATTTCAACTGTTTCCTTTGTTCTTGGATTGATTCCTGTACGAGCTGCACGCTCCTTAACAGAAAATGTACCAAAACCAACAAGAGAAACCTTATCACCTTCTGCGAGTGCTTCGGTAATTGCTTCTGTAACAGCCTTTACTGCTGCTTCTGCATCCTTTTTTGAAATTTCAGCTTTCTCTGCAACTGATGCAACGAGTTCATTTTTGTTCATAATAAACTTCCTTTCGTGTGTTTGAATTTAACAAAATCATAATACCACAAATGCTGCAACTTTTCAATTACATTCCGCCAAGTGTTATTTCTTCTGATTCATTACAATTTTGTACGAATTCATCAAGAGAACAGCCGACTTGCCTTTGACAAGCCGTTTCCATAAGATTTCGTATCATTTCTTTTTCTGATTCTGATGCATCATAATCTTCTGTATATTCTTTATCTCGTTTGACAACATAAAATGATACGGATAGTTCATCTGATTCGGAATTATAATCTGCATAGAGATTAACGAACTCATCTCCACTATCATCAATATCCGTACCGAGAACCTCGTTAGGCTCAAAGTATGTTTCGAGATATGCGTTAACGGATACACCATCATCATTGATTATGAGTTCTTCCTCAATATCAATATCTTTTTCTGTAAGCTCTCTCATACTTCGACTCCTTATTTCGCAATATTCTTTGCAAGATTAACAGCAGTAGAAGTCATGTGAACAGCACTCATCATATTAAACTTAACGCTTGTATCAAGACCAAATCGTTCTGCAATTCTCGGCACTTCCGATGCTGCCATCATAATTCCGATTGCAAGGAGCATGTTGTCTGTCCAAGTAAGCAATCCGAGAAACAGCAAAGTTGTCTGCAAAAATGCAGTCAAACATAAAGCTATTACTTGTTTCATCCACTGTGTAAAACCGTCACCATAACCTCTCGGAATTGAGAACATATACAGACTGCCGACTGCGATCTGAACGAGCAGTATTCCGCCTCGTTTTATGTTATCAAAAAATATTTTCACAACACAGTAACCGAGTGCAATTATAGACACAAGTTCAAACAGTCCGGCTTGAATGATTGCACCATCCTTATTGAATGCCAATTGCAGTGTTTTTAGAGCAACTTCTCCAAGCGTTGTTCCTTGCTGTGATGCAAAAATTCTTGTTAAATCCTTCGATAGAGTATTCTGCAAGGTCACACAGAATTTATATAACTCTATCGGTGTTATGGTAAATAGTGATACCGCCATAAAACCCTTAATCCAGTTTATCGCAGTGCCGTGTATACTTGCTCTGCCGTTCTGATATTCAATAGCCAAATCAAATGCGGATACTACAATTCCGACAACAAACAAAGTCCAGCCAAACAGAGAGAATAACTTAATGACTGCATTTACCCAATCAAGTTCAAATATTTCAACACCGAGTCCGCTTATCATTGTAAAAAATTCAGCGATTCCGTCATAGATAACCGTAAATATCCATTGAATAATTCTATTTAATATTCCGTCAATCAATTTGTCCGAAATACTTCCAAAGGCGTTACCTATTGCATCACCGAGTCCTGATACAATATCGCCTAACCAATCAAAAATTTCAACCACCTCCAAATAAGAAATAACCGCCAAGTTTTCACTCGGCGGTTGTTTCACATGTTATTGATAATCTCCATGCCTTCCTGCACAGAACAATCTGACAGCTGTCTTAAATCCTAAACAAAATGCTTCTTCTACATCAAAACAATTCACAGCGTTTTTTGTTGACAATAATTCTTCTAAAAGCTCGTTATTGTTTTCATCCATATTAGCACTTAACTGGTCAGATAAACAGACAACTTTATTTTTTAATTCCTTTTTTTCTTCGTCATCATTAATTGCAGAAATAACATCGTCATTCCAAAATAATTTACCTACTACTGACATGTTTTCAGCCTCCTTTCAAATTTTATTATATTAAATCAAGGCTGAAAGTCCAGATAATTATTATTTACATACCTACAATGCCCCAGATATACATTGGAGCTGTCATAGTAAAAATAAGACAAGCAAATAAAATTGCCGGCGCTGTCATTTCAAATTGTCCATGTTTCTTATAATCGAAGTAGCTTGTACCGAGTTTAACAAAGAAAAGAATAGCAAGCACCATGTCGACGACCGGGAATACAACATTATTTACAACAGTTTTTATCTGTGATTTGGCTGCATTCCAAGTTCCTTCAATTGCACTTGCAACATCTCCCGCAGCAAACACAGTTGTTGCGGTAAATGCACAAATTAATACTAATGCAACTGCAAAAATTGCAAATTGCTTTTTTGTTATTTTCATTAAATACCTCCTAAACTGTGCGTGAGCAGAAGGCATATATAAAGCCGTTTTGCCCACGCAAAACAGCCTTAAATTTTTATTATATTTTGGTTAACCGTATATTCTCAGTATTGCCTCACACTGTTCATCTGTGACAGGGTGTCTGTCTTTTGAAAAACCATCGGCTGTCTTGATTTCTTCTTCCATGCCAGAAGTCCAATCGTCACCGAAAATCCAAATATCACTCGTTGTCATTAATTCATCTAATGACATAGAAATACCGAGTTCCCTCTGTTTCGGTTCGGTATCATCAAATACCAATGCCTTAAGGTGAGGAACAATTGGAATCATTTCACATCTGTCATATACAAATTTCGCATAAGCAATTGCTTTTTTAATATTTCCCTCAATATCACCGCTTAAAGGGCTGCAGATATATGCACGTTTCATTAATCCTCGCCCTCGTCTTTCTTTGACTTAATCTTGAGGATTACTGCGGATATTGCACCGCCGATAGCAATAGCACCAAGTCCGATCCAAAAGCTGTAGTTTCTGTCATCTCCTGTTTTCGGAGTAGATGGCTTTTCGGGAACAGGCACTTTGATTTTAACCGTCTGACCTTCATCATCAATATCAGCGTGTACTGCGATTTCAACGCCGTCACGGTAGAGCGTTTCAAAAACAACAAGATCAGTTGTTTTCTTGATTACGCTTGAATCAAAGGTAAATGAAACAGTAACCGTTCCGTTAGATTTTTCGGGTGTGAATGTTACTTCACTTGTAACAGGCTTTCCGTCAATCTCAAACGGCTTGCCTGTAGATTTGTCCATAAGCGTACCGATAATTTTGTATTCTTTACCGGGAACAAGATGCTTGTATTCAACAACATCTTCAATGGTGATTTCACCTTTAGCTGTTGCATCCTTTTTGCCATCTACTGTTGCAGTAGTCTTGAGTTCAGGAATACGGTCATTAACTGCTGTGATTTCAATTATCTGTTCGTTTTCCGATACAGTAATATGGTGAATATCATCACTTGGGAGATAATTTTCAGCAGGCTTTAATTCTTTAACAATCCAATTTCCGTATGGGATATTTTCAAAAGTGAATATGCCGTCTTTGTCAGATAATGCAGTAAGGATAGCCTTATCTTCCGTAAATTCAGTTTCATCAGAATTGAATAAGCCAAATAAAGCACCCTCAATGGTCTTTTCAGTTTCACGGTCAATTTTTAGTCCCTTGATAATGCCGTAGATAAAGTCATTGATAATCGGCTCACCATTGTTTAAGTCAATGTTAATAGTTTCAATATCTTGTCCCTGATATTCGCTTGTAAATTCATACTTTTTATCAGAGAGGATATAGTGATTATCTGTTGCCATTTCTTTTGCATACCACTTAAATCCGATTGGTAAATCACAATTGAATGAGAGCTTGCCGTTTTCATCACAGTTACCATAAGTGATTAACGCATCTTTTGGAATAGTTGTTCCATCAGCGGTAGTTATATCTTCATTTGCAAAAATACCGAACTGAACAGATAAGATTTCATCATTCATTCCGAGTTTGAATCTCTCATCCTGAGATAATTCCTTTAAGAGAGAAACAGATACTTTCTGCCTTTCGTTGAATGCGGAAAGTGCAGTTGATGTTACCTTAACATCCTGACCTGCATAAGTCAGTTCAATATCGTACTGCTCATTGGCATTAACGAATGTGTCGGGAGCCGTTTTCTCAATCACGGTATATTTGCCGAGATAGAGTTCCTTTGACTTTGCACCATTTTCTGTTGTTGTAATTTCGTCAACAAGTTCGCCCTTAACTGCTCTTACTGTTCCATCAAGCGTAATAATATCTTCGGCTGCATAAATCTGAAATACTGCATTGGCAAGATTTCTTGTTTCATAGATTGGTAAATAAGTGTTTGGGAATGTTACCTCATTACCGTTCTCGTCAATATATCCTCCGCCGAGCATACCGACAGAGGAGAAAATCTCGCCTGTCTTAGTGATTTCAATTACGCCTTTCTGTGCAATATCTCTCGCCTTAACCTTTACAACGGTTACGCCTGTGTCTGTTGATGGATTTTCCTGTGTTACAGTAAACGGAATAGGTGTTTTATCCAAAACATACCCATAAGGAGCCTGTACCTCTTTTAGCGTGTAATCACCATACGGAAGTTTTTCGGGTGTAATTAAATATCCCTCTGAATTGGTATAAAATGTGTGGATTGTTGTTACTTCGGGATAGGTGAACTGCATATTTACACGGTGTCCGTCTGAATCGTAAATCTCAAAGCCTGCACCCTCATACGCTATCTGCTTGCCTGTTTCGGCATCAAGCTTAACGATTTTGATATAACTTTCAAAGTTAGCATTGTTAATTAGAAATTTATAGGTTTTGCCGTCAGAGTTAATATAGACATCAAAGTCCTTAATCTTTTCTCTGCCTTCCCAGCCTTTTGTCTGATGCACTGTATAAACACCATAAGGCAGTAACTTTGAACTTGCGAATCCATCTTCATCACAAACAATGGTATCTTTTTCCTCTTTATCTGCATTTACAAATGAACCTGCGGATTTCAAATACATCTGAAATTCTGCGCCCTTTTCAGGTGTTTCAATCTGTGTCGAACCGTCATTGGTATGCTTAATGATTGCGATTTTGCCCTTTAAGACCTGTTCAACAACATCATTGGCTGTGGTGTTGTATTCAACTGTATAGAGCTTCGGATCAGCTCCGACCTTGTAAACCTCATCATTAACGAGATAACCTTCGCTTGATTCAAGTTCTCTGATAGTCCAGTCCGTATCGCAGATATAATAATCTGTTATAAACGATGCGTTATCGTCAGTGAAATAGGTGTCAATGAGCTGTTCGCCTTTGTAAATGCCGTACTTTGCACCGCTTAACTTTGCATCACCCTGAGCGTGTCCTTTTTCAATATCGGACTTAACAACCTTAACTCTGAATTTCTTCAAATCATTCTTGAATGTCAAAGTTGAGGTTTTGTCTGCTTCAAGCGTTACAGTCTGACCGTCGGGTGTAACATAGCGAACAGGGATATTTGTTTCTTCCACTGTATATACAATCTTTTTATTGTTGCTGTCATAAACAGGAACATCGGTAATTGTTGCAATACCGTCACCGTTTGTTTTTGCGGAATAGGAACTGCCGTCACTTCCACTCACCTTAAAAGTGAAGTCTTTTACAATCTTATCTTCAGAATTTTTCTGTATCTTAATATCGCCCTTTTTCAGCTCATTCTTAAAAGATACATTAGCCGTATTGCCGTCTGTAACGGTTACGGATTTCACTGCCTGTTTCTCATATCTGAGTATTTCGCCCTCATAAATCTGATAAGTGCCGACAGGAATATTTTTCAGTTCTGCATTACCCTTATCGTCTGTTGTGAGATTGTAGGTCTTGCCATTGCCTCTAACTGTAAAGGGAATATTCTTAATGATTTCATCTTCTGATGTTTTTGTAATTTTGAGATTACCAAACTCAACATTCACACTTACCGAGAAAAACTGCGGATCGGCTTGGTTTGAAAACATAAGATTCTGAATATTACCGCTTTCAAAATCAAAATACACATAGTTATTGGTATCTTCATCATAGTTGTCACCATTTGGTAAACCTTTATAAATTTTCTGTGATGCAGAATTAAATTTAACAGAATGTGTTGTACAGTTATCCGCAACAGTAATCGTGAGTTTATTTTCACCCTTTGTATGAGAAAATGTTACCTTGTCAATCGTTTTATTGAACGATGGGTAATATTTCATTACACCATTTGAATCTGTAAGAGTAGCAGAGCCACCGAGATTAATATTCTTGGTCGTTCCGTTAAACGAAATTTGCTTATCATAGTATAAGTCAATTAAATCTTCGGTATCAGACAACCACTCTTTATACAATTTGTCACTCATATATGTGCTGTCCCACGATGACCTTGTAGGATTTACACCAAGTGTTTCCCATACAAACTGCTGTGTGCAACAGGCATCAATCCATTCCTGTTTTGTGTTTGGTAAACCGTCACCATGCTGTAATGTGTAGCCGAATGCGATATAGTCTGCAATTTTCTCGTAGGTTGAACCCTCACGATTTACATACTTTTTAAAATCTTTTCCGTATTCATAAGTGCTGCCATTCGGTGATGTTTTTCCGTACTGCACGCAAAAAACGATATATGTTTTTCCGTCATATTTTGCGTAGTGCATTTCGTGTCCGTACTTATCGAGTGTTCCGCTGATAACGCCAAACTGTGCATCACTGTTCATATCGGTAATAAAGGTTGATGCAAAGGAAGTTATCGGGAATGCCGATAAACAAATCATCAATGCCATAAGCATTGAAATGAGTTTTTTAGAAAAATTTTTAATCTTCATATTTACCTCCTGCAGTTTTGCGTGCAGAAGGCAATAACCTTGTATTGTATTGTTTTGCGATTCTGTCACGCAAAACAATCTTTAATTGTAAACAAAAAGAGCCGGAGAGTCCGGCTCTTTCAATAATTGAAATATTATTTAAAAGTAACTGTCGCAGTGTATTTTCCGCAATACAGACATTGCTTTACCCTAAAGTTTCCCGAATCGCCATTTTCCCCTGCATATTTCAATGCTTTATCTTTGGCTTCATCAAAACTATCTACCCAACCTATCGGTCCTGCATCACATGAATGATGTGTACCGCCTTCATCACAAAAATACGGTGCTTCCGTTGTTGTGACTTTCTTGGTAGTGGTCGGCTTCTGAGTGGTAGTAACTTTTTTAGTGGTTGTCTGCCTTTCAGTAGTGGTTTGTTTCTGCGTAGTTGTTACTTTTTTCGTTGTGGTCTGACCTGCTGATTTTTGCTCATTGGGTCTTACGGTTGTATCCGAATCATCACTTTTATTTGTGGTAGATTCAGAGGTCGTTGCTTCTTCTTCTGTTGTTGATTCTGCCATAACAGTTGTTGTAACCGTTGTGGATTCTGTTTTTGCCTGATTTGTTTCTACTGTGTTTTGACTGCAAGCAGTCAATATAACAGAAATCATCAAAACTCCTAATATTAATCTTCTTGCTATTTTGTATTTCTTCATATTGATTACTCCTTTCAATCACACAGTATATTCAAATCTTAAGAAAAGTCCAGATAATTATTTACATAGAAGGCGAAAGCCCCTCATCCTCGTCATCAATCTCTTCAAAATCTTCACCGTCATCCTGTGCCTGTGCAATTTCATTCTCATAAGCATTGACAACAGCCTCATTCAGATTCTCACGAGCTTCGGCAGTTATAGGATAAAAAGTTTCACGATACTGCGTTTTACCATTTTTATCAGTAAAAGAACGCTGAGGCATCTGTGCAAACAATCCGTTTTTGCCGTCACAGACTCTGATCCCTGTAATGACAAATGAACCACCGATGGTTGCAGTTGCATAAGCCTTAAGGTTTGTGTTGCCATCTGTGATATTGTCAATTGATGCCTTGATATATGGTGTTTTCACCTTATTCGTTTTGGCTTTGTTATTAGTTTTTGCCATAGTTTATTACCTCCATTATACTCTACATCGTAATAAAAGTACATCCCATATCACCCTGTACTTCTTCATCCGATATTTCTTCAGGTTGTGAATATTTATTTACATATTTTTCTGTTTCTTCATCAGTCAGTGATCTGAATTCTTCACCATCATCACCTATAATGAAAAATGAGCCTGCTATAATTGAAGTGCCGTTATCGAGATGACGGTTGCCGGGCAATCCTTGAAGTTTACCTTCTTCATTACAAATTATAATTGTATCATCATCGTTATAAACAACCTCTATATATCCGCCGACTGCTTTTTGCAAAGCTTCAAGTGAAGTTCTGATTTCCGTTTCATAAGCTGGTCTATTCGGCTCTACATAAACAACACGCATGAGATTGTCGGGCTTTTGCGTTTTTGATTCATCAAAATCAATTTTCTTAAAACCAAAGTTATCGCAAAAAAATGCACCCTGCGGTGTTACTACAACATCACTGACACTCAAAGAATGCCCTCTGAAAAGGGGATGCATTTCGGTGTTGAATTTGATAAAGACATCTTCAGGCAGAGAATTTTCAATTTCCGCATTAAACACCTCATCATATATGCTTGAATCAACATCCGAACTACCTTGAAATTTCTGCAAACTGTCATAGCCGAATAATCTAACTCTATTGCTATCTCTGTCAGAATTTATCTGATAAATCTTGACTCTCATAACATCCACCCCTTTATGACATGGAAATACCGCTGTCCTCTACAGGCTCAGCGGCATTTTCTGAAATATTCATTTTTTCTTTCACCCAATCGGGAACATATTCATCTTTAAGAATGCCGATAAATGCATCCCTGTTCCAACGGCAGTGTTCATCGTCTTTAAGAAAATATCCATACACGGCTCTGCCGCCTGCAGAAGGAGAACAGCCAAAACCATCTGTAGCCATAAAGAGCTGATCCTCAGGTGTTTTATATTTATCATTCAATCTTGACGGACTGATAACAAGTATCTTACCTTCAAGATCAACGCCTGTTTTATCGTCACAGTGTGAACTGTCAAACAGATTTAATTTTGCCCATTTACTTCTCACTCTGTCAATAAAAGCATTCACTAATACGGGATGATCATTGATTAAATAATCAGTTCGCATATTACTGTCGGGAGCGCATAACCTTTTACCCCATTCTCTGTTTTCTTCGGAAAATCTTGCATCATCCTGTGACTTTTTTAAATTATACCGAAGAATAAAGTTTACACGGTCAAATCCGAATTCTTTAATAACTTCATCTGCACATTCAGAATCAAAATGATTATCTTCATAATATTCAGCAATCGCATTCTCAATTGCATTTTTGCAATCAATGTTTGCCTCATGGCTGTTTCGCCACAGTTCAACCTCATTGCAATGCCTTGCATTGTTGAGTGAATGTCTGTAAAACGGTACATAATCAGGCATTGACAGCACCGCCGTTCTTCGCCGCCCATTTCAAAGACAAATGAACAAGCACTTCTCTCTGCTTGGATGATGGGAGCCGGTCAATAAACTCTTTCAGCGTATCCTCATCTCTCATATCAGCAGGGGACAGATTATATTTCGGACAGTTATTGTCACAGATTCTTTCCTTTTTGATAGTAACTGTATCTTCATCATTCACTGTGAAGGACAGCACATCGTTATATCCGAAACCAACAATTTCTCTGATTTCAAAAGGAATGGTGACTCTGCCTCTCTTTCCGAGAATTCTTAAAATCTTCATTTTACGCCTCCTTAATCGTCAAGGATACAATGCTGACAATGCGGACACAGCATTGCGCAATCCTCGCATTCGTCACAATCATCCTCATGGGTTAATTCTTCAATTTCATCATCGTCTACCTTGCGGATATAAATATATCCGTTTTCGTAGTAAGACTCTAACACGGAATCTTCATCAATTCCGAGTGTATCTGCCACTTCATCGGGCACATCAATTTTGATTCTTACATCAAATTTCATACTTTTCTCCTTTAATAATCGTATTTGAAATCAAACAAGGAAATCTGCCTTGTTTCTTCCATCAATGTTTTTCCGTTCTCTTTAGCCTGTGCCAACAAATCATAATTTGCAATGAGCAATTCCTCATACATCTCGCCGGGATTTGTTCCTTGTCTCATATTATGGAGCCTTTTCTGCACATAGGTGTAAAAGCCGTATTTTTCGGCAAGTTCAACGATAAACGGATTATTGTTGTAGGTGATTATAAATTTGCATTTACCCTCATATTTCACATGAAGGTCATACATGAATTGAAATAATATCTCGTGCTGTTCACCATCAAAATTGGACTTTTGATAATACTTCTCCGTATCCTTATACGGAGGATCAAGCAGTATAAAGGTGTTTGGGCCTGCAGCATAAAGTATTGCATCTTTATAATCCCTATGCAGAATAATAGCATCTCGCAGTCTTGTGCAAGCTGCCGCTAATCTGCCGAATTTCCTTGTCATATCTCTTCGGTCAATGGCAAAGGTTTTGCCTGTTGAACTGAAACTGAAAGTCTGATTTTCAAAAAATGCAACTGCGAGTTTTATATCTTCCCACGAAGCATTTTCGATTTTCAGTGCCGTATCGGTTACATCATCAAGGATATTCGGCACTCCTTTTAAGAGCATTTTGTTTTCTTTGAAAATCTGTTCCGAATTGAAAGAAAAATACAAACGCCCAAGTAAAAAAGCAAGTTTTTGAGAGCTTTGCAGCACTCTGAAAAACTTAACCAAATCGCCGTTATAATCGTTGAGAATTTCTCTTTCTGTCGGTTTCTTTCTCAAGAAAATTTCCGCACTTCCCATACAAGGCTCAATATAGGTTTTATGCGGTGGCATAAATGCATCAATTGTGGTGTATATACACCCTTTGTTGCCTGTCCACTGGAGCGGACTGGCATTATCGGACATTATCCTCACCCCCCTTTAATTGCAGGGGCTGTTTGCGTGCAAAACAAAAAAGCGTGGCTGCTCCCCGTGTTAAACACGCAAAACAACCACGCACTGAATTCAAATTAATACATTATTTAATCTTCAATTCCCATTGCTCTGTCAGCCGTTTTCGCTGCAAAAGCAAGGCACATAGTAAAAGTAGTAAATATACTGCCGACTATAAAGCCGACTGCAATCCATAAAGCTGCCATTTTTTATCTCCTTTTCGTAGAACTATTTCTGGTCAAATTACATTGACTGACTAAAATCTTCATTATCGTCACTGCACTCTATATCATCTGCTGAATTATCAAATCCACCAAGATAATTCGGTACATAATCAGACAGCCAAGTGCCGTAAAATTGCGTATGCGTTGAGATTCTCCACATTGCAAGTTTGCCCATACTCAGTTCGACATCCTCAAAAGGATAGAGCAGATTCGTAAGGTTTTCATTTTTAAAAGCATACACCTTTTCAAACTTCGAGCCGTTCATGAGAATTCCGTTCTCTGTCAGCATTTCATTGATACCGTCAATCCAATCCTGAAGTTCGCCTCCGCAACCCTGAAGGATAAGTCCTTCCTTATCACTCATCTTCCGCAAATCTTCTGTAGTGATTATCTCTATTGACATATATTCATACCTCCTGACTGCTCAAGATATTCATACATTTCTTCCTGCGTGTAAATGAAATAATCTTTTCCGCTATCCCAGAAAGAAACATACAAACTGCCGTCATCAGTTTCGATTTCTCTTTGCTCAAAGCCTTCGCCGAGCCCATCGGAATTCTGACCTGAAATCCAATCCTTGAGTTCATCAACTTCTGAATCATTAAGGGGTGCATTTAACACAACATCAACATATCCATATGGTATATCATTGATTTCACAAATGCCCCAATCCATTGATACAAGCTTTTCCTTTATAACCGAATTATCGTTATAATAATCAGCCATATTTTTACCATCAAGCATGGTATATCCCTGCAATTCGAATTCAACTTCATCCATATTGTCAATAATATAATCTGTATCAACAGAACATGGTTCTTCTCCATCATCGAACTGCATCTGAGGGTAAAGAGGAAAATAAAAACGCATTTTAATTAGCTCGGATTCATTAACACTTTCATTTTCTTTTGTGCCGATATCGGAGTTAATAAATTCACTTACACTCATTTTTACATTCAAAAAATCGGGGATACCGTCAACCTCTTTTTCAATGTCGATATATTCATCCTTGCCTAAATCAAAAGGCACTTTTGACAGTATCGTACCTGAGAAATCAACACCGACCTTTTCTTCAAGTGTTGCGTATGTGTATTCCGCACCTGATCTGAATTCATACTTATACAGACCTTCGGGTATTTCTTCCGCTTTCAGTCTGTCCTCTGTAAAAAGAACGTGTTTAGATAAAAAATCAGCAAGCATAAATTCATGATTGCTTTCATTGCCGAGTATCTGTTCATTACTGCTTTTCAGAAGTATTCCGTAAGGTGTATAACCGCCCCGCAAGTCCCCCATAAGCATGTCACCGAGTGCATTTGTATCAATCAATTCCAAATAATCTTTCGGAAAGGCTTCGTCAAGATATTCTTTAAGATAATCCTTTGCAAAATCAGAAGGGTACACATTGAAATATTTAAGGTTATATGAGTCAACATTTTTCAAAATGGATTCAATTTTGTCCATATCTTCAAGCGTGTTGATACCCTCATAAAATAACGCTGCCTTGAATTTGATTGACTGTATCTCATCAAGGAACAGAAAACCTTTAGCAAACTCGTTGATTCTCTGCAATTCATCAAGGGTTATCTTGTTATGCATCCCAACTGCGTATTTTGATATCTGCGGTATTGCAGATTCAAAATCTATCAATTTGAATTCAGTTACATTTGTCAAATTGAAAAATCGCTCTGAATTTTCATTTAACGGAACAGTAATCCAGTTCTGTAGGAGTCCATCATCTGCAATATCAAGCCTAAACAGATAATTATCAACCGCATTATCAGGCAAACTTTCACCGTTGAATACTTCTTTGGGCTCAAAACCTTCCCTTGAAATATAACAGCCGTTTACATATACACCGTTTTCTTCTATGCGATGAGCTTCGCCTATTTTTTCAGCGTCAAGGAATTCAATCATTTCATCTGACAGGTTTTCAATTCCCTCAAACATTCCGTTGTCAATGAGCATTTCACCCAACTCTGTGTCATTGAAAATATTTGATGCGACCGGATAATCATCCACGCTGTAGGTCAGATTTATAAGGTCCTTTATACTTATGAGCTCACTCTCATAATACTCTCCTACAACAAGAGGGAGCAGTGCATTGTATGCTGCAAGCTGCGTATTGTCAAACTCGCTGATTTGCTTAGCAAGGTAGTTTAATTCGTATATTGTTACAGTGTCAAATCGTAATTGACTTAACAAAGGCACACTGTCGCATTCAGAGATATTCAGCGGCATCATATCTGTTTTTACAAGATAACCTCTGCACTTTTCTACTGCATCATCGATTTCATAAATGCTTGCAGGAAGATATATATCCGCTGCATATTGTTTAGAAAAATCATCTTCATTTTCTGCTGACATTTCAATCAGCATAACATTTTTCATTGCCATTAATATTCACCCCCATAATATATTCGTTTTAACTGCTCACCTAAAGCAGAAATGACAGGAACGCTAACCGCATTACCCGCCATTTTATACAAGCGTGCATCGGACATACCGATTGCCTTAGCTTTATCAAATTGTTTATCTGTAAACCCTTGCAGTCTGAAACATTCTCTCGGTGTTAATCTTCTGATATATCCGACAAAGAAATTGCCCTGTTCATTAACAATAATCATTGCTGTTACAGTATCTTTATTCGGATTTTCAAAAGTCCAATAATCGTTGAATGTATCACCGATAGAGAGCAATTCATCAGCAGTTAATTCCTTGAGAATAACCATAACTCCCGAATGTTCGCCTTGTCGATGACTGATTCCCGAATCCTGTCTTGCGGTAATACAGCGTGCAAGTTTAGTTAACTTGGCACTTGGATTCATATCGATAAAGTATAATGCTTGTGTACTGTTTGTGGTCAAAGTATGCGCAATTTCATTTCCAACTCTGCCACGCCTTGAATTCATATTTAAATATGAGATATCAATACTGTCATTTGGGAATGCCATCTGATATCCGCTTTTGGTTTTAGATTTTACAGGAATAGGAATCAGATAGAGTCCTGTTTTTCCGCCGCATCCACCGCCGCCAGCGGTAAGAGTGACTCCAAGTCCGTCACTTGCGTAAACTCTACAACCTTCACTTCCCGGCAATCTGTTGACAATAGTCTTTGGATTTGTATTGGGGAAAGTGAATACTTCGCCGGTACATTTGCCTCTAAGAAATCCTGTAATATACACTCTTTTTCGGGATTGGGGTACTCCAAAGTTTGCGCTGTTAAGCACTGTCCATGAGACATCATACCCGATTTCATCCAACGCATTGAGGATGGTCGCAAATGTCCTGCCTTCGTCATGGTTAAGCAGTCCGGGAACATTTTCAAGAAACAAAAGCGCGGGTCTTTTAACGGAAGCAATTCGGGCAATCTCGAAGAAGAGCGTTCCTCTTGTATCATTAAATCCGTTTCTTCTGCCTGCGATTGAAAATGCCTGACAGGGAAAACCTCCTGTAATAAGGTCGATATCGGGTAAGTCATCGGGATTGATTCTTGTTGCATCTTCAAAATACTTCTCTCCTTTCGTATCGTACATCGCCTCATACGCTCGCCGAGCATACTGGTCGATTTCACAATAGCCGATGCATTCAAATCCTCCGACAGCTTCAAGTCCTGAACGGAAACCTCCGATACCTGAAAACATATCTAAATATTTAATTGACATAGGGCATTACTGCCCATCGTTATTTCTTTTTCCGTTTCACCTCACATACTCATTGTTGGTTCTGATTCTTCAACCAGTTCATCAGTTGTTTCTTCAACGCAGATAGCCTTGTTTTCCTCTGCAAGTTCCTGTTCAGTCAACTTACGGTAACTATCAGCACCATAGGCTAATCCGAGCCGTCTGCCGTTATCAAATTTACAAAATACAGTTGCTAAATCGTCAACGAAGTCAACTGTACCTCTTGTATTCGGTGGAATCGGTCTTGGATCGTCATCGCCCATCTGTATAAGCAATATTCTTGTTCCTTCGGGATACTGCTCTTTGATACGATTTGCCACTCTTGACAATCTTTCAAATTCGTTCATTGTTTTTTCCTTTCTAAAGATTTTTTGCGAATTGTTATTTAACTAAATCATATTTATCATCACTCCCTTACTGATATGTAAAAAAGACTGATAACTACAATCAGTTATCAGCCATATAAATTATTCATATGTTTCTTTTATATTGCCTTCAAAATCAAGCACTTGAAGTTTTCTTAAATAATTGCCTGTTTTTCCTTTTCTGCTGAAAGTAATAATTAATTTGCTGCCTATCGGTATTTCTTTTAAATTCAGATACTCTCTGTTCCAAAAGGTTGAAGCAACAATCTTTCCTATTTCTTCAACAGAAAAATATGCAACCAAGTTCTGCTTTTTTCCCCAACGCTTAAAATCAAGTGTTGCTTTGAATTCTCCTTCTTGTTCCATCATTTTGTATGGTAAAGGATCAAATCCAATCACCATCATTTCATCCATAGAATAAACTGTTTTATCGTTCATTTGTAACTCCTTTATTTTATATCATTCTTATACCGCTACCCTGCGATTGAGATTCTTCTATGTCAATTAAATATTTTGGATCGACAATTACCTCTGACTCACTTCTTCTGCTGAAGTAAGCAAGGATATGAGACTTTTCTATTTCAGCTTCATACACTGTTCCATCTTCTTCAAATCTATTCGCAAACCATTCTGCCTTATCAAAATCCAAAGTCCAAGATAGAGCTTTAATGTTATCAGCGTTATATGAAGTAACACCACGATAAATGGTAACCGTTTCTTCAAATTCGTTGAACACTTTGAGTTCATCTTCATTCATTAATTCATTTGGATTTGCCTTCTTGAATAATGACACTAATTTTGATTTACTCATATTGGGATCGAGATTTGGTGATTCTGTGCTTATCCAAATATCAGCAAGTATCTGTGACATATCATCCCTTGACATAAAATCAACGGTGTATTTCAAAAAAGCAATTCGGTATGGTTTATTAACAAGCAAATATAATTGATATACATTTTCGCATTCCTGAATTCTATCTTTCATTACTTCTCGCCAATGAGTCAATGCATTATCATCTTCCAATAGGTTTACAAATTCATGTCCTTCACCACTTGGCAAACACACTGTTCCTGAATTAGTAAACGGATGCTGAACTACAATTGCTCCAAATTTCGTTTCCTCTATATCAAGATATAAAAAGGTTCTTGCTGTTGATTTGATACAATCCAAATCAGTTTCTTTTTTCATGATGTTCTCCTTTCTAAAAAATTGCAAAAAAAAGCACTTGGTATTTCCAAGTGCTTTTTTCACTATATTACATTTTATTTAAAAAACTACAAGTATATATAATCCAACTATCTATATTTTTTATCTAATCATATATATATCTTTGCATTTCAATAATAGACGAAAATTCAATATTATTCTCGTTAAATTGCTTTAATATATTATGAAATGCTTTGTATTTATCACTGAATATCTCTTCGACTTCGTGATAATTATTAATTATATATTTATTATTAATTATTGGATTTTTTAAAATGTTATCAATTCTTACTCCAACTGGAGGATGACTGCTATATACTGACGGCCTTTGATCAACAGTAGCTAATAACAAAGTGTTTAATGCTAAACAAATGCCCTCCGATGTAACTTCAGAGTTGTTGCTTTCCATTGTTATTATAGTAGCTAATGTATCTGCATCGAGTTCATGTTGCTGACTTATACATATTCTTTCTAATTCTGTATTACTAAAATTTGACTTTAATGTACTGTTTTTTATTTCTAAATGACCTAAAGCAATATGTGAATATTCGTGAGCAGCAAACCAAAGGTATGTGGATGTTCTAACTTGATTGGCAAAATATATATAATCTTCTTCAAGAAATTCATCTCCAAAAGGAGGGACATAATTTTCTACATTTTCTATTGAAAACCATTCCCCCAAATCTTCAATTCCGCAAAACTCTAAACTTCTAGCATGATAAGGAAATAAATAAATATAAAAGCACAACATTATGTCAATAAAGTTTTTGGTAAATAATTCTTGAAAATGCGCTGTCATTTTATCTTTTTTCTTAACCATCGTTCTTTTGTATATATTTCCATGAGCTTTTCAGTAAACATTAATAAACCTTCATTGAAAACTATAACAGTTGATTTATCAGCTGATGTTACAAAAGCATTAAAATCTTCAAAATTTGCTGTACCAAAAAGAGGAAGCGGCTTGCAATGAATAACTTGATTACCATAAACAATGTTCTTATTACGTATATTTTCATCTAAAATTTGAAAAGAATTCTCAATAAGTTTGTAAAAATGAGAATTTTGATAATCAGTTGGCAAGCTATCAAATAAACGCTCCGTAAATTTAAAGTTATCGTCAGAAGAATATTTTTTTCTCATCATTTTTAAATGTTCATAATTATTTTCAACAAAATGGTTTGATGACAATTGAATAGTTGTTAACAATTCTTTTGGTGTCAATATTAATCACCTCACTTATTCAAGTAATTTTTCTATAGCTGCTTTCACAAGTTGTTCTTTCTGTTCTTCTGTAACTTCAAAGGGTAATATTATTTCCGATGTTTTATTATTATTTATGATACATATGCGAACAGTTTTCTTTTCACCTACTCTAAATTTTGAAATTATTGATAATATTACTAGTTTTATAGTATCATATAAAGCACTAATGGCTAGATTTTTTGTCAATTCGAATATAATTTGTATTGATTCAGGAGGGAGTTGTACAAACCCTAGTGATTTCAAAAGTGACTAGGTGATATTTTTTGATTTTTTGTTAAGTTCATCTATATCTGCTTGCGTAATAATATCACTTGTATATCTTATGTTTACTTTAATAATCAACACCTTCTTAAGACTTTTTTAATTGTTTACTACTTAATAATTGTTACTAATTATATAAGAAGAATTTTATTATTTACAACACAAATTGAATAAAATTAACTCATAATAATATCTATCAATATATAAAATTTACTATTCATACACTATAAATTCAAATCTTCTTTGCTCAATTTAATTAAATTCAAATAATAATTATCACAGAATTTGCAAGTTTCTCCACACACCTCATTAGAACATAGATGATTTTCGTTGTTGAACCAAAAATTTAAAAAGCCATCCAACATTTTATTGGGTATTGAATACGGAATAAAAAATTCTTTTTTACTAGATGGATTAATTGTTTCAAGATGTTTCCACAATTCTAATAAGTTTCCCTCAAAAGATTCTTCCATATACGAAGTAACCAAGTGTTTTATGAAATCAGTAGATGCAGTTCTACCCGTTAACTTAAAATGATTAATACCAATTTCATTATATAATTTCATATCTTCTGGTCTGATGAAATTTGATTTCAACCAAATTGATTCTACACTTCTACTGTCAATACATTTCCCCATAGGATAATCATTAATTAGTTTTTCATTAACACCATAACCTAAAGAATGTAATTGATAGCAATGATCTCTGAATATACAATTAGTAGCGGAAGTAAAACAATTTTCTGAAGACATTACACCATTAACGCAAAACTCATTTGCTAACAAGGATATAATAATATCATTTTTTTCACAATAATCCGATAGTTTCTTTAGAAATTTAATATCTCGGTTTTTATACAAATTTCCACATATTTTATTGATGTTATAATATTCTTTCCATAGTTTTACTTGGGTTATAGTATCTATATGTGCAATGGTACTAACTTCGATACCAATGTCATTACTTATTGAACGTATATATTCCGCAATTAAAGGTACTGAAATAGTGAAAGTCTCTACACCACTATCAATGAGAAAGTATATGTAGTTTTTAATAGTATTTTCGTTATCAATAATTTCCTTTTTACTTCCTAAACTATATGCATTTAAAGTAAAATTAAAATTAATTCCAAATTTTTTTAACTTTGTAATATGCCCTTTGAGTTCTTGTCTATTTATATTGGGTAATCTATAAATAGGTCTTGCTGATAAAAAAGAGTTTTCCGCACAAGACCCGTACACCTCATAAACTTTATTAGAATATGAAGAATTATTTATTGTTATTAAAAAGTTAAGAAGTTCATAAGTGAAGTTGTAACCCACTTTCAGATAGTTTTCCGCCATGTCCATTCACCTCCACTACAAAACCATTTCTACTCCATAACCAAAGTGGTGTATGTATATCTATAGGACACCATTTTGTATTTTCAAACACTTGATACCAAAGTGAACTTACAATATTTCTAATTTCTGGTTTGTTTAAATCTTCTTTCTCAATAAGCCCAAGTAATAAACTTGCCTGTATTACATGAGTATCTGGTGCTACATTAATTTCTTCACGATCTTTAAATTTAACATCAGTATACTGTTCAATAACATATAACCAATAGTTCATAATTTTTGTTCCTGAAAGATATGGAAATTTCTTTTTATTAGAATTCATATAGCTTTTTATATTAGCAACAGATAACTGATTATCATAGAGAAACTTTTTTACACTACCTCCGAACTCGTCATAAAATGTTTGACATAAAGTCATCCAAATTTGTGGATGTTTATTAGGTTGGAGTGCAACTTTATACATTAGTAGATTATCTCTAAGTTTTTCTAGATTCATATTAACCACCTTTTGAGGGTTAAATACATCACAAGTTTTTACATCATTATATGTTAAATTTGCAGATTCCCAAAGCTTATATGAATTTCTTTGGTAATTCAACGCCATTGGCAATGTGAAATATAAAAAATTCTCTTCAGAATCTTTTTTCAAATTAGGATTAGAGTCTTCTGGCATAATATCTCCACCCAAAACCCCTTTTTTATATAGTTCTATTAGCGTTTCCGCACTTTTAAAAACATCACTACGAACACTTTCATTTAATATTTTGTATGTATTCATATTTAGTCCTTTCTTTGAAAAATCCCAATTGTTATTATATTTAAGTCCCTGTAATCAATTTTAATATTCTGCGCGGCATTGATAATAGCAGGTGATATGTTACCAGTCAATGATTTACCTTTTATAGAAGATAAAGAAACCTTAGTAAAATTAGTCATCTCCATAATTTTATTTAATTCCTCATTTGAATATGTAAAAGAGTAAACACTGATTTCTTCATGGTCGTCTGAAACAAATTTTGTTTTATTGTTCTCCTTTGAATCTCCTCTAAGGGCCACAGCCCATTCTTTCGAAGGGGTTGAAAAGGCAAAATATCCGCCCGGTTTTAATATTCTGTTGATTTCACATATAGCCTCAGGATATAAATACGGGTCTGCCAAAGAAGCAACAACTACATCAAAGGACCTCGAAGAAAATGGCATATATCTAACACTCGATATTACCATATCAATACTATGATTTATTGACATCTTATTTGAAATATCCAAACATGTATATTTTCCACATATAGGATTCACAGTATTAATTAGCCACCCATTCCCTGGTCCTATTTCTAGTACATTGCTGTATGAATGTATATATTCAGAGAAAAATTTCAAAAAAAATGTTTGCGTTAATTGATGAAAATTTCTTGTAGTAATTCTTTTATCTTCGGTAAAACAACTAGCTATTTTATTGTATCCTTCTCTGTTTATTAAATCAATCTTTCCTGATGACGGGAATGTATCATATGCATTAAGGACTGCTTTAATTTTAATATGTAAATCTTTTGCGTTCTGTAAAATCGAAGTGTTTTTATCATTATTAAATACAATATCAAAATCATCCATTGAGATAGAGCAATAATAATCATTATCTTCATTATAACGAGTATTTTGAAATTTGTTTTCAAAATTAGATGTAATTAAAACTGAAATTGCATTTTTTTTAATACTATTTTTTATTTTTTGATGGTTTTTAGGATGTATTTCCTTTATAGGATTTTTTTTACATTTACCCATAATTTCATTAACAGATTCTTTATCTATTCCATAATAATTATTGTAAACATAATCACTATTTAATAGTTTGTTACTTTTATCTAGATATTCAAATTCTTCCTTGCTTACAAAAATATATTCATGCCCATTTTCATTGCGGCGTTTTTTTCTCGTTGTAAAAGATATGGGACGAGCATAGAAATCAGGATATAAATCTATAAGTGTCTCAACTAAAGTTGTTTTACCAGTTCCACTATTACCGCCAACCATAATTAATTTATTGTTGATCATGTTTACGCTCCTTTTTTGTCAATGCAATATGAAAATAACATCTCTATTTGTTTTATTGATACACAATGCACAATCCGCACAGCTTTTCACTAAATTATATTGTTCTGGGCATACAAATGAGCTTTTCACATCACAATTATATGACTTTATTTGTTCATTAGAATTTACAACAATACTTTTACTCCATCCTTGCGGTACATCAATCATAAAATTGTCCCACGATGCAAATAGTTGGACATTATCATATGAAGCAAGCTTTGAAATTGATTTATATAAAGTAGGAACAGCCCATGAACGTGTATACCCCCAAAAATGGATATTCCTATAAGTTTGGCATATTCTGAGCCACATTTCTATATAATCTACGGAGAAGAAATCTCCACATGAATGCAACCTCACAGCCACTTTTTCATGATTAACTTGTGATAATTGTAATGATATAGTTTTTTCTAAATAAGAAATATCATTTAAAGCCCACCACCAATTAATACACCATTTATCCATATCATATATGTCTTTTCTATCATCAGCATTATAACAGTGCGACTCACACCATAGAGAAGCCCCTGGACAAGTAACCCTAATCGGCAAATTCCACACATATATTAATGAAAACTTTTCTCCGCTCTTTCCTGTCTTTTTATTCCCTTCATCCAATCCTAATGAATATTGAGGGTTATTAAAAGGAGAAATAGGAGTCAGTTTTTGATACTTGTCAAATATTTCTTTTCGATTGTTTAATTTTTTATTATTTGGAATTGGTCGTTTATTTTCCATAGGTGCGCCCCAGATTATTCGCATTTTTATAAATAAAATTGTTTCTAATATACACTGTCATTTTATTTTTAATTATCAAATTATTATAGGTATGTCAATATAAAATACAAAAATACACATTTTTATGACAAAAATGTATATATTCTATATTTTAATAACTTCCTTTATAATATAGTGTCGAAAACAGTAAAATGTAACAAAAATATTTTTATTTAGCATATTCTATTTCAAACATGCAAATTTAATTAATAGAAATGATAGATTACTCTTAACTCATTTCAATTATCTATGACCATCCAGTGTACCAATATTAAAATCCTTGAAAACGTTGATATTACGGTGTTTCAAGGATTTTTTATTGCCCTAAAACCATCACATTTTAATAACACCCTCAAAAATCGCAAAAAAATAAGCAGATAAAAACATCTATCTGCTTATTTTCCATTAAATTTACTTTTTTTATAAAACATGTTATAATTATTTTATTAAAAGTAGAAAGTTGAGTGATTTTGTTGAATAACATTAATATAACATTTGATTACGAGAAAATTGATTTAGGAAATTCTTTCTTAGATGATAAAAACATTAAACAGATTATAGTACCTAAAACCAAATCAATAGATGCTGAGACTTTAGGTGAAAACTTAAATAACTTTATATCATCAATCAGTAGTGCTTTAGATTGTTGTAGTGAAAATAACTCTTATGAAATAGATGAAATTTCCTTAAATGTTAGTATTGGAGTCGAAGGACAGATTTCTTTATTATCTTTAGGTTCAAATATTTCATCTCAAACCGGATTAACTATAACACTTAAACGCAAAGACAAAGAAAAATAAAACCATGGATTCAATAGATTTATTAAGAGAAATACAAAAACAAACAAACACAAAAAATGATTTCAATTATTCTTATGAAAGCTTTAAAACAACATTTGATGGCTTAGTAAGTGAAAAGGAAGTACAAGAAAAATATACGAAATACATAAAACATCTAAAAACAATTAAAACTCCTACAGAATATGAAAATCCATATTACTATGAGTGCTTAAAGAAACATTTGGATCTGCTCTACGAATCACATGAACACATTTCAATGCCTAGACGAAATCTTAATTTCGAAAAGCCAATTCTTGGTACAATTAGATATAATTCTTATAATGCATCCTCTCTATTAAAAGATGATAATAGAATTATTTTAGTTAGTAGATCCATTATCCATTTTTCGATTGCTTTTTCTACGATTATAGCTCAATATTACTATAATAAAAAGAATAATCTTAGTGTTGGTAAAATAGATAATTATTTTATTGATTTAGCATGTTCTTATTATATTAACAAAGATTTAATGGATACTACTAAATATTTAAAATGTAAGCAATTGGAATCATTAGATTTTGCATCATCTTTAACCATTTCTAACTATTTTTTTATAGTTGCTCATGAATACTCACATTTAATTCTTGAACATCAATTATTATCAAAACCTACACCACCATCTCAATATGAATTAGAAGCAGACTTTCTTGGTGCGGTTTTATGTATAAAGACTATGATTGATCATGGTGACAGTCTAAAAAACGCTATTAGCACTGTCGGTTATTCCCTTCTATTAGCAGACTTATTATATGATATTAATAATGTTATGTTAAATAAAAAATGGGATGTTAATACTGCAAATTATCCATATCCAAGATATAATGTACTATATTCGGCAGTAAATAATTTTATAAGCCAAGCTGATATACCAGATTGGATTGATTTGTATAATCTTAAAGTCTGTGTTCACAACTTATGGTATAGAAATAAAAGTAAAATAAAAGAATATTTAACATTCTACAATAATAAAAATAACAATATCTGTTATTCAGATTTACAAAAATTGATCTATAAAGAAAAATAATTTTTACTATGCAAGGACCATAATCGGACCACATTTTTTCAGTAATACATGGAAATAATGGAATAATCGGGTGTAATTAATGGAGATAATAGTGTTAAATATGGCTTAAAACGGTGTAAAAGAGATTTATCGCTACGGCTACGAACCAGAAGGTCGGGGGTTCGAATCCCTTCCAGCGTACCAAAACCATATTATACAAATTTATTTTACTTCAAAAACTGCTTTGCAGTTACAGTATATAATCTTGTATAATATGTATACGGAAAAAGAACGGTTTAACTTTTCAGTTAAGCCGTTCTTTTTTGTCTCAATATATAAGAAAGCTGTTTACAAAGAATTGAACATCTGTTAAAATTATAATATCATCGCTTAGAGGATTTTGTTATGGAATTGACTTTTTATAATAACTCAAAAATGCAAATATTCATTAATATCAAGGGTATTCCATACAAAATTATGCCTGAAGGCACTGTAACAATCGACAATTTGGAACAGTCTGTTGACGTTAAATTAATTACTGCTAAAAACAGTTATATACAAAAAAATCTTAATAAAGTTATTGGTTATCATTTCAATGTTGAAAGTGAATACAATATTATAACAAATAACAAAAGTGAAACCATCACACTGCAAGTAATTGGTATTGACGGAGATCATTACGAATACTACTTGAGAGTTGTACCCACCACAAACAATGCAATAATTAATCTAAAAAAATACAGTATTCCTGATATAATGACTATAAAAAAGGATGTATTAACCGACTACAATGCCAAACAAGAACGAAATAATAAATTACAAAAGAATAGCAAGAAAAATAATATGATAATAAATGTGATTCTAGATATACTCTATTCAGCACTGCCAATAATATTTTTTGTATATATTTTTGCACACAATCACGTGCAGAAATCAACAATGGTTATAATTATGGCAGTAATTTTAGTTTTTGTTGTTATCATTTCAGAATTAAGCCGTCAATTCTATGACAAAGTTTTAAAAAAGCACGTTAACAAAATGCTGTCCGTTGAACCTGAAAAAGAGAAATTTGATATAAATAATATTTTTGATGAAAATCATATAAAATTTATTGTTAACGATAAGCAAAGATACCAAAACAAAAAGTAATCTTAAATGACACATAATAATTTATAACCTTGTCAAACAGCCTTGAAATCAAATGATTTCAAGGCTGTTTTTATATGTATGAAAATTATTCAGAATAATATTTCGCCTGAGCATTCCAGAGTTCACAATATTTTCCGCCGATATTCATAAGATTGGTATGTGTGCCGTATTCAACCAATTCGCTGTTATCAAATACTGCAATATTATCACAAAAAGCACAACTTGATAACCTGTGAGAAATATATATCGCCGTTTTGTTCTGTACAAAAGAATTAAAACGACTGTAAATTTCATTCTCTGCAATCGGATCAAGGGCCGCAGTCGGTTCATCAAGAATGACAACAGGTGCATCCTTATATAATGCTCTTGCAAGAGCAAGTTTTTGCGCTTCACCGCCTGAAATTTCAACACCGGATTTATCCAAATCTTTATATAAATAAGTGTTCTCCTGATTTTCCATAGCTAGCACACGCTCTTTTATATTTGCTTTGTCAAGTGAATCAAGAAGTTTTGCTTTATCATATTCTTTACCGACAGAAATGTTCTCCGAAACTGTTGTTGAAAAGATTTTGAAATCCTGAAAAACAACGGAATAAAGCCTGTTGATACTCTCTTCCGTATAATCCTTGATATTAATTCCGTTAATACATATTTCACCATCTGTTACATCATAAAGCCTGCACATTAATTTAATAAAAGTTGTTTTTCCGCTTCCGTTTCGGCCGACAACTGCAAGATGTTCACCGTTATTAATTCTGATATTAATATTTTTCAGAGAATAGTTTTCAGAACCGGGATATTTGAATGAAACATTCTTAAAATCAATTTCAAATTTTTCATCAATATTAAGTTCTTTATCTCCATAGGTCATTTCATCCTGAGTATTGATTATGTCAAAATAATAATTGGCAAGCGGAACCATTTCCTCCGTTTTGCCAAAGGTTGTTGCCATTTTCATAATACCGTTTATAATCTGCATAAAACTGCCGCAGTAAAGTACCAGCGAACCAATGCCGAATAAACCGTATAAACCTTTAACGCCAATAAAAAGATAAACACCGAAACCCACAACAGCCCCGAGAATTGCGACAAATGAACTTGACTTTGCACTGTTCATAGACACTTTTTTCAGCAATTTCTCACCGTCTGTCAATAACACATCTGTTGCGGTATGTTCAATCAAATTCTGCTCTTTATAAAGCCTGATTTCCTTGCCGGTGTTGTAATCCGAAAACATGTTAAGAAAATAGTAGAACATTCTGTCAAGACGTGAATATTCGTCAGACGCCTTGAACCATGCCCGATTCATCTTTGATGCAACAATCAAAATGATAACAACCATTACTGCGATTGCGCCGAATATGGTAAGAAGAAAAACGGGTTTCTCAAAATACGTGTTGCCCGTGGTCTTAAATCCGATTTTAAATAACGGAATAACAAGAATAACCGATATAATCAGTGTTATCATTCCTGAAATAAAATCACGCAGCATCCAACTGAACTGAACGAATGCTGAAAACACCCTATCCTGTGCTTCTGAATGTTTATGCACAAGTTCTTTGAAATCTCCGTCTTCAAGCCTTTGGTATTCTGTCATAAACAGTTTTCTTGATATGCTTTGCAGTTCTTTGTTATACATAAGTGAACGATACATAAAATACATATCACCTAAAAAGTTATTACAGAAAAACAGTATAAGATTTATCCCGACTGCTAAAGTTATATAGAGTATCAGCTCTTTCATCTGAGCACCTGTATCAAGCAAATCAATGATTTTGGATGTAAACCAGATGTTCACAAAAGGCATAACAGCCATAACTACCGCAACAACAATTGAAGTCGGTATAAGACGTTTTTCAAGGCGGTGCGTCTCTTTAAATGCAGAAAAAATTGTTTTTATCTTATTCATACTGCATCGCCTCCCATCTCTTTATAATAGTAACTCTGAACCTGATACATTCTGTAATACAATCCTTTTAACGCCATCAGTTGTGCATGTGTTCCGCTTTCGGCAATAGTGCCGTCTTTTATAAACAGAATTCTGTCACAGAATCTGGTTGATGAAAGTCTGTGAGAAATAAAAAATGATATTTTATTATCTGTCATTTCGTTATATTTTAAATAAAGTTCATTCTCTGCAATCGGGTCAAGAGCAGCAGTTGGCTCATCAAGAATAAGCACAGGAGCATTTTTGTAAATAGCCTTTGCAAGTAATAATTTTTGTTTTTCACCGCCTGAAAAATCAACTGCATCCTTGTGGACATCCTTGACCATAAGCGTCTTTTCTTTTTTATCAAGACTGTTTATTTTATCCATTATGCCTGCTTTATCAAATGCAGAATAGAGTTTTTCCATATCATAGTCTGCAGTAGTACAGATATTTTCGGCAACCGTCATCGGCAAAAAGTTATAATCCTGAAAAACTGCTGAGAACAAATCAAAATAACTGTCGGATGAAAATTCACGGCTGCTTTTCCCATTGATAAGAATATCGCCATCGGTAGGATAATAAAGACCGCACAACAGTTTTATGGCAGTTGTTTTGCCGGCACCGTTTTCACCGACTATTGCGATATTTTCGCCCTTATTAATTTTAAATGACATATTATTTATCGTGACTTTTTCAGCAGACGGATAAGCAAACGAAACATTCCTGAATTCGACTGACTCAACACTTTCAAAATCAATATCAGGCTTGCTGCGGCTTTCTTCACTGCTTTCAATAAATTTGCGGAAAGCATCGCAGTCATTGCAGCAACGCTCCATATTGGAATATAAATATACAAAATTCATAATCCAATTTGAAAATCCTGTTATGATTCCGAAATAGAAAATAAAATCCGATACGGACAATCTTCCGGAACACACCAAATATGTAAGATAAGCATATGCAACAAGTTCACGAACAAGATTTAAAAGTGCCCTTGTTCCGCCGACCGAAACACTCTGATGCATATATTTTGACGTTATATCCTCTAATCCCTGAATCAGTTTTGCGATAGAAAATATAAAATAATCCGCAAAGCCATATAATTTTATATCTTTGGAAACGGTCAGATCCTTGCTGAGTGAATAGTAATAATCGAATTTAACAAAAATACTGCCTCTTGCATCTTTAACGCCTTTTTCTTTTTTATTCAAATATTTAAGCAAAAAGAATTCAGCAACGCAGGTTGCAAGAATAATCAATATCATGGTAATATTGATTTTATAGATAAGCGCAAGAGAGGTTATGACACCAACAGCACAAACAAGCAGCTGATTGCAGGTATCAATAAAATCGGCAGACGAGGAATAATAACTCCGGTAAAAATCCATTGCTCTTTTATTCTGCTCTCTTCCCTCAAGGCTCTCAATGTTCACATAATCTGTTGAGAGATTTTTGCGAAACGCCATAACAGCATACCGCATACGGATTATTCTTGCACTGCCGTTGAGCAGTTCCTGCATAAAGGGTGTAAGCCAAGTAGTAAGTGCAACAAGTACACTGAGCATGGCAACAACAAATGTTAATCTGCCGACTGTGACACCTTCATTTATGCAGTCTATCATTGCCTTGGGTATATATGCTGTTATAATCGGCTGCAAAACCATTGCAGGCACTCGGATTATAAAATACACAAGACTTTTTCTGTCCCACTTTATCCAGTTTGAGAGCATATAGCGTGCATTTTTCCACATATATTTATCCTCCTTCACATTTAATCTCATATATAAAGACGAGTAAAAATCAAAAGTGTCTCAACTTTTTTCAAAATTATTAAATAAAATATTAATTTGACCATACTTGACAATAAAGCGAAGTATAAGTATAATAAACAGGCAATATAAATCGGGGTGTAGCGCAGGTGGTAGCGCACCAGACTGGGGGTCTGGGGGCCGCAAGTTCAAGTCTTGTCACTCCGACCATAGTTACGCTGGGCAATTTGCTCAGCGTAATTTTATTTTTAATGAAGACTGAGCAAATCATTTTTTAGTTTTAGATTATTGCAATATATGAATTTTATTATATGTATTTATATTTTCTGATAATTCTGTTACTCATCATCTTTTATATGTTTTAAAATTTCTTCAACTTCACAATCAAGCACAAAACAAAGTTCATCAAGCGTTTTAGTTGTTATCGCTTCTCCGTGCTTCATTCGATGCAGCGTATTGGCAGGAATTCCGTATTTAAAAATCAAAGCATATTCGGTCACGTTTTTCTTTGCAAGTGTTTCATAAAAAGGTTTATAAAAAATCATATGTTATCATCCTTATACAAACTATATATAAGTAAAAATAACATACTAAAATTATCAACTATGCTAAATATATTGAGTAGAATTTACAAAATTTTACATAAAACACAACACCCACGGGTATAAAATCCGTGGGTCATTTGCTAATAAGTAATATTATTTTTTATTTTCTTAAATCTATCAATAATCAGTTTTGATATGATTCCCATAAGCATTCCGGTGATTAAACCGGCAACAAGCAGAACCGGTAAATAATACGCAATCCTTATCGTTTCCATAACAATTGCCGCTACAATAATCTGACCGATGTTATGGCTTATTCCACCAAGCATACTTACACCGATAACAGACAACTTTGTCTTTTTCATCAAAAACATTACAGCAAAACTAAGTATTCCGCCGCATAGACTGTAAGCAATGCTGTAAACATTACCGAAAGTCAGACCGGCAAGAAAAACGCGTATAATTGCTATTGCAAATGCTTCTCCCGGTTTCATGATATACAGTGCCACAACAACAACCAGATTTGCAAGTCCCAGTTTTACTCCCGGAATTCCGAAATTGAAAGGAATTAAACTCTCAAGGTAGCTAAATGTAAAGGCAAGTGCCACCATCATACCAAACAGAGCAATTCGCTTTGCCTTATCATTTTTCATAAAAATCCTTTCAATTAAAAATTATGCCACCGCATCAATCTCGTCTGTGCTTTTATCATTCACAACAGATATTACAACCTTGTTCGGAAGGCAGATAATGGATTCACCTGACCGATTAATCTTTTTATGATTAACACAGATACCATCAGGACAACTCGCATGGGTGACAGAAGCATAACCATTTTCAATCACAAGCGTATTGGTTCCACCGTCTGCCCCTTCAATTTCCAGTTGCACATCCTCATCAAGCGATAAAGTGTTAACTACTTTTCCGTTCACTTCAATCTGCACATATGAACCGGTATTGGTTTTAGAGCCATAAAGAACTGCAATCAAAACCACTGCAATTGATAATACAACGGCAATAACGATAAAATCAGCCTTTTTCATTATTCCGCCTCAGCAATAACATAATTGTCAGATACAAATTTCTGTGCATTGTTAACAGCATCAATTACTGCCTGTGAAGAAATGGTTGCCTTTGCAAGCGTATCAATCGTTGAACCTTTTGAGGTTGAACCTGATGCAACAACAGGCAAATATCTGCCTGTGAACTGATCCTTGAATTCAGGTGTCTGAATTCTTACACCAAGATACTCTGTTTCCTCCTGTTTGAGAATATCAATACCCCAAACGACAGTACCGTCAATGGAGATGATTGAAGTCATCTCAATAGGAACTTCCTGATTATATCCAACTGTTGTACCTTCAACAACATATGCAACAAGATTATTTGAGGAATCATATGCCTCTTTAACAGACTTGACATTATAATCAGCAGCATTGGTTGAAGATATATCTATATCCTTAGTCTGAGCAATCGTAAAATCCATAGAAATCGGTTCATTATATTTTTGATTAGCAAGTTTATCAAGACCGATTGATCCAAAAATCACGGCAATACTGACAGCAATCATTACTGCAAGTGAAATTATCCATGTCAATGATTTTGGATTAAAATGTGCTTTCTCTTTCATAATTTTACTCCTTAGCTATATATTGTTCAAAATTTGAACTGAATATTTTGTTATACTCTGTATCAACCCACACGGCTTCAACATCATCCATACTGTCAACTAACTTCTGACCGTCTTCAATCGGCATATTAAACAATGCAGTTGACAACGCATCACCTAAAGCGGAATCTTTGCAAATTACCGAAACACTTGAAAAATATTCGCTTGGCATTAGTGTGTCCGGATTAATAATATGACAGTACTTTTTGCCGTCAACCACAAAATACCGCTGATAGTCACCGCTTGTTACAACTGATAAATCAGTGATGGAAACATTAAGCAGATAGTCTTCAGACGAAGTATCCGGATTTTCAACACCGATATTCCACAATGTCTTGCCGTCATCATTTTTATAGCCGAAAGTACAGACATTGCCGCCGATACTGATTGCAGCTGAAGTCCACAAATTTTCATTTGCCCACTTGCAAACCTCTCGGACTGCATATCCCTTTGCGACCGCACCAACATCAAGTTTAAGCATTGGGTCGGCATAATAAACCGTGCTGTTTTCTTTATCAATTACAAGGTCATTAAAATCGGTATGCTGACTTGCCTGTTTGAGCATATCCATATCGGGGAGTTTTGCATCTTCAGGATTATCGGCTGCATGCTCTCTGCTGTCATGCCAGATGGATAATACCGAGCCGAAGCATACATTTGTTTTTTGGTCTGTAAGGTCATAAACATATTTACAGTATTCCAGCAAGTCAATAATTCTGCTGTCGACTTTAACCGGTCCGTCCTTTGCCTTTTGATTTAAAGAACAAAGATTTTCCATATCATCATAGGAATTATAAATACTGTAAAGTTTATCATATTCTTCAAGTTTATCATGGAATTGTTTAAAATGATCATCAAATACCTGCTCATTTTTATCATAAGCAATAACAGTAGAATATGTATCAAACAAATCGAGAAAACCGGACTGATAACGGTCATATTTGGCAAAATTGAAATCTGCACTGCACGAGCAACAGATGAACACAATAATTATTGCCAAAACAATACTTAAATATTTTTTCATAACAATAAAATTATAACAGAAATAAAATACACTTGCAATATAAACGATACAAAAAAGAGAGTTCTTTAGCTGAGGTACGGTAACGCCTACAAAACTGCGAAGCACTTAAAATTGTTAGATTTTTAGTTAGAATAAGGCATAAAAATACCATAAGGCTGACGCCTTATGGTATTTTTTAACGCAATTATAGCTGAAAAGATAACGATTTTAAGCAACACTGCGTTATCGTACCTCAGCTTTAAGGAACTCTCTTTTAATGATTAATAATTAACAGTCAGTCAATTATACAGTTGCAGCATTTGCAACAGTCTTAGCAATTGAACTTACGATAATTGTACAACCTGCTTTGAGGTCAGCATCTGAAGCATAACCATCATCACCAACACCTGCTGTGATCTCAGCAGCAGTTTTGCCAACAGCCCATTTTTCAAATGCATCTGCTTGTTCATACCATTCTTTGCCGATTGGAGAAATGCCCTTCATACCATAATCATCTTTAAGTTCTTTCTTAGAAGCAAATGTACCTTCAGCAACTGTGAACTTACTGTCAGCAATTGTACATTTTGCCTGTGATGCATCGATGATACAAGAAGTAATTTTTCCGTCTGCACTGAGAGTTACAACTGCATAGTTTGAATCATACTGAAGATTTGTTTCATTGCTCTCATAATACTTTTCTGTTGTAACAGCAAGTTTGAGAGTATCGTTTGCTGATGCACCAAGATCCTGTGCATTTGTTACAGCATTAGAAACTGCCTTTGCAATATCAACAACTGCAATTGTGCATCCTGCTTTAAGGTCAGCATTTGAAGGATAACCATCGTCACCAACAGCAGCTGTGATTTCATCAGCAGTCTTGCCCTTAGCAAATTCCTCAAATGCAGCAACCTGCTCATACCATTCTTTACCGATTGGAGATACGCCTTTCATGCCGTAATCTTCTTTCTTCTCAAGCTTCGTTCTGAGGTCTGCTACATCACCGTTATTGGTAGCAAGATCAGGCTTTGTCTGTGCTTCATCAATTTTACAATCAATGATTTTTCCGTCTGCGTCAACAAGAACAGCAGCAGCAACAGAATCAATTGTGAGTGTTGTGTCCTTAACTTCCTGAATCTGGCTGATTACAGAATAGCCTGTTTTTGCAGCAGCGGCATCTGTTTTGTTATCAGCATCAGCATCACCTGCACCCTTGCTGCATGCAGCAAATGAAACAGCGAGTACTGACGCGAGTCCTACTGCAAGGACTTTTTTCATCTTTGTCATAATAAAATTCTCTCCTATAAATTTTTACACATAAGTGCCCTTTTATAATATACAAAAAGGAATGGATTGTCAATAATTTATCAATAAATTGTCAATTTTTTATCAATTAAACATTAATCAAACTTTTTTATTATCTTTCTTGGGCACTTTTCATAACAAAGACCGCACTGCGTACATTTACTGTAATCAATCTTTGCAATATTGTTTTCAAATACGATAGCGCCTTCAGGGCAAATTTTACTGCAGATACCGCAAGCAATACAGCCTGATGTACACGCATCTTTAACTTCTTTGCCTTTTGCAAGTGAAGAACACTGAACCCTTACATTATGATTGGCAGGAACCAGTTCAATAAGATTATGCGGACAGATTTTGAGACATTTACCGCAGGCAATACAAAGACTTTCATCAACTACGGCTTTTCGGTCAACAATTCTGATTGCTCTTTGCGGGCAGACTTTTGCACAAGAACCAAAACCAAGACAACCAAACTTGCAGGCATACTGGCTTGAACCCGGCATCTTTGATGCATACACGCAACTGTCAACACCAAAATAGTTATAATCGGTCTTTTTCTTTTCACAGTCACCGTCACATTTAACATATGCAACCTTTTTTTGCATCTCGCCGACTTCCTGTCCCATAATAGCCGCAATCTGCTTTGCAACTTTTTCTCCGCCGACAGGGCAGGCATTTACAGGTGCTTCTCCGTTTGCTATTGCTTTTGCAAGTGCATCACAGCCTGCATATCCGCAACCGCCGCAATTACTTCCCGGAAGTTCACCTCTGACTTTTTCCTCATTTTCATTTACTTCAACATGAAATACTTTTTCAGCAATGCCGAGAATAATGCCAACAACAAGACTGATAACACATACTGTAACAACAGCAATAATAATTTCATTAATGTTCATATAAATTTTCCCCCTAAGTTATGTCAATTATGCAAACAATGTGAAACCATTAAATGCAATTGACATAAGGCAGGCAGTCATAAGAACTGCCGGTGTACCGCGGAATGTTTTTGGAAAATCGTTATTTTCTGTCTTTTCACGCACACCTGCCATAATTATGATTGCGATACAAAAACCGACTGCTGTTCCGATACCTGTTACTACACTTGTCACAAAATCGTTTGAATTCTGCACATTGGTAAGAGCAGTACCAAGTACCGCACAGTTTGTTGTTATGAGCGGAAGGAAAACACCAAGACTCTTATAAAGAGACGGTGAAGCCTTTTTGAGGAAAAGTTCAACAAGCTGAACAAGAAAAGCAATAACAACAATAAATACAATCGTTTTAAGATACGTTAAATCAAATTTTACAAGCACATAATTATAAAGCAGACTTGTAACTGCTGAAGAAATTGTAATTACAAATATTACTGCACCGCCCATACCTGCTGCGGTTTTCATATTCTTTGATACACCGAGGAACGGACAAATACCAAGGAACTGACTGAGAACAATATTGTTAATAAGAGCAGTAGTAAGAAGTACTAAAAATAAAGTTTTTACCATTATTCTTCACCTTCCTTTTTTGTACATTCAGCACAATTGCCGCTGCATCCGCCTTTACCTTTTGTATGCCTGTTTGCACCTTTTAAATTGAATTTGTTCTGAATTGCACAAAGAATTGCAAGAACAAAGAATGCACCGGGCGCCATAACAAAAATTGAAACAGGTTCATATGTTTCAGGAAGGATTTGCTTGCCAAACAAAGTGCCTGCACCGATGAGTTCTCTTATCATACCGATAACCGTAAGACCGATTGAGAATCCAAGACCAATTCCAACACCATCAAATATGGAAAGAATCGGATTATTCTTTGAAGCATAGGTTTCTGCTCTGCCGAGAATAATGCAGTTTACAACAATCAGCGGAATAAAAATTCCAAGGCTGCTGTAAAGAGAAGTTGCATATGCATGCATAAGCATTTCAACAATCGTTACAAATGATGCAATGATTATGATATAAACAGGCACACGCACACCATTCGGAATAATCTTTCTCAACAATGAGATAAGAAGATTTGACATAATCAGAACTGCCATGGTAGCAATACCCATACCGAGTCCGTTTTTTGCATTGGTTGTTACGGCAAGAGTGGGACACATACCAAGCATAAGAACAAAAGTAGGATTTTCTTTAATTATACCATTATATAATCTTTCCAATACTTTTTTCATATATCTCACTCTCCTTTCAACTGGTCGTTATACAAATCAATTGCACCGTTTACGGCTGTTACAACTGCATTTGTAGTAATTGTTGCACCGGTAATCATATCAATTTCATTATTATCAGGATTAGCACCTGATGCAACAAAAGTGACTTTATCTGTTTTCATACCAACAAATTTAGCGGCAAACTCATCACTTGCACACTGTCCGCCGAGAGCCTTGGTTTCATTGCAGATGGTTGCAGCATAACCTTTAATCGTTGAATCTGTACCTATACCAAGAGCAATCTGCAAATCGCCGTCATAACCATTATGTGCAGTACAGGTGACAATATAGCCAACACCTGCAACTTCTTTGACGCTTTCAATTGTATAGTCATCATTTGATACAGGCGTAAACTCCTTATCTGTCAAGGATTCCAAATCCGCATCAGGGAGTGCTTTTTGCATTGGGTCAACTTCTTCAACAGCCTGAACACCGCCTCCGAAGTTTTCCTGATAAAATACAATTGCAGCATTAACAGCTTCTGTTACAGCATTGGTTGTGATGGTTGCACCACTGATAACATCAATCTGATTATCTGCGGTTGCGCCGCTTTTTGTATATTCAAGAACTTTTGCATCTTTATTTGCAAACTGAGATTTGAATTCAGGTTCAGTACACTTTGAACCCAATCCTGCGGTTTCGTTATTGGATACAACATCAAAGCCTGTAATTTTACCGTCTTTGGAAATACCGACGGCAATCTGTAAATCACCGCCGTAACCGCTTGGTGATGTTGCAGCAATAACATAACCTAAAACGGTACCGCCGTCATCCGTTACACTGAGAGCATCATTAATAAAACAACCGTCATAACCTGCACTTTTGAGCATTTCGGAAGAGCCTTCAATTATGGATTCACTGTTTTCAATTTCTGCAAACTTCGGTGCATTGGGATAAACGACTTTATACACCTCTGCTCTGGCATTAATCTCTGCCTGAGCAATAGGCTCACGCGTAATCTGATTAACAACTGCAAGAGCAGTTATTGCAACAAATGTTACAAGAACCAAAACAAGTGTATTTATAAAAATATTTGACTTTTTCTTGCTCATTATTTTTTATCTCCTTTCGCTTTTTCACAGCCGAAAGGCTTCGGAACAGTAATTTTTTCAATAATCGGAACAAGAAGGTTTCCGATTATGATTGCATATGATACACCTTCTGCAGACGAACCGAGCGTTCTGAACAATGCAGTAAGGAGACCGAGGATTATACCATAAATAATTTGACCTCTTGCTGTAATCGGGCTTGTCGCATAATCGGTCGCCATAAAGAATGCACCGACAAGCAAGCCTCCTGAAAGCACCTGAGACAGCAAATATACAGGAGAGGTGTCACCGCCTGTTGCAAGGTTGACAAGTAAAATAAATACTACTGTTGAAAGAATATAAGTTAATGGAGTTCTGATCGAAATTACCTTTTTAATAATCAGATACAATCCACCGATTAAAATCGCAAGTGCTGAAACTTCACCGATTACACCGCCGTGGAAACCGAGGAACAAAGTTAAAAGGTCTACGCTTTCTCCTGCTCTCATCACAGCAAGCGGAGTTGCACTTGACACACCGTCAATTGAAAAATCATTCATCCGAGAGGTGAAAGAAATCAGCAGGAAACACCTTGCAGCAAGTGCCGGGTTCATAAAGTTCTGACCCAAACCGCCAAACAGCATTTTTACAACAACAATGGCAAAAACGCCGCCGATAACAACCATCCACCACGCTGCAGTCGACGGAAGATTGATTGCAAGAATAAGACCGGTTACAACAGCACTGTAATCAAATACAGTGATAGGCTTCTTTGCAATAAGTTCAAAAACAAGTTCGCTGATCACACAGGTAACAACACTGATTACAATTACCTTTAATGCATCAAGACCAAAATGATATACACCGAAAGCAAGAACCGGAAGAAGTGCAATACAGACATCACGCATAATTGCTTTGGTAGTATTTTGTGATCTCACATGAGGAGATACCGAAATATTATACATAACACATTCCTCTCTTTCTTACTTATTAAGTTCACGGACTTTTACTTTGCCGAGTTTGAATAATTGTGTCAACGGAATTTTTGCAGGACAGACATATGTGCAGCATCCGCATTCAATACATTCCATACCGCCGAGTTTTTCAAATCTTTCAAAATTATCGGATTTAACAGACTTAGCCATCATTTGCGGTACAAGTATCTGCGGACATGCAGTTATACATTTACCGCAATGGATACAATTTGACTGAGGCAATGCTGCCACATCATCTTTTGTAAAAGCAAGAATGGAAGATGAAGTTTTTACAACAGGGACATCAAGTGAACCCATTGCTATACCCATCATCGGTCCGCCTGAGATAAATTTAACAACATCGTCCTTTGCACCGCCTGCTGCTTCAAGCACAGCACTGTGACTGATACCCAAAGGAACATCAAGGTTGCAGGGTGAATTTGCGCCTTCACCTGTAACAGTCATTACTTTATGAATCAAAGGCATATTTTTATATACCGCTTCATAAATTGCATAACAGCTTGCTGCATTAACAACAATACAGCCAACATCTGCAGGGAGCATTTTTGAATTGATTTTTCTGCCGGTTACAGCATATATCAACTGTCTTTCACCGCCCTGCGGATACCTTGTACGCAAAGCATCAACTGTAATTCTGTCAGCGCCGGCAGTTTTCTCTTCAAACAATTTGATTGCATCAGGCTTATTCTTTTCTATTGCAATAACAGCCTTTGCTGCATCAAAGAGTTTTAAAACGGCAATAACACCCTTAACAATTTCATCTGCCTTTTCAATCATAAGGCGATAGTCAGAGGTAAGATAAGGTTCACATTCAGCGCCATTAATAATAATAGTATCAATATTTTTTGGATTTTTAGGTGAGAGTTTAACACCGGTAGGGAATCCCGCACCTCCAAGCCCTACAATACCGGACTCCTTAATGATATTCATTATCTCATCAGCAGAAAGCGAATCCACATTTCTGTCTGCTCCAAAAGAATCAACCGTTTTATCTTCACCGTCATTTGCGATAACGATTGACATAACTTTGTTTCCGTTAGTAACAAGGCGTTCTTCGATAGCCTTTACCGTACCTGAAACAGAACTGTAGACAGGTGCAGAAACGAATCCATCTGCCTGTGCTATTTTCTGTCCCTTGAGAACATTGTCACCGACCTGTACAATTGCAGTTGCAGGAGCACCGATATGCTGTGACAACGGATATACCATTTCGGTATCAGCATTTACTTTTTTAATTGGAACATCCTTTGAAAACTCCTTACCTTCAAAGGGATGAATTCCGTTTTTGAATGCTTTTTTCATCAACCTACATCCTTTCCGATTTAATAACCTACATTATATCTTAACATATATTAATAAAACAATCAATCCAAATAAATTTCATAACAACAAAATATTATTGTACAAAATCCCTTATTATATCTGCCATATACGTTTTATGAACAATATAATCTCCATGGGATTTTCCGTCAATAATCCTCAACACGGAATCAGGAATATTATCGGCTATGAATTCTGTCTCTTTTTGTCTTATTATGTCAAATTCTCCCGCTATAACAAGCGTATCACTCTGGATTCTCTGCAATTGTTCTGCTGTTATATTCGGCTCTTTGAGCATCATTGCAGTTCGTTTATCACGTGTAAAAAAATAAGACAACTTCATACCCAGCAATACACTTGGTTTAAGTCCTTTTACAGTAACATTGGCGCCGGATAATACGAGTTTGCTGAACAAGTCAGGTTTTTTCACAGCACAAATAATACCCACTATTGCACCGTCACTGAAGCCGTAAAATGCAGGATTTTCAATCTTTTCCTCATCAATTAATCCAATAATATCATTTGCCATATCGTCATAATGATACTCCTGCACTTTTTCACTTTGTCCGTGTCCTCTTGCGTCTACACAATATAAAGTATAGTCCTCTTTAAGCACCTCAACCAATTCATCAAAAATATGATGATCTTCTTTGTTTCCGTGAAGAAGAATTAACGGTTTGCCTTTTCCGACTTTTTCAAAATAAATTTTCGGGTATTTATTTGTAAACATAAAACACACTCCCATAGGCAATGAGTAGAAATCAGAACCACCGTTCAACCAAAAAAGCAGGGCAACACAGACCCTGCTTATTAACAAATATTATACCGGATTATAATTGAAATTCGATGCATTATAACCAAAGTATTCTTCAACAATTGGTGTAAGTTCATCCTTGTCATTATAATCAAGACTCTTCAGTTCATAAATAGCCTCATTAATGGAATCCGCCCACCAATCATATTTCTTGAACGCATATGCATAACTGATTGTATCCAGTTCACCTTCAAGTTCCGTAAATTGCTCACTGTCAGCAGAAACAATTAGATACAGACCCGAACCAACATCAACCTTCGTAGTACGCAGAGTGAATTCATCACCAATCAATGCATCAATCTTTTTTTCATACAAATCACGCAGTGCAACTTCTGCATCGGTATATTCTTCAACACTGCCTAAAGAGTTCCTGACAGCAGCATTTTTATCCAACGCAGTTTTTGCAGTTTCTGTAATAATTCCGACTTTTGCTCCGGAGAGGTCTGCATATGTTTTTATATCACTGTCACTTTGGGTTACGGTTATGATTCTGTTATCAATCACATTTTCACTGAAAGTAAACTCTCTGTTGATTGAGCCGGAATTCTTCTGAATACCGCCAATCATAACATAGGCAATATACTCATTGCCGTCGTCATCTGTATATGCAGTATCTTCACCGATTCTATAGCCTTCTTCAACCTGAACAAATTTATAATTCTTATAATCGTTCTTGATATTTTTAAATATAGTTTCAAAAATCTTAACATCAAATCCATCAAGTTCGCCTTTATCATTTGTATACAAAAACGGTGAATTCTCCTGCGTATAGGCAATCAGCATAGTTTTATCGTTAATCTCGTCTGCTTTTTCGGAACTTGAACAACCAGCAAAACAAAGAACAACAAATGCCAATACCAGCAAGATTGATAATCCTTTTTTTAATATCTGCATAACTATTTCTCCATTATGATAATTATATGATATAATTTTATAATAAAGATTGTTCAAAGTCAATAGTTATAGAAATTTGAATATAAGAATTATGCCAAAGTGATTTGACAAATGAAATACATGGGAGTATTATAATTAACAAAAATAGACAGTGGTGATAAAATGGTTACATTAGACAGAATATATGAAGCAAAAAGAGTACTTGGTGAAATCATCAGGAAAACAGATATGATACAGGCTAAAAATATCTGCCCCTATTCAGACATATATCTGAAAACAGAGAATCTTCAAATTACAGGTTCATTCAAAGTAAGGGGTTCCTATTTCAAAATCAGTCAGCTTTCGGATGAAGAAAAAGCAAATGGCGTTATCGCCTGCTCAGCAGGTAACCACGCACAGGGTGTGGCCCTTGCTGCAACCAAAAAGGGAATAAAATCTCTCATCTGCCTTCCTGACGGAGCACCTATCAGTAAAGTTGAAGCAACAAAAAGATACGGTGCAGAAGTTTGTATGGTTAAAGGTGTTTATGACGATGCATATAAAAAGGCACTGGAACTTAAAGAGGAAAAAGGATACGCATTCATACACCCTTTTGATGACCCTGATGTAATTGCAGGGCAGGGTACAATTGGCATTGAAATTCTTGAACAGCTGCCCGATGCAGATGCAGTAGTTGTTCCAATCGGCGGCGGCGGTCTCATTGCAGGTGTTGCATTTGCTGTTAAACAAATCAATCCAAAATGTAAAGTTTACGGCGTTCAGGCGGCAGGAGCACCGTCAATGTACACATCGGTTAATGACAACCAAATTTCTACATTAAAAAAAGTTCAGACCATAGCAGACGGAATTGCAGTTAAAACACCCGGTGATCTGACTTTTGAAATGGTAAAAAAATACGTTGACGGAATTTTCACGGTCAGTGATGATGAAATTGCACTTGCTATCCTGACTTTGCTTGAACAGGAAAAACTCATTGCTGAGGGTGCCGGTGCAGTTGGTGTTGCTGCGGTAATGAACGGAAAAATCCCTGATATTGAGGGCAAGAAAGTATGCTGTCTCGTTTCAGGCGGCAATATTGACGTAACGATTCTTTCAAGAGTGGTAGAACGCGGACTGAAAATGGGCGGCAGAACAGCCAACATAACAATTGCACTTTCAGACAAACCGGGTCAGCTTATGGGTGTCAGCGAGATTATAGCAAAACTCGGTGCAAATGTTGTTTCTGTCAACTATGACAGCACCGACCTTGATATGAACATTACCGATTGTTACCTCAATATCGGTGTTGAAACCAGAGATTATAATCACATTATTCAAATCAAAACCGCACTTAAAGATGCAGGATTTGAAGTTTGTGACTAATATCAAATAATAAGGAGAAAATTATGGAATATGTAGCAACAAACAATGCTCCGAACGCAATCGGACCATACTCACAGGCAGTTAAGGCTAACGGACTTTTATTTACATCCGGTCAAATTGCAATCAACCCAAAAACAAATGAAGTTGAAGCAAAAACAATTGAAGAGCAGACAACACAGGTTTGCGAAAACCTGAAGGCTGTTGTTGAAGCTGCAGGAACATCTATGGACAAAGTTGTTAAAACAGTTTGCTTCCTTGCAGATATTAACGATTTTGCAAAATTCAATGAAATTTACGGAACTTACTTCACATCAAAGCCTGCACGCTCCTGTGTAGCAGTTAAGGACTTGCCAAAAGGTGTTCTGTGCGAAATCGAACTGATTGCAGAGTTATAAAACAACCGCATACAAACAATCCAAAACAATAAAGAACCATTGTGTATTACTCACAATGGTTCTTTTGTTTTGTCTCTTCAGCAAAGACTCAACCCCCGGTTCAACCGGGGGAAATAAAAAGCTTTAGTAAAAATAAACTCGCCGAGCTTAATGCAAGGCGAGAGTATTGGCGAAAAAA
>JAETRQ010000052.1 GCA_021770095.1 Eubacteriaceae bacterium | reverse complement strand
TCCGTATTATCGGCAATACAAAGCAATCGATTGCGAAATCTATTAAAGTTTCTGAAACCGTAAGAAATTCTTTTTAATACCTTCGTTCTGTTGTTACAACCTTCAATAAAACCATTAGTAATCCCAATTACACAGCCCCGTTCTATCTCTTTGATCCATTTATCAAAAGTCGGTAAATGTTTCGTAATCTCTTCAATCCCCATATCTTCTGCTTCATACTTAAACCACTGATATCTGGCTTTGAAATGTTGTCTTGTCGGACTTTCCATCACATTATAAAACAGCTCCTTCAACCGATATGCCAGCCGTAATTCATCAGAAGCACGAAGCATAATTGCCACTCTATCTTTTTCTTCATCCGTTAGCTTTTTGCTATGCTTCAATAACAGCCTTTTACTATGTTTAAAGCTGATTCTTCGATTCTTTGCAAAATTCTTCTGCACTCTCTTACGAACTGCATCTAACGCCCAAGTAATCAGACGCACTACATGAAACTTATCTGCTATGATCTTTGCTTTAGGAAAACAGGAGCGCATCACACTGTAAAACATAGTGCTTAAATCCATTACGATATAACGAACCTTCTTGCGTACTTTCATTGGATATTGATTGAAATAGGCATGCAATTCCTCACTGTTTCTTGTTGGCAGCACATCCAGTACTTCATGGTGCTGAGGATCAACAAGCAGACACTGAAACTTTTCTCCTACATTGCCCCGAAATTCATCAATCGCTATTATGCGTGGCAATGCAGCAGGTTTTGGATATCGTATATATTCCATGATTCTGCTGGCAATGCCAAAGGAAACAAAGTGTTCCTGGGCAATCTGTGTGATTGTTTTCATATCAGCAAAGCTGCCCAGCACATGAAGACGAAGCCTGTTGGTCTGGCGTTTGTAGCGGCTTAATACAGGATTATTTTCATAGAATTTTTTCTGGCAGCAGGGACAAAGGTATCTTCGTTTTCTAAAGATCAAAATAGATTTTTCCATTAACAAAGGGATATCGGTAACTTTTTGCTCACGGTAGTCATGGACACGTGAGGTGATCGTTTTGCAGTTAGGGCATTCATGCGGTGTTTGCGGCAACGATATATAGAGATAGGATTGGGTTTCAATTATTTTTTCCTGTATGATAAATTCTTCTGGTAAATTGATTAGTTTATTGATAGAATATTCCTTGAGTATAGTGACTTCTCCTTTCATATCTGTGAGTTTTG
>JAETRQ010000011.1 GCA_021770095.1 Eubacteriaceae bacterium | reverse complement strand
CACCCCCTAAATGAATTTAGAGGGCATTGCCCTCTCTTCATAAGAGGACTAACCGCCTACCGTTTATAGACAACTCCTTGCCGGACCGAAGTCCTACAAATATAATATCAGTTCAATCGACAAAAATCAACCGAATTTGCAAAACAGATAGTACAACTATATTATATAACAAAAACAGAGATTTCAAATCCATGAAATCTCTGTTTTGATATATAAACCCTGAATTATAATGCTTTTGTGTCTATCTCTTCAAGAATACGGGCAAGGAAAGCGTCTGTTGTTGTTGCACCTTCATCACCGTTTTTGCGAGAACGAACGGAGATTGTGCCGTTTTCAATATCCTTATCACCTGCAAGAAGCATATAAGGAACTTTTTCAAGCTGAGCAGAACGGATTTTGAATCCGATTTTTTCAGACCTGTCATCAATCTCACAGCGAATACCCTTTGATTCAAGCACTTTTTTAACCTCATAGAGATAATCCAGATGTCTGTCTGCAATCGGAAGAAGTTTAACCTGAACAGGAGCAAGCCATGTTGGGAAAGCACCGGCATACTTTTCAATAAGCAGTGCAAGTGTTCTTTCATAACAGCCGATTGAAGTCCTGTGAATAATGTAAGGATTTTTCTTTACACCGTCACGATCAACATATTCCATACCAAATTTTTCTGCAAGCATCTGGTCAATCTGAATTGTGATGAGTGTATCTTCCTTACCAAATACATTTTTAATCTGTATATCGAGTTTTGGTCCGTAGAAAGCAGCCTCACCAATACCGATTTTATAATCAAGTCCAAGGTCATCCAAAATATTTTTCATCACACCTTGAGCCTCATCCCACTGTTCAGCAGTGCCGATATACTTTTCGCGATTATCAGGATCCCACTGTGAAAATCTGAAAGTTACATCTTCATAAAGACCAAGGGTTTTGAGCATATATTCACAAAGTTCAAGGCAGCCTCTGAACTCATCTTCAAGTTGCTCAGGTGTACACATAAGATGACCTTCAGAAATTGTGAACTGACGAACACGGATAAGTCCATGCATTTCACCGCTTGCTTCATTTCTGAACAGCGTTGAAGTCTCATCATATCTGAGCGGTAAATCTCTATACGAACGCGGCTTGTTAAGATAAGCCTGATACTGGAACGGACATGTCATCGGACGAAGTGCAAATACTTCCTTATCCTTTTCTTCATCACCAAGAACAAACATACCTTCCTTATAATGATCCCAATGACCTGAAATCTTATATAAATCAGACTTTGCCATAAGCGGAGTTTTTGTTAACTGCCATCCGCGTTTTGCCTCTTCATCTTCAACCCATCTTTGAAGAATCTGAATAATTTTTGTTCCTTTTGGAAGCATAATCGGAAGACCTTGACCGATATAATCCACTGTGGTAAATAGTTCAAGTTCACGACCGAGTTTATTATGGTCTCTTTTCTTTGCTTCTTCCATCTTTTCAAGATGTTCCTCAAGCATAGAGGCTTTTGGAAAAGCAGTACCGTAAACACGGCAGAGCATTTTGTTTTTTGCATCTCCGCGCCAATATGCACCTGTACAGTTTGTAAGTTTAAATGCCTTAACAACTTTCATATCCATAAGGTGAGGTCCTGCACAAAGTTCAGTAAATTCACCCTGCTTATAAAAACTGATTGGCTCACCCTTTTCAGCATGTTCGCCGATGAGTTCAACTTTATAAGGCTCGCCTTTTTCTTCCATCAATCTGACAGCATCTTCAGGCGGAAGTTCAAAGCGTTCAATATCGAGACCTTCTTTGACAATCTTCTTCATTTCTTTTTCAATCTTCTCCAAATCTTCAGGAGAAAATGCAGTCTCAACATCAAAATCGTAATAAAATCCGCTGTCAATAGCAGGACCGATTGTAAGTTTTGCGTCAGGATAAAGTCTTTTTACAGCCTGTGCCATAATATGTGAAGCAGTATGGTTAAAGGTCTTTTCGCCGTCCTCATCATCAAAGGTAAGAACTTCAAAATCACAGTCACTGTCAATTACAGTTCTCAAGTCTTTAACCTCTCCGTTCACTTTACAGGAACAAGCATTTCTGTAAAGACCCATAGAGATTTCTTTTGTAACATCGGCAGCAGAAATTGGATTATCAAATTCTTTTACCGAACCGTCTTTAAGAATAATCTTAATCATATTAATAACCTCCATTAATATTATATAACCTGCCATGACAGCAGATAAGTTTGTCATAAAAACAAGAACCTGATTTGCCTCAAAATTTAGATAAGCAATAAAAAAATCACCCTGAAAAATCAGGGTGAATAAAAATCCACGGTTCCACCTGAATTGCACAAAATTGTGCCGCTCAACTGCCCTTTAACGGAAGCAAACCGACCTGTATTAAAGGCACTCAAAGGTGGTAACCTGCTTTCTTACTATGTGTTCACACCGGCCACACACTCTCTTAAAGTTACAAAAACAAGTCATATCCTCATCATCGTTTTACAGTATTATAACGCCTAAAATAGGAATTGTCAACATTATAATCCAAAAGGATAGCGGATAAAATTACGACTTGACAGATACAAGATATAGGTGTATATTAGTATAGAAGTTTTACATATTGTTATATTGTGTATAACAATATTCTTCATTTTTAATTTGCATTTAAACTGTACCTTTTCTGATGGTAATTTTGAGAATTAAAAACAGAAGGAGGTGCTGTTATTATGAGTAGTGTTTTAGTTACTGTTATTGTTGGCGTCGTTTGCGCTATTATTTTTGGAATTGTTGGTTTTGTTCTTGGCGGAGAACACCGCAGAAGGACAAGTGAAAAAGAAATCGGTTCTGCAACACAGGAAGCAACAAAGATAATAAATAATGCTTTGTCTGAGGCTGAGGCAACAAAGAAAGCCCGCCTGGTTGAAGCAAAAGATGAAATCCATAAACTTCGCTCTGAAGCGGACAAAGACATCCGTGAAAGAAGAAGTGAAGTACAAAGACAGGAAAACCGCCTTAATCAAAGGGAAGAATACCTTGACAAACGTGCGGATTCTCTTGAAAAGAAAACTGAATCATTGAGTGACAAGCAAAAACAACTTGATGAAAAACTACTCGAAATTGACGGCATTAAGAAAAGCCAGTTTGATATGCTCGAACGCATATCAGGGCTTACGCAAGAAGAAGCAAAAGAACAACTTCTCGCCTCTCTCGGTGAAGAACTTGACACTGAAAAGAGCAAGCGTATCCTTGAATATGAGCAGATGATTCGTGACCAGAGCGATGTTCTGGCACGTGAGGTTATCAGCACTGCTATCCAGCGTTGTGCTGCTGATCACACTGCTGAAACAACGGTTTCGGTAGTAGCTCTTCCCAACGACGAAATGAAGGGAAGAATTATCGGTAGAGAAGGAAGAAATATCCGCTCAATCGAAACAATTACAGGTGTTGAACTTATCATTGATGATACACCTGAAGCAATCACAATCAGTTCTTTTGACCCTGTCAGAAGAGAGATTGCAAGACTCACACTTGAACGTCTTATTCAGGATGGCCGTATTCATCCTACTAAGATTGAAGAATGTTTTGAAAAAAGCACAAAAGAAGTTAATGCAATTATCAAACAGGAAGGTGAAAAGGCTGTACTTTCAGCAAACTGCGGTCAAATCCATCCTGAACTTGTTAAACTTCTCGGTAAGTTAAAATACCGTACTTCATATGGTCAAAGTGTACTGAAACACAGTCTTGAAGTTTCCTACATTGCAGGTCTTATGGCATCTGAAATCGGTGCTGATGAAAAGCTTGCAAGAAGAGCAGGACTTCTTCACGATATTGGTAAAGCAATTGACCATGAAATGGAAGGTTCACACATTGCACTCGGTGTTGAATTCGCCAGAAAATACAAAGAAAACGAAGGCGTTATTCATGCGATTGCCGCTCATCACGGTGAAATAGAATGCAAGACTGTTGTTGCCTGTCTTGTTCAGGCAGCTGATGCAGTTTCCGCCGCAAGACCCGGTGCAAGAAGAGAAAATATTGAAAATTATATCAAAAGACTTCAGCAGCTTGAAGAAATTTCAACAAGTTTTGAAGGTGTTGAAAGAGCATACGCGATTCAGGCAGGACGAGAAGTCAGAGTTATGGTTAAACCTAATGTTATTGATGACAGCAGGATGCCGTATATTGCCCGTGAAATTGCAAAGAAAGTTGAAAACGAGATGCAGTATCCGGGTCAGATAAAAATTAATATTATCCGCGAATCAAGAGCGAGTGATATTGCGAAATAATAAAAAGTGCCGGCACGACAAATGTCGGCATTTTTTTACAGGAGGATGTTGTATAATGGTTAAGCATATTGTATGTTTCAAATTACAAGACAACAGCAAAGAAAGTTGTGAAAAAGCAGCAGAAATATTCAAATCTATGGTTGGTAATGTGCCACAAATCAGAAGTCTTGAGGTAGGCATTGATTTTTTGCATTCCCAGCGTTCATATGACATTATTCTGCAAACTACTTTTGATGATGAAAAAGCACTGGAAGAATATCAGAATGACCCATATCACTGTAATGTTGTAAAAAAATATATTCACTCTGTTCGTGAGTCTTCGGTTGCAGTTGACTATTATATTTAAGTCTAAAACAATTAAGTGTCTGTTGTAATGATACAGGCACTTTTATTTTTCAACAATTTACCTTATATAATATATATATTATAATTGACATATTATAAGTAAATTGATATAATTAATATAATATTATGAGATTTTTATAATCATTTGGAGGAAGTTGAGTTATGGAAGAAAATAAAGAAATATACATAGACTTAAGTAAAATAGTTTCCACATTAAAGAAAAAAATTGTTTTCATCTTGCTTATTGCTTTTATAGGCACTGCAATTTCAGGATGTATAACTAACTTTTTCATAACGCCGAAATACACTGCATATGTTCAGCTCCATGTTTACAGCAGCAGTGACAACCGAATCGGTACAAGCAGTTCTATTACTTCAAACGAATATGATGCTGCACAAAAACTTGTAAACACATATCTCGTTGTTGTAAAGAGCAACACATTCCGCGAAAAAGTTGCAGATAAACTCGGGAACAGTATCACTGCAAGCCAGTTAAGAGGTATGATTAGCTGCTCACAGATTGAAGATACAGTTGCATTCCAGATTAATGTAACCAGCACATCACCGCAGCAAGCTATGGATATTGCAAATGCAGTGGCGGAAACATGCCCTGATGAAATTGTAAGAATTCTTAAAGTCGGCGGTGTTGAGGTCATTGACTATGCAACACTTCCAACATCACCTTCTTCTCCTGATTTAAAGAAGAATTTGCTTATAGGATTTGTTGCTGCATTCTTTGTTGCTTTCATTGTTTTCTATATCAAAGAATTGTTTGACACAAGTATTCATGACCAAAGAGATTTGGAAAATGAATTTGATATTCCAATTCTTGGTACAATACCGCGACTTCTTCCAATTACAGATAAAAAAGAATCAAGTGCTACCACATCCACCACTACTCTTGAACCGCCAAAACCTTCAATTGAAACAAAACTTAACAATAAGGAGGATAAAGAATAATGGCTATCAAAAATATATTCAAAAAGAATAAAAACAACAATAAACAAGCTACTTTCTCACGTGAAGACCAAAAGAAAATTCTTTGTGCCGAATCTCCTTTTGTTGTTAAAGAAGCATATAATTCAATCAGAACAAATCTGTTGTTCACACAGCAGGGTGAAAAATGCCCGATATTCGTTATATCAAGCCCTACCGCAAATAACGGTAAATCAATCAACACAATTAATATGGCAATTTCTTTTGCTCAGATGGGGAAAAAGACACTGCTTGTTGACGCTGATATGCGAAATCCCACAATTCACCGTATGTTCTCTATTCCTGTAAAAAACGGTCTTTCGGAAATCCTTGCAGGACTCACAGATAACATCACTGTTTCAAAAACAGATATTGAAAATTTGTCTATCCTTACTGCGGGTAAAATTCCTCCAAACCCTGCTGAACTTCTTTCTTCAGCAAGAATGGATAAACTGCTGGAATTCATTAAGGCACATTACGACTGTGTGCTGATTGATACACCGCCGATAAATCTTGTTACAGACTCCACGGCTTTTGCATCAAAAGCAACAGGATATATCCTTGTTGTTAAAATGGAAACAACCGATATTCAGGATGTTAAAGTAACAGTTAACGCTCTTCAGCAGATTAATGCGCCTATCGTCGGTTTCATTATGAACGATGTACAGGGAACTAAAAACAGTTATTACTCTTATTACAAAAGAGGTTATAAATCAAAATACAGTTACAATTATGATTACAGTTACGGCAACAATTACCGCAGCAATTATCATAGAGGCAAGTAAGTTTTAATGTGTTAGTTAGGTTGATGGATAATGAATAACAACAGAAAAACCATACAAAAAATATTTGAGTTCCTTGTAGGAATATTTTCTTTAGTCATATCAAGTGTTTTTTGCTTTACTGTGTTCGGTTGTATACTGAACAAATTAATGAATTACGCACAGGAGCAATGGAGTGCATATTTTATTCTCCTTGCATTTTCTTTCATCCTAACATTTTTCTGTTTTTCATCACCTATTAATCTCTTAAAACGAAACAGAATTATGGAATTCTGGTCTACGCTGAGAAACTGTGCCATTACATATTCTATTTTTGCGATTTCTCTTTTACTGACAAAAAATGAAATTATTGAATCAAGATATATGTTCATTGGCGGATTTGTCGGTTTTTGTATATTGTCGCTTGTCGGGCGTTTTATACTGAAAAAAATAATGATTTATAAAATGTCCACCAACCGTATGGCAACCATGACCGGAATCATAACAACAACGGACAGAGCAGAAAATTTTGTAAAAGAGCTCAAAATGGACTGGACCAAAAATGTAAAAGCCATTGCACTTATTGATACGGAATTTGACGGAACATCATATGGTATCTATTCATCTGATGATAAATCATCCGCTGATTTCAAAAGAATTGATAATGTTGATATGGTTCCTGTGGTTGCGAATCTTGAAAATGTTATGGGCTGGATTCGTACAGCATCTCTTGATGAAGTGTTCATCAATCTTCCTGAAGGGCATATGGATGAAGTAACCCATTTAATTGAAGAACTTGAAGATATGGGAATAACGGTTAATGTAAATATTCCTTCGCTTGAAAGAATTGTAAAAAACAGTAAATTTGACAACATGGACTGTTTAATAAAAGCAGATTATCCAATGGCTGTATTTTCGCCTATCATTCATAATAACGGTTATCTTGTTATCAAAAGAATAATGGATATAATCGGCGGATTGGCCGGTACAATTATCTCTTTGCCGATTATTCTTATTACCGCCATTCCGCTTCTTATTGAATCACCGGGTCCGCTTATCTTCAAACAGCAGAGAGTCGGTAAAAACGGCAGAATATTCAATATATACAAGCTCCGTTCAATGTATCCTGATGCCGAAGAACGCAAGCAGGCATTAATGGCACAAAACAAAATGGACGGACTTATGTTCAAAATGGACAATGACCCAAGAATCACTAAGGTGGGTAAATTCATCAGAAAAACAAGTATTGATGAACTGCCGCAGTTTTGGAATGTTCTCAAAGGAGATATGAGCCTTGTCGGCACACGTCCTCCTACATTGGATGAATTTGAACAATATGAAAGCCATCATAAAAGAAGACTTTCACTCAAGCCGGGTATAACCGGTATGTGGCAGGTTTCCGGCAGGTCTGATATACAGGACTTTGAAGAAGTTGTTGCGCTTGACTGTGAATATATTGATAACTGGTCAATCGGAATGGATATAAAAATACTGTTTAAAACAGTGGACATTGTGTTAACCCACAAAGGTGCTGAATAATGAAAATTGCAATGATAGGTCACAAACGAATACCCTCACGTGAAGGCGGAATCGAAATCGTTGTCGATGAACTTTCAACACGTCTTGTTGAAAACGGTCATTGCGTTGTTGCATACAACCGTAAAGGCAGCCATGTTGCAGGAAAAGAATTTGATAATGCCGAATTAAAACAATATAACGGTATTAAACTTAAAACCGTTTTCACCTTTAATAATGCAAAGTTAAATGCCATTGTATACAGTTTTCTGGCAACATTAAGAGCATCACTGAGCAGATTTGACGTTATTCACATCCACGCTGAAGGCCCTGCCGCAATGTCTTTTTTGCCAAAATTATTTGGTAAAAGAGTGATTGTTACTATCCACGGACTTGACTGGCAAAGATCAAAATGGGGTGGATTTGCAACTGCTTTTTTAAAATTCGGCGAAAAAATGGCAGTTAAATATGCTGATGAAATTATCGTTCTGTCTGAAAATACAAAACAGTATTTTCTTGATACATATGGCAGAGAAACCGTATTCATACCCAACGGTATCACGAAGCCTGAAAAAAGAAACGATTATCACATAAAAGAAAAATATAACATTTCAAAAGATGAATACATTTTATTCCTCGGCAGAATTGTGCCTGAGAAAAATGTTCATCTTTTGATTGATGCGTTTAAGAAAATATATACAAATAAAAAACTTGTTATTGCAGGCGGTGCAAGCCATACAAGTGCGTATTTTGAAGAGGTTCAGGCTCTTGCAGACAATGATGACAGAATTATCTTTACGAACTTTGTGCAGGGAGAAATTCTTGAAGAACTTTATTCAAACGCGTATATATACTGCCTTCCGAGTGATTTGGAAGGTATGCCTCTGAGTTTGCTTGAAGCAATGAGTTATGGCAATTGCTGCCTTACTTCCGATATTAAGGAATGTACAGAAGTGTGTGAAAACAAAGCATTTACATTTGAAAAAGGCAATGCTGATGATTTAAAAGAAAAACTTGAAATGCTGATTAACTCACCTGATAAAGTCAGTGAATTCAAAGAGAAATCAAGCGATTACATATGCAGCAAATATGATTGGAACACAATTGTAAAAAGGACAGAGGTGCTTTATAAAGGAGACTCATTTTAATGAAAATTCTGATTGTTAATAAGTTCCTGTATCCAAAAGGCGGTTCTGAAACTTATGCGTTTAAACTCGGTAAATTCCTTGAATCTGCAGGTCATCAGGTGCAATACTTCGGTATGGAACATAAAGACAGATGTGTAGGAAATAATGCTGAACAATATACAGACAATATGGATTTTCACACTGCAAACACGGTTAGCAAAATTAAGTATTCTTTAAAAACAATTTATTCAATCGAAGCAAGAAAGAAAATAAAGATTGTTCTTGAGAACTTCAAACCCGATATTGTCCACCTAAACAATATTAACTTCCAGCTTACCCCTTCCATAATTTATGAAATAAAAGCACACGGCATCCCTATTGTTCAGACCGTTCACGATGTTCAGGTTGCCTGTCCTAACCACAGAATGTATAATGAGCAAAAAGAAGAAATTTGTTCAGAATGTTTTGACGGCAAATATATAAATTGTATAAAAAACAAGTGCCTGCAGGCATCTTTATTAAAGAGTTCAATTGCTGCATTTGAATCTTATTATTATCACAAAAAAGATACCTATAATTTGGTTGACAAATACATCTGTCCAAGTCAGTTTATGGCTGATGTTATAACAAAAGCAGGTGTTGAAAAAAACAAAATTCAGGTACTCCATAATTTCTGTGATGAGCAAACCAACCTTTCACCTAAAGATAAAAGCAAAAAATATGTTTTGTATTTTGGCAGACTCAGTATTGAGAAGGGCATAAAAAGTCTTGTTGAAGTATGCAAAAGGCTCAAGGATATACATTTTATATTTGCAGGAACAGGTCCATTAACAGATTTGTGCAAAGGCGCAGACAACATAGAACTTGTCGGCTTTAAAAGCGGAGAAGAACTCAATACGCTTATCAGAAATGCAATGTTTTCACTCAATCCATCCGAATGCAATGAAAACTGCCCTATGACCATTCTGGAATCCATGTCACTCGGCACACCTGTTATCTGCTCCGATTTAGGCGGATCGCCGGAGCTGATTGATGATGACATTACAGGTAAAATCTTCAAAGCATATGACAAGGATGACCTTGAGGAGAAAATTCAATATCTTTATAACAACAGCAAACTGCTTGCAGATATGGAACAAAACTGTATTACAGCAAGCAAAGAATACACGATTAACAAATACTGTGATACAGTATTAAAAATCTATCGCGATTTAATTTAGAGGACAAATTATGGTTAAACTTGTTTCAAAACTCATAAGCAAAATCAAACACAGAGAATACATAATTGATGAGAATATAACATCTGCCGACCTTATCGGTATCCTTTTTACCCGTATGTTTATGCTTATCAGAGGATTCTTTTGCCGTATTCAATTCAAAAAAAGCGGCAAAATGACTTTTATCGGTAAAAATGTAAAGATTAAATCCAAAAGTCATATTGAATCCGGTTCAGGTTTGACTATCGAAGACGGTTGCTTTATTAACGCACTTTGCCGAGGCGGAGTAAAAATCGGCAATAATTTTTCACTCGGTAAAAACAGTATGATAGAATGTACCGGCGTTATCCGTGAACTTGGTGAAAGTCTTGAAATCGGAAACGATGTTGGTATTGCCGCAAATGCATTTATATCCGTACGCGGTAATGTGAAAATCGGAAATTCAACCATTTTTGGTCCGGGAGTAAAAGTTTTTTCGGAAAATCATATTTTTAAAGATAAAGAAACACCGATTTACCTTCAGGGTGCATCACGACAAGGTGTCGAAATTGGTGAGGACTGTTGGATTGGTGCAAATGCAGTTATACTTGATGGTGTAGAAATCGGTAAAGGCTGCGTTGTTGCCGCAGGTGCAGTTGTTAATAAGGATGTTGATGATTACACAATCGTCGGCGGTGTGCCGGCAAAAGTTATCGGTACAAGATAATGTATCCTGAAAGGAATTAAACCATGCCTGACCAAAAAAAAAGAATTGAATGGGTTGATTATGTAAAGGCATTTGCCTGCTTTTTAGTCATTCTCGGTCATTTGATTCAATCCCTGCAAAAAAGCGGAATTGATAACCATCAAAATATTACTGATTTTATAAATTGGTTCATATATCTGTTTCATATGCCGCTGTTTATGTGTATGAGCGGATTTCTGTTTTGCAAAAGCAAACAGACTTTCACTTGGAAAAATTACGGAAAATTTGAGCTCAAAAAGATAATAAATCTATCTGTTCCGTACTTTACTTTCTATTTAATTTTTCTCGGACTGAATGTTTTATTCTCCTCCAGTGTAAATGAAGCAAAGGGCATGGATGAATTAATCGGAATATTCAACAATCCAATGGCACCGTACTGGTTTTTATATGCCCTTCTTTCTATATTCATTGTTGTTCCTTTAATAGAAAAACTCTGCAACAACAATAAAATATTAACCTTTGCAATTTTTCTTGTATTAAAAATAGTATTTATTTTTGTACAGACCCCTGTATATTTCATCAATTCGGTAATGTCTTACGGAATATATTTTTATATAGGATGTTTTATAAAAGAAGAGTGGAAAGTTAAAAAGCCTATCTGTATTATTGAAACCGTATTATATATTTTGGCAAGCATACTCTATTATAACTATAGGGAGAATATGAATGGATATTTCATACGGGCAATCAATATTGTATTTGCAATATTTGCTATACTGATTATCGTACAGATTTTCCAACATATAAAAAAGTCAAAGATTCTGGATACATTCAAAAATTATACTTTCCAAATATTTGTTATGCACACCATTTTTGCTGCAGGTATCAGAATCGTATTATTAAAACTATCCATCGACAATTATCTGATTCACTTCATAGCCGGAATCCTGTTCAGTATTTATGTACCTGTATTGGTATCCATAATAAGTAATAAAATTAAATTTACAAACTTTTTCTTCTATCCTTTAAAGACGATAGAAGAAATGCGTAAGGAAAGAAAAAGATGAAAAAATTAAACGGAACAGTCATCGTTACATACCGCTGCAATGCAAGATGCAATATGTGTAACCGATACAAAAAGCCATCCAAGCCTGAAGAAGAAATTACGGTTGAAACAATCAAAAAATTACCGCCTATGTATTTTACAAACATTACCGGCGGCGAACCTTTTATCCGTGAGGACTTAAAGGACATTGTGAGAGAACTTTACAAAAAAAGTGACAGAATCGTAATCTCAACCAATGGATTTTTTACTGACAGAATTATCGATTTGTGCAAAGAATTCCCAAATATAGGTATCAGAATATCTATTGAAGGTCTTGAAGAAACAAACAATAAAATCCGAGGACTCAGTGACGGTTTCAACAAAGGCTATACCACATTGAAAAAACTTGTTGACATGGGCATGAAAGATATTGGATTCGGTATGACTGTTCAGGATGCTAACGCAAAAGATTTGGTTGACCTTTACAAACTCAGTGATGAAATGAATATGGAATTTGCCACCGCATCTCTTCACAATTCTTTTTATTTTGTTGAGGCAAAAAACATCATAAAAGACAGACCAATGGTTGCAAAAGAATTTGAGAATCTGATTAACGAACTTCTCAAATCCAATTCACCGAAAAAGTGGTTCCGTGCATATTTCAATCACGGCTTGATTAATTACATATATGGTCAGAAACGACTTCTTCCCTGTGATATGGCATTTGACACCTTTTTCATTGATCCTTATGCCGATGTTATGCCATGCAACGGAACAAAAGAAAAATTGGTTATGGGTAACCTGAATGAATCGGATTGGGATACATTGTGGAACAGTCCTCAGGCTGAGAAGGTAAGGAACACAGTACGACATTGCGACAGACAATGCTGGATGATTGGTTCGGTATCCCCTGCTATGCACAAATATATTCAAAAACCTGCTGCATGGGTTATCAAGCATAAATTCCTCAGATTTTTTAAAGATAAAAAATATTCAATGTATGAAAATCAAATTTGCTGTGACCTGCGTGACGGTAAAATCACAAAAGAGGAACTTGATAAACTTTCCACCTGTGATATGGACGCAGTGATTAATGACGGATTATCTGAAAAATCAAGAGAACAATTGAAAGATAAAACCGGAGAAGAGATTGTAAATGCAGATATTGCAATGCAAATGAAAGAATAAGGAAATTAAAGTTTTTAGGTGTTTGTTATATGAAGATAAGATTGAGGCACTTGATCGAATTTCAGCTGTATTTTATGCTGGTTATCAAATCATTTATCAGCATATTCGGTCTGCCCGAAGCAACAAAATATATCCTTGATATAAATGTCGTTTTGATGATTGCACTGGCTCTGCCGAGCTTACCGCGCTTGTTTAAGGATAAAGATTTCAGAAAAATAAATTCATACATAACGGCATATATGATAGCAATGGTCGCCATTGCTGTTGTTAAAAATGTGCCGGCAGGTCAAATTATCTGGGCAGTCAGAAATAACTTCTTTTTCATCATTTTCTTCTTCATATGCACAATCGCCATGAATGCGAAAGACACCGAGCGTATATTGGACAATATTGTTAAATTACAAATATATAATGTAATCTGCGTTTTGTTGGAATTCTTTGTTATGCATAAAAAGAATGACTTCCTCGGCGGTATGTTCGGTACTGCACAAGGTTGTAATGTATATTTAAATGTATATATGGTTGTTATCACGGCATATACCGTTGTACGCTATCTCTACAAAAAAACACCTATATCAACCATGCTGATGGTAGTTATAAGCAATGTTGCGATTGCCGCCGTCAGTGAGTTAAAATTCTATTACTTTGAACTTGGTATCATTCTGATTGTATCGCTCATCCTCAGCGGTAAATCAAGCAAAAACCTTTATATTGTAATATTTGTACTCGGTGCGTTATTCATCGGTATCCGAATTCTTTCAGTCGTAAATGCGGGTTCAATCGATATTCTTTCTTCATTTGACAGCATGGCTGAATACGCTTCGGACGACTTTGCAAATGAGGACAGATTTGTTATCACAAGAATGACATCATTCTCCCAAATCAATGATTATTTCTTCAACAATAAAATCATTTATAAACTGCTCGGATTCGGATTCGGATTCTCAGAATCATCAAAAACTTTTGCATGGGCAAATTCATCTTTTGCTGACAGATATGAGGATACAGGATACAGACACCTTACTGTTTCGGTAAACTATCTTGAAACAGGTTATATCGGTTTAATTCTCTTTATATTAATCTTTGTTATGATTCTGTTCAAAGCAAGAAAATTCAAAGATAAATTTGAAGAAAAATACAATTATATCGTAGTCTTATCACAAGTTTTCATTATTGTACAAATTGCAAACTTCTGGTATAACGCAGGTATAAGAATTGAAATTGCATATCTGTCCTACTTTATGCTCGCAATGATTTATATCTTCGCTAATGATTACAAACAAAAGGAACTGGAAAATAAAAAGCATAATTTAAACTATACCGGTCCTGATATAAAAGTGAAATCCTGATACTAAGGAGATGTAAAACTTGAAAAATATTTGTTTTCTGCTGTCAAAAGATGCCTTCAGTATAGAAAATTTAGGCATTTACGGTTACAAATACTGGAACACACCTAACCTTGATGAACTTGCCGCAAAAGGCACTGTATTCAACAGACATTATACATCTGCTGCATCAACATCAATGGTGTTCAGCAGTATGCTGACCGGCAAATATACACATGAATTTGAAAAAAGAAAACGATATACTTATGTTGAACCAAATGAGAAAGAAAGTATTTTTTCAATTTTGCAAAAACAGGGATATGACTGCCATATCCTTTGGTCGATTGACTATATGTCAGGAGCATGGCCTTATGTAAGAGAATTCGGCGATGAAGAAAAAACAAAAATACATATCGTAGATATGCACCAGCCTGTCGGTATTCACAGACCTAAAAATGTTCATCTCAAACGTGATGACAAGCTCCTTGAGCAAACACTTCAGAATATATTCAATGAGCTTGACAGTATTGAACCTGCCGAAAAACAATTTATCTGGCTCCATTTGCCCCATGTACTCAAAGGCAGAATGAGTTATGGTGACGATATTGACGCATTTGATGAAATACTCGGATTTATAAGAAAAAAATACGGTGACGACAATATATATATTACCGCTGACCACGGGCATATGAATTTCCATAAAAATGTACCTGCATATGGCTTTCATGTATATGAACTTACTTGTCGTGTCCCGCTGATTACGCCAAGAATAGACGGGCTGAAAACCGTTGACCATATAACAAGCCATGTTGACTTATTATCTCTTCTGCTTGAAAATAAGATTGTTAAACGTGATTATGTATATGTTGACTCACAATATTATGCACAACCGGACAGAAAACTTGCAGTAATATCTGAGCGTTACAAATACATATATAACAAACGAACCGGTATTGAAGAGTTATATGACATTCTGTGGGACCGTGAAGAACGTTTTAATCTGCTTGAAGAAGAAAGATTTGACCGTGATAAAAAAATCCTCAGAAGAGTCAGCGAATTATATTATTATCCTTATCGGGATCAGATTCCACAGGCATATGAATTCTTAAAAAGCAAAAAAGATGAAATATGGAAAGTCGGAACAAAACGCGAGGAACTTGAGTTCAGACTCAGAAACGACTATACACAGTTCAAACGCTATCTCCTCGCAAAAAAGCAAGTCAAAGAATAACGGAGAAAATCACATATGATTCCAAAAATAATTCACTACTGTTGGTTCGGAAACGGACAAATGAGCGAAAAAGAACGCAAATGTTTGGACAGCTGGAAAAAATTCTGCCCGGACTACGAAATTGTTTTGTGGAATGAAAACAACTATGATGTACACAAAAACCGGTTTATATCAAAAGCCTATGATGAAAAAAAATGGGCATTTGTAACCGACTATGCACGGCTTGATATTATATATAACAATGGCGGGATTTATCTGGATACCGATGTTGAAATCATTAAAAGCCTTGACAGTCTGCTTGAAAATGATGCTTTTATGGGATTTGAAAAAGGCAGGGTTATTGCAACCGGTCTTGGATTTGGTGCGATTAAAAATCATCCCGGTATCAAAGCACTGCGTGATACATATAACGATATTGAATTTGATACGAACAGCAAAGAAAACCTCAACTGTCCTGCTCTCAACAGCAAATATCTGATCAGTCGGGGAGCCGTTATGAATGACCAACTGCAAATTGTTGACGGTATTACGCTCTATCCTACCGAATATTTTTGTCCGCTCCACAGTACGTCAGGTGAAATGAAAATAACAGACAATACATACAGCATCCACTGGTACAGTATGTCATGGCTGCCTGAAACAGAAAAGAGGTTCAGACTGCTTGAACAGAAATTGTCAAAACCATTTGGCAATAACACTGCTCATAAAATGATACGAATACTCGACTTCCCTTTCAGAATCAACAAAAAATTCAAGAATTTAGGAATCAAAAATACAATTCATTTTATTTTTGATAAAATAAAATGTCATTAAGGATATTAAATGAAAAAGTACGCATATCTGCTTAAGAATATCGGATTACTTACACTCAGTAATTTTGCTACCAAGTTACTGAGTTTCTTTTTAGTGCCTCTTTATACATCTGTACTGTCTACAGATGAATACGGAACTTACGATTTATTCTATACCACCAGTTATTTACTCATACCGATTTTATCAATTAACCTGGTTGAATCCGTTATTCGGTTCTGTCTTGATAAATCAAAAGATACAAAAGAAGTCGTTTCAATTAGTTTAAAAATGATTCTTATCGGTCTCATCCCGTTCTCCGTTCTTATCATTATTAATTCCATTTTCAATATATTTGAAGTATTTAATACATACCTTGTATTTTTTATATTCATGTATCTGAGTATAGGGATAAATCAATTTATGTTCAACATTGCAAGAGGAATTGATAAAGTCAAAAGCGTATCCATTGCAGGTGTACTGAACACAATCGTTATGCTCAGTCTCAATCTTCTTTTGCTGTTAAAGTTCAAACTTGGTCTTGAAGGCTATTTTATTGCATATATTAGCGGACTCAGTGTTTCATCTCTTTTTCTTATAATTGATACAAAAATATGGAAATACATTTCTTTCAAAAGCAAAAATATACTTTTAAAAAAAGAAATGGTTGCATACAGTGCTCCGCTTATGATTAATTCTATCAGTTGGTGGATTAATAATTCATCTGACAGATATATTGTTATTGCACTTTGCGGAATGGCTGAAAACGGAATTTATTCAGTCGGATACAAAATACCGTCCATACTGAATATTCTCCAGAGCATTTTTAATCAGGCATGGATATTGTCTTCAGTCAAGGAATTTGACCCGGAAGATAAAGACGGATTTTTTGCGAAAACATATAAAGCATATAATTGTCTCTTGGTAGTTGTATGTTCACTGATAATTATATTGACAAAAGTTCTTGCAAAATTCCTGTATGCCAATGATTTTTACGAGGCTTGGAAGTATGTACCTTTCCTGACAATATCCATTATCTTTGGTGCAGTATCCGGTCATCTCGGCGGAATCTTTTCTGCGGTTAAGGACAGCAAATCTTTTTCACGTACTACAATTGTCGGTGCAGCAGCAAACATTATTCTTAATTTAATATTCATACATTTTTTAGGCACTATCGGTGCTGCCATTGCCACAATGGTATCCTATATCATCGTTTGGTCAATGAGAATTATATATGCCAAAAAATATATCAAACTCCGCCTGAATCTGAAAAAAGATATTTTCAATTATATCCTGCTGATTGTGCAGTCTGCTCTCTTATTTATAATATCAAATAATATTGTACTTTATATATGTGAATTTGCACTTCTTTTCATAATTGCCGCAACATATAATTATGAAATAAAATTAATTGTGCAAAAGATATTTAACCGCACAGGAGGTCATGCAGCACAAAATGGAAATCATCAATAAAATCAAAAAGGATGGTTTGATGCCTGCAATAAAATTTGCAGCTCAGGTATTATCCGAAAAAATCAACAAATCTGTTTTTAATATTGCACAGCATTTTCCTATCAAGGATAATTATATTGTTTTTGAAAGTTCCCCCGACCTCAGTGACAATGCATATGCACTTTATGATTATATGGATAAAAACGGGATACTCAAAAAATATAAAACAATCTGGCTTGTTAATAATCCAAAAAACTACAAAAATACCAAATCCGTACTTTATCTGCAAAAAGGATGGGGAAATCTGGCAATCAGAACATATGCAATGATTGCAGTCAGCAAATATTATATATGTGACCACAACTGCCTGATAGCGAAAAAACGTGACGAACAGACCGTAATTTATCTCAGCCATGGTATTGGATTTAAGGCAAATAAAGGAACACCAAATGTAAAAAATAATTTTTCATATATAGTAACGCACGGTAATCTGTCAACCGAAATGATGATGATGTATTATAAGGTCAATCATGATAAAATGGCTGAACTCGGCTATCCGAGGAATGATTATCTTTTTGAAAAAAATGATGCTATCAAAAACAAATTCGAAACAGAATATCACTTCTCAAACTACAGCAAAGTGATTTTATGGATGCCGACATTCAGACAGTGTATTTCAAAACAATTGTCAGAGGACTATATAAAAAATAACACAGGTCTTCCGCTGTTTAATACACTTGAAGATTTAAATCAATTTGATCAGTTTTTAAAAAAAGAAAACATACTTTTAATTCTTAAACTTCATCATTTGCAGGCTAATCTGCCTGTTTTTGCACAAAAGTTCAGCAATCTTCTGATCCTGAAAGACAGTGATTTGAACAAACTCGGTACACAGCTTTATCAGTTTATTCCGCTGACTGATGCACTTATCACTGACTATTCATCCATATTCGTATCCTATTTATTGCTGGATAAACCAATAATGTATACACTTGATGATTATGATGAATATGAAAAAAGCCGTGGATTTAAAATGGAAAACACAAAACAATATCTGCGCGGTGATCATATATATAAGGTTACAGATTTGGAAAAGGCTCTGCTTGATATAAAAGCAGGCAAAGACAAATATAAAAAAGAACGAAATGAAACAATAAAAACTTTCTATAACTATCCTGATAACAATTCTGCCAAACGAATTGTTGAATTTTTCGGGTTATAAATTAAGGAGATTTGTTTTGGAACCAAAAGTAAGTGTTATTGTGCCAATATATAATGTTGAACAATATCTTGACAGATGTATCCATTCATTAATACATCAAACATTAAAAGATATTGAAATTATTCTCGTTGATGATGGTTCACCTGACAACTGCCCTGCTATGTGCGATCATTATGCCGAACAGGACAGCAGAATAAAAGTAGTACACAAAATAAACGGCGGACTCGGTTTCGCAAGAAACAGCGGAATGGACGCGGCAACCGGAGAATACATTGCGTTTGTTGACAGTGATGACTATATTGCACTTGATTTTTACGAAAAATTATATAATAACGCGAAGGAAAACGAATCTGATATTTGCCTTGGTGCAATAACCTATATTAAAGATGACCGCCATTATGACGGCAGACATATATTTGCAGGTAAAGTTTTTGATAAAACACAGATATTATGTAAACTTTTGCCCAGCACTCTGGGTAGTGATGAAAACGGTATGGGTTACAGCAGTATGTCAACCTGTATCGGCATATTCAAACGCAGTCTGATTAACGACAACAACATCCGTTTTGTATCAGAAAGAGAGTATATTTCCGAAGATGCTATTTTTGACATAGCTATTTATCAGGCAGCGCAGCGTGTCTCATTCATTGACAGCGGAGGATATTATTACTGTTATAACGGTGCATCCCTCAGTCAAAGTTATAAACCTGACAGGTTTGAACAATTCAAAAAACTTTGCCAATATGAAATGGATATATTAAAAGAAAGTCCTGTAGCCGAAATATGCAAAATCAGAATTTACAGCACTTTTCTGGGCAATCTGCGTGCCATGCTGAAACAGGAAGCAGTACACGGCATTCAGACGAAAAGTCTCAAATTCATAAAAAACAGAATGAAAACGATAGTAAACGATTCTTTTCTGCAAAAAGTACTGAAAGAGTACAATTATTCTAATCTTCCGAAAAAGCAGAAAATATCCTGTATATGCTTAAAAAACAAATGGTGGCGATTGACTTTTGTTTTATCCTATTTACAAAGCAGGAAAAGTTAAGATATGAAATATTTTTTCTGGACAATATCCGTTAACACAAAAGAGTTTATCAGCAATGCAGTTGCATTCCCCGTATGGATTTCAATTGCAATAGGCATAATCTACGTATTATTTATTAAACTCAAATACAAGAAAAAATTTGATAGAAGAATGCTTACAGATAAAATTCTGCCCCTGTCACTGATGACTTTTATTTATACAATGATTGCACAGCTGACAATTTTAAGGCGTTTTACTATCCATAATACTGTAGACAGTTTTTCTGAAATATGGGAAGGATGGCTGCCGTTCAAACAGGACTTCAGTTTCGATTTGACTTCCATTCAAAACATAATCATGTTCATTCCATTAACTTTAACTGTTAATTGGTTTATATTAAAATTTAAAGAAAAATCACTGTCCGCAAAAAAGATAATCATTCTATCAACTGCAATATCTTTCGGAATGTCTTTGTTTATTGAAATCAGTCAGGCAATATTCCATATCGGAATGTTCCAGATTTCCGACCTCACCTATAACACGCTCGGTGGTATAATCGGTGCATTCCTATTTAATCTGATAACAAAAAATGCTCAGAAACAGCAATAGTTCTGAGCATTTTATTTTTATTCGATTTGATTTGAGTTTTACCAATAACCTAAAACGTGCTGCATCACCAGACTGACACCTGCAATGCAAACCCAGCAGGCAAAACCCATCAGAATCGGTTTGCCGCCTTTTTTTATCAAATTAACAATATTGGTATTTAATCCGATAGCACACATCGCCATTGCGATAAAGAACTTTGCCAGCCATTTTGCACCTTTAACAAAATAATCATTATACGCAAGCGTGAAACCGCTTTCAGGCAAAATTGCAACAATTGTTGTGATTAAAGATGCAATTACAAAATACAGAATAAACCAAGGGAAGATTTTTTTTAATGAAACTTTTGTACCTTCCTTACCGTCCTTCTTTGCTTGTTTGGTGCGTACAAGTGCAAGAACAAGCGTAATCGGAATAATAGCAAGTGTTCGTGTAAGTTTAACGGTTGTTGCCTGTGCAAGAACAAGACCGTTTGTTGCTTTCATACTGTCCCACGCAGATGCCGCAGCAGTAACTGACGAAGTATCATTAACTGCCGTACCTGCAAACAGAGCAAAACCATCATTCGTAAGACCGATTGCATTGCCTAAGGTGGGAAAAATCAATGCTGCAATCACATTGAATAAAAATATTACAGATATGGATTGTGCAATTTCTTCATCATCTGCATCAATAACAGGAGCAGTTGCTGCAATTGCAGAACCACCGCAGATGGATGAGCCGACACCAACAAGGATAGACACTTTTTTATCTACTTTAAGCAGTTTGCACATCACAAATGCCACCAACAAAGACACGGCAATTGTTGATATGATTACCGGCAGACTTTTACCGCCTACTGCAAGTACCGTCTTAATATTCAGCGTAAAACCAAGAATAACAACAGCCCATTGCAAAATCTTTTTTGAAGTAAAAGTGATACCTGATTTCACATTGGGATTTGACGCAAATTTGGTGAATATGGCTGTAATTACCATACCGATAACAATAGCAAATACCGGTGCACCAATAACTTCAAACGAAAAAGTACCGATATGGAGTGATGCAAGGAATGTTGAAATCCCTGCAATGATTATACAGACCAAAATTCCGATACTGTTTTTCTTTAAAAAATTCATATCAATTCCCATAGCCTTTCCGGCTACAAATCGTTAATTAAATATCATTAATACACTTTGTTGTAGCCGGACAAGGCGTATAATGGGAATTTAGCCATCTCAAAATTATGCCACCGGCAAATTTTGAGGGCAATAAAATTTATTTAGTGTGATTTTTCACACTAATATTCCTTTATCATTTCAAATTTTTGGGATTTCAAAACTTTCAGCAAATCCGCATTCGATTTTATCGGTTCAGTCGTAATGATTCCACCGCGTGCAAGATTTTTAACAACATGGAAATCGGAACCTGACACCATTAACTTTCCATTCTCCTTTGCCCATTCCAAGGCCCTGTCATTGCACTTTTTATCGGTTTTACCATTATAAACCTCAACCCCGTCAATAAAATCAGGATTGCATCTCCTCATACCGATACGAAATGGATGCGCCTGATAAACAAGATAGCCTTTTTGCTTAGCTATTTTATAAATCTTTTCTTCCCACGGGAGCATAAGATTACCTGCATTATACAAAAATTCCTCATCAATACCATAAATGAGATAATCATTTGCAGTCCAGTAATGACGCAATTCCATACCAAGCAAAACAGTAAAATCATCACCTGCTGCCGCTTTCATCCTCCTGTATCCCTCAAGGTAAAAATCAATCTGTCTTTGCGGCGCCCAATTCGGTTCAAATGTCATTGGGCTGTAATGGTCAGTTGCAACAATACCGTTATAACCTTTTTCTTTATAAAGTTTTACAATTTCTTCCGGTTCTACTCTGCCACAGCGTGAAACACATCCCGTGTGACAATGAAGTTCATATTTATATTCCATAGAACAAATCATATCACAATAAACAGATTTTATCAAGTTTGTAAATTAATTTCAGAAAAACACTTGACTTTTTATATACCTTGTAATACTATGTATATAGAATTAATATGTATAGGAGGAATTGCTATGAAATTCAGCAAAGAGTTATTAAAAGGAAGCACAGCAACATTAGTTCTGTCTGTGCTTGAAAAAGAAGATATGTATGGATATAGAATTGTTAAAGAAATTGATAAAAGAAGTGACGGTGCTTTCACGCTCAAAGAAGGCACACTTTACCCGATTTTACACTCGCTTGAAGAAAATGAATATGTTGAAAGTTATTGGGAAATTTTTGAAAACAGAAACAGAAAATATTACCGTATTACCAGAAAAGGGCTCAAAGTCTTGAAAGAAAAGAAAATGGAATGGAAGGAATATTCAAAATCCGTGAACAAGGTTTTGAATTTCGCATAATTATGAAAGCAAATGATTATATCAGCCGTGTGCTGAAACCACTCAATAATAAAATCAGGAAGAAAATGATTGAAGCAGAACTCAGCGACCATATCCTAACCAATCAGAATTTTTATGAAGAAATCGGCTATCCTGAGGATAATGCACAGGAAAAAGCAGTTGAATGCATGGGTGACAGCGAAAGCGTTGCCGACCAGTTTGCACATATGTATAATAAGAAAAATAAAATAGGCAAACGTATTCTGTTTGCAGGTATACTTTTTATACTTTGCTATGTCCTATCCCTTTCGTCCATAAATGCACCTGAAGTATTTTATCTTTTTACGGGTATTGTTTTTATATCCTTTATGCTGATATTCTATGTATTCTCATTCTTTGCAGTGAAGAAAAAAGATATTTGGTACAGTATCATAACACTACTGTTTCTGGCAATATGTACATACCCCATTGGGTTTGATTTTATGGAAAGTGCTGCACACTATCTTAACCTTCCATACAGGGCCTTTGTGTGGGATGATTTTAATAACATGACCGCATATCCATTTTTAATTGCACTTTTCTCCCCTGTTTTGATTAACTGTATTTTTGTAATGATTTACAATATTCGGGCAAAGCGGCTGAAAAACGGCAGAAAAGATTTAAAATGTAAAAAAATACTGGAATGGATTACAGGCATTGTTACTGCAATTTTACTTATCCTATCCATAACAGGTATATTCAAATTTGTTGTTGCTTTGGATGAGGCAAAAGAGCAAAGATACGCAGACTATCAATATGCCTGCGAAATGTCTGAAAAAATCCAAAATGAATATAACAATACCGACAAAACAATTGAAGATATACTTGAGGAACTGGACATAGAATGTGAAAGCAGTACATATAACTTTTATTTATTAACGATAAATGAAAACAGTTGTGTTTATTGGTATGTTAGTGTGGAAACAGGGCTCAGTTCCACAATCAATGAAGGGCACAAAATTCATATCAGTATTGATGCGACAAACTATTCCCTTTCCTTTATTCTGCAAAAGCGTTTAACCGATCCGAAGGAAAAAGAATATGAACTGATTGAACCGTTAGAAAGAACCATATCGAAATAATAAAATAATACAAAAAATGCACAGAGCAGTAAAAAACTGTTCTGTGCAATTTTTTTGCAATAATATTAAATTATTTATAAAGTGGTCCGTAGTTCTTGCAGGCACTGAAATCTGCTGCCTGAGAATCATCTGTTCCGAATGAGGACCATGAATGCGGACGGAAAATATTTTCTTCATCCACATTATGCATATTAACAGGAATTCTCAACATAGATGCGAGTGTAATCAAATCTGCACCGACATGGCCGTAAACCGTAACACCGTGATTTGCACCCCAGTTTGCCATAACACTGTAAACATCCCTAAAAGCACCCTTGCCTGTAAGTCTTGGAACAAACCATGTGGTTGGCCATGATGGATCTGTTCTCTTATCAATTGTATTGTGAATTTCATCAGGAAGGTCAACCGTATAACCTTCTGCAATCTGAATGACAGGACCAATGCCATCAATAATATTAACTCTGAGCATGGTTACAGGCATTTGTGCACTGCAGCGGAAATGGCTTGAGAATCCACCACCGCGGAAATATTCGTAGTTTGCTCTGCACCAATCTGTTGCGTCAAGACAAGCCTTAATATCCTCCTGTGTCATTTCCCAGAATGGTTTCATACAGCCTTCGCCTTTATCATTCTTAGCAGCACCGCTGCCGTCAAGAGCAGTTGCACCGGAATTGATAAGGTGGATGAAACCGTCTTTTGCCAAACCGTCCGGTCTTACACCTGTTACACGCTCACAGGCATCAGGACTCCAATATGTTCTGACATCATGGAAACACGGAGCAGAATTGGAAACAAGCGTACCGAGCATCATTGACACACCGTTAAGTGTATCATTTTCAGTAGCAAAAGGAGTCGGCATTTTTGCACCGTTCCAGTCAAATGTAGATGCCATAATTGCCTCAGTAAAGTCTGCATTAGGCAACCAGTCGGTCCAGTTTCTCTGTCCCTGAAAACCGCCTGCAACAGCGTTTTTACCAAGTGCTTCTTCATGCCAACCCATTTCGTCAAGTTTTTTGTTGCCATAAAGAATATCACGCATAACCATAGTCATTTTGGTTACAAATTCCCAATCCTTATCAGCAGGAACAACCTTTGACTTGGTAATAATTTCAGGTAATGCTTTGCCTTCGTTAAGGTCAAAACCTTCCTTACAATTTGCCTTAACCCATGCAAGTGCCTTTTCATACTCATCATGGTCATATATTTCAAGTGTTATTCTTCTGACAATTTCTGTCATATCAACCCATTCTGCACGGATACCGAAATACTTTTGGAAAACATCTGCATTACAGTAACTGCCTGCAATACCCATTGCAACACCGCCAAGATTAACATATGACTTATTGTTCATCCAACCGACTGCAACAGATGATTTTGCAAAACGAAGAATTTTTTGCGCAACATCTTCAGGAATTTCCGTATCCGTAATATCCTTAACATCTCTGCCATAGATAGAAAATGCAGGAAGTCCTCTTTGCGCATAAGCTGCCATAACTGCTGCAAGATAAACAGCACCGGGACGCTCTGTACCGTTAAATCCCCAAACTGCTTTGATTGTTTTCGGGTCCATATCAAAAGTTTCAGAACCATAGCACCAGCAAGGTGTAACAGACAAAGTTGCGACAATATTTTCTTTAGAAAACTGGTCTGCACATTTAGCTGCCTCTTCACCGCCGCCGATTGTAGTATTGCTTATTACACACTGCACAGGTGTTCCGTCAGGATAGCGAAGATTTGATTCAATCAATTCTTTTGCGGCTTTTGCCATACCCATTGTCTGATTTTCAAGGCTTTCTCTTACTCCGCCCCAACGACCGTCAATAATGGGGCGAATTCCTATTTTTGGATAATTCATAATTTTCTCCTTATTATTTTATTACTGCATTGCAGAATTTTATATATGCCTCATTCCAAGCGTCGGTATCTGCAGGCATATAGGTTTTTACATTTTCTTGATTTCTTATAATCTCTCTGCCCTGTGCAATATCTTTGATGTCACCAAGAGCAATAAGCTGAAGCAGGATATTGCCGAGTGCCGTTGCTTCTGTCGGTCCCGCCGCAACCGGAATACCAAGACTGTTTGCTGTCATCTGGCAAAGGAACGAATCTTTTGTTCCCCCACCCAAAAGATGAAGCACATCAAAATTCTTTTTTGTATTCTCGGTAATCTGTGAAATTGCAAATTTATACTTCATGGCAAGACTTTCATAAATGATTCTTACCATCGCACCATCACTTTGAGGAACAGGTTGATTTGTTTTTTTACAAAATTCCTGAATTTTTTCAGGCACATTACCGGGCAATGCAAACTCCGGTGCATCAGGGTCAATAAAAGATACGAATGCATTTTCCTGTCTCGCAAGTTGCTCCATATCATTGAATGAATACGCTTTGCCCATTGATTTGAAGTTCCTGCGTATTTCCTGAATCAGCCACAGACCGCTGATATTTTTAAGATAATTTACAAGTCCGTTTGCACCCATCTCATTTGAAAGTTCATCTGCCATACTTTTCTCTGTAAGAACAGCATTTTCACATTCACAACCAATCAGTGACCATGTCCCACATGATAAAAAAGCAGGTATAGAGCCCGGTGTTACAGGCATAGCCGCAATTGCACATTGGGTATCATGCCCTGCAACTTTAACCACTTTTATTCCTTTATACGCACCGACAATTGTGCTGCTGTCAATAATATTTTGGAGCAAAGCAGTATCTTTGCCTGACAATGATGCAACCGCCATATCCCAATCATTTGATGCAAAATTATACATCTGGGAAGTTGAGGCAATCGTACGCTCTGCTGATTTATTCCCTGAAAGAGCAAACGCAAACAAATCAGGCATGAAAAGCAGCGTTTTTGCATTTTTTTCCTGCTCGGCAGTGAGCTGAAACAATGTATTAATCGGCATGATCTGATTGCCTGTTGCAGTGTAAAGTGCAGTGGGAGATATTTTTTCAAATATTTTTTGCGGTACACCATTGGTTCTTGTATCACGATAATTTGTCGGCAAAGCAATCAACTTATCATTTTCATCAAGAAGACCATAATCAACGCCCCAAGTATCAAATGCAAGCGAATCAACATCTGTACACATTTCAATCGCCTTTTTTACTTCACCGAGAAGATACGGAAAATCCCAGCAAAGGCGGTCGGCGTCATATACAGGTTTGTTTTCAAATCTATGTACTTCATTATACTGAATCGTTTTGCCGTCAAATTCTGCTTTTATTGCTCTGCCTGTTGATGCACCGAAATCAAAAGCGAGAACCGTACTCAAATGGTAACAACTCCCTTCTTAAGCAGCACATTGGCATAAATGGCAGTTTCACCTGTTGCAATAATAAGATACGCATTCTTTGCACGCTCATAAAAATCAAAACGCTCTATCATCTCAATATCATGATGATCTGGTTCATGCTTACTCAATATATCTTTATAATTATTCCATATTTGCGGAGTGCCGCAAGTATCACCTTCAACCACTTGCATTAATGCTGCAGGTTTTTCAACATATCTGTCAAGCGGAATTAAATCCAATACAGCATCAAGAATAGCATCTGCACCATGACCGTCTGCACGGATTACAACAGCATTTTTTCCGATACTTTCACACGGAAAATTACCATCAGCAATGATAAGTTCATCACCGTGACCCATTTCACAAAGAGCCTTGAGCAATTCGGGTGAAAGTAATGGCGAAATACCTTTTAACATAATTCAGCCCTCCTGTATTCAGTCTTTCGCGTGAAGAAGAGGGTCATCAGGATTAAAAGTTTTATATCCCGGATGACGACCTGTTACCTGATAATAACCACGAAGGTCAATAAGTTTCTGGATATTTTCGCGGCTGATGTCGTGACTGCCTCCCAGTATTACTGCATTAATTGTTATTTTTGCCCATAATTCAAGACTTTCCATTCTGTAAAATGCAGTAACAACATCACTGCCCACTGCAAGAGCACCATGATTTTCAAGCAGCATTACATCATGCTCTTCAAGATAAGGTTCAATTGCATTGGGAACTTCAATTGTGGATGGTGTACCATAAGGAGTAAGAGGAACAGCACCGATAACCGCAACATCTTCAATCATATTGTACATATCCATTGACTTGTGAGCAACGGCAAATCCTGTTGCACCCGGTGGATGAGCATGAATAACACTCATTACATCATCACGTTTGTCATAGCAGCGAAGATGCATTTTTATTTCACTTGAGGGGCGAAGTCCTTCTGCGGCTTCAATCACATTTCCCTCACTGTCAATACGAATCAGTTTTTCCGGCGTGATAAAAGATTTGCTCATACCTGTCGGTGTTGCAAGAATAGTTCCGTCATCCAGCTTTGCACTGACATTACCATCATTTGCTGCAACCCAGCCAAGTTGCCACATTTTATGGCATATATCGCATATTAATTCTTTTTGTTCGTTAATATTGCTCATTTGATTTCTCCTTTATTATTTATAATAAGCCAAATCTATTATACTATATATAATCAAAAATTTCTATAAAATAATATTATTATTCATAAAAAATATAAAAATAACAACCGACAGATGCAGTATCAAATGCACCTGTCGGCTCATATATTATTTATCTGTCTTTTTCTTTCTGTGGATGATGAATCGGTTGCACGGATAAGTCCAAAGAGTAGGTATTGCCATACCGATCACTTTGATAACCAAATCAGCAAAAGCGCCTGTAAAATTATGCTGTGCTGCGAAAGTTGTCATTGCAGAACCAATCCAGCCGTTGGCAAAAATAGTAAACACAACCATAATAAAATAAAGAATCATTGATACTGTCGGATTTGAATCAGCTTTAAAAGTGATTTTTCTGTTGAGAATAAAAGCAATAAGATAACCTACAGTTGTTGAAATTAAATAAGCGTAAAGATAGCCCTTTGATTCAATACCAATCATATTCAATGTCGGATTGGTAATCGCAACTGAGCAAAGTGATTTGAACACCGCACTTATCAGTATCATATGAACAATAAGTTCAACCACGGATGAGCCGCCGCCGGCAATCATAAATTTGATAAATTTCCAGAATTCAGCATGATTTTCAGTCCATTTAACAAATGGATTTTTCTTTTTATCTTCCATATTTTTCTCCTATAATAATTGGGTTAAAATCACGATTAATGCAATAATACCGACTAAGCCTGCAACAACTTTGGCAATAAGCGGTTTTGCCATATCCATAGTGGTTGGTGCAAGTCTGAAAATTTCATCAAGAATCGGCTTATGCAGTTTACCATCACATAACTGTCTGTAAGTTTTGGTATATGTTTCATAACAGCCCGGCTTGTTTTCATCAAGGATAAAGCAACGAACTCCGCGTTCTTTACCATTGCCATAAACATTAAACCCGCTTGATTGCGTAAATCCAAGATCAATACCGTCAACCTTGCCTACATAAGAATTTTTATGATCATGGCCGACATAAACGCCCATGATTTCTCCTTTTTCTTTTAAGGCATCAAATTCACCTGTGTTTACATCCGGAATAGACGGCGGTTCAAGAAGAACAGAACCTTCAACACACTTGTCCTCATCAATCTTATAATATTCCCCTTTATGAATACGGAAAGCAGGAATCGCACCTTTTTCACTTTTCTTGACACGTTTCAGAACATTATAATGCTCAAACAAAGGAATATGCTGAAAAACAAGAGAAGGAACATAATCGCCATTCTTTTCTTTCAATTTTTCTCTCGTTTTTTTATACCAGTCTATTATCTTTGGATCAAACGGTTCATATCCTCCGCCCTTGGCATCCGTACCACTGTCAAAAAGATAGATGTTGAACAAATCACGGCTGCCGTCATGTGACTCAATCGGAATATTATATGTTCCTCCGCCCTCAATCCCCTCTGCCTGTACACCAACACAGGATGGGAATTTTTTATAAATCTTTTCAAACTGGTCTTTGTTGCTTATACCAACCTGTCTGTCATGATTGCCGAATGTAACTGCGAACGGAATATTTCTGTCAACAACCGGTTTCAGTAACTTTTCAATCGTCATTGAAACATTATGAATCAACTCATCCCCAAGTCCTTTATATGTAATACCATAACCTTTAATCTGGTCACCTGTATATACTACCAAATCGGGATTTTCAGCAGCAATTGCACTCTCAAGCAGTTTTACGGTATCCGGAGATACAGCACAAACTTCCTGCATATCCGTAATTTGCATAATCTTGAATTTCCCGTTTTCATTAAATCTCATTTATATCACCTTTTCTATCATAAGACAGATTTATTCAGACTATATTTTATTTATGTAAAAAGCAAGTAAATTAACTAAAATAACCCCTAATTTAATATAACCACAAAAAATAAAACTTGTCAACAAAAAATGCTGTCGAATGGTAAAACATCAACAGCATTTTTATAAAGATTTATTTGAACATTTTTATTAATCTTGAGTAATCTTTAGCATTAATTACATTATCGTCAACTACATCAAGTATAGGATTACTTTTGTTGACATAATCAATAAACGGAATTTCATAATGCGCATCGCACGATTCACACTGCACACCTGCTATACCATTGCTGAAAGATGACAACACATAGGAATGACCGAATGCATATAATTTTTCTTTGTATGTATAACCGCATACAGAACAGGTATATTCTATTTCTCCGTCATTGATACATGTCGGCTGTGTTATAATTGTCTGCTCATACAAATGCTTGGTACATTCAAATGTGATATGAACATCAAATGAACCTTTGTCCTCCATCTCAGAACGGTATTTGGCTGCAAGATAATATCTGTGGCCGGCCTGAACTGCATATGAAACTTTGAAATTTACGTTGTCATCAAAAGAATCATCATCAAATGCAAGTGCAGATTTTTTCATAATATTAAATGATGAATTGTACACATAATTATCCGCATCATAAATTAAGCCGAAAGTATCCGATGTTCCGGTTGACCAGAAAGTCAGAATACCGTCTGTCTGAGGCACAAATGACCACATGCTCTGCCAATTTTTCCCAAGTATGACTGCCGTATCACTTTTTGTTTCAGCAAACGGAGTATCAAATGCAATATAATTCTTTATGCAATACTGCTGTGCTGTACTGTTAAAAGCACAGTAGGCAACAAAATCCTTATTGAGCGTCATATCATAATTGTAACCAAAAGCGTAATCACCGATTTCATTAACGCTGTCCGGTACAGTTATATCCATAAGTTTATCATTGCCTGCAAAAGCTGCTGCACCGATAGATTTGAGTGAAGACGGCAGCGTTACATTTTCAAGTGAAGTTTCACGGCAGAAAGTGTAATCTCCAATATGCGTAATGCCCTCATCTATAACAATATTGACAATATTATTTTTATGAGCCGACCATTCAACCTGATTAAAAGTATCCTGTGAATAATCATCCATTCTGCCTGAACCGGTCAGCGTCAACGTCTTTGTATTTTCATCAAACGTAAAATGAATCTCATCGTTTGCAAAAACATGAAAACAAACACAAAAAACAGATGTTATAACCAAAACAATTGAAAGCAAAAGGGCAATTTTCTTTTTTAAATTCATTTCAACTACCCCCTTCATCAAATAACAATGTATGTTGCTTGTATAACCGTATCGCCGTGAACGGTCATATCACCATCAACAACACGCCATCCGGCAAACTGATAGAACGGAACTTTAGGTGCAGTAACACCAAACTGGGTTTCATCAGCCAAGTCAATAACATAACCGTCACGGACATAGGATGTTCCTATAACTTTATTATCATGATTCAACAGAGTAACTTTGGAATATCCCGTGCTGTCAGGCTCTTCATCTGTTAAATATACATTGACTATTGCATCATCTGTAACAACCATATCATAAATTGAGGATGACATGGCAACCTTTTTTGTTACACCATTCTGTTCAACAGTCCACTTTTCAACCTTGCTTTGATTGAGTTCATCACTGACATCAAGGCTGAGTGTTTCACCATAATCAATACCTTCGGCAGAATAGACAATTTCCCTTATTTCCCCGTCACTGCAATTGATATAAATTTTAACATCAAGCGTTTTTATTCTGAGTACAGCAGATGCTTCTATCAAAGTTTTTGTTGCAAGTTCAATATCAGATATTGAAGCATTGCTGATTGCTGCTTCACCGTCTGATTGTGCCTGTGAAATTATCTGTTGGTATTCATCAACGGAAGATTGCGTATATGCGGCAAAATCTGTTACCACACTGGCAACTGCTGCATTATATGATTCAATATAGTCCGCTAAATTTGAATCTCCGCCGATTGGAGAGGTAATATTTTTCTTTTCCCAATAACCGCAAAGATTAGAACAATAATAAATATCATAACCCTGTTCTGTCGCTGTCGGTGCAACTGTTCTGGAATAAACCAATTCGGCATGAACATTACTGTCAATCGGTAATTCCGTAATATATGTATCACCGCAGACATGGCAGGTATACTCTTCTGCTCCTGCAAAGATACAGTTTGGCTCAGACACAGTTTCATGCGTGTACTGATGACCCAGTGCGTCAACATATGAATCTTCATAGACCACTTCATAACCGCAGTTGACACATTTATTGGCTGTATATCCTTTTTCTGTACAAGTCGGAGCAATGACTGTAGACACATAAGAATGCTCAATCATATCCGTATAATTATCATCATATGAATCGCCGCATCTTGTGCAAACATAATGGGTATATCCACGCTCTGTACAAGTTGGTGCAACAACCGTACTTTCATAGGTATGACCCAATGATTCACCCGTAATCTCATATTCTCCGTCACAGACAGTACAAGCAAACACCTTGACTGAAGGTGAAGTACAATCGCCGTCAGATACGGTTCTTACTTCCTGCAGATTACACTCTTTTTCTGTCACTGTTTCATTAATCGTAACAACTTCCGTGTTCGCATATTCAGCTCTGCTGAGTACTTTCTTCGGCCAACTGTAAATGCTGTGAGAATGATGTTCCTGCGTTCCGGGCGTTATATCTGTATTCTTCACTAAATCAGTCTGAATTTCCGTATTTTCCGCCCCAACAATACAGCCCATGGATTCCCCTGCATTATTTACATAATCAACAATATAGTTATATTTCAGATTAGAAACAGCATTTGTGATTCCATTGGCAATATTACTGATGGATACAGAGGCATAAGAAGAACTGTAACCGCTTGAAGTAATAACATTTGCCATTGCCGCTTTTGCAGTTGATACAGCACTTGTATATGCATTCCAACTGTTGGAGGTATATCTTGTGGTCTGGGTTTGACCGTTTGTGATTATCGGATTTGTATCGCCAAAAGATTTTGCTTCCTCAAGTTTTGTTCTCAATGCAGCATAATAAGTTGAATCCTGATTAATCGCTCCAACGTTGTTAAATTGATTAACAGCATTGCTGATTACATTCGCACAAGATGACACCTGTGTTTCGGTGTTTGTTGAATAATCATAAGAAGTAGGATTCACTGCTGTTGCAACATCATATGCTGCCATTAATTTTTCAAGTCCGCCTTCTTTATATTTTGATATATTTCTCAAATAACTCTTATTTGAGTCCATTTTGTCTGCTAAGGATTTGTAATTAATTATATAGAATACCTTATTGCCGCCAAGTGTTACATCATACTGTTCATGCTGCGATGCAGCATCCCTGTCGCCATATCCCATTTTAAAACTCGTAGGATAAGCCTTAATATAATAGTCGGAATTGCCAAACGAAGAATCACTGACAGTAAAATAATTCGCCATATAACGTATAGGATCAGTTGACAGGATTATCGAATTCCCAAGTGTCTGAGATGAACTGATATAGTAATCCATATTCAAAATATCTTTGAAATTCCTGTTGCCTTCGCCGCCTCTGTAACTGCTGTTTCTGACAGATAAACCTCCGCTGCTTCCTGTCAGTTGAGCATACCATACTCTCGGATAACGAGGAGACCACCACCAACTGTGCCTGTACATTCCCACCATAAACGGAATTCTGACATCTCCGTCATACATATAAACAGATGTATGATAATAAAAATTGCTGTCCACATTTTGATTGGTTGCACTGTAGGCGAGAGGATCATCGTTCGTTTCTGCCCACAGGCAATTCGCAGCATTATCCGAATTGGATGTATCATCCGTTGAAAAGATCGGAACGGCATTTCCTTTCGGCGCAGTCCACGGAGTCAAATTTGCAACAGCATTATTCAGCTCTGTCACATATGAATTGAGGTTGACAGATGTAGCACCTCCGTAAACATATGCATCATATGCTTTCTGACAATTCACATATGCACGGTATGCTGCACTCATATTTTTATATACAGTCCCTGTTGATATTTTTGCCTCATAAGCAGCCATAGCATCACCAACAAGTTGTTTACACTCGTCATCGCTCAGTCTCTGCTCAATCACCTTAATCGTAATATTCTTAATGATAAATTTTCCGTAAGAAGTACGGGTTGAGGAACCGATACCGAAATAATTAATCTGACTTGGACGATATGATGTACTGACTGTTCGTGTAACATCGTCAATCGTGATTTTAAAAGTTTGATTTTCAGCACTGTAATATATGGAACAATTTTTTATTCCTGCCAACGGACGCGGAAAAGCGTCATTTAATACATTATTTGCCTGCCTGATTTGACCTGAATAATTTACGGACAAAACGTCATTTTCACTGAGGTTATAACCGGAGGCACCTTTGTTTGCAGGATTAAATGCAGTTCCTAAAGAAAAATATCCGCTGTTATTATCATCAAATCCTTTGTTATAATGACAATATCTCCAGGATATCTCAAAATCCCTATTATCTTGAATGTAATTACTTAAATCATCAATAAATACAATACCGTCTTCTTCAAAGCAGCCGGAAATCGGTTCAGAATAGAATTTGGAATATGTACCGCTGTTTCTGTCATGATATACACTGCTGCCGCTGTAAGATTCATATCCGCTGTTTCTGTACTGAATAAAACTAACATTTCCTGACCCGACAGTATTCGTTATCGGCGGAGCACCATCATTGAAACTATTTGCAAAATCAAATTTTGCAGTAACCGTTTCAATAGATGTCTTTGCCATTGCAGAAAAATCGCATACAAAAAAACTGCTGAGTATCATCAGCAAAGACAACAGTAAAGAAAGCGTTTTTTTGACTGTTCTAACTAACATCGTTATTCTCCTTAACTCCATTTGCCGTTTGAAAGCAACATTAAACCATTTTATTTAAAAATATTATAAGACTTATTAATATTATTTTCAATTGACTATATTGCTAAATTTAATAGACAGATTTTGGTTACAATGTCAATTGAAATAAAAAAATATATTATTTATAATATTATAGATAATGGTATTAGTCCTTTTTATATGAGGGTGACAAAATGGGAAATTATAAAGCAAAAACATCAGCAAAATTAACAGCAATATTGACAGCAGTGATAATTATGATTACATCTGTTATTCCTGCATCTGCATTTTGCACAAGTGCACTTTTAAACGACGGTATCAGCGGATCAAACTGGATGCGTTCTATCAAAGATGATACACTGCTTAGTGATATCAGTATACCCGGTACTCACGATTCCGGTTCAAATAGAGTTTCTTCGGTTGAAAGCATTGCCAGATGTCAGAATTCCACCATTGCACAGCAGCTCGCCTACGGTGTACGCTATCTTGATATGAGATTAGAATATGACGCAAATGTTACAGGCGGAATTAAGGTTGTACACAGCACAGTGGACTGTCTGAATGATAATGGCAGCGGTGTTTTGGCTTTAGATACTGTTTTTAATACTTGTTTTGATTTTTTAAAAAATAATCCTTCGGAAACCATTATTATGAGCGTAAAAGAAGATGACGGAAGCAATATTCCCCAGCTCGTTTCCCTGCTGAACAACAAGGTTCTTTTCAATTCAAACTATTTTTATACGGGAAATTCCAACACTCCTGCCCTCGGAAGTACAAGGGGCAAAATTGTTTTTGCAAAAAGAATCAGCGAACTCAGTTACGGTTTAAATCTGTCATGGGGAGATCAGGGATCTGACGGAGGCAGCGTTGACCAGCCGGGTAAGAATCTTGAGGCACAAGACAGATACAACATGGGCATTTCGGCAAAATGGAATAATGCCGTTAAACCAATGCTTGACAAAACGAAACCGGCAGGAAAATGGTTCATCAACTTTCTTTCAACAACACATGGTCAGTTGATACCTAACCCGCTTCAACATGCGTCTGAAATGAACGCCAATTTCACAGGTTATGAGATGAAAAACAATAAATGCTATGGTATAGTTGTTTTTGACGGCGTTAACGAAAATCTGGCAAGAAGAGTTTATCAGTGCAACGACCTTGTTGCAAAAGACCAGCCCGATTCAGAATCAGGTCAATATTATTACAGAATCAATTTCAATACAACCGATAATGTACCATCCGGTTGGAACGGCGTTTCTCTGCGATTATATTACAAAGAAAACAATGGCACGGGGACTGAACGTTCTATCTTGATTTTTGAAAACGGAGAAGCAACTGACGGATACCAATTTGTGTGCAGCACAGGAAACTACGACTTCTCAGGATATATTAACGGATTCCCGACCAAATTGGTTTTTTATTGCAGTTGGGATAAAGGCTCTGATCAACTGGCAATCAACCAAAGACTTTATGTAAGCGCAAAACCGTCTGACAATATGACCTTGTGCTGTAAAAACGACTTTGTCAGTGCTTCGGCAACGAAAGTGGAATCATACTATACCGATGCCTCAATTTATCCATATGCAAACACAATCGCATTTACAAACTCCGGCAATATGACAATCCAGGCACCGCAAATCGGTTCACCAGCTGTGAATTCATATCCGAATGAATGTAAAATTTACGATCAATACGGAGTTAAATGGTACAGTCCTCCTACATCATATACTTTAAGTGCGACATACAGCAGTATTTCACTTTCTGGCAATACAATAAATATTACACAAAAGGCAAATGACTTACCGAACAATACATCATTTTATCTTTATGCACAATATAACGACAGCAAAAGCCATATTTCAACTCCGGGAAAACAAATAACGATAAATACAAACAAAATCAATTACGCATTTGTCAATGATGATGGAACTGTACTTGAAACTGGGAGTGATTATGCAGGTAAAATCCCTGTTTATACAGGCGTTACTCCAACAAAAACACCTAATGAGAATTATCACTATACCTTTAACGGTTGGTCTTCAAATGCAGCTCTTTCATCCGAAAATAATACTTACACAGCAACATATAACCAAAATCAACATTTAGTCAACAGAACAGTTGTATCCGTAAAACCGACCTGCACACAGGACGGATATAATACGAATTACTGTTCCTGCGGCTATGCATGGACTGTACCGACACCGGCAACAGGACATACCCTTGTTACGGAATCCAAGGAACCAACCTGTACACAGGACGGATATAACAGGTTATGCTGCAAAATATGCGGTCATATTGAATCACAGGAAATACTGAAAGCAACAGGTCATAATTATGACAGTGTTTATTGCGGTGAACATGTTAACGCAGATGAAAACGGCAATGGATACACTCCATATTTCTGTTCTGTCTGCAATGAAGAAATTGTTGATTTGAGAGTATACGACAGCACTGACTGGAGCAGCTATTACGATGCACTCAATGTAATCGACGGAATTAAAAACGATCCGGACTACAGCAGTTATAATCAAGAATTTATTGATGCTCTTGAACAAACCGTTGCAAAAGTACAGGCAATTGAAAACGAAGATCAGTCATCCATCCTTCAGGTAAGAATTGACGGAGCAGTCAAAGAACTTACGGACGCAATTGATGCATTCAGTGCAGGCACCGGTGTTGAATATTATACATTAACATTCATATTCAATGACGGCACAACAAAAAAACTGACTTATAAATCAGGAACCCCTGTTGAAAACATTGATATTCCCGATAATACAAAAGTGCTCACAACACAGTCCATGCATACAATTTATAAATGGCCGACAATAAAAGATGTTACAAAAAACGCTGTTTATAAAGAGAGCAGTGCTACAAGTATGCATACCTTTAACACATTTATTTATCCAAGTGAGACAATCCCTGCAACCTGCACGGAAGACGGATATATCAAACACACATGCCTTTGCGGTTATGTCTATAACGAAAAAATTGCCGATGCAACAGGGCATAATTACGGTGAATGGAAATCAAACGCCGACGGAACACACTCCAGAGTATGTTCAAATGATTCCAATCACATTGAAACCGAAAACTGCATAATCAACCTTGCAACACACAAATGTATTATTTGCGATTATGCTCTTGACTTATCCGCATATAATGCCATTGTTATAACTGCTCAAAGCGAAATGCAGATGACCGATAAATATACAGAAGAGTCATTGCAGAACCTCAGAGATGTATATATTGCTGCACAGTCATCTCTTACAGAGGCAGATACACAAGCAAAAGTTGACGCAATTGTTTTTGATTTACAAACTGCAATATCAATGCTTGAACTCAGACAATATAACTTATCGTTCTATTACATAACGGATGATGATAATTCAAAGGTTGTCAGCAGTTATACAAAAGCATATCGTTACGGCGATACCGTTGAACTGCAACTGCCTTCCGATGCTTATAGTAATAACACAATTGAAAAGTGGACCGTGGAAGATTTGCAAAATGGTATTACAAACAATCTTCATACAACCTCTGCCGGTGTAACAGCAGTGATTGAAAAAGATGTTGAATATATTGCATACATCTCAACCGATAAAAACGAAGTAAGTGATACAACATCCATGATAACCGTACTGGATAAAGACGGCAAAATTTCAGATGTTATATACCTTAAAAACGGTGTTTATGATGTGACAATAAATGAAAACAAAATAACACTAAAAGATAATAGCAATAATGCATATACTCTCCATGCAAGAAATTATGTTTTCTACAATATTGCATCTTTCACTATCGGTAATGAAACATTGTCCGACAATATGAATATCCAATCAAACATGATAATCACACCAATCTATTCCGTATAACAATTCAATATATTCCATTCAGAAATAACCATAGGATAATTCCTATGGTTATTTTTTATGTTTCTCTTCAAAAAGTGTCGTTTTTTGCATTATTTTATACCTTTTTGTAAATTCTGTTGACAAAACGTTATTTAAATTTTATTTATAATATATAAAAAGTAAAGGGGATCATAATATGACAGATATTACCGAAAAAGAAGAACAAATTGAAATAAGTCACTATACTTTCTTATGGGAACAATTAAACACTATGGCATTCAATACTACCAACCGCAACTTTAACACACTTAATTTAAGTTCTTTAATTGCCGGTGCAGCACTAATTCTCACTTGCACAATTGAAAGCGAAAGTTTTTTCAATTATTCAGTATTTGTAATTCCTGCAATCATTTTGATTGTATTTTTCTACAATGCCCAAAACAACAAAATAGAGGCTATTCTTAAAGGATATTTATCAGGAATTGAAGAAGTGATTAATGCTCAATTAGGGAAAAATCTTTTTCAATGGAATGGCAGGTATATACAAATATACAGAATACCATATTTTTTAACCAATGACAGTGCCGGAATAATGTTCTTTTTGATTGCAGGTGCACTAGTTGTCCTGAGTTTTATAAAAATGTTTCAATTTGATATATCCGATAATTTAGATAAAGCATTTTATTTGGTTTTAATAATTCTTTATTTAATCGTTTTTATCGTATTTGCAACAATTTTTGCAATAGATACTTTTACAAATGGAAAAACATCAAAAATATCACATGACTATTTCATCTCAAACTATAATGATCCCCAGTTCATTTCAAACCAACAGCGCAATTCAGAATTATTAAAAACAATATACAATCAACTAAAAGCCAATAAAAACAATAATAAAATTTAAAGGGGATACTTTTATGAATCAGAACAAGTTTAAAAATATTGCGACTATACTTTTACTTATCTTTTTCTTCCCTGTCGGACTATATCTTATGTGGGCAAAGACCAATTGGAATAAGCATATCAAAATCGCTGTATCTGCATTTTTGGCAATATGTTTTATATTGGGTCTTGCACAGAGCGGAAATACCGAAAAAGAAAATAATACTCAATCTACTATAAATACAGCAGCACAGGAAACAACAAAAACATCCAATATTTCAAATTTAGAATTTGTTTTGGATGACACAATTGAACTGACTTTAAACGATGAAAATAACGACAATGAAAATTCATATTTCAAAGTAACATCTAACAGAGAATTTTCAGTCAATGCTATTGAATTCATATCCGAAAATCCGGATATTGCAGCATTTACATATGACAGGACAGAATATGATAAATATGTATACTTCAATATTGATGCCGTAGGGGTTGGAGAAACCTATATTTATGTCCAAACAAAAGATAAAGCAACTACATCTGAAAAAATAAAGGTTGTTGTTAAAGAAAAAGAAACAACAACCACAACAACTACAAGCACAACAGAAAAAGCCACACAATCAACTACAAAAATAACTACAACTGTTCAAGAAGTGCAAGAATACAGCCGAACTGTATACATAACTCCAACAGGAAAAAGGTATCATTTCAGTTCTTCCTGCGGCGGAAAAAACAGTTATGCAGTTTCGATTGAGAGTGCAAAAAGCCAAGGACTGACACCTTGTCAAAAATGTGCTAATTAATAACTATAAATTTACCAAAAACAGTAAAAATCCGAAAGTGTCACCGATAATGGTGAGTTTCGGATTTTTATCTTTTGGTGGAGATGGCGAGAGTCGAACTCGCGTCCAAAATCATCTTGCCAAGGGTTCTACGAGTGTAGTTTGTCTTTTAAAATTCCCTTCACTTACCGGCGGCAAACAGCCTGTAAGTTACGGTATTCTCTATTACCTGATGAAAGCCGAGAAAATCAATCATTCATGTTCGCCGCTAAGTCGACGCTCTGTCCGCAGGCGCGGCAATCTGCGGGAGAACGCAAGCTGCTAATTACGCAGCAAGAGCAACTGAATTATTTTTGTCAGTTAATTTTAAGTTGTTACTTTTAAAGTGGTGCAACTCCACTACTCGCTGACCAAGGTTCAACAACCCTGTCGAAATCCTTTCATCCCCATATTCAATTTTAATTATCGAATTTATCAATATCTTTCTTTAAATTCACGTTCAATCGTTCTGGCAGCAGACTTTTTTGCCTCAACAGCACGTTTGTCGTAAAGTTTTTTACCTTTACATAATCCTATTTCAAGTTTTGCTCGGCCCTTAGAGATATAAAGGCTGAGCGGAATAATAGAAAGTCCCTGCTGCTGTGACTGACCAAAAAGTTTCATAATCTCTTTTTTATGGAGAAGCAAACGTTTCTTACGCATCGGATCCCGATTAAAACGATTACCCATCTCATAAGGAGAAATATGCATACCGATTGCATACATTTCACCATCATCAACACTGCAGAAGCTATCCTTAAGATTAACTCGACCATTTCGGATAGATTTAATCTCTGTACCGAAGAGTTCTATACCTGCCTCATAAGTCTCAAGAACAAAATAGTCATGATAGGCTTTTTTATTATTTGCAATTACTTGCTTTTCATTTTTATTCAAGTCTATCACTCCTTTAACCTTAGCCAAACAAGAGTCGAACAAAATAAGGTTTAAATCAATAAATTTTTTGTGCATAGCGTCATTTCTTTGACGCAGATATACTGGCGTATATCAAGTCAAAAAATGGCGTTAGGTGCGGACAACTGATTGTTTTAGGCTATTGAGTTCGGCTCTTGTTTGGCTATATTAAACTCCTGCCCTCAAGCGCCCTTGAAAGGGTTACCTCATCGGCATATTCAAGATCGGCTCCCACAGGAACACCATATGCAAGCCTGCTTACAGTGATGCCCATAGGTTTCAGCAGACGGCTGATATACATAGCAGTTGCCTCACCCTCAACAGTCGGATTGGTAGCCATAATAACTTCTTCAACCGTATCATCATTCAGCCTGGCTACAAGTTCTTTAATCCTTATCTGGTCAGGTCCGATATTATCCATAGGTGAAATTGCACCATGAAGAACATGGTATGTACCCTTATACTCATGCGTACGCTCAATCGCGGCAACATCCCTTGGGTCCTCCACAACACAGATGACGCTTTTATCCCTTGCATCACTCTTGCAAATCGGGCACAGGTCACCATCTGCAAGGTCGCAGCATACCTTACATTGTTTTATCTTTGTATGCGCATCAATAATTGCCTGTGCAAATTCTCTTGCTTGCGTATCGGAAAGACCGAGAACATAAAATGCCATGCGCTGAGCAGTTTTATGACCGATTCCCTGCATACGTTCAAACTGGTCTATTAAATTTTGAAGCGGAGCAAGATTAAACGCCATAATTACCTCTTAAAATTATAAAACAATTATTTTCCTTTATAGAAAACTATACAGTCTGTGTTTTTTTATTCAAACAAATGAATAAATTTTAGAGACCCGGAATATTGAGCCCGCCGGTTACTTTTTCCAACTCTCTTTCAGATTCCTCATCAATCTGACGCATCGCTTCGTTAAATGCAGCAACGAGCATATCTTCAAGCATTTCAACATCATCAGGGTCAACAACCTCAGGATTGAGACCGATTGATTTGATTTCATGATTACCTTTAACCGTAATCTCAACCATACCGCCGCCTGAAGTTACAATATATTCTTTTTCTTCAAGTTCAGCCTTTTTAGCTTCAATATTTTCCTGCATTTTCTGAGCCTGACGGAGCATATTCTGCATATTCTGCGGTCCGCCGCCCATTCCCTTTGGAAGTCTTGCTTTCATAATGATTCTCCTATATTTTATTCAAAATTAATTTCTATATTATTTTGCGCCTGATTGATTAAATCCTCAAGCAGATCACGTTTTTGATTTGTTTGTGCATTCTGTTTGCTTACAGCAAGTTTATAATTCTGACCTGTTAATTCAAATACAGCCTGTTTGATTGCTTTGAGATGGGTTGGTATTTTAATGAATTCTTTAATGGTAGGATTTGTACTGTCTATAACAAATCTGCCGCTGTCAAGATGAGCACCTGCACCACTGAGCACACCAAATAAAGCAATGTCCGTTTTGTGGATGATGTCAAGGAATTCAGGCCACTGATCAAATTCACTTCTTCCCATTGCAATTGGTTCACTCTGAACAGGTTGAACAGACGGCTGAACCGGCGGTTGTTCATGATAAACCGGAACCGCATCCGTATCAGCAGAATCATTCTGCATTTCACTTTTAAGATTCGGATGTTCTTCAGCTGCCGGCGGTGTTTCTGTTGGTGTGGAAACAGATTTTTCCGCTACGGGAATCTGTTTTTCGCTCACAGATGATACAACCTGAACACCTGTTTTGACTGCTCTCTCCAACTTGGATATTCTGTCAAGCAGAGCATCATAGGATGCATCCAGTTTCGGCTGGCAAAGTCTGACGAAAGACATTTCCATCTCTATTCTTGAATTTGCACCTGATTTAATTTTGGTCAATGTATCTTGGAACAAATCAAGGGCATAAATTATTTTTTCAAGTGTAAACCACTTTGAACTTTCAACAGTGGAATTATATTCATCATCTGTACAGACAATCAATTCTCTGCTGTTTTTAACAGTTTTTATTACAAGAAAATTTCTGAAATGATTAATCATTTCAACACACAGGCGTTCCATATCATAACTGTTCTGATAAAGTTCGGCAATAAGTTCCATTGCCATTGCACTGTCATCTGAACTTATGCAGCCGGCAAATCTGTGCAACACTTCCCTGCCTGCAAGGCCTGCTACCTGAGCGACGAGATTTGCATCAACATCCTTTTGTCTGCCTGCACATTGGTCAAGTATGGATAAACCGTCACGCAAAGCACCATCAGCAATTCTTGCAATAAGTACTGCGGCGTCATCCGTCAGGCTTATGTTCTCCATTCCTGCGACTTCTTTCAGTCTGAGTGCCATAGTCTCAGGCTGAATACGTTTGAAATCAAACCGCTGACAGCGGGAAAGAATAGTTGAAGGGAGTTTGTGAACTTCAGTTGTTGCAAGAATAAAAATAACATGAGCCGGCGGTTCTTCAAGCGTTTTGAGCAATGCATTGAACGCCCCTGTTGAGAGCATATGAACTTCGTCAATAATATAAACTCTGTACTTACCGCGTGAAGGGGTATAGTTTGCCTCTTCACGAAGATCACGGATATTATCAACACCGTTGTTTGATGCCGCATCAATTTCAACAACATCATAAATAGTACCGCTGTCAAGTCCGCGGCAAACTTCACATTCATTACAGGGTTCGGAATGAACCGGATGTTCACAGTTAACAGCCTTTGCCAGTATTTTTGCACAAGTTGTTTTACCTGTACCGCGCGAACCCGTAAAAAGATATGCGTGTGAAATTCGGTTTTCACTGATTTCATTTTTCAACGTAGAGATAACATGATCCTGACCATAGACATCAGAAAAATTCTTCGGACGATATTTTCGGTATAAGGCCTGATACATAATTATCCCCCATTCATTGCCATAAAATCAATATAAACAAAAGGCAGAAGTTGCTTATTTCATAATGTAACGCACAGACTTGTCTGCGGCGCACAGAATAATCCACTTATTGCTGCTCGGTTCCCCGCCTGACAAGGTTCGTAGCACTCTGTCGCACAGGGCCCATACGCTACATTATGAAATAAGGGCACACCCCTACCTTTTCGTCAGTTTATTATACTATACTATCATTCAGAAATCAAGACTTTTTCAATTTCGCCATAATAAATGTAATGATAATCTTTTGCTTCATACCATTTTTCAATCATTTCACTGTCAATAAACTGAGATGGCTCAAAGTTTGCCTTGGCAACTTTTCTGCAAACAAGAACAATTTCTGCCTGTTCAAAATACGGTGCATTTTCATCAAAACAAGGAACGAGGCCGGTTTCTTTCACCTTGTCAACCTCTCTTCCGCTCTTTGAGCCGCAAATGCCGTGAATGCTCTTTTTCATATCTTCCGGATAAAAACTGAGCGTAAAATATTCGTTAGAGTTCAGAAACTCTTCAGTATATCTCTGAGGACGGATATAGACAGTTGCCATATCTTTTCCCCACAATTCGCCGATTGCGCCCCATGAAACAGTCATCGTGTTAAAGGAATTTTCATCACCTGCAGTAACCAGACCCCAACGATTTTTCAACAAATCCACAACATTATTTTTTACATCTGTAAATTCAACCTGATTAAACATAATAATATCCCCCTATATGTATAAAATCAAAATAAAGGACAGTGAACTCACTATCCTTTAAATATCTTTATCCGTTAAATTATTTGATGAACTTTATAAGTTCAAGAGCTGCATTAATATCGCCGTCAACCTTAAGTTTGCCGGTAGTAAATGCCACAACAGGATCAAGTTTACCGTTAATAAGTTTGATAAAGTTTGTTGCATTCATAGTGAGAATCGCATTTCTGTCATAATACTCATATGGTTCAACATTAACTCTGCCGTCTTTTATTTCGATATAGAAAATGCCTTCAACCTTACCGATAAGATTAATCTGAAAAGCAATTGTACCCTGCACAGAAGAAACATCTGTATCTAAAAACTTTTTTCTTGCAGTTTGAACCACTGATTCATATGTCATAGCCATTTGAATTACCTCCATAAACGATTATAATTCCTATTTTTAACAATTATAACATATGGCAAAATAGTTATCAAGAGTATTTATTCGACAAAAGGCTACTTATCTTTTGGTTTGCAAATCATTGCGACCACCAATCCGCTCAGCATTGCTACGGTTACACCTGCCGCACAAGCCTGAAAACCGCCTGTAATTATACCAATAAACCCGTCTCTCTGAATGGCTTCTTTTACCCCTTTTGCCAAAGCCGCACCAAAGCCTGTAAGCGGAACAGTAGCACCTGCCCCGGCAAAATCAATAATCGGCTGATATAAACCCAGACCACCCAAAAGCACACCGGCACAAACAAATAACACAAGAATTTTAGCAGGAGTAAGTTTTGTTAAATCAATAAGCAGCTGACCGATAACACAAATCAGACCGCCAACCACGAACGCTTTTAAAAACATCATAAAAAATCACCTGCAATTATTTTTAGTAATTACAGGTGATTTATACATTTTTTAAAAATAATGAAATAAATTATTTTGTAGGAAGTCCCTCTTTATCATACATGCAAAGTGTCTCGCAAAGGATTTCAATACCTGCTGAAATTGCCTCAGGTCTGAGGTTTTCAGGTGTGTCAAGACGAGTATGATAATATCTTGGAGGATCAGGATTCATAGCAGCAAATCCTGTTGCTTTGATACCGCGCTGGGTAAATGCAGCAGCATCACTTCCGCCAATATAAATGGATTCAAATTTAAGGTCAAAGCCACAATTTGCAGCAGCATTCTTAACAAGATGTTTTACACCGTAATCATGCTGAAGTGTGCCTGAAAGATCGCGGTCATAAACCGCCATATCTTCAAGGTCACGGAATGTATCAATAGCGATAACAGCAGTGGGAAGGTCTTTAAGTTCCTTTTCGTGTGCTTTTGCATAAGCCTTTGCACCACGAAGACCTGCTTCTTCAGAACCTGAGCAAATCATTGTAACCTCAGTATTTTCAAATTCAATACCTGCTTCATCCAATGCCTTGATTGCTGCCATACCTGCATAACAACCTGAAAGGTTATCTGATGCACCGGGTACAGACTTAGTCCAACTCTGGAAGAAAAGGAACGCAATCTCAAAAGGAATGAACACACAAGATACAACAAAGAAAAGGATGAAAAACCATTTTGCTTTTTCAATATCCATCGCAGCAAGCTGACCTTTACCGACAATGAGGCATACAACTGCATACACTGTCTGAACAATAAGTCCTACAACAGCAGGAATTTCAACAAAAAGTTTTGCCTGAAGACCACCCATAAGATAGTTAAGAGTCCATTCAAACTGGCTGTCTGAATGACCGACAAGGATAATTCTCTGCTTAACTTCACCCTTTGGACTTCTTGTTGCAATCATATTGTGTGAAGTCTGTTTCGGGAAAAGGAAATCATCAAATTGTTTATACATAAGGAACTCAAAAACAAGAGGAATGAAAGCAAGCACACAAAGCACCAGTGCTGCAATAGGGGATGCAAACCAGTTAACAAAAACTGAAGCTACACCGCAGGCAACCGTGAACGGAATAAATCCCATAAAACCTTGTCTGTGCAATGTGAAAGACTCAATTTCAGTCTTATCACAATAGTTTTTCATGTCCCTTTCCATCCACTGCTGGGCACGGAGTTCTTCAGGTGAACCCGGCTTTCTCGGACCGATTTTTTTACAAATCTTTGTAATTCCTTTTACTGCATATTCAGTATTTCTCTGAATATCAATATTTTCGGAATACTCTTTAGCAATTTTCATAAACTTTCTCCTGTCTTTAATATTATATTTATATAATATCATACAAAATATATAATTTCAACAAATAAAAAAGCAGAGAAGGCATCGCAGGCGAAGTACCTTCTCTGTAAAATAATTAAATATATTTTTTATTTTTTCTGCGGTCCGTTATAACCGTTTTCTTCTTGGAATTTTGAAATTTTATCAATTACATTGAGTATAACGTCAAAACCGTCACCAACTGTATCAACGCTGAAACGCTCAGGCATATCTCTCCATGTATGATAATAATATGTAAGAACAGGATTCTGGGCAGCAAATGTAACGGATTTAATACCCGCCCTTGTCATAGGAGTTGAATCACATCCGCCGACAGGATTATGTATACAGCCGTTTGTTTTGCTTTCAATACCAAGTTCTTTAAATGTATCTTTAAACATTTTTTCCATATCCGTATCAAATCTGACACCTTGCCAATCATCTTTGATAACGACTTCAAAATATCCCTCATCTGCTACTGAATCGATGTTAATATTCCATGCATTCTGAGTCAGATCATCATTCTTATGCTCCTGAGCAAAGAACATGGAACCTCTGAGTCCTGCTTCCTCTGCACCGATATTGCAGTCAACAATTCGGCAGTTCTTAGGCATTTTATCAGGATTTTCTTTGAAATATTTGATTACTTCATAACTGAGTGCACAGCCTGTTGCATTATCCATAGCACCGCGTGATGCATTTCTTGGGTTAGGATCACCCCACATAACAACAAAGAAAGAACCAATTGCTGTTATAATAGGCAAAAAGTGCATTGCAATCAAGAATTTATTAAAGCTTTCTGTATAAAGCAAGGCATTTGCCCATTCTGCACCCGTATACACACCTGTATATACAACCGTCATAAATACAGAAACAATTGCAATAAAGAAAAAGCAAATGGCACCAAAGCCGACTTTGCCATATGTAGCAAGCATACCAATAATTGGTTTGTCCTTATATTTATAAGCATGTTCCGAATGGCGCCAGCACCAACTGGTATCCGTATGACCTGAAAGAATTATTGTGTAATCATACTTACCGTCCTCGGGTACAAGTTCTCCGTAAGTGTTTTGTGAAATTTCCTGCGGGAAGAACATATCAAACCAAGTTTTGTAGAAAAAGCAGCTGAAAACAAGCCAAATAATGGTAACAACTGCAAGACCTGCCATTCCAAACCATAAGGATGAAATTTTAAGAGCAAAAAAAGCAAGAACACTGAGGATGACACCTGACCATCCTGCATATGACAATCCACCGATTGACGATCTCGGAGAAACTGCAAACTCCTCCTGCTTTGGTTCAATACCGATTTCACGAAGTTTATTACCCATATAATCGGCATACTTTTTTTCACCATCCGACCCCGGAAGTCTTGAGCCTATTTCTTTGGCTGCATAACTGGTAAGGTCATATGCCTCTTGAGCATATTTTCTGTTTTCCTCTTTCACTGCCAAACCTCCTAAATAAAATATACTGAGTATTCTAACACACGCTTATACAAAATTCAAGTTTTTGCATTAATCTAAACTGTGAATAAACAAGCCGGAAAGTAGTTTCGGCTCAAACCAAGTTGATTTCGGCGGCATAATCAGCCCTTCATCCGCTATCGCCATCAGGTCATCCACTGTGGTCGGATACATAGCAAAAGCAAGCTGCATATCTGTATTGGCACGTCTTTCAAGTTCATCCAGTCCGCGTATACCGCCAATGAAATCGATTCTGTCATCATTCTTAGGGTCAATAATGTTCAGCACAGGTGCAAGGAGATAATTCTGAAGGATGGATACATCCAGTCTTTCAACAGGATTTGATTCATCAATTATATCTTTTTTTGCTTCAAGACAATACCACTGTCCGTCAAGAAACATTCCAAAAGTATGCTTTCTGTCAGGTTTGAACTGGGCATCACGCTTTGTGACTGCAAATTCATTTTCAATTCTGCTGATAAAAGCCTCTTTGTCATAACCGTTCAAGTCTTTAACTACACGGTTATAATCCATTATTTCTAAATCTTCATCCGCAAACGCCACTGCAAGAAAGAAATTGAATTCTTCTTCACCCGTAAAAGCAGGATATTCTTCTCTTCTTTTCTGACCGACTTTGACTGCCGATGCACATCTGTGATGACCATCGGCAATATACATTGCAGGAACTGTTGCAAATAAAGATGAAATCCTGTTTACAATGCTCTCATCATCAACAATCCAAACTGTCTGTGACACTCCGTCTGCAACAAAATCATATGTACAATCATGACTGTCAATCCAGTTGTTAACAATATCACTGATGCTGTCATTCTTCCTGTAAGTAAGGAAAATGGGTCCTGTATTGGCATTGCAGGTATCAACATGGCGAATACGGTCAAGTTCTTTTTTTGCCAAAGTATGTTCGTGCTTTTTAATAACATCATTTAAATAATCATCAATTGAAGCACAGCCGACAATACCCGTCTGCACTCTTGCGTTCATAATCTGACGATAAATATAGAAACACGGTTTGCTATCCTGAACCAATGCGCCTGTATTTTTTAGATTATCTAAATTTTCTTTTGCTTTTTCATATACACAATCTGCATATAAATTTGTATCAACAGGCAAATCAATCTCTGCCTTATCCACATGAAGGAAAGAATACGGATTGCCTTTTACCATTTCTCTCGCTTCATCACTGTTCATAACATCATAAGGGAGTGCAGGGATTAAACTCTGCTTGTCCTGTGATGGTCGGAATGCCTTAAAACCGCGAAATACTGCCATAATTAATATAACCTTTCATCAATTATTCTTTTCATATATAATACGAAGCCCATCAATGAGCAAATGTCTGTCAACAATAATATCACTCTCGCAATTATCAGCAATAACTCTTCCAAGTCCGCCTGTAACAATTACGGTTGCCTTTTCACCGAGTTCGGATTCAAATCTCTTTATTAACCCATCAATCATCGCCGCCGTGCCGAAAACGGTACCGCTTCGCATGGAATCAATCGTATTCGTACCGATTGCATTTTCAGGGGCTGCAATCTCAATCTGAGGAAGTTGTGCTGTTGAAGATGCAAGGGCATTGAGTGCTGTTTTTACACCGCATAAAATCGCACAGCCGACAAAACATCCGTTTTTATCAATGACTGATGCTGTTGTTGCTGTACCTAAATCAAAGATAATCTGCGGACAGGGATACTTTGCGATACCGGCTACTGCGCCGACAACCATATCAGCACCAAGTTCTGCAGGATTATTGATTTTGATATTGAGCCCTGTTTTCACACCGGGACCGACAACAATTGGCATCTTTCCTGTAATAAGCATAAGTGCTTTCGATATCGTTCTGTTGAGCGGAGGTACAACAGAAGAGAGTACACTGCCGTCAATATCAGCGGTATTAATTTTGCATATTTCAAATATACTATTGAATTTGATTGCATATTCCTCTGCAGAATCATTAACTGCAGTAGAAAGACGGCATTTGTTGACAAGATTCTCTCCATCAAAAAAGCCGATAATAATATTCATATTACCCACATCAACTGCAACAATCATTTTAACATTCCTCTCCTGTTAAATCTGCTATTTATTGCTTAATCAAAGCATGAATCTGACGGATGTACTGTCCAATGTTCATATTATATTATAATTATACATTAATGTAAAGAATAAAATCACCCATAACAAACGAAAAAGCGGAGATCGGGCAAAGCCGAATTCTCCGCTGTACTACGTTATCTGAACATCATATATATGTAAGAAACACCGATTTCATTCAGATTTATATATTCTCTGCCGAGTATTGCATAATTCTGATTCACTCTGAAAGACCTTAAATCATCAAGAAGTTTCACACCTGAACTTTCTCCATACGTCCCCAAAAAGGCACAATAATTTGTTTTATGGTTTTCAGAAAAATCCATCACCGATATAGGTTTATTGACCGCAAACACAATACCCATATTCACATCGAACGGGCAATCTGTTTTAATAACTCTTGAAGAATCCCCTGTACCAAAATACATTCCGACATACATATAATTATTCCATTTATCTCTTTCACTGTCATTAATATGAACAACCGTATCCGTAATATGGTCATGGATTGTTTTATCAATCACTTCGTTATCATAATTAAAATCCACCCTTTTCGGTTTGTCTGAACCAATCCAGCTGTTCAGCTTCAAATGCGTAGTTTTATTTGTACTGCTCATAATTTCTCCTTTAATTTAGTGTTTCAATAAAATCGAACGATAATTTTAAATTATCAAAATTTTCAAACAAATACGGCGTATTGTCCCAATAATCAAAATCAAAACCATCCCCTGAAAAAGAAATATCGGAACACGGCGGAATATAATTATCAATCGCATCTGTCAACCGCGGAAATATATCGTACTTACCCCTGCAGGTGCCGTAAATAGTAGTAAATCCAACAAAATCATTAATGACCACAGACAAATCCGGATCAATATCCGAAACAACCTTTTCAAACTCCGAACTTTCATAATCACCGAATTTACGGTTAAGTTTCGCTTTAATCAGTCTCTTCTTTTCATCAGGTGCAAGATTGCCGTCAATCCCCAGCATTTGACAATAATATGACAGTGCTGCACCGCTTGAAGTTTCAACAAAAGCCTGCAAAAAAATTTCATCAAAAAATTCCCTTACTATTTTAATGCCTTTGCAATATGCCATTATTTCTGCTTTGTCCGGCAGATTATCTTCAGGTGGCAAACTCAAATGATTCCACAATTGTGACAACCTGATATAACTATTCTTCAAAACAGTTCACCACCAAATCATTGAGATGAAGATACTTGTTACTGTCACACACAATAACCTCTGCATATGCTTCTTTTGAATAAAGGTTATATTCACTCAATGCATCCATATTCATCAGTTGTTTTGAAATTCTGTTCAGCTGCAATTCTTCACCGATACGAAGTGCAGACGAGATCGTTTTGATTTTATCTTTAACTTCAGCCTCAACCTCTTTTTTATCAAAACCGCCCCGTACTTTTATCTCTGCAACAATAGAATAGTTTTGCGGCATCGCCTGACTGAATATAATATCCACACCCAAGAGTTCACGCAGTGCAATAGATTCAACAATCATTTTTTCCTGTTCTTTTGAAAATGAGCCTGTCTTGGCAATTGCAACAATCTCAATTCCCTCGTGTTCACCCGAGTATGAAACATGGCAGTCCTTAACACAATCATATCCCATAACAACATTTTCAATGGCTTTGGTTCCAACACCATTCGGCGCAGAAGAATAAACGCATATAATCCTGTTTCGGTATGCCAAATCACTTTCTTCATCGCATCCGCTGATAAATGCATTCGTATTTGTCACACTGCTTATCCCGACAGGCGCATTAACCATAACTGTTATTTCATTGGGCAAAACATTATATTTTTCGCCATATCCGAGTGACGTGGCACTGACGGAAACACTGAGCGAACCGGCCTTTATAACTGCTTCACCGTCTGTTGCATACTGCAAAAAAGGCTTACCGTTTACAGAACACACCGTCCCCTTAGGAATAATAATATCATCTGCAACAGGTTCGGCAACCGTGAATTCGAGTATACCTGTTGATTCTGAAGGCGTTTTTCGTGTACATCCTCTTATCTGACCGTGTCTGTCAAGGTATTGACCTGTTGCCGTTTGAACAAATGCTTGTTTAAATATGTAATCCCCATATGTTGAAAGGGCAAAAAGTTCACTCGCCACTGCCTGAAGGCGTTTAAATACATTGGATGAATCATCAAGCACCTGTCCGCTGACTTCAAAATATTCTTTTTTCATTTCAATTAAAATATCATCATAGGTTTTATTCATATCTTAATACACACCTGCCTTTTTTCATCATTAATCATAATTTCAAACAAAGCATTTTTTGTGTTTGTTTCAACTGATTTGATATATACTCCGTCAACCATGGCAACAGCCTGTCTTGCATAGGCAAGAAGTTTTTCGTTATTGAGCATAATTGAATTCTTTATTTTACTGCCGTAATTCTTGTCAGGATAAAATGCACCCAGAGGACAATTCAATTCTGTTACACAGTCACAAAGAATCGACTCAATAAATTCATTCTTTACTGCCATTTCTCACTGCTCCTTTGCTGTCAATAATCAATCCGTTGATTACAACACTGCCGTCATTTTTCAGATAAATATACCCGCCTGACTGTGAGACAATCTTAATCTCTCCAGTTTTCAGGCTTTCATCTTCCATCAGAACGCCCATTGAAACCGAATTACCGTCACACCTTGCAATCAGCATATTATTCCCTGTCGGCATTGAATAGTAATAACCATACGGTGAATACATCTCTATATTTCTCTGCGGACTGGTCGATACGGCTTCCACTCCGTTTTGACCTGACATCGTAACCTTACCTGTCTGGATTAACGGCAATTCAGTTGATTTCACTGTTTGTTTGCTAATCCACATACGTAATCTCCTTTACTTCAACTGATTTTTTCATCACAAGTTTTGTTCTCTCTCCTCTTTCATCAAAAGTATACTTCTTTTCCATAAGAACATAATCATCATACCTTACTCCGCGGTGAACAAAATCAAATGACCTGAATAACTCCTCATCTACATATCCTGCAACCAGTATTTCCAACACTTTATAATCTTCATAAGAAGATTTCAATTTCTGCAAGATAACATATTCCCTTTGCCATTGCGCAAGTGCAGATAAATTTACATATTGATTCCGCTTTATACCGATTTCATCGCTGATTTGTGATTTTGTATGAAGGCGGTAACCGCTTTCTCCGACAGAACGCTTGAAATTTATCTGCGATATTGGTTCACTCCTGTTTACAACTGATGAAAATGAGATGATATTATATTTATGAAAGTCTCTTATATTGCTGCTTTTTTCATATACACTGAGTTTATTGTCAGGTGTAACATAAACATATTTTCCGCTTTTGAGATAAACAAACTGATGAATTGCACCGTAACAAGTCGTTCCTTTTAACACCTCATATTTATCATTGCTATATATTTCAGGCAATGCAGATTCAAAGCCAAAATCTTTTGCATAATTAAAATACAGTTGATTTGCACTCGGGCAATTATATGTAAATGGCTGTGCCTCATTGTCAACCAAAAGGCAGGCAGAAGAGCGGGCATAAATAAACATTTCAAACCCATCTTGATTTTCAGTCGTCCTCTGATTGTCACAAAAACCGTTAAAAATGATTCTGTCTTTTTCATATGCTTTAACAAAAGCAATTTCATCAATCGGAAATTCATTTTTGAAGTATACGGAAAGAGAATCACACGCAACACCTACTGTTTGTGTAAAACAGAATTCAAAAATATGATTCAGTTGTATTTCTTCACCCAAAATTGTAATCACTTTTATAATCATTCAAGCATCACCTTGTCCTCTTCACGAATATCAAACGGTGTTGCAATATCATTTTTCATCATAATATCATCAACGCTGACGCCGCAGCGGTATGCAATGTCAAAAGCATTTTCACCGTTTCGGGCAATTGTATAAGGTATTTTAATTATCTCGGACTTATCCGTGCAATCCTCAACAAATTTGAATGTATACAAATATGAATTCCTCAAACTGCTCTGTTCATAAGCAAAATCCGTCAGATATGCTTTAATCGGCACCATATCCGGTGCAAACAGCCAATATGATTTTTTTGTTTTGAGAATATGCATCAGATACGAGCAGGTACCTTCTCCGTTTTTATCTGCCAATTCCCCTTTTCCGCTGATAACAGTCGGATTAACCGACACATTTTCAACCACTGTATTTTTGCCGAAAATTGCTTTTTCTCTGCAATTGGTTGATGATGAAACTTTCAGGTTTTTCGGATTAACAGGGAATTCAAAAGTACCGAATTTCATTTTCATTTTACGCATCCCCTGCGGTCTTATCATATCTTTTTTGATCAAGCCTGATAATTTCACTCATCTGTTCTGTCGTTTCAAAATCATTATTCATCGTTTTCACTCCCAAATTCGATATTGTCATTAAATGTAAATACAGTATCCAGTACATACGCCTGTGCATAACTGTCAAATCTGCTCCTGCCTGTTTTTATTGAAAGAATATTGAAAGAATCAAAGCAGGTGCACAGTTTTGAGAATATTTTTTCCATCATACCAATATCAAATTGTGTGGGGAGAAAGACATCTGCAAAAACGCAAATGTCCCCTCTCCTGCTGCTTTCATCAATGCGATCTGAAGCCATTTCAATATTATCAATACCGATTGCAATAACAGGCTGTTTAAGGCGTGTACTTTTCATTTTATCCGGAAACGCACTTATAACATTTATATTTTCAAAAAATGCATCACTTTTAATTAATTTTTTAATATTCAGCGTAATATCATCCATTTTCATAATTCTCATCACCTTTTATTTTCCTGAGTACACCTGTATAATAAATTACTTCTCCCGCATACCGAACTTCATCTGTATACTTGAATTCATAATCTTCTCCGTCTATAACAACAAGTGCATTATCTGACAATGATTTTATATTATGGTCATACGGTCCGACATACAAATAATACTCATGAAAAGATCTTCCTATTTCAGTGAATTTTGCCTCAAAAGCATATGTCTTTCTTCTCCATAAATGGGTTAAACATGCACGAAACGGAACGGACTGCCAATCTCCGTCTTTAAGTATCAGATAACTGCCTGACCTTTCCAGTTCTTTTTTTATTAAGTGTGCTTTATTCATATCACACCGCCTTAAATGCAAAACCGCTGTTTTGCAGCAAGTCTTTGCAATCATCTCTTGCAATATCAAGCAAAACCTTCACTTTGTCAGCAGCAGATGCGTCCACAGTATAAGAAACATCTCCTGCCTGAAATGATGTTATCCCGTCATTGTTCTGTTCCGTCAGCATGATTTGATAATAAACTTTAACAGCACAAAAATGGACAATACGGGCATCATTTTCATTTTCTTTATCCTTAAGCAACGGTTCTATACAAGACACACAACTCAAAATAAAATTGTCATACTTATCTATCTGATTTTCACTGAGAGATGAAATTTTAATAACTTCTTCCTTTACCAAATCAAAATCTGTCATAGGAATTCACACTGCCTTCTTAATTAGCTGACTGAATAATCATTGCCGCATCGTCATAAATCGGCGAAAATCCTGTAATGGTTGAAATCGTTGCTCTTTCCAGCTGGCGGTCAATCAGTTTGTCAAATTCGGTTATTACACCGCCTGCCTGTACTTTTTCAATTGCATAATTCTTATCCATAACAACAATATCATTATTCGTAATCTCATCGGTCAGATAAACTTCTGCACCAAACGGAGTACCAATATTACCTGTTGAATGGAAATTCATACCTGCTGCCGCATCAATAAATTCAGGAATGGTAAGAAGATTTTTGACAGCCATACGGCCGGTAATAAATGTTGTCATATTGTGAGGGAAGAACTCTGTCCACGCCTCAACCAAATCGTCATATGTATATTGGTTTGCACTTGACGTAAAAATAAGTGAACCATTGTTATCCAAAATTGATTTTACAGCCTGATTGAACTCACTGTTCGCAATATGTTCACCAATTTGTTTGAGTGTGATAGTAAACAAATCAAGTTTTTGAAACTTGATAGCCTCATATGATGCAACAAGCATTTTGCCGTGTTTCTGCAACTTTGTAAGTTTATTTTTTAGTTTGAGATTGAGTTCAGGCAATGCAGCACCTTCATTAACATTTGCCAAATTAAAATCGTCAACATTGTTTGATGTAGAAATGGAACGGTAGTCCATACTGTCAATTTCTGTAGTCGTTGCAACAATTGAATCCACCTTGTTTGAATCTGTAATGCCGAGTTTTACTGCTCTTGAAACATATTCGGGGAAAAGTGCTGCTGAATCTGTTGTAGCAAAGAATTTTGATACCGGGTCTGAATTCGAACCCGAAACCTTAATATCAAATCTTTTAAGCTGTCTTTCGTATGCATCAAGACCTTCAAGTGAAGTGCCTCTGTAATTTTCTGACGGGTCAATTTCCTCAAGTGCCTGTGTAAAAGTTTTTCCTGTTGAATAAAGTCCTTTTTCTAATTTAATATTATCAAATGCCATAATTCATCCTCCTAAATTTAATTATCATAATTTGAATTGATTGTTTTGGTGTTTTTCTGCTTTACCCGATGCAAGCTGCAATGTGGGTTCAGCTGAAAAATTCATTTTTTTAAAACTATCTTTGAACGCCATAAGTTCCTTGGTCGTCATAACCTGCGTTACACCTGAAAAGACTTTTAAATCCATATCCGGCATTGCAATGGCACAGAGAGAAACGACTTCTTCAGTCAGCTTCTTTTTATACTCTCTTCCGAGTTTTGCATCCTCATCAAGGGACTGCATCTTGTCAGCGATATGCATTGCCTGCGACTTTGTAAGTGTTATATTGCCGTCGCAATTTTTTAATGTTTCAATAATTTCTGTCATTTTGTTTTTATCCTCTTTTGTCAAATCAAATGATTTTGTAACACCTGCATTTCTTTGCGCAGGAACTGCAACGAAACTGAACTCATAAGCATCACTGATGTCTGATAAAACAGAAAAAGCAGTTTTGCCGTTATATTCTTTTCCGTTAAAGTGTTCACAGTATCCGCTGCGCTTATCATTGCTGCAAATGGAACAAATGCTTTTGCGTGCCTGACATGATACAGAAACTTCCTTTTTTATCCCTGCATCAATCTCAGAAATAAGCAATTGGTTTTCTTCATTTCTAAGCATATATGCTTTTGCTTTCAAACAATAATAATCCTCACCGTCAGCAGTTTTCCTTGATTCAATATGTTCCACCCAAGTATCAAATATTCTCGCCTTTTGGTCCTGTGCTTTCATTGAATGATCAAATATCCCTGTTTTGCCGACAAACTTTTCTTTTAATTCATTGAGTGCCGAAACAGAAAATTTTTCATAATCCCTGTCAATATCGTTATCACACAGCACCACACTGAAAACATAAAGTCTGTCAGCAGAAAAGGCCGTTCTTGTGTATTGATTTATTTTCTGCAAATCAACCTCGTTTGGCTGAAAACTTTTTTCAATATATCCTTGCGTCAAGTTCATTCTCCTTTTCTATTTTTTCTGCCTGAGCCGTATAAAGCCGCGCTTTTGCACTGTCACATTCATCCTGCAGTGTAATATCATCCCATACCACACAAACACCCGTATCGTATCCTTTTAAAGCAAGATACAAATTTCCGATTTTTGATATTACGGGAGTCAGAATTCTTCTGTAACTTTCAAGTTCGGTAGTAAGTATATCTGATTGCTGTGTACTCATCCTTTCTGTCGATGACCAACTCAGCCCGAGCATAAACGGAGGAATTCCCATTTTTGCAACAATCTGCTCAAGCAATTGTTTAACAGGAATTTCACTGTTAAGACAAACGTTATCTGCCCCGATAACAGAAACACTGACATCCCCCACTGCAACAAAATCTTTGACTGCTGAACTATCCATTGCGTCTTTCCATGCCTGTGCAACTGTCTGTGCTCTGTTCTGGGCATCATCAGCCGTATCCTCATCACACGGTTTGCAGACAACCGAATATCTCACATTCCCCGCATGTTCCCAGTTGTTGCCGATTGTGTTGTATATCTTCATCAATATATCACTTATAAACGGCAATCCTTCCAGAATACTTGTACCACACAAATCACGCGGTTTTGGATTTAACACCGAATATAATATCAGCGACGGATTTCCTATCCTTTCACCTGAAATAAAATACTCAATATCAATTCCGTTATCAGCCCTCTTCAGTTCAATTTCAGCAAGTTCACTGTTATACAGTGCATATATCCCGCTTTCACTCATAACAATTTCACCAATTGCCGTACCAAAAGTCAGCAGCTGATTCAGATAATTTGATATAAATGCAGACAATCCCTTCTGATTACCACCGACATTTATATTTTCAAAATAATCATTCATCATTTTGTCTGTGCTTTCATTCCCTGTTTCAAAATGAAACCCCTCGGTCAGCCTGACAATCTTATTAATTGCAGCATCAATAATCGGCACCGCACTCCTGAGATGGGCATACACCTTTGACTGATTATTCATAGGCATATATGATGATAACTGATAATAAGGATGCTTTGCACTTGATGAAGTTTGTACCGCTGATGCAGATACAGTATTGCCTTTCTTTTTTCTTGAATTAAATAAGCCCAAAGCCTCAATTCCTTTCTATCGCAATGGACACAAACGGATTATTCTTTTCGTTCTTATTCAGAACGGTTGACACAAAATATCTCATATCATCCATTGCATGGTCATTTTCTTTTTTCGGTGCATCTTTTCTGATACTGTTATCCCAGCGGTAAATTGAAAATTCACGGATAATATCAGCGCAGTTTGGATAAATGAATATCTCGTCGTTCTTCAAAGCCTGACAAACTCTGTTAATTCCTTTTGACACGTCATTGTCTGCCTTGATTACCCTGTATTTCCCATGTCTCTTTACGGTCTGAATAAAGGATGCTGCAGACGGGTCAATGATTAATGCCTGAATATTTTTTCCCTGTGCCAACTTTTCCAGGGCGTTATAATATTCCTCATCTGTTAACTGAACACCTTTATCACGGCTTGAATGATAATATTCATCTATTCTATACCAGCCGTCTTTCCCCTTTCCCCATAAACCAAGAGAAAATGGATTGACCGTTCCGTAATCACAGGACAAATAGTACTGACTGAACTTGCCGTCATATTTTTTTATATGCCGTTTGTGTGCAAACATCGGATAAACCAATCCGTCAGCCGTAACCCATCTGCCCTGTACAAAGCGCTCATAAAATGCACCTGAGTAAAGACTTTTATATCTGTTTTTCACTGACTGTGACAGAGCGGGATTATCCTCCATTGTAAAATGAAGATAAAGGATATTTTTCTCTGCACATTTTTGTATCCACTCAATATAAAACCAGTGATAAGGATGTTCCGGATTACAGTTGAAAAAATATTTGGAATTCTCAAGTGAGCATCTTGCAAGAGCCTGTTCAACAAAAGAACGCGGCATAAGTGCCGCTTCATCAAACATAACTCCGCCGAGAGTCATTCCCTGAATCAATGACGCAGAGGATTCATCTTTGCCGCCGAAAAGGAAAAAACGATTGACTGTTTTGTCCTTTTTGATTTCCAGATAATTTCTGCTGATTTTAAAGTCACAAACAAATCCCAAATCTTTGAGTACAGGAAGCAGCGGTGTTATTACATTCCGTCTCAGTGAAGCAATTGTCTTTCCGCACACAGCAAAAGATGTATTGCTGAAATTGTAAAACGCCCAGCAGACAAAAGATAAACTCATACACAATGTTTTCCCGCTTCTGACCGCGCCGTCACAGATAATTCCGTTTTTGCTGTGGTGACTGCTGTTTTTACACCACCAGGTCAGAACCGAAAGTTGTTTTGCAGAAAACGGAACAAACTTAGTCATATCCGTTCTCTCCGTTATTTTTGAGACTGCTTGCACTCTTTTCCAGTGCATCATAAAACGACACTGCGGTTTTGCCTTCAGCATCATTTATAAAATCTCTGAGTTTTTCCATTGCCTTGATCCTGTCAAAAAATTTGATTTCCATACCTCCGCCTTTGCCTGTTTTAATCTCGCTTATATTGAACAAATCAAGTTTTGGCAGTGCGTTCAGTATATTTTCATCCGTTTCAAAAAGAAGTGTAACTGCATCCTGTATATCTCCAAAGGCTAAGTGCCTTAAACCTTCAATCACTTCATTTTGAGTAACTTTCTTTTTTCGTGACATATGTAATTCACATCCTTTCATAAAAGTCCTTACACTAATGGCGCGAAAAAGGCAGATTATAGCATCAAAACACTATAATCTGCCCCGATTTAAGCAAAATAAAATTAATTTGGTAACTTTATGCATAAATAATACTATATTGACTAGTTACCATTTGTTTGGTAAAATATTTATATATTTAATGAAAAGAGTGATACTATGTTTTGCAGCAAATGCGGTGCACTGCTTGACGATAAATCATATTATTGTCAAGCTTGCGGACATGAAGTTAACAAACCCTATACCCAGCAGCCATTCAATATGAATAATAATACCCAACAGACTTATCAGTCAGGATATTCACAGCAGCAATATACAAATAATATTAATCCTGCAGCGATGAGTTCCATCCAATCAAAAATTGAAGATGCCAGAACAATGGGCATCCTCGCTATTGTGCTCGGTCTGATTTGTTCTGCACTTGTCGGTATATGCCTTGGTATAGTCGGCATCAGCAAACTCAACAGTATCCAAACATTTAATACCTATATTCCTGAGATTGAAATGCAGAAAGAGAAAACAAGAAAACTCAATTTAATCGGAATCATCCTTCCGACTGTTTTGAGAATTATTTTGATTATCTTTTATTTCATCTTTGTATTTGCCATGGTCGGTGCTGTAGCAGGATAGTCATATGAAAAAATTTTTATATATCATAGGTTCAGTAATTGTTATAATTATCGTTTGGGTTATCATTGCAAATGTTTCCCCTGTATCTTATGAAGATTATATTCAGAATGATTTTTCAGATGAAAAAATATTATTTGAATCCGATGAAATCCGTTTTGATAATGATACCGGAAAAATCATCACAAGTATCGGCAGCGAAGAGAACAGTGACTATTACAGCATTACTATTGTAAATACAACTGACGGATGGTTCAACAATCAATATCAAACCGAAACTGCATATACATATTATAATGATGCAATGGCTGAAATTGATAAAGCAGACAGCCACATTTCTGATGTTACGGAAGTTTTTAATAACGGCGACCAATACGGATGCTTTGTCGGCACTGTACCTATCAGTTGCAGGACTTTATCTTTCGACGGTGTTGAAGCACAATTAATAGCACAGACGGCAACCATTGATGGGAAGAATTACAGTTTCTATCTGTACTACCTTCCTGCTGAATATACTGAGAATGCTGAAATTGAATATATTGATGAAAATAATCAAAAAATTGATATAGTGATTGAACATTATTCTACAAAACTGCGAAGCACTTAAAATTGTTAGATTTTTAGTTAGAATAAGGCATAAAAATACCATAAGGCTGACGCCTTATGGTATTTTTTAACGCAATTATAGCTGAAAAGATAATGATTTTAAGCAACACTTCGATACCGAACCTCAGCTTTAAACCTGTGTGCTTTTCATTTATTCACTTTTACCCATTACATCAAGCGGATTAACCGGCTTACCGTCAAGTCTTGTTTCGAAGTGAAGATGGCTGTCCCCCTCTGCTTCAAACGGAACTGAGCCCAATGTGCCGAGTGCCTGCCCAATGGTTATATAATCACCTTCTGCCACATTGATTGTATCCAATCCGCAGTAGCAAGCAACCAGTTTTCCGCCATGATCCACTTCAACCACTTTACCAAGCAGACTATCCGTTTTAACCGAAAGAACAAGTCCGTCGTTGATTGCAACAACTTTTGCTCCTTTTTCACATTTGAAGTCCACCGCAGTATGTGCACGATAATCGTTCATCGTATCATTTTTAACAAGTTCTTCGCTGTAACCGATTATAACAGTCTCTTCACAAGGATATTTGTAAAATGATTTGTACGGAACATTCGTATCATTTTGCTGCATAGTAGCTTTTTCAGTCGTGGTGACTTTTGCGGTTGTATTTTCTGATGATGTCTGCTCATTTGCAGCAGAAGTTTCAGCCGTCGTGGTTTCTTTGATTGTCACACGTTTTTGTACTTCCGTAGTTTGCGTCTGCTTCACAGTTGTTGCCTCATTAACCTGTGTATTCGACGTGCTTTGGGTTGAAAAATAAACAATAAGTCCTAATGCAATAATACAAAGGCAGATAACAGAAAACAGTGCTCTCAGATTTTTATTATTTGGTTTGTCTTTTGTTGCCATAAATAACACCTCACAAGCATTATTGCCGTAAAACATTCATTTTATGCAACAAGTTTATGTTGACAAAAATATTTATTTTGATATTATTTATAATAATGTATGAGATACTTATAAGGAAATATATTATTATGAAAAAATTCAATTTTAAGCATACTATACTTGCCTGTTTCATTGGCTATACCGTTCAGGCAATTGTCTGCAACTTTGCACCGCTGCTTTTTGTAGGATGGGAAAATGAATTCAATATATCCATGGGTCAGTTAACAACACTTATTACAATAACATTCTTCACACAAATTGTTATTGACCTTGCAAGTGCAAAATTTGCTGATAAAATCGGTTATAAAAAATGCCTTGTTATTGCACACATCAGTTCAAGTATCGGGTTTGCATTGCTTGCAATTTTGCCGTATGTAATGAACAATTCTTTTTTGGCACTGCTGATACCTATAACCATTTATTCAATCGGCAGCGGACTGCTTGAAGTTTTGGTGTCCCCTGTTGTGGAATCCTGTCCGACAGATAACAAAGCAGGATATATGAGTCTTCTTCACTCTTTCTACTGTTGGGGAACAGTTGGAACCATTTTGATTTCTACATTATATTTTGCATTTGCAGGCAGAGATAACTGGCGTTATCTTGCACTTGCATGGGCAGTTTATTCACTGCTCAATGGTATTTTCTTTATCTTTGTGCCGATTATCGAACCAAAAGAAGAAAGTAAAAATCAAAAAATTTCAACAATATTCAAACAAAAATTCTTCCTTATTGCCATTGTGCTTATGGTATGTTCAGGTGCGGCAGAACTTGCAATGAGCCAATGGGCATCCGCTTTTGCCGAAACAGGACTCAATGTATCCAAAACAATCGGTGATCTTGCAGGTCCTATGGCATTTGCGGTTTTGATGGGAACAGGCAGAATTATATTCAGCAAACTCAGTTCAAAATTTAAAATAGAAAATTATTTGTTTTTATCATCCGTTTTGTGCATACTATCATACTTGATTGCATGCCTGTCACCAAATGCTGTTGTTTCATTAATAGGATGTGCAATGTGCGGACTTTCAGTATCTGCATTGTGGCCGGGCACTATCAGTATTACCACAAAAGCCATGCCGAATGCATCTACCACTGTTTTTGCACTGCTTGCCGTTGCAGGTGACATCGGATGCACAACAGGTCCGACTGTAATCGGATGGATTTCAGACGCATTCGGCGGAGAATTGAAAAAAGGATTAATTTTCTCTATCCTGTTCCCAATTCTAATTATACTTGCCCTGCTTGCCAATAAAAAACAACAACGCAAAAGTCTTTAAATAATGCAGAAATAACCTCAATCAAAAAAGACAAGGAAATAAAATCCTTGTCTTTTTTGTTATTTTATTGAATCCAGACGCCACTGCTGTTAAAGTTGTACCATTTGCCACCGATTTTTTGTCTGCCTGTTACCATTGCACCACTGCTGTTGAGATAGTACCATTTGCCGCTTAATTTAAGCCAACCGGTCTGCATAGCACCGCTGCTGTTGAGATAATACCACTTGTTGCTGACTTTCTTCCAGCCTGTTGCCATATCTCCGTTTGCATTGAGGTAATACCACTTTCCGCTTACTTTAAGCCAGCCTGTCTGCATCCAACCTGCACTGTCAAAATGATACCATTTGCCGTTTATCTTTTCCCAGTTATTCTTTGTATAACTTCCGTCTGCGTGCCTGTACCACCAGCGGTTGCCGCTCTTTATCCATTTGTTTACAGGTTTTTCTATTATTTTGAATGTAAAGGTCTTGGTTCCGCTGTAATTCCCTTTGAATGTTACTTTGATGGAATATGTACCGATTTCAACCCTTCCGCTGTCAT